>CAWJSS010000001.1:0-126199 GCA_963845605.1 uncultured Acidimicrobiaceae bacterium
CCCGCGTGACAGGCCCTCCACGGAGCCGGCGGCGAAATGGGAGACAGGCCCGGTGGGAAAAGGGAGCGGAAGGCACAAGGGCACCTCGCTCTGCCGTGAGAGCCCGAGTGTTGGCACACTCGGGGAGTAGCAAACCAAAACCCTCACGACAGAGGAGGAAAACCCCGATGCGAGAACAAGTCTACGCGCCAGTTCGTGGGTATCGACCCGCACCGTCGGTGAGGCGACCGAGTGGAGCCGCCCAGCCTGGCTGACTGGGGTCTGGGCATGAGGGAGGCTTAGTAGGGAACGGTGACCGACCCGTCTGGTTCAAGGTAGTAGTAGCCGTCGTTCACGGGGACGTCGTAGGTCTGCCCGTTAGGCGCATCCACAACAAGCATCCCGGTGTTCGAGTGGGATCTACGCGAACGGGCACCCTCGGCCCCTCCAATAAACGTGGCACGTGAGAACAGGAGTGCTGGTCGGGCTCGTGCACCCCCGGCATCGTGGGGTCGGCGACACATGGCGGGTCTGTGACGGTGGCGGGCGGGACTGTTTTAGGGGTGGTGGTCGGAACCGTTGAAGTACTCGACGTGGTCGGGCTGAAGGAAGCACGGTTAGATGCCTGACAACCAGTTACGGCAAATACCGCCCCGAGCGCCGCTAATGAAACGGCGGAG
Source organism: uncultured Acidimicrobiaceae bacterium (assembly GCA_963845605.1). GTDB lineage: Bacteria > Actinomycetota > Acidimicrobiia > Acidimicrobiales > Palsa-688 > Fen-671. The sequence continues at coordinate 660 of CAWJSS010000001.1, forward strand.
ATGCTCGCCATTTTCCGGATGGGTCCCAATGCTGTCCTTTTCGTTCGTGCTAGGTCAGATGAGGATCAGGTGGATATAGCGTTCCCTCGGGGCCAGGTATGACCTTCACCCGGCGACGCGCACGCCGGCGCCGGTCTGCCTCACCTTTACGCTCCTCTTCGGGAAAAGCAGGGGCACGGGCTTGGCCGCTTTGGCCAGCCTGGCCGCCCTGTTCTTGGCAATGGCCTTCGGCGGCCTTGGCCTCCCGACGTGCCCTGACCGCGGGCCATCACCAGTACCAGCCCGCCATATTGCCGACCCTGGTCAGTAAGCGCCAAGCAAACAAGACCAGGTTGCCCGGCCAGGAACGGGCCCCAATGCTCACCACAGTGTGGACCGACGAGCCGAAGGACACGTCGGTCGGGTCGAGTATGTTCCACATCACTCATCCGCCTTGTCGGGGGCGGTTACGTTGGCGAAGAGGCATTCGACCGTGGCACCCACCTGGTCTAGTTGGCACGGCTCCGCCAGCCGGCGGAATCCCGGCCAGCCCGATCGTTTTCTGCCCAGGCGGGAGCGCCGACGTAGGGACCACGTAGAACTCCCACTGGTCCTTATCCCGGTGGTCACAGTCATCACCGAAGAGGCCGTGCCAGGCGAACACGTACACGTCGGCATAGCGACCTGCCTGGGTCACGAACCCGTTGTCAAGACCGAAGAAGCCTTTCCGGTCGGCGATGTCGAACGACGGGGCGCTCGGGCCTTTTTGAGGCCAATCTGCTTGGCCGCCGCCTGCTTGACTTCGACCCGAGGGGCCTGAGGCTGTCTCGAAATCCCAGCTGGTCCATTCAACGGCCCGCTCCCATGTCGGGTTGAGCAGGCTGATCATGTCCTCGACATAGAGTCCCACGAGGCATGTTCTCCATAACCCGGCAGTCCCCGCCGCGCCGCCCCGTGCTTCATCACCTGCTCGTAGAAGACCTCAACGGTGCTCATCACGACCTCTGGAAGACTGCAATCCCAGTAGCTCTGTACCTCTCGATCCGAAGCCCGGGCAGTTGCGGGATGGGCGCCGCGGTATGCCGCGGTACCGGTCGTCTTGGTGGGTATAGATGCCGCCGAGCCGCCTGTGTTCTGCCGGCGTGACGCTGGCGATGACCACCGCGGGGGGGTGGCTCCAGCAGCGCCCGGCACTCGCTCGGGCTCGTGATCATCCTGTTCACCAGGACACGGCAAGGCACGACATGTTCGCGCTGCAGCTTCGATCCAGGCTTGCCCTTCGCGCCGACGCTTTCGAAGCGGGTCGGTACCGACTTGGTCCAGCGCCTCACGATGGCTTCCAAGACTGGGCGGATGTCAAGGTCATGCTTGACCCGCCGAACGTGGACGGGCTTGATCTCCCGGTGATCGGCGAGCTTGGCCACCGCCTCGGCGCACGCAATGAGCTGATCCCGGCGCTTCTCCATCCTTTCGGGCTCGGTCATCAATATGGACAACGTCCGCCAGGCTGAGGCCAATACCCACAGGCGGCTGAGAACTGACTGAAACATGACAGTGTTACAGAAGAGGGCGGTCAGTGCCGCTCGACACTCTCGCATGGTGCACGATTACGTCAAGTGCCCGTTTTGGGACGGGACGGGCAATACTAAAAACGTCGTACTGTTCGCACCCGCGGCGCGCTTGACGCCACGCGCTCCCCTCCGATAGAGAAGATGGCCACGTGAAGATCGAACTGGTACCTGTCAGCGAGCCCGACCGGCCCGTCTTGCGCCGCCTCCTCAAGCGGTACCCCTACAACTTACAAGCCCGCAATAACCTGCCCCGCACGGTCCGCTAGTACCGGTCAACCAGGGTCTGCACCCCCGGGAATTGCGCTCCGGGCCGAGCGCCGGCAAGTTGGGGCAGTTCGCGACGACGTCATACGTCACCCGACCGCGGGTGCGCGGCGTTACCGCTCGACCGCCGACGAGCCCGGGGGTTTCGAGCCTGCCGTAAATGGGTGGCCTGGGCACGAAGGCAGCTTGACACGAAGGGCGCAGGAGAACTGGGTGGTCTCGGCGCGAGCTTTACCGAGTTTACCCGCAGAGGCGCCATCCCCGAGCCTTACGAGGATGTGAGATACCTCCAGTTCGGCAGGCCTGAAAAAGGCTTCTCTGTAAGGAGAACCCGTCCGTGCAACGGATCGGCTCTCCCTCGGTTCCGGGGTGTTCCCTTGAAAGGCTGGACCGAATATGCAGCCAGATTATTGTCGGAACTCTGGAACATTTTGCGCACCTGAGCTGAAAACTGCTTCGTCTAGGCCACAAACTCGTGATCGCCGAATCCGTCGCAAGCCTGCGACCGATGCGGACCCTGAGGGTGTCGTCGATACGTGCGACGCCAACTGTTCGAAGGCGTTGCGGCCGCTCGCTGTGGCTGCTGCGCTCTACACGGCACCTCGGGGATACCGCAATCCTGTGCGAGCCGCAGGTTCTGGGCTACCACGTTTCCCGGCGCGTAATGTGAGTGACCGCTGGACCGAACCCTGGAAGACGTAAGTGACTGTCTTTGAGCACCTTCCGTCGGGCGTGTTCGAACACGCTGTCGAACGTCGCCTCGACGTCGAAAGGAAACGCATTGACCGCTGTTACAACAGAACGCGAGCCCTGTTCGCGGAGGCGCTTGCGCGGAACTACTCCCCGGAGCGAACGAGGAGGTGAATCCGACCTCCACGTGGGATGTCACATGGAAGCCGCGTGGTCTTCCGTCACCGGATTCAAGTCAAGTGCTCTGGCAGCTGGATACCCCGGTTTCCGGACAGGGCTGGTGAAATCCCGGCAAAGTGGGAGTTCCGCGAACCAAGAAACGGATTCGGACCCGAGTTCGAGAGATCGGCCCCGGTCATCAGTGCGATATGTTCGTGTTCGCTCGTCACACGGGCAGCGACATCGCTGCCGGATGGAGCTTCTACGTCCTTCCAATGACTGTTGTCGCGGAAAGTGGCAAGAGCGCCGTGACAGCTGATCAGTTGCTTGCGATGGGTGCGAAGCACTGTGAACCTCGCCGTCTGGCCGCGACCATACGAGGCTACCTTGCTGGGCCATCTACCGTCGCGAAGATGACACCAGACGAACTCGTCGGGCGGCTTAGAAGATGACGCAGGCATGACAGACATGGTCCTTGACGCCGACGTGAGAGTACTTGCCGATGAGGGTTTCCACGCTGAGCTGAGCGTGGACCCAGACGAGATGATCGGAGTGCCAGCTAGAGTTGCTTCACCCCACGCGGCACGTACGGGGCACGGTCCGATCGGCACGTATGGGGCGGCTGGAGTCTTTCCGATGCCCCTCGAGAGAAACGCTGCATGATTAATCGGGCGCCCGATAAGTGCCGAACTGGCATGGCCGATTGCCAGGCCTTGCCAGAAGAGCTTCGAGAGATGCTCCGTCTTCGAGGCGCGCTGAGCGTCAGACCGTGTGAATGCTGACGGCAGCCCCTGTCGCCGAGGCGATCTTGCGTATATGGCCCGGGTTTGAGGTGACGACAGCGTGATTCCGCCTGATCGCGCCTTCCACGACGGATACGTCGACGATGTCGTCGTGATTTCCGCGAGCCGCCAAAGCGCCTACGGCGCGAGCCCGGTCCCTTGTGAGGTTTTCTACGTCGCAGCCCTGCAGGAGCCGGGAAAGGTTGGCTTGTGGCCCGCCCCGCCATCCTTCGGCTAGGACACCGGCGGGGACGGTCGGCGGCAGCCCTCGTCGCAGCGCCGCTCGGTGAAGCGACCACATGATTCTGTCACTTCGTTCGGCCGCCACCAAGGCACCTGTGTCGTACGTGACGCCCTCCACGTTCATGCGCTTCGTGCTCGCTTACGAGGCCCAGCGGACAAGAGGCGCTCAAGCAAGAGCTCGCCAGCGGCCAACTCGTCTGGGGTAAAGGCGCCAGCGACCTTCTCCCACTCAGCTACACCTCGAAGGCCTTCACGCACACGGAGCCGTCGCTCAGCGGCCTCGGACAGCCAGGCACTGAAGGAAACGCCCTCCTCGGCGGCGGCATCCTCCGCGGCCCTCGCCACCTCCGAGTCAATAGACACCGATCTTTTTACGACAGCCACGACAAACATGGTAGCACCTTGGTGCTACCATGGTGGGCCAACCAGTCCGGGTCGCCAGGCCGTGGCGAACGACAGTGGCAGGCGCTCCGCTTAGACGCTATGGCTAAGGGGCTCGATAACCGGCGAAGTGGAGCCCATGATTGCGCGATCACATGCGCCAGATAATCCCGCCGCATTCGAGGCAATAGTCGCACCGAGGGCACTTATGGTGCCGTCAAGGTCCACGGGCCGATGCGGAGTCCGAACACCGATCAAGCGTATCTACCCGGCAGCAATCAGCATCCGTCACTCTTAGTGACGAGCTCGGCCGCAACTGGGCAGCTTCTATCGGCACCAGGGGCAAACTGGATTCCTCCCGAGAAACTTGGTCAGCGGCCGATAGTTCGCTCCATTAATGGCGTGGCTCCGTCTCGGTAGAATACCGGACTGATGGATGCACAAAGCGTCGAAATAGTCGGACGGAATTACCTTGTATCCCAGCTCGTCCGGGACGGCTTGGAGGTTGCGCGCCCGGAACGGGACCGAGGAGTTGACCTGATCGCGTACCTCGACCTCGACGAAACGGGCGGCGGTTTTGTGGCTTGCCCAATACAGATGAAGGCAGCGAGCGAACGTCAATTTGGCATCGCCAGGAAGTACGAGAAGTTTTCCACACTGCTCTTCGCGTATGTGTGGAACGTGCACGATCCTGGAAAAGCCTGTACTTTTGGCCTGACTTATTCCGAAGCGCTTGATGTCGCCGAAGCAATGGGCTGGACGAAGACTGCTTCGTGGCAGGGGGGCACGAAGACGTCGGGCGGGCGCGGGATTTATGACACTTCGAGGCCATCAGCCAAGCTGATCGGCCTGCTCGAGCCTCACCGTATGGGTCCAGGCGACTGGAAGCGGAAGGTTCGGACAGTGGGATCAGATGCGCGGCGCTGATGCTTTATCGTTGGGTGGAGCGAAAAGCGCCCCGATGGCCTCCGCCGCTAATCGGTCCGCCTGCTCGGTCGCCCTCGCATATATGCCGAGGGTAACCGTTGGGGACGAGTGGCCTAAACGAGCCTGGGCCGTCTTTATGTCTACGCCGGCGGCGACGAGTGCGGTGGCAGCCATAGAGCGCAGGTCGTGAAAGCGAAGACCGGCAAGGTTTGCCTTTCTGCAAGCCGACTGCCAGGTGCGACGCCAATTGGTGTAGTGCAGCGGCATCCCCTCGGGACTGACAAAAACGAATTCCTCTGGGTTCGCCGCCGTTAGGCCGCGCCGCGCCAGCACGGCGGCCAGATCATTTACCAACCACCCGGGCAACGATAAGCGTCGAGTGCCGGCACGCGACTTGGGAGCTGCCAGGCGACCGTCTCTGCCCAGTTGGGCCGATACCGAGACGGTCCCGTTGAGGAGGTCCAAGGCTGCGACTTGGAGCCCCGCGCACTCGGCCCACCGCAGGCCTCCCACAACACCGAGCCACATCATTGCGGCTTGGTCAGGCCCGAGTTCCGACGCCAGCACCTGCAGTTGCGCTGCGGACAGGACCGGTCGCTCGACAAGCGTGGATCTGGGAAGCCTGACGCCCGCACACGGCGAACGGGCTATGAGGTCGGCTGTGACGGCGAAGGTCAGTACACCTCGCAGGACGGCGAACATCCGCGTCACCGTCGATGGCGTGTAGGTCTTCGACCAGCTGTCCACCAATTGCTGGATCTCGAGCCGCGTTATCTGCCCGACACGACGAGAGCCGAAAGCGGGCAGCACGTGGTTTTCGAGAATGCTCTGGTCACGTGCACGGCTCGAGCCCCGTTTGAGAGGGTTCGACTCGAGCCACCGACTTACAACCTCAGCGAGCGTCACCTTGCCAGCGTTGGGGTCTAGCCAGGCGCCTCGCGTGATGTCGGCCTCGGCGAGGGCCAGCCAGGCCGACGCATCTGCTTTGGCACCGAAGGTCTCGGGCGCCAAGTAGCGCTCTCCCGCGTGCCAGTAGCGGGCCTGGTACCGGCCCGAGGGGAGCTTGCGGACGCTCCCGAAGTGTCGTCTCCGTGTGGCTGGCATGCCCAATCGTACCGCCTTTTGGGCACGCTTTGGGCACGTAGTGGGCACGACGATTGGTCTAGGGCTGGTCTGCCAGAACCCGATATCTGCCCTGACCAGGGATTTTATCGGTGGGGCTAGGTGGAATCGAACCACCGACCTCAGCATTATCAGTGCTGCGCTCTAACCGGCTGAGCTATAGCCCCTGGCCCCGACCTCCTCGCCAGCCGAAAAAGCTTACACGCTCTCTTCGTAGCTCTGGTCGCTGACGACGATGACCTGGACGCCCCCGACAACGTCGCTGATCAGGTTGTAGAGCACGGCGGCCAGCACGTTGAACAGGACCCCGAGGAAGCAGACGGCGCCGGCAATGACCGACCCCCACAAAAACGCAGTGAAGGGGTGAAGGATGAACGTGTTGAGGGCGAACAGCGACCGGACCAGCTTGTCCGCGTCAGTGATGACGCCGAAGGCGGCGGCCACGTTCCACAGGACGGTGCCGGCGACCAGCATGACCACGTAGACGCAGATGTAGAAGATGACGGAGACCTTGAACACGCTCCAGATGTCGAACCGGCGGACCAGGCGCCGGCTCCGCACCCCCCTGACCACGGGTTTCTTACGCCTGGCCGGTGCGGCGACCGCGGCGCCGGCCGCAACGGCGGCGGCGTCAGCCTTGGCGCCGTCCGGTCTCGCCCCATCCGGCCGGGGCCCGTCTGGGCGAACCCCATCCGGGCGGGGCCCGTCGGGACGGACCGGGCCGGCAGGAGGGCGGGGACGCTGGGCGGGAGGGGTTACAGGGGGCCGCGTCGCCGTCCGGCCCGGTGGCGGCAGGGTACGCGGTTCGGGGGGGTAATAAGGGTTGGCCGGCGGCGCTGTGTAACGAGGAGCCCGGACAGGGGGCTGGTCCCAGGCCGTAGTGGGTGGCCCGGGCGCCGTGGCCGGCGCCTTTGGCGGGGGCCTACCTCCGCTGCCCTGGCCACTGCCTTGGCGGGGCGGCTGACCCGGGCCGGGATCTGCCATCAATCAATCTTCCTCAACGGCCAGCACCGGCGCCACTGAAGCCACTTCCTGGCCCGCGTCCAGGCTCACCACCCGCACCCCCGTCGCGTCCCTCCCCTGGCTGGAGATCTCCCGCGCCGCGAGCCGGACCACGACGCCGGACGAGGAAATGATCAGGATCTCGTCCTCGATCCCGACGGTGAAGGCGGAGACCACCCGGCCCCGCCTGGTCGGCAGCCTGATGCCCCGTACACCGAGGCCGCCCCGGTTTTGGCGATGGAAATGGTACAGCTGCGTGCGCTTGCCGTAGCCGGCACTCGTGATCATGAGGATGCTGGTCTCGTCCCGGGCGATGTCGGCGGCCACCACCTCGTCGTCCCGGCGCATGGCCATGCCCCGTACGCCGGCGGCGTCGCGGCCCATGGCCCGGACGTCCTCCTCGGAAAACCTGATCGTCATGCCGGTCCCGCTGACCATGAAAATGTCGTCCTGCCCGGCGGTGACGATCACCGCCACCAGCTCGTCCCCGTCACGCAGGTTCAGGGCGATCAGGCCGTCCCGGCGGCTTTTGTCGTACTCTGCAAAGGCCGTCTTTTTCACGTGGCCCTGCTTGGTGGCAAAAAACAGGTACCGGTCCGAATAAAACTCGCGGGTATCGATGAGGGCCTGGATGCGTTCTCCCGGCCCCAGGGGCAGCAGGTTGACTATCGCCGTGCCTCGAGCCGTACGTTCCTGCACCGGGACTTCGAACGCCCGCAAGCGATAAACACGGCCCAGGTTGGAGAAAAACAGCAAATAGCGCGTGAGCCGTCGTATGGATGACCTTGGAAACGATGTCCGCTTCGCGCAGGTTGGTGCCCCGCATCCCCCGGGTGCCGCGTCCCTGCGTGCGGTAGGTAGAAGCCGGCACTCCCTTTATGTAGCCGGCCCTGGTCATAGTGATGACCAGCTCGCTGTCCTCGATCAGGTCCTCGGCTGCCATTTCGCCCGGGTCAAAAGTGATAGCGGCCCGTCTCGGCGAATTGAAGCGCTCCCTGATCTCGCCCAGTTCGGTCTTCACCACGTTGTTCAAGGCCTCGCGGCTGGCGAGGATGGCCTCCAGTTCCGCCATGGTTTGGCGCAACTTGGCCATTTCTTCCTCGAGGTCGGCCCGGCCCAATCGGGTCAACCGGGACAGCTGCATGTCCAGGATGTGCTCCGCCTGCACCTCGGTGAACTCGAACGGCGTCGCCATCAACCGCTCGCGCGCCTCCGCTCTGCTTTCGGACGCCCGGATGGCGGTGATTATGGCGTCGATCATGTCGAGGGCTTTCAAGAGCCCTTCGACGATATGAGCCCTGGCCCGTGCCCGCCGCAAGCGGTATTCGGAACGCCGGGTTACCACTTCGACCTGGTGCGAGACGTAGGCTTCCAGCGCCGATTTGAGGTTCAGCGTTCGCGGCCCGCCGTTGACCAGCGCCACCATGTTGACCCCGAAACTGGTCTGCAGTGGCGTCAGTTTGTACAGGTTGTTGAGTACGACGTTGGCGTTGGCGTCCCGCTTGAGCGGGATGACGATCTTCGTGTCGTTGCCCGCCGACAGGTCCTGTATGTCGCGAATGCCCTCGAGGTCGCGGGTGTTGACCAGCTCGGCAATTCGCTCCTGAATGGTGCGCGGGCTGGCCTGGTACGGAAGCTCGGTAACAACTATCTGGGCGCCGCTGCGCGTCTCTTCAATCGTCGCTTTTGCCCTCATCCGGATGGAGCCCCGCCCCGTCCGGTACGCGTCGATAATGCCCTGACGCCCAAGTATGAAGCCACCGGTGGGAAAGTCCGGGCCTTTGACGAACCTCATGAGGTCCTCGATGCTGGCCTCAGGGTTGTCGATCAGATGGACGGTGGCATCAATGACTTCACCGAGGTTGTGAGGCGGGATGTTCGTGGCCATCCCGACCGCGATCCCCTGGCTCCCGTTGACCAGCAAGTTGGGGAAGCGAGACGGTAGAACTGTGGGCTCGTCGTCCTCGTTGAGGTAGTTGCGGGTCGTATCGACGGTTTCTTCGTCGATGCCCTCCAACATGTGCAACGCCAACTGGGATAGGCGGCATTCGGTGTAGCGCGACGCCGCCGGCGGGAAATCCGGAGAGCCGTAATTCCCGTGGAAATCGACCAGTGGGTCCCTCAGGCTGAACGGCTGGGCCAGGCGGACCAACGCGTCGTAGATGCCGACGTCGCCGTGGGGGTGGAACTTGGCCATCGTCTCGCCGATGACCTTGGCGCATTTTACGTGGGGCCGGTCGGGACGGTAGTTCTGGATGTGCATCGTGTAGAGGATCCGCCGGTGCACCGGCTTCAGCCCGTCCCGGGCATCAGGCAAGGCCCTCTGCACGATCACCGACATGGCGTACTCGAGGAACGAGCGCTCCATCTCGACGTTTATCTCGATCGGTTGGACCCCCGGAGGCGGCCCGTTACCGTCGTCGCTGGCGCCGCCAGGAAGTATTACATCTGTCATTTAGATGTCCAGGAACCTGATCTCGCCGGCATTATCGACAATGAACTGCTTACGCTGCTCGACATCGTCGCCCATCAAAATACTGCACGCTTCGTCGGCAATGGCTGCCTGCTCGATCTCCACCTGTAGCAGCGTCCTCGGTCCCGGGGCCATGGTGGTGCTCCCGAGCTCGTGCCAGTCCATCTCGCCCAGGCCTTTCAGCCGGTTGAACTCGGTTTTGTGGGCCGGCCGCTCGGCCAGGAAGCGCTGCCTGGCCGCCTCGTCCTTCAAGTAGACCTTCTCTTTGCCTACCGTCGTCGAGTACAGCGGCGGTTGGGCGCAGTAAACATGGCCCTCTTCGACCAGCGGGGTCATCTGCCGGAAGAAGAAAGTGAGCAACAACGTCCTGATGTGGCTACCGTCCACATCTGCGTCAGCCAGGATGATGACCTTGTGGTAACGGATCTTGGACACGTCGAAGTCCTCGCCGACGCCGGCGCCGATCGCCCCCACTAGGGCCTGGATCTCGTTGTTCTTCAACATTTTGTCAACTCGTGCTCGCTCGACGTTCAGGATCTTGCCGCGTATCGGCAAGATGGCCTGGTTCTCCGGGTTCCTGGCCCGGACCGCTGAGCCACCGGCTGAGTCCCCCTCGACGATGAAGAGTTCCGCTTCGCGGGCATTGCGAGTACGGCAATCGGTGAGCTTGCCCGGCATACCCGCCCCTTCGAGAGGCGACTTGCGCCGGGTGGCCTCTCGGGCGTCGCGGGCCGCCACACGAGCGCGGGACGCCTGGATCGCCTTCGTCACAATGAGGCGGCCTTCAGTGGGGTTTTCTTCCAGCCACTCCGCCAGCTTCTCGTTGGTCGCCCGCTCGACGAGCGAGCGCATAGACGTGTTGCCGAGCTTGGCTTTGGTTTGCCCCTCGAACTGGGGGTTGACCAGTTTGACCGAGACTATGGCGCACATCCCTTCCCGGATGTCTTCGCCAAGCAGGTTCTCCTCTTTTTCCTTCAACAGGCTCCGGGTGCGGGCGTACTTGTTGACCACATTAGTGAGGCCCTTCTTGAGACCCTCGACGTGGGCGCCTCCTTCGATCGTCGAGATACCGTTGGCGAACCCGTGCAGGCCCTCGTTGTAACCCGTGTTCCATTGCAGGGCGACCTCCACCTCTCCGTCGCCTTCCGCCACTCTGAAATGCGCCACCCGCTTGAACAACGGATCCTTGGTGGCGTTGAGGTGTTTGACGAAGTCGATGATCCCGCCCTTGTAGCAATAGCTGGCCGGGCTGGCGCCGCCTTCACGCTCGTCGCGGAAGTTGATCTCGAGGCCGGCGTTTAGGAACGCGTACATCTGGAGCCGCTCGAGGACGGTCTGGGCGCGGAACGCGACCTCCTCGAAGATCTGTGGATCCGGCCAGAACGCAACTGTCGTGCCGCGGCGGTTGCGCGGGGAAGGGCCGACAATCTCCAATTTCCCCGTCGCTTTGCCGCCATCGAGGAACTCCATGCGGTGACGCTGGCCCATTTGGTCGATTTCAACGATCAGCTTCTGCGATAAGGCATTGACCACCGAGACCCCGACACCGTGGAGACCGCCCGAAACCTTGTAGCCCGAGCCACCGAACTTGCCCCCGCCGTGCAACCTCGTGAGGGCGATCTCGACCCCCGAGAGCTTGTATTGGGGGTTGATGTCAGTCGGGATGCCGCGGCCGTTGTCCACGACTCGGCAGCCGCCGTCCGCCAGCAGAGTCACGTCGATACGGTCACAGAACCCGGCCATAGCTTCATCGACCGAATTGTCGACGACCTCCCAAACCAGGTGGTGCAAGCCCGACGGCCCCGTAGACCCGATGAACATGCCCGGGCGCTTTCGGACCGGTTCGAGGCCCTCCAGCACGGCCATGTCCTTCGCGGTGTACATACCGTCGACGGCGCCCAACTGCTCCTGTTCGACCTTGGTCATCATCTGCCTTTACTTGTTGCTCGGTTACCTGGGACGCGGTTTCGCGACCGCCGCGCTAGACGGGAGTTCGGCCGGGTTGTAAGTCCTCCTCACCGACCCAGTTGCCAGGAGTCCATTCTACCAGTTCAGGCCCTGTCCCGGGCTGACCACGACAATGATGGACCGCACGGACGGACATGGCACTTGCAAGCGTTTTTGCAGGTCAGAAGCAACAATACGCAGTTCAGCGGCCCATGCGTGGTGATCGGCGGCCACCGTCAGGACGCCCGACGCGAATGCCTTGGGCCACAGGTGAGCAGCGGCCTGGGGCCCAACGATGTCTGGCCAGACCTGCCGGACCGCGGAGAGCTCGACGGCTCCTTGCGCACCCATGAGCCGCGCCGCCTCAGAGAGCGATGCGGAGACGCGCTTTGGCTCATTGCCTTTGCCGGCTGAGGTCGCCATTAAGGCGCCGAACCGCCCCATTCGACGACGCCGTCGCGCACCCGGGCCCGGCATTCGACGGGCAACCCCGCCGGCACGGGCCCGGCCGCTGTAAGCAGCACCTGACCTTCAGGTAAACATGAAGCCAGGGCGGCGCTGCGATCGGGGTCCAGCTCGGAGAAGACGTCGTCCAGGAGCAAGACCGGGCTCGTGGCCTGGCGGTCAATGACAGCGGAGTGCCCAGCCAACCTTAGAGACAGGGCCAGGCTGCGCTGCTCCCCCTGCGAGGCTTGCGTGCGGGCAGCCAAGCCACCGATGAATAGCTGAAGCTCGTCGCGCTGGGGCCCGACACTGGTCAGCCCCCGCCGGACGTCCTCAGCCCTGGCCTCGTTGAGAGCCGAGAACAGCGGTCCTCGCCAGCTGCGTTCGTAAGACAAACCTATTTTGAGGCCCTCGTGGCTTATGTCGCCGCTCAATTGGCGGTACGCCCGGTCTGTGCTTTCTTCCAACGTACCCACGAGGCCAGCGCGCGCTTCTGCCATTGCCTCACCCACTTCAGCCAACTTTTGGTCCCATATGTCCAGGGTGCTCACCATGCTCCCCCTGAGAACTCCACCGGCAGAACGCAACAGCGCGTTGCGCTGCTTCAGGACCCGTTCCAGCTCACTGCGAACCGCGCTGTGCTTCGGCTGGAGGGCCACGAGCAAATCGTCGAGGTAATCGCGCCGCAACTGGGGCGCCCCTTTTACCATATCTATATCGTCCGGCGAAAATATCGTCACCAGGACCACACCAAAGAGATCATCGTTGCGACGAACCGGCTGACGGTTGAGCCGTACCTTGTCCCGGCCTACCAGATTGATCTCGGTCTCTATCAGGAGGCTCCGGCCTTCGCGGTTGGCATTGGCGCGGACCACTGCCTGCTGGGCGCCCTTTCGCACCATCGAACTGGCCGGCGCGCCACGAAAGCTCTTCAAAAGCGAAAGATAGGCCACTGCCTCGAGCAAGTTGGTCTTGCCTGAGCCATTATCACCCTGGAACAGGGTTATCCCTCTCGGCGCCGGGTCGATCTGTACCCAGGAATAGTTGCGGAAATCGCTGATACTTATTTGTTCAACGAACACCGCAAACTGGGGGATAACCCGTCAAGCCACCCGCACTGGCATCAACAGGTACACGTAGTCTGTTTTGTCAGTCGGCTTCAGGGTGGCCGGCTTCAAGGCATCGATCGTCTCCAGTACCACCTCATCACCGACAACAGCGTCGACCCCCTCCGCCAGGTACTGGGGGTTGAAGGCGATGGTCATCTCGGCCCCCTCGTATTTAGCGTCCACCTCTTCGACGGCCTGGCCCCAATCGTTGGTTACAACGCTCAGTTGGACAGTGCCAGAACGGAGGGCGATCCTCACCGGCGTGGTCGAGTCCCGAGCTACAAGCCGGACCCTGACGAACGGCATCAAGGAACGATTCCCGGCCAATTACAAGCCGATTGGGGTAGCTGAACGGTATCAGCTGCCGGTACGGAGGGAACTCTCCCTCGATGAGCCTGGTCGACAGCTTGACTTGGCCCACGGTGAACCGGACGTCGTGCGTACCCAGGTGCAGTTCCACGACTTCTGCCTGGCCCCCCAGCAGCCTCTGGAGCTCGGCCAGGGCACGGGAAGGCACGAGCACCTTTTGGCCTTCCGCCAACACGTCCTTGGCCCCCGGCAGGTCTTTCACAGCCAGCCTGTAAGAGTCCGTGGCCACCAGCCGTAGCCCTTCCGCTTCGGCCGCGATCAATACGCCAGTCAGGACGGGGCGAGTGTCCTCCGAAGATGCGGCCCGCACTACCTCGCGAAGGGCCTCGGCCAATCCCGCCGTGGACAAAGCCACGGTTGGCCCCGTCGACGGGGGCAAGTGCGGGAAATCAGCCGCTCCGTACGGCCGGAGCATGAACTGCGAGCGGCCCGCCGACACCTGCAGTTCTTCCTCGTCGCCCTGGACCAGCACCGCTCCGGGCTCGAGGGCACGGACGATGTCCGTCAATAACCGTCCCGGCGCCACCACGGCGCCATCGGCCAGGCCGGCCACGGCCACCTGAGTGGAGATGGTGAGGTCCTGGTCAGTCCCGGTCACCTCCAGGCGTTCACCGGCGAGGTCGAGCTTTATCCCCTGAAGGACGGCAGAACCACCGGAGCGCCCCGAGCCGGCCCGGCCGGCTGTCGTAAGTGCGTCAAGGAGGTGGTCACGCTCACATCGGAGTTTCACTGTGCAGATGCTCCTCTACTAAGAAGGATTCTTTAAAGTTTAAACGCAGTAGTAGTAGGTGCTGTGGATTGTGGACGGCGGCGAGTTCGGGCTGGCAGGGTCGTTGGTGACATCTCTCATGGTGTGGATAGCTGGAGTGTACTGCGGGCGCTGCGCGTCGGTCCTTGTGGACGGGCCCTAGCTCTGTCCCCCGAAGTTACAAAGTCCCGGCACAGGTTGCTCATAGGTGGACAGCCGCTCAGTCACCGGAGGTGAGGTTGTGCATAAGCTCGGTCACCTGTTCGTAGACCTGGCGCTTCTCGCTCATGAGCCTGGACACCTTCTTCTGGGCGTGCATCACAGTGGTGTGGTCACGGTCCCCGAAGACGTGGGCGATTTGGGGGTAACTGGAGTCGGTGAGCGCCCGGAACAGGTACATGGCCGTTTGCCTGGCCGCGACGAGGGGGCGCCGCCGGCTTGGCCCGCAGATTTGATCGATAGAGAGGTCGAAGGCCCTGGCCGTCGCTTCGAGGATCTGGTCCGCGGTGACCTTGCGGGGTTCGTTGGCGTCCAGCATGTCTTTCAGTACCTCTTTGGCCACTTCGATCGTGACGGGTACCTGGTGAATGCTGGCGTAGGCTGAGACCCTTATTAGCGCGCCTTCGAGCTCGCGAATATTGTCCTTTACGTTGGTGGCAATCAGCTCGAGCACGTCCTCCGGGATGGCGACCCTCTCCCCCTCGGACTTCTTGCGCAGGATGGCCAAGCGGGTTTCGAGCTCGGGCGGCTGGATGTCCGTGATGAGTCCGGATTCGAAGCGGCTCCGGAGACGGTCTTCCAGAGTGGCTATGGAACGCGGGTGCCGGTCCGATGAAATAACGATTTGCTTTTCGGCTTCATAAAAGGAATTGAAGGTATAGAAGAACTCTTCTTGTGTTTCCTTCTTACCTTCCAGTAGCTGGATGTCATCGACAAGCAGGACGTCGTAGGCGCGGTAGCGACGCTTGAACGCCGTTTGGCCGTGTGTCCGTATGGCGTCGATGAACTCGTTGAGGAATGTTTCGGTGGAGGCGTAGCAAACGTTGAGGTGGGGGAAGATTTGGTCGTCGTAGTGCCCAATGGCATGAAGCATGTGTGTTTTGCCGAGGCCCGAAGCACCATAGATGAAAAGCGGGTTGTAAGCCTTAGCCGGTTCCTCTGCTACCCTTTGCGCGGCCGCATGCGCGAAGCGGTTGGAGGCCCCGATCACAAAAGCCTCAAAGGTATAACGAGGGTTGAGCATTAGATGGGGCCGTCGGTCGTTCCGTGAAGATGCCGCCGCGGTTCCCGCCCCCTGAGACGAATGAGGTGCCGTGGGGCGCACCAGCGTCTCGTTGGCCATCGGCCGTGCGAGTTCGTCATTCCTTGGTGCGTGAGCCGAAAAGTCATTGTCGTGGGCGGCCGGCTCGTCAACCGTCAAAGTCTCCGGCCCGGGGCCGGAGTGGACGACGAGCTCGAGCTTCACAGCGTCCGCACAGCTGGCTTCGGCCAGAGCTTCTTCGATCATGCCCTGGTAGCGAGTGGCCACGCGCTCGAGGATCATGGAGTTCGGTGCCCCGACCACGAACTGTGAGTCGCCGCCCTCGAGGAGGACGAGAGGGGCTAAATACGTGTTCCAGGTGGGCTCGGGTACCTGCTGGCGCAGGCTGGCGCGACTAGTCGCCCATAGTTGTGCGAGATCACTCATCATCGGGTCACGCTTCCTAACCTCATGGGGCCCACAATCGTATTGGTACGCCACGGGGCCGGAAAGGTGCCACGATAGGCAACTCGCGTCCGGCCGCCCCACCTGCATGCGTGTTCGCTGGCGCTGGGCTCTTCGAGAGACAACGGGGCGCAAGTCCCTGATGGAAGCACTAGCGGCTGGTCAGTCCCGCTATCAGCGGTTCGGCCCAGCCTTGGGAAAATGAGCCGGTGTCTCAAAAGTGGTTGTTCCTCGAGTCCCTCACAACGGCCGCAGGCGCCGTGTAGGGAGCCGACGCTAGCACCTGTCGACAGAGGTGGGGAGAGCCGAAGTGTTGTAATTTGGTTGTCGAACATAAGTTCGCTATACTCGAACCCATGTGGTTTGGCAGAGTGCCTGGTCGGAGCGGCGCTGGCGATAATCCACGGGAAATCAACAGGTTTTCCCCCTCTACTGGGGACCTTTCACATCTAGCGACCCACAGGGGCCGACGGTAAGGGTATGTGACCGTGGCTCAGGCGATCACGGACATCCGCGACCGGGGCCCGGGTGGAGGGTCGCGGGCGGTCCGGGTGCCGCCGAACGACCTCCAGGCTGAAGAGTCCTTGCTTGGAGCGATGCTGCTGTCACGGGACGCGATTGCTTCGGCCGTGGAAAGTTGTAGGACCGAGGACTTTTATCGCCCGGCTCATGGTCATATTTTCGAGGCAATATGTTCGCTTTACGCGCAGGGCGAGCCGGCCGACCCGGTCACGGTCGCAGATGAGCTGAAGCGGGCCGACCTACTGGAGGCCGCCGGCGGCACAGGCAACCTGATCGGGTTGCAAGCCAACACGCCGGCGATAGCAAACGCGTCCAGATATGCACGGATTGTCCAGGAACATGCGCTCTTGCGCCGGCTCATAAGCGTTGCCGGTGACATAGCCGAGATGGGCTACTCGCTCCCAGAAGATGTAACGGCCGCTATGGACAGAGCCGAGGCGATGGTCTTCGAGGTGGCGGAGCGGCGGGTTACAGATTCACTAAAGCCTTTGCGGGAATTGCTGGCCATCAGCCTGGACCACCTGGAAGCCCTTTATAACCGGGGGGACGCCATCACCGGCGTGCCTACCGGTTTTACCGACCTGGACGAACGGCTTTCCGGGCTCCAGCCCAGCGCTTTGGTCATCGTCGGGGCGCGCCCGTCCATGGGGAAGACCTCGCTTGCTCTCGGTCTGGCGGCTCACGCGGCGATCGAGAGAAGGTTGCCGGTCCTGTTCTTCTCGTTGGAGATGAGCCACCTAGAGCTAACCCAGAGGTTGCTGTGCTCTGAGGCGAGAGTTGACTCTTCCCGCATGCGCAATGGCAAGTTACACGAGTCTGATTGGCCGAAGGTGGTAAATGCCATTGGCAAGCTGGGCGAAGCCCCGCTCTTTATTGATGACAACGCCAACTTGACGGTTATGGAGATAAGAGCGAAGGCCAGACGGCTGAAGAGCAGGGAAGGTCTGGGTTTGATCGTTGTCGACTACCTCCAGTTGATGTCTGGTCATGGGCCGGCCGAGAACCGTCAAGTCGAGGTTTCAGAAATAAGTCGAGGTCTCAAGATCCTGGCCCGAGAGTTGGCGGTGCCCGTGGTGGCTCTGTCCCAGCTCTCTCGTAACCTCGAGGCCCGCGCCGACAAGCGACCGGTATTGGCGGACCTGCGCGAATCTGGCAGCCTCGAGCAGGATGCGGACGTGGTCCTGTTTATATACCGGGACGAGGTTTACAACAAGGACTCGGCCGACAAAGGCGCGGCGGAGATAATAATCGCCAAGCACCGTAATGGTCCGACTGGCATGACGCAGCTGGCGTTCCTGGACCATTTCACCCGCTTTGCCAACATGGCGCGGGTCTAACGCACACGCGCTTGTCAGTGCATAACCAAACGCTCCAGGTGAGGCGTTGAAGAACAACCGAGGGCAGGGAATTGTGCTTCCCCGCCCTCGTAGTGATTAGGCCCTGACCACCTCGACGGTCACCGGGAACTCCACTTCAGAGTGAAGCCTCACCGGCACTTCGTGGGTACCGAGCGCCTTAATCGGCTCGTCGAGTTGGAGCCGGTACCGGTCTATCTCGACGCCGGCCTGTTCGGCGATCGCATCTGCAATGTTCGCCGTGGTCACCGACCCGAAGAGCCGGCCCTCTGGACCGGCCCGCATCGGTAGACGGATGACGTGCTGGACCAGGGCCCGCGCGATTGTCTCTGCCGCTTGCCGGTCGTGGGCATCCTTGGTCTCTCGCGCTCGGCGCATGGTCTCCGCCTGCTGAGCTATGCCAGAGTTGGCCGGGATGGCATGGCCTTTGGGGAGCAGGAAGTTGCGGGCGTAGCCGTCAGCCACGTCACGGATGTCGCCGCGCTTGCCCAGATTGGGGACGTCAGAGCGAAGTACTACTTTCATCAGGGCTCTACTTCTGCCAGTTCTGGTTCAGCGTCGGGCTCCAGGTCGGCGCCGGCTTCGTAGGCCGGGGCCCGGTCAGGCGCTGAACCTTCGCCCAGCTCGACTGCGTCCTCGCGTCCGGGGGTAGGCCGGGGCCGACCAGGACCACGTTCGCTGGCGGTCCGTTGCACATACGGCAGGAGGGCCAACTCGCGGGCGGTCTTGATGGCGACCTGCACATCACGCTGATGCTGGGTGCAGTTTCCGGTCACTCGCCGCGAGCGGATTTTGCCCCGTTCGCTCATAAACCGCCGTAGGAGGTTTACATCCTTGTAGTCGGCCCGGTCTACGTGCTCTTTGCAGAACACACAGACCTTACGCTTGCCCCTGGGGCGGGCCTCTTTGGGGGCTCTTTTCGGGTTGCGGTCCCGATCGTTGCTACGTGCCATGGGCTTTAGAACGGCTCCTCGTCTTCGTGGCCGGCGGTGTAGCCAGCCGGCGCCGCCTCAGCATGCGCACGTTGATAGGAAGGCTCGTGGGCGCTGTGGGTGTCGCCGTTTGAGCTGTCCGGGCTGCGGCGCTCGTTTTTGGTCACCTGTACCGTCGCCCAGCGCAGACTGGGGGCGATCTCTTCCGCCGTGATCTCGACCTTCGACCGGCGGTCGCCCTCCTGGCTCTCCCAGGAGCGCTGGTCCAGCCGCCCCGTCACTACGACGCGGGTGCCGCGAGTTATAGAGGTGGCGGCGTTCTCGGCCAGGGTGCCCCAGCAGACCACGTCGAAGAAGGACGTCGATTCGCGCCGTTCCTGGCTCTGGCGATCGGTCCAGGTGCGGTTTACAGCAATGCCGAAAGTGGCTGTGGCCTGGCCGCTGGGAGTGAACCGCAGTTCGGGCTCGCGGGTGAGGTTGCCGACGATGCTAACCGAGTTGTCTTGTGCCATTTCATGCTCCGTTCGTATTGGTGCCCACTGCGGTGGTGGCCCCATGGGACGCGGCCGGGCGTGACCGGCCGGCGGCGCGCTCTGGGACCCTCATCACCTTGTGCCTTATGACTTCGTCAGTGAGGGTGAGTAGGCGGTCGAGCTCGGACAAGGCAGCGGGTTCCGCGGTAGCGTCGATGACCACGTAGTAGCCCTCGCTGCGATGGCGAACGGGGTAGGCCAAACGGCGCCGGCCCCAAATATCCGTAGTCACCGACTTGGCACCTGCAGCCGTCAGCTGCTGGGTGAAGCGGTCGACCTGTGCCCGGATAGCTTCATCCTCCAGGCTGGCGTCGAAGATGACCATGACTTCATAGGGCCGCATATGCGGCTCACCTACCTTTCCCTGTGGGCCAGAGGGCCGGTTGTCCCGGCCACCTGGGCTCCGGACTTCCCGGAGCAGGGCCTAATGTCGCCGGAGCTTACCTTGGCTCGGATGCCCGTTTGGGGACCGGCCCAGCGGCCAGGATCTCCGGTTACGACACCCGGGCCAACGTTGGCCTCGGCGGCACTATCCAATTGTGCGAGAGCCATGGTACCTGACGTCCGCGAACGTTCCATCGCAACCAAGGATGGCACTGACCGGTGACGGTAACCCGGGCGGAGCCGCTCGCCTCAGCGTTATACGTACGTCGGCGTTCGCCTGGTCGCTCCGACTACTAATGGCCGGCTCGGCCCAGCGGCCCGCTTTGGCCTAGTGGCCCGCTTTGGTCTAGTGGCCGGCTTCGGCCCAGCGGCCCGCTTCGGGTCTAGTGGTATGTCTCGCTGGCGGAGGGGAAGCGGCGCTCCCGTACGTCGGCGGCCCATTGCGCCACGGCCTGAACGGCCAGGCCCTCGAGGTCCGCATAGCGACGGGCGAAGCGAGGCAGCCTTGCCCCTCCGAGGCCAACGATGTCGTGGAACACCAGCACCTGCCCGTCGCACACATCGCCGGCCCCTATACCAATGGTCGGCACCGGGACCGCCTCGGTGATTTCCCGGGCCAGGTCTTCAGGGATACCTTCGAGCACGATGGCGAAACAGCCGGCGTCAGTAAGGGCGATGGCGTCCTCCACGAGCACCTTGGCACCGGCCCTGTCGCGACCCTGCACCCGGTAGCCACCCATTGCGTGCACTGACTGCGGGGTAAGGCCCAAATGGCCCATCACCGGTATCTCGGCGTCGAGGATGGCATGGACGACGTCGAGCCGTTTCACCCCGCCCTCGAGCTTGACTGCGCCGGCGCCGGCCCGAACGAGGCGGGCGGCGTTGTCTACCGCTTGCGCAGCGCCCTGGTGGTAGCTGGTCCAGGGTAGGTCGCTCACGATCAACTGGGGTGGTCGCGCCCTGGCTACCGCAGCTGTGTGGCTAACCATGTCGTCCATGGTCACGTGCAGGGTGTCGTCGTACCCCAGTACCACCATGCCGAGGGAGTCCCCGACGAGGATGAGGTCAACTCCAGCTGCGGCTGCGGCCCGAGCGCTGGGGGCGTCGTAGGCGGTGACCATGACCAGAGGTTCGGCGCCGCGCTTTCGCTCTCGGATCGACGGCACGCCCAATTTCTGCGTACTCGGCTGCGGCCCGGCCCGCTCAGGCGACGGTCTTTCCGGCACCCCGGATCCCGGGTGCCCAGGTGACACGCTCATTTCATCTCCCTGGTGGTCCAGTGCCAACCTGGCTCCCGGCCACCAAAGGCAAATCTACTGCTTCGCTCCTCCAGCCCGTCGCTCAGCTGGGGGACATGCCGCCGGTCAGCGAGAACGCCTGCGCCAGGTGGTTCCAGGAGCAATTGGGGCAGACCTCGACCACGTAGCAGGCCAGGTCCCGGCCGGGGCGGATCAGCTTGGCCAGCTCCTTTTTGGATGCGACGCAGCGCCCTGACGCCGGCAGCCGCTGGCCGAAAACGTAGGAAACCAGCCTCAGCTTGACCCCCTCACAGATCGGGCAGTCCTCCGGGGCCTCCTCCCCCGCGTCGAGAGCGGCCCGGAGTAGTTCCGGGTGAGCGTCGCAAACGTCGAGGCGCGACAAGTGGCCCTTCCGGTACTCGCTTACTACGACGTTGCGGGCCAAGCGGTAATCGACGTTGCCGAGCACGCGTAGCGGCGAACCCGCAGTAAATGCTGTCCCGGGCAGGAACCTCAGTGCCATAGCGCAACCACGGGCACCCAGGTTACCTGGGAAGGCGGCGGTTCTCGGGAGTCGGACCACAGACAGCGGGAGATTTCGCACGCGGAGGGGTGCAACTGCTAACTGTTCAGCCATCGCGGCCCGATGTAGCGGTGCCGATACATCGGGCCGCTATCATCGGGAGATGCTCGAAATCGCGGTGCTCGGCCTGCTCAAAGAACAGGACATGCACGGCTACGAGCTCAAGAAACGGCTAGCGGACGTCTTTGGCCTGGCCAGTGCCGTATCCTTCGGCTCCCTTTACCCGGCTTTAGCCAGGTTGGAAGGCGCCGGGGCCGTACGTGTGGTCACGGGACAGGACCGGGAGGCGGCCGGCGATACCGGCTCAACCGGGCCGGAGTGGCGAGCGAGACGGCGGCGAAAGGTATACAGCATCACGGCGCGCGGGTCCGAGATGTTCGAGGAACTGTTAGCCGGGAGCCAGACCGGAGGCGAAGACGAGCGCTCCTTCAACCTGCGGCTCGCCTTCGCACGGTATCTCGCCCCGGAGCGGCGGCTGGGCCTGCTCGAGCAGCGCCGGGCCGTGCTCCGCGAGCGGTTGGCTCACCTGGCCGCCCGGGCGCGGGCCAGGCGAGACGACCGGTACATGCGAGTCCTGGCCGAGCGCCAGCAAGAAGCACTCTCCCGTGACGTTTCCTGGCTCGACAACTTGATCCAGGAAGAGCGTTTGGGCACCGCCGGCGGTACGGGTGCAGGAGGCGCAGGAGGCGCAGCTGGCGCGGCTGAGCCGGCCGTGAGCCCGGGCGTGACGCGGGGTACGCCCGTTGGGCCGGTGGCCAAGCTCGTCCCTCTGGCCAGTGCCTCACAGTTGCAGCGCGCCCGAGGCCTGGCCGCGCCGACCCCCGCAATAAGCAATAGCACCGAGCCTATAAAGGACGGCAATTAATGGGAAAACTGCGATTGGCCATAGCGGGCGTCGGCAATTGTGCCAGTTCGCTCGTGCAGGGCCTCGAGTATTACCGGGACGCCAACCCGGCGGACAATGTCCCGGGGCTGATGCATGTCGAATTGGGGGGCTACCACGTCCGCGACATCGAAGTTGTGGCCGCCTTCGACGTTGATGCCGGCAAAGTCGGCCAAGACGTCGGCAAGGCGATCTGGGCGGGCCAGAACAACACCATCAAGTTTGCAAATGTAGGTGACCTCGGCGTGTGTGTTATGCGCGGCCCTACGTTGGACGGGCTCGGCCGCTATTACCGGGAGGTGGTAGAGGAGTCGCCTGCTCCAGTTGTGGACGTAGCCGACATATTGGCCAAGAGCAAGGCGGACGTGCTGGTGTCTTATCTTCCCGTGGGTTCAGAACTCGCTCAGAAGCATTACGCCCAGGCCTGCCTCGACGCCAAAGTGGCGTTCGTCAACGCCATACCCGTCTTTATCGCCAGTGACCCTGCCTGGGCCAGCAAGTTCACCGGCGCTGGTGTGCCTATCATCGGGGACGATATAAAGAGCCAGTTGGGTTCGACTATCGCTCACCGCGTACTGGCCCGGCTGTTCGAGGACAGGGGCCTCGCCCTGGACCGCACTTACCAGTTGAACTTCGGCGGCAACATGGACTTCAAAAATATGCTGGAGCGCGAACGCCTGGAGTCCAAGAAGATCTCCAAGACCCAGGCTGTTACGAGCCAGATCGAGCGGGGGATATCGTCGCGGGACATTCATGTCGGTCCCTCTGACCATGTCGACTGGCTCGACGACAGGAAGTGGGCCTATATCCGCCTGGAGGGGCGGAATTTCGGTGACGTCCCGCTGAACATCGAGCTGAAAGTGGAAGTGTGGGATTCGCCGAACTCTGCCGGCGTGGTGACGGACGCCGTCCGCTGCGCCAAGGTCGCTCTCGATCGGGGCATTGGCGGCCCGCTGCTGGCGCCATCTGCCTACTTTATGAAATCGCCCCCCGTCCAGTACCACGATGACGAGGCGCACGACATGGTGGAGCAATTCATCGCCGGGAAAGACGCTTAGCTATTCGGGCCTTTTCGGCTGCAGGTTCGTTTCCGGTGGAGCAGCGTGGCGCCGACCGGCGCTGCCGGCTAAAAGTGCAATTTACCCGGTCGCTCGGGGTACCGTCGTGTGCACTTTTCGACCGAGCACCGCCGTCTGTCGATGATTTTATCCGTTATCCGGATAAAGGTGCACGCGACGCGGCAACAACCCGCCGCCGGCCCGAGTCTCGGCCGGCGGTATCAACCGTCGGTGCCTAACCAGCTGACTCTGGCTGCCCCGCCCACCACTCGTCCAGCAGCCGGAGGGCGTCCTCCCGAGAGTGGGGCCCATCCTCCAGCCGCAGCTCGAGGAGATAGGCGAGCGCCCGCCCCACGATCGGCCCCGGCCCGACTCCCAGGTGGGACATGACCTCTCGGCCGTCCAGGTCCGGGCGGATAGCAGCCAGCTCTTCGCTTTGGCGCAGCTCAGCGACCCGCGCTTCGAGCTCGTCCATCCTCTGGGACAGCGCCCGCGCCCGCATGGGGTTGCGGGTAGTGCAGTCGGCACGGGTCAGCTCGTTGAGGTCCTCGAGGAGGTCGCCGGCATCACGGACGTACCGCCGCACAGCACTGTCGGTCCATCCCATGGCGTACGTGTGGAACCGGAGGTGAAGCTCGACCAGCTTGCTGACTCTTTCGATGTCCTCCACCGGGTACCGCAGTGCCCGCATCCGGTCTCGGGTCATCCTGGCCCCAACGAGCTCGTGGTGATGGAAGGTCACGGTCCCACCGGGCCGAAGGAGCGCGTCTTTGGCTTGCCGATGTCGTGCAGCAACGCGGCCAGGCGCACCGTCCGCCTCGGGCTGGCCCGCTGTACGACGGCCACGGTGTGGGCCAGGACGTCTTTGTGCCTGTGGACCGGGTCCTGCTCGAGGGCCAATGCCGGCAGCTCGGGGAGGAATTCCTCCGCCAGCCCGGTGTTCACCAAGAACCAGAGGCCGTCCGAAGGGTCCGGTACTACGAGCAGCTTGTCGAGCTCGTCGCGGACCCGCTCGTCGGAGACTATGTCCAGCCGGGCGCGCAGCCTGGTCACGGCGTCGACAAGTTCGGGCGCGGGTTGGAGCCCGTAGCCGGCAATGAAACGGGCCGCCCGCAACATCCGCAGGGGGTCGTCGGTGAAGGACAGCTCGGCCGGCAGTGGCGTCCTCAGCCTTTTGGCGGCCAGGTCGTCGACCCCGTTGAACGGGTCGACCAGCTGCAGGTCGGGCAGCGAGAGCGCCATGGCGTTTACGGTGAAGTCTCGTCTCGACAGGTCGGCTTCGATAGCGGTCGAGAAGGCCACGTCCGGTTTGCGCGAGCTAGCCGCGTACTCCTCGGCGCGGTGGGTGGTGACCTCGACCCGATGGCCGTCTTTGACCGCGCCAATGGTGCCGAACCGCTTGCCCTGTGTCCAGATGCTGTCCCCCCAAGAGGACAGGACCTGCTCCGTCACGTCGGGAAGGGCATCGGTGGTGAAATCGAGGTCGCCGTCGGGGTTTAGTTGGTCCAGGAGAGCATCACGGACGGCCCCTCCGACAAGGTAAAGGCGAGCGCCGGCGTCGCCGAACAATCGAGCCAGCTCGTTAGCAATGTCCAGGACGGGCCGCAACCTTTCCGGTACCACAGCCGCGAGCCTAGGGATTTGCGGGCCCTTCAGAGGGTTTTATAACGAGGGCAGCAGTCCCGCCGTTTGCAGCGCGACCCGGAAATCGTGAGGGTTGGTGGCCGCCTGGAGCGCGGCCCGCAGTGAAATCTCGCCCGCCTTGAACAGGTTGAACAGGCTCTGGTCGAAGGTGACCATACCGTGGTACTCGCCGTCCGAGATGACGTCCTCGATCGACTCCCCGTTGCCGCCGTGAGGTTCGAGGATCCGGTCCGCGATACGCCCCGTCATCACCATCGCCTCTACAGCTACCACACGTCCAACGCCGTCGGCGCGGGGGACCAGTCGCTGGCTGACCACGCCGCGCAGCACAGAAGCGAGGCTGATCCGGACCTGGCGCTGCTGGTACGGGGGGAAGAAGTCCACTATCCGGTTGATGGTCTCGGTGGCGTTGGTGGTGTGCAGGCTGGACATCACCAGGTGGCCCGTCTCACCAGCCGAGAGCCCGGCCTGTACCGTCTCTGCGTCTCGCATCTCGCCGATGAGGATCACGTCGGGGTCCTGGCGCAGCACCCGCCGCATGGCTTGGGACCAGTCTCTGGTATCCGACCCGACCTCTCGCTGGCTGATGATCGACATCTTGTCCCGGTGCAGCACCTCGATGGGGTCCTCGATGCTGATGATGTTGGCGGCCCGGTTGGTATTTATGTGGTCGACCATGGCGGCCAGTGTCGTTGTCTTCCCCGAACCCGTCGGGCCGGTAACGAGCACCAACCCCCGGTGCTCCTCTGCCAGCTTTGTGACCACCGGCGGCAGGCCGAGCTCGGAGGCTGTCAGGGCGCTGGGCAGCACGCGCCGCATGACCAGCCCGGTAGAACCCCGCTGGCGGAAGGCGTTGCAACGGAACCGCCCGAGGCCGTTGGCGGAAAGAGAGAAGTCGGCTTCTCCCGTTTCCTTGTACTCTTCGAGCCGGTCAGGAGGCACGATCACCTGGATGAGGTCCTCGCACTCCTCATGCCCGATGGCCGGGAACGGCGTCATGCGCAGGTCGCCATTGACCCGCGCCCTGGGAGGCGAGCCCACCTTGATGTGCAAGTCGGACGCGCCCTGCTCAACGACGTGGCGGAGGATGGCGGGTAAATCGATCACCGTGGAGTGGTATCGGCAGGTTTTCCGGCTGGCCTGAGAGCCGGGTTCGACTATGGCCGGTGACCTGGGAGTGCCCGGGCCCATTGACGCGGAGAGTAAACTCCTTGCCCCGTGGACGGGCTGCTCGAGCCCTCACCGTGAGGACAGATGCCCGCTTTAGGCAATATCATCCGCTGGGGAAAGGAGTCGGCTCGCGCCGCCCCGTGGCCGGCGGACGGCTCCGTAGCTTTCCTGGTACCCGTGCCGGACGGTGCTAGGGCCTCGGCGGACTTTGTGCGCCGGTGCCTTGGCGTGCTGGCCGAGCAAGGTTTCCGGCAGGTCGTTACCGCCGCCCTCTCCCCCGACGAGCAGGGCGGTTTCCTCGAAGCCGGGTTCAGCGTCCATGAGCACCTTCATCTACTGGTCCTCGACAAAGGCGTGGTTTTGCCGCCCCTCCCCCCGGGGCCGGCGCTGCACCGCGCCGGCATCCTGCGCCAGAACGCCTTGCTCCGGGTCGACCACGCCTCCTTTGCCCCGTTTTGGCGCTTGGACAAAGCGGGCTTGCGGGATGCAATGGGGGCAACCCAGCAGCGGCATCTACGGGTTGTCCTGGGTGTGAAGCGTAAGGTTGTCGGGTACGCGATCTGCGGGGCGTCGGACAGGCGCGGGTTTGTGCAGCGTCTCGCGGTCCTACCCGAAGCTCAGGGCCAAGGGATAGGAAAGAGGTTGCTCTTGGACGGCCTTTACTGGTTGCGGGGGGTGAACGCCCAACACATCGTCGTCAACACTCAAATGGGCAACGAATCGGCGCTGGCTTTGTACCGTCGGGTCGGGTTCCGTGAGGATCCCGCTGGGCTCTCGGTGCTGTCGGCCGGGCTTTCGCGTCCGTAGGTGGTTTGAGCGATGCCCTCGACGCCTCTGCGTTCTCTGGCTTGTCCCTACCCCGGCAACCTGCGCTGGGGTCGGATGGCGCGCGTCGTGGCCATCGCGGCACTACTGGTGGCAAACGTGTCTGTTGGGGCCATTGTCTTGGCCGCTACCGACACGAGCAGTGCGGAGGCAGCACCCCGGCCGGTCCTGACACCCGGGGGTAGGCCGGCGTCAGAAGGTAAGTCAGTAGGGAACCGGGCTGCCGGGGTACAGCACTCTGTCCAGATCAAGCGGGCTCCCCCGCCGCCTGATGTCGCCACTGGCCCCGACGGCCTGCAGCTGCTTTCTCAGACTCCTTGGGTCGACCCCAGCTCGACGCAGTTCCAGCTCCATCTGAAAGTCACGGCGCAATCCCCTGGCAACGAAATGCTGGCCGTGGATGTGTACCCCGGGCTAACTACACGCTCGCAATTCCAGGGTGCTCTCGGGGGCGAGTTCTACGGTTCCTACTACCAGCCGGGCGGCAGCCCCGTACCCCTCACGGATCTGGCTCGAGATCCCAAGGGCGGTGTCGACGTCGACATCTCTGTCAACCAATCGAGCGGAGAGCTGTCGGGTACTGGCGTGTACCCGGTCCACGTTTTCCTAGAAAACGGGGACGGAGTGCCGAAAGGCCAACCGATCACGACCTTCATCGTCTACGCCGGGAAGGACCTGAGCTCGCTGCGCCTGGACGCTTCGTTTGTCTTGCCGATGGTTGGCAACGTGCAGATCGGCCCGCTTGGTGGCCCGGGGCCGCTGTCCAGTGGTTCTGCCGCCACCCTCCAGGGTGACGCGGCGGACCTGGCTCGCTGGCACGTGCCCGTCACCATACGGGCTGCAGAATCCCACGTTGCAGTCGATGGCCCGGGGGACCTCGGCCGGTCGCGCCGCATTGGCCAACCTGCGAGAGGCGGTGGCTGCCGGCGACGAATTACTCCCCGCGACGGCGCTGCCTTTGAACATCCCGCAACTGATTGGTTCGGGCCTCACTGACGATCTGAGCCGGCAACTTGCGCTGGGCAGTACCGACCTCGCCCGGCTTCTCGGGGCCGAACCGACCCTCACCACGTGGGCCTCCACCGGCGATATTGACCCGGCCAGTATGAGCGCTCTGGCCAGCCTCGGCGTCAAGGAGGTGGCAGTACCCGAGCAGGATCTGTCCACGCTGCCGCTGGACGACCAAGTGTTCACCTTCGCTCAGCCCACCAAGCTCTCGGTGAGGGGACCGGCCGTCGTGGCCGTGGGCGCCGATACTGAACTGTCGGCCCGGGTGGCGAAGGCGACCTCTCCCGCCACCGGTGTCCTCGTCGCAAACCAGTTCCTGGCCGAGTTGGCCATGATCGACCTGGAACGGCCCAGCGACCAGAGGGGCGTTGTCATCATCCCCGCGCCCGGTGTAGAAGTCAGCCCCGTTTTCCTTTCGGTCCTGCTGGCGGGCCTCCAGGGCAACCCCCTCGTCCAGGCCGTCAACCTCCAGCAGGTGTTCAAAGACGTGCCACTGGCGCCCTCGGACAGCGGCGCCCTCATGGTGCGCCAGCTCGATGCGCCCGCTCAACGTGCGGTCCAGCTCGCAGGAGTGGAGCAGCTGCAGCAGGCTCGAGACGACGTGGCCGCCGACGGCCAGGTTTACGGCCAGAGCGGGTCGCTCGTGAAGGGGCTGGACCAGAGGCTGTTTGTCAGCCTGTCGTCATCGTTCGACGGGTCACAGCGGGCTTCCATAATCGCCAAGGTGTTGCGGGCGGCTGATTCGGCCCTGGGGAATGTGCGCCTCCCGCCTTCAATTTCGATCACTCTCACGTCCCGCCAGGGCCGCTTGCCGTTGACCCTGGTGTCCACTGCCACCGCTCCGGTGCGCGTGCGTTTGGTCCTCACGAGCGAACAACTGAGCTTCTTGGCGGCCACTTTCGGCGAAGGCTCTTGTACCCCCGGAAACGCCGAAAAGAGCGCAGAAAGCTGCCAATTGACCTTGAGCCGCCCCACCACGCTCCTGCGGATACCGGTTGTGGTACGGGCTCCTGGAGCCTTCCCCCTGTCGCTGCAGATCGAAACGCCGTCCGGCAACATGGTCCTGCGCACAGGCACCGGTTCGGTGACGTCGACGGCTATCTCGGATGTGGGCTGGTTCCTCATGGTGGGTGCGGCGCTCTTCCTCGGCATCTGGTGGGTACGCAACGCTCGCCACGGTCGTCGGGCGCGTCGGCTCATCCCCCGTCCTGACGACGACCCTGCTTCGGCTGACCCTGTCTCGGCTGGCCCTGTTTCGACCGGCCCCGTTTCGACCGGCCCTGCCTCGACTGGCTCCCGGCCGGTCACCCCCGACCCCTCTGAACAGCGCCAGGCCACGGTCCTCCCCAGTGCCGTCACGCCCAGTGCCGCGGCGCCCCCTACAGCCACAACCAGCGCAGGCGCGCCGGCACCGAGCACCACTTCGGCTTCGAGTTCCGCGGCAGGCCCGAGCGAGGCCAGTACTGCCGCCGCGGTGAGTGCCGGTCCCGGTTTTGCGGTGCGCAGCGGCCGGGATGGCTACCCCGCCAAGCACGTACTGCGCCCACCTCGTTGACCCCGGAGGAGGCCCGTTGACCCCTGAGGAGGAGGGGCGAACCTCGGGGTCCCGACCGTCACATTTTCGGCCCAAACCAGCCGGCGACGGCGACGGGACCGGAAAAGAGGTCCTGGAGGAGCCGCCGACCAACCCAGGTGCGCCCGCAGCTATCGTCACGTCCCCCGTGCCCCGGCCGCTACCGCTACCCCGCCCCCGCCCCCGGTCGTGCCGGCGCCGGTCGTGCCGGCCTCCATCGCTGAGCCTGTTACTTCACAGGTCACGGCGGCGACGGCGCTAAGTTCTGGGCTCAGGCCGCCAAGCAGCCGGCAGGCAGATGGTGCCCTGCCCAGTGGATTTGACCGCGGCTTTGACCGAGGACCTTCGCCGCGCACAGCGGTACGGGCGTCCGAACAGCTCACTGTCATCCCGGGCCGGCGTCCCGTCCCGGGTGGGCCACGTCCAGGCCCGGCCGCTGCGGGCCAGCGGGTGCGGGGGGACGAACCGGTCCCCGGCGTCGAGCAACCCACTCCCAGTGAGCGCGGTGCGCCGGCTCCTTCGTCCGCCCGCAACGCGGCCATAATGGCGGCGGGCACGTCTCTGTCCAGGGTGTCGGGGTTCGCACGGTTGCTGGCCGTCGCCTGGGTGCTGGGGCAGGCCCGCCTGGCGGACGCGTACAACCAGGCCAATACGGTCCCCAACACCGTCTACGACCTCCTGCTCGGGGGTGTGCTTTCAGCTACTTTGCTCCCGGTCCTGATGCAGTCCCTTACCTGGCGTCCCGGCGAAAGAGACGAGAAAACCGTCCCTGCCGTGGTGACTTTCCTTACGGCCGTCCTGCTGGTGGCTACCGGGGTCTTTTGGCTAGCGGCGCCGGAAATAATCCGTTTCTTTTTGTCGCGGGCCACAGGCCCCGGTGTAGCTGACGAACGGGCGCTGGCTACGACGTGGCTCCGGCTCTTTGCGCCTCAATTACTGTTTATCGGTCTGATAACTATTACGACCGCGCTGATTAAATGCTCGCCGGCGTTTTGGATCTGTGGCTTTCAGCCCTGTCCTGGCGAATTTGGTCACGATCGGCGCCCTGATCGTGGCCAATCAGCTAGTCCCAAATGGGACGCTCGACGCTTATCAGGCTGATCGCACGGCGGTGCTCGTGATCGGGCTGGGGACGACGGCAGGGTACCTGGCTCAATTCTTGGCCCAACTACCTGCTTTATTTCGCGCTCGATATCCCGCTGCGGCCTCGCTGGGACCCCAGGCACCCCGCACTGGTGACAATTGCACGATTATCCGCGTGGACGATCGGGGCTGTGGTCGCCAATCAGATATCATTCGTGTTGATCTCGGTGTTGGCGAACACCAACGGAGGGAACCTGTCTTCGTTTATGTACGCCTACACATTTATGCAGCTTCCCTACGCCATAATTGCGGTGTCCATCGCCTACGCTGTCGCTCCCGACCTGGCCGAGCTGTGGACAGATGGGAATATAGGCGCTTTTGCCGGCACTTTGAGCCGAGCGACGCGGGTGACTCTGGCCCTGTTGCTACCGGCCGGCGTGGGCTACGCATTGCTGGCCCGCCCGGCCGCCGTCCTTGCTCTCGCTCACGGTCACTTGTCGGCTGGCTCCGCAGAGTTCACCGGTTCCGTGCTGACAATTTTCGCCCTTGGCCTGCCTGGGTTCAGTGTTTATCTTTTACTGATGCGCGCATTCCAGTCCAAGCGGGACACGCGCTCGATGTTCTGGTTGTACGCCGGTGAAAATGCGCTCACCGTCGTGGCTGCGTTGGTGTTGTACCCGGTCGCCGGGGTGAAGGGCTTGGCGGGTGCCTGGATCGGCTCGTATACCGTCGCCCTTCCCTTCGCGTGGCACAGGTTACGCCGGAGCGCCCCTATCACCTGGTCAGCTGGTTGGCTAGGGCGTGTTTTGGTGGCCACGGGCATCATGGCTGGCGTTGTCTATGGGCTAACACAAGTTATCCCGGAACGACATTCGGTGGCGTGGTCAGCGGCGCGTCTTTTCGTGGTATCCGTGGTGGGGGCGGCAGTGTTCGTCGGCGCCGCCCGAGCCTTAGGTGTGGAAGAGCTGAGTGCATTGCGCGCTCGGTACCGCGCGCTGGCCCGCTGATATGGCGGTAGGTCCGAGGGTCACCGCAGAGGCCGAGAGAACGGCGGTGGACGACGCTCGACAGCAATGGGCGTCCCCGAATAGCCGCCACCATGAGCGAGCCAGGCACAGTAGTACGATCTGCGTGTCTTCCGCTCCGAACCCTTATGCCGGTGCTAAATACATACCCCGAGATCTTTCAATTGCCGAAGGAGCCATGTGACCGTACGGCTGGTGAGTGACACCGCGTGTGACCTTCCCGAGGGGCTCGTCGACGAGCTCGGCATCGTGCTCGTCCCACTGCACATTCGCTTCGGGGACACGGAATTGTTGGACCGTGAGCAACTCGGCGTAAAGGAATTCTGGGCTCGGTGCTCCACCTCGGCGGATCTCCCTGAAACGGCCGCCCCGTCCCCGGGCGCGTTCCGGACCGCATTCGAATCGGTGGCCTCGACCGGCGCCGATACGGCGGTATGCGTGACCCTGTCGTCCAAGCTGTCGGCGACCAACGAGGCTGCCGCCCAAGCGGCGCGAGGATTGAGCGACGACTTCCCGGTCGAGGTCGTCGACTCGTTCAGTGTCACGATGGGACAGGGGCTCGTGGTGCTGGCGGCGGCGGAGGCCGCCGCCGGTGGGGGCTCAGTCGACGATGTGGTCGCCGCTGCCATTTCGGCCCGGGAGCGGTTATCCGTCTTTGGCGCTATCGATACTCTCGAAAACCTGCGCAAAGGGGGCCGCATTGGTGGCGCGGCCGCGACTCTGGGTGCACTTTTGTCCATCAAACCGGTCATCGAAGTTAGAGACGGCGTGGTCGAACAGGAGTCGAGGCAGCGCACCCGGGCCAAGTCCCTTCAGTACCTGGCGGACAAAGTTAAGGCCGCCGGACCGCTCGAACGGCTGGCGATTATGAGCGCCGATGCGACCGATTTTTCCAATTTCCTCGATCTCATGGCCGGTGCCCGTTCCCGTCACGAGCGGCTGATCGGCGAAATTGGCCCGGTTATAGGCACCCATGCAGGCCCTGGTGCCATAGGAGTGGCTTGGGTCCGTGAAGCCTAATAAGTGCGTGAAGACAACGGGTTCCGCCTGCGGCTCGCGGGTCTGGACGGAATTCGGGCCGGGCGGTGGGCCGCGCCACCCGTTGGGGCACTAGCCTTCTTGGACGTGGCAGGTGTAGCGCCCGGTGTGCCACGGGCTCTGGCAGGGCGGTACCGATTGGTCCGGCCGCTCGCCAAAGGTGGCATGGCGGAGGTCTGGGAGGGACGCGACGAGGTCCTCAGTCGTCCGGTCGCCGTCAAAATGCTGTTGGCTCACCTGGCCGCAGATCCGCACCTGAGGGAACGCTTTCGCCGGGAAGCTGTGACTGCCGCCCGGCTAGTTCACCCCGGGATCGTGGCGACGTTCGATGCCGGGGTCACGCCCTTGGGCGAGGCCGGCGCCGGCACCGGCTCGCTTCTGGCTGGAGGTTGGACCGGCGACGAGAGCGAGAGCCTCGACCTGTCCTGGCCGGCGCCGAGCACCGCCTTTATCGTGATGGAGCTGGTACCGGGCGAAACCCTAAGGGATTTGATGGCTCGGGCCTGCCCCCTCCCACCTGATCTGGCGGTGGCCCTGGTCGCTCAGGTCACGGACGCTCTGGCGTACGCCCACGCCCAGGGCCTCGTTCACCGGGACATCAAGCCGGCCAACGTCCTGCTCCGCGACGAGGGCGGCGGCATGGTGCGTGTAAAGGTGGCCGATTTCGGCATAGCCAAGGCGGCCGCCGCAGCCGGCGGCGACCTCACTGCCAGCGGCACCGTCCTGGGGACACCGAAATACCTCGCGCCGGAGCAGGTCCAGGGGCACGAGCCGGATGCCCGGGCCGACCTTTATTCGCTCGGGGTGGTCCTGTTCGAGATGCTCGCTGGGGCGCCGCCGTTCAAGGGGACCACTGATATGGCCACCGCGCTCGCCCATGTCCAGCAGCCGCCGCCGCGGGTCGACGATGTCAGGCCGGGCCTGCCGCCAGGACTGGGGAACCTGGTGGACGCGCTGCTGGTAAAAGAGCCCGACAAGCGGGTCCCGTCGGCCCTGGTGCTGGGGGGCGCGCTCACGGCCATCAGCAGGAGCCTCGGTATGCCGGCCCAAAGTGAACCCGGAGCGTACCTGCACATCGGCCCCGGTACCGCTCGAGCCACCTCGGCTCGCTCTCAAGCCGTTGAGCCGAGCTCCTGGTCGAGCGAAGGGCTCACGGCGGGGGCCGGCCGGGCCACGCGGGTGCAGGAGGGATCCTCGCAAGAGCTCTCTTCAGGCGAGCGTCCTTCGGGAGGGACCATCGCGCTGGAGGATGAAGGTGGGAGCGCCCCGATCTCGCAGCAACGGCAGCCGTAAGTCTCGCCGGAGGCGGCGCAAAGAAAGTTTCCGTCGGCGCCCGGGCGTTATCGCCTCCGCCGTCGTGGCCACCCTTCTGGTCGCCGGTGTGGCGGCGGCGGTAGGCCTGTGGCGAGCCGACACGCCGCCGGCGCAAAGTTCCCAGAGAACCTCGAACTCGGCCACGACGACCGGACATCCGGACAGCTCTTCTCCGGTCAAGGTCCTTTCAGTCTCTGAACTAACCCAGAACGGGAACCACCCGACAGACAATGTCTCCCAGCTCGGCAGCTTGATCGATGGCAACTCTGCTACCTCATGGGAAGGGAGACGTCTACCAGTCCGCCAATTTCGGAGGCTCGGGCGGGTTCGGTTTGGCTCTTGACCTCGGGTCGCGGCACACGGTGCACGAACTCGTGGTCAGTACGTCCATGCAGGGGTGGAGCGCTGAAGCCTTCACGTCAGACTCCAACGCTCCCATGCTGAGCGGGTGGGGTACGCCAACGGCGAGCCGCTCGCCGATATACGGGAGCGCCACCTTTTCACTAGGGGGCCGGAAAGCCACTTGGGTCTTGTTGTGGATGACGGACCCGGGCCCACCAGGCAGGCGCAAATTCAGGAGCTCACGGTTCGTTAAGCCGTTTCGTGCCTTCAAGCTTTGGGCTGGCCAAAGCTGTGCCATGGAGGCCGCGGCGGCTAATGTGCCGGCATGGCGCCCGAAAACGAGGACCTCTCGACTTCTGCCTCCGGCGGCCAGAGCAGCGGGGATGGGGCTGATGTGCCGGGGGCCCGCAGGCCTCCCGCACGACCAAGACTCAGTTGGACGTGTGGGCCGATCAGCTGGCCGACTACGTCATCGAGGGTGTCGGATGGCTCAAGGCGAGGACCACGAGCAGGGCGCAAACCGCCCTCCGGGCCATCGTCTACGGCGTTGTCGTGGTGGTTGCCGTTATCGCCGCTTTCGTGCTGCTGGTCATCAGCCTCGTGCGTATTTGGGACGCCTACGTCCCGATCGAACCTCTTGGGCGCCGCGTTTGGCTGGGGTACGTGACGGTGGGGGGCCTTTTCTTCATTGCCGGGGCCTTCCTATTGCTTTGGAAAGGCAGCGCGGAGGAGTGATTGCCACCGGTCCGCCAATTGAAATGGGTAAGGGCGCGGAGGAATCAGGTCCGGGTGGACGACCGCGGCGCCGTTGTCCGGGTGGGAGCGGAATACCAGACCAGCTCCACGAGTTGTAGCGGCTTTGGGAAGTAGGTGAGCTATGGAAAGTGGCAAGCGAGAAGTCATCATCCTCGGGTCAGGGCCGGCCGGCTTGACGGCGGCGCTTTATAGTGCCCGCGCCAACCTGAAGCCTCTTGTGCTGGAAGGGGAGCTGTCGTCTACCGGGGACCAACCCGGCGGGCAACTGATGCTGACAACCGAGGTGGAAAACTACCCCGGCTTCCCGGACGGGATCCTGGGGCCGATGCTCATGGACCAGATGAGAGCGCAGGCCGAGCGGTTCGGAGCTGAACTGGTGCGCGCCAAGGCGCTTCGGGTCAAGTTGCAAGACGGCGGCCCACAGACCGTCTGGTACACGGAACCCTCGAGCGGCGAAGAGGTCCAAGTGGAGGCGAAGGCATTAGTAGTAGCGATGGGTGCTCGTGCCCTGATGCTCGACCTACCGTCCGAGCGACGGCTGCTGGGCTACGGCGTTTCGACCTGCGCTACTTGTGACGGGTTCTTTTTCCGTGGGCAAAACCTGGCCGTGATCGGCGGTGGCGATTCAGCGGTCGAGGAGGCGATCTTCCTGACCAAGTTCGCCGAGTCGGTCACCATCGTCCACCGGCGCCGCGAGCTGAGGGCCTCCAAGATCATGCAAGACCGTGCGGTGGCTAACCCAAAGATACGGTTCATCTGGGACAGCGTTGTCTCAGAGGTCTTGGGTGACAAGAAGGTCGAGGGCCTGAAGCTACGGAACGTGCAGACGGGACAGGAAGAAGTCCTGGGGGTCACCGGGCTGTTCGTGGCCATCGGGCACGTTCCCAACACCGACATTGTGCGCGACCAGCTCGGCCTCGACGAACAGGGCTACGTCCTGACGGCGCAAGGGACGACGGCCACCACGGTGGATGGCGTCTTTGCCGCCGGCGATGTCGCCGACCATCGGTACAGGCAGGCGGTGACCGCGGCTGGCACCGGGTGCGCGGCAGCCATCGACGCTGAGCGATGGCTCGAAGCGCACGCCACCGTCTGAGCTCCAGAGCCTGAGCCTTACGAGGCCCGAGCCTCAAGAGCCCGGGCGGGCCACTCGGAGAGGCCATGGGGCAACCTCGGCACTGACCGGTGGAGACGTCGCTTGTGCGGCATTAGTTCGTCTGCCGCCGCCCGGGGGTTCTTTGACCGGGGCGCGCACCGGCCACGTCCAGGGGAATTTGGCCATGTGGAAAGGGGTTGTACTGGGAGCTTGATGGCCTGTGGGGCCACGGACCACCCGAAATGGGTGCAATTGAGAGGGTGAACCATCGAAATGTCAGAACTCACCACCGCATTTACAGATGCGACGTTCGACGAAGAGGTAGTGGCGGCCTCCGAGCCGGTATTGGTCGACTTCTGGGCTGAGTGGTGTGGCCCGTGCAAGCAGATCGAGCCGGTACTCGATGAGATCGCCAAGGAGCACGAGGGGCGCCTTCGGGTTGGCAAGGTAAACGTCGATGACAACCTGGAGATCGTCCGCCGCTTTGAGGTGATGAGCGTCCCCACATTGATCCTGTTCAAGGAGGGAGTCCCCCAACTACGTCTGGTGGGGGCAAAGGGCAAGGCGCAGTTGCTGCAGGAGCTTAATCGGCACCTGGCCTAGGGCCTTTAACGGCCTAAAACGGTGCAATCCACAGCATTTTTCACAGCTGTGGATGAGGTCGAGGTGAGTCCACTCTCTTGTACCAGGTGACGTTGTTACCCGGTGCGGCGTCCGCGTCCGCCGCCGAGCGGCAAAGCCTCTAGTCAGGCTCGGTCATCGCCCTGTAGATGCGCTCGAGGTCCTCGAGGGTGGCGAACTCTATGATCACCTTGCCGCGGTTGGCTCCCATATCGACCCGGACCTTGGTACTCAGGTGATCGGCGAGGAGTTCCTCGAGTTCGAGGACCCCGGGTGGGCGGAGCCTGGTCGGGGCGGGACGGGGCGCAGAGGACTCTTGAGGCTCTGAGAGGTCATTGTGCTGGCGCACCGCTTCCTCCACCGCCCGCACGGAAAGTTGCTCATTGGCCGCTCGCCGCGCTAGGGCCTCTTGAAAGGCGCGGTCCGGTGTGCCGAGCAGGGCGCGGGCATGCCCGGCCGTAAGCCGGTCATCGGCCACCAGGCGCTGTACGGACGGCGGTAGCTGGAACAGGCGCAACGCGTTGGTAATAGCCACGCGGCTCTTGCCCACTCGCGTCGACAGCTGCTCGTGGGTAAGGCCGAAGTCCTCGATTAGCTGCTGGTAGCCGGCCGCTTCCTCGAGGGGGTTGAGTTCCTCTCGGTTGAGGTTTTCGATCAGTGCCTGTTGCAAGCTTTCGCCCTCGGAGGCGTCGCGGATAATGGCCGGGATGGTGGCGAGGCCCGCTCTCCTGGCTGCCCGCCAACGCCTCTCACCAGCGATCAGTTCGTACTCGCTCTCGCCAATGCGGCGGACCAGGACCGGTTGCAGGATGCCGATCTCGCGCACCGAAGCGGTCAGTGCCGCCAGAGCGTCCTCATCGAAATGCTCGCGAGGCTGGCGTGGGTTTGCTCGCACGATGCTGACGGCCAGCTCGACCAGCGATCCCCTGTCCCTCAGATCTTCCGTGGGGATCAGGGCACTCAAACCCCTACCCAACCCGCTGCGGCGCGCCACCGCTTACCTCCTTGGCTAGTTCCCGGTAAGCAGTCGCACCTCTCGACGTGGGATCGAAGACGATGATGGGCTGCCCGAACGACGGAGCCTCCGACAGCCGGACGGTCCGGGGGACGACGCTGCGGCAGACCCGGTCGCCAAAGTGACGTCGCACCTCGTCTACGACTTGCTCGGCCAGGCGGGTCCGGGCGTCGTACATGGTCATGATGATCGTCGTAACGTTGAGATCGGGGTTGAGGTTGGACCGGACCCGTTCGATGTTGTTGAGCAACTGCCCTAGGCCTTCGAGGGCGTAGTACTCACACTGGATCGGGACCGCTACTTCCTGGGCCGCGGCCAGAGCATTTACAGTAAGCAGGCCGAGCGACGGCGGGCAGTCGATCAACAGGAAGTCGAAGTCACCCAGGACATTGCCGATCGCTCGTTTGAGCCGAAGCTCCCGGCTGAAGGCCGGAACGAGCTCTATCTCGGCCCCGGCCAGGTCGATCGTCGCCGGGACGAGGAACAGGTTCCTCAGGTTGGTCGGCTCGATGCAGTCTTCAATGGGGACGTCGTGCAATATAACGTCGTATATGGAACTGTCCAGGTTGCGGGCGTTTACCCCCAACCCAGTGGTCGCATTGCCTTGCGGGTCCAGGTCAACCACGAGCACGCGATAACCAAGCTCAGCCAGTGCGGCTCCCAGGTTGACCGCCGTTGTCGTCTTGCCCACTCCGCCCTTCTGGTTGGCAATGGCGAGAACTCTCGGTAACGGTGGCTTCTCCCTCGACAAAGGGGCCAGCTCGTGCGCGCTGGTCAGGTCCTCGCCGGCGCTCCGCAAGTGGTCGAGCCCCGGTTCGGGCACGATCCCCCCGGCGGCCGGCGACTCGTCTACCGGGCGGATCGCTTCGGGAGCCCCGAGCGACGCGGCGGCACCTATCACTTCAGGAGGTCCGGCCACTTCAGCGAGGCCCGGTCGCCTGTGGTGGCCCCTCCGGTTCGGAAGGCCCCTCCGCCTCGGGAGGGCCCGCCATTTCTGGAGGTGCGGCCACTTCGGCCGGCCCGGTCGCCTGTGGTGGCCCCTCCGCCTCGGGAGGCCCCTCTAGGTCAGGAGGCCCCTCAACGTTCGTAGGCGCGTGCGGCGGGAGCGAGTTCGTCATTACCTCACTCATCCTGTCTCGCCTTTACGGTTACAGCAAGCATCAGCAACATGTAACCCTTAACCGGCTTGCTCCCGGCGTAAGCGGTCGAAGATTTCTCTCGCTCTCGACCTGTCGTTGATTTCTGCGGGCAATGGCTCCTTCTCGGGACTCCGACCCACTTCTCTGTCACTGGGGGCGGCCACTGCGGCTTTTGTCGCCTGCTCGGCCAGCCCCAACCGCCTTTGGTACCGCGACTTCATCTGGGCGTAGCGTTCAGCGCTCTTTGCGTCCAACTCTGGCGTCAAATGCTCGTCCAGCAGGGGTACGAGCACCTCCCGGAGATAACTGCCGCGTGCCATCCATTGGAAGTAATGACGACCGTCGTGGTGGTACGGGCCGTATAGCCGCCCGCCGGGAAACGTTGTCTCGATCCAGTCGAAGAGGCGAGCATGCCCGACGTGCATTCGAAGGGTGACCTGCGGTTGGCGCCCATCTCCCCCAAAGTGTCCTTCCCCGATGAGCAACCCCACCAATACACCTTTGTCGAACTCCGTAGCCAGCGGGTTCCTCCTTAGAGCCTGCCGTTACACCCAGAGGCGATTGCGGTACGAGTGGCTCGCTGGTCGCCATAGGGTGTTTCACCGTATGGTAACACGTGGAACATATCGGCCCCCCCCAGACCCCACGTCCCTCCTGGCTATTGCGAACCCTAGAAGAGGGGACGCTTAAACGGTACTCCCACCCGGCGCGGGTACCGCGGCCCACAATCAGCAAACGACGACATACGGCTGATCGACACAGGGCCGGCAGCAGTTTCGACGACTTCGCTCGAATCGAGCTTCAGGCCTAGTTCGGCCAGGCCATCCGGCCGCCAGCGGTCACCTTGGCCCCCTGGAGGGTCGGCTACAAGCAGATGACCTCCCTCTCGTAAGAGGGGAGCCGCGCACTCTGCGGTAGACGCCGGCGGGCCAAACCCTCTGGCGGTTACCAATTCGGCCGTATGGCGGTACCCGCTCCGCCCGGTGACCTCGGCTCGTTCGCACCGGACCTCTACCCGGGATGACATGCCGAGGCCTCGGATAGCGTCCTCGAGCCAACCGGCTTTTCGACCGTTGCTGTCGATAAGGAGCCATTCGCTGGCGGGCCACAGAACGGCCAAAACGAGGGCGGGCAGGCCGCCGCCGCTGCCGAGATCTATGGCCCGCCCGCCCGGAACTGCTCCCAGAACCGCCGCAAACGCCAGGCTTCGCGCCACCTGATCGTTAACCGGGCCAGGCCCGAGGAGCCCCAGCCGTCGGGCATCTCCGAGGACCAGTTCCAGAGCGTGGGCTAGCTCGGGGGGGAGAAGGGTGAAAGCGTCGGCAATCTGGCCAACGCTAGACCGACGGGCTTCGAGGCGCAGAAGGTTATAGACGCGTTACGAACGCGATCAGGAACTGACGCTTTCCGACGGAAGCTCGCTGCTATCTGGGGCTTCCTGTTCGTCGGCACCTTCAGGGGGGACCGGGATCAGGACGACTCGACGGTATGGTTCTTCGCCTTCGGACGTCGTACTAACTCCAGGTACAGCGTTGACGGCGTCGTGCACGACCTTCCGGTCTGCTGGCGGCATCGGCTCGAGCGCACGCCTCGTGTTGCTCTCCCGCACTTCGGCGGCGACCTGTTGAGCGAACCTGGCCAATGCGTCCTGCCGGCGTTTTCTGTAGCCGTTGACGTCGACCACCACGCGGCACTCTGAGGATCCCACCCGGTGTTGCAGGACAGTGCGTGTGAGCTCCTGCAAGGCGAGCAAGGTGGCGCCCCTCGGGCCCGATAAGGGTCCCCAGGTTGTCGCCGTCGATCTCCAGCTCCACGACCCCATCGGTGAGCTCGTGCGAGCTGACCGTGGCCGAGGAGCCCAATTCCTCCAGGAGCCCCTGCAAGAACTCTTCTGCCAGCCTGACTTGTTCTTCGATCGATGCCGTCCCCACGTCGCTGAAGTTAGCGCCTTCGCGCGCTGGTGTGGCACCGGGCGCTGATGAGGCTGGCCGCCGTCGCCTACGGCCCCCGGATGTCCCCGCCCCGGACGGCCCGGCTGCGGACTCGGAGTTGTTGCCCGCTGCAGCGGCCGACGCCCCCGTCTTCAGTTCGCGCTCGCCCTCGTCCGGGCCGCCCGCGCTACTAGCGGGACGGGCCGACGCATTTTGCTGCGGGCCGTGCTCAGAGTCTCCAGTGGTCCTTCGTCTCCGGTCGCGTCTTTCGCCCTTTGAGCGGGGGTAGCGCGGTTGCACCCGGGCGCGTACTCGTGCCTCTTCCTTAAGCCGTCCGAACAGGCCAATCTTCGGCTCGGACACCACTTGCAGGTCGGCGTCAGCCTCTGCCACTCCGAGCTGTTCGAGCGCTGCTTTTTTCGCTTCATCAACGGTGCGGCCGGTGGTCTCAACCCACTCCATGTGCTATCGCCCCTTGCGCCGGCGGTTGCGGTTGCGCTGCCCGTTGCCCTGAGAGTTGGGGTTACGGGCCGGGACCTGTCCGTTGGCCTTACCATCGGTGGGCGCACCGTTTTGGGTGGCTGGAAGCGGCTTTGGTTGCGCCTTTGCCTGTGGCATCTTCGCTGACGAGGCCTTGGCGGGGGATGATCCCGCTGCCGGCTGGTCAGAGGATGAGCCTGAAGCCCCGGAGGCGGTCGGTTTCGCCTGAGGTGGCCCTGGAGCCTGGCCCTTGGGCAACGCCCCCTTGGGTTTTCGCTTTTCGGTGTCTTCGAGGCGCGCTTCCATAACCTCGATGTCTCGGTCGTCCTTCGCCACCAGGGCAATGACCTTCGGGTCGTAGTGGTACATCATCCATTGCTGCCCCACCCGGAACAGGGCAGACACGGCGTAATAGAGGACGAGCCCAGATGGCAGCCGGATGCAGATGAGGCCGAAGACGATCGGGAAGAACCGCATGATCTGCATTTGCGAGTTCATCTGCTGGTTTTGCCGCACCATCGGGTTCAGGTTGGTTATCTGGACCTGCTGGTAGTAGTTGGCCCCGATCATGATGAGCAGGAGCAGCAGGCTGCCGAAGATCTCGGCGAACCCGAGCCCCTTGGTCAACGCCGTCCAGGCGCTCTGCGACAGGTTGATCCCGAAGGCGTGCATCTGGGCACCCTCGCCCGGAGGGGCGCTGGCCACCAAGGCCTTGTACATAGCCGTACCCGGGTTGAGGTACAGCGGCATGGCGTGGCATGCGTCGCCTTTACAACCAGATGGGCCCTTATTGCTGAGGCCGGTGATGACCCGGTAAAGGACGTAGAACAGGGGGAGGGGCAGCAACGTGGGGATGCAGCTGCCGAAAGGGCTGACGCCCTCCTCTTTGTAGAGCTCGGTCAGCGCCTGGTTGAGCGCCAACCTGTCGTTCTTGTGCTGTTGCTGAAGCTGCTTCATCTTGGGTTGCAGCTTCTGCATGGCCAGCATCGACCGGGTCGACTTCAGCGTCAGCGGCACGACGAGGATCATGAACGTCAGGCCGAGCAGGAGGATGGCAATGCCGTAGTTGGGGATGACGGCGTAGAACGCCGCCAACACCCATGCGACCAGTTGGCTGAGAGCGGTCATGCGGGGCTCGTTCCAGTGGCTGAGCCGGCTCGGTGCGTGCGCTCCGGCACCGGGTCGAGCCCGAACGGGCCGCCGGGCCGGCACCTGACGAGGCGCCCGAGCACGAGAGGGACTCCTTGACGCGCCCCGAAGCGGCCGATCGCTTCCAGGGCGTACTCGGAGCAGGACGGGACGAAACGGCAGGCAGGACTGCGGCCGCCGGATGCCGCTTGGTAGGCGAGGATCATGACCCTCAGCGCTCTTGCAGCGACTGAGGGCCGGGAGACGGGAGCGCTGGTCACAGTTATAGCCCCTCCAGTGTGGGGCGTTCCCTGTCCGAGGTTACCGGCTTTTGGGGTGCTGCTTGACGCCGCGCAGTCACCGTGGTCACCGATTTCACGGCTCGCGAGAGGTGAACGGACAGTTCCGTGTAGCTCAGTGTGGCGGCCGCGGGCGCGGCTCGAATGAGATAGGTCCCGGGTGGCAGCGGCAGGCGCCGGCTGGCTTCCCGAAGGCGGCGCCGCAGGCGGTTGCGCACCACCGCGTTGCCTACCTTTTTCCCTATTGCGAATGCCAACGTCGGTACTGTGCCCGGTGGGGCCGGAAGATAA
Organism: uncultured Acidimicrobiaceae bacterium; assembly: GCA_963845605.1. Classification (GTDB taxonomy): domain Bacteria; phylum Actinomycetota; class Acidimicrobiia; order Acidimicrobiales; family Palsa-688; genus Fen-671. Next base: position 43,841 of record CAWJSS010000001.1, read on the forward strand.
GGACACCGTCAGCGGCCCGGACCGTGTTGCGGTGGCGCGTCGGAGCTTGTCGAATAGCGGCCGTCGCCTCGTCGTTCACCTCAAGCACTGAGTCGGTGCCGGCCCTTCAGCCGGCGAGACTTCAGCACTGCCCGTCCGGCTCGTGTCGACATGCGATGACGAAAACCGTGGCGCCTCGCCCGACGCCGGTTGTGAGGTTGGAAAGGGCGTTTCACTCATTGCCTCCTAGGTAAGACCGTCACCGCGCAACAACACGCTGCTTTTCAGCCCTCCCGCCGCGACGGGCCAATCTTGGCCCGCTTCGCCAGGGGAACGTCCAGCTGGTGCGCGCTAGCCAAACAGCCTACGGCGTTCTGCTCCAGCGTAGGGGACCACTGTGGTTCGCGCCAGCAGGCCTTTCGTATGGAACGCCAGGCCTTTTCGTCACGAACCGTCCGTCTTTACGGACCGAAGGGGGTACCTTCGAAGGGTGGCGCCACCGGACCCGCATGGATGGGCATCGCAGGCCCAAGGCGGTCGGGCTGCGCTCAACGGTGCGCCTCGAGATCCAGCGTCCTGGGAAGGAATGCCGTGGCCGGCCGCACCCCAGACCACGGCCGCACCCCAGACCACGGCCACACCCGAGAGCAACGGGCGCACCCCAGGTCAACTGGCGCACCCCAGGTCACCGCGCCGCCGCCCGCCACCGCACCGAGGGCCGCCGGGGCGGAGGCAGATGGCGAGCCACCGAACCGAGGGCCGGTAAGCAACTGGACCACGAGCGTTGGGAGAGGCCTCGGGCTGGCGCCCAAACCCGATGGGGGCCGGATCCCGGCCCGCGCCGCGCTGGTCGCCATCCCCGGCGCACTGGCGGGCATCATCTTGGCGGGAGTCGGTGCGGCCATCGGCCAGAGCATCACCGGTAGCAGTACCAGCGGGCTTTCAGACCTGCTGGGGGAGGCCGGGTTGTGGGTGGCGATGTTGGCCACGGTCGTTTTCGTGTCGCACCGATTTGGCACCAGCAGCTTGCCCCGCGACTTCGGGTTGGGCATCACGCTCAAAGACCCGCTCTGGGGGGTATGCGCAGCCATAACCGCGTTCCTCGGTGCCGGGCTGATACTCGAGATCTTCTCGGGCACGAAGTTCTCGGGGAGCAATGACCAGAATCCTCACTCAACAAAAGGGCCACGAAGCCGGCATCGTCCTCGTCACGGTCATAGTCGCACTTGGCGCCCCGTTTTTTGAGGAGCTCTTCTTCCGGGGTTACTTGCGGACGGCGTTGCAAGCCCGTTTTGGCCGCCACGGGGCCGTCTGGCTGCAGGCGGTGTTCTTCGGCTTAGCCCACGCCGGCGAAGCGAGCACGGCCCTTGGCAACGTATCGGTGGTAATGGCGATGGTCACTGTCGGTGTGGTCCTTGGTTATACCGCCATGCTGACCGGCCGACTCGGCGCCGGGATGGTGGCTCACTGCCTGTTCAACCTGGTTGCTGTCATTTCAGTGCTGTGAGGTTGCCGGTGAGCACACCGCGCCCGCCCCTATGCCCATCCGCTGGTCCCGCATGGACAGGTCCGCGCGCCGAGTCTTTCAATGGGCTCGGTGGATGGCCCGTTCGTACCGGAACTCGGCTGACCATGCCCCGAGCCACCAACCCCGCCCGCCAAGCAGTGGTGGTCGATGTAGTGCGGACCCCCTACGGGCGGCGAGGTGGAGCTCTTTCGAATTGGCATCCCGTCGATCTTTCGGCTGAGCTGCTCGCTCAGCTCTTGGCCCGCAACGAGCTGGACGGCTCGCTCATAGACGACGTCATCTTCGGCTGTACGTCTCAGGTCGGGGCGCAAGCTGGCAACGTTGCCCGCCGGGCCGTCCTAGCTGCCGGCTGGCCAGAGAGCGTCCCCGGCGTGACGCGTGGACCGGCATGCTGCATCGGGGGCGCAAGCCGCCCATTGGGCGGCTCAGGCCGTCGTGTCCGGCGCCCAGGGCCTTGTCATCGCCGGCGGGGTCGAAGTTATGAGCATGGTGCCTCTGGGCGCCAGCTTGGCCGTGCCGGCGGTCGGCAAACCCTACGGCCAGCGCCTTCAGGCCAGGTACAAGGAAGGCGGCGGCTTGCTCCCGCCCAGTTTGGTGGCCGAAGAGGTGGCCTTCAGGTGGTCGCTGACGCGTCCCCAACTCGACGAGTGGGCGCTGGTCAGCCGGGACCGAGCGCAGCAGGCGCAGAAATCGCCTCCGCCCTATATGACCTCCGTCTCGGTTTCAGCTCGGAAGGCCTTGACCAGGGACGAGGCGCTCGGTCACCGCTTGTCGGCGGGCCAGATCGCCGCGCTTTCGCCCGCTTACAGGGAAGATGGCGTGGTCACGGCGGCAAACATTGTGGCCGAAGGAGACGGGGCCAGTGCGGTGCTGATCGCCAGCCAGAGCCGCGCCCGCGCCCTCTCGTTGACGCCAAAGGCGCGCTTTGTTTCTTTTGCCACCGCCGCCGCCAGCCCGGAGATTTGGCCCATGGCGACGCTGCCGGCCATTCGGGAGGCGTTGAAGAGCGCAGGACTGGGCGCTCAAGACATCGACCGGTGGGAAATCTACGAGAGCAGTGCGGCGGCCATGCTCGCCTGGTTGGCTGAAACGGGACTGCCGGCCGGCAAGGTCAACCCGGACGGCGGAGCGTTGGCTACTACTGCTCCCCTGGGAGCGGTGGGTGCCGGCCTGTTCGCTGCCGCCGTCAACGGGATCGCAGAGGGACGGAGCCGGCGCGCCGTTGTAGCCGCGGCCGGTGACCCCGGTATTGCGGCCGCCTGCGTGCTCGAAGGTTTCTGACAATCCACAGCTGTGGACGAAGCTGGGGAGTGTCACACACTTGTAACTTTTCAGTAAGTAAGCACTCAGCGGTGGTCGCTCGGCGGGGTAGGCACCGCATTTGCTATCTCGTCCCTCGCCATCGGGCCGCCAGGAGGGCAATACTGGACGCCCGGACGGGCTGGACGAACCCAAACCAGGAGGGAGGGTCAGAGATGTCAGAGGCCGTAGCAGGGCACGAGGGCGACATCGTGACGAAGCTCAGCTCGCGGTCGGTCAGCCACACCGTGGCCCGGTTCACCGACATGGTGTCCGCCAAGGGATTGACGCTTTTTGGTGTCATCGACCAGAGGGAGGCGGCCCGCCAAGTTGGCCTCGAGTTGCGCGAGACGACGTTGGTCCTGTTCGGCAGCCCGGCCGCGGGTACCCCGGTGATGGAAGCCGTCCCGCTGTCGGCACTCGACCTCCCGCTCAGGGTCCTGGTGTGGGCGGATGGTCCCCAAACGAAGGTTACGTACGTGGCGCCCGAGGCCCTGGCGGCGCGTTACAACCTCGCCCCCGAACTGGCCAGCCGCCTCGCCGCCATTGGCCCTCTAACGGACGCGCTCGTAGCCGATTAAAGGAGGGCGGGCCGGCCGGCGCCGACCAAGATCGCCGCCCCAGGTCGGTCCCGCAGGTTGGGGCCATGCAAATTGGGTCGGAGCGGCCCCTCCGGGCCACGGTACCCAGATCGTGTAGGACGCCCGAGTAAATCCCCCGGCTCGTCCACGTCCGCCCCCTCCGGGGCGACAAATCGGCGCCTTCACCCGCTCTTCATGATCAGGGTGTAAGAGATCCTGCATGCGCATCCTGGTCGCCGAAGACGACCCGGCGCTGCGGTCCGTACTGGAACGCGGCCTCGAAGAGCATGGGTACGTCGTCGACCCGGTGGCGGACGGCGAGGAGGCGCTCGGTTTTCTTCGCACCTACGAGTACGAGGCGGCCATCATCGACTGGCGGATGCCGAAGGTCTCGGGCCTCGACGTGGTGCGCGCCCTTAGAGATAGGCGCTCGGCGTTGCCGGTGCTCATGTTGACGGCGCGAGACACACTCTCCGACCGGGTCATGGGCCTCGACGAAGGCGCCGACGATTACCTCGTCAAACCGTTTGACTTCGAGGAGCTGTTGGCCCGGCTGCGTGCCCTCCAGCGCCGGCCGGCCACGTTGCAGCCCACGAAGCTGGTGGTGGGTGACATCGAGTACGACCCTGCGACCCGCAAGGTCCGGGCCGGAATGGCCGAGCCGCTTCTTACGGCGACTGAACTGGCCATACTCGAGCTGTTGATGAGGCGCTCGCCTACCGTGGTCCACCGCCGCTCTATCGCGCTGAACGTGTGGGCTGAAGAGGCGGGCGCGGTAGGTTCGAATACGATAGATGTCCATCTCGCACGTTTACGAGCCAAGCTCGCTTCCGCTCACGTGCGGATAGAGACAGTTAGGGGTGTTGGGTACCGGATGATCCCTGGGTGACCGGGTTGCGCCGGCGGTCACGGTCGCGGTGGGCGCATGCCGTCCGGGTGGCAGCCGCAGTGGCATCGATTATCGCCGTCCTCTACGTCGCGGCCACCGTTTCGTTCGACGTCGTGGACACCAAGCAACTCGTGGCCCAGGTGGATTCGCGTGTGAAGGAGCGGCTCGTCCAGCTCACTAGCCAGGGTGGTCTCAAGTCCCTGGCCACGAGTTCCAATGGGACGTCATCGAATGGGACGGCATCGAATGGCAAAGGCCACCTCTTGCCGGCAGATACGGATGTCGACGATGCCCCGGTCGTACTGTGGCTGGCGAACGCTCATGACCACGCCGTTGGCTTGACCGTGGGAGCCCCACCCTTACCTGCAAGGGCCTGGTCCCGCTCCGGCCGGGCCACGACAGGCTCTTTGCGCCAGGGGTCCTTCCGGCTACAAGCGGTCCCGCTTGGCCCGTCCTGGCTGGTCGGTGCTCAGAGCCTGTCCGACACCCAGCACGTCGAAGCCGTTGTCGACCGGGCCGAGCTGGTCGCCGGCCCTGTCCTTGTAATAGCGATGTTCCTGGGTGCCCTGGCCATCGGGCTAATGGCGTCACGGCCCATAGAACAAGCTCGCCGGCGCCAGCTCGAGTTCACCGCAGACGCTTCCCACGAACTGCGGACCCCGCTCACGGTCATAGAGGCCGAGGTCGGCTTGGCCTTGAGCGCGCCTCGAGAAAGCGAGAGCTATCAAGCCACTATCCGCCGCATCGGCACCGAGGGCAAACGCTTGCGCCACATCGTGGAGGACCTGCTCTTCTTGGCCCGGTTCGACTCCAATCCCCCCACTCCGCACAACGAGCCTGTTGACCTCCCCACGCTCGTGGACGCCTGTGCGCAGAGGTTTGTCGCCGTAGCCAGCGCCAGGGGCATTTCGTTGTCGGTGAGCCGCCAGGGTAATGACGACATGCTGATCGAAGCGCCTCCAGGTTGGGTCGACCGGCTTTGCGGCGTACTGGTCGACAATGCGTGCCGATACGCCGGGCCTGGGGGGTGGGTCAACGTGATGGTGTCGGCCACCGGGAACTCCATTTGCCTGGCCATCGAAGACAGCGGCCCCGGCATCGCGCCGGAGCAGAGGCCACTTCTTTTCGACCGGTTCCAGCGAGGCAATGAGGGTGGCGAAGGGGCTGGGCTCGGCTTGGCCATCGCCGACGCGGTCGTTCGTTCCACGGGAGGCAAATGGAGGGTCGGAGACGCGCCCGGTGGTGGTGCCCACATGGAGGTGATCTGGCACCGCTTCCGCCCGCGGGACCCGGCTCTGGAAAAAGAGCTACATGGAAGAAAACCCATTCCGGCCGAACGGCTCCTAGAAGCTCGCCGGCCGCCCTGCGCAGAAGTCCCTCGACCTAGGCGCCTAGAGCTCGACGGACGGCCGCCAACCTGGATGGTTCCACCCGCCACCACACCCACCGTCCCCGTTTCTCACCTACCAGGAGGCCCGCCTGGGCCAGGACTTTGGTGTGGTGCGAGACAGTTGGCTGGCTTTTCCCCAGAGGCGCCTCGAGTTCGCACGAGCAGATCTCGACCCGGGCGGCGACCAGGGAAAGCAGGCGCAGGCGCACCGGGTCGGCCAGCGCGCCGAGCAGCTGGGCGAGTTCGGCGGCATCGGCCTCCTCCAGCGGAGCACCGACCAACGACGGGCAGCAAAATCCGTCAAGTTCTCCCATATCAGGCTCTACGATGTGCGACCCTCCTGGTCGTGCCGATGTTCATCGACGCTGGTGAATGGGCCAGAAATTATCGTAGTGACTCCACGTCCCCATTAAGCCAACCGTTGGCCCGGTCGCGATGGAGTGCGCGTTGGTGAGTTAGGAGCGGCGGCGTGCTGGCGTGGCCCCAATCGGCCATACATGTCCTGCAAGGCCCGTTCATGTGCCCGTAAGGCGCTCTCCCTAGCGTGGGTGTCGTGGGTACCGATACCGGCGCTCGGGCCAACCCGCGCCCCGCAGCTTGCCTTCTTCCATGACACTGGAGCTGGAGGTGGAGGTGGGGCGGGCCACCGAGGAACGCTACTGCCCGTCCGGGAGGTTCTCACTCCAGGGACGGCGCTATCCCTACCTTTCCGCACTCGGCCATCCCCGACCCGGAGGAGGAAGACACGACTATGGCTGCCACCGTGCCCCCGGGCTGCATCGCGACTGGCGAGCCAGCGACGGTTTGAGGATGCCGGTGACCGTTGATCGCCATGAACCTACCGCCAGGCTTAGAGCCTTGGAGGTCCCCTCCGGGCCCCCTGCCGTGGACCGTCATCAGGCCCGCCCTGGACACCGCCGGCGAAGGCGACGGCGGTTGGCGGCCCTCGGGCTGTCTGTCGCTCTGGCCGTGGGCGGCGCCCTGTACCTGAACAGGTCCCGGGGGACGCTGTTCCAGATTGGCGGTGGCGGGACCGTCCGCCTCCCCGATCTGGCGTCGTTATCGCCGCTCAGGGCCAGGATTGTCACCACTGCAGAGAGCCAGATCGGTTACCGGACAGACCCGCCAGGGACGTATTGCAACAAGTACAGCGCCTTTTGGAACTCAGGCGTGGACAATTGCGGGAACGGCAACCTGGATGAGGAGTGGTGCGCAGATTTTGCCGCCTGGGTCTGGGAAGAAGCGGGCGCGGCAGTTACCTACCGGTTCGTGAACGGCGACCTCAACTCGTCTGCGGCCAGCTTCTACGAGTGGGGAGTTTCCAGGGGCACCTGGCACCCGGTTGGCTCTGGTTACGTGCCAGTGCCAGGAGACGTAGCCGTCTACGGTCTCGACGTGGCCAACCTGGTGGCCGCCCACGTGGCTATCGTCATGGGCTACCAACCCGGTGACCGTGGCCCAACCGCTATCAACGGTGACGGGGACCTCACGGCCTTCAGCGTCGTTGAAGTGCGTGCTGACGAGTCCGTTGCTGATACCCATCCCGGGAGCGCGCCGCTGGCCGGCTACGTCTCCCCGAGTGAAGGTTCGGCGGATTGAGAGGCAGCCAATGAAGCGCACTTTGGCGGCGTCCGCGTATCTCTTTTGTGCCTGCCGACCTCGGTTATAAACGGGGCCCGCGGCACCGCTGCCATACGCTGGCGGCCATAAATAGGAGCTGATCTTGCTCGCTTTGTTTGACCCAACCAACCTGGTTGCATCGTCGGGGTACATCGCCATTTTCGCGCTGTCGGTGCTGCAGTCCTGCTGCGTGCCAACGTCTTCCGAGCTGGTCATGGGCTTTGGCGGGGTGCTGGCCTCGCAGGGGAAACTGAGCCTGGCCGGGGTAATTGCGGCCGGAGTGGCGGGGGAGGTGGTGGGGGCCTATATCGCCTACTTCGTGGGCCGGACTGGGGGCCGGACGTTCGTCGAGCGGTACGGCCGCTTCGTGTTGCTGACCAACCACGATCTGGACCGGGCCGAAGCGTGGTACCAGCGCCACGGTCGCTGGGGAGTCTTCGGCAGCCGGCTGGTCCCGGTGATCCGTAACTTTGTCGCCGTCCCCGCCGGCGTGGCCGAGGTGCCTCTGGTCCGCTTCGGCGTGCTCACCTTCTTCGGCAGCCTCATATGGGACGGGGGCTGGGCTCTCATCGGTTACCAGCTCGGTTCGCGCTGGAAGTCCATCGTCCACGGGTTCAACGACGCCGGCTACCTGCTGTTCGGGCTGGCCGTACTGGCTGTCGTGGTTTTCTTTGTGCACCGCTACCGGGCCTATAAAGCGGCCACGGTCTTGGGGGAGACCTCCGGCGACGACCGTCCGAAGGGAGGGGGCCATTTCGCCGGCCGCCCGGAGCGCCGGCCCGGCAGGGATAGCGCCGTCGCCTGCGCCGTCGGAGGTGGCCCCGCCCGAAGGCTAGGGCTGGTGGAGCCGCTGGAGGCGGCGGAAGGGCCGTTCCGGGGAGACTAGTCCCCGTCTGCTTCTTTCAGGGCGCCGGCCACCCTGCTATCGATAGTCCACCGGGCAGAGGGGAGATGGTGTTCTCTCGCCCACGTAATGGTCAGTTCGTCGCTGCCCGCATTCTGGAGCAGCTCGGCCCCGAGGCGGTCGTGCGCCAGGTACATGCCGATACGGGCCTGCCACGAAGGCTGGGGGCGGGGCGGCGCGGATCCGGACCACGCCAGCAGGCCGGCTGCGGCCGGCGGTCATGGCCGCCAGGGTGACCCCCACACGAGCGAAGGTCCCCAGGCCGGACTCGACCTTGCCGACGTCGTGAAGCAGCGCCGCGGCGACCACGTCCCGGGGAGGTGCGGCCGGTTGGAGCAGCTGGACCGTGTCGCGGGCCACGCCGACAGCATGACGCCGGTCCGGTCCTGACATCCGCGCCCACAACGCCTGCTCGCCCTCCAGCAGCGAGCTGAGCGCCCACGCCTCATCGTCGGCCGGAGGCCCGGCCGGCGACAGCGCGCCAAAGAAACGGCCGGCCAGGTGGTGCCACGAACCAAAGCCGCTCGATGCCATCAGTGCCTAAGCGCCGGCCAAAAAAAGGCGCCTGCAGGAAGAACAGGGACAGCGCCGCGCATGCCGGCCCCGCCATCGTGACGCGACAACGCTGATATTGCCCGGTCGGGTGATCGCTTAGCGGTACTGGGTCGATACTGCGAACCCGCAGACGATGAGGCCGAGGCCTCCGAGCAGGTACCAGTTGGAGGGGGCGGCCGGCAGGAGACTGATGTAGTTGAGGACGATCATCAAAATGCCGAGGCCGAAGAACGTGAGCATCGACGGCCGGTACCCACCAGGGGCTGTGGCGGTACTCCGCGGGCAGGGGAGCCGTATAGCGGCCGCTGACGGTAGGCAGGTCCGCACCCTGCCGGCGGTCGTCGGCTCTCGGCGTCACCCGCCCCGGGGCCTCTTTCGTACGTCGGGGCATATATAGAGGATAGGTGACCGGCGGGCCGTGCTTCCCGCCGTTATTGGCCGCCGTAATTGGCCGCGCCGTAATTGGCCGGCTGCCAAACCCCCCGCCCCGCTAGCGTTCCCTACGTGCCGGCCCGGATCCTGGTCATCGATAATTACGACTCGTTCGTGTACAACCTGGTGCAATACCTCGGCCAGCTGGGGGCCGAGCCCATCGTGCGGCGAAATGACGCCCTCGAGCTCGACGAGGTGGGGGCCTTGGGCATCTGCGGGGCCTTGGTCTCGCCCGGTCCCGGAAGGCCCGAAGACGCCGGGGTCAGCGTCCCTCTTATACGGACGTTCGCCGGGCAGTTCCCCATCCTCGGGGTTTGCCTCGGCCATCAAGCCGTCGGCTATGCCTTTGGGGCCAGCGTGGTGCGCGCCGCCCAGCTGCTGCACGGTAAGACGTCACAGGTCTCCCACGACGGTGCCGGCATATTTGACGGCCTGCCAAACCCGTTCACGGCGACGCGGTACCACTCGCTCGTCGTCGATCGTCCCACTCTGGGCGAACAGCTCGAGGTCAGCGCCTGGGCCGAGGACGGGACGGTCATGGGCATCCGCCACAAGAACCTCCCCGTCGACGGGGCCCAGTTCCACCCCGAGGCTGTGCTGACCGCCGGCGGGCACCGGCTGTTGGCCAACTGGTTGGTGTCATGCGGGGTGAGAGGGGCGTTGGAGGCCGTCCCCGCCACCGCCAGCTAAGCCAGGTCGCCAGACGGGTCGACTGCCAACTGGGTCCAAATGCCCGGCTTCCCTAGCCGCTGGTCCCGATGGCAGCGGTGCCAGGCGGGCCTGCTGGCGGCGTGGTCGTGCTGGTCACAGGAGTTACAGATGCGCTGCCGCCGCCGTCGTTGTGGTGGCGGCCGTTGTGGTGGCGGCCGTTGTGGTGGTGGCAGCGGTGGTAGTCGTCGCCGAGGTTGTCGTCGCTGCCGTCGTGGTCGTCGCCGCGGTCGTAGTGGTAGCTGCCGTCGTGGTCGTAGCCGCGGTAGTGGTAGTCGCCGGAGCCGTCGTAGCCGTTGTCGTTGTGGCCACCGTCGTGGTTGTAGTCGGGCCGGTGTACTCGCCGATGAAAAGGGTCACGGTCGAGTTCTGTTTGACGTCTGTGCCCGGCTTGGGCCGGACCGAGACCACATACCCGTCCTCGGACGGGTTGGTTATTGGCTGGTAGTGCACGGCGTTGTAGAGCTGCAGGGCGTTCAGCTCCTTTTGTGCCTGCTGAAGGGTTTCGCCCACGAGGTCTGTTGGCACAGTGGCCGTTTCCTGGCCGCCCGAGATGTAAAGCGTCACTACGCTGCCCCAGGGCTGTGGTGTCCCGCCCGCCGGGGCCGTGTAGGCCACGAGGCCCGCTTTAACCGTGGCGCTCGCCACCGTGGTCTGATTGCCCACTCGCAGGTGAGAGGCTTGCAGTTTGGCGCCGGCCTCCGCGGCACTGAGCCCTTGCAGGCTAGGGACGACTGTCTGTTTCACGCCCGCCGAGCAGAAGACTTTTACGGTATTACCCTGCTGGTAGTTTTGGCCCGCCGTTGGTTGGGTCGAGATGACAAGGCCGGAGGCGATCGTGTTGCTGTTTTGGGCGACGCTCTTGACCTTGAAATTGCTGGAGTTCAGGGTGGTAGCCGCGGTACCGCATGACTTGCCGATCAACCCGCTCGGGACCGGGACCAACGGCTCACCTGTGCTCACATTGAGCAGGATCGTCTGGTCAGGCGGGACGGTCGAGCCCGAACCGGGAGCGGTGCCGATCACTTGGCCGTTGGGCACCAGGCCACTGGTGCCGTCATGTGACTGTACGTGCTTGAAACCCTTGTCCTTCAGGATGGTCTGGGCCTGCGCCTCGGGGTCGCCCTTCAGGTAGGGGACCTGGATCGTTGCCGGCGTGCCCCACCAATTGGCATTGTGCCCGATGAAGTACACGACTGCGCCGAGCACCGCCACCAGGACGACGAACAGCGCCGCCCACCACCCCGCCCGAGAGCGTTGCTCATCGGCGGGGACGCCGGCCGCCGCGTAAACGGTACCTGTCTGGCCTACGAGCCTGGTGTCCTGCTGGGCATAGGTCAGGTCGTAACCGGGCGGGTAAGCCGGAGGGCCGGCCACCGCCCTGGTGGCGGGCGTCCCCGGCGAAGGTGGGAGAGCGGCAACGGGCCGGCCCTGGTGAAACCGGGTGAGGTCGTCACGCAGTTCGGCCGCGCTCTGGTACCGGTCTTCGGGGTTTTTGGCCATGGCCGTCATGACGATGGCCTCGAACTCCGCCGGCACGGCAGAGTTGACGCTCGAGGGCAGTTCCGGGTACTCGCGAACGTGCTTATAGGCGATGGCGACGGGGCTGTCGCCTGTAAACGGGGCCCGCCCTGTGACCATCTCGTACAGGACCACGCCGAGCGAGTAGACGTCGCTGCGCGCATCTACCGGCAGGCCCTGGGCTTGTTCGGGGGAGAAGTAGCTGGCGGTCCCCATAACGGCACCCGTTTGGGTCAAGCCCTCTCCGGCCTGGCTGACCGCCCGGGCAATACCGAAGTCGGCCACTTTTACGCGGCCGTTATGGTCGATCAGTACGTTGCCGGGTTTTACGTCCCGGTGGATCACACCGCGGCGGTGGGCGAAGTGCAGCGCGCTGGCGACGTCCGCCCCAATAGAAGCGGCCCTGGTGGGCGCGAGGGGGCCTTGGCGAATGCGCCAAGAAAGAGTCTGCCCGTCTATGTACTCCATGACGATGAAGTACGTGTGCTCGCCTTGGCCCCAGTCGTAAATGGAGACGATATTGGCGTGAGAAAGGTTGGCCGCCGCTTGAGCTTCCCGCCGGAACCGCTCGACGAATGCGGGGTCCGAAGACAATTCCGGGAACAACACCTTGATGGCGACGGGCCGGACGAGCAGCAGGTCTTGAGCCAGGTAGACCTGCGCCATACCGCCACGGGCAATGTGGCGGACAAGTTCGTACCTCTCGCTGAACACTTCAGGTGATGCCATGTCGGAAATAGCCTAGGTTTGGTAGGGACGAGGTTTGATGGCGCGCCCGTGAGGTAACAGTGCTCATTGCCCGTCGCTGCTCCCGGGTTGTAGGTAGGAGTCGATAACCGCCCTGGCGATTGGAGCGGCGATCGTGCCTCCCTGGAACTCATCGGCACTTGGCTGGTTTTCTACCAGTACGGCCACCGCGATCTGGGGGTCCGGAACGGGCGCAAAAGCCGTGAACCAGGTTTCGATATTTGGCCCGCCGGTTTGGGCTGTGCCCGTCTTGCCGGCTACTTGCACACCGGGTATCCGGGCGGCGCCGCCCGTGCCGTCAGGGCTGTTCACGACGGAAAGCATCAAATTCGTGACTTTGTTGGCAGTCGCGGCCGAAGTAGCCTTCAACCACGGTTTCGGGCTATAAGCCTGCACCGTCTGGCCCTGTGAATTTGTCACCCTCTGCAGGAGGTGTGGCGTCATGATGACCCCGCCGTCGGCAATGGCTCCCGAGTCGAGCGCAATCGTAAGCGGTGTGGCCTGGACACTTTCTTGACCTATGGCAGATTTGGCCAGTGCGGCCAGGTCATGATCGAAAGACGAGGCCGGCGGGAAGTAGGACTGAGCTACTCCCGGCATGTCGAGCGGAGGGGTGGTGTCCCACCCAAATGCCGTTGCCTCGTCGGCCATACCCGAAGCCCCGACGGCCAAGCCCAGCTGGGCGAAGCCTGTATCACACGAGACGGTAAAAAGGGCGAGAATGTTGCCACCGCACGATTCCCCGCCGAAATTGTGCAGTACCTGGCCCGCGGTGCCTGGCAGGACGAACCCGGATTGGTACGGGAAATTGCGGTTGGCGGCGGCCGGCTTGTGGTCGTAAACGGCGGCCGAAGTGATCACCTTGAACGTCGAACCAGGGAAGAACCGCTCGCGGTAGGTGGCCGACAGCAGCGGGGCTCCCGGGGTGGTCTGCAGGGCCTGCCAGGCTCTCTGCGCTGCTGCGGGGTCGTGGCTGGACAGCGGGTTGGGGTCGTAGCTCGGGTTCGAGTACATGGCCAGGATGGCGCCCGTCTTCGGGTTGAGCGCCACTACGGCGCCCTCCCGGCCGGCCAGCTCGGATTCCGCCACTTTTTGCAGGCTGGACAGGACCGTGATCTGCACATTGTCGGGAGACGGCTGGTTAGTAAAGAACTTCTTCAATTGCTGGAGATTTTTCGGCAACGTGATAGAGGTGTTGGCCTGGGTCAAAACCGAGTTGTACTCGCTTTCCAACCCGTCCGTGCCGTAGTTCAGGGAAAAATACCCTGTCAACTGGCCGAAAAGTGACCCCTCAGGGTAGACCCGCTGGTATTTGTACTGGTCTTTGCTCGGTACCGACTGGGCCAGGGTGACGCCGTCGGCCGAGATAATGGCGCCTCGGGCTTCCTCGTACTCGGTTATAACACCACTGGTGTTGTGCGGGTTGCTCACGAGGGCATTTGCGTGGAAGACCTGTAAGTAGTTGAGCATCGCAAATAGCGTGACCACCAGCACCACGGCTCCGACGCCCACCGCCCGGACGCGGTGGTTGACACCGTTCATAGCCGTACGCCGCCGGTGTCAGCGACGGGCCAACCGTTCAGCCGTGACGTGACCGGCAGGCTGCTGGCGGGCAGCACCTCCTCGGCGATGGCCTGTTCGGATGCATTGTCGTGCGAAATTCTCAGCAAGATGGCCAGCAAGATGTAATTGGAAACCAGTGATGACCCCCCGTACGAAACAAAGGGGAGGGTAATACCCGTGATCGGTATGATCCGGGTTATACCCCCCACCACAACGAACACCTGGACAGCCAGGAGTATTGAAAATCCGGTGGCGAGGAGCTTGCTGAACGACCGCTGGGACCGCACCGCAACCCTCAGCCCCGACCCTACCATTAGCAAGTAGGCGATCAGGAGCGCGGTCACACCAACCAGGCCTATTTCTTCCCCGATGGCGGCGAAAATAAAGTCGGTGGAAGCTTCCGGGATCACGCCGGGGTTCCCCTGGCCGGCCGACCCCCCACAGTCCGCCTGTAGCCAGAGCAAACCAACCCTCAATTATCTGGTACCCGGACGTGGCGAAATGGGACCAGGGGTCCAGCCATGCCTGCACACGCGTCTGGGCGTGGTGAATGAAATCAAGGGCAAAAACGGCACCGGCAGTAAACAGTCCCCCACCCAGTACCAGGTAGGCCCACTTCCCGGTGGCTACCCACAGCAGGCCGACGAAGAGGGCGAAGAAAAGGAATGACGACCCAAGGTCGTTCTCGGCCAGGAGGATGAGCAATGACACGCCCCACGCGCCCACGAGGGGGGCCATGTACCTCGGTTCGAGTACGAGCCAACGGCCGATCCGGCGGGTACCGGTGGCCAACAGGTCCGCTCGCTCGGCCAGCACCGAGGCGAAGAAAATAGCCAGGGCCAGCTTGGCAAACTCCTCAGGCTGGAAGTTCAGCGGTCCCACATGGACCCAGAGGCGGGCGCCGTTCACGTCTTCGCCGATGTGGGGCACCAGTGGGAGCACCAAAAGGGTCACGCCGGCCAAAGCAAACGAGAACCGGTAGCGCTCGAGGATGACGGCGCGGGGGAAGAGCGCCAGGGTGGCAACAAAGGCAATCACGCCAACCAGCGTCCAGGTGGCCTGGGCGGAGGCTTCCGCGCTGTTCAAGCTGGCGATGAACACGTAGCCAAAACCATTGAGCAGGGCGGCTAATGGCAGGAGCACCGGGTCGGCCTGCGGGGCCAGCCGGCGTAAGGCAACGTGGGCGACGAGCATCAACGCGGCCACGAGGACGAGGAAGGGGATTATGTTGGCCGGCAACGAGCCGACCGTCCCCAGGCTGGAGAGGCTGTACAACCCCCCGGTGAGGACGAGGACCAGGATGATCATCCCGAGCTCGTTGCGCCGGCGGGCGGGGCGGGGCCACGTCGTCGCCGTCATGAGGCAGGTCTGGCTTTGTGGACGGTCGTTGTCGTGGGGTGCGTTGTCGTGGGGTGCGTTGTCGTTGTGGCGTGGGTCGTTGTGGCGTGGGTCGTCGTGGCGTGGGTCGTCGTGGCGTAGTGTGGTCGTCTTGGCGTGCGTCGTCGCCGGCGTATGTGTGGTCGTCGGGGTATGCGAGCTGAGGCTGGTTGGCGATTTGGGAACGGTCCGGATGGTCGTGCCCGTATGAGTTCCGGCCGGCGGGGGAGTCGTCGTCGTGCCCGTATGACTGGTCTGCGCCGCGGGCGCCGTATGGACCGTTGAGGGGCTACGGCTGGACGTTTTCGTATGAGCCCCGGGCGCAGTGCTCGCAGTCGAGCCGGTGTGGACGCTGGTGGGGGGCCTGGTGCTCGTGGGCGGCGCAGTGGTGGTCGTGGGCCTACTGGTAGAGGTGGACGGGCCGCCCCGCGGCGGAGGTTTGTCCGCCAACTCCGCCTCCTTTTTCTCGGCCACCAGGTTGCTCACGTACTGGTGGGCCTGCCCGAGCGAGGGCTCGACCTGCCCGGACCTGAGAGCCTGCAGGTTGTAGGAGAGTACGGATGCGGACGAGTAATTGGTGACGGTCGCTGAGCGTGGGCTTGAACCACAACACCCCGCCCGGACGGCCCTGAAAGATGGCGATCTGGCCGCGGGTCAGCCCGACGAAGTAGGCCGACCTGGCGTACCAGGCGACGCTGGCAATGGCGGCTCCGAGGACGATGCACAGGGCGACGACAAACCCCACCACTCTCAGGTTCACCCCTCTCGGGAACCCGTTCCTGGACGGCTTGGCGTGGCTGGCGGTGGCCTTGGGGTCTTCAGTGACCGGGCCGGCAGAGGCACCCTTGCTGTCATCAGCGGTGGGCCCTTCGATGACTTGGGGGATCGAGCTCGCCGGTTCCCCGGAGGTGGCCGGCCCCGGGACGATTATCAGCGTGTCGGGGCTCTGGTCGTTGCTCTGGACATCGACGACGACGACGGTGACGTTGTCGCTGCCACCCCGGGAGTTGGCCAGCGCCACCAGTTCCTTGGCCGCCTCGCTCGGGTCAGGAAAGCGGGACAAGATGGCGGCGATCTGGTCATCCGAGGCTTCGCGAGGCAGGCCGTCGCTGCAGAGCAAGTACCTGTCGTCGTTCTCGGGGGCGATCTCGATCACGTCCACGTTGACGGCCGGCTCGACCCCGAGTGCCCGGGTCAGGACGTGACGCTGAGGGTGGACCGCCGCTTGCGCTTGGCTGATCTGCCCGTCGTCGATAAGTTCCTGGACCAGGCTGTGGTCCACAGTGACCTGCATGAGGGCCTTGTCCCGGTAGAGGTAGACCCGAGAGTCGCCGATGTGGGCCACCGCCAGCCCGCTCGTCCCGTCCTCGTTTTCGATGACCGCCAATGCCACCAGCGTGGTGCCCATGCCGAGCATGCCGCGGTTGGTCCGAGCCTGCTCCCAGACGGCGCGGTTGGCCGCCTTGGCCGCGCTCTCCAGTGAGGCGGCCGTACGCTCGTCGCTCGCTTCGAAGGCGGCGTCTAGGGCTTTTATGGCTGTGAGCGAAGCGACCTCGCCGGCGGCATGACCGCCCATCCCATCTGCCACTGCGTACAGGCCCGGTGCGACCAGGAGTTGGTCCTGGTTGTTGGAGCGGACGAGGCCAATGTCAGTGGCCGAGCCCACCACCAGCCTCGTCACTTGCGCAGCTCCAGTACGGTGCGCCCCACTTGAAGGCGGTCGCCTCGCCTGACGGGAGCGGGGCCAGATAGTCTCCGGCCGTTCATGAGGGTGCCGTTGGTGCTGCCGAGGTCCTCCACCCAGTACTCGTTCTCCCGGCGGAAAACGCGGGCGTGGACCTGGGAAACGAAGTTGTCGTCCGGCAGCGGGATGGCGCAGTCCGTCGAACGCCCGATCGTGACCTCGTTTGCGAGCGCGAACGAGTCGCCCGTGCCGTTGTCTGCGCTCATGATGGCGAGTTGGTGCGGGAGGTTCCGCTCTTTTCGGGAACCGTTTTTACGGTCGCCGTTGCCGCTCGCATGATCGGCTGGTTGAACGGGCGCGGCCTGCACCACGCGGGGCTCGCGAAGCTCCACCCAGACGGCGCGTAGCACGCGGAGGAAGAAGAGGTAGAGGAGAGCCAGGAAGACGTACTCGAGGAACCGGAGGGCCGGATCGGCCATTTAAGCCCCACTTGCCTCGAAGCGGACAGTCGTCGAGCCGACGGTGACCTCGTCACCGTCCTCCAGTTGGCGTTGCCCGTTGATGCGCACGCCGTTGACTTTTGTCCCGTTGGTGCTGCCCAGGTCGACGACCAGCCATGTACTGTCCGACCCCCGGCGGACTTCGGCATGGCGGCGGCTGACGTTGGGGTCGGCGACGGCCAGTTCGCATTCCGGCAGCCGGCCGAGAGTTAGCTTGTCCTGGTCCAGTACGACGCGGCGCCCATCGGGCAACGTGATAGTTGCGGTGCCTTGGCCCGGTGACATTTCCCCGGCCACGAGCATGGTGCCCGGCCGTAACGACTCGTCAGTGCCTATCGCCACGGTGACGGGGCCGAGGAAGGTGTAGCTCTCGGCCTTGGCGTGGTCCTTCGCCACCTCGACCAGCTCTTTTACCAGCTCATCCTCGATGTGGGCGAAGCGGGACCGGTCGGCCTGGGACAGCAGGACATGGAACTCGTTTGGTGCCAGCACCCCCCGAGGTGCCACCGTACGGCGCAGGTCCATCTCTCGGGTCAGGCGTCTGCCGATCTCGACCGGCTGTAGCCCGCTCCGAAAGACGCGCGCGAACGCACCCTCGACGAAACGTTCGAGCCGACGCTCGAAGCTCTGTAACCCCATTGTCCGCGGCATAGTACCCCTACCTGGGGACCTGCCTGCTGCCAGGGGCCCAGGCGACACACTCACAGGACGGCCCTAGGCCCAGGGCCCTTCACGCCAGTTTACCTCCAGGGGCCCTGTGAGAAGCTTCACTCATGTACCCTTAGGAGACCACTCGGGCGAGTGGCGGAATTTGGCAGACGCGCAGGATTCAGGTTCCTGTGTCCGCAAGGACGTGGGGGTTCAAGTCCCCCCTCGCCCACCCAGCTTGACCTCAGCTTTTGCCCAATTGGCGCGTCGGGAGGCGGCGTCGTCGGTTCGTTCTCGCTAATGCGATGCTAACGCCTGTCGTGGGCCTCGACGTGCTGGGGTGGGCTCCCCAACACGGTGGTGCCGGCGCCCTCAGTGGCGGAGCCGCTCCACCGCCCGCAGCTTGTTCGTCACGTCGAGGGCCGCCAACTTGTACACCTCTGCCAGTGTTGGGTAGTTGAACACGGCGTCCATCAGATAGTCAACGGTGCCCCCACAACCCATGACCGCCTGCCCGATGTGGACGATATCCGTGGCACCAGTCCCAAACAGGTGCACCCCGAGGACTTTGCGGTCCATGGGTGAGACCAAAAGCTTGAGCATCCCGTACGAGTCGCCGCAGATCTGGCCCCGGGCCAGCTCGCCATAGCGGGAGATACCGACCTCGTAAGGCACCGACGACTGGGTCAACTGGGTCTCGGTCTCGGCATGCGGTCCCGTTGCTCGATCACCGTGACCTTGGTACCGAGGGCGGCGAACAGGGACGCGTACTCGATGCCGATAACCCCGGCGACGCGCCGGACCGTGTGACCTTGGGGGATAGGCCCGTCCAAAGTGGGGCAAAGTGCGCCCAGCCGGCCCTCGTGCCAGACTTTCCGCGTGGGACCTGAGGAATTCCGGCGTGCGGGCCACGAGCTCGTCGACTGGGTGGCCGATTACCGTGCACGGGTGGCCGGCCTCCCGGTCCGCTCGAACGCCGCCCCTGGGGAGGTGATAGCCGCCTTCCCGACGAAGGCCCCCGAGTTGGCGGAGCCTCTCGAAGCTCTCATCGCCGACCTGGACCGGGTGATCGTCCCCGGTCTTACCCACGCTCAACACCCGCGCAACTTTGCCTGGTTCCCGTCAAACGCCTCGCTTTCGTCCGTCCTGGGCGACATTGTGGCCGCCGGCATCGGAGCACTCGGCATAACGTGGCAGTCTGCCCCGGCGCTGACCGAGCTCGAACAGGTGGCCTGCGACTGGGCGCGCCAGCTCTGCGGGCTCTCGGGCAAGTGGAAGGGGACGATCTACGACGGGGCGTCCATCGCCTCCCTCGTTGCTCTGCTCGTGGCGCGCGAGGCCGCCAGCGACAAGTCCCAGCGAGCCGGCGGTTTGCAGGCAGAAAAGCACCCTCTTGTGGTTTATTGCTCCGCCGAGGCCCATTCGTCGGTCACGAAGGCGGCCCTGCTGGCCGGCTACGGCGCCGCTAACTTGCGCCTGGTCCCGGTCAACAAACCAGGCCGGGAGATGGACGTCTCGGCGCTCGCTGCGCTGATGGCCGAAGATGCCTCCTCCGGCCGCCGCCCCGCAGCGATAGTGGCGACGGCGGGGACGACAGCTACAACTGCCTTCGACCCGATCGCACAGGTATGTGAGCTAGGCAGCAGATATGGGGCTTTTGTGCACGTCGATGCGGCGATGGCCGGGTCGGCGATGCTGCTGCCGGAGTGCCGGGGCTTATTCGATGGCATAGAGGGGGCCAATTCGATCAGCTGGAACCCCCACAAGTGGTTGGGCTCGGTGCTCGAAACATCGTTGTTTTACGTCAGCCAACCCGAGCTCCTGGTATCGGTCATGGCTACGGACCCGAGCTATCTGCGCTCGACGCTCGACGGGTCCGTCGTGCAGTACCGGGACTGGGGCCTGCCCCTCGGGCGACGGTTCAGAGCGCTGCGGTTATGGGCATTATTTCGGCTCGAAGGCGCGGCCGCTCTCCGCGCCCGTTTGCGCCGGGACCTGGCCAACGCTCAGCGCTTTGCCTCGCTAGTTCGAGGGACGGCTGGGTGGAGCGTACTCGCGCCCGTCAAATTGCAAACCGTCTGTGTCTTGCACACGCCGGCAGATGGCGGGACGGGCCGGCTCGACCAGCACACCCTGGCCTGGTGCGAGGCGGTGAATGCCTCCGGCTTGGCCCACGTCACCCCGGCCATGCTCGACGGGCGCTGGATGGTCCGGGTCTCCATTGGTGCCGAACTTACCGAGTGGGGAGACGTAGAAGCTCTCTGGGAATTGATGCAGGAAAGAGGCACAGGCCACCGCCTGACGCTGCGCCCTAACTAGCGCGGGACAGAATCCCGTCCTGCGCTCGCCCAAAGTTTTCAAAAGGATTTGGCGGGAATTAGACCACCAAGCCCCGGCGGCCATTAAGCTCGGGTTCAAACGGGGGAGGTGCGTCGCCGTGGACAAGCGCTGGTACTTGGATGTCAACCAGTTCGCAAAGGCCACGCCATGGGCGCACAGTTTCATGACTTCGTACTACCAGCGCCTGTTTTCCCCGGTTGGTGCGGGGTTACTGGTTTTGGCGTTGTTTGTCCTCCTCGGTTGGTGGAGCGCCAGGCGGCACCCCGAACACGAGGCCGCCGTCCTTTGGACCGCGGTAGGTGCGGTGGTGGCCCTGGGTCTCAGCCAGGCGGTCGCCCGGGCTCTGGCGAGGCCGCGGCCCTATCAGACATTGAAAGGGGTTGAGGTACTGGTCCCGCGGGTTTCGTCTTTCGGCCTGCCGAATGGGCGGGCGGCGATGGCCGGCGCCGTTGTATGCGGCTTATTGTTGGCCGGCCGCTGGCGGCTGGCCCTGGTTGCCTTGCTACCCGGGCTCTTGCTGCTCTTCGCCGGGGTCTATGTCGGGATCGACTACCCCTCCGCCGTGGCCGCGGGGGCCGTGTTCGGCGCGCTGGTCGTGCTGGTCCTCTGGCCTCTAGTGGCCTGGCTACTGGCGGCACTCGTGGCTTGGGTCGGGTCAAGCCCCTTCGGTCGTGTGGTTTCGGCCAAGGGGGCGATGAAGAGACCGGTCAGCCAGTGGACGATGGAGAGGCCGTCACAGCGCATGCCTGACGCCAAGGCGATGGAGGCCCTGAGGACGGCATCAGAAGCGGCTCGGGCTCCGGATTACAAACAGCCGGGCCCTCGGCACCATGTCAAGGCTTAGCCGCCGACCCAGGAGGTGCACAGAAGCTCATCGCCGTGGGCCGCGGCCTCGACGGCGCCACCAGGGTCATCCGGTTATGGCCCGCCGCTCGACTTCGCTCAAACCGCCCCAAATCCCGTGAGGCTCCCGTATCCGGAGCGCATAGCTGAGGCACTCCTTACGCACCGGGCAAGTGGCGCAGACCGCCTTGGCCTTTCTCTCGCGGGCCGATCGAGCTTCTTTTCGCTCGAAGTGGGGAGGCGCGAAAAACATTGCTGCCGACTGGCCACGACAAGCCGCCCTCGCTTGCCAGCCCTCAGGTGCGTACAGCGCTGTCACGTGGTTTCCTCTATGCCGAAGGTACTCCTGAGCAGGGAGGTTTGACAATAGGCAATGTTCCCTAACCGGTTCAAGGAGTGCGTCGGTAAGCCTCTGTGAGGCAGTTCCAGGTAACCTTCGCTTTCACGTGACTGCCTTCCCAGAGGAGCATGATTGGGTTCTTTGACCTTCTTTTCCCAAGCGAGGCTGCTTGTCATCACCGGCAAGGGCGGGGTAGGGAAGACCACGGTCAGTGGCGTCATCGCGAACCTTGCGGCCAGGACCGGGTTGCGTGCCATCGTCGTGCAGATCACCGCCCCGGGAGCGCAGGAGGAACCCGAGGCTGCCCACTTGTCGAGGCTGTTCGGCCAGGACGAGCCCGTCGACTACGAAGGCATCGTCCTGTCCGCCGGTACCTCGAAAGGTGAGGTCAGAGCGCGCGCCGTCCGACCAGACGCGGCACTCGTCGAATACCTTCACCTGCACGGTATGCGCCGTTTGACAAGGCGACTGGTGGCCAGCGGCGCCCTGGACGTGGTGGCCACGGCCGTCCCGGGCATGCCGGACATGCTGGTCCTCGGGAAGTTGAAACAAATGGAACGGGCGGCCGCCACAGGCCAGCCGGACGCCGCCGACTTCATCATCCTGGACGCGCCGGCAGCAGGCCACGCCATCCGCTTTCTTCAAAGTCCCCATGGCCTGCTCGAAGCGGCCAACGGGGGCCCTATCCAGGCCCAGGCGCAAGAGGTCGTCGACATGCTGGCCGACCCGTCCCGCTGCCAGGTCCTGCTGGTGACCACGCCGGAAGAGACCCCGGTCAGTGAGACGATCGAGACCGCCCGGCTGTTGGAAGAAAAAGCCGGCACAACGCTCCGCGGTGTCGTCGTCAACGGGGTGCTGCCCGTGCTGGCCCTGCCTCCCGTCCTCGAGCCGGAGGAACTCGAAAGGCTCACGAAAGCTGCGGGTGCGCAGCTGAGCTCCGAGGAACTGGCCAGCCTGTCCGCCGCTGGGCAGCTCCGGCTCCGCCGCCAGGAGTCCCAGGCCTCTCAAGTGGCCAGGCTGGCCATCGAGCTGCCCCTCCAGCAGCTCGAACTTCCTTTCTGCTTCAGCTCAGAGCTTGGCCCCAACGAGTTGGAGCGGCTCACGGACGCTTTTGCCGCGGCCGTCACTGGCGTCGTGCCGGCTAACCAGTGAGCCCCGCCGCGGCTGAGGTCGTCGTCTGCGTTGGGCCTGGGGGAGTCGGGAAGACGACGACGGCGGCCGCCATCGCCTTGCAGGGGGCACGCGCCGGCTCGCGTGCTTGTGTAGTTACCATCGACCCGGCCCGGCGGCTGGCCGACGCTCTGGGCATTAGCGGCGTGGGCAACGAGCCCCACGAGGTGGCTCCGCCGGCCGACGCAGAGCCCTGGCCGGGCCAGCTCTGGGCCGTCATGCTCGACGCTCAGGGCACCTTCGACGACCTCGTCGGCAGGTACGCCAAAACCCCGGGTCAGGCCGAAGCCATCCTCTCCAACCCCGTCTACCGCAACATCTCGGGGGCAATGTCGGGCACCCAGGAGTACATGGCGGTGGAGAAGCTGTACGAGCTGCAGGAGAGCGGGGCGTTCGACCTCATCGTGGTGGACACGCCGCCGGCTCAGCACGCACTGGACTTCCTGGAGGCGCCCAAGCACCTCGCTCGGTTACTCGACAACCGCGTGTTCCGCCTGCTCATGGTGCCAACCAGGGCGGGCCTGCGGGCCTTTGAGCTTGGTGCCCAGCTCATGTTGAGGACGATCGCCAAGGTGGCCGGCGGCGAGGTGGTGGCCGAGACGGTCCAGTTCTTCACTCAGTTCGAAGGGATGGAGGAAGGCTTCAGGGTGCGCGCCCGGCGGGCCGACGAGCTGTTGCACTCCGAGCTGACGTCGTTCACGCTGGTGTGCTCGCCCCGACGGGACACGGTCGAAGAGGCGCTCTACCTGGTGTCCCAGATGTCCGGCTCTGGCGCGGAGGCCTCCAGGGTCGTCGTCAACCGCTGTTACCCCCGCTTCATGCCCCTGTCGGCCTCTTCGGCCAGCGCACTAGCGGGTACCCGGCTGGCGCCCCTGGCGGTCAACCTCGGCCAGTTGGGCATGGTGGTGGCAAAAGAGGACGAGCAGTTGGCCCGGGTTTCCTCGGCGTTGCCCGAGGCGACGTTGGTGCGGGTGCCGTTCCTGGCCCGTGACGTAAGCGACCTGAGCGCCTTGGGGGAGGTGGCGGACTACCTGGCCTAGCTCTCTACCGGGCTAGCTCTCTACCGGGCTACCCGCTTCGCGGGGCTTTTCGAACGCCGCCTTGGCCTCATCGACGGTCTCCGTCATGGTGACGATCCGGTCGAACCCCGTCGTTCTCAGGGTCCGGATCAGACTGGGACGGTTGCAGCTGACCACAACGTCACCCCCGAGCTCCCGGGCGCGGCGGATGCCCCCAATCAATGCGCCGAGACCGGCCGAGTCCACGAACGGCACGCCGCTCATATCGATGATCAACCGGGGTTTCGAAGCCAGCTCGGCCAGGGCTTGCCGGAACTGGCTGACGGTGAAGGCGTCGAGCTCTCCGATTGGACGACAGATGGTATAACCCTCAGCCGTCTGCTCCTGCTCGATGGTGAGCACTCCACCTCCTGGTCCCGCACGACGTTTCGAAGATGCTACCCGCTGTGGTGCCGAGGTAGCCTCGGAATGTGCCCGACCTGCTGATCGCCACCGACTCATCCACCGTATTTGCCGAGGTCTGCGCCGCTGTCGAGGAGCCAGGCACGACCATTCGCTGGGCGCGGTCGGGACGGGCCGTGCTGCCGGCGGTACAGGGACGGGTGGCCGACCTGGTGATCACCGACCTCCAGATCGGCTCGATGGGCGGTCTGGCGGTGGCGATGCAGCTGACCCTCGAGGGTGCCGCCGGTCGCCTCGAGAAGGCGGTGCCGGTGTTGGTGCTGCTCGACCGGCGGGCCGACACGTTCTTGGCCAAACGGACAGCCGTAGCCGGATGGCTCATCAAGCCCCTCGACCCCCTGCGCATACGGGCGGCGGTCAGCGCCATCCTGGGCGGGAGCAGGTATTACGACAGGACCTTGGCCCCTGGTGTGCCGGATGTGCTGCCGGCTTGAGGCCGGCGGGCGCTGAAATACGGGCGGGGGTGTCATTGGGTAACGGGTTTGGGTGAGCCCCTTGGCCGGCCAGGCGTTCGGGCCGGTCTTTCGGGCGTAGCGTCTCGGGCCGGTCTCTCGGGCCGGTCTCTCGGGCCGGTCTCTCGGGCCGGTCTCTCGGACGTAGAAAAGTGCACGCGACGGCCGCGTCCGGAGGCTCGTCGCGTGCACTTTTCGACGGCGAGGGCGCGTCTGGTGCAGTCTTCTACGCATACCGTCGATAACTGCACGCGACGCCGGCCTCCGCCGATGATATATCGACACCCGAGAGATTGAAGGCAATGAGACGTGCGCGCCGTGACGCCGTCGTTCCCCGACCTGCCTGCGTCGATCGCACCTATCCTCAGAGCAATCCCCGGTGGGGTTCGGTTAGCATGAGGATGGCACGGGAAGTAGCGCAGCTTGGTTAGCGCGCAGCGTTCGGGACGCTGAGGCCGGGGGTTCAAATCCCCCCTTCCCGACCAGGTCAGAGAGGGTGTGATCGCGCTCACGCACCTTTTGTCCGGCTGTTATCCGCCGAGGCCCATTCGGATGGCTCGAGCAGGAGATCGGCTAATCCGTCTGCCGCCGCGGTGCCGGCGTCGGTGGTTGCCTCGACCTTCGCCGAGCGGCCCTGTACTTCATCTTTTGTGGTGGATGCGGCGCGCTCAGCGCGTACCTATTATGAGCGCCAGAGACTATCTAACCGTGGAGGACTAGCAGGCAAGGACGGGGAAAATGAGCAAGCGTATTTCGTCACCGAAGAGGGCGGTCATGGCCGTCTCCGCCGTGATAACCGCAGGGCTGGTGGGCACCGTAGTGGTGGGCCTGTCTACGGCCGGCCCTGCCGGTAGTGCCCCTCCGGACCCGACCATGGTCAGTTACGCAAGCACTACCGACCCGCCGGTCCCACTCCCCAACCGCGGCGTCGAGTCGTCCTTTTTTGCCGAGCTGGGCAACGAGGTCACCCTCTCCAGCCCGGGGCCGCTCGACAGCGTCATCGTGACCATGAGCAGCCTGCAGTGCGAATCGGGTACCTGGAATGGCGGCGATTGTGAGACGACGCCGGGGCACACCTTCGCGGTCCCGATCACCCTCACCATCTACAGCGTGGGACAAGGCAATGCGGCGGGGCCGAAGATTGCCACCGACACGGGGACTTTCGACATCCCCTTCCGGCCGTCGGCCAGCTCCGAGTGCGCTGACGCCGCGCCGGGAGCGTGGTACTTAGTGACGAACGGAATAGGAACATGCCACTTCAGCTTTCCCGCCAACATCACGTTCAGCAACTTCATGTTCAGTAACGGCTTCGCCCCCGACCAACCGCTGCCCAGCACCGTCATCTACGGCATCGCCTACAACACCACCACGAACGGGTACGACCCCACCACCAACCCCGACGACCCGGCCAACAACTTGAACATCGCCATGTCACAAAATGTCACCGCCGGTGCGAACGCCAGCCAGGACAGTTTGTTCATGGCGGCGCCCCCTACGAACAACATGACCTGCGACCCGATACCTAGCGAGCCCCGGCCGCCGTTCCAGGCCTACAACGTCGTTGCCACCGGGGCTAATGGGTGTGGGATGGGCAGCTACAGCTTCCCGGCCGTGATCATCAACAGCACCAGTCCGCCGGTGACCACAACGACCACGGCACCGACGACCACGACGGCACCGACGACCACGACGACCACTGGGACGGGGCCGACCACGACGGGCGCCCCGACGACGACCCCCCCCACTACCACCCCCCCGACGACGGTCCCTCCCCCGGTCAACCCGCCGCTCCTGCCGCCTTTCCCCCACGCCGGCGTGAGCTACCCCAACGCGGCGATTGTCACCTTCGGGGCAAATCACTACGTCTTTGCCGGCGGGCGTGCTTTCCAGGCGACGGCCAGCGAACTGGTCGCCGTGCAGAAGGTGGACCCGGCCAAGGTGGTGGCCGCTCCCGGTGGGACCCCGGCTCCGAGTTCGCTGGTGCCGCGCCCAGGCGTGACCGTGTTCACCCAACCGGTGAACGGCAACCCGACGATCTACGCAATCGGGACCGATGGCGAACTGCACCCCTTCGCCACCCCGACCCAGTTCCTGCAGGACGGCTATAACGGGGCCAATGTCATTACCGTGCCCAACCTGGGCGGCCTCACCGTCGGCTCCAACGCCGGCAAAACCCTGACCGCCCTGGTCACCAGGGCCGACGGGGCCATCGTCAACTCGTCCGGCACGTTCTACACGTTCGCCGGGGGGAGGGCGTTCGGTGTCCCGACGGCGGCCGCACTGCAAGAGCTCCGGAAGACCAATTCTGCCGTGGAGCTGCAAGGCTCGGTGCCCACGGCCGACAGCCACGCCCCTATGGCCGATGGGGTTGTGCCCAGTGTGGCCGGCCCCGTGTACGTCAGCTACGGCGGTGAGCTGTACCCGTTCAAGACGACGGCGCAGCTGGCTAACTATGGCTACGGTGGCACCCCGGCCGTCCCGACGCCCCACACTGGCGGTCTTACCGTCGTTCTCCATTACTCACAGGGTCTTAGCCTGCGGGCGTCGTAAGGTCCTCCAAGGACCCTCAATCTCATCGTTTCGCTGACGACCCTTCTGTCGTCCAACCGATTTGGTCATGGGCTCTAAGCACCTACTGCTCGCCGAAGGTCCAGGTACGGGGCTCCGAATTTGCTCGCAACGGTAGGGGTAAGCCACTCGCCAATGAGTTAGGAGGTGCCCTCAGAGGCGAGGGCAGGCTCCGGAGGCGCTTCGTGAACCGCCGCCTCCCACACAACTGCGGCCGTGCGGATGGCCAGTAGCCGGCTGACCCCCATGCCCACGCCGGTGGCCACGGCCCATCCCAGAGCCTCCGGCCAGGGCGAGCGCCGGTCTGCAGCCACCGGGGGCGAGGCATCCCTCAAGCCCTTCCAGGCCGACTCGAGGAGCCGGTGGGTGATCAAGCCCGCCAGCGCACCGAGAGCATAGCTGAGGCCCTTCCAACCCACTCTTTTGCCGTTCTGCGCCATAACCGCTTCTTACCCTGTACACGTCGCCGATAACCAGGCGACCTTCGAAGCCCCTTGGGGGTGCTACGTCATGTAGAAATCGCCCACTGAATTTCAGTCCGTCCGCTGCCGGCGGAGTACCTCCCGAACCCGGGGCAGGTTCTGAAATTAATCGACGAAAGACCTGGTGAAACCACTGCAGAAAGCCTTTCGGCATCGGCTGGAATTGCAATAGCCGGCAGTACCGCCGAGCGGATCGGCTGTGGACGGCTAGCCGACCACTCTCCGCCCCCTCACGGACTACCGCCTCTATTCCGCTGGGGCCGGTTTATGGCGCTTTTTTGCAGAGAAACCGTCCCCAGGCGACCAAGCGGCCGGCTCGTTACCGGTCGTTTGGACGGCGTGCAGACGGACGCGAGCGAAGGGGTGCGCAGTGGCTGATAATTCGTGATCTTACAAACAACGGCGCGCAAATCGGCACATTTTGGAGAGAATTGTTTAAAGCCTGGTCATAGGCATGTTGACCACGCTGAGCGCGTCCCCTGCTACGGCTTATCATAGCTGTGAGGCACATTACGGTGCTCTCCCTGGTAATACCGCTGCGCAAATTCTATTGGCGGAATGGAGATGTCGGCCCACCGGTAGGACGGCCGATTTAGAGCCAATAAGCTGCGGGGTTAGCTTAGTCTTGACAAGCCCGGCCGGCTTGATAGGATTGCAATTGACGCAGCGGGGGCGTCATGCGGTCACAGAAAGTTTCGAACTGAAATGGCCGCGTCCGGCGCGTCTCTAATACCTACCATAACGGAAGGAAAACGTTGATTAAACCGAAAAGATGGTCGCGTAGTCGCGGCCTGGTTTTGCCCCTTGCAGCCATAGCTGGTGGCGTCTTGCTTATGAGTAGCAATGGCGTAACCCAGGTGACCACGCTGCCCACGGTTAACATGTCACCGGGTCAGCAGCAGCCCATCACCTGTAGCGATGGCAGGCTGGTGGGCGGACCATCGCTGGTCAAGTGCTATGGCTTTACGTCGACGAGTAGCACAACCACAACGAGCGCGACCACGACTAGCACGACCACTGCCCCGTCTAGCACGACGACCACGGCGGCACCGACGACTACGACGGGGGCACCCACCACCACGACAGGGGCACCCACCACCACGACGCCGCCATCCGGGGGCAATTGCACCGACCCTGTCTGGTCGTCCAGCGACGCCGAAGCCGCGGACAACACCGACGCCAGCGATGGTCATCAGTACTGGTGGGTTGACAACGACGCATGGAGCGGCGGCCACGGACCGCAGACGATGAACGTGTGTAACGAGTCGAGCTGGTACGCCACGTCGGACCAGCCCAATGAGGGCGGCGCCGTCGAGACCTACCCGAACACCGAATATGACGTGGGCGGGCGCGCTACCCCCTCCAGTACGCCTATCTCGGGGTATAGCTCGATCACGTCGACGTTCTCAGAGGCCTACCCGTCAGACGGCTCGTGGGACGCGGCGTATGACCTGTGGCTCAATAACTGGTCAATCGAGACCATGATCTGGAACCAATGGTCGGGTGCCCAAGCGTACTGGCCCGGGATCGCCACCACTTCGCTCACGCTAGGCGGGGTGGGCTACAAGTTCTACGACAATGGCGGCGAGCTGATGTTCTTCCGGGACACCCAGGTCAGTAGCGGGTCCGTGGACATCCTGGCTGTTTACCAGTGGCTGGTAGCAAACGGTTATGTCTCGGCCTCGGACGTACCGACGCAACTGGAGTACGGCGTCGAGATTTGCGCTACGAGTGGCACCGAGACGTTCCCGATGACCGGGCTGACCTTTAGCCTGAGCAGCTAAACAGACCCACAAACTGCCACGGGCGAAGAAGCGTCTAAAAGGCGCTTCTTCGCCTGGGAACCTACGAAATCTTGGGTTTGATACCACTTAGTTGGATACCCTCCAACTACTTCATCGATCTCTGCTCGCCCAATTTGGTCAGGGCTATTAGGCTGCGCTTCGGAGGCTGAAGCGGCGGGTTCGAAATCAGACACCGTGCAAAGAGGTCTCGACGGGGCGACGCTTCGGACGGTTTCTTACGCCAGAGCGAATAAATGGTCCAAGACGCGGCGGCGGTCCAGGTCGCAAAGCGAATCCAGGTCGCAAAGCGAAAGGGGAGTGCGGGAAATGAGCAATACGCGGATTGGTCAACTGAAAAGGCAACTAACTGGTGCGGTGGCTGGCCTTCTGGCGACGGGGCTCCTGACGCTCTATCCGGGGGCCGCCAACGCCTCCACCAGGACTATCAGGGCGGCCGCCAGCGTAATGACCTCGGGGTCGGACCCAACCATCACGAACTGCGACGGGCGCCAGGAGGCGTTCGAGGTCAGTTCGGGGGTGCTTCTCCACCGCTGGCAGACCTCGCCAGGAGGTTCATGGTCCGGGTGGTACAGCCTGGGAGGGTACTTGATCTACACCCGGATCGCTGTCTTCGACAACGTCACCTGCCATTTGGAGGTCGTAGGCGTCGGAGGCGACGGCGCCATGTGGCACATTTGGCAGACGAACGCGGGAAGTGGGCCGTGGAGCGGTTGGGCCAGCCTCGGTGGGGGTTACTTCACCGGCGGGCCAACGCGTTCGGGGTTCACGGGCGGCGGCGGCGACATCGTGTGGGGGTGGACCAACGGCGGCGCTAGCTACGTCTGCGACTGGCAGGAAAACCGTGGCAGCGGGCCCTGGAGTGGGTGGCACCCGGCCAGCGTGTGCCCGTCAGCCATCACCACCTGACCGCAAGGGCGTCTGGCTGGCGGGCGCTCACCGCCCACATTGCTGGGGGTCCCCCGACAATTGCGCCTTTGGTTCTTCGAACGGTTGGGTGACCAGCCGCCCACTTGTACACTCTCGAACCGACAGGAGGAGTCGACCGTGGCCCGAGCGAAGCTCGCAGTTGCTGATCGTGATCGTCTGCTGCCAGCGGCGGGGCATGGTCGCGACGTCCGCGCTGACTCGTCCGCCCAGAACGGTCCCTACTTGAAGATCCGGGGGGAGCACCTGACCGAGGCGAACTTCAACGCCTGGGGCTCTGGCTCCAACTTCGTGGCCCCTCTTTCCGACGCTGATGCTAAGGAAGCGTCATCGACCAGGTGGGCGCGGGCAAGTACGGCGAATCGGGAGAGGGCGCGGGTCTGGCGACCCGCAGCAAAATGGCGGATCTCGAAAAAGACGGCATCCTGAAGCTCGAGCTCGACACGTCTATGAGCGCCAATACCAAGCGGGTTCTTCAGGAGATGGACCAAGCTCGCCTAGGACGGCGCGGCGCCTGCGGCGGGCGAGATGAGTGCGTTCCTCGGGCGAAAAGGGGCGAGAGCACCCGCGACGCGGGACGGGCCGACAACGGGCCCCACGGACAAAACCCGACCTGCGCCGTAACTTGGGTTTCAATGAGCGAACCTTTAGTCCCGCTGTCAGTGCTCGATTTGTCCCCGGTCCCCACCGGCGTGGCCACGGCTGAAGCGCTCCGGCGCACCGTCGATCTGGCCCGCCATGTCGAGAGATGGGGGTATGGGCGGTACTGGGTGGCGGAACACCACAACATGCCTGGCATCGCCAGCTCCGCACCCGCCGTGCTGGTTGGCCAGGTGGCGTCAGCAACGTCCACCATGCGCGTGGGATCCGGCGGGGTGATGCTCCCGAACCACGTGCCGCTGGTAGTGGCAGAGCAGTTCGGGATGCTGGAGGCTATCTACCCCGGTCGGATCGATCTTGGCATAGGGCGGGCGCCGGGGACCGACCGGGTGACAGCCCGAGCGTTGCGCCGGAATATTGAATCGCTATCGGACGAGGGTTTCCCCGAGCAATTGGCCGAGCTACGCGAGTATTTTGCCGACCACGAAGTGG
This sequence comes from uncultured Acidimicrobiaceae bacterium, assembly GCA_963845605.1. Lineage (GTDB taxonomy): Bacteria > Actinomycetota > Acidimicrobiia > Acidimicrobiales > Palsa-688 > Fen-671. The sequence goes on from CAWJSS010000001.1 coordinate 75,263, forward strand.
GCGGACAGCCCGGACAGCCCGGCCGGCGAGTACGAGCCATCCCTGCAGAAGGCAATATGCCAGCGGTCTGGCTGCTCGGGTCGAGCGGCTACAGCGCCCAATTGGCGGGATTGCTCGGGTTGCCGTTCGCTTTTGCCCACCATTTCAGCTCCGCAAATACGCTGCCTGCTCTGGCGTTGTACCGCCGGGCGTTCACGCCGTCGGCCGTACTAGCCGAGCCCTTCTGCTTGATCAGCGTTTCAGTGGTGTGCGCGCAGGATGGCCAACGGGCCCGGTGGCTACATGGCTCGTCGCGTCTGTCGATGCTGCGCTTGCGGACCGGCCATCCGTCTACGCTGCCCACCCCGGAGGAAGCGGCCGAGTACCCCTACAACGATGCAGAGCGGGCAGTCGTAGCCGAGGCGACGGCGTCGCACGTCGTGGGCGACCCGGCCGCCGTCGTTGCGTCGCTGCGCGAGTTAGCGGAACGGACGGGCGTCGACGAACTCATGGTCACCACGAGCACGTACGCTCACGCAGACCGGCTGGAAAGCTACCGGTTGTTGGCCGAGGCGGCGGCGCTGGAGCCCCTCGAGGAGAAGCTGGCCGCACCCGCAGTTCAATATCGGGGTTAGCCAAAACCGCGGGCGGCCGCGTCGCGGCCCGCTTGCAGCACTCTTCGATAGGCGCCATCGATGTGGGCTATGACGGCATTAACTGCGTCGGCCGGCTGTCTGGCCACAAATATTCTCAACAGATCTTCATGGTCTTGGCGCCATGACTCGGCGTAGTCATTGCGGAGCGCGCCGCCATGAACGAGAAGAAGGGCAAGTTGCGAGCGTAACGATAGCCACGCTTCGTAAAGGCGCCGGTGGTGGGCCCCCTGAAAGATGGAGTCGTGGAAGGCAACGTCGAGCCGGGCCACGTCAGCCCGAACTAATGGCCGAGGCAAATTATCGAACGATTTCAAAATTAGCGAGATTTGCTCGAAATCCTCTTCGGTCCCGTTGGCACAGAACCATTCTGTAGCGAGGCCTTCCAATTCCTTGCGAAGGCTATAAATCTCGTGGACCTCATCCGGGCCGAGCCGCGCCACTGTGGCCCCTCGATGACGCTCCATCTGGACGAGCCCTTCTTGAGAGAGCCTCGCTAGTGCCTCACGCACGGGCCCCCGACTGACCCTGAGGTCAGCGGCCAGCCCGACCTCCGGCAGACGCTCACCGAGGTCGAGTTGCCCGGTTACGATGGCCTCTCTTATCGCGTCGGCCACTTCGTCCGCCAACACTCGCCGTTTAGCGGGTGTGACGGCGGGCCTTTCATCGCCGAGCCCCGTCACGGCGCCAGCTTTCTATGGCGATCTAGGACCAAGAATCTGAACCCCCACTCTTATGGGTAGGGTAGCAACGGCCCGGTCAGCTGTCAACTGTCACCAATCGATTGTTGTCCGGCGCCAGGCCGAGGCTGATATGTCCCTAATGTATGGGTTCTTTTGTCCCCCTTTAAACCTTGGGGCTTACGCCAGGGAGCCGGGCGCCATTACTGAGCACCACCAAGATCGGCCACGGCTCGGGCCAACGCCTGCTCGGTGATGAAGCGCCCCGGGCTCTTCGAGGTTGAGCTCAGGGCGCACGTACCGGCGCATTACGACCCATGGAGTGGCGACGCGTGGGCGCACGCCGAGCCGGTGTACGGCTGAAGACGTGCCCCCCCGTAGAAGCGAGCCGAAACCACAGGGACGCCGAGAACGGTTTCGGCCCAGGCCAAGGCCTGGTTCGGCGGCCTCGACCTTAACAGGCGACGGGTGGCCTCGTCGTTTGCAGAAACCGTGCGGGGCCGAGGTGGCCATGAGCAAGTCCATGTGAGCATCAGCCTCTGACCCGCCCGTCACCAGCCCATCTCCGCCCCGCGCAGGTCGAGGACACCGGCGGCGCGCAGGCGCTCGATGACCGCCGCCCTCCGCCGATGGCCGGTCGGGTTCTCCCGCCAGTCCCGCCAAGCCGGGGACCGCTGGCGGTCAAAGCCCCGGAAACCTTGCTCAAAGGAGCCGTCCATCCACCGGTGTGCCTTGGCCCGGGAGGCGTCGTCGCGAGGGAGGGCGAGGTACTCGATCGTCCAGGCCAACCGGTCCCGCCCGCCGAAGGAGGCGTGGAACGTGTGCAGGTCGAAAGGCACCACATCGCCTGGCCGGCTTTCAACGACTACTCCCGGCACCTCGACGTAGCCAGCGCGCTGGTACGCCCGTAGCTCCGGGAGAGCTTCGGCGGTGCCGATGAGGACAGAGTCGTCACAAATCAGAGAGGCGCTCACGGGGGTGAACCGGGACGCCATCGGTAGGTAGTGACCGCTGATGCCATCGATTACGCGCTCGTCGTAGGTGGTGGCGTAAGCGTCGCGGATGGCCGCGTCGACCTCCGCACGCAATGCCTGTGTGCGCCCAGGGCCAAGGAGGCCGGGCAGAACGACGAAGCCGAAGGTGCGGAAATGGCGGATTTGTTGTTGGTTTAACACGAGTTCCCCTCCTCTGGGACTTGACAGGAGTACTGCCGGACGGACGGTCCGAATAGGAGGTCCCCGAGCGCGCGCTAGCGCACAAAGCTCCCGGTCAGTGAGGAGGGTTCAGGACGTTCAGACAAAACGCACTAGCCGTAGCCTAGACGACCAGCCAGGAACTGTCGTTCGGCCTCGTTGCCGGCCAGCTCGAGCGCCCGCCGGTCGGCGGCGGCGGCCTCGTCAGGACGCCCCAACTTTCGCAGCAAATCGGCCTTGATGGCGGGCAGGTATTGGTACCCCGCCAGCCGGACGTCGTTTTCCAGTCGTTCAACTTCCACCAGGGCATCGCTGGGCCCGGACACCATGGAAAAGGCAACGGCCCGGTTGAGGGCCACGACCGGTGACGGCCACAAGGACAAGAGCGCGTCGTACAGGACCAGGATCTGGGGCCAGTCGGTTTCGTCATATGTTGGCGCCTCAGCGTGGAGCGAGGCGATGGCCGCCTGCAAGACGTAGCGCCCGGGCCTTCCTGTCCGCAGGCTGTACTCGATCAACTCGTGGGCCTCGGCAATGGCGGCCTGGTCCCAAAGTGACCGGTCCTGGTCGGCCAGGGGCACTGGCAGGCCGTCGGGACCTGTACGGGTGGCGCGGCGAGCGTCGGTTACCAGGAGCAAGGCCAACAGCCCCCGGACCTCGTTCTCGTCGGGCATGAGGTCGCGCAGGACTCTGGCCAGGTGAATTGCCTCGTTGATCAAGTCGGGGCGCATGAGCGGCCCTCCAGAAGGGGCGGTGTGGCCCACGGTGAAGAGGAGGTGTACCACGCCCAGGACCGTCCGGAGCCGGTCGGGAAGTTCAGCTGCACTGGGGACCCGGACCGGGATTCGGGCGGCCGAGATCTTGCGCTTAGCCCTGGTCAATCGGGCCGCCATGGTGGCCTCGGGGACGAGCATGGCCCGGGAGACGTCCGCCGTCGACAACCCGCATACCAACCTCAGCGTCAACCCCAGTTGCGCTTCGGGCGGGAGCGCCGGGTGACAGCACATGAAGATCAAGCGCAACCGTTCGTCCGGTACGACGCCCTCAACCTGGTCCGGCACTCCTTCGTTCATCTCCATCTCGTCTGCTGTCGTGTTCGGCGGCTCGACCAGCAACGGCAGCTTCGAGCGCAACGTCGACTGTCGGCGCATGACGTCGATGGCCCGCCGTTTGGCCGCGGTGGTGAGCCAGGCGGCCGGGTTCTGGGGAATCCCGGCGCGGCCCCAGCTCACCAGCGCTGCCGCGTAGGCCTCCTGGACGCTCTCCTCGGCCACGTCGAGGTCGCGGACGGCACAGGCCGTCGCCGCGAGTACCAAGGCCCAGTCCTTGCGGTGCGTCTCCGCCACCGCTCGCTCGACTTCTTTCGGGCCCGTCATGGCCAACTGTGCAATGCCCAGTTCACTGGGCGCAGATCGCAGCGCCGAGCGTCATCAACCGGTAACTCATTGACCAATTGGTCATGGGCCAGCGGGTGGGTGCACTTCGCTGCCGGCGACTGGCCGCACCTCGACGCCCCCGCCATCTCGAAGTATGGGGTTGCGGCGAACGATCTCTAGTGCGGCATCGAGGTGGGGTGCCTCTATGACGTAAACGCCGACCACCACCTCTTTGGTTTCGATAAACGGCCCGTCAGTGACCACGTCGCCCCGCAACGACGTGGCTGTGATGGCGGGCTCGAGGGCGAAGGCGGCCACCATGGCCCCGGCCCTCCTGACCTCTTCAGCATGGCGGTCGTACGGCTCGAGTTCGGCCGCGGAAGGCGGCTCTTCGACGTCGCGCACCGGGGCGTACATCAAAACTGCGTATTGAGCCATGGATGGCTCTCCTTTCATCTCGTAGTCAACGTCCTACAGCAACACGTCGAACGGCGGAGCCGGATTCGACAACCTTGCCAGCTGCGACGGCAGGCGACCGGCGGGGCGGGATCCGATGCGGGCCGCTCCGCCTGGGCTCCGCCTGGGCCTTGTCCTCTGGGCTGGGCGTTGCTCAGGCGGTCGTGGCGGCGCTACCGTGACCACTGTTAGGCGTTGGCCGGCGCTGGTCATCGCAAGCGGCACGCTCCTCTGAGCGCGACCAAGGAGAGACAGACGTGGCGATCGACACTTTCTTGTCCTACGAAGGCATCTACTCGAACGTCGAGGACGCCCTCGAGGACTACGAAGCGGTGAAGCTCATGCACACCGAGCTGGGCCTCATCGATGCTTATGATGCTGCGGTCATTGAGCACAAAGAAAACGGCAAGGTCAAGATAGTCAAGAAGCACGAAACCCCGACCCGGGTCGGCGGCGTCCTGGGAGGAGGAGTTGGCCTAGCCACCGGGCTCGTCATCGCTCTGTTCCCCGGGGCGGCCATTGGCGCCGGCCTCCTGCTTGGCACCACCGCCGGTGGGGCCCTCATAGGTGTCATCGCCGGTCATGCCTCGGCGGGGATGAGCCGGGGTGACCTCAAAGATCTGGGCGAGGCGCTCGACGCCGGTCAGGCCGGGCTCGTGGTTGTGGCCGTGGCGGACACCCAAGCGAAGGTGGAAGCGGCCATGAAGCGGGCCGAAAAAGTCCATGCCAAAGAGATCAAGGCCGACCACCAGGCCATCGAAGAAGAGGCGAAGCAAGCTTCAGTCGCGCCATAAGGCAAGGCCAGCAGGGCTTTGCTAGTAGCTCGTACCCGCCCGTGGTCGGCGACGAAGTACCGGCATATGAAGCCATCGCGCTCGTTTATGACCGTTGGATGGAACACGACGGGGCGCCGTACGAGCAATGGTGTGGTTTCATTGACGCCGTTTTCCGGGGCCACGAAAGCGAAATCAAGACTGTCCTGGAGGTGGGCTGCGGCACCGGCTCCGTGACGCAACGTCTCGGCCAACGTGGCTACCAGGTCACCGGTGTGGACGCCTCGCCGGCCATGCTGGCGAAGGCACGGGAGAAACTGGGCCCGTCGGTCCAATTGCTCCAAGCCCGCTTGCCGGACCCCGCACTACCCGATCTCGGCCCTTACGACGCGGCGATATGTTGCTTCGACGTCGTGAACTACTTTGTCGATGAGGGCCAACTGGCGCGGGTTTTCGCTCAGGTCAGGAGCGCCCTTCGGCCTGGCGGTATGTTTATTTTCGACGTGAACACGCAGTACAAACTGGAGACGCTATTTGGCGACCGTAGCTTCGGCGATGACCTCGGCGATTTTGCTTACGTACAGAGGGCGCGTTACGACCCGGTGCGCCACCGTTGCGAGTTATTACTGACATTTTTCCTGCTAGAGGGCGAGATGTACCGTAGGGTCGTCGAACATCACGTCCAGCGCTGGTTCAGCGACGCCGAAATGTACGCGGCTGTCGCTGACAGCGGTTTCGAAGTCCAGCGGACGTGCCAGGGGTACACGAACGCCGAACGTACGCCCGACACCGCCCGTGCCACCTGGGTCGTGCGGGCGCAAGGTTAATTTGGGCCTGGGTTAATTTGGGCCTGGGTTAATTTGGGCCTGGGTTAGTGTGGGCCACCCGCTCCTCACTGCGCGGCGCCGGCCGCGAAACCGCGGACGATGTAGCGCTCAGCGAAGATGATGACCAAAAGGGGTGGGACACAACCAAGCAGGCCAAAAGCAAGGAGCTGTCCCCATAGGGTCTGCCCGGGCTGGCCAATGTAGGTGTACAGAGCCACGGTCACGGTGTACTGACCGGGGTTGTTCAGTAGCACGAGGGGGTTGAGGAAGTCGCACCACGAGATCACGAAAACGACCAGCACGACGCTGGTTATCCCGGCCCGGAGGAGCGGCACAACGATCCGGCGCAGGATCCCCCATTCTCCGGCGCCGTCAATCCGAGCCGCTTCCTCGATGTCGTACGGAAGTTGGCGCACGAAAGCGGCCAGGATCCATATACCGAAGGCGGAGGCCGGGATCGTCTCGGCTAACGACACCCCGAACAGGTTGTTCACGAGGTGCAGGTGGCGCAAGATGGCGTAGAGCGGGATTATTACGACGATCCCGCCGACGACCTGCGCCAGGCGTACCCATCCGCTCACCGCGCCCGTGTACCAGGACTTGCGACGCGCCAGCACGTAAGCGGCGGGCACCGAAATGACCAGCGTCATGGCGATGGTCATCAACGCAATGAGCAGGCTGTTGAGAGCAGCGGTCAGGAAGTTGATCTCCTGCACATTTGTGTTTACGAACAAGATCCGGCGGAAATTGGCCAGCGTCGGGTGCTTCGGGACCAAATGGGCGAACCCGCTGTAGATCTCCCCGATCGATTTGAATGACCCCGAGAGAAGGTACGCCAGAGGGTAAAGGGCAAAACCCACGAAAACCACGACCCCAGCGATTATGGCTACCCGGGCACCAAGAGATCGCTGCGGCCGACGGCGTCGAGGTGGTGCGTACCCGTTATTCCTTCCGACAACGGGGGCGGACAAGGTCGCTCCTCCCGTTGCCGGTGCACCAGCGCTGGTTACGGTGCCCGGGTTCACCCGTGGCGCTCCTCACGGAGGCTGATGTACCTGCTGGCCAGGAACGCAATCACAATCACTACCAGTATGAGGTCACCGGTCGCAGCGGCTCGCCCCATCAGCCCATTACTGAGGTTGTAGTAAGCATAAACGGACGGGATCAGAAGACCGGAGCTGGCCACATTGGTTACGCCGCCACCCTGGCCGAACAAAGCCACGTACATCTCGAACGCCAGCAGCTGAGCAGCAAACGAGAGCGGCACGATCGCTGCCAGCGACCCCCGCGTACCGGGGAAGGTAACGTGCCAGAACCGGCGCAGCCAGCCTGCACCGTCAACGGTGGCCGCTTCGAGCTGGTCCTTGGGGATACCTTGCATCGACGCCAAAAGAAATAGGGTGGCGAAGGGGAGTGCCATCCACACCGCCGGGATGGCGATCCACATCCACCTGAAACCGGCGTTGGCCAGGAACTCGGGCGTCTTCAGAATGCGCAGATGTTTGAGCACCCCATTGATCGGGCCCACGCTCGGGTCGTACAAATAACCGAACAGTTCGCCGACGACCACGGCCGGGATGGCCATTGGCAATAAGACAATCGTCCGGACTACTCGCCGGAAGGGGAATTCGAGGTTTAATAACGATGCCTGCAGATAGGCCAGCACGTAGGTCGTGAATACGACGGCCAGGGCTATCTCCAGGATTAAGACGAGCCCACTGCGGAAAGCCGGGTCGTCCCAGATGCTGGTAAAATTGGCGAAGCCGACGAAGCGGGTCTTTACGAAGCCGAAGACGCCTCCGACCCGTTCGTTAGTGAAGCCGATCCAGATACCCGCGATGATCGGATAGCCGCCCAGGACGACCGCTACGGCCACCGCAGGCAAGAGCATTACGAGTTCGACCTTGCGGCGCGACCGCAGCCGGCCGAGGCCGGGCCGCGGTCGCGGTCGCGTTACGTTCAGCTCGGAGGCGGTGGCGGTGACCCCGGCCATTTTTGTACTAGATACCAGCTGCGAGTTGAACCGCCTGGGTGCCAGCAGAGTTTACCTTTGACGCAAACTCGGCGTAGTTGGATTTCCCGAGGTAGTAGTTGAACATTGCCGGATCCCACACCGTACCGAGCATGGGAAGCCAGCCGGGGCAGAACGGCTCCCCCTGAAGGTCCGGGCTCTCGGCCAAAGCAACGTTCCAGAAATCCGTAGTCCCGACGGAATTTTTGAGCATTGCCACGGCGGCTGTGTTGGGCGGCACCTGTCCCGATGCCTGGCAGATCTTGGCTACGTTGGCGGGCTTGCCCCACCATGTGAGGAACTCCGCAGCCGCCTCTTTGTTTTTCGAAATGCTCGGGATGCTGAGCGCCTGCGCGGCACCCGTGCCCAAGTTGGCCTTCGGGCCCTTGACAAACGGCATGACCCCCCACTTGAGCGTGCTGCCACCCTTGTCGCTGGGGATGTCGGCGCGAGCCCAGGCGCCCCGGAGCAACATGGCACAGTGCCCGGCGGCAAAATAGGCCACGTTGTCGATGTCGAAGCTATGCGGGTCAGCGGTGCCGTTGGCGAACCACGAACGGACGTACTCGATGGTTGCCCTGGTCCCGGGGTCGTTGACATTGATCGAGTAGCTACCGTTGCTGACCTTGATCGGGTTGGCGCCCGCCTCCCAGGCCAGGCCGTTCTTGAACAGCAACTCGGAGGATGACCAGTTGGCGTTGATCCCGAAAACCCCGCTCTTGGGGTCGTTGAGCTTTACGGCGTTTTCGCGCAGCTGGTCCCAGGTCCACCGGGTGGACAGCGTGGCCGGGTTGATCCCGGCCTTGGACAGCAGGTCCGTGCGATAGTAAATGACCGGTGTCTCTGTCTCGAAAGGCAGGCCAATGACGCCCTTGCTGGCCGTGGTCAGCACGCTGAGGGTGCCCGGGACCACGTTGGTCCAAGTACTGGCCGGCATTAGCTTTTTCAGGTCCGCGAGCAAGCCGTTCGCCGCCCAGGGCACGAGCCCGGCATCGTAGTACTGGAAGAGGTCGGGCACATCCCCGCTGGAGAAGGACGCCGTCATTTTGGTTGCGATGGCCCCCCAACTCGACTGCTCGTATTGCACGAAGATGTTCTTGCTCTGCGCATTGAACTCGTTGATGATCTGCCGGGCGGCAGCCAGTTCGCTCGGGATGAAGAACAAACCGACGAGGGTAAGGGTGGTCTTCTTGGTGCCGGCGTACCTCATAGGTAGCCTTTGGGCCTGGGCGATTGCTGAACCGGTCTGGCCGAGGGCAGCGAGACCGAGGGCAGATGCGGCGCCGACGGCCCCGGCTTGGATAAATCGGCGTCGGGTTATATTTGCGGCCGGCCCGGGGGTGCATGTTGGCCAGGGGGTGCATGTTGGATGGAGTCACTCATTGGATTTATAGCCCTTTCATTGAGTTGGGTTTTGCTTCAGCAGTAGAAGGGGGGCACTTGCCGGCGCGCCCGCCGCGGTCGTTTTGTTACGGCACTGCTACGGGACGCTGAGGAACCCCGTGACCCATTATCACTCCCCTCCGAACCGCGGCCTCGAATCTCCAGAAGGCAGAGGCGCAAGGCGCTGAGCCCCCCGAAATCGGTTTCAGGGCGCCAGCGTATAGACGCGGTTTAACCCTGTCAAGCCAAGTGAGATCGATTTCTGAAATGGATTTCTCGGGTTTGCCGGATGGCCCGGTTGGGGCGACGGGGCACTAAGCACCCACAGATCCTCGTGGTCGCCGGGACAGCCTCGGGTATCTCTGGCTCCCTGGGGGAAGGCGGAGATGGAGATGGAGATGGAGATGGGGCCGGGTAACCCCGCCACCTCCGGCCGGCCCGTCACGATTGGTTGAGCCGGTCGGCTCCGCCCTCACGCCCGCCGCCAGCCCCCGGTAGGGAGCGGCGCGTCGTGATCCCGGTCCACCGCCCGCGTTGCTGACCGAAGGCCCGCAGACGTCCCCTCACTTGACGTCGAGGATATCCGGAGCGGCATCACATCTCCGCAGGTCAAACTATGTGGGCCGAGAGGGATTCGAACCCCCGTAGGCATCAGCCGGCAGATTTACAGTCTGCTCCCATTGTCCGCTCGGGCACCGACCCTTGAGGATTGTGAGGCCCTCGAAGGATATAAGGCTAGCGTGTCGGGCATGCCTACGTTTGACGTGGTCTCAGAGGTGGACATGCAAGAGGTCCGCAACGCTGTGGACCAGGCCGAGCGCGACCTTACGACCCGGTTCGACTTCAAGGGCACGGGTTCGACGATCGAGCTCGCAGGCCACGAGGTTACCTTGCGGTCCTCGACGGAGGACCGCTTGAAGGCAGTGGTACAGGTATTGGAAGAGAAGCTTGTACGCCGCAAGATCTCGCTCAGGGCTCTCGACTTCGGGAAGGTCGAGGAAGCGGCCCGAAGCACCGTCCGCCAACTGGTGACGATCAAAGCCGGCATAAATTCCGACCAGGCCAGGGCCATCAACAAGTTCATCAAGGACAAGGCGCCCAAGGGCGTGTCTTCGTCGACCCAAGGGGACCAGGTAAGGGTATCGTCCAAGAAGCGCGACGAGCTGCAAGCTACGATCTCGGCGCTGAAGGAACAGGACTTCGGCGTTCCTCTCCAGTTCGAAAACTTCAGGGACTAACCCTTCAGCCCTAGGACGCCAGCGGCCGGGCGGGCACCCAGGTCTACCAACCGCCGCGTCGCAGCGTCGGAACGGTCACGTGAGGACCGGAGCTGACCGGGCCGAGCTGAACTGGCCCGTCTAGAAGCGGTGTGACCACTCCTTGTCCCGCAACCTGGCGATGCGCTTATCCGTGGGCGGGTGATCGCTGAACCAGTTGGCGAAGGCCACCCGCCGGCCGGCCAGCGGGTTGACGATGAACAGGCACGCCACTTCCCTCGGCACCCGCATCGGGATCTGCCTGGAGGCGGCATCGAGCTTGCTCAACGCGGCCGCCAGCGGCTCCCCGTCACCGATCAGACGTGCCCCGTCGCGGTCGGCCTCGTATTCCCGGCTCCTGGACAAGGCCAGGTTCAACATCGATGCAGCCAGAGGCGCCAGGATCACCATGGCCAGCAGGGCGAAGATGTTCTCGTCGTCGTTGGACCGGCCCCCGCCGGCGCCGCCGAAGAACAAGCCGCTCCACGCAGCCATGCGGGCGAGGAAAGTGATCCCGAGTGCAATAGACGCTGCCACCGAGGAGATGAGGATGTCGTGGTTGCGGACGTGGCTGATCTCGTGGGCTAACACCCCGCGCAGCTCCGACCACGTGCAAACCTGCAGTATGCCCTGGGTTACGGCCACCGCCGCGTGCTTGGGGTTACGTCCCGTCGCGAACGCGTTTGGTTGCGGAGAGGGCGAGACGTAAAGGCGCGGCATGGGCAGGCCGGCACGCGTGGTCAGGTCTCTCACGATCTCGTAGTACTGCGGCATCTGCGCCTCCGAGACCGGGACCGCCCTGGCCGCCTTGATGGCCACCGAGTCGGAGAACCAGTAGGAGGCACCGACGAAGAGGAGGCCGATGACCAGCCCGATGATCAGGCCCTGCTCGCCCCAAAAGGCGCCGATGCCGAGGCACAACCCTCCGAGTAGCCCCAGCAGGATTACGGTCTTCAAGTTGTTGCGGTTCATGTTCGCACCTCTTGTGACCCAGGGTACATAACGGACCTGAGATAACGCTGAGCCCGAGCGCGCTGGTGGTACCCGGCCCGGCGCCGCCCTACACGAACGTGGTCAGCCGGCGGCCATCCGCCTCGCCAACCGCCCGGAAAGTCAACGTTCGTAGTAGCCCGAGTGGATGTACAACGCCGGGATCCCCTCGGTCCGGAACATTTCGACATTGCGCAGGTCGTCCTCGACGCAGAGTTTTACATCGAAACCGCGGGCGCGCATGTCGCCCACCGCCTCTTGCTTGAACAGCCGCGCCGGGCGGTAGTCGTGGTTGCGCCGCATGACCAGGAGGTCCCAGCGCAGCTCGTGGCGGGCCAGCCAGCCAACAGTGAGTTCTCCCGTCCGGGCCGGGCGGGCGGTGAGGAGCACTATCGCCAGCTCACCCGACAACAGGCCGAGCAGAGTGGCGACCTCGTCGATGAGAGGGTCGTCGCCTGAAGCGGAGAAGAAGGCCTCCCAGTCGGGCCGGGGGCCTTTTAGGTAGTGCTGGCGCGCCGCGGCATCGGAAAGTACGCCATCGAGGTCGAAGACGACGGCCGCACCCTTCAGTGGGTCCCGCCGCCAGGTCCAGCTACTATTGCCCACCTCTTCGACCCGAGACCGCGCCGCGCCGCCCGTTGCCGACCTGTCCATACGAACAGATTAGGGGTAAGGCCCTTGTCACGAATCTGCTCCCGCACCGCTGGGGACGGTTCCTGACGCTTTTTGCCTATAAACCGTCCCCAGCGGTGAGACGGGCACGGCCCCGAGCGCGGCGCGATTACCAGGGGAGCGAGATCGAGTGTGCCATCGACAGCAGTGGCGTCGAAATGCCGGCGAAGATGGTGAACGCCGCGCAAATGCCGATGGCGACCGAGGTGGCCGGGTTTTGGCGCAACCTGGTCGTCGGAGCCGCCCGCAATGCCAACGCAGAGTCCCGGCCCACCAGGCCGGCGGCCAAAACCGTTTGCAGGTCCGAGCTCTGCAGGGAAGCATCGTCTTCGCTGGCCATGTCCGCCTCCGCCCGCTGGCCCGCCGGCGTGCCATCGGGGGCGACGTACATGAGGAGCGCGACGCGCAGGTATGGGAAGGCGGCGATGGCCGCGCCGAGCATACCTATGATCCCCAGCACGTACTGGCCCTTCGACACGACCGCCTCAATAACGAGCCACTTGCCGAGGAAACCGCTCGTGAGCGGGATCCCGGCCTGGCCCAGGAGCAGGACGAGCATGGCGGTGGCCAACCATGGGCTGCGCGCCGACAACCCCCTCACGGCGCTGAGGTCGTTGCGAGCCTCCCCTCTACCTTGAAGTATGCCCACGATGGCGAACGTGCCGATGACCATGAACGCATAGGTGAAAACGTAAAAGCAGACGGCTTGCACTCCGGACGAAGTGCCGTCCTGCAGGCCGATCAGCACATAACCGGCCTGGCTGATCGAAGAATACGCCAGCATCCGCTTCAAGTCCGACTGCACCAGGGCCAACACCGCGCCCAGCAGCACCGACGCGGCGGCCATCACCCAGATAATGGGCCGCCAGTTGGACACCTGGGTCGGGAAGGCGAGCATAAGTACCCGGACCAGCCCGGCGAACCCGGCCGCTTTGGCCACTGCCGCCATGTAGCCGACGAAAGGCGTGGGCGCCCCTTGATATACGTCGGGCGCCCAGAAATGGAACGGCACGGACGCGACCTTGAACCCGAGGCCTACGATCAAAAGGCCCATCCCGGCCAGCAGGACGCCGTTATGGAGCAACACGTTTCCGGTCAAGAAGGTGAAGATCTGGGCGTATTGCAACGAGCCGGTCGCACCGTAGGTGAGGGCCGCGCCGTATATGAAAAGCGCTGACGAGAACGACCCCAGGATGAAGTACTTGAGGGCCGCCTCTCCGGACGCCGGGCGGCGGTGATGATAGCCGGAGAGCGTATAGAGCGAGATCGACAGCACTTCGAGGCCCAAAAAGAGGCTAATCAGCCCGGCCGCCTGCGCCATGAAGACGGCGCCGGCTGAGCACAGCATCATCAGCACGTACGGTTCGGGCCCGTCCAGGTTTTCCCGGACCAGGTACCCATCTGTAATCAGAGCCCCGAGTACGGTGGCCGACCCGAACAGGATGACGAAGAAGGCGCTGAAGTGGTCGTAGACAATTTGCCCGGCCAGGGTGACCGAAACGTGGGCCGAGTTGTCCAGGTTGAACCATTGGACGAGGCCGTCGGCAATCGTGGCTACCCCGGTAAGTACCGTCAGCCCGGCCCACAATCCCGGGTAGCGGCGCTTCGGCAGTACGGCGACCAGTAAGAGGACCACCAGGGCGCCGCCAAAGAGTATCAGTAGCGGCAGGATCGACCGGTAACTTATGGGGATCGAAATCGACCCCTTGGCGACGCACAGGCCGGTGACCTTGCCAAGAGTGCTGATGGTGCAGCCCGTTTTGGCCGCCACAAGATGGCCAACTGCAGGCCCGGTCGAAGCGCTCATCGGCCTCCTCCACCACTCGCCGCCTTGGCGGTAGAGCCCGAGGCCGGCAGGTCGACAACCTGGTCGGGCGGTACTGCGTAGACGCCGTGCCCGACCGTTGACGGCGGGAGCTTGAAGCTGGGGTCGGCGTACTCGATGTGCTGTACCAGGTGGTTGACCGCCGGCTGGATACGGTTGAGCAGGGGTTGCGGGTACACGCCGATGAAGATCATGCCGGCCAGAAGCGGGGCCACGGCCAACCGTTCAGCCCAGGTCATGTCGCGCACGCCCGCATTTATGGCTCGGGCCGGGCCGTGGAAGACGCGTTGGTACGCCCACAGGAGGTAAACGGCGGCGAACACGACCCCGGTGGTAGCCACGACGGCCCACCAGCGGTGGGTGACAAACGTCCCGAGGAGCACAAGCAGTTCTCCGATGAAGCCATTGAGGCCGGGCAGCCCGATATCGCTCATGATGGCGGCCAAAAAGACCCATCCGAGGATGGGGGCGACGGTCTGGAGACCACCCAGCTCCTCGAAGTTGAACGTCCGCCGTCGCTCCCAGACCATACCGACCAGCAGGAACAATGCGCCCGTGGACAGGCCGTGGTTCACCATCTCGACTATCCCACCGGTAATGCCCTGGACCGTGAAACCGAACAAGCCGATGACGATGAAACCAACCCCGGCAATAGTCCCGTAGGCCACCAACCGTTTCAGGTCGCGCTGCATCGCCGCCACCACGGAACCCCAGATAATGCCGATGGCGGCCAGGGTCAATGCCAGGGGGGCCAGCCTCACGGCAGCCGCGGGGAACAGGAAAATACCCCAGCGCAGGATGCCATAGGCGCCGAGCTTGAACAGGATGCCGGCCAGCACCATCGAGCCTCCCGTCGGGGCCTGGCTGTAGGCGGGCGGCATCCAGGTATGGAACGGGACGAGCGGCATCTTCACCGCAAAGGCGATCCCGAACGCGATCAGGAGCCATTCCTGGTCGGCGATGGGCAGGTGCATAGCCCCGCGGGCCAGGGGCACGATGTTGAACGTGTCGATGGTCCCTTTGGGCTCGTGCGATGCGACCAGCAGGTACGTGGCCAGGATCCCCACGAAGAGGAAGGCCGAACCGGCGAAGGTGTACAGGAAGAACTTCGTGGCCGCGTAACCCCGGCGGGGGCCGTTGCCACTGACTATGACGAAGTACCCCGGGACCAGGGTGAGCTCGAAAGCTACAAAGAACAAGAAGGCGTCGAGGGATAGGAACGTGGCCATGCACGCCGCCTCGAGCAGCAGCATCCAGCCCAGGTAGGCCCGGGGCGAGCGGCCCATAGGAGGGCTGGCCATGGCGATCGGGAACAGGAGGGCTGTCATCGCCACCAGGAACAGCGATATCCCATCCACGCCCAGGTACCAGGAAATGTTCAGGGCCTTGAACCACGATTCAAGGCTGGTGAACTGAAAGCCGGCGTGGGCATTGCCGGTTTTGAACGCGACCGCCAACCAGATGGCGAAGCCGAACTCGACGACGGCGGCGCTCAAGGCAATCCACCGGGTCGCACTTTCGGCTGTTCTCGGCAAAAGGGCCACCACCAGAGATGCCCCCAGGGGCAGGAAGATGATGACCTCGAGGATCGGGAAGCTCATGTTCAGATCGCGATCCGGAAGCTCAAGTAGGCGAGCACAATGACCACGCCCACACCGATGCCGAGGAGGTAGCTGCGTAAGTAGCCGTCCTGGACTTTGCGCAGGGCTCTCCCGCTGATGCCCAGTCCGGCCCCCAGTGCGTTGACGAACCCGTCGATGACCTCATTGTCCATGACCACGGCCAGCACAGTGGCGACCCGGGTCAACGGCCCGAGACGGTCGCCGACACAAGGTCGTCGAAGTACCACATCCGCCGTAAGAAGGTGGGCTCGAGGGCGGGGTGATCGGCTGTCTCCCACACCCTGAGGCCGAAACCGAGGCCTATCAAGGCCAGTGCCAGCGTTCCCAAAGCGAGAGCCCACTTGGTCCCGGCGCTGAGCGTTATCACTTCGGCCGTCGGGAAGAGAGGGGCCAGGAAGCGGGTCAGGAAGTCGAAGTTCCAGAACGGGAAATCGATGCCGCCGCCAAATATGGTCGCAATGGCCAGGACAACGAGGGGCGCAGACATCAGCCATGACGAGTCGCGGGGCCGCAGCCCACCGTGGGGTGGTGCCGGCAGCCCGGGCCCGTCCCCTCACCGTCCGTGCCCTCGTGGGCGTCGTGCCCCGCACCCAGGGCGTGCTCGTCGGCCGCCACCGCGCCGACCGGGGCCGGGCGAGCTTCTTCCCATCGGGCTTGGCCTCTGAAGACCAACGAGAACTGACGGCTCATGTAGTACGCCGTGAGCCCGGCGGTCAGGAACCCGACCGCCCACAACGCCTTGTTGTACTGGAACGCACCCTGCAGGACGTCGTCCTTGGACCAGAAGCCGGACAGAGGTGGGATATCGGAGATGGACAACCAGGCGATGGCAAAGGTAATCGCAGTGAGAGGTAGGTACTTGGCCAGCCCGCCCATCTTTTTCATGTCCTGGTTGTCGGCCATGGCGTGGATGACGGCGCCGGCGGCTAGGAAGAGGAGGGCCTTGAAGAAGGCGTGCGTGAGCATGTGGAAGACCCCGGCGACGTAGTCTCCGGCCCCTATGGCCAGGAACATGTACCCCAGCTGGGAGATGGTCGAGTAGGCCAGCGTCTTTTTGATGTCGTCCTGGGCGCAGGCGATGGTGGCGGCCAGGAACGCCGTCCCCGCCCCGATGCACGCTATTACCAGTGAAGTGCTGGGGGCGTAGTGCAGCATCGGTGCCACCCGGGCCATCAGGTAGACGCCCGCGGTGACCATGGTGGCGGCATGGATCAGGGCCGAGATGGGCGTGGGGCCTTCCATGGCGTCGGGCAACCAGATGTAGAGCGGGATCTGGGCCGACTTCCCGACGGCACCCATGAACAGCAGCAGGGTGATGGCGGTGGCCGTCGTGGAACTTATGGCCCCGGGCCGCGCCGCCAGGAGGCCGGTGGCGTGCCCGTTGACCAGGGTGCCGAGGACATTGGCGTAGTTCAGCGAGCTGAAGTGGAAAAAGATGAAGAACATGGCCAACAGGAAGCCCACATCGCCCACACGGTTGGTGATGAACGCCTTCTTGGCCGCTACGGCGGCGACGTCGCGCTGGAACCAGAAACCCACCAGGCCGTAGGAGCAAAAACCGACCCCTTCCCATCCCAGGAAGTTGAACAAGAAATTGTTCGAAAGGACGAGCACCAGCATCGAAAACAGGAACAGGTTGAGGTATATGAAAAACCGGTCGAAGCCGGGGTCCCGGTGCATGTACCCGATGGAGTAAAGGTGGATGGCGGTCGACACGCCGGTTACGAACAGGGCCATCGTGACCGAAAGCGGGTCGACCAGTAGGGCCACGTTGACGTGCAGGCCGGCCACCGGGAACCACGTGAATATGTTGAGCTCGTCGGCGCGGTAGCTGGAGGGGAGCCCTAGCAGGTGGAGCCACACGATGATGGCGGCGATGAACGACCCCGCGGCGGCCGCGGTACCCACCCAGCCCGCGCTCGGTTCTCCGAGACGGCGCCCCAAGACAAGGTTGATGACGAAACCGAGCAGCGGGAGCCCGACTATGGCGTAAGCGGCATTGACCATAGCGCCGTCAGCCCTTCAACGCACTGATGTCATCGGCGGTGGCCCCGCTCCGCCGCCGGTAAATGGCCACGATTATGCCGAGGCCGACAACGACCTCCGCCGCCGCCACCACCAGTACGAAAAAGACGGCGTCCTGGCCGCCGACGTCGTTCAGCATCCGGGAGAAAGTTACGAAGGTCAGGTTGACGGCGTTGAGCATGAGCTCGACGCACATGTACATAACCAGGATGTTGCGTCTCACCAAAAGGCCGGCGGCGCCGATCCCGAAGAGGCAGGCGGCCAGCACGAGGTACCAGGGGCCGGGGACCGTCATCGGCCAGCTGTCCCGGTCTGATGGCTCTCCTGGGGCGCCGCCACCTGCGTGGCCGACGACTGCAGCCCAGCCGATTGGGTGGGCGCTGATTGTGCTGAGTGTGTGGCCGCTGACTGAGTTGCCGGAGCGCGCCCCGAGGGTACGGCCTGGCCTGCATCGGGCCGTCGCCCTGGGGCCGGGGCCCGGTTTGAGTTCGGCGTTGCGGGCCCTGCCCTCTTTGGCCGCTCTGAGCCCGCCGGACGAGGACGACGGCCGCCACGACCGCGATCACCAGAAGCGCAGCCGTCATTTCGAAGGGGATCAAGTAGCCCGTGAAAATGCTCTGGCCCAACTTTTGCACGTTGGTGCCAGGGCCGCTCAAGCTGCCGGAAACGTCCTTCGACCCGGTGGCCCAGTAATGGACGCGGGCCAGGACCAGGAGCTCGATCAGGGCTACGACGCCGACAACGATGGCAACAGGAGCCATAGACCGCGACTTTTCCTGATCTCGGGCCTCTTTGCGGTCCACCCCCAACAGCATGATCACGAACAGGAAAAGGATCACGATGGCCCCGGCGTATACGATTATCTGGACGGCAGCCAGGAAATCGGCACCCTGGTTGATGAAAAGCAGAGCGATACCGAAAATGGTGGTGACAAGGGCGAGGGCGCAGTGGACCGGGTTGCGGCCGAGCACGACTCCGGCGGCACCGCCGATCACCAGTGCGGCGCCGACGGCGTACACAGCCCACGCGGACGCGTTCGCCAGGGCGTCGGTGCGCGTCATGCACCGTCATGTGGGCGGTCCGGACGTCATTAGGCCTGTCCGGGCCTTTTGCCGCTGGAGCCGGGGCTCGAGGATGGCCGCCTGACCGGGCGCACGGTGCTCACGCCGACGCCCTTCAGCTCCCCTGCTTCCACCTCACGGACCGAGGTGTCGAAATCGGCCGAGACGTCGGCCGCTTGCGGGTCGGACTGCCCGGCCTGGGGTGGGCGGACGCCGTAGCCCAGTTCACCGCCCCACAGCGGTACCCCCTCCAGGTCGGCCCGGCCCGACGGCGATGTTGCCCGCATCCAGGCCGACGTATTGCGGTCGTCACCCGGTTTCCAGTCTTCCCAGGGCAACTGTTTGGGCTTACCTGAGTCGTCCACCACGAGTTCTGCTTTGGTATAGATGGCGTCTTCGCGGTTGGTGAAAGAAAACTCGAACAACTTGGACTCGGTTATGGCCTCAGTAGGGCACGCCTCGACGCAGAGGTCGCAGTGGATGCAACGCAGGAAGTTGATCTCGTAGACGAACCCGTACCGCTCTCCCGGTGAGACCGGAGCGTCCGGGGGGTTGTCTGCTCCCCGCACATAAATGCAGCGAGCCGGGCAGACACCGGCGCACAGCTCGCAACCGATGCACTTCTCCATCCCGTCCTCGTACCGGTTGAGCACGTGGCGGCCGTGCAGCCGTTCGGGCTTGGGCCGCTTTTCCTCCGGGTACTGGGTGGTGACCTTCGGCTTGACCGGCTGCTTGCCGGTGACGAAAAAGCCTTTGAAAAACGAGACGAACCGGTTCTGATCGAGAAAGCTCATGGTGCCTCCAGGTCGGACAACATGCCGCCCTCTTGCTCCGTTGAGTGGCCGACATCGATAGCGCGGCTCAATAACAGGAAGGCCGCACAGCAGCCCACCAGTGCGCCCAGGCCCCAGATGGCGTTGATGCGTGCCCCGGCCACGATGAGCATGAGGGCGAGCGCCCCCGGGATCAGCCGTTTCCAGCCCAGGTCCATGAGCTGGTCGTAACGAAGACGGGGCAGTGTGGCCCGTATCCATACGTAGACGTACAGGATGATCAGCACCTTGAGGGCGAACCAGAACGGGCCGATCGAGTGACTGGCGATGCGGGGGCCGTCGGGACCACCCAGGAAAAGAGTGGTGAAAATGGCCGAATTGACCACCAGGGCCATGTACTCGGCCAGGTAGAAAAGGGCGAACCCGATGGAGGAGTACTCCAGGTTGAAGCCGCCCGACAGCTCCTCTTCCGCCTCGACCAGGTCAAAAGGCGGCCGGGTCATTTCTGCGGTAACGGCGATGAAGAAAATGGCGGCCGGGGCTCCGAACGTACGCAGGATGTTCCAGTGGTAAAGGAACCCGCCGTGCTGTTCAGCAACGATTACGGGCGTCAGCAGCGACCCGGTGACAAGTACTACCGTAGCGACCGTCAACCCCAGCGCCGCCTCGTACGACACCATCTGTGCGCTCGAGCGCACAGCTCCCATCAATGGGTACTTCGAGCCCGAAGACCAGCCGGCCAGCATCACGCCGTAGACGCTCACACTCGAGCACATCAGCATGAGGAGGATGCCCCAGGGCGGGTTGGCCAATTGCAGAAGGGTGGTGTACCCGCCGATGGTTATCGTCCCCCCCACGGGAACGATCGAAAAGGCCACGAACGCAGGCACCAGGACTATCACCGGTGCCATGCGGTAAACGAGCCTGTCCCCTTGGAAGGGGAGCATCGCTTCCTTGAAGAACAGCTTGATGCCGTCGGCCAGCGATTGCAGCCAACCGTTAGGCCCGGCCCGGTTCGGGCCCCAGCGGTTACCCAGGCGGGCGACGGCTTTGCGCTCGTACATGACCATGAACAGGACCGAGATCATGAGCAGGGCGAAGACCACCAGGACCTTCACGATTACGATCACCCAAACTTGCCAGGTGAGACCATGAGAAAACAGCGGGTCGCCCTGAACCGTGGTGGCCGCGATCATCATTGCTCCACCGGCCCCAGCGTGATCTCAGTGTGCGGAGCGAGCGCATCTATCAAATTGCCCGCTCCTCCCCCGGGAAGATTGAAGGGTAGTACGGCCGTACCGTCTCGGGACAGCGGCGTCCGCCACCGCGGTCGCCACCACTCCGGCCCGTCCAGTCCCGGCATTCACACGCACGAAACTGCCATTTTCCACCCCTAGCCGGGCCAGGTCGCCTGGGTTGACCCGCAACTCCAGGGCGGGGTGAAGTTGCGCTAACGATGGGGAGAACTGGACGAAGGCGCCCCCATCCCACATCGGCCGGCTGGCCACGAGGCGAAGTGAGCTCTGCGGCCCTTGGCTTTCGCTGTTCTCAGTCCCTCTGCCGGTAGCCCCCGAGCCCGGAGTGCCCGCTGCTGTGGGCGCCCTTGGGGTCAGCCGGGCCGGCGGGCCAACTGCGGGTGCACCGGCCGGGGCGATAGAGCTGTCCGTGGCCCGGAGTGAGGCCTGCCACTCCGGCACGGGTGGGAGAGGATGGAGCTCAGCCGACGCGATACCGGGGTCGGCCATCGGGTCCAGGGGCGCAGGCGCCTGGTTGGCTTCCTCTTTCGCCGAGCCTGGCCCGATTGGCACCACTATTCCGTTGCGAGCCTGGCGCGATACCAGCAGAGCTTGAGGAAACGCCATGGTGCAACGGCGAAACCCGCTCTATCTCCGCCCACAGCTCAGCCAACGTGCTGGCCCCGAGATCGCCGCCCAACCGAGAGGCGAGTTCGGCCGCGATCATCCAATCAGCGCGGGAGCTGCCAGGTCCCGTCACCGTCTGCCCCAGCCATGTAATGCGCCCCTCGATATTGGTGAAGCTGCCGTGCCTTTCCGTGTATATGGCAGCCGGGAGCACCACGTCGGCCCGGGCCGTGCTGGCGGTCGAAAAGGCATCGACGGCAACGACGAACCGAGCGCCCTCGAGGGCGCGCTCGGCCAGTTCCTTGTCCGGGCAGTCCGCAATCGGGTTGGCCCCCACCAGGAACAGGACGTCGAGGTTGCCGTCGGCCGCCTCCCTCAGCATCCCGAGCGTGTCATGGCCGCTGTCAGCAGGTAGGGCCGTCCCCCAGTGGTGCTCGTACCAGTCCCGGCCAGCGTCGAGGCTGGTCCGGCCGGGCAACACGCCGGGCGCCAGCCCCATGTCGATAGCCCCGTGGACATTCGAGCGCCGTAACGCGGGGAGGAATACCACCCCCGGTAGTTGAGCGAGCAGCAGGGCGGATTCGACCGCGCCGGTGGCCGCCTCGGCCAGCGACGGCCTCCCGATGACGACCGCCACACGAGCACCGCCGGTGGGCGAAGGGGCGGCGCTGCCAATGGCCTGGCGGGCGCTCTCGACCTGTTCGGGCTGGACACCGGCCACGGCGCTGGTTACCTGCGCATCGCCCGATAGCGCGCGGACGAGGTCGCTCAGCTCGCCCGGGCGGTACCGGAGCGACTGAGTCGCAAACGAAGAGATCCCAGTGGAGGCGGCGCTTAATTCGATGACGGCCGTGCCCTGCTCGAGGGCGGCATGCCGAAGCCGAAGGTAGAGGACGGGCAATTCTTCTTTGATGTCCGGGGCAATCGTGACGACGAGCGGGGCCGCGCACACGTCATCGATGGTGGCCCGAGGCAAACTGGCCACCAGGTCGCCGGGCAGCCCGTCACCCAGTTGAGCGTCGACGTTGTCCGTGTGCAACACGGTACGGGCCAGTTTGGCCCACGCATAGGCGTCCTCGTTGGGGAGGCGAGAGCCGCCGATGACAGCGATCCGGCGCCCGGCCACTCCGTCGAGCCGCCTGACAATCTCGGCAAAGGCCTCGGCCCAACTGCTGTCGGTCAACTCGCCTTGGCCAGCGCCAGCGGTTGGCCGGACGAGCGGCTGCGACAGCCGCTCGGGGCTATTCAGGGCTTCGAAGCCGAAACGGCCTTTGTCGCAGAGCCAGCTCCAGTTGACAGGGTCACTGTCGACACCGAGGAAACGGACGACCTGGTCCGAACTGGACTGGGCGACTACGCGGCATCCCACGGCGCAGAAGTTGCACGTCGTTTCCACTTGTTGCAGGTCCCACGGCCTGGCCTTGAACCGATAGGGCTTAGCCAAAAGGGCACCCACGGGGCAGATCTGGACGACGTTGCCGCTGAAATTAGATACGAAAGGCTCGCCTGGGTAAATCGCTACTTCGGTCGAATCGCTTCGCGAGGCAAAGTCGATCCCGGCATCGCCGGCCACTTCCTCGGCAAAACGAGTGCAACGGGCGCACTGGATGCAACGCTCGCGGTCGAGCAGGACCAGCTCTGAAAGGGGAATGGGCTTGTCCCAGTGGCGTTTTTCCTCCACGAAGCGCGTCTCGCCGGGGCCGTAGGCGAGCGTCTGGTCCTGCAGGGGGCACTCGCCCCCCTTGTCGCACACCGGGCAGTCGAGAGGGTGGTTGACGAGCAGGAACTCCAGGATGCCGTCCTGGGCCTTCTTCACCGCCGGGCTGTCCGTAACCGCTTCCATGCCGTTGACGACGTTCAAGTAACAAGCCGGCGAGAGGCTGAAGCCCCGCGGCCCCTTGACATCAACGAGGCACATCCTGCACATCCCGACCGGTTTCATCCGGGGGTGGTAGCAAAAGCGGGGTATGTAGGTCCCCATCCGCTCGGCCACGCTTATGAGCAACTCGCCCCTCTTGGCCACCACCTGCCGGCCGTCGAGCGTGATCGTGACACCGTCGTCGACCGTAGGAGCCTCGGGCGCGCTGTCCTGCCCCGGCGGCGTCGAGGCCTGGTTGCCTGGAAGTGTCCGGTCAGGCATAGGCGGGGCTCGTGGCCAGACGGTCGGGGGGGAAGGGGCATTGGCCGGAGCGGATGTGTTCGAGGAACTCGTCCCGGAACATCCGTATCCCCGAGGCGATCGGGCTCGGGATCGACGGGCCCAGGGGGCAAATTGTCGTTTGCGCTGGGCGGCCACCGCACCCCGGGAGAGATGTTGTCGCACACGTCCATAAGGAGGTCCAGGTCCGCTTCGCGGCCTTCGCCGTCTTCGATGCGCCGCATGATTTTCTCGAGCCAGCCAGACCCTTCGCGACAGGGCGTGCACTGCCCGCAGGATTCACGGTGGAAGAAGCGGGTTATCCGCCACCCGGCTCGTACAGGGCACGTCATCTCGTCCATAACCGTTATGGCGCCCGACCCGGCCATGGAGCCGGCCTCGGCGATCTTTTCGTTGCCCATGAACACATCGAGGTGTTGCGGGCCGAACCACGGCGAGGACGCTCCGCCCGGGATAAACGCTTTCAACTGGCGGTCGTACCTTATGCCGCCGCCGAGCTCGGGGTCGTAAATGAGCTGACGGAAAGTTAATTTGGCGAACTCGACCTCATAGTTCCCCGGCCGGCGGACGTGGCCGGAGAGGGACAACACTTTGGTGCCTCTGGACGGGCCTTCGCCGAGGGCGTGAAATGCATCGCTCCCGTTCCTCATGATCCAGGCCAGGTTTGAAAGAGTCTCGACGTTGTTCACGACCGTCGGCGCGCCGTAAAGGCCCATGGCGGCGGGGTAATTCGGTGGCTTTATGCGGGGGAAGGCGCGTTTGCCCTCGAGGCTTTCGAGCAACCCGGTCTCGTCCCCGGCAATGTAGGCGCCGGCGCTCGGGTGGACGACGATGTCGACCGAGAAGTCTGAGCCCAGGATTTTGGCCCCCACCGCTCCGTACTCGTACGCCTCGTTGAGCGCCGCCTGGACGCGCTCCTGGGCCAGCGCCATCTCGCCACGCACGAAAATAAAGGCCTGCGCGGCCCCAATGGCGTATGCGCATATAACCACGCCCTCGATCAATTGATGAGGGTCCCCTTCCATGAGGGCGTGGTCCTTGAAGGTCGCCGGCTCGCTTTCGTCGCCGTTCACAACCAGGTACACGGGTTGGGCTTTGCGCAACATCGACCATTTGCGACCGGCGTCGAAGCCGGCGCCCCCGCGGCCCAGGATGCTGGCGGCCAACGTGGACTGGCGGATCTCCTCCGGCGTAATGGCGAGCGCTTTTCGCAACCCTTCGTACCCGTTGTCAGCGAGGTAGCTCTGCAGCGTCCAGCTCTGGTCCTGCCCAAAACGAGCCGTCACGATCTTTGGCCCAAACTTCGGGCCAGTAGGTTCGGTGCCAGTAGGTCCAGTGTCAGTAGGTCCAGTGCCAGTCATTTCGCCGCATTTCCTGTGCCGGGTATGCCGGCGCCGGGGTCAAGGGTGCTCGCCACTGCGGCTGTCGTGCGAGACGTCGTCAGTGGGACCCTGGGCCCATTGCCAGCGGCGGCGGGCGTAGTGCGGGCCGCCTGAGCGCCGCGCTTGGCGCGTGGCGAGGGGGACGGTGCCGAGCGTGGAGACGGTGCCGCGGCCTTGTCCGCCTGGCTGCCGCTCCCGCCGCCGGCCGGGAGCCCGACGGTCCGCCTGACACGGTTGAGGGTGCCGTGGGGCGGGACTTCGTCGCCCAGCCGGCCCTCCGCCAGGTCTGTGGACAGCGTGTCCCAGCGCTCCGGCGTCATGTCCCCGAAGTAGCGCCAGTTGACCACCAGGCAAGGCGCGTTGCCGCATAAAGCCAGGCATTCCGTGTCTTCCAGCGTGAACGTCCCGTCTGTTGTCGTCCCTCCGAGGGACACGCCCAGGCGCTGTTCCATATGTTCGAGAAGCTCGTACGCACCGGCCAGCATGCAGGCGATGTTGGTACATACCGCCACGAGATAGCGGCCCACAGGCTTTAGATGGAGCATCTCGTAGAAACTGGCTGTGCCCCGGACTTCTGCGGGTGTCAAGTCGACGAGCTCCGCCACGTGCTCGATCCCGTCCGGGCTCAGGTACCCGTCCTGCTCCTGGAGCAGGTGCAACGCCGGGATCAGGGCGGAACGCTTGTGCGGGTAGAGCGAGATGAGCTCTCGCGTTCGCACCACGTTCTCGTCGTTGAGCCTTGCCACGGGTAATGATCTTTGCCGATGTGGCCGCTCCAGGACCAATTCACATAACCCGCCCGGGGACCCCAACCCCCGGCTCCGCCCGGAGGGCGCGGACCAGCCCGGGGCGGGACATCCGAGGTTTCAGCGGTCTACGTCCCCCAGGACGGGGTCGATGCTCGAGATGACGGCTATGACGTCGGGGATGAAACCGCCCCGGGCCATCGGGGCCAGGCCCTGCAAGTTGGCGAACGACGGGGCGCGCACGTGGAGCCGGTACGGCTTCGCCGTCCCGTCCGAAACGATGTAGCAGCCCAACTCGCCGCGGGGCGACTCGACCGGGACGTAGGCATCGCCCGGCGCCACCCGGAAACCCTCGGTGAAGAGCTTGAAGTGGTGGATCAGCGCTTCCATCGACTCATTGATGCGGTTCCGGGGGGGAGGGGTGAACTTCTTGTCCTGGGAGCGGTAATCGCCTCCGGGCATCGCCTCCGCCACCTGTCGCGCAATGCGGACGGACTCGCGGATCTCATTGACGCGGATGGCAAAACGGTCCCAGCAGTCTCCCGACGTCCCTATTATCACGTCGAACTTGACGTCGTCGTAAGCCAGGTAGGGAAAGTCCCGCCGGACGTCGTAGGCCACGCCCGTCGACCTCAAGAGCGGGCCGGTGAGGCCGAGCCCGACAGCAGTGGGAGCATCGAGAGGCCCGACCCCGTCCATGCGGGCCTGCAATACCGGCTGCCCGGTAAGCAGGTTGTCGTACTCGTCCATGCGTTTCAGTACGGCGTCGCATATTGCTCTGACGTCGTCACGCCAACCGTCGGGCAGGTCGGCCGCCACTCCGCCCGGACGGATGTAGTTGTGGTTCATCCGCAGCCCGGTCACCTTTTCGAAAAAGGCCAGCACCAGTTCCCGGTCACGCCAACCGTAAACGAGCATGTTGAGGGCACCCAGGTCGGCGCCGTTGGTAGCCAGCCATAGAAGATGTGAAGATATGCGGTTCAGCTCGCACATCAGCATCCGGACCCAGGTGGCGCGCGGCGGTACCTCTACCCCGGCCAGCTTTTCCACCGATAACGAGTACGCCAATTCGTTGAAAAAGGGCGACAGGTAATCCATGCGCGTCACGTTGGTGGCGCCCTGGTGGTACATGAGGTCCTCGCCCGTCCTCTCCATACCTGTATGGAGATAACCGATGACGGGTTTGGCCCGTAGCACCTGCTCGCCGCGCACCTCGACCATTACCCGCAGGACGCCGTGCGTCGAGGGGTGAGAAGGCCCCAGGTTCAAGATCGTCGTTTCGTCGTCAGGGGACTCGTAGTTGTAGTCCGTGGGGTCGATCGAGACCCCTTCGGGCAAGCGCAGGACGCCGCCGTACTCGGCTCGCAGCTCTTTGATGTTGGTCTGCTGGCGAGCCAGCATTTCTTGAGCACCCTCTGAGGTCTTGGCCTTCAGCAGGTCGCTGAGCGAGGTGTCTGTCATCGCGTCGTGCCCGTCTTGTCGTGCGGTTAGCCACCGGCTCACGACGGCGCCTCCTTGAACTGCACGGGGACGTTGGCGGCCGGGTAGTCCTTGCGCAACGGGTAGCCCTCCCAGTCTTCGGGCATAAGGATCCGGGTCAGGTCAGGGTGGTCGTCGAACCGGATCCCGAACATGTCGAAGGTCTCCCGCTCGTGGGCTTCGGTGCCGGGCCAGAGGTCGAACAGGCTGGGCACGACCGGCTCATCTCCGGGCACCTGGCAACGGACCCGCAAGCGCTCTTTGCGGGAGAGGGACAAGAGCTCGACGACGACCTCGAAGCGTTCGGGCGCTATCCCAGCAGGCAAGTCACGGCCCGGGTGGGTCAAGTAGTCGACCCCACTGACGCCGATGCAGACCTCGAAGCCATCCCTGTACAGGGCTTCCATCAGGGCCAAGTACCGCGAACCGTCGGTGTGGACCGTGCGCTGGCCGAACGTCTCGGTTACGGGGCAGCCATGAAGCGGTGCCGGGCCCTCGTTCGCCCCCAGCTCGCCTTCTTCGGGCTCGTTTTCGGTGGGCGCGCTGTCCGCCAGCTCCTTGGCCGCCAGCTCCTTGGCCGCCGGGACCTTTTCCGCCGGGACCTTTTCCGCCGGCCCGGTGTCGCTCACCTGCTCACCGTCTGGCCGCCATCGGCCGAAGAGGCGAGCTCGAGGGAACGGACCTCTTCGAGGTGCAGGCCGGCGCCGGCGCCCGTGTCGGCGCGGCGCCGGGTTATCTCACCGCGGCGGATTTGCTCGTGAAGAGTGAGAATCGAGTGGATGAGGGTTTCGGGCCCTGGCGGGCAACCGGGCGCATAGACGTCGACCGGGACGACTTGGTCCACGCCCTGGACGATGGCGTAGTTGTGGAACATCCCTCCCGTAGACGCGCACACTCCCATCGAGATGACCCACTTGGGCTCCATCATCTGGTCGTAGACCTGGCGCAGTACGGGGGCCATCTTCTGGCTCACCCGCCCGGCCACGATCATGAGGTCAGCCTGGCGGGGCGAGGCCCGGAACACCTCCATGCCGAAGCGGGCCAGGTCGAAGTTGGCCGCCCCACTGGCCATCATTTCCATCGCGCAACAGGCGAGCCCGAAGTTGGCCCCCCATGAGCTCGAGGCCCGCGCCCATTTGACGATGTCTTCCAGGGTGCCGGTGAGGAAGTTGTGGTGCAGGTCCTCGAGGCCCATTTACTGGCCCCCTTTGCCCGCCGTAACCGGCTCGTTTTTGCTGGCGGCCGATTTGGCCGTCGTCGCCGTGGTGGCCCTGGAGGGGGTGCGTTGCACCGGTACCCCGGGCCGGCTGACCCGCCGGATAGTCGAGTTCATGGTCCGGGTAACGGGTGCGCCGGTACGGTTGCCGAAACGCTTGCCGGGGCCCCAATCAAGCGCGCCCCGGGAGACCAGGTACGCGAAGGCTATGAACACGACGAGGGCGAACGTTGCGATTTCGACGAACCCGAACGTGCTCAACTGATGGAACATGACGGCGAACGGATAGAGGAAGACGACCTCGATGTCGAAGATGATGAAGATCATGGCGACCAGGTAGAACCGGACATGAAAGCGCGGCGGCGTCTCCCATACGGGCGCGATGCCGGACTCGTACGGCCCTCGCTTGGCCGGGTCGAGGTGACCGTTTGGCCCCAGCATCTTCGAGGCCATGAACGAACCAATGGCGAACGCCAGCACAAGCACTATGAGAAGCAGGATGGGCAGGTACTGGTCCATCAAGCGCTCAGGCTAGCGCCCCCTCCGAACGGAGCACACATTGGCACAAGGCCCCACAGCGGGCGTGAGGCGACTGTCTCCACCGTGGAAAAGGCGGGCGGGCGCTTTCCGACGGTCTAAATGAGGGCGGGTGGGGCCGGTACTTGGCCGGCTCGAGCGGGGCCCAGTAGCATCACAGCGAATAAGAGCGCATAAGCGACGACGGTCCCTCCTGCCTTGCCGTTTTGGTACGGGTGCCGAAACCGCCCCGCCGATCTCCGTCAGAGGCAGATGACCAATACCACCGCCGGCCTACCCGCCGGTGAACACCATTGCGACGTCCTGGTTATCGGGGCGGGCCCGTCGGGAGCATCCTGTGCGTACTGGCTGGCCAAAGCCGGCCACGAGGTCTTGCTGCTGGAGCGCAAGTCCTTTCCTCGAGAGAAGACATGCGGCGACGGCCTCACCCCGCGGTCGGTCCGCCAACTCCAGGACATGGGCCTGGGCGCGGAGCTACTTGCCTCGCACCGGTACCAGGGCCTGCGCTCGCACGGCTTTGGCCGCACCATCGAACTGGCCTGGCCCGAAGTCAAAGGCCTGCCCGGTTACGGCTATGTCGTCACCCGGAAAGACCTTGACGCCATGGTGGCCGGTCGCGCCGCCAAAGCTGGCGCCACTCTGTGGGAGCACACCGAGGCGGCTGAACCTGTCATGGCCAACGGAGCCCTTCGAGGCGCCCGCCTGACGGCCAAGGGCGACGACGGTCACAGCGGCCAGGTCACCGCTCGCTATGTGGTGGTGGCAGACGGCGCCAACTCACGCTTCGGGTGGGCGCTCGGCAACCAGCGCAACCGTACATACCCGCAGGGAATGGCGCTGCGCGGCTACTGGAGCTCTCCCCGTCACGACGAGCCGTGGATCGACTCATGGTTGGACCTGAAGGACCTGGCGGGCCACTCGATGCCGGGTTACGGGTGGATTTTCCCGGTGGGCGACGGGCGCATCAACGTCGGCGTCGGCCTGCTCACCACGTCGTCGATCTGGAAGGGTGCGAACACGACCCAGATGCTCGAGGCCTTTTGCCAGCTTGCCCCCAAGTCGTGGGACATCAGGCCCGAGACGTGCCTTGGCCCCGCTACCGGCGGGCGCCTGCCGATGGGCTTTTCTGTCGGCCCTCGTTCGGGCCCCACGCACCTGGTGACGGGGGACGCCGCCGGGATGATCAACCCGTTCAATGGCGAGGGGATCGCGTACGGGTACGAGACGGGCCGGATTGCGGCCGACGTCCTGCACCAAGTACTGGCCAACGACGACGCCAGCCTGCTGGCGACGTACGAGGAGCGTCTGGACGCCGAGTACGGGCTCTACTACCGCGTCGCCCGTGGCTTCGTCAGAGCCATCAGCCGGCCGGACATAATGAGAGCCTGCACGGTCACCGGCATGCACAGCCGGCCGGTACTGGAGTGGTTGCTGCGCATTATGTCCAACATGCTGCGGCCCGACGAGATAGGACCAGCGGAGGCGGCCTACAAAGCCCTGGTCGCGATAGCTAAAGCGAAGCGTCCTCACGCCGTCGACGTGTCGTCCTGATACTCCAGAGCCCGCTCGCCCAAAGCGCGCTTCAGGCCGAGGCGGCGATGGCCCGAGTTACGTTGGTAAACGCGTCTACGGTGCGCTCCAGTTCCACGGGGCCGTGGGCCACGCTCGGGAACATCACTTCGTAAGGACCGGGGGCTATGGCCACGCCCTCGGACAGCAAGCCTCGCATCACGGGTGGGTAAAGGCCGGTGGCCGCTGAAGCGTGGGCTCCGTCGTAGTCAAGGACCGGGCCGGCCCCAAAAAATATCCCGATAAGCGGGCCAGCCACAGGGATATGGATTTCGAGCCCCGATTCCTTCGCGGCTGAAGCCAGCCCTGCCCCCAGCCGGCCGGCGAACGCCGACAGCTCCTTGTAGCTGGCGTCGTCGAGAAGGGAAAGCGCCGCCAGTCCCGCCGCCGTGGCCACGGGGTTACCCGAGAGGGTGCCTGCTTGATAGACGGGCCCGTTGGGGGCAAGCTGCTCCATCACGTCCCGGCGCCCGCCGAAGGCGGCCAACGGCAGGCCCCCGCCGACCACCTTTCCGAAGCACCAGATATCCGGGGTAACGCCGAAGAGCGAGGAAGCCCCGCCTCGGGCCACCCGGAACCCGGTGATGACTTCGTCGAAAATGAGCAGTGCTCCCGCCCGGGTGCACGCTTCTCGCAGGCCGGCGAGGAAGCCCGGGCTGGGAGGGACCAGCCCCATGTTCGCCGCCACGGGCTCGACCAGGACAGCAGCGACGTCGTTGCCGATCTCGGGCAGGACGTTGTAGGGCGCCACCAGGGTTTCCGCCACTGCCGATTTAGGTACGCCGGCGGAGGCGGGCAAGCCCAGGGTGGCGATGCCGCTCCCACCCCCGGCCAGCAGTGCGTCGCTATGGCCGTGATAGCAGCCTTGGAAGATCACCAGCCGCTGGCGGCCGGTGGCGCCCCGGGCCAGGCGCACGGCCGACATGGCCGCCTCCGTTCCGCTGCTCACCAGCCTTACCTCTTCGCATCCCGCCACCCTCGAGCAAATTTCCTCTCCTAGCAGTACCTCACGGGGTGTCGGTGCCCCGAAGGTAGTGCCCTCCGCCGCGGCGTGACGGATGGCTTCGACGACTTTGGGGTGGGCATGGCCGAGTATCGAGGCGCCGTAAGACTGGACGTAATCGATGTAACTCACGCCCTCTACATCGGCCACGTAGGCGCCCTTGCCCCTGGCGACGAAGTAGGGGGCCCCGCCCACCGCCTTGAAGGCGCGCACCGGCGAGTTGACCCCGCCAGGGGTAACCCGGCAGGCCCGCTCGAAGAGCGACGCGTTGGACAGGGCCGGCGGCGGTGGCGCCGAACCCCCCTTGTCCTCAGCGGCCACCCTTGGTCCCAATTCCTGTACTGAGTCGCTCATTCACGCGTCACCTTCAGGCCCCCAGCAGGTCGGCCACCTCGCCGGCGAAGTAGGTGAGGACCATGTCCGCGCCGGCCCGTTTGATGGCGCCGAGCTGTTCGAGGGCAACCGCCGTACCGTCGAGCCAGCCCCGCTCGGCGGCCGCCTTGACCATGGCGTACTCGCCGCTCACGTGGTAGGCAGCCACTGGCACCGGGACGGCCCGGCGGACGGCGGCGATGACGTCCAGATAGTGCAGGGCCGGTTTGACCATGACGATGTCGGCCCCCTCGGCCACGTCCAGCTCTGCTTCCCGGACCGCCTCCCTCAGGTTCCGGGGGTCCTGCTGGTAGCCCTTGCGGTCGCCGCCGCCGGCAATGGTGACGTCCACGGCATCGCGGAACGGCCCGTAAAGGGCGGAGGCAAATTTGGCCGAGTAGGCCAGGATCCCGACGTCGCTATGGCCATCGGCGTCCAGCGCCTGGCGGATGGCGGCCACCTGGCCGTCCATCATCCCCGATGGGGCCACCAGGTCGGCTCCCGCCCGGGCTTGGGCCAGGGCGGCTCGAGCGTAGAGGTCGAGCGTCGGGTCATTGGCGACATCACCCCTGGCGTCGAGGACGCCGCAATGGCCGTGGTCCGTGTACTCGTCCACGCAGAGGTCGGCTATAAGGACCATCTCTCCGCCCAATTCATGGCGCAATGTGGCCAGCGCTACCTGGACGACACCGTCGGGCGCCCAGGCCTGACTGCCCTCGGCGTCCTTGGTGGCGGGCACGCCGAACAGGACTACAGCCGGGACGCCGAGGCTGCACAGCCGGCGCGCCTCCTTTACGAGGGACTCGACCGTGTGCTGGACGACGCCAGGAAGGGAGACGATCGGCTGGGGAGACTCGATTCCTTCCCTTACGAACAGGGGCGCTATCAGGTCCTTAACGCCCACACCGGTCTCGGCCACCATCTCGCGAAGGACCGGGGACCGGCGCAACCGGCGCATCCTGGTCTGGGGAAAGCCCATGGCGGACACGCTATCCGGGGCACAGCTCGGCCACCTCGGGCAATATCTCGCCGGTTAGGCGTCCGCGTCGCTTTGGACGGTTTATTCGCTCGGGCGTAAGAAACCGTCCAGAGCGTCGCCAGCCCTTGGCGAAGGCTCTGACGCAGGCACGGGGCCGGCCTGGAAGCCCTATCTGCGTCCCCCCACCGGGGGCATGATGGCCCCGATGACCCAGAAGAGGGGGAAGATGATCCCGATAATGAACATCACCCAGTGGCCCTTGCGGATCGTCAAGAAACCGAGAGTCAGGATCAGGACGAGGTAGATGGCGCCGATGCCGACGAAGTACACGCTGCTTGCCCTCCTGAGGCTCTCGCTTTTTGCGCACGACCTGCAACAGTGCTGGACATCCTAGACCTAGCCCGGGCGCCCTCTTTCCCGCCCTCCAGTAGGCGCTGAGCCCCGGCTCAGGAACGGGGGCCAAGAGCACTGACAAGAGCACTGACGAGCCCGTCGAGGGTGTGCTCGTCGGCCTCGGCGGCCACGTTCAACCCTCGGTCTCTGGCGGCAGCGGCCGTGACTGGCCCTATGCAGGCCACGACGGGCGGGGTGCCGGTGCCCGCCCTCCGGGCTTGGTCGACGTAGCTCTCGACGGCGGAGGAGGATGCGAAGCAGATGGCGTCGGCTTGCTCAGAGGCGCGGAGGAGTTCTTCGCTCACTTCGTCGGGGACGGTCCGGTAAGCCTCGACCGCGTCGACCGGCCAGCCTTTTGCCTCCAGCCCCGTTCGTAGGTCGGGCCGGGCGCCGGCCGCCTGCGGGACCAGCACCGTCCCGGGCGTATGGGACCGCTCCGGGAAAGGGAACCTGTCGATGAGCCCCTCGGCCCGGTAATCGCCCGGGACCAGGTCGGCGACGATACGGTAATGCCTCAAGGCCTCGGCAGTGGCCGGCCCGATGGCCGCCACCTGTACCCGACCGAGCGAACGCGAATCAGGGATGAACGCGAAGAACCGGTGCACCGCGTTGGCGGAGGTGAACACGACCCACGAATACTCGCCACCGCTCAACCGTGACGCACGGGCCCCCAGTGCGGCGCCATTGTCGGCCGGCGGGGCCAAGGCGATGACCGGGATCTCCAGGACCTGCGCCCCCAGGTCCTCCAAGCGCCGGCTCAAGGGGGCCGCCTGGTGGGCGGCGCGGGTCACCACCACGGTGTGGCCGAAGAGAGGCCGGTTGTCGAACCAGGCCAGATCCAGGCCGGCGACTTCGCCAATCACGATCGTGACCGGTGGGCCCAGCGGGGCGGCGCCGAGCTGATCGAGGGTAGTCCGGCGGGTCACCTGGCTTCGGCTCGTGCCCCACTGGACCGCGACCACGGGTGTCCCCGGGGAGAGGCCGCCGGCCATGAGGCGTTCGGCGATTTTGCCCCGGTGGGCTGCGCCCATCAGGACCACGATCGTCCCTCCGCCGCGGGCCAAGGCTTCCCAATCGGTGCCTCCCCGGCCGGGGGTGAGGTCGACGGACCGGGTATGGCCGGCGACCACGGTAAAGGCGGTGACTAGCCCCCGATGAGTAACCGGGACGCCGGCGTATGCAGGTGCCGCCACCGCGGACGTCACCCCCGGGATGACCTCGAATGCCACCCCCGCGTCGATGAGGGCGAGCGCTTCTTCTCCGCCTCGCCCGAAAACGAACGGGTCACCACCCTTCAGCCGCACCACTCTGAGCCCGGCTTTGGCCCGCTCGATGAGCAACGCATTGATGGCGGCCTGGTCGCCCCGGTCATCTGGCTGCTTCCCGACGTCGACCTTCTCGGCGGCCGGCGGGGCCCAGGAAAGCAGGCTCGGGGCCGTCAGGCGGTCGTGAACGACGACGTCGGCCGTTCTCAGTACGTCGGCACCCCGCACCGTGATCAGTCCCGGGTCTCCCGGCCCTGCCCCCACCAGGTAGACGATGCCGGCGCTGCGGGTGGCCCGGCGCCGCACCGCCCTCGCCTCGGCCGGCACAGGCGAGCCTGTCTCGATGTCGAGTTCTGAGCCGTGTTGGCTGTACCCGGCCGGTGTTGTGACGGGCGGCTCGGTCACGGCCTTTCGGCCAGGGCGACTAGCAGTTCCTGGCCGCCGCTGGCGAGGACCATCTGGGCCACCTGTTTTCCGAGCTCGGCGGCGTCTTGGGGCCGCCCCTCCGCGCCTCGGCGGACCAGAGAGCGGCCATCAGGGGAGGCGAGCAGCCCCTCGAGCCGGAGGTCTCCAGCTTCTGTGCGCTGGGCATGACCGGCGACGGGAAGGTCGCAGGCGCCGCCAATGGTGGCCAGGAAGGCCCGTTCGGCATCAACTGCCTGGCGAGCCCCGATGTCGTTGATCGGCTCGAGCAGTTCAAGGGTGGCGCCGTCATCGGAGCGGCACTCGACGGCCAGAGCTCCTTGCGCGACCTGAGGGAGCATCATGTCGGTCCCCAGGGTCTCCATCGGTTCGGGCGACAACGCCAACCGGGTCAAAGCGGCCTGGGCCACCACTATGGCACCCCCCTCCGGCACCCGCGAGAGCCTGGTGGCGATGTTCCCCCTGAGGCTCTGGAAGGACAGGTCGGGCCGCAACCAGGCCAGCTGGGCCCGCCGGCGTTGACTTCCCGTAGCCACCGGCGCCCCGGGGGCGAGGTCCGCCAGCCGGCAGCCGACCAGTGCGTCGCGGGGGTCGCCCCGGACCGGCACCGCCGCCAGGCAGAGACCAGGAGCCGGGACGGGCGGAAGATCCTTGGCCGAGTGGACGGCGGCATCGGCCCGACCGTCGAGGACGGCCGTTTGTACCTCGCGCACGAACACACCCTGGCCGCCTATTTCCCAAACGGGCACGTCCACGCGGCGGTCTCCGGAGGTGGTGATCGTGACCAGTTCGACCGTCAGACCTGGGTGCGCCGTTCGCAGGAGCGAGGCGATGTGATTGGCCTGCCAAACGGCCAACGGGCTCCCCCTGGTGGCCAGCCTGAACACCGTCACCTGGTTCTGGCGCAAGGCTCTGGCCTCAGGGCTCTTTGCTCAGGGTTCTAGGCCGAACAGGTCCCTGAACGCGTCAGCCAGCCCGTCGCCCTTCGCCGTACCAGCGGCAGCCTTCAGGTTGACCGTGGGGGCGTGGAGGAGTTTGGCCACGACCCGCTTCGTCATCGCTTCAAGGGCTTCGCGCTCACTCGGGCCGAGGTGACGAAGGCGGCCTTCGAACCGGGCCAGTTCGGCCTGCCTGATCTCTTCGGCCCGGTCGTGGAGGCTACTCACCAGAGGGGCCACAGATCTGGCTGCCAGTGAGGTGGTGTAGCGCTCGAACTCGTCGACCACGATCCGTTCGACGGCCGGCACTTCGGCCCGCCGCTCGTCCAGCCTGGAACCGATGAACGCGCTCACGTCGTCGATATTCAGCAAGGTGACGCCGGGCAAGCTGGCTACGGCAGGGTCGATGTGGCGGGGCACGGCCAGGTCGACCAGCACCATGGCCCGATTAGGTCGTGAAGTCATGACGTCCCGGACGAACGAAGCGCTGAGAAGGGTGCCTTCCCCCGCCGTGCAACAGGCCACCACGTCGGCTTTGGCCAGAGCGGCCCCGAGGCTGGCCCACGGTGCCACCTGCCCTCCGAGCGACTCAGCCAGCTGGGTGGCCTTGGCCTTGGTCCGGTTGGCCACCAGCACAGGGGGTGCGCCCGGCTCGTCAGCAAACGCCCGGGCCGTGCTCTCACCGATCTCCCCCAGGCCGATGACCAAGGCTTGCTTGCCCTCCAACTCGCCGAAGACGGAGGTCGCCAGCTCTACCGCCGCGTAAGACAAAGAGGTAGTGCCGCGGGCAATAGTGGTCTCCGCTCGAGCGCGCTTGCCGACCTGGAGGGCGTGGCGGAAGGCCCCGCTCAGCACAGGCCCGCATGACTTCCTCCTTGCGGGCTACCTCCCACGCGTGACGGACCTGCCCCAGCACCTCAGGCTCGCCCAGAGAGGCCGAATCGAGCCCCGACGAGACCCTGAAGAGGTGGCTCACGGCCGCCTCGTCGAAGTAGGAGTACAGGCTCCCCGAAAACTCTTCCGGCGGCTGCCCGCTCCATGTGGCGAAGAACTCCCGGATGTCTGCCATGGCGCCATGGAAGCGGTTGACCAGGGCGTACACCTCGGTCCGCATGCAGGTCGACAGGACCACAACCTCGTCGAGGTAAGGACGCTCGGCCAGGTCTGATAGCGCCTTGGGCAGGTCGGCAGGGGAGACGATCATCGGCTCCAGCGCGTCCAGTGGGACGGTTCGGTGGTTCATCCCGACTACGGCGATAGACAAGCCTCGAGACGCTCCTTCGCTTCGGCTCGGCGACCCGAGCGGATGAGGTCGAGCATGGCCCAATCTAGGCTCGGCCGCCAATCGATATCTTCTGTGCTGCGGCCTTGCGCTTTGAGTTTTGACCGCGCTTCAGCCAGCAATTCTGCCAGCTCTGCCAGCTCGGGGCCCATGTGCTCGGCCGCATGGCCCTTGAGCCACGAGGCCAGCGCCGGGCTGTACCCCGAGGTCGAAACGGCCACGCTGACCGGGCCCTGGCGGGCCACTGCCGGCAGGATGTACGAGCACGAAGCCGGGTCGTCGGCGGAGTTCACCCAGACCCGGGCCGCCTCGCCGTCCTCATAGACGGCCTTGTTGACTTCGCCGTCACCGGTCGCGGCTACCGCGAGCCAGTACCCGGCCACCTCACCGCGGCGGTAGGGCCGTTCCTCGATGCTGACGACGCCGGGCCGGCCGGCCAGCGCCTGAACTGGGGGCAAGACTTCTTTGGCTACGACGTGCACCCGCGCCCCGGCGGCGAGCAGTCCGGTGGCCTTACGCTCAGCTATGTGCCCTCCTCCGACGACTAAGCACGATCGGTCCCGTAACAGAAGCGAGACGGGGTACACGGCGGCGTCGACGGGCAAAGATTTCTCCTTTTTCCTTAATTACGCGGTGGCGGCTTTGGCCCCCGGCGAGTGGTCGGCGCGTAAGTGCTCGTAATAGCCCAGGATTTGCAGCTCGACGGCCAGGTCCACCTTGCGG
Source organism: uncultured Acidimicrobiaceae bacterium (assembly GCA_963845605.1). Lineage (GTDB taxonomy): Bacteria > Actinomycetota > Acidimicrobiia > Acidimicrobiales > Palsa-688 > Fen-671. The sequence goes on from CAWJSS010000001.1 coordinate 113,145, forward strand.
ACCGACACGTGCGGTGCCACGTTCAACACTGCAGGCGCGAAATTGAGGATAGAGATGACCCCCGCGGCGACCAGCCGGTCAGCGATGTCCTGGGCCACCTGTGCGGGCGTGGTGATGAGGGCCATGGTTATTTTCTTCTCCCGCACTACGCGGCTCAGATCTGACAACGGGTACACGACGGCCGTGCCGAGGGAGGTGCCGAACTTGTCCGGGTCGGTGTCGAAGGCGGCCACGACGTTGAAGCCGCGCTCTGAAAACCCCCGGTAGTTCCCGAGGGCGTGGCCCAGGTTGCCCGCCCCGATGACGGCGACGTTGTGTTCACGGTTGAGCCCGAGCTGGCGGTTGATCTGCTGGCGCAGGAGTTCGGTGTCGTACCCAACCCCCCGGGTCCCGTACGAACCGAGCTGGGAAAGGTCCTTGCGGACCTGAGCGGCGTTGACGCCTGCACGGGCGGCCAGTTCTTCTGACGACAACATCAACATTCGCTCGCCACTGGCCTCTACGAGAGCTCGCAGGTAGAGCGGAAGGCGTCGCAATGTCGCTTCGGGGAGCGGCCGCGCCGCCGTGGGTGCTGCTGCCATGGGCACAATCGTACGGCCAGGCTGCGCCAAAGCCAGCGCCCGGGCCCATCGGGCCGCCCCTAAGCCGGCCGCTGTACCTAACCCGTCGCCTCTAACCGGCCGCCGACTAAACCGGTCGCCGACTAAACCGGTCGCCGACTAACCGGCTACTGGCGGTTCGAGCCACACCACGTCCCGCTCCTGAATGGCCAACCGGTCGGCGGCCCTGGCGCCGTTCTGGCACAGCGCCAGGCAACCGTACGAATCGACGAGCAGGCCCAGCTCGCCCGGGGCGAGGTCGCCATAGGTGTGGACGACCCGGGCGGCCCAGGGCTCGGCGATGTCCCCTGCTCGCGGGCTCGTTGTGACTGTCACTCGATCGTTCTTGCTGGGGCCGCCGGCGAGGTGGTCGGGGCCGGCGGCCAACTGCACGTTGCCGTACCGGTCCACCCAGGTCACCTCCACCTCCAGGGCGTTGCCCCGCCGCCGGCATACCGGCGCCGGGAGGCGTACGAGGCTTTCCAGGTCGAGGGCGGGCCGAGTTCTCCCATAGGGCCGCCGCCGGCGAGAAAGGCAGCGGCGGGGGCAAAGATGTCTCGGCCGGCGAAGGTCGGGCCGGGCGCGGCCAGCTGATACGTCAAGTTCTCGAGCTCGACGCCCAGCGCCGGCCCGCCCAGGGTGTCGAGCGCGGGCAGCATCAGGCCGTTGTCGGGGCCGACAAAGATGAGGTCGGCCGCCCCCGCGCTAAGGGCGATGGAACGCCGAGCGGTGCCCACGCCCGGGTCGACGATGGCCAGCACGACCCCGGCGGCCAGGTACGGCCCCGCCCGTTTCAGGGCCAGGCTCCCCGCCCTCACATCCTGGGCCGGTACTCCGTGGGTGAGGTCAACGATGGGCACCAGCGGGAGGCGGGACCTCAGCACGCTGTGAAGGGCGCCGACGAAGCCGTCGGCCAGCCCGTAGTCGGTCAGCAGGCTGATGACCCTGGGCGCGTCACTACGTTGAAGGGGCCCCTGACCCCGCCGGCCGCTATCCGGCCGCGGTGTACTGGGCTTCAAGGAACCGGTCCACGTCCTCTTCCCGTATCCGGTACGAGCGCCCGACTCGTACCGCCGGCAGCTGCCCGGACTGCACCAGGCGGTAGACCGTCATGTTGGACACCCGGAGCTGGCCTGCTACCTCCGCGACAGTGACGTAGCGCGACCTGGACCGGGCCTCGTTCGGCTTGGCCATGTTGCACCCTTCTCCACCTACGAGGGTAGGCGAAAGAGGCGGCCTTGTGCACCCGGGAGGGCCCGTGCGCCCCGGACCGCTCCTCCGGGAGGGCCTCGATCACCCGATGCCCCGCGCCTATTGCAGTTTTATTCGATAAACGGATAAAAGGGATAACAGACGCGGCTTCACGGTCGAAAAGTGCACGCGACGGGGCGGTGAACTGGGAGGTTTGGTACGAGTTTTATCCGCTGACCCGCTGGTAATTGAGGGTTCTCGCCCAAATGGGGCCACGTGCGCTGAGAAATAGACGAAAGGGTATTGGCGCACCCCCGGGTGGCGCCTTATTGCCATTGCGCGGCGCGATTGGCGCCGTCCATATAAGGCCACGAACGTGAGGTCAGCGGCCGGCGCCGAGCTCGCGGCTGCGCTCGGCGGCGGCGGCCACGGCTTCGATGATGGCCGAACGAGCCCCGCCCAGCCTCCAGCCGGCGCAAGCCAGCGGCGGTAGTACCCCCGGGCGAAGTCACCGCCGCCCTCAGGTCCTCGGCGCTCTGGCCGGTGCCCAGGAGCAGCTGGGCCGAACCGAGGAGCGTCTGGGCCACAAGGTCTCGCGCCACCGGGCGGGGCAAGCCCATCAGGACGCCGGCCTCGGTCATGGCCTCCGCCACCACGAACACATATGCCGGTCCCGAGCCGGACAACCCGGTAACGGCGTCTAACAGCTTCTCAGGGACCTCGACCACCAGGCCCACCGACCGCATGATGCCGGCGGCCCACTCCATGTCCTCGGGGCCGGCCAGAGCACCGGCCGATATGGCCGTGGCCCCCGCTCTGACGAGGGCGGCGATGTTAGGCATGGCCCTCACCACGGCGGAGCCCTGTGGGCAAAAAGACTCCAGGTCCCGCAGCGTCACGCCGGCCGCGATCGACAGCACGCGCGACACGCCGCTGCCCTCTAGCACTCGGCAGGCGGCTTCGATATCACCCGGCTTGACCGCCAGGACGGCACCCTTGGCTGGCGGCGAGCCCCCTTCTACCACCTCGAGCCCGGCGAACCTGCTGGCCAGGCCGCCCGGCCCCGCGAGCTCGGCTCGCCGTGCCGGTGCGACCTCGACGATCACTACCTGTTCGGGTCTGGCCCAGCCCGCGTCCAGTAGCCCTCGTACGAGAGCTTCGCCCATCTTGCCCCCACCGATCACCAGCAACTCTTTCACCATCGCCAAAACGATAGAGCGCCTGAAGGGGCGACCTGGCGGGAGCGCCGCAGCCCGCGGGCCCTGGTATTTCGCACTTCCCCGAACGAAACGCGCAGGGCTTCCTCGAGCTACGGCATTGCCAATCGTAGCCCAGTGCTGGCACGAAAATCTTCAGTTAAATAAGGGGCTTTTGTGCTCAAAAGGGACTGCTCGGCCGCGGTACCGTACGTGCCCTTCTCAGCGTGGTGTGGGGCTGACGCCTGCGCTATTGGGGGGTTAAGCGAGCAGGGTATCTACGTTGGCCTCGCCGCTGCGGTACCGGCGCACCAGCTCTACCTGGAGGCGGTCCTGGATGTCGTGCAGCCTGCGCCGCTCAGCCGAGACGTCGTGCTCGAGGCCGGAGAGACGGGTCAGGAGCTCGCCGAGCTCAGCGGAGCTCAAAGTCGCCAGCGATTCCAATTTGTAGTACGGCAGCAGCTCCTCGACCCGGGCGGCCAGGCTGAGCTGGGTACCCGCAGCCGGGGCGAAGATGGCGGGCAGCCGCCCGAGCCCCGCGGCGTGGGTGTGCTCGCTCAGGATCTGGGGCAACTGCTCGACCAGAGTGTCGGGCGCCAGCTCGGCCAGGCCGAGGTGCCGCCGTTCTGATTCCGCCACGATCAAGTCCACCCTGGCCTGCGCCAGCCGCCGGAGGTAGGAGAGGTCGGTCTCCAACTCCGCGCACGCCTGTCGCTTCGCCCGCAGCTCGGCGAGCGAGAGCCCCTCCAGGTCTTCAAGGTAGCTGGGGTTGAAGGCTTCGTCGACGTTCAGGGACATCAGAACCGAGGGTACCGCAACCTCCCGACACAGGCGGCAGAACGGCGACCTCGTCGCCCTCAACGAGCAGGGTGGCGCCCGACGCCGGTGACCCGTTCACCCATACGGCGCACGTGGCCAGCACCGCCTTGAGCCCGTCGCCGTAGGTGGAGACCAGCTCGGCCAGTAGTTCCGCCACCGAGCGCCCGCCTGCCCGCGCCTGAGCGCGCCCGGTGCCGGCCGCCTCCCTGGCTCCCGCAAAGAACAGGACCGTCACCCACTGGCCCTCGACTTTTTTCTCGGGTTGTTCGTCGACTTCGCCCCCGCCACCAGTTACCGACATCGTTGAGTGGCCTTCGGGCGCGGCCGGGTGGCCTTCGGGCACGGCCGGGCAGGCTTCCGGTGGGCGTCTCCCGAGCGGCCAGCTGCTCTGGCGCCGGGCACAGTTGACGGACCGGCCATCGCTTGGAGGTTACCGGTCTGTAATCACCCCCGTCTGCCAAGATGTCCCTTGTGGGTCGCCTTCTCCTCGTACGTCATGCTCAATCGGTATGGAACGCCGCCGGCCGGTGGCAAGGCTGGTCGGACGCTCCTCTTTCCGAGCTCGGCATGGACCAGGCCAGGTTGGCCGGCCAGGCGCTCTCGGCCGCCGGCGTCGTGGCCGGCATAGTGGCGGCCTCGGATCTGGCCCGGGCCCGGGTGACCGCTGAGGTGATCGCTTTCGAGCTCGAGTACGAAAAGCCGCTGGTCATCGACCCCGACCTCCGGGAGCAGGATCTGGGGCAGTGGAACGGCTTGACCAACGAGGAGATCTCCGAGCGGTGGCCGGATGAGTTCCAAGCCCGCCGGGCGGGCCGCCTGGGCACGGTCCCGGGCGGAGAACCAGGCGAAGACTTCTCCCGGCGAATATTGAGGGGGGTGCGCCGCCTGGCCAGTCGCGGGGCGGAAACCGCTGTGGTAGTGGCGCACGGCGGTGTGGTGATCGCCCTTGAACGCGCCCTCGGCATCTCGGCTAAGGGCAACCGTCACCCCAACTTGAGCGGGTGGTGGTTGGACGTGCAGGGCACTCCAGAGGACCCCGAGCTCGTCCCCCTGGAGTTCGTTGAACTGATGGCGCTGGACGCCGAAACGGTCACAGGCCGCGCCTAGCCTGTCGCCCCGTCATGAAGGTGGAGGTTGTCCGGAGCAGACGCCGGCACAAGACCGTCCAGGCTCGCCAGGTCGGGGACGTAGTGAGGGTCAGCGTGCCGGCAAGTATGAGCCGGGCCGAGGAGGAGCGCTGGGTTAACGAGATGCTCCGGCGCATCAGCCGTCGTCAGCACTCGGCCAGTTTGGACCTGCACCAGCGGGCGCACGTCCTGGCCGGCAAGTTCGGCCTGGCCGTCCCCACCAGCACCCGCTGGGTCGATAACCAGCTCTTCCGTTGGGGGAGCTGTACCCCCGGAGACGGGACAATACGTATCTCGTCCCGGTTGGCCAAAGAGCCGCCCTGGGTGCTCGACTATGTGATCGTGCACGAGCTGGCCCACCTCCACGTGAGTGGTCATGGGCAGGCCTTCTGGGACCTCGTCAACCGCTACCCGCTGGCCGAGCGGGCACGGGGGTTCCTCATGGCCCGGGGGGTGGACGACCCCGACGGCCTACCTGGTCTGCAGCCTTCTACCAGCCCGTGAGAGGCCGGCGGACAAGCGAGACTGGTAAAGGCGAGCCAGGTAAGGCCGACACAGGTAAAGGCGATACGGGTACAGGCCCGGACGGAGGCCGTGTGGCTGGGCCGGGAGGAGGCGGGTCCCTAGCGGTTGTCTCGCCCCAGGCCGAGAGCCTCCAAACTGAGGCTCTAGAGGCTGGCTTCCAAGGGACCGGCGCGGAACGGGACTGGCCCGGCCGGCCGCCGGCCGTCGTAGCAGCCGCGGCTGTAACCCAGGCGCTGCCACCGCAGCCCTGGAAAGGACGCGACGTGCTTGTGCGTACCGGCCCAATCGTCAGCGGCGGCAGGCCGGTTGTGACGGCGCAGGTCCAGGGCGTCGACCGGCACCGGGCACTCAGCGGCGAAGCCGCTGCGGCGCTGGCATCCGCCGCGGCGCTGGCGTTGGAGCGACGACTGCCGCTCGTGACCTGGTTCTCGTCTCCGGGGCTTGATTTGCAGGCCGGCGTCGCCGCTCTTGACGGGTGGGGCCGGGTGGCACAGGCGTTTGCTCGTTGTTCGGGCGGGGTCCCGATAGTGGCCGTGGTGAGCGGGCCCGTCCTGTCCGGGCCCGGCCTTGCTGCTCGGGATGGTCGACGCCGCCGTCATGACGCCCGGCGCCCTCATCTATCTCTCGGGCCCGGCCGCTGTCGAGGAGGTCACCGGCCTCTCGGTCCGGCCCGACGACCTCGGTGGCCCGTCGGTCCACGCCAGCCGCACCGGCCTCGCCACTCTCGTCGTGAGCGACGACGACGCGGCCACGGAAGCCGTCAGCCGTTTGCTGGGGTTCCTGCCCGCCCACAGCGACGAACTGCCGCCGGTCCGGTTATGCGACGACCCGGTTTCACGGCTGACCCCTGAGCTTCGCGACGTGGTGCCGGCCAGTTCGACGGGTAGCTACGACGTCCGCCGCATCCTCGCCGCCGTGGCCGACGACGGGGAGGTTTTCGAGCTACGGCCGTCGTGGGCGCCCCAACTGGTGACGGCCTTGGTCCGCGTCGGCGGCCAATCGGTGGGTGTGCTGGCCAACCAACCGCAGGCCATGGCCGGCACCCTCGACATCGCGGCATCGCAAAAAGGCGCCCATTTCGTGGCTTTTTGCGACTCGTTCAACATCCCCCTGCTGACTCTGGTGGACACCCCCGGGTTTATGCCCGGCCGGGACCTCGAGTGGAGGGGCGTCATCCGTCACGGGGCCGAGCTGGTTTTTGCCTATGCGGAGGCAACCGTGCCCCGGATCTGCATCGTGGTCAGGAAGGCGTATGGGGGGGCCTACATCGTCATGGACTCCAAGGCCATGGGCAACGACCTGTGCGTGGCGTGGCCGAGCGCAGAACTTGCGGTAATGGGGGCCGAGCAAGCAGTTCGGATCGTGCACCGGCGAGAAAACGAGGAAACACAGGCAAGATTGGCTGTCGAATACCGGGACAAGTTCCTCAACCCGTACGTTGCCGCCGAGCGAGGCTACGTGGACCTCGTCATCGACCCGGCGCAGACGCGCCAGATCATCGCCCGGTGCTTGTCGGCTTTACAGACCAAGCGCGAACGCCTGGTGCAGCGCAAGCACGGCAACACGCCTCTCTGAAATCTTTGGTCGTGGCCGCTACGCCTCCGGCATCAGTGACCGGGGTTAACGGGGGCGGCGTCGGGGACGGCCTCCTCCGTTGCCCCGCCGATGGACTTGATGGGGTGCAGAGCCAGCCAGCGCATGTGCGACATCATCGGCCGTACTCGCTTCGCCGGCACGGCGGCGGGCACCGTCCCGTCGGACGAAAGCCAGCCTCGCCGGCGGAACATGATCAGCAGCGCCGTGGCCACCGCGATCTGCGAGCCGACGCCGACGGCCCAGAAGGCGGGGAAGCTCGTTATGCGACCGATCATCCAGCCGAAGTTCTGACCGAAGAACCCGGTCAAGAAGCTGAGGGGCAAAAAGACGGTGGCGATGATGGTCAGCTGTTTCATGACCACGTTCAGACGGTTCGACACCGTCGAGAGGTGGGTGTCGAGTGCCCCGCTCAAGAGGTCGCGGTAGCTGTCCACCAGGTCGCTGACCCTGATGAGGTGGTCGTAGACGTCCCGGAAATACCGTTCGGAATCCTGGGTCATCCCGGGGATGACGTCGGCGCTGCTGACCAGCGTGGCGAACAGGTCCCGCTCGGGGGTGACCACTTTGCGCAGGACTATTAGGGAACGCTTCATGTCGAAGAGGCGACCGAGCTGTTCGTCGGTTGGCGCTTGCAGGATCTCGTCCTCGAGGTCGTCGATCTGGTCGTCGAAGGCGGCCAGCAGAGGGAAATAGCCGTCCACCAGCATGTCCACCACGCGGTAGAGGACCATGACGACACTGCCCAGGGGGGACGCCGCTACTTGCATCCTGCGCCTGACTTCGTCGACCGAGGGGCAGGCCCGGCGGTGCACGGTGACGAGGTAGTTCTGGGCGCAGAAGCAGTGGACCTCGACCAGGTGGTCCGAGTGGCCCGGCCCGAATGCGACCAAGAAGGCGAAATCGTCGTACGCGTCGAGCTTCGGCCGCTGGCCGAACTGGGCCGCATCCTCGAGCGCAAGCGGGTGAAAATGGAAGGCGTCCCGGAGCAGGTCGAACTCTGGACCATCCTCGCCTTTTGTCCTTAGGTCCAGCCAAAACGGCTCGGAAGCAGTGAGCAGTTTCCGGACCTCTTTTTGGTTGGCTTCTATTTCTTTGCCGTCCAGCGTCACCAGGTGGCCGTTCATGGCGCCATTCTCGCCCACGGCCTTGGCGCGCGCCCACCTGTCTCGACAGTCCCGGCGATGACGCCGCGGGGCCGGCGACCTCAGGGAAGTGTGAGCACGCAGTGGACCTGTCCGACACCTTCGGCCAGCCGGGCCCACGACGACCCCTGGTCGGTGGAAGCGTAGACGTAGCCCCCTTCGGTGGCGAAGGCGGCCACCGAGCCGCTCGGCAGCGCGTCGACGCAGAGGCTGTCCAGGTTGCCCTCGAGCCATTCGGGGAGGCCGTCGCGGCAACGCTCGAACGAATTGCCATCGAGGTCCGACCGGTACAGCGCGGCCCGGCCGCCATGAGGCCCGGCAGAAGCCGACACGAGCAAAGTGTTACCGCACACCGCCGCCGAACGGCAGTAGTTGGCGTGCAGCCCCTCGGTCGACAAGCGCCAGGACCCGCCCTGGTCTTCGCTCACCCAGAGCCCGCCGGCGCCGGCCGCGTACACCCGTCCGTTGCCGGTGACGACACGGTGGATGTCGGCGTGGATGTCGATGGTCGGCTCCCAGGTGGCGCCTTCGTCGCGCGACCGGAGAATGCCGCCTACGTGCACGTTCACGAACACAGCGGTGGAATCCTCGCTGATGGTGCGGGTGTCCGGTGGGCCGCCCCACGGCGTATGCCAGCTGTCGCGGCCGGGGGCGTCCTCGAAACTCCGGGCCATCTCCAAGTGCCCGTCCGCGCCTACCCGGGCCAAGTGTGCCTCCGACGTACCAACCAGGATCCCGCCTTCGGCATTGGCCCGGGTGTCGGCCAGGCAAAGGGCCGTCAGCCCTGTGAGCGCCTTGTCGTCGTGGAGGCAGGCGACCCGCTGCCAAACCCCAGTCGGGTCGGTGCGCCAGATCTCGTCCCCACCGGCTACCGCCCAGAGACGGGCCCAGGACTCGGGGGCGAGGGCCCATACCTCGCGGCCGCTCAGCTCAACGGGTGTCGGAGCCCGGGAGACTGGAGTGCCGGTGGGGACGGAAAAGCGGATGAGGCCGGTCTTCGTACCAGCAAGCACCGTGGGCATAACCGGATGCTATGCCGGGGACAAACTTAATTGGCCTTCTGGCCCTGATCTCGAGTCTTCGAGAGCCGTTCGTGCAATCCCACTATGTCGTAATACGAGTGTATTTGCACCTCCACCGCCCGTAATCGCCGAGGGCGCTGAGCGACGGTACCGCCCAACGAACCGTAAACGCCTTCGGCGGGTAGACACCCATCCCGGTCCCCCGCGGGCGCAGCCTGACCTGGCTTGGGTAATGCTCGGACGGCACCGGGTCCCCAATAGCTCCGAGCAAATGTCCGCCGGGGGTCCGAACTGACTTGACGGGCCGTGATGAGTAAGCTAAGGATACCTGTTGTCGGCTCCAGTCGGCCGGAGACACGAATGCGTTACCAAGGGGGACGAAGTATCGTACGAATGCAGCAAATGGATAGGTTGACCCCATTACCAATGGAGGCCTGAATTTCACTGAAACAGAATGGAGGAAATATAATGTTTATCTCATTGCCTCGACGGAGCTGGCGATTGTTTGGTGCTTTGGCGGCGACCTCCGGTCTGGTGACCGTGGGCGTTGCACCTGAGGCAGGTGCGTCACCGCAAGCGGCGGCTAGCTCCTTACCGACGACACTGACCATTTATTCGCAAGGCGATGTCAACGTCCAGTCCCTCTGGAGCAAAGTGCTCGAGCCAGGCTTCCAGAAGGCCTTTCCGGGTGAAAAGATAAAGCTGGTGTTTTCCGTCCCGTCGTCAGAAAACACGATCGTTTACGATGAAATAGCAGCGTCAGCCGAGGCAAAACGGCAAAGCTCCTTCGACCTTGTCGACGGGTCAGTCCCGGCGGAAGCAGCCACGGCCAATCTGCTCACGAAGGTCAACGCTTCGGAGATCCCGCTCATCAACGAAATCGACCCCAACAACTTTAAGCCCGTGTTCAATGAGGCCGTCCCTCTCCGGGGCTCGCAGGTGCTACTTGCGTACAATTCCAAGGTTGTCCCCCACCCCCCCAAGACGCTGAGCGCCCTCATAGCTTGGATCAAAGCAAACCCGGGTAAATTCACTTACTGCAACCCCAGTGACGGAGGGTCGGGGTCCGGGTTTGTACAGGAAGTGCTGAGTAGCTTTGTCCCGGCGGCCCAAAACCTGAAAATGGCCCTCGGCTATGACCCGCCTGCCGAGGCGAGCTGGGACCAGGGCTTCCAACTGCTCAAGTCACTGGCGCCAGATATTTTCAACCAGCAATACCCCAACAGCAATACCGGGGTCTTGACCCTATTGGGGACGGGTGCAATCGATATTGGGCCTGTCTGGTCAGACGAAGGGACGGCGGCGCTGAAAGACGGCGAGCTGCCGAGTTACATAAAGCTGACCGGGATAGACCCCCCGTTCTACGGAGGCCCGGATTACATGGGCGTCCCGAACAATATCTCCCAAGGTGAGAAGGCACTTGCCTTCAAGTTCATAAATTGGGCCCTCGAACCCGCCAACCAAGCGGCCATAGCAAAGGCTATCGAGGGCACTCCCGGTATCGAGCTCAAATATCTTCCGGCCTCGGTGCAAAAAGCGTTCGCAGGCTTCAATGCACCAGCGTTACCGTGGTCGGCCAAGACCGGCAGTGACATGAACTCCGAATGGACGAACCGAGTTGCTGATTGAGCGAGGAGCGGTACTGGGCCACCGGGTCATGCGCCTAGGCCGCCGCAGCTGGACATACGCCAACGGGCCCGCAACGTAGATTGTTGACGCCGATTGGGAACGGGGCGCTGGCCAGGGCATCGTCCGACGTAAGACGATACCCAAGGGTGGGGACCGCGACAGCCGCCGAAGGGCGTTGCTGCGGTCCCGTCGCCTCGTTGCGGCCACGGGCACGGCCGAGATCATCCGCTGCCACCTCGCCGGAGCAGGCACAGAAGGGGCACCGGAGATTTAGGGGGTCATACGAGCTGTGATGGCACACAAGAGGCTGGCCAGGGTAGGCCACCTATTGATGGCCCTTCCCCCGGTCGCCCTCATAGCAGTGTTTATCGGGTTCCCGATTGTGGTTTCCGTTGCTTATACGCTGGGACATCTTGGTGGGCTGAATTCTGCCGTCTCGGCCGTTGCTCAGCACCAGGTGTCATCAGGCAAGCATCTGGCGACCCTGCGGGCGTACACCGGCGTGTTCGGTGAGCATGGCTTTCGTGCCGCTCTGGTAGCTTCGGTCTGGATAACGGTGGCGGCCGTGGCCATAGTGCTCGTGTTGTCGTGGGGCATTGCACTTTACGCGTGGCAAACCAGGTCGCGTTCGGGCAAGGTGCTCAGCTCGCTCGCTATTGTGCCCATGTTCATCCCGGTTGTGATCGGCTCGTACGCCATCCTGCAGTTCTGGAGCTATGGCGGCTTTGTGAAAACGATCGCCGACACTTTGGGTATGCCGGGCTTTCCGACCCTCGGGTACACGCTCCCGCTTGTCGTGGTGGCCGAGGTCTGGGTGAGCGTGCCCTTCGGCGTGCTGGTGCTGGCTTCGGGGCTCGCAGGCATACCAGCGTCAGTGTTCGAGGCCGCCCGCGATGTGGGTGCCAGCCCGATGCGGGCGACCTGGAGCGTATTGGTGCCGATGAACCTGTTGCCCACGATCATCGTGGTATGTTTCACGGGGATTTCGGTGCTGGGAAGCTTTACCGTTCCCTACCTCGTCGGCCCGACCGCCCCGAATATGCTCGGGCCAGAGGCGACCGAGACCTTCGAGTCGTTCAACGAGCCGCAGCAGGCGGCGGTGATGGCCATGGTGCTCTTCGGGCTCGCAATTGTGGTCGCGGTACCGTACATTTGGGCCACGTACAAGACAAACCGGCACGCGGCTGGGCGGGCCAATTGACGGTGGACGCGGGCGTAGCAGGGCGGTTGGTCGTGCCTCGTTACCGACCCCGCCGGCTGACCATCGCCCAGCTGTTCACCGGCGCGGGCGTGGCGTTGCTGTTCGTGTTCATATTTGGCCCACTTATTTGGCTGATGGTATGGGCCTTCGCCGGTGTGTGGCACTATCCCGCCCTATTGCCACAGCAATGGTCGCTGAGCTGGTGGAGGCAGGTGTTCGACTACCCGCAGCTGGCTCGTTCCGTTTTCCTCAGCTTTATTTTCGCCCCCGTTGTCACTGCCCTGTCAGCCGTCGTGTGCCTCCCGGCCGCCTATGCCTTTGCCAGGTTTGATGTGCCAGGCCGCAGGGGCTTGATGATAATGCTGTTCTCCGCTAATGCCTTCCCAAAAATAGGCCTGTACATCACGATAGCGACCTTGTTTTATGCTCTGCACCTGATGGGGACGTTTTTCGGGGTCGTGCTCATCCAGCTGCTCGGGACTATCGTCTTTATGACTTGGATCCCGACGGCGGCCTTCGCGGCGGTGCCGCGGGCACTGGAGGAAGCGGCCAGGGACGTGGGCGCCGGGCGGTTGAGGACTTTTTCTCCGTCACGTTGCCGCTGGCCGCCCCAGGGATCCTGGTGGCTGTGGTCCTCGCCTTTCTGGCGTCGTTGGACGAAGCGCAGGGCACCTTCCTGGTTGGCGTGCCAAATTACGTCACGATGCCAGTACAGATGTACTCGCTCGTCAGTGACTACCCGCCGGAAGCAGCGGCCGTTTTCTCAGTGCTGCTGGCAGTTCCCTCCGTCGTACTGCTGCTTTTAGTGCGACGCCACATCATGGGCGGGGCACTGGCCCACGGGTTCCAACTGTGACCCAGCATGTCTAACCCGGAGGAGATGGTGGCGGGGTTGGGAGCGGCCGAGGGGCTGGCAGTGACGGGCGTCTCGAAGCTTCTCGGCGGGACGCAGGTGGTAAGCGATCTCTCGCTGGTGGTGCCGCGCGGGCAACTGGTATGCCTATTAGG
>CAWJSS010000002.1:0-501674 GCA_963845605.1 uncultured Acidimicrobiaceae bacterium
AGGCCATGGTCCTGAATGGTGTTGGCGACAGCCTGCGTCTCGAAGTCCTCAGCTAGTGGCCTGGGCCGGGGTGGCGGAGTAGAGCCCCGAAAGGTTGAGGAGGTCGGGAGGCATGCACCCCGGGTTGAAAGCGGCTGTGTTGACCAGCGAACAGCCGGGATTAATAACGCCGGTAGTACCCGCGTCGGCCGGCTGGCCCCCGCTGATGGCCGTCGTCAGCACCGCGGCGGCGACACCCAGGTGCAGCCAGCGCCGGCCCCGAGGTTTCCCTGCCCGCAGTACACGGTGTGCTGTGCGCCAGTTCATTCTCTTGTTCCTCCTTTGAAGACCACCTGCGGGGCCGGGTAGGCGAGGGTGGCGTTGCCGTCAATGGGCCTCCCCTGGCGGGTGCCCGGCCCTGTCGAGGTCCGGGACGGAAATGGCCCTGTCAGCAGGGTAAACTGTTGGGCCTGCGAGGACCAGCAGTTAGTTGCGGCGAAGTTGCGGCGTTGTTGCGGCAAAGTTGCGGCGAGCTACCGCATCAGCTGGCTGGCCGGGCAGCCCCCGGCGGAGGGTGAGGGACAATGCGAGATCTGGTTGCGTTCCGTGAGGCACTGCGGGAACGGTTGCGGGCAACAGGGTTCACCCAGCAACAGCTGGCCAGGGCCATCGGCTTACACCCTCACGTGCTGAGCCACAAGCTCCACGAACGGGACGCGTCGACGCTCACTACGCCCGAAGTCGTTTCGATCGTGGTCACCCTGGCGGGCTGGGGAGGAGTCGGCTCCAAAGCCGACGCCCTTGCCCTGCTTGCTCTGATGGGCCTGCCCGGGGAGGCGATTCCCGCCGCGTCCTGGGTCGCCAAGCCATTGGCCCGCCTCCCGGAGGGCCTCCTCCAGGAAGTCTGCCGAGAGGAAGGGCGCGGCGCGGCCGTAGCGGGCGGGACCAGTGACGCGGCGCACCTACTGCTGTCTCCAACGCAGGGGGAACGCCCGTTGGCTCCATCAACTTGGCCGGTGCCGCTCCCGGCGCTGGTGGGGAGGGAGCACCACCTTGCAACCAACCCACAGGTGCGCCCTCTTGTAGGCAGGGACCAAGCCGAGAAATATGTGGAGGGCTTGCTCGGCAAGGAAGAAGTGCGGCTGCTGACACTGACGGGGCCCGGCGGGGTTGGCAAGACCAGCCTGGCCCGCCGGGTGGCCGCCACGGTAGCCGGGCAGTACCCCGACGGGGCCATTTTTGTCGACCTTGGCCCCCTCCGGGACGCCGAACTCGTCCCGGCCTGTATCGCCCAGGCCCTCGCGCTCACCGAACAGGGAACGCGGCCGCTCCTGGCCACCCTGGTCGACCACCTTTATGAACGGCGGGTCCTTCTCCTGCTCGACAACTTCGAGCAAGTGTTAGACGCTTCGCAGCTTGTGGCGGAACTTTGCGGTTCCTGCCCGCGGCTCAAGGTCCTCGTAACTAGCCGTATGCCGCTGCGATTGCGGGATGAGCAGGTCTACCCCGTTGAGCCCTTGGCGTTCCCCAACCCGGGCGACGTGCTCGCCCCGGAGGGCCTCAGCCGTGTCCCAGCAGTGGCACTGTTCCTCCAGCGTGCACGCGCCCGGCGGCCCGATTTCGCCCTCACGACGGCCAACGCGGCAACGGTTTCGTCCCTGTGCGCCCGCCTCGACGGACTGCCGCTCGCCATCGAGCTCGCCGCCGCCAGGGTGGCGGTGCTGCCCCTGGTCGTTCTTCTGGCCCGCGTGAGTGCCTCGCTCAGCGTGCTGAGCGAGGGCCCCGCGACCTGCCCGCGCGCCAACGTACGATGCGAGATGTCATCGCATGGAGCTACGGCTTGCTGGCGGAGAACATGCAAGCCGTTTTCCGGCAACTGGCAGTCTTCGCCCGGCACTGCACACTGGACGCAGTCGCGTACGTATGCTCCGTCCCGCCCGACGACGATGCAGGCGGTCCCGCAATGGCGGCGCGTCAGACCACGGAGCTGCTCGACGTACTGAGCGCGCTGGTCGATGTGCACCTGCTCCAGGTAGAAGAGCCGGCGCCTACCAACGATCGGGGCGGCCCTATGGGTGAGCTGGCATTTATGGGGGTAAACTCCGCCGAAGAAGACACCAACGGTCCCATTGCCGCCACGCAGCCTCAAGCCCCGACTGATGTCGCCTTCCGCCAGCTGGAAACGGTCCGGGCGTTCGCCTTCGAGGAGCTCCGGGCGAGCGATGACTGGGCGACGGCCAACCATCGCCACGCCGAGTACTACCTTTCTCTGGCCCAGCAGACCAGCAGGGCGCTGACAGGGCCGGACCAGCGGGCCTGGTTAGAGCACCTGGAGGTCGAGCACGACAACATGCGGGCCGCTCTCAGCTGGGCGCGCGACAGGGGCGAGGAGACAGTTGGCCTTCAGCTGGCGGGCGCGCTGTGGCCGTTCTGGGAACGTCACAGCCATCTGAGCGAAGGCCGCCGCTGGCTGGAGCACTTTTTGGCCGCTGAATCAACGCAGGCAGCGCCGCCCGACGTGCGAGCGGAAGCCCTGACGGGAGTGCTATGGCTGGCGCACGACCAGGACGACACTGCACCACCCGAAGCACGATGGGAGGAGGCTTTAGCTCTATACCGCGAACTCGGCCAAACGGGCCGCGTCGCGGGTCTGCTCGCGCAGAGGGCGCTGATGGCCCGCGCTCGAGGGCGTTACCAGGAGGCGCGAGCCCTCGCTGAAGACAGCTTGGTACTGGCCCGCCAAGCGATGGACGACGTCGCCATGGCCTACTCGTTGTTACGTCTAGGCTTGATCTTGCGCGAGCAGGGTGAGTTCACACGGGCCAGCGCTGCTTACGAAGAGTGCCTGGCTTGCTACACGGATCTGGGCGACGCCAACGGGGTGGCGATCGCGCTCCTGGGATTGGGCGACATCGCCCGCGACCGGGGCGACGTCGCGATGGTGGAAACGTACTGCTCCCAGAGCATGACAAGGTGCCAAGAGCTGGGCCGGCCCTTCGGCGTCGGCTTCTCGCTCAACAACCTGGGGTTGGCCGCGGCCATGCGAGGTGACCTAGGACGAGCGGAGGCGCTTATAGACGAGGCGCTGGGCCTGTTCCGCAAACAAGGGATAAAGGGCGGGCTGCTCGAGCTGTTGCTGTCATCGGGTCAAGTGGCCTGCGAGCGGGCTCAGTACGGGAGAGCGACGGAGGTGCTGCGCGAAGCGCTGGCCGAAGGATGGCCGGCGGGGCCTTACTGGAAAGTGGCCACTGCCCTCGAAGAACTGGCGCGCGTACTGGTGGCCGAAGGTGACGCGAGCACCGCCACCCTTCTCCTCGGGGCGGTGCAAGGTTGGCGCGAGCGCATGGGCGCGCCTGTGCCCCCTTACCGCCGGTCAACCGTCGGGTCTGTGGTGGCGATGGCTCAGGACGGTCTCGGCTACGAGGCATTTACAACTGGCTGGAAAGCAGGGGAAGAGCTTCTTCCCGAGCAAATCGTCGTCATGGCCCTCGGGCTCGGACAAGACCAGCGGCAAAGAAAGTAGAACGGCGGGGATTACCAGCAGCAGGGCCCGCATGGCCCGGCTGGTCATCGGTGCTGAGCGCCATCAGCGCCGCGGCGGCGGCCCTGTGCACGGTAAAGTTCTCGAACTCCGAGCACCAGCGGTTGGTTGCGGCAAACTTGCCGGGAGCTACCGCATTAGCTTGCTGGCCGGGCAGCCCCGGGCGGAGGGTGATGGACAAATGCGAGACCTGGATGCGTTCCGAGCGGCACTGCGGGAACGGCTGCGGGCAGTTGGGTGCACCCAGCAACAGTTGGCCAGGGCCATCGGCTTGCACCCCCACGTGCTGAGCCACAAGCTTCACGAGCGCGATACGTCTGTGCTCTACGGGCCCGAAGTCGTTTCGATCGTGGTCACCCTGGCGGGCTGGGGAGGGATCGGCTCCAAAGCCGATGCCCATGCGCTGCTCGCTCTCATGGCCCTGCCCCCGGAGGCCATCGGCGCCGAGGCCTGGGCCGCCAAGCCGTTGGTCCTCCTCCGGGAGGGCGTCCTCCCCGAGGTCCCCCGAGATGAAGTCCGCCCCACCGCCGAAGGGCCCTGACCAGCGACGCCGCCCTCCCACTGCCGTTTCCAACGCAGGGGGAAGGCTCGTTGGCCCCGCCAGTTTTGCCGGTGGCCGATATGGCGCTGTTGGGAAGGGGGGCCCGTTCGCGACCGGCCCACAAGTGCGCCCTCTTGTCGGCAGGGAAAGAGCCGAGGAAGCGGTGGAGGCCTTGCTCAGCGAGGAAGGGGCGCGGCTGGTGACACTGACGGGGCCTGGCGGGGTTGGCAAGACGAGCCTCGGCCTCGCTGTCGCAGACAAAGCCGGGACGCGCTACTCCGGAGGGGTGGTTTTCGTGGACCTGTCCTCCATGTCGGAGCCGGAACTGGTGGCTGCGGCTATAGCTGGCGCCCTGGGGTTGATCGAGCAGGGTACCAAGCCGCTGCTGGCTGCTCTCGTGGACCACCTCTCTGACCGTCGCTGCTTGCTATTCCTCGACAACTTCGAGCAAGTGCTACCGGCGGCAGAGCTGGTGGCCAAGCTCTGTGCCGGGTGCCCTCAACTACAGGTGCTGGTGACGAGCCGTATCGCGTTACGCCTGCGCGACGAACAGCTCTACCCGGTGACGCCTCTGCCAACGCCGACGGCTTCTGAGATGGGACAGCTCGAGCGCTTGGCGGAGGTCCCTTCGGTAGCGTTGTTCCTTGAGCGGGCCCGGGCGCACAGCCCCAAATTTGCGCTTACCGAAGCAAATGCTTCGGCTGTGGCGGGGTTGTGCGAGCGGCTCGACGGCCTGCCCCTCGCAATCGAGCTGGCGGGCGCCCGCTTGCCTGCGCTCCCCCCGGCGGCGCTGCTGTCCCGTCTGGCGCTCTCGCTCGGCGTGCTCGGCGAGGGCCCCGGGACCTGCCTGCCCGACAGCGAACGATGCACGCCGTCATCGCCTGGAGTTATGGCCTGTTGGCCGAGGAACACAAGGCCCTGTTCCGCGCCCTGGCCGTTTTCGCAGGCCGGTGCACGCTCGCCGCAGCCAGCGCGGTGTGCGGGCTCGACCCTGGCAGCGAAGGCGCGCAGGCCGTTGGTCCCATGACCTCAGCCTTCCCGGACTTGCTCGACGAGCTCAGCGCCCTTGTCGAGGCCCAGTTGCTCGAAGTAGTGGAAACGGCCGAGGCTGATGTCTGTTTCCGTCAGCTGGAGACGGTCCGTGCCTATGCGCTGGAGCAGCTGGAAGCCAGCGCTGAGGCACCCGAGGTCCGCCGGCGCCACGCCTTGTACTACCTTTCCCAGGCCCGTGAGGCCCACCGGGCGCTGGGAGGGCCGAACGAGCAAGCCTGGCTCGCCATCCTCGAGGCGGACCACGCCAACCTGCGGGCCGCGCTGAGCTGGGCGCGCGATAGCGGCCAGGCGGCACTGGGGCTCGAGATCTCCGGGGCGCTGTGGGTGTTCTGGCAACGCGGCCACCTGAGGGAAGTCCGAGGTTGGCTGGAGCTGTTCCTGGGCGCACGCGGTGCCGAGCAGGCGCCGCCCCAAGTGCGGGCCGAGGCGCTCACGGGCGCAGCTTGGCTGGCGTACGGCCAGGACGACTTGGGCAGCGCCGAATCACTCTTCGAACAGGCCCGACCGCTTTACCAGGCGCTGGGCCAGAGCGGCCGCGTGGCGGAGACGATGTCGCACCGGGCAGTGGTGGCACGGGACGGGGGCCGTTACGACGAGGCCGTCCGCCTGGCCGAAAAGGGCTTGGAGCTGGCCTGCGCGTCAGAGGACCTGGCTGTAATTGCCTCCGCGACCCTCCGTCTCGGGGTAGTGGTGCAAGAACGCGGCGAGCTCGACAAGGCTGAGACCGCCTACGCCGAAGCCCTGGAGCGGTACCGCGCCCTCGGCGACCGGCGCGGGGCGGCCTACGCCTTCCTCGGCCTCGGGGCTGTCTTCCGGGATAGGGGCGACTTTTCCATGCTCGAGGCCTACTGCTCCCAAAGCCTGGCCATAAGCCGAGATGTCGGGGATCCCTGGACGACTGGTTACTCGCTCAACAGCCTCGCCCTGGCTGCTGCCGCCCGGGGTAACTTCGACCGGGCGCGTGAGCTCTTCGCCGAGGCGGTAGAGCTGTTCGGCACGCATGGCGTACGCGTCGGGGTCGTTGAGGCCCTGTTGTTCTCCGGCCAGGTAGAGGCCGACCGAGGTCACACTGGCTCTGCCCTCCCACTGTTGCAGAAGGGATTGCGCCAGGCTTGGCCGGCCGGTCCGTACTACTTGGTGGCGACGGTTCTCGAGGAGGTGGCCAGGGCGATGGTGGCCGAGGGTGACGCCCGGATATCCGCTCTCTTGTCCGCCGCGGCACTGGCTTGGCGGGGACGGATGGGTGCACCAGTGCCTCGGTACCGCTGGGCCGCGGTCGACTCCACGGTGGCGGCGGCGCAGCAAGCGTTGGGCGACGAGGCGTTCGCCAGCGCATGGAAGGAAGGCCAGGAACTGTCCACGGACCACGCGGTCCTCCTCGCTCTGGCGCCCATCGGCAGTTAGCGGGTCGTGAAGTGGGACGGCTTGAAGGCTTATTTGGGTGATAGTGGCCGCTATTTTTTGTCACCAAAAGCTTGCCCAAAGGCTCCCTCGGCGTTATTGGGGCGATCGTCACCCGGGCGCCGTCGCCCACTCGCTTGTCTGGATGCAGATAATGGTTCCTTATCAATTAGCTGAGGGTCCCGGCGACGAGTAACGCGACCAGTGCAGCATCAAAGTGCGGCGCCGGGGATTCATCGTCGGCCCGACCTATGGCTACCACCGGCGTGACCCGCACTATCAGCCCACTCACCAGGGACAGTCGGCCGCGTGCCCGTACCGTCTCCAAGCCGCCCGCCCCGGCTACACCGTATTTTCAGCGCTCGACGGCCTGCCTCGTCTGGATCCGAAGATTAAACAACTGCTCCTGCTGACGACGGTCCGGTCCAGGATGGAGAACCACTCCCAGTCGCAGGCCGTGCATGTACAGGGGCCAGCTGCTCGCGGCCCAGGACCGTCATAAACGTAACCTCCTGTCCGGCTGAAATGCTCGGTTCGTAAATTGCGTGATCGTGACCGATTTCGCCGAGACCTCCTAAGTGTGCGGTGCAGCGAAAGACAGGAGCGTGGGTTAGCAAGCCGAACAGACTGGCTGGCGGAAAATATCCCGTTCTTCCCTGCATTGAGCAACGTGCGATAAACAGGGCCGGAGAAATAGGCCACACTTGACCAGTCGGTCTGCGGCAAGAGCCTGACGGTGCAACCGAGCTTTACTGGCGGGGCCGACCGAGCTTTCCAGGCTGAGACGGGCGAGCTCGTGACGGAAGACCACCCCGTCGCCCTCCGCTACGAGCAGGCCGGCGCTGACGCACTCGTCCACGGCCTCGACCGCGGTACCCGCCAAGGCCTCTAGCAGCCACAGCTCGGCTCGTTGGGGCACCACCACCGCCGCCTGTAGGAGCTCGCGAGCCCTGGGGCTAAGCCGCATAGCCCGGGCCAACACGGCGTCCTTGACCGTGGCTGGGATCTCTTCGCTCCCGCCGGCCAGGACTTCTGACACGAAGAAAGGGTTGCCCCCTGTCGTCTCGTACAGCGCTCGCCCCTCGACGCCGTGCGGCGCCGCCATCTGGCCCACGGCTTCGCATGAAAGAGGTGCCAATTTCAGCCGTCGGACGTCTGTTGTCGTCGCCAGCTCACCCAGGACCCTGCGCAGGGGGTGGGCGTTCTCGAGCCCATCGTCGCGGTAGGTCCCGACCGCCAGGGCCGGTATCGCATCGGCCCGGCGGACGAGCAGGGTGAAGACGTCGAGGGTCGCTTCATCGGCCCAGTGGAGGTCCTCCAGCACCAACAACATCGGCGGTGCTGAACGGAGCTCTCGGGCCAAGGCCAGGGCCACTCGCCCCGGGTTGGCGCCCTGGGCCAAGACGGGCCCGAGCTCGCCCCCGGTACCCTCGGCAATGGCCAACAGTGGCCCGAAGGGACGGGGCGTGAAGAGAGGGTCGCAGGTACCCCACAGGACCGCTCGCGGCCGAGCTACTTCATCAGAAAACGAACGCAGGAAGGCAGTCTTGCCTACTCCTGCTTCACCACAGACCACGAGCACGGAGCCCCGCCCACCGCGTCCCACCGAACCCAGCGCCTCCTCGAGCACGCTCAACGGGCCCGCTCGCTCGAGCAGCTGGTCCGACCGACCCGGTACTGCGGCGACGACAGCAGCTTGGGCCATCTCCAATGGTGCACCCGGGCGGGCTGCGTTTCAACTGTGGCCAGCCCCGACTACACGGTCAGGAGGAGCTGCCCGCGCTACTTCGGCACGCATACGGGCGCGCCATAACGACGCCTATTCTTCTCGGCCGCCGTACCCAATGTTGCAGCCTCGACTCCTCCCCGAGGGGGAACGTGAGCGAGGCGGCCAGGCGATCCGAACGACGGCTCGGGGTCGCTTAGCCTGGGCGAATCCACTCGGTCAGCCGGGACATAACGAGCGACCCGATTATCCTTGTACCTTCGAGCATTATGTCGAGAAGCGTCTAAAATCTGGTTTATCTAGGCCAGGAATCCGGATCGCCGAATAGGTGCTCGGCCGACAGGAAGCCACGGAAGTGTGAGTCCCCGCAGGATCTCCAGTTATTTATTCGCTTGACCCCCATCCGTAGTCCACGGCGCAATGCTCCTGGGCCGACGGACGCTCTGGCGCCGTGGGCACATGGCGAATAACTTCAGCCGCCCGAATGCACCAGCTCTCAAGACTCACCAGCTCGACGGCCGGGGCACTCAGGTCCGCCGGTTCCAGCGCAGGCAAGCCGCTCCTGTGCTGCTCAGGCGGGTTAGTAGTACGCGATCGGACAATGCTCAGATCGGGCGCTGCCCACGTGACGGCCACGAGCAGTGTGCCCGGGACCGCACCGGTGAGCGCCGCGGCCATGGCGGCGCATTGTTCCGGACGCGAGGCCTGCAAAACGTCGAACATGCCGTTCGCTGAGTTCGGGCGCTCGACGCTGTCGACAATGACTACCTGGTAACCTGGGTCTTCTTCAACCTCTTGGACCGGGGCGGGGCCGTCGCATACATAGGCATACCCGCGTCCTCCCCTCGTTTGAGCGCTCACGCTCTCACCTGCGATCGTGGTGGCCACGCAGCAACCCACACTGATCAAAGAGCACACCGTGAGGCCCCGCACTACCCTTTGCCAGATCGTCGTTGTACGTGCCCTTTTGAGGCGAAGTACACAGCGGCAGTCCCTACCTTCACGCTGCCAATGACCCTGCCCAGGGTGACCGCATTAGTGTTATAACAGGCCACGGTGCAACCCGCCATCGCGATCCAGGCGGTGTCGCCCTTGGTGTACACCACTTCGTCCAGCTCGATGTCACCAGCACCGGGGACGATGACCTCCGAGCGGTCCTCAGACCCACGAAGACCTCCGGAACTGACATCCTTGGGTCCAGTAAGGCTGATCACGCTCGGGCGAAGCCCTTGTTCCTCCTGGAGCGTCACTTCGCCCTCGGGGGCGAGCTCGTAGGCTGTCCCTGGTGACGGGGCCGGCGAGGTGGCCGTTTCCACCAAGACCATGAACCAGGGGCTTGGGGTTTCTGATAGGGCGTAATCAGAAGGAGGGTTGGCCACCTCGGCCAGCGTCGCCGGCTCCGCCCCGGCGATCAGCGTATAGGCGGGGTAAGGCGCGGATACGTAGCCAGCCCTCTCCAAATTGTGCTCGTTTTGCACTTGCCAAGCAGACGGGAGCCGGTAAGAGATCAACTCTTTCTCAGACGAGTACAGGCTCCACGATCCGTGGCCAGCGCTAACCGCTAATAACGCTGATGTCGATATGGCGATTGTAAATGCTTTCACTGTCGTCCCTTTTGTTGGCCGCAGCAAATTGAGGGCGCGGCATTTTCTTGTTGGTTGCTGTGCTTTTGGTGCCCCTAGGCCCTATAAAGCACTCTCGTCAGGCGCGCCGGGCTGCTCGCCGTTGCCGGCTGGGCCCCGCGCTGTGCCGCAGGTGCTTGTCCTGGCCATTAGCTTCGGGCGGTAGCGCGGCCTCGTCGGCACGATCTGATGACGGCGCGACGCTGATGGCGAGCTCGACCCCGTGCCCGGCCGCCCCTACCCTGGTTTATGACCTCCTATGCCGTAGACCCTTGATCAGGACAGAGAAAGGTCTACGACCTCGCTTTAACAGACTTCTCACAGGTACTGATCACCGGTCATTCAATGTCCCCGTCACAACTGGACCGAAGGAGACATAATTAGGGCCGTGGCTGCCGCGGACGCTTCCCGATGGCGCCGGAGCTGGTGCACGTGCAGCTCCTGGGCTCGTTCAGCATTTCCGTCGGGGCCAAAACTGCCGGGCTGTGGCCGCGCGTCAGCGCCAAGCGGCTCCTGGAGCTCTTGTTCTTGAGCCCAAATCGCCGTATTTCAAAAGAGGTTGCCTCCGATACCCTTTTCGAGACATAGAACTCAAGCTCGGGCCAGGAAGAGTGCTGACCTGCTGGCGGCTCGGTAACCAGCCTCACTCATTCCAGAAGCGAGGTGGTCGACCCCCATTAGGCCAGGACTCCGAAATTGCCGATTAGGTGGTCGCGGCCGGTGCCACCGCGGCAACGCAGGTGCCTAGCGGCGTACCGGCGGCCGAACTGTTGGCCTCGCTGCTGTCCCCGCCGGTCCAACCGGTCGGGGAGACGAGAGAAGAGGGGGAGAAGGGGGGCAGAGATAAGGAGAGGAGGAAGAGGAGGGAGCCCGGCCCTGAGAGAAGGGGGCGGGAGGGGTCGATTGCGGGGGGCGTTGGCCTACGTGGTGGAAACGGTCTTTCCGGACCTAATGCCTTCAGCCGGGATCACTCGCAGGGCGAGTTCGACCGCCTCGTCGTAGCTGAGCTTGGCCCCGGCACGCTGAAGCATCTCGAAGTTGTCATCACCAAGAGCCTCGCGCATGTACACGAAAGTCTGCTCCAGCCTGGCTTGTCGTAGGGATACCAAGTGCGCAAGGGGGTTCTCCGCCGTGAACGAGTACTCCAGGGGAACGTGCCTGGACAACATTGCCTCATATGCCGCGGCCAAACGGGCGGCGTCGCCCGGGTTGCCTAGCCGGGCCACGCAGCAGACCACATTGGGAAAGTCTGCGGCGGCCGAGTCCTGTAGGCCCAGACGGCGGTAGAGGACCACTGCCCTCCGCAACCAAATAGCTGCTTCCTCGAAACGGCCCTCGAACAACGTGGTGTCGGCCATGACGCAGCAAACTGTACGCAGCGCCACGACCACGTTGAGCTCCTCGCAGATGGCAAGGTCCTCCTCGAGCAGTTCGGCGGCTGCTTGCGGGTCCTCATCGGCTAGCTCGAGTGCAGCCAGGTTGATGAGCCACCAGCAGCAGTCCAAAAGGTCTCCGGCTTGCCGCAGGTGGACCAGCGCCTGGGAAAGGAGCCGCTTTTTCTTGGCTCGTCCCGAAACAACGGCCATGCCCAGAAATCCGAGGGCATTGCCGATTAGCCGGTCTTCACCCAAGCCGCGCCCAATTTCGAGAGCCTCCTCTGCGTAACGTGCGGCTTCGACCCGATCTCCCGTGAACTCCGCCGCCAAGGAGAGGTTCGCCAGTACTTCGGCTGTTAGGCCCTCGTCACCGCGCCGACGGGAAAGTTCGAGGCTCTCTTTCATCATCGCTATTCCAAGCTGCGCCGCGGCCTCGGACCGACCTACCCAACCCAGCGTGCCAAAGGACTTTCGGCCAACACGGCAAAGTGCTTTTGCCCGTACCTCGTCGGGTACGAGGTCGGGCCGGGCCATGGCGGTGCGGACAGAGTCGAGGCCGTACGTTTCGTCTGGGGCCCAGAAATAGCGCGAAGCGAACATCCGCAAGACCTCCTCCGACCGGCCAGGCTGGGAAAGGAAGTAGCCCACCGCCGACCGGATGTTGTCCCAGTCAAAGCCGAGCTTTTTCAGCCAACGGGCCTGGTTTGCGCCGAGGATCATGGGCTCGGCGCGCTCGACGAGCTGCAAATAGTACTTGGCGTGTGCAGATTCTCGTTCTGCCCAGGGCGGGTTCGCCGCCGGTCGCCAACAGCCGCTCGACGCCGTACTGGCGGACCGTCTCCAACAGCGAGTAGCGGAGCGAGCCTGAGGAGCGCTGCGCCACGACGAGGCTTTTGTCGACCAGCGAGCCGAGCAGGTCGGCCACATCGTTGGCGCTTACCGCGTCGGAAGAGCACACGGCTTCGGCCGCCTCCAGATCGAAGCTGCCGGAAAAGACCGAAAGCCGAGTCAGCACCTTCTGTTCGGGGGGAGACAGGAGGTGAAAAGACCAGTCGAAGGTGGCCTCCAGGGTGCGCTGGCGGGGCAATGCAGTGCGCGCACCCCTGGTGAGGAGCGTGAAACTCCGCTCCAGACGCTTTTCCAGGTCGGCCAGGGACATACTGGGGACACGGGCGGCGGCGAGTTCGAGCCCGAGAGGGATACCGTCGAGCTTCCGGCAGACAGAGGCGACCAGCCCGGCTACCGGTTCTTCCAATACGAACGTCGAGTCATGTGAGCGAGCACGCTCGACGAACAGCTTTACGGCGTCGGAACCTTCGAGGTCTTCGAGAGACGTGGCCCCTTCGGCGGGCAGACTGAGCGGCGCAAGCCGGTAGACGTGCTCGCCGCCGATGCCGAGGGGTTCGCGCGAGGTGGCCAGCAGCCGCACCCGCGGGCAGGACCGGTTGAGCGTTTCAGCCAGTTCGGCGGCGGCGCCGATGACGTGCTCGCAATTGTCCAGCACTATGACGCGCTCCTGGCGGCCAAGAGCCTCGGCGAGGACCTCTAGGAGCGGTCGCCCAGGCTGCTCAAGTACCCCAGTAGCGCTGGCCAGGGCCGCCGGCACCTGGCCTGGCTCGGAGACTGGGGCCAGTTCGACAAAAAAGGTACCCTCGGTGCCTTCCTCGGCCAGCCGGGCGGCGACCTCGAGAGCCAGGCGGCTCTTACCCGACCCCCCGGCCCCGGTGACGGTCACCAGGCGCCAGGAGCGTACCAGCGAGCCGACCTCACTCTTCTCAGTCTCCCGGCCGACAAAGCTACTAGGGAACGTCGGGAGGTTGCCGACGCGGTCGAGGACGTCAGCGCAGCGGGGTGTGGCCACCTTGGCCATGTTCTGGCTAGTCCTCTGGAAAGCCTGTTCCAGGTCGGCCGATGGCTCGAGGCCAAGATCTTTCAGGCCGTCGCAACAGCGTCGGTACGCTCGGGCCACGAGGTGGCGTTGGCCCTCAGCGGCGTAGAGGCTCATCAACGCGGACGCGGCCTCCTCGGAGGCAGGGTCGTGGGCGGCGAACGTCTCCCACGCTTCGATTACATCCTTGGGCGCTGAGTGCCCAAAGCCCGAAGACCGGTCCCGGGCCAGGGCCAAGCGGGCCTGCTGGCGCGCCAGCTCCAGGCTCTCCCGGGGGCGCAGTGCCCAGTCGGCATAGGCCTCGTCTTCGAGGAGCACTCGGTGCTCGCCCAGCAGTTCCACGAGGGCGGTGTCGCGGCCCTCCCCGGGCGCCATCTCGAGCGCGGCGCGGAGGGCGCACTCGTGAAGCTCCAGGTCGACTAAGACGGGGGCGTCAGCGGGGATGTAGATGTGGGTGCGGTCGGTACAGAGGATCCCGGCAGCCGTGCCCCCCAGTGCCACCAGCACCGCCCGGGCCGCTGACAGGGCGTTGTACAAGGCGTTAGTGGCCGCCCGGGGCGCAAGGTCACCGAAAAGTGTGTCGGAGGCAACCTCCTTAGGGATCCGGCGTGTTGGGCTCAAGAACACCAGTTGCACGAGCCGCTTGGCGCTGAGACGTGGCCACGGCCCCGCCGTTTCGGCCCCGAGGGACATGGCAAACGAGCCCAGGAGCTGTACCTGGACCACCGGCTCGGCCGTCATCGGCCATCCTCTGAGGCGGCCACGGTCTCAATTATGTCCCCTTCGGTGTGGTCGCAGTGGGGGCATTTGGACGACCGCTTGCGGGTAGCTTGGGAGAGCCAGTAGGCGGCGTCCCTCTGCTCGCCAGGAGCGGGCTTGAGCGCCCGTCTGCGGACAACTCCGGCGCTCGGTAACCCAGAGGGAAAGAATGAAGCTGCCGGTCCGAGGTTTGCCTAGAAAATGCTTACGTCATCTTCGCCTCGGATGGCTTCCAGTCTCCCCAGGACGTGTTGCCCGGTAGCGGCATCATCGTGCCGCTTGAGCACCGCCGCTCTCCGTTCGAACTGTCGCCCGAAGAATGGCGGGCCATGCACGATCTACTAATCGCCGCGAAGCAGGTCATTGACGAACGTTGGCGACCTGACGGCTACACCGTTGGCTGGAACGTCGGCGCTGCCGCGGGGCCAGGAGATATCGCACGCCCACCTCCACGTCATCCCACGCTTTGACGACGAACCGCAGGCTGGGCGCGGCATTCGCTGGGCCATCAAACAGACCAACAACCTGCGCCCTGACCCCGACGCGCCGGGGCGCGACCTGGCCTGAGGTACCAGATCAGCCTGTTATGTATGGGGTGGAAAATCGTGGATTCGCAAGGAGGATCCGACCAGATCGACGGTTATCGCGGCGGTTGACTGTGCTCCCCTAGCGTGGGCACTAGCACAGAAGAAGCGACCAGAAAACCCGCACAGAATAACAACTGTTAGGCAGGAGACAACGCCCATGTCGACACGTACGCGCACGGCAGCTCACTGACCCAGCTGAGCTCCCCGGTTCTCTGCGATGAAACAGACGTGGTACCTGGGGTCAGGCCGCGATGCTCAGCCTCGCTGTTCGTCAGGATCGATTTGAATAAATGCGATCGGCATGGAGCAAACGGCGGAGCGCCGCTCCTCGCGCATGACCCGGTCGAAGGTCACCCAGTCGTCGTGGGTCCCTCCAGCGGCTCGAAAGACGGCGCGCGATGCTGTTGCGGCTCCCGACGGCGTTGTCGAGGAGCGCGCCCTTGGAGCCGGTCCAGCCCGCGATTTGTTGGCGTAGATTGCGGTCCAGCCGGCGGAAGTTCTCCTCGACCTGACGAAAGTCAGCCAGGAGCTCCCGAGCCGTGCGCGAGAACTGCTGGTAGCGGTCCCGCTGGCCCACGGGGTCGAGGCGGACGAAATCTCCTCGCTCGGCGCGGGCGATCTCCGCGTCCAACTCGGCTCGGCGCCGACGCAGCTCGGCCAGGCGTCGCTCGGGGTCCTCCTCGGCGCCGAACACCATTTGGCGCAGCAGGTCGAAGATCGTCTTCAACCTTGACTCCGTGCCGATGAACTCACGGCTGCGGAGGTCGGAAACCTACGTCAGCGCCTTCTCGACCGCCGGAGAGAGGTCGTAACTAGCTTCGTCTGATCCCTGTGGGTAGAACTTGCGCAGCCAGCCCCGTTCCGGCGAGGCCCAGTCGTCGAGGTACTCGACGGCCGTCTTCGGGAAGTGGTCCTCACCCAAGCGCTGGTTGAGCGAGTAGAGCTCGTCGTCGAGCTCGCTGGCAAGCTGTCGTGCTGGCAGGTCCGCCACATTGCGGCCTAAGAACACCCGACCAAGGAACGACATCACCAGTGCCACGTTGGCCGAGCGCAGGAGGGACCATGCCGGATGGTTGGTTCGAAAGTGCTCGATTTCGTCGTAATTCATGGGGCGCCCGGGGGTGTCGGCTCAGCGTGGGGATGGCGAAGCACTCCTCTTGACAATAGGAGTGAGGTGTGACGCTAAACGTGGACCCGTCGGCACGTCTTTCGTATCAATTGTTCTGCGGCCAGGTTGAGCCGCCCAGGTCCATGCTTACGGCGTCCTCTCTCTCGTCGTCAGAGAGGCCCCGCTGTCGCGAAGGATAGACGTCAGCCAGACGCGCCGACCTAAGAACTGCCTCGCCCGGGACTCGGCACGTGGTCGCTGAGGCCCCGCACGTCCAGATTGTTCAATGCCTGGGCGAGCGGGCGCAGGTCTCGGCAAAGGGTGGTTGTCTGGCGGTGGGTTGCCGTCCAGACGGCTAGACGGCGGCCGTCTAATAGAGTGGTGGAACGACCTTCAGACAGCTGGAACGCTTATTGCTGCGACTCGGTTGCGTGGAGGTCCGCCAGAGCGGCTCGCACCTCATCGTGCGGTGTGGGTCATGCCAGACGGTCGTGCCCAGGCACGCCGGCGATGTCCGCCCTGGGACCCTGAGGAGTATTGAGCGGGACCTAGAGCCCTGCCTCGGGAAAGGATGGCTCCGGTGAAGAGGCTGACCGCGGTGTTCCAGAGAGATGACGAGGGTTTCTGGTTGGTAGAGCTCGTCGAAGAACCCCGCGTCCACACGTACGGACGCACCCTGCCAAAAGCACGTGAACACATCGCTGATGCGGCCGCGCTTTGGTTTGAGCTGGAACCGGACGACGTGGACATCGTTGAAGACATCCGCCTCCCAGGAGCGGTTAGGGCTCGGCTCGACCGAGCGCGCCGGGAGCGTGCCAAAGCGCAAGCCGCGCAGGAGACCGCAGCTGGCGCTACTCGCGATGCAGCCCGGGCTTTAGTAAATGAAGGGCACTTGAGCGTCCGCGACGCTGCTCAGGTTTTGGGCCTTTCGCACCAACGCGTCCAGCAGCTTCTCGCCAGCTAGCTATTTTCGCGACCGGTTCAGGTGGTGTCGACATGGCCACCAACTGGCCATGTCGTCAGCGAAGACCGAGAACGTCTTGCCCAAGGAGCCCCAACGGTGATCGAGTGCCGGACAGGTGTTGCCCTGTGGGAGATGGTCATGTTCTCTCGAGGGAGGACTCCTCCGCTTAGATGGTCCCTAAGCGCTGTGCAGAACCTCCAAGCTGACCCTGCCAGGCAAAACAGCCGATGGACGGCGAGATTGTTCGGGCTCCTCAGGAGGGCATAGCTAGAGATTTAGCCCCTTGACCTGCGGTTTTGCGCGCTCAAAGGGATTCGAACCCCCAACCTTCTGATCCGTAGTCGGGCGCCTGGAGTCGGAGAGCGTCGGTGCGGGCCTCCTACCTGGACTTTTTCTCCGGCCTTGTCGGCTTCTGTCGTTCGCTGTCGATCGGCTTGGCTGCCAAGTTGGCTGCCAGCCAGAGTCTCGGAATGAGCTTCCCCGGCCCGACTGGATGCTAGCCGTCAGGATCCCAAAAGACTCCGTCTGAGCCTAATCAGATGCTTCCGCGGCGCGTCCGGACATCGTCCGGACGCGCTACTATGGGTGCATGGACCCCGCCGCGGCCCGCTCCCGGCGGCACCGCCTGGAAGTCAGGGTAAGTCCCGAACAGGACGCTTTGATCCGACAGGCCGCCGACCTGGAGGACACCACCGTCAGTGCCTTTGTGCTGGACACGGTCACGGCGAAGGCCACCCGGGTGGTCCGCGAGCATCGGGATGTGGTCCTGTCCAACGAGGCGTTCGACCGGTTCATCGCCGAGCTCGACAAGCCGGCTGAAGCCGTCGGCGAACTCGTGGATCTCTTCCGACGCTATCCCAAGCTTGCGGAGGAGTGACCGGACCGGGCCTTCGACTCGCTCGCCTCGAGGCTCGACACCAGCTTGATGGGTTCGACTCGGGTAACGAGGTCCTCGACTCGTGGTTGAAGCGTCACGCGCTTGCAGCACAACAGATGGACACGGCCCGAACATTCGTGCTTGTGAGCCCGGACGGCGCTGTGGTGGGGTACTTCAGTCTCACGATGGGAGCGGTCCTGCGGCAGGACGCGCCCGCCAAACTGGTTCGCGGCCTCCCCTCCTACCCAGTCGGCATGGTGCTGCTGGCT
This sequence comes from uncultured Acidimicrobiaceae bacterium, assembly GCA_963845605.1. GTDB lineage: Bacteria > Actinomycetota > Acidimicrobiia > Acidimicrobiales > Palsa-688 > Fen-671. Next base: position 17,692 of record CAWJSS010000002.1, read on the forward strand.
CGCCTCGCCGTGGACCGCCGACATCAGCGGTCAGGCAGAGGCGGGCTGCTGCTCACCGAGGCCCTGCGCAAGGCAGTTGCCGCTGGGGAAGCTGCGGCGGCGAGACTGGTCGTAGTCGACGCCATCGATGACGACGCGGTCCGGTTCTACGCTCGACATGGGTTTAGCTCGCTACCCGAGAACCCTCGGCGACTGTTCCGGCGCATGAAAGACATCCGGGCCAGTCTCGAACCCTGAAGGGAGGAGGACGGTTCGCTCCGAGGTCGGATTTTCTTCCATCTTTTGGCGACAACCACGCCTTCCGTGCTCTGCCGTGATAGGGCCTCGTCCCGGAATTCGTATGTATGGTCGGTGACGTGCCGGGCTCTGCGGTCGATCTCGCACGCCGGATCGCCGAGCTGGAAGCCGAGAACCGTCGGCTACGGCAGTTGTTGGGCGTGGACGGTCATGTCTCGGGTGCGACAACCTGGGAGCCGACACTGTTCACGAAGCCAGCAGAATCCACTCGTCTTATTGGTCGCAAGTCGACCCCTCAGGAGAAGGTGGCGTTGTTCCGCGACCTGTTCCAGGGACGCAACGACGTGTACGCACAGCGGTGGCACAACACCCAGACAGGCAAAACTGGCTGGTCGCCGGTGGTCAAGGGTGGATGGGCGAACGCCCGCCAACGAGACAAGGAGTACGTGCTGCTTGTCGACGAGGTGATTTCAGACCATCTGGGAGGACAGTTCCACGCCGGCTTGTACCCGCTGCTCCGCGACGATTCGTGCCAGTTGTTGGCCTGCGATTTCGACGGTCCCGGCTGGACACTCGACGCCTTGGCTTACCTGGACGCGGCTCGCGCCGCGGGTGTCCCTGCCGCTTTGGAGCGATCCCGATCCGGCGAGGGTGGCCATGTGTGGGTGTTCTTCGCGGACTCGGTGCTCGCCAGTGCGGCCCGGCGGGTCGGAGTGTTCCTGGTCCGCGAGGCCATGACCGTTCGCGCCGAGTTGGACTTGTCAAGCTACGACCGGCTTTTCCCCTCCCAGGATTTCCTTCCCCGCCAAGGGTTCGGCAACCTCATCGCTCTCCCTTTGCAGGGAGAGTGCAGGCGAAAGGGCACGACCATATTTCTCGACCCCGTGACCGTCGAACCTTATGGCGACCAGTGGGAGTTTCTCTCATCGCTTGGTCGTATGAGCCGAAAAGCTGGCACGTCGTTGGCGAACAGCATCGGTGAACTGTCGGCCCGATGTCGGGGACCTATCGACGCCCGACTCGCTCCGACGCCAACATGTCGGTTCCGAATCCCATCCGAGCCTCGGCTCTGGAGGCCCTGTGGATCGACAGTATCGGGCTCCCACCCGCGGTGACGGCGGCCTTGAAACATGCCGCGTCGTTGCCGAACCCGGACTTCTACGAGAAGGAACGCAACCGTTTCTGGACGGGTAAGACTCCCCGGCTGATCCGCTGCTACCGGGAAGAGCTTGGCTTAATCCATCTACCCCGAGGGCTGCGCACCAAAGCCGAGACCATTGCCGCCGAGGCAGGCACGCGGCTCGAGATCACAGACCGCTTCCCCGAAACGGAGGATGTCACATTCAAGCTCGGAGCGGTTCTCCGACCGGATCAACGCGACGCCGTGAAGAACGTGGTGGCGCATGAGTTAGGAGTCCTCGTCGCCCCACCTGGAGCGGGCAAAACGGTGATGGCATGCGCGGTGATCGCCCACCACGGGGTCCCGACCCTCGTTATCGTAGACCGCCAACCACTGGTCGACCAGTGGCGCGAACGGCTATCAGACCATCTCAGCCTGGGAAAGAAGCAGGTCGGCCAGATCGGCGGGCAGCGCAGAGCGAGTGGGGTGGTGGACATCGCCATGGCGCAGTCCCTCGCCCGACGAGAGAATCTCGCCGAGATAACCGCTCGCTACGGACTTGTGGTCGTAGATGAATGCCACCACGTCCCCGCGGTCACCTTCCAACGGGCCGTGCGAGAGATCCCAACCCGGCGATGGCTGGGCCTCACAGCCACCCCATACCGGAGAGACCGACTCGAGTCCATGATGAACATGTACTGCGGGCCGGTAACCCATCGAATGGCACAGTCGGAAGAAGCCCAACTCCTGCACCGTGAGGTCGTCGTCCACCAGACCTCGTACACAGCCATCCCCGGCGAGCACTACCAACAGACCCTCCAGGCCCTGGTAGCCGACTCGAATCGGACGGCGGCCATCTGTGCCGATATAGCGGCCGCGGCTCGGGAAGGCCGTAACAACCTGATTCTTACCCGCTGGACGGAACACCTCGAAGCCATCGTCTCAGGGCTCGCGGAACGCGGAGTCGCGGCGCTGGTCCTGCGTGGTGGCATGGGGAAGAAAGCACGCCGCGCCGTCATCGACAAGCTGAGCGAACCCGTACTGCGAGGAGCCGTCCTGGTCGCTACCTCAGGCCTCATCGGTGAAGGCTTCGACTGCCCCAGCCTCGACACCGTTTTTCTGGCGTTTCCTATCAAGTTCAAAGGCAGCATCGTCCAACACGTCGGGCGGATCCTCCGACCTGTACCGGGCAAGACCCAAGTGCTCGTCCACGACTACATCGACACCCAGGTCCCGATGCTCGCCCGCCAGTATCAGGAGCGAGCCCGAGGTTATGCCAACCTCGGTTTCCTTGCGCCCAAGGCTCCAGCCCTCCGCCGACTCTGACCCAACCCCGAGCCTATTTTGTAGGTGAGACGTGAGGACGCCTTCAGCGTTGATCATCGTGGTTCCGGAAAGCGCGCAGAGCTCGGCGTACCGCGCCTGAACGTCGTCAGCCGCGACTGTTCAGCACGGCGTCTAGTTCGTCGGCGACGTCTTGGTCGTCGAGCAGGCTCCTGTGCGAGTAGTGGCGGAGCGTTGTGGAGGGGTCTCGGTGACCGAGTCGGGCTTGGGCTTTGAGAAGTTTGCCGTTGTCGACGAGATGTGTGGCCACGCCGTGCCGGAGCCTGTGGAGCGCAGGTTGGGAGACCTGGGCGAGTTGGCCGAGGCGGCGAAACCGGTGCGACAAGGTTCCCGCGGTCATGTACGTCTCGCGTGCGGGGGTGGGCGCGAACAACCAGTCGAATACGGCCGGTACGCCGAGAGCCCGCCAACTTTCGTAGTGGGAGTCGATCAGCGCAGTGGTCGTGGCCCCGAGGGTGAGACGGCGGGTGCGGCTGGACTTGGTCCAGCCCAGGACCCCCTGCGACAACCCACGTTCGATGGTCAGGACCCTCCCGTCGAGATCGTTATAGCGGAGCACCGTGATCTCCCCGAGGCCGGCTCCTGAGTCAGCCGCCAATCGCACGAGGAGCAGGTCCCGTTCTGCCGCGAAAGCCGCCCGACGCGCGGTCTTACAGTCGGGGTTGGCGTTGAGGTCGGTATGGGTCTGGCGGACGAAGGTTTCAGCAACGGTGAGGATCTGCCGGACCTCCGCCAGGGTATGGTGGCGTCGCGGCTGAGGCCGGGCCGGGCCGCGCATACCCGCCAGCGGGTTGGAGCGAAGGATCCCCTCGGCGACCGCCCATGAGATCGCCGATCGTAGGACCAGCCATCGGCCCGACACTTCCGACACGGAGCGGCCTTCGCTTTGCCAGCGACGGATGGCCGTGATCACCTCGCTCTGCGTCAGAGAGACCAACCGCAGTGGCCAATTGGGTCGGCGACGAGGGTCCGGACCACAGAGGTGTGCGAGACCTCGGTGGCGTGTTTCCACAGGTGCGGAGCAGATAGCCAGCTTTCCAGCAGGTCCACCAGTCGAAGTCCGGTGGCGTCGGTTGCGCGGGTGACTCGAGTGCGACCAAAGTCTTCGACCAGCTCGGCACGCCGCCGCTCGGCGAGCGCCCCGTCCCCGCGCACCGTGAACGACCTCTGCACACTTCGCCCCCGAGATTGGTCGAATCCCACCACCACCCGGATCTCCCATACCCCCGGCGTGCGTTCTCGCACCGGTCCCGACCCGCGGCCGGCCCGGCTCGAAGTTGCGTCCACCATCCCTATAACGGTCCGCCATCCCTGCAGCTATCGGGATTCCTATAGGGATTTCTGGGAACGCAGTTACCTTCTGATCGAAGTCAGAGCGGCTGGGCTCATCCTAAAAAGGACCCTCGACGAGCGCTTTCTCCGTCAAGGCCTTGTAGCGCGCTCGAAGGGATTCGAACCCCCAACCTTCTGATCCGTAGTCATTCTGCTCGATGCGCTGTGCAAATCGGCTGACAGGCTGGTCGTCGACGAGCGACAGGCGTCCAGTTAGATGGTGTTCGCCAGCGGGCCTCCGAGCCGTTTTCCCGTCGGAGCCGTACTACTGCTGTCGCCCGTGCTCAACCCGTACAAGTCGCCCAGCGGGTGCCAGCTGAGGCCACCTCCAGATCACACGCTCTAATTGACGACCGCGTCGACACGGCCTTGGGCACCTGTGGCTCGCCGAGCTGCCAACTGTCGGGGGGACCGGCCCGCGACGGCGACCGTTCTCGAGGCAATTGCCAAGTGGTGGACTGGACACGAGGGATCGGACCGTTGCATCGTCGATCCGGCCGTCAGGATCGCAATAGCCGATCCGACCCCGGGGGCTGCGCCCGCCGGCCAACAGTTCGCCGGATACGACGAGCGTGTTCATGTCGAAATGCGGAAGGGACTGCCGAGGAGTTACGTCCCCGAGTAGGGGGACACCACGCTGAGCCCCGCGGTGCCGGGGACAGTCACAGCAGTTGTGCCACCGTAGCCGTCACGGTCGAGTTGGGCCGTCGTCTTGAACACGTACAGGGCGCCCGAATAACTCACGTACACCTGGCCCGGGGCGCTCAGCAGCACCCCGCCGGCAATAGCGCCACCCTTGTCGGCCGTCCTCACCGAGCCCATAAGCACCTTGGCTTTGTCGGCGTTTTGCACCCGTGCGAGCACCGACGGCGACGAGATGCCAAAGGCCCTCCCGCCGGCGAAGACGTAGTACGTGCCCGAAGAGTTGACGATGGTGCCGTCGGCCCGGGTCGAAAGGGCGCCGGCGGCCGTACCTTCTGCGCCGGCAGCAGAGCCGACCTTGAGGCTGCCCAAGCTTGGCACCGTCACGACCAGGGCGGGGTCGTAGCCGTCGGAGGACAACTGGTGCCCCGTGGAGAAGCCGTGCACTTCGCCGTCAGTCCCGGCGAAGTAGATGGTGGCATTGCCATTTACGGCCCTGGTGGTGAGCAAAGTGCCCGAACGGGGCAGCCTTGAAGTGGGGGCGCTCATGCCGAAAGGGGCAGAGGCTACCTTGGCGCGGTCGACCTTCCGGAGCGCCGCAAGTTCGCTGGGCGACCCGAGGAAGGCGCGCCCACCCGCGAAAACGTAATCGTGGCCGGCGAAGCTGACTACGGCCCCGTTGGCGTAGCTCTGGCCGGAGTGCGGGAAGGGCTTGGGCGGCGACGTAGTGGACGGAGCCGGCTTATCCGTTGTCGCCGGGGCGGGCACCGGCGGGGCCGCCGTTCCGGTGAGGGGGGTGGACGTCGTGGGGACGGTGGTGGTTGTCGTGGGCGGCGGGGCGCTCACCACGAGCGTGACCGTCGCCGGGGTCGAGACGTAGCCGAGATTATCGGTGAGCGTGTAGATGAAAGTGTCCGTGCCTACGAACCCACCCATCGGCGCGTAGGTGAACAAGCCGTCGGGTTCGATGACAACGGTCCCGTCACTGGCTGTGGCGGTCAACTGAGCCGTCCAGGTGGTGGCACCTGGGTTGAAGTCGACCACGCCGGACTGAAGCGTCCCGGCTGGCTCCGTTAGCTCGGCCCCCTCCCCGGTCGAGAACGACTGAGCCAGGGCAATTGGCGGGCTCTCTTGCACCGAGCCGGCATCGCAGGCTTGACCCGGTTCGCTGGCCACCCCCCGCTGGTCGGTCGTCGGGCACAGCGTGACCGAGGTGCCGTCCAGGGAGACCGACGTGCCGTTGGGGACGATGGACACACTGGGGTTGCCCGGCAGCGGCAGCACCGTTTCGGTAGGACCACCGTTGTTCGCCAAAGGTCCAAGCAAGCTGCCCAGGCCCGAGCCGGCGATGTCATCATCCGTGCTGGCCGGGGTGGGAGCGAAGCAGCTGGCGTCGGAGCCGACGTTGTAGCCCCCATCGTCCCAGGTGCCCGCCGCCTGATCGCAACCGCCGCCAAAGATGTCGGCTGCTACCCACACGGTGCCGGTGCCGCCGTCCTGGCCGTTGGTGACGGTTGCGCCGCTGCCGCCCGCGCTGTTGCCCAGGAACGTGCTCGCGCTCAGGACCAGACTGGCGGAGCCGCCGCCGTCCCCGTTGTCTATAGCCCCACCGTCGAAATTGAGAGCAGAGTTGGCCGAGAACGTCGAACCGCTGACGGTGGCGGTACCGGTACCGCCGTAGTCCCCGCTGTCGATGGCACCTCCGCTTCCGCTGGCGCGGTTGGCCGAGAAGGTTGAACTCCCCACATTGAGAGTGCCGGTGCCGCCGGCGTCCCCGCTGTTGATCGCCCCTCCGGTGCCGGCGCCAGAAGCGTTGTCCGACAACGTCGAGCCGGCCACCGTCAAGGTCCCCGTGCCACCGTTGTCGCCGCTGTCGACGGCCCCGCCGTTGTGGGCGCCGGTGCTGTTCCCCGACAATGTCGAGTTGGTCACCGCAACTGTACCCCCGCCGCCGTTGTCGCCACTATCGATGGCTCCGCCGTCGCTATTGGCGTAATCCCCCGTAAAAGTTGACCCACTGACGCTCAATGTGCCGGTGCCGCCGCCGTCGCCGTTGTTGATCGCTCCGCCGTCGCTGTTGACGCTGTTGCCAGTGAAGGTCGAGCTGACGACGTTGAGAGTGCCGGTGCCGGCCGTGTCCCCGTTGTCGATGGCACCGCCCCAGTCAGCTGAATTGGACGAGAACGTGGTGCCATTTACAGTGAGGGTGCCGTTCCCGGAGTCATCCCCGGTGTCGATGGCGCCGCCGTCATAGTTGGCTGCGTTGCTTGAAAATGTGGAGGCGAGGATGGTCAGTGTCGCGGTGGCCTGGTAATCGCCGCTGTCGATGGCGCCGCCGTCGTCATTGTTCGCCTTGTTGTCCGAAAAAGTAGAACCCGTCACAAGCAGTGTGGCGGTACTGCCGGCTTGCTCTCCGGTGGAAATGGCGCCGCCGTCCGCAGTGGCGGTGTTGGCGGAGAACGTGGAACCGCTCACGGTCAGGGTGGCAGTGCCAGAGTAACCGTTGGCGATGGCGCCGCCGTCAGCGGCAGTGTTGCCGGTAAAGGTGGAGCCGCTAATAGTCAGCGTGCCGCCGGCGTCATTCTGGATGCCGCCGCCGTAGGGCGCGGCGGATGTGTTGTCGGCATTTTGGAAGGTCAGCCCGTCGATGTCGACGAAGACGGAGCCGCTAACTGTGAGGACCGGCCCGTCGCAGGCGGAGGTGGAACAGGGGCTCGAGCTGCTACCACCGTTCCCGTCGAGGGTGGGGTTGGCGACCCCGTTCGCTGGTTGAATGGTAAGTGGCGCCGATGCTGAGGTACCGCTCGTGTTCACCGTCCAGTTCCCGACGTAGTCAGCCTCGCCCGTCCCGCTCCCGCCCGGGGTGGCGAGGTAGACAGTGTCACCGGCCGCGGCCGCCGCCAACGCTTCGGCCAGGGTGCACTGCTGCGAAGGGGTGGTTGTCTGGGGACACGCCGACGGTGACCCGGTGGCGCCCCCGCCGGCGTAGGCGTACCACGCGGTGCTCACCGCCGAGGCCGGAGCGACGACAATAGGGCTCACCACCATCACCGAAAGGAGCACCAGCCCTGAACCGGTGGCCGCCAATAGCCTGAGGTACCTGGAAAACCGAGGATTAACAGAGTCTCTGCCGGGCCGTGGCTTGCCGGCCCCATCGCGTGTGGGCACGAGCTGGCGGTTACCTTTCACTGTCGCTCCTTTTCGATCCCGCTTCTTCATTCCGTCCTCGATTGCAGAGGACACTGCTGAGGAGCCGGCCGGCGAGGTCTGCCCGCCGGCCATGCCCAACACTCACAACGACGTCCGTTATTTGGAAGGGCTTAACTGCCGCACAGGGTGGCGACGACCGTGCCGGTGCCCGGGTCGGCGGGATTGGGCTGGTAGCCGGCGTTGGTCTTGACGATCACAACCTCGGCCACGTTGCCCGAGATCGTGCTGCCTGATTGCGCCACCTTGCTCGGCACGACCACGGCCATGTAGGTGGGCACGCTGTCCGGCAGTACGGCGCTGCCGCCGGGGCTACCCGTCCAGGTCCCGCCGCAGGCCGGGTCGGCGACCGTGGTGGATCCGTTGCGGAACCTCTGGGCGAAGCCCTGGAAGCTAGCCGGCGCCGCCCCGCCCGAGAGCGGGTTCAACTTGGCCCACTTGGCCCCCGACCAGGTGAGCGTGGTGGCGGGCGTGGCGCTGTCCACCGCCTGGTCGCCCAGAGCAAAGCCGCCCCCGGCGGGCAGGTAGCCGAACACCAGGGCCTGCTGGTTGTTAGTGGAGGAGGCGGTGTAGTAGCTGTCCCCGCCGAAGCTGGCCGTGACGGGCTGGTGGCCGAGGGGCTGGTTGACGCTGGAAACCTGGCAGCTCACCCAGCCATCGGAGGTGGCCTGGCCCTGGCAGCTCTGGGCATTGCTGCCGCTGCCCAGCGTCAGGGTGACCGTTTGCCCGTCCGGCCCGGGCGCGCTGCCCCCGTCCTCCTCGAGGACGGCGCTCAGGGTGGCCGGGCGGTTGTTGGCGATGAGAGACGAGCCCGTATAGGTCAGAGTCGTGCCGGCCTGGGTCACGGTGATGGTTATCTGCGCCGTGGTGGCCACCACGCCGTCGCTGACCGTGAAGGTAACCGGGTAAGTACCCGGGGCGCCCGTCACCGTGCCTGTGACCGTCCCTGTGCCGTTGCCGTTGTCCGTGAAGGTGAGCCCGGCGGGCAACCCGGTGGCCGACAGCGTGAGCGGGTTCGGCTGGGGATCGGTGGCCGAGACCGAGAGGCTGAGGGCCCCGTGGTAGGCGACGGTCTGGTTGCCGGGCGCGGTCATGGTGGGGGGCACGTCCTGGGCCCCGAAGACGGTGCCGCCGAGCTGGGCCAAGCTGGGCGTGCTGCTCGCACCGAGCGTGAAGGTGACGCAGCCGGTGCTGGCGGTGTAGGCCTGGCCGGAGACTTCGGCCCACTGGCTGGTGGCGCCGTCGTAGTAGTAGACCACGCTGCCGCCGCCCAGGTCGCAGTCGGTCACCTGCACGCTGGTGAAACTGCTGGAAAGCGGGACGGACACGTCGAAGTAGGCGTTGGCGGGCGTCGGTGGGGTAGTCGCTTCCGGGTCAGCGCTGTATTGGGCCACGGCCACCGTGCCCGCCCCGCTGGCGGCGGCGCTGAGGCTCCCCGCCGTGCCGGCCCCGCTGCCGCCGACGGACGCCGTGGCGCTGCCACTAACGCTCGTGCTGGTGGCGAGGGTGGAGGCAGCGACCGAGCTCTGTGCCGGGACAATATAGAAGAACTGCAGGTTGGACGTCCCGCCGCCGGGCGCGGCGTTGACGACCGTGATCTCGCCCGCCGTGGCATTGGCCGTGTCGGTGGCCGGGACCTCAGCGGTCAAGGTCGGGCCCTGCGCGGCCGTCGAGACAGTGGCCGGGACGTAGGTGGTGGTAAGGGGCGTGCCGTCCCACTCGATGGTCGAGCCGGGGACGAAGCCGCTGCCGGCGACGGTCACCGTGGGGCTGCTGCCGATGAGCGCGGACGACGGCGTCGTGCTAGTTATGGCGGGCGCCGGGTTAGTGACCGTCTCTACCACCGTCTGTGTAAACGTCGCCCCGGACTGGTCGGTGACCGTGAGCGTGGCGTAGTAGGTCCCGGCGCTGGCATATGCATGTGCGTCGGCGAAGGCGATGTGGGTGTCGCTTGGATCGGATGTCAACGTGAGGGCTCGGGCACGGCCGAAGTTCAGCTGACCGGGGACCGCGGTCCAGGCCGGAGCGCACTCGGCCCCAGAGAAGGGATCGGCCACTCCACATTCCCCGCTGTCCACAGTGCCGTCGCCCCAGTCCACGTACACGTTGTCGATGTCCTGGGTGCCGCTATGAGAGATCGTGCCGGCGAGGCTCGTGGCTGTCCCCACCGGCACCGTTGTTGCCGGGCTGACCGCCACGGCCGGTGGCACCTCGGGCACGGTAACGGTGAAGTCGTCCACCGCTTGCTCATTGTTTGCGTCGTCGGTGGCGGTCAGTTGGACCGCGTACGTGCCGCTGGTCGGGAAGGTGTAGTCGATGACGCCGCCGGTAATGGCCGGTCCGTAGGTCGGCCCGACCCCATTTGTGGACAAACAGCCTAGGTTGCACACGCCGTCCTGGAACTGCCAGGTGTACGTCATGTCGTCCACGAGTTGCCCCGGGCGGTTGGGGTCGAAGGCAGCCAGGGGGCCGAAGGTACTGGCGAAGAACTCGACCGGGGTCCCCTCGACGGCGTACCCGAACACCGGGAACCCCGTGGGGTTGTCGCCCGACACCGTCCCAATGTCCCCAGTTGGGCTTCCCGTTCCGTGGGCCTGTACCTCGGCCGAGTAGTCGTTCCCATCGGGGCCGACGTAGTCAATGGAGGGGCTGGCCCAGCAGATGTTATCGGCCACGCAGGTCGAGGGATCGAGCGGTGTGCTCGAGGCGGCGGTCACGTTGTAGCCGACGAACTGATAGCCGGTGGTCGGGTTGCCCACCAACCAAGCCATTTGCTCGTTGCCGGCCCAGTCGGTGTACGGAATGCTCAGCGTTTGCACCTCGTTGGTTGAGCCACTGTGCTGGACCACGAACCAGTTGCCGGTAATCCGCCCCCTCAGGGTCGTCGCGGATGCCATATCCTCCCAGGTGATCGACGAGGTAGTGCTGGTGGCGATGCCCCCCTGCTGCTGCACAACGAACTGGGGATCGGTGCTAGTGGCTGGCGGGATGGCGGTGGGGTTCAAGCATTGGGCGGACCCCTCGGTGATGATCCCGGAGAGAACGGTGAGGCTGGGGGCGACTGGGGACGAATTGTCACACGTCTCGTCCAACGGCGCGGGCAGAGTGGCCCCCACGAACAGGCTGAAGAGGCTGGAGACGCCGTTCGCTCCGCTTATTAGCGTCGACACAGCAGGGGCGGTCGTGGCAGCGCCCGAGATCAGTGAAGCCAACTGTCCAGGCAACGCGCCTTCGTTGGCAATGTTGATCCCCTCGACGACAGCGGTAGCGATGTCGAAGATCAGGGCCCCTGCGATGAAGCCCGCGCCCGCTGCCAGTGGCGCGGCAGCGGCAGCCGTATCTCCTATGACTATTGCACCCGTTGCGGTTGAGACGGCGCCCGCGAACGGAAAGATGGCCAATGCCAGTGGCGTGCCTACGGCCGCGAGAGCCAAGCCGGAACTGAGCGCGAGGCCGGCCACTGCGGCACCCACGACAGGGGCAGCAAAGTCCAGGCCAAGGGCGATAAGAGCGCCTTCCTCCTCGAACTCAGTGGAGTCATCCAACGAGTAGGCCGCGTCCGCCTCCCCCCACTCGACGAACTGGTCGTAGCTCGGCGCCGGCGGGCCGCCGAATGCGTCAAAATCGCCGACGCCTGCACAGTCCGTCGGAATCGTGTAATCCGACTGGTACGGGCTCGGCGGCTGGTAGGTGCAGTAGCCGCTCGATCCTCCAGGGCCGTAAGGCGATGGCGGGCTGCTGGCTAAGAAGGACTGGATCTCGCTCTCATCGGCGTTTGAGTCGACAAGCGATAAGTAGGTACTTTGGTCAAGGCCGGCCCATTTGACGTACTCGAGCCCGGCATCCTGGGCCGCCACCTCGGCCTGGCGTTGTTCGACCGCCTGCGCCCAGGCGACCACGTTTTGCTGGTCCTGGGTCTGCGACGCGGCAGGGGTGTTGATGGCCTGCTCGATCAGGGCAAAGAGTTCAGCCTCCGCCTCTGGGCGGCCCCAGGTCAGTACGGCGTTGCCGTCGGTGCTGGCGAGGCCATGGTCGGCGATGGTATTGGCGGTGGCTGTGAGTTCGAGGTCATCCAGCGATTTGGCTTGCGCGCTGGTGGCGGTGTAGAGCCCGGACACGTTCCCGGACAAGTTGAGGAGATCGGGAGGCAAGCATTCCGGGCTGAAGCCGGCGGTGTTGACCTCCGAACAGGGATTGGCCGCGCCAGAAGTATCCGCTTGGGCCCGTGGCACCCCGACGACGAGCGTCGTTAGCATCGCGCTCGACGACGACCAGCGCCAGCATGAGGCGGCGCCATGTGCTGCGTACTCGGAGTGTGCGGTGTGGTGCGGGCCAGTTCATCACTGGTTCCTCCTTTTGTCTGGTCTTGGTCGCGGCCCGACAAGAGCAAGCGCAATTTCGGGGTGCCACGATTGGGCGTTGGGTTCGTTCGGGTGGGGAGTGAGGGGCAGAAGGTGGCCGGGACGGGCCGGCTCGGCGTGCAGGGGATCTCTTTGGCACCTAGTGTGAGCCGGTGCCTCGCTCGTGACCAGGAAAAACCGAGACATTTACGGTAAATGTCCGGTCAATGTCCGGTGAGCATTCGTGATTTACTGGTCAGGCGCGGGGCGCTAGTATCCCTGTCAGCCGCGAGGGCTAACTCCATGGGCTGGTGAGCGTTGGCGATGCAGGAGGAAAGCCAGCCTACGCTGGGCCAGTTGCTGCGGGCTTGGCGCGACCGCCGGCTGCTGACGCAGGAAGAGCTGGCGGCCAAGGTCCAGAGCGGCCTGACGGTCGAAACTGTGCGGCGGATCGAACGTGGCCGCACCTGGCCTCGACGCCGCACCCTCGACCAATTGGTCAGGGCCTTGGAACTGGACGCGGCCGAGCGCGACGCCGTCGTTGCCGCTTGGCTTAAATCGGCTCCGCCGTTAGCTGGGGCGGGCTCTGAAAACAGCGCGTCGGGGCAGATCTTTGGCGGCTTTGCCCTGCCCCTGCCCCCGTTGATAGGCAGGGATCAGGCCATCGCAGGAGTCTTAGAGCTGCTCCAGACCCACGCTGTACGGCTCGTGACATTGACCGGGCCCGGCGGGGTCGGCAAGACCAGCCTGGGCCTCACAGTTGCGGAGAAAGCAGCGTCCCGATACCCCGGCGGAGTGGTTTTCGTCGACCTGTCACCCCTGTCGGAGCCGGAACTGGTGCCTGCGGCCATAGCCGCCGCCCTGGGGCTCGTCGAGAAGGGAACCCGGCCCCTGTTGGCTGCTATAGCAGACCGCCTCTCTGATCGTCGTTGCTTGCTGTTCCTGGACAACTTCGAGCAAGTACTGCCTGCGGCTGAGTTCGTCGCCAAGCTCTGTACCGGTTGTCCTCCGCTACAGGTGCTGGTAACGAGCCGCATAGCGCTACGGCTCCGCGGCGAGCGGCTCTACCCGGTGACGCCTTTGCCGACGCCAACGGCCTCCGAGATGGTGCGGCTCGAGCGCCTGGCCGAGGTCCCTTCGGTGACATTGTTGCTCGAACGGGCACGAGCGCGAAGTCCTGGATTTGCGCTTACGGAAGCGAACGCTCGGGCTGTGGCAGGGATGTGCGAGCGACTGGACGGCCTGCCCCTGGCTATCGAACTGGCGGCGGCCCGTTTGCCGGCGCTGCCCCCGACGGCGCTACTCGCGCACCTGCGGCTTTCCCTTGGTGCGCTCGGGGAGGGGCCACGGGACCTCCCGGCCCGACAGCGGACGCTGCGCAACGTCATCGCCTGGAGCTACGGCCTCCTGGCCGCGGAAAATAAGGCCCTGTTCCGTCGGCTGGCCGTGTTCGCCGGACGGTTCACGCTGGCCGCCGCAAGCGCGGTCTACGGGCCGGGCCGTGACAGCGAAGGGACCGCGGCTTTCGGTAACCCGCCCCCGTCCCTCTCGGAGTTGCTCGAGGGCCTCAGCGCCCTCGTCGAGTCCCAGTTGCTGGAAGTGATGGAAATAGGCGGCCCAAGCGGCGCCGGCTATTCGGGCAGTGAATTGGGCCGGTCTGCAAACAGCGCAGGCAGTCGCGGCAGCCCGTTGGTTGCAGGCGGAGGGACCGTCGCTGCCGAAACGGGCGCCGAGGCAGAGATTTGTTACCGTCAGCTCGAGACGGTCCGTGCCTACGCGTTGGAGGAGTTGGAAGCCAGCGCCGAGGCACCCGAGGCCCGCCGTCGCCACGCGCTTTACTACCTGTCCCAGGCACAAGAGGCCCGCGCGGCCGTGGGGGGGCCGCATGAGCACGCCTGGCTCGCCGTTCTGGAAGCCGAGCAGGACAATCTGCGGGCGGCACTGCGCTGGGCGCTCGACGACGGCCAGGCGGCCCTGGGGCTCGAGATTTCAGGAGCACTGAGGGTGTTCTGGCAACGCCAAGGCCACCTGAGCGAAGGCCGGCGTTGGTTGGGGCTGTTCCTGGGCGCGCCCGGTGCCGAGCGCGCACCGGCTGAAGTGCGGGCCGAAGCACTGACGGGCGCGGCTTGGCTGGCGGAGTACCAGGAGGACGTGGGCGCCACCGACGCACTTTTCGAACAGGCCCTACCGCTTTACCGGGCCCTGGGCCAGAGAGGCCGCGTGGCCGAGGTGATGGCGTACCGGGCCATGTTGGCTCGCGACCGGGGCCGTTACGACGAGGCGCTCCGGCTGGCCGAAGAAGCCCTGGCACTCGCCCGGGGGTCGGAGGACACGGCTGTAATTGCGTCCGCCAGCTTCCATTTCGGGGTGGTGATGCAGGAACGCGGCGAGTTCGATAAGGCGCAGGCCGCCTACGAGGAAGCCCTGGAGCGTCAGCGGGCCATGGGCGGCGGGGCGGTCTACGCCTTGCTCGGCCTGGGAGCTGTCGCCCGGGACAAGGGCGATCTCCACATGCTCGAGGCTTACTGCTCACAAAGCCTGGCCGTAAGTCGGGAGATCGGTGACCCGTGGCCCACCGGTTACTCGCTCAACAGCCTCGCTCTGGCGGCGGCCATGCGGGGCGACTTCGATCGGGCGCATACGCTGTTGGCCGAGGCGCTGGAGCTGTTCGGCCCGCTCGCGGCCCCCGTCGGGGTGTTCGAAGCCCTGGTGTTCTCCGGGCAGGTAGAGGCCGACCGCGGCCGCACGGGAGCCGCGCTCCTATTACTGCAGGAAGGTTTGCGTCAGCGCTGGCCGGGCGGTCCCTACTACTTGGTGGCGACGGCTCTCGAGGAGGTGGCCAGGGTGATAGTGGCCGAGGGTGCCGCCCGGACATCCGCCCATTTGTCCGCCGCGGCGCTGGCCTGGCGGGGACGCATGGGTGCACCAGTGCCGCCCTACCGTTGGGCCAAGGTCGACTCCACGGTCGCCGCCGCGCACCAAGCATTGGGCGAGGAGTCCTTCGACGCCGTATGGAAGGAGGGCGAGGAACTGACCCCCGATCAGGCGGTCCTTCTCGCCCTCTCAACCACGGCCCGGTAGGCCGGCCCCAGAGATGTCCGCAACAGCCTGTGCTTTTGTCCCAAGTTCCGGTCCAGGGGCGTTCGCCAACGAAGCTTTGCTGAGTTCGTAGCGCTCACACCCTGACCAAGCATTGACCCATTGCGACCGGTACCGCGGCTTACCACGCCAACGCCCAACCGTGCCGGCGCGGGTCCGACCCTGCGAGCGACATATCGCCTTCACGCCTGATGATTTCGACGCTGCAAGGGGCTTCGAGATCGCCCACAGTGTCGACCGGATGGCCTCGCCGGGCGAGTTCCCGCCTCACTTCCTCAGGAAAACGGCGCTCCACGGTCAAAGCATCAGGGCCGTCATGGGGGTAGTGGGCATATTGGCCCGGTACCATCGAGGTCCAGCGTGGCATTTCGGCCGCCTGTTGCGGATCGAGGCCGAAATCGGCCATGGCCGTAGCGATCTGGAAGTTGCACCTGGTTGTCCGCACCTGGCGTCCCGCAGGCGCCCCACAATTTACCCTCTTTCAGGACCAGCGGCGGGTTCATGGTGTGGCGCACTCGCCGGCCCGGTAGAAGGAAGTTCGGGTGGCCCGGTTCAAGGTGCCAATAGGCCATGCGGTTGTTGAGAAGTATGCCGGTATCCCCGGCCATCACGCCCGGCCCCCAGAAACTATTGATGCTCTGGATGCCGGAAACGGCGTTGCCGTGGTCGTCGGCGGTGCAGAAGCACGTTGTCTCGCCGGCGCGACTGGAGACCGGCCCGGTCGGCCCCGGACCGGTGGGGGCAGCGTGGCTCATGTCTATCTGCGCCGCCAACCGGGCACAGTAACTCCGGAGAGAGCAGCTCCCCGAACGGAGCTTCCGCTGTCCGCGGGTCGCTGCCCCAGCCCTCGCGATCGGCAAAGGCGAGCTTTTTGGCTCGACCATTACATGTACGAGATCGGCTGAACCCAGCCCCATCTGCATAATGACGAAGTTTTCGAGGATTTTCAGTTCTTCGAGCAGGACAAACCCGGTCGAATTGGGCGGCGCCTCCAGGATCTGCAAACCGTGGTAACCGATCCCTAATGGTTCTTGCACCTCCGCCTCGAACTCCGCCAGGTCCACTTCCGTGATCAGCGCGCCACACTCCTTCAGGGCCTTGGCCAGCGAGCGGGCCAAGGCCCCCCGGTACAACGTCTCCGCTCCGCCCCAGGCGATCTCCTCCAGGCTGCGAGCAAGATGAGGCTGGGTGATAAGCGTCCCCAGGCGAGGCGCCCGGCCACCTCGAAGGAACAGCGCCGCACTGCGCTCGTCGGCTTCCAGGACGGCGACGTTCTCGGCGCTGAAGTTCCGGTAATGCGCGGTGGCACCGAAACCATCGCGGGCCAAGCGCACCGCCTCATCACACAGGCGCGCCCAGGGGAGGCTGCCGTAGTGGCGGTGCATGTTGGCCAGCCCGGCCAGCGTTCCGAGCACTGAGACCGAGAGGGCCCCGTGCGCGGTATACCGGTGCCGTAGCGGTCGGGCGACGCCGCCCGTGGCGCTGGGCCGGTGCCGTTGAAGGCCGCGCTTTTCCGTGTCTTTGCGTCCAACACGTGGTAAAAGCCGTCGCCCCCGAGGCCGGACATCATCGGCTCGACCACCGCCAGCGCCATAGCGGTCCCTACCGCCGCATCTACTGCGTTTCCGCCATCACGCACTACCATCAACCCGGCCTGGGCGGCCAGGGGATGGTTTGCCGCCGCCGCGCCGCGCTTACCGATGATGAAGGGCCGGTAGCAACGGGTTTTATCGGTCGTCGGAGTGCGTGCCATAACGGTCTTGTTGCCATAACCGTGTTGTTGCCCTAACGGCCTCTGGCCAGGCCGATGAGCCTGTCCAGTACCCGCGCACCGTCGGCCCGCAACCCATTGTCCTCGTACTCGTTGGTCAGCCAGGCTCGCATGGACGGGACCAGGGCGGCCGTTTCCTCAGAGAAACGTCGTTCCACGTACATGTCGTCGGCGTATATCGCTGCGCCCGCCGGGACACTGCAAACGCCCAGACGGGTGGCGTCGTACAGGGATCGCCATTCATAATGAGCGAGCAGGTCAGATGCCTCCCGCAAGGGTCGCAGCGCGCCGTAGTCCTCGAACATCCAGGGGAACACGTGCTCGCCCGTGAAGCTCAGGCTGCTCTTGGTATTCCTCCGGCTGGACACGTGCTGCCGACCAGTTGGTCACGTCCCCGTCGGAGTGGCTGGCCTCGTGGACGACAGCATAGAGGGGGTTACGGGAAAATGGCGGCAAGCCCTCTTCGACGTCGTGCAGGAAGGCCGGGGATCCGGCAGGTAGTTCCAATATGTAGCGCAGTTTCTCGGCCCCGTCGCTCATACCGAGGACCCAGCCCAGTTGCCGGAACATCCTGGGGGTGAGCCGATCGCCGTTGGGCAGGATGGCCTCGTTTTCTGCCATCCACTTTTGCAATTGTCGGGCCCGTTCCCTGTCCGCAGGATAGCGCTCGTAATAACGGCGACAGCGCTGCAGCGTTCGGGCATAGGTGGCCCGGTAGACCTCGTCGGGGTAGCGACCGACCGGTGGCAACCCTCCGGTGAGAAAGGCCTCGGCCAGCCCTCCGGCCGCCGAAGAAAGGTAACGCAGCACGCAGAAGCCACCAAAAGACTGGCCGAGCACGCTCCAGCGCTCCACGCCGAGGTCGTTGCGGATGAGCTCGGGGTCACTCACGATGGAATCCGCCGGGAAAACGTGGCCGCCAGGCACGACGACACGGCCCCTCCCGGGATGGTCATCGCGCACGACGACCAGCCTCGGCCGCGACCGCCCCTGCTCTCACGACGAACTGATAGAGCAGTTGAAGCGGGAAGGACGCTTTGTCTACGAGCTCCGGGTCCTCCGCGCCTACGGCAACCCTACTCAGGGCGTCATCGGGCCAAGTCCGCGGGCGTGCCCGTGACGCACACGCCCTTCCGCATCGCGGCCCAAGTAGACCCGAAGCTCAAAGGTGTTGGGTTTGCTCGCCATCTGCCGCAGGCTCCCCGCCATCCGAGTCCGTCCTCGTCGTGACCCCGACTCAACCCGTTGTTGGGTTTTTTGTCGGGGTTCGGGAGGAGACTCTGCATCGAGGGCGGGGCCGTCAGGAATTTATACGTCCTGACCTGCACCTATCTAGCGCGCTCGAAGGTGTCTGATTTCAACAGATAGTGGACACATGTCGCGAGACATCGCGGACACAACCTCCTACGCCTTGTCATACGTGATTACCTTCATGTATGACGATGTTGAGTTTTCGAGTGGACGACGCTGAAGCGGCCGATGCGCAGATCTGGCCCAGCGGCTCGGCATCGATCGGTCCGAACTGCTGCGCCAGGCCCTTCATCGCCACCTCGTTCGCCTGGCCAGCGAGAACGATGCGGTCACTTGGGCCGAGCACCCGCTCGACCTGGGCGAGCAGGCGCTGGCGGACATCGCTGATTGGGGCCCTGCCGAGGACTGGTCGGACTGGGCGGATGCAACGAGGTGAAATCTGGTTTGCAGCGGCACCGGGGGGCGACCGTCCGGTCCTGGTTCTGACCCGCGATCCCGTTGCTGACCGCATCGGTGCGGTGGTCGTCGCCGCCCTGACCCGGGCCCAGCGTCACCTCGTCTCAGAACTCGAGCTCACTCCTGCCGATGACGGTGTACCGACGGAATGCGTTGTCAACTTTGACAACATCCACACCCTCGCCCGAGACAGCTTCCGACGGAAAATCGCAACACTCTCGCCCGCAGCGCATGATGAGGGCATGCCTCACCCTCCAGGCAGCCACCGGCTGCTAACGCACGGCTTAGGGGCCATGATGGTGTTGTCCTCTCCGGGAGATGGTCATGTTCTCTCGGGTGAGGGCTCTCTCCGCTCAGATGGTCCCTCAGCGCTGTGCAGAACTTCCGACCCGCCACCGCCAGGCGAAACAGCCGATCGACCGCGGAGATTGTCGGGTTGACCCAGGAGGGGATACCAAGAAATTTAGCCCTTGACCTGCGGTTTGCGCGCTCGAAGGGATTCGAACCCCCAACCTTCTGATCCGTAGTCCGACTCCGGGTGTCGATCGGCGTAGCGGGAGGACGCTGACCTGCGGGAATACTCGACTGTCGTCTATCGATGTCGGCTAGTGTCGAGGGTCTTGGCTGCCAACTTGGCTGCCACTCTGGCGACATCTGGGAGAAGGGCTGCGCCAAATGGGGGACGGTTCGCAGGCTGGCTCAGGGCCAGTTGGACGTTGAGACGAGGGAGCGGCCAGTAACTCGGCCAGGGCCGACTGCCCCCACCATTTGGTAGTAGTTGTCGCGGGGCAGTCAGTGGGCGAAATCATACAATCGACGGCGCCAGCTGCGCCGAGATAGCTATAGGCGGCGACCTGATCGGGGTAACGCAGACGGATCCAATACGCGGCAGCGGCTGCCGGTGTCGCCGGCACCACGTGGGATTGGTGAGTCTCGAAGGCAACTTGTTACGCGCGTGGTACCAGTTGACGGACGCTTGAACGTCAACTGCACCGGGGTCGTTCATGCCCATTAGTTGTTGAGCCGCCTGCTCTAGCGCGGCGCTTAGGTCGATCGGGTTGATAAGCGTGACTCCTGGGGGCGTCGCCGAAACCGGCGGGGGGCCGCTAACAAGAGCCCCAAGACCTTGCGCAGCTACGGGGACTCCGCTCGGCTGGTTGACGCCTTCCTGCGCGACAGCTTCGGTACCACGTCGGAGCCAACATCACTCGTGACCACATCGAGACGTTCATAGCCGCCACGTTGGGGCGCTGGAAGCCGTCGACAGCCGCAGTCAGGTACCGCAGCCTCCAACAGTTGTTCAAGTGGTTGGCGGAAGAGGGTGAGATAGCCACAGACCCAACGGTGCGCATGAAGCCGCCGGCGGTGCCCGAAGTCCCCGTATCCGTCGTCTCTGACGACGACATGCGAAAACTGCTTAAGGCGTGCGAGGGGCCCACGTTCAAGGACCGACGTGACGTGGCCCTGCTCCGTACCTTCATCGAGAGCGGCTGCTGTCTCGGCGAGGTGGCCGGGCTCAAAGTAGAGGACGTCGACTTCGACGAGGACGTGGTCCCCGTGGTGGGCAAGGGGCGCCGGCCTCGTCGGGTCGCCTTCGGGGCCAAGACCGGGTAGTCCCTAGACAAGTACATACGGCTCTGTTCGCGCCATCCTCTCGGAACTTTGCCGGCGCTGTGGCTGGGGTCCAAGGGTGCGATGACCGAGCGCGGCATAGCCCAGATGCTCGAGCGCCGATGTGCCCAGGCAGGCATAGCCAAGATCCATCCCCACCAGTTCCGCCACACGGCCGCTCACGTCTGGCTTGCCGCCGGAGGGTCCGAAGTCTCGGCGATGCGGAACTTCGGTTGGCGCAGCCGAACGATGTTGTCGCGATATGGCGCGAACGTGCCTGACGAGCGGGCTCGGGACGAAACCCACCGGCTAGCCCTAGGCGACCGGTTCTGAAGAACTGGAACGTGCAGCGCGGGAGGCTCTGGAAATGTCAAGCCGGATTGGCCCCACCGTGCTCAGCACTAGCCGCCCAACTGGGGCCACATCAGATGAGCACACTCAAGGCTCGACGACCCTGACTACTGAGGCGCTGGATCTTCGTCGCCCCAGCGTCCACGGGACGAGTCGATCTCGGTTTGAGTCAGCTGACCCCTTTTCTGCGCAGTCGACCGGGCTGCCCTGGATAACTGTCCGACCTCGGCCGGACCCTCTAGTTGGCCAGTCGATATTGCTCGAGAGAAACGGTCCGAGAGCCCGCCTTAGCCCCTCGGTGAGGAGCCCGGCGACTTGCAGGCGGTCGCGATGGTGCCCGAGAGCAGCGTCGGAACGTGCAGTAGCTTTGGCGGGGGTAGGTCCCATGGGCAACGTTAGATTGGCCTTTTGCCCCGCTTTGCCTCTCGCATTCTTTGGGCGGCTATTACACCGCTATCGGCGACAAGCGTTTGAAAGCTTTGCCGAAATGAAGCGGGAGTAATACCTCTGAGTTTTTTGAACGTCTTCAGGAAATAGTAATAATCGCTGAAACCGACGTCTTTTGCAACCTCTTTAATTGATTTACCCATCTGGAGGCTGTGGCTGGCGGCGTCAATCCGGATC
Organism: uncultured Acidimicrobiaceae bacterium; assembly: GCA_963845605.1. Classification (GTDB taxonomy): domain Bacteria; phylum Actinomycetota; class Acidimicrobiia; order Acidimicrobiales; family Palsa-688; genus Fen-671. The sequence continues at coordinate 39,077 of CAWJSS010000002.1, forward strand.
CTCGTCAGCTCTTGATGGATGCTCGAGCCGAAGGTGGCTCGAAATGCCCTCTCGAGGTGGGGATAACTGTACCCGAAGCGTCTCGAAAGTTCGTTGCCAGTCAGGCTTTTGCCGAAGGACGACCGCAGCGTGTCCATAACCAGGGCGGCCAGTTCGTGGGACGCGGCCGCACCTACTTGGCTCCGGTGCAGCTGTGTGGCCGCTATCTGCTCAAGGATGGCTAGTAGTTGAACCCCGAGCTGGTCCGACGTGAACAGCCCACGCCGATAGTGGCGTTCAAGGAAGCGATAGAGCTTCTCGTACTCAAGTTCCTGAGGTAATTGGCCAAAAACAGAAAGCTCGACTTGGCGGGCCCTAGCGGGAGGAGCCCCATCTGTGGGCAAGACGAAATGGAAGAAGGCGGCGTCAAACGGCCGCTCGTCCAACCCGAAGTGGCGCACGCCTTCAGGTATCAAGTAATACTCACCGCAAGAAGCCGTGAACCGGAACCCGCCAATGTCCATTGGCATCGAGCCATCGAGGACGATGCCAAAAACCCAGAACTCTAGGAGGCGGTGGGCATGGCCGGGGACGTCGCGAACGAGGCCGACGTCGACGACGTGAGGAGGCCCACCCAGTGAAACGCGCGGCTCTGTCCCGCGCTTTTTCCATCTCCCCGATCCGAATGTCCATATCAGCGCCCTGCTCTTGGCTGGTAGAGTGCATGTTCTAGAGTAGTAGATCATAAGAGCTTGAGTCGTTTATACCATCACCGGTTTCGGTCTGAGCCGAGGTTCTGGGGGGTCTGTCCTGTTGGTCACGTCGGACACGGGCGCGCTCGGCGCCCAGCACGCGCAGCGACTTGCTCTGCCGACGGGCGGTGAGGCTAAGACGCTTATAACCGGGGGGTTCTGGGCTTCCAGGCAGGCGCTCAACCGCCGCGTGAGTATCCCGGACGGTTACCGGAGCCTTGAGAAAGCTGGAAGCCTCAAGAACTTGGTCCTCGTCTCGGCTGGCGCGTCCGGAGGGCATTCGGGCCCTTACTTCGTCGACTCCGACGTGTACAAATGGCTCGAGGCCGTCGCCTGGGAACTTGACCGTCTGGACGACGGTGAGGACGGCTTTAGGTCGGACGCAGATCAGGCCATATCGCTTGTACAAAAGGCGCAAGATCCTAACGGGTACCTCAACAGTTGGTTCCAATTGCGGGCGCCCGACGCCCGCTTTACTGACCTGGCTGCTGCTCACGAACTCTACTGCGCCGGTCACCTTTTTGAGGCCGCATCGGCATGGGGACGACTGGGCGATGAGCGATTGTCCGGCGTCGCGAACAAGTTTGCCGACTACCTAGTCTCCGTGTTCGGCCCAGGCAAAAGGACGGGCGTGCCCGGTCATCCGGAAATTGAGATGGGCCTCGTAGCGCTGTACCGGTTGACGGGGACCACTCGCTACCTTGAACTGGCCAGGTTCTTCATCGACGAGCGCGGGTACGAAGTCTTGGGCCAGGAGCATTACGGCCCTCGGTACCGGCAAGACGACCTGCCCTTCCGCCAAGCCACAGAGGCTCGAGGGCACTGTGTACGGGCCGCCTACCTCGCTTGTGGCGCTCTCGACGTCTATATGGAGACCGGCGACGCCCAGCTGCTGGACGCGGCGGTGGCGCAGTGGGAGGACATGGTGGCCCGGCGCATGTACGTCACCGGCGGGGTGGGCTCACGGCACAAGGACGAGTCTTTTGGTGACCCCTTCGAGCTCCCCCCCGACCGGGCCTACGCCGAGACCTGCGCCGCCATCGGGGTAGTCATGTGGAGCTGGCGGTTGCTGCTTATAACCGGTGAGGCTTGCTACGCCGACATGGTCGAGCGGGCCCTGTTCAACGCCTTTGCCGCCGGTGTCTCTTTGGACGGGTCGAGCTATTTCTACGTTAACCCGCTCCAGGTCCGCGCCGGCCACGTCGACCCCGACGACGGCCGCGGCCGGGCAGCACGCAGCCCCTGGTACGAGATCGCTTGTTGCCCGCCCAACGTCATGCGCACGCTGTCTGCGCTCGGCCGTTACTTCGCCACTGCCTCGGCCGACGGCGTCCAGGTCTGGCAGTTTGCCCCCGGCCGCATCTCGGCCACGGTGGGCGGCGACCCCGTCGAGCTGGCCGTGGAGACCACCTACCCCCTAGACGGACGAGTCACGGTGCGGGTGGTGCGGACGGCCTCTCGGCCTTGGGAGATAGGCCTGCGCGTACCCGCCTGGGCCTCCACCGCGGCAGGCTCGGTCGTCGCCGGCTCCCCGGGCCGCGCCGGGGCCGGGCCGGAGCCGGGCTCGTTGTGGCGGGTGGCCCGGCCATGGCAAGAAGGCGACCAGGTTGTCCTCGAGCTGCCGATGGCCTCCCGGGTCACCTACCCCCACCCCCGCATCGACGCCGTGCGCGGATGTGTGGCATTTGAACGTGGCCCGCTCGTCTACTGCCTGGAACAGGCCGACATCGGCAGCGCCGAGCGCTTGGAGTCAGTGCGCGTAGACCCTCTGGCCCCGGTGCACGAGAGCCGCCAGGTGATCGCCGGCGAAGAGGTGGTCGCCCTGCACCCTCAGGCCGAGCTAGCCGGGACCGACCACACCGCCAGCGTTCCCTACCGTCCCAGCCCCTGGCCAGGCCACAGCACCGGGGCAACCGCCACCCTTGTCCCCTACTTCGCTTGGGGCAACCGCCGCCCGGGCGAGGCCATGCGCGTGTGGGTGCCGACGGAATGAGCCGATATTAAGTGTCGCCTCTTTACCAACAGCCCTGCCGACCTGGCGGTCGGCAGGGCTGTAACAGAACACCCCTTGGGTGAAGTGCCTTCGGGGAATGCACAACCAAATGCTAAAGGAGCGCAACAATGAATACGAACTCCGTACGAGCTCGTTCCCCGCGCGGTGGCCATCGCCACCGTGGGGGCCACGCTCGCCGCCTTCGCCATCAACCCGAGTGCCGCATCGGCAAGCTCATCAGTCACAACCTTGTCATTTTGGGCACGAAGTGACGATTCGGCTTTCATCGGTACGATGGTGAAAGATTTCAATAATACTCACACCAATATAAAACTGGACCTCACCGTGGTGCCGACTAATGACTTCGTAGAGAAGTTCACAACCGCCGTAGCCAGCGGTAACGCTCCTGACGTGGCGTCCATCAACCTCATCGACGTCCCCTACTATGCCTCGGTCGGGGCTCTTACCAACATCACTTCCTTGGCACATTCGCTCTCTTACATCCATGACCTCTCACCCGCGCACTTGCAGCTCGGGACGTACAAAGGAGATCTCTACGCCTTGCCTTTCTCGGGCGATGCGTCCGTGTTGTACTACAACACGACTCTGTTCAAAGAGGCGGGGTTGAACCCTAACGACCCACCCAAGAACTTTGCCCAGATCCTCTCGGATGCGAAAAAGATAACCGCCCTAGGGCACGGCGATTATGGCTTCTATTTCCCAGGCCTATGCACCGGGTGCGACGGCTTTACCATGTACCCCAGCATCTGGGCTTCAGGTGGGAACATCCTTACTGGTGCCGGCACTTCACACCAGACAGCGACCCTGACAACGTCACCACAGGTCGCTGCCACCCTCAGTTTCTATCACACCATGTGGGCTGACGGCCTGATACCACCGTCGGCCAAGACGAGCGACGTCTCCACTTGGCTCACACCGTTCGAGAGCAACAAGGTAGGGATGGAGATGATCGGCTCGTTCGCTGTCGCCTCACTTAAAGCCGTGAAAGGGTTGAACTTCCTATTGAGCTTCATTCCAGGAGAGAACGGTGGGTCGTCGTCTTACGCCGGCGGGGATGAGATCGGTGTTCCCAAAGGGTCGAAGAACCTAGCTGCAGCCGGACAGGTCTTGCGTTGGGCGACCTCCACTGCGGCACAGGACGACATCGCAAAGCTAGGAGTCGTCCCGACGAGAGTGTCCATTGCGGAGAACTACTACCCCAAGCTCGACCCCCGGTACAAGGTGTTGGCCGAGGCCATGGCAAAGGGCTCAGCGCCCTGGACACCTGCCTTCGAGCAACTTATGAACACGACAACTTCACCCTGGCAAGCCCTGATCGACACAGCGATCTTCGGTGGTCAAGTCAAGGCGGGCCTTCAGGAGGCCCAGACCGCGTTCACGAAGATCCTGGACCAGCCCGTTCCCTAGTTTGCGACAGCTTTGCTCAACTTCATCCCCTGACCTGTGTGTGTTCGCCAGTCCGGTAAAGGCCGCGCAGGACCGCCGGTCTCAGCGACGGTACTGGTAGAGGCTCGTCCGAGATGGCCAAAGCACGAGTGGGTGGTCCCATTCCTCCTGAGGAACTGGCCACGCACTTAGGGAGTTGCCAATGATGACAGCGCGACGTCGGCGCGGCGTGGTCGGGATCGCCCTCGTTACGCCCGCCGCCGTCCTGGCCCTCGGGCTGTTCTTTGTACCACTCGGCCTAATGGTATGGATGTCACTAAACCAGTGGCCGCTTCTTGGTAGCCACAGCTTCATAGGATTAGGTAACTATGGCACCGCCCTTCACGACGGTGCGTTCGGCCAGAGCCTCCTGTTCAGTCTGGAGTTCACCGCGGTCGTGGCTGTGGGCCTGCTCTTCGCCGGCGGAGGACTAGCGGCTTTGGTGGCGGCGCGTCGGCACGGGGTCGGCGTTTTCCGGACGGCCTATTTCATGCCCGTTGTCGTGGGCATGGCGGCCGCGTCGTACTTGTGGGTCTGGATGCTGAACCCAAGCGTCGGCTTGCTCGACCGCATAATCCAACAGGTGGGCATGAGCAGCGGCACGGTCCAATGGTTCGGCACCGCGGGCTTGGGTTTCACGGCTGTCACACTGATGACGCTATGGAAACTAGCGGGGTTCAGCATGCTGATCCTGATGTCCGGGCTTCAGGTGATCCCCCAGGAAGTCCTGGAAGCGGCAACGGTTGACGGCGCCAGTCGGGGAAGACAATGGGTCTCTATCAAACTCCCGCTTCTACGCCGGCACATTGCGCTGGTCCTCATTTTCGCAGTCGCTGGTAGTTTTCTGGCCTTCGACCAGTTCTACATCATGACCCACGGCGCACCCGGGTCCAGCACGGTGACTGCCGTTTACTACATCTATAACGTGTCGTTCGTCAATTTCAATCTGGGTTATGGCGCCACGCTTTCCGTCATAGTAATGGTGATTTTGCTTGGCTTCAGCGTCATCCAGTTGTTGCTACTGCGCGGGCGGGACGAGACCTGATATGGCGACCGCATCAACGGCGGCAGGGCCTCGCCGTGCCCGAGGGACAATCTCCGAAGGGGAGACTCGCCGCGCTCTGGGCCGTGCGACCAGACGCTCTGGTGCGCCGCGGCATGGACATCCGGTCCTTTGGTACGCGGTGGCAACTATATTGTTCCTGCTGTTCATCCTTCCATTTGCGCTTCTATTGCTGGCGGTGTTCAAAACACCTGCACAGGCGGCGGCAACACCAGCCCAGTACTGGCCCCATCCGTTTTCGCTCTCAGGGTTTCGTCAGCTGTTTGGCCCGAACGTCGACATCGTACGTTACGTAGTCAATTCGCTCCTGGTCTCAGCGGGAACAGTCCTGGGGACGACCGTCGTTACCCTGTTGGGCGGTTATGGTCTGGTTAGGTTCCCGTTTCGAGGGAGCGGTGTCGTGTTCGTCGCCCTGTTGACAATCCTGATGGTCCCATTTCAGTCAATACTCACTCCTCTATATGTGGTGCTCGACCACGTGCACCTGGTAAACTCGCTAGTTGGGTTAAGCCTCGTGTATATCACCTACCAGTTGCCGTTCGGCTTATTCGTCATGCGGAACGCGTTTGCGTCTGTGCCCTCTGGGGTCGCCGAGGCCGCCGAAATCGATGGGGCATCTCCAATGCAAAGCCTTTTACGCGCTCAGTTGCCACTAGTTGTACCGGGCATCTTGACGGTTGCCATCTTTGCCTTCATCAGCGCCTGGAACGACTTCATCGCCGCATTAATTTTGCTCTCGTCACAATCCAAGTTTACGTTGCCGGTTATCTTGCTGGACCTAGTCACGGGGCAGTTCGGCGTAATACAATGGGGGGTCCTCGAGGCGGGAGTCTTGATCAGCATGGTGCCGTGCGTGCTGCTGTTCCTTATACTTCAGCGTTATTATTTGGGTGGTCTCTTGAGCGGGGCGATCAAATGAGCGCTGGCAACGTCCACCCTGGGATAGGTACGTCTCGTAGTGGCATTGGTTACTCCGAAGCTCGGGGAAGGTCCGAAAAGGAGAGCCCGGTCCCTCGCCTGTTTGTCCCCCTCCCCTACTCCGACGTCATCTTAGAAGACGGCTTCTGGGGCCACCGTCAGATTGCGAACAGCAAGACGAGTTTACGGGAGGGGTACCTGCGACTGGAGGGAGAGGGCCACATCGACAACTTTCGTGATGCCGCCGCTGGGAGCGTGAGCACGCCGCGGCGAGGGTTGCCGGTTTTCGACTCCGACGTTTACAAATGGTTGGAGGCCGTTGGCTGGGAGATCGGCCGCGTCGGCGGCGATTCGAGTTCCGAATTAAGCACGCTGGCCCAAGAGCTGATCTCGCTTGTGGCTGCCACCCAGGGCGAGGATGGCTATGTCGGGTCGTGGTTTCGCGCTCCTGGAGACCATTTCTCGGACCTCCTCTTTGGGTTGGAGCTGTACTGCGCCGGGCATCTTTTCCAGTCCGGCGTAGCCTGGCAGCAGGGAGCCGGGGACGGCCGATTGCTTGGTGTCGCCACCAGGTTCGCCGACTGTATAACGTCTGTCTTTGGAGCCCACGGTCTGACCGCCGTACCGGAGCATCCCGGCATCGAGATGGGGCTAGTCGAGTTGTACCGCGTCACGGGTGACGAGCGGTACCTCGCGCAGGCGAAGTTGTTCCTTGAGCGGCGCGGCCATGGGGTTATGGATTGGGAACAATTTGGGGAACGCTACCGGCAGGACGACGTGCCCTTCCGGCAGTCGGGGGAAGCGCGCGGTCATGCCGTCATGGCCGCCTACCTCGCTTGTGGCGCTCTCGACGTCTATATGGAGACCGGCGACGCCCAGCTGCTGGACGCGGCGGTGGCGCAGTGGGAGGACATGGTGGCCCGGCGCATGTACGTCACCGGCGGGGTGGGCTCACGGCACAAGGACGAGTCTTTTGGTGACCCCTTCGAGCTCCCCCCCGACCGGGCCTACGCCGAGACCTGCGCCGCCATCGGGGTAGTCATGTGGAGCTGGCGGTTGCTGCTTATAACCGGTGAGGCTTGCTACGCCGACATGGTCGAGCGGGCCCTGTTCAACGCCTTTGCCGCCGGTGTCTCTTTGGACGGGTCGAGCTATTTCTACGTTAACCCGCTCCAGGTCCGCGCCGGCCACGTCGACCCCGACGACGGCCGCGGCCGGGCAGCACGCAGCCCCTGGTACGAGATCGCTTGTTGCCCGCCCAACGTCATGCGCACGCTGTCTGCGCTCGGCCGTTACTTCGCCACTGCCTCGGCCGACGGCGTCCAGGTCTGGCAGTTTGCCCCCGGCCGCATCTCGGCCACGGTGGGCGGCGACCCCGTCGAGCTGGCCGTGGAGACCACCTACCCCCTAGACGGACGAGTCACGGTGCGGGTGGTGCGGACGGCCTCTCGGCCTTGGGAGATAGGCCTGCGCGTACCCGCCTGGGCCTCCACCGCGGCAGGCTCGGTCGTCGCCGGCTCCCCGGGCCGCGCCGGGGCCGGGCCGGAGCCGGGCTCGTTGTGGCGGGTGGCCCGGCCATGGCAAGAAGGCGACCAGGTTGTCCTCGAGCTGCCGATGGCCTCCCGGGTCACCTACCCCCACCCCCGCATCGACGCCGTGCGCGGATGTGTGGCATTTGAACGTGGCCCGCTCGTCTACTGCCTGGAACAGGCCGACATCGGCAGCGCCGAGCGCTTGGAGTCAGTGCGCGTAGACCCTCTGGCCCCGGTGCACGAGAGCCGCCAGGTGATCGCCGGCGAAGAGGTGGTCGCCCTGCACCCTCAGGCCGAGCTAGCCGGGACCGACCACACCGCCAGCGTTCCCTACCGTCCCAGCCCCTGGCCAGGCCACAGCACCGGGGCAACCGCCACCCTTGTCCCCTACTTCGCTTGGGGCAACCGCCGCCCGGGCGAGGCCATGCGCGTGTGGGTGCCGACGGAATAAGACCGACGGACTGCTGATGCACGTGAAAAACCGACCGTCAGTAGTAGGCGCCAACACTCTTCTCCTTGCCAGCTCATACCGACCTGCTAACGCCGATGGGGATCTCCGCAATACATATTTCAGAGGCTCTGCGCGACAACAACCATTATGAGTTGTCGTATCGCCACCGTCTCAAGCCTACCGAGACGAGGAATTCGGACTAACTCGAAAAGTGACCTTCGTCGTCGGACCTGGTGGCGGCATATGGCCTGAAGTGCGGGTTCTTGATCGCTAAGGTGCCAGATGGTACTAAATGGCACCAGTTGTTGCCCAAAAAGTTGCCCAAGGCCGTCGGATGGTCTTCAAACGGTGTCACGGCGCCGCCGCGCCAGCAGCCGACGACTTTGGGGAGGGGAGTCCTATACCCGGACGTTCAATGCGAGGCCAAGTTCGGGCACCAGTTTTCGCTGAGCCCGGTGACCGTGGTCATGATCACCGGTCGAGACGTCCTAAGAGCGAAGGCTGCACCGTCTACGGTAAGACGGTGATAATGGGACCACTGTCCAGTGGCCCCGTCAGTCGGACCGAGCACACGTTCTGGACCAGCAAAAAAGGCGACGCGGAGTTTCAGATCAACTCTTCTCAGGTGCCCATGACGAACCTCGTGTGCTCCGCACGCAGCATCTCGAACGGGCTGAGGGTATCGAACACTCAAACGGAGGCAGGCGTCCGGGATCTTGATTCGTTTGAGGGAATTAGAGACGATCTCGTGGGTGACGACGATGTGTTGACCGGCGAGAGCCTGGCCGATCAGGTAGTAGTCCGCATCTTGGAGAAAAGTGCTGACAACACCGGCAGGAGATCGAGGTTGGAGCCGCTGCAGGCTCATATCCCGCGCCCGTGGCCCACGTACTCGTTGCCTAGAGACTCGAGACGGTCGTGGCATCGGGCAGTAAGAAGAACGACCCTAGGCGTTGCTGAGCCCAGAAAGTGAGGTCGTCGTTTCCGGCGAGAAGCTCGATCCGCACGCTGTCCACACTGAAGACAACCCCGTCAGCGTGGGTTTGGTCTATCCAGTCCCAAAAAGCGGGGCAAAAGTCGAACCCGTAATGACGGTTCTTGGCCTCGATAAAGACGTTTGAGTCAAGTAGGTACCCCATCAGGCGACGCCAAGGCGTTCTGCTAACTCCCGAATGGTCGACACTTTTTTGAAGCCCAACGAGGAAAAGGCATCGCGGTAGAGCGTTTGTCCCTCTAGGGTGCTGGTTATTACCGCACGGGCGAACCTCTTGCTCACCCGAGCCGGTTGTGTATTGAAGAAGTTTCCGCCTGGTGCGCGCTCATCGAGAATCTCCAGGACCGCTCAAGTTCAGTCTCGTAGGCGACACGATATTCTTGCCAACTCAACTGTCCAACGTCGTAGACCCGCCGAAGGACAACTAGGGTGCTCACCTTAAACTTTCGCGCCAACCGCTCGAGCTGGTCAGTGAGCAGCTGGCTATTTCGGAGCTCTTCCGCGATATCGGCAAAGGGAACAAGAATCTCAGCGGCGACTTGGTTGCACCAGCGTTCAGCCTCCAGGGTGGGTGTCGACGTCAAATCGGCGTCGTCGAGCGCCGTCTCACCGAGCCAGATGTGTGCCAGCTCGTGAACGAGGGTGAATATCTGTGTGAACTTGGTGTCGACCCCGTAGAGGTGCAAGCCGGTCGACGAGCGCAAAACCTCGGAACTCCTTGGGGTCGAGCTTTCGGTGCGTATTACTTCCAACTACTCCGCTTACAATGACCAGGATACCGAGCTCTTCGATGTGGTCAATAAGAGAGCGCTGGGCGTCTGTCCACGTAGAACCGCGCTGCTCGACCCCGAAAGCGACAGACGCACGGATCTTGTCGGCGGCCTCGACCACGCTGTCAGCAGTTGCGAGCGAGCCAACGAGCTCTAGACGGTCTTCTCGGTTCAAGAGCGAGAACTCCCGGTACCAGTCCTGACGCTGCTCGCACTGGTAGATCGTGTCCAGCAGGTCAGGGCTTGGACGGCGTACTTCCTGATCGCCCATTGTGCGATAGTCGGGTATCGGAAGCCTCTCCTGTGGCGGCTCGGCAAGGTAAAGGAACCCGACAGGTGTCCGCGTGGCCGTTGCAAAGGCCTCCAGCTGCTTCAACGTCGGTTGCAAGTGACCCAACTCCCACTCGGCCAGCTTCGGGAAGCGCCCAATTAGGTCTTCGACGGTGGACCCCGAGCGCTCACACGCCCAGGCCAGAAGCTCGGGTTTCACCTCCACTCGGACGGGCACCCCACCATTCTGTCTCTCAAGACCGACCGGGCACTCGAGGCCTAGTGTTTCGCTTGGCCGGTCGCCCAGCACCTTCGCACCCGCCCACCACCGGCCTAAAACGAAGCCGGTCGATGAGGAAGCTTCCATCGCCACCGCCCCAAGATCGGCGTAGATCGCAGTGGCTCTGTTTGGCGACTCTAGATACTGGGGGACTCGTAGTACGGCGACGAGGAACCTCAGGGACCTTCCGCCGCAGCCAAGGTACTTTAGCTTGACCGTGTGTTCCCCACTCGCGTGGCTCGCCTCAACCCGCGCCCTAGGGTGCCTCGAGGCAGGCACACAGGTTATATCGTCCGCCGTTGACAGAACCTTGAGAAGATCGAGCCAGGCGCCCGCACTCTTCATACCTCCGGACAATGTCGAAGGGTCTCAGGGCGATCTAGCGGTGCGACTGACCTGCGGCTCTGTCAGTCGGCCGAAAGAGAACCCCGAGCGTGGTATCAGATGATCCCCAGAGGATTAGCGCTGTCTCGGGCACCACTAAGGCAAGGCGGCGTAGAGGTGACGAGCGAGTACGTCTATTCTGGCGGGGTTCGAACTCAGAAAGGGGATGATCATCGCCACAGCGACGGGTCCCTTGACAAACAACACCTCGTCAGGTTCGCCGCGACTCGCGCCCAGCAAGCCCTTAGGTCCAACCCCCGAAAGGTGAATGATCCTGTGGTACTGACGTAACGCAGCCTTGAACGGAGGAAGAAGGCTTCGGCCGCCGACACAGACGTTGTCGGCCGTGAACATCTCCGGCGTGGGGTAGTCCGCCAAGGGCCGGCTGCCATTGAATATGCAGGATTGGAAGCGTTGAACCGTAGAGGCGTTCCCGACGTTTGCGTCAGGGGGTGAGAGCTCCCTAATTGGGACGCCGACGGCAGCCGCTACAAGGCTCGTCCGGATGTAATTGCACACATTTGGAAGGACGGGCAGGCGACAGCCGCGGGCGCGCTCTTCAACCCGACAACGAAGCCGCCACCGAAGACGAGCGCCACGAACAGACCGACCATCGCCAGCAAGAGGACAGCTCGCCTTGTCATGGCAGTTCCTCTCCTCAGAACTCACGTTGAGTTGGGCGCAACTGTATCGAAACGGCCAGGACCGCCGCTGAGCTCTCGCCCGCCAGGAGCGGACCGCGCGTCGGTGCGCGTTGAGTTTGGTCTCGGCAACCGATGGTCACGTCAGCTCCGTCTGGCGCTATGTTGGTCACGTGGTCGGGCACCGCAGGCTCCTCTCGGCCAGGTTGCTGGCGAGCATGGCGATTGGGGGTTCACTTGCGCTGAGCGCCCCAGGCCTGGCCGGCGCAACCACATCGTTGTCGTCCGAACCTGCGGCTGCCGTGCGCATCAGCACGGATGCCTACCCACAGTTGGCATGGTCAACCGATCGGATCACACCAGGTCAACTGGTCAGCGTCGACTGTCCTTCGGCCAGCTTCTGTATGGCGGAAGACGTCGTTTCAAATACGTTCGTTTGGCACGGCGGCAGAAGCTGGTCCCCAGCCGGGCAAGCTGACCCCGTTCCCAACTCCGGCGTGACGTGTGCCTCGTCGAGCTTCTGTGTCATCGTGGACGAGGACGGCGGCGCCGTCACCTGGAACGGTACCAAATGGTCGCCACGGACCTTCATCGCAACGAACCGTCGGCTGTCGTTCGTCCTAGGGGGTGTTTCCTGCTCCTCTGCCAACTTCTGCATGGCCGTTACCACGGGGGCGGGAGCGTTGAGTGCGGCGTACGAGTGGGACGGCTCCTCGTGGTCCTTCACACCCGTCCCGGCACACGCCGGCATCGCACCGCCGGTATCGTGCTCGTCATCGCAATTCTGCTTGACTCCCGACGCCTATTGGGACGGGACCTGGAATGAAGTGACGGCAGGCCCTGACAGCGCCGGCCCGTGCCATAGCAAGGGCTACTGCATGGTGGGTCGTACCCTTTGGTACCGGGACGGCAGGACTTTGTACGTGGGCCCCCCAGTCTCCACACGGGAGTGGAGCGCCGAGGCCGAGTCGTGTGCGTCGGTGACATTCTGTGTGGCAGTCTTCGAAGACTCGGTGAGTACCTGGGGCGGGGGGACCTCCTGGTCGCCGTGGATAAAGGTTGACGAGGCGCCCCCCTACCCAGGTCTCTGGTCAATATCATGCCCCTCGACCACCCTCTGTGTAGCCGTTGATCGGTCCGGGAACGTCCTCGTCGGGAGGCGAACAGCTTCAGCAGAAACGCCGTCGAAGTATTGTGCGGCAGGGTACGAGCCGAGCGGGCCGTCCTGGGCAGGGCGAGCGTGGTTCCCTCCAGGGAACAACGACCTCTCTAAGCTGTCACAACCTTTCCGGGGCGACGTCGAGCGTTTCAAAGCTGCCATGGAGCACGCTGGAATCACTGTTCACATCAAAAACACGTATCGGCCAATCCAGACGTCCTACCTCTTGTATTACAGCTGGGAGGTCAAGAAGGGGAAGATATCGTCGACAAACGTCCCGGCCTTCAAACCTGTGGGCGACCAAGAGCCCGTGGATATCTGCTGGCTGCATACCAGCGCCGGCGGTACCCCTCAAATCGCCGCTTCGGTCAAAGCGGCGGCGAACCTGTACAACGCCCTCCGTCCTGACCCAAAGCTCAAGATGCCGGCGTTCCCTAGCCTGCACAATGTGGGCAAGGCCGTCGACATGACGACGACCTGGAAGCAGAAGACTATAACTATCGTCAACGGCCAGGGGAAGTTAGTTGACATGAACACTTTGCCGCACAGCGGGCTCAATCTGCAGCTCATGGCAGTGGGCCTAACCTTCACGGTTCACCACTTCTGCTACCCCGCCGGCACTTGCAAGACGATGACGCCCGCGGACGACCGGAACCACTGGTCGACGACGGGCCACTAGGGACGAAGGCAAACCCCGGCAACGCCGGAGAGAGATCCAAGACGCATAGCAGTGCCGGTAGGAGTCCCTCTTAACCAGGCGATCCCCCCAGCCGAGCCCCGTTAGATTCACGAGGTAGACCTTGGCGCCCAGCTCCGGCAGACCGGGCTCCGAGTTCCTCTTCTTCGATTACGACCCAGAGGCGGCAACCGCCCCGCGACAGCCAGCCTGATCCGCTGTCTACTCGCGTGGTGTCGGCCGCTGCTCGAGTTGAGACGCGTGCTGCTCGCAGGCGTCCACTGCAAGCCAGCGACCTCGTCCGTCACGCGTCCAGCCAGAGACGGTTATCGGTTGCGTCACTCTGCTGGCTTGCCGAACTCGTCGTAGATAAAGCGGTGGCAGACGCCTCGCTTAGCTTGCCACGCTCCCGCGTAGTCCGTGCCCCCCAGATGGTCCATTGGAACGGAAGCTAGTGAGAGCGTGTGACGACGTGATTTGGAAGAGCTCAAGGGTCTGTCCAGAGACCCGTCGAAGGTCACCGTGGGGCGCTCGCTCTTCTGGCGATCGCTGCTGAACGTTATGCGATATGCGGAAGGAACATCTTGGCGACGGGCACCAGTACGTTGCACCCGGTCGTCAGCGCCTCGGGAAGGGTTTCCTTCGCTCCCTCCACGACGAGGTCGGAAGCGCCTACTCCGACGATCACGGTGTAGAAGGCCGCAGCCCCGTCGTACATCCCGTCACCTAGGGCCGGTAATGTGCCAGGCCCGTCGCAGACTGCGTGCGCGCCGAGAGTTGGCTCGGCCTTTACTGGTTTGGTCGACCACTCTTTGGCTTGTGAGCCGGGAATAACGAAAGTGTTCAAAATGGCGTCGTTGATCGTGTACGCGCAATAGTGCGACCCTACGTGCGGCATCGGGAGCCCCGGGCTGATGTCGGTCAGCTCGTAATGGACCTTAGGGGCGCCGGGAACGGTCAGCGAGTGGACATAGTGGGTAATTTGGGACGCCGGTATGCCCGAGCACGCGTTGGTCACGTAATACGAGATGGGGTGCGCGGTGGCCGGCGCAGCAGAAGCCGTACTTGCGGCAATTCCTGTGCCGATGAACATCGCAAGAACGGCGCACCCGAACCGCCTCCATGTGAGCGGTCGTGCAGGCACGGGGCGGTCAAGGTCAATTATGGGATTCATGGCTCCTCCTCTCGGTTGGTGCGTGGCCGGGATGACGCACTTTGGTGACAGCCAAGTTCGTCACTTGCCCTGGACAAGTCAGGGGAGCATAAGAACTTCCCAGTCGGGCAAGTCTGCCGCCTGGCCGTCTATTGCGGCGCCGGTCGACTGCTCGACGAGTCCCACTAAATCGAAGACGGTGTGGCCAACTCCCCCGCTGCACTGTGCGGCACATTACTTCCTGTCAGCGGGGGACTCAATGCCCTTTGCCCAATCGCCGCCCTCCAGCGCGCAAACCACTTACCCCGATCAGTCTCACGTGCGCCGTGCCGGCCAGTCCCGGCCCGTCTACCGCAAAGGTCAAAATCCCTTTGGTAGACGGGCCTTTTCCTGGACTAGCCGATATCGGCAGTCACAGGCCGAAACGGCCGTTGTGTGAACCTCATCTTGCGTGACGGGCACATCTGCCACTCCTACCCGTTACTCACTCTCGGCTAATTCCCGACGACGCTCAACTACACCGTCAGGGACAGGCTCGCCGTGAGCGGCGAAGCGGCGCTTGACAGCGTCCCAGGTACGCGCAATTGCCGATGGCCCGGGGTCCATGGCGGCCGCGCTCAGCTGTAGTTTGGCCAGTTCTTCTTCAGTTGGCCACACAAGGGCCCCTTGAAGAGGGCGAAGCTGGCCAGAGCGGCGTCGCCGGCGTCAATTGAAAGCCGCCCCAGTGCGAGTGCGGTGTCGAGCACCTCGCTCGCTAGGACGGTGGCCATAGAGCCGAAATCGGCCCGGTCGGCCTAGCCGTACGTGCCCGCTGGGAGCGAGGAGAACGGCACCCCGCGCACCAGCGAAAGAGCCTGGCCCAGGTGGGTGGCCACCTCGGTGGGCTGCTCGGCCCTATTGGCCAACGCCAAAAGAGACTAGAAGCGCACGGCGTCGGTGGTCACGTCATAAACCCGATAGCCACCGCCGGTCTTGGCGTCCGGGAGACGCTCGGGCCGAGGGCCCGGCGCAGCTCATCGGCCCGGTTCTCAATGGTGCGGGGCGACAAGTCCGCCGGGCGGCCCGCGCCCAGCATGTTGACGAGCTCCTCGCTGGTGAAGCTCTTGCCCGGGTGGGAGGCCAACAGAGACAACAGCTCGCGCTCGGGTGGGCCCGGGAGAGGCACCTCTTCGGGCCAGCCCTCCAGCCCGGGGCGGAGTTACGAGGACGTGAGGCGCCTCGGCGAAGAAGCCGGGCCTGTCGATGTGCTGGTCAACAACGCCGGGATCTTCCCTGGCGGCCCTGCCGACCAGTTGAGCGAGGCCGACTTCGACGCCACGATCGCCATCAACGTCAAGGCCCCCTTTCTTCCTGACCCCACGATCGCGCCGAAGATGGCCGCCAAGGGCGAGCGAATCGGCTTTCGTCGGGTGGAGATTATGGTCCATTTTTGTGGCCAGCCACCGGGGTGGTCGCATGTTTGGAGTCTGAGTTTCGGCTCTTCAGGTGCAGTCGGCGCGGAGATGGTCCATGACCGCCGACGTGAGGGTGGAGGTGCTCGCCTCGCAATCGCGCCGTTGTCACCTTCAGCTTAGTCAGAGATGCGCCCGCGCAGGAGGAAACACTTGCGGTCTTGATGTGCTGTTATGCGGAACGTAACGCTGGCAACTTCACGTATTCGTCGTCTTTAACTCGGTGGCAGAAATGGACTTTAGAGGGCTGAAGAATATGGCCCACCCGACGACCACGTAGCCCATGGCCAGGAAGGCCAAGGCGGCCCGCGTGCCGATGGCCTGACCGACCAGCCCACCGAGCAGGGCACCGGTTGGCACCGACGTTGCGGAGGCCAGGCGTGAGGCGGCGCTCACCCGGCCCAGCACATTGGCCGGGCACAGGGCTTGGCGGAGGCTTACCATGGCCACACTGGCGACGACGATGCCGAAGCTGACCCCGAAACCGCCTATGGCGAACAGTGCCAACCCGGCTCCATGGTGGGCTAAGGGGAGCAGGAGGCAGAATGGCGCGGTACAGCCCAGTGCCAAGCGAGCCGTGCGCCCGACCCCGGCGAGGCCGATCACCCTGCTGGACAGGAGAGCGCCGGCCAGTCCCCCGGCAGCGCCCACGGTGAAGAGCGCACCGACCGTCCCGGCCGGTACTCTCACCACGCGGACCAGGAACACGACCTCGATGGCACCGCAGGCGCTGAGGAACAGGTTGGCCCCGGCGCCGGCCAGGGTGAGGGTAACGAGCACCCGGTCTGCTACCAAATAACGCGCCCCTTCGAGCAAGCTTGACCGGCCCGAGGGTGCTGGCGGGCTGTCGTCTCTAACAACGGGGCCGCTCCACCACAGGAAAAAGGCCGAAACGAGGAAGCTAAAAGCGTCGACCGTTACCGCGCTCGCCGCTCCGACCGCTTGGACCAGTGCTCCCCCGAGCCCTGGCCCGCTCACACTGGCGACGGACGCGCCTGCTTGGAGCCGTGCGTTCGCCTCCACGAGGTCGGGGGCAGGGACGAGGTAGCGCACGTAAGGCGAGTAGGCGGTTTGGAAAAAGACGCCGAACAGGCCGGCCCCTGTGGCCGCCCCAAACAGTAAGGCCAGGTTGAGACTGCCCAGTGCGGCAGCTGCGGGCACGCTGGCCATAGCCGCGGCTTGGCCGAAGTTGGCGCCCAGCATCAGCGCCCGCGGCGCGTGGCGGTCCACCAAAACACCGACCGGGAGGCCGATCAGGAGGGCGGGGAGCCATTCGACAGCTTCGAGCAGGGCGACCTCCAGGGTGGTGGCATGCAGCTGGTCAAGGGCGAGCAACGGGAGGGCGATGCTCGAGACCGCACTACCGACCCCGTTCACTGTCTGGCCAGCCCAGAAGCGCCGGAAAGGCCCGCTCCTACGCAGTAGCCGGCTCATCCGCCTCGGGTTGGCGCGTCGACGACCGTTTCTCGGCCTGGCCCTGGGCCGCGCGCCAGGCGCGGACGGCGTCGTCGGCTTGCCGTTGGCTCAGGTCCAAACCTGGAAGGGGGCCAGTTTGCTGGCCGAGGCGCGCCCGCACGGCACGCTCGGGGACACCGCCCTCCAACAGCTGGGCGGCATGGGTAAGGCGTACGTCACCCAGCGCCACGGACACCCCGGAGGCGGACTCGTAGCGCCGCCAGCGTTTCGCTGCCGCGGTGTAGCTGAGCGGGGCTGTGGCCTTCGGCCCGGGGAACATCGGCCCACTTTCTTTCCCGCTTGCTCGTCGCCAGTTGACGAGGCGCATGAGGATGACCGGGTCATCGACGAGGACCCGGCGCCGCCGGCCTCCCCAGCCAGGTACTGTCAAGGCTGCCTGGGCTTCGTCGAAGTCCTCGAACCGCAGCTCGAGCGCCTCCCCGGGGCGCAGGCCGAGGTGGGCCAGGAGACCGAACAACAGCTGGTCACGGCTGGCTTGGAGCGGGATACGGGCCAGTACGGCCTCGACATCTTCCCGCGACGGCAAGGGCGGCCTGTCCGGTCGTTCGGGGCGCGGTGGTGGTGTGACCTCCACGCTGCCGGCGACGCGTCCAGCCTGGGCCAGCCACGCCAACCACCCTTTGAGCGCCGTTCGCCGCCGCGCCAACGATGCCGGCCCGAGGTTAAGCGACCCTAGGTAGTCCGATGCTGACTGGCCGTTTGGCTCCTGTCCCGAGGTCGCCAGGAAGTCCAAGTACGAGGCAAGGTCAAGCCGATAGGCGCGCGCGGTGTGAGGGCGGCGCCCTAGCTTCTGTAATTCAGCCAGGTACGTGTCAACCAGCTCGGAAAGGCGCGCGTCGGTGCTGATAGTATTAGATTATCATAACTACACGCTCTCGGCTGTTGCGTTGGCCCGGATCTCACCGCGGTCGGCCAGCGCTCTCGAGGCAGGCACTTGTTGTGTCTGGCCGATTCACTAGACGAGCTCAACAGGCTGGCGCGCAAGGAAGCAGGGCGCTCGTGGTTCGGACAATGAGCGGCCGCTCTCGACGCAATTTCCTCCAGGTTTACACTCGGTCGAGCGCCGAGCGGGTCGATGCCGCCGAAGGCCTTGGGGCGTTTCCGTCCGGGGATGGCGCGGGATCGATCGGCTAACCGCTAAAACCGAGCACCGCCAACGGGACTCGAACCAGTGCCGCATGGAAAGGGCGGCTCACATGACCATCGATGACGCCGGGTGGCGCGTTGTCGCAGGTCACGTGCGGTCTGGGACCTTTGGTGATCTCCCGCGATCGGCGGCGACCGCGGGATGGACGCGGGATTGTTCATCCCGACGTGGTGCCCGCCCGCTCGGTCTCGGGTTAAATGAGAAAACGGCCCCATCCGGGGCAAAGAGGCGATCAAGGTAGCAATTACGGGCTTCTGACCAGCACCGTAGCGAGGGAAGGATTGCTCGGCGCCTCTACGTGCCGTAGAGATCCCGGTAGAACTGATCTCTCCCATCCTTGAGCTGTTCGTCGAGTTCAACCTGCGCGACCTTGCGTTTGGAAAGGTCTAGATCGAATAGAGGAAACGACCACTGATCGACCACCGTCGCGAGATCCCGCTCGGCGAGTTGTGGGTCCCGAAGCCCGGCTGCCCCGATAACTTCGAGCACCTCGATGTTGCATCTTCGCACCTCATGCCAAGGGAAGGTGTCAACGAGGGAGGCATCGTGCCATACAGTTTCTGTCGCTTCGAGCCCTACTGCCGTGAACAGCCAAGATCGATGCAAAGCCACTACGAGGTCCGTTATCCGAGACGGGTTCCAAAGCGGGAAGCTGTCGCGCTCCTCCGGCGTGACCCAATGGGTGCCTTCGTCGTCGTGCACAAAGTCGACGTAGATTTTTTCCTCCCGCTGAGCTTCGATTCGATTGCGGAACACACATTCGTAGCCGTTGGGTCCATCTCGGTAGAAGGCGGGGCGGAGATATTCAACGATCCCCTTAACCTCCTTGTAGTCGGCGGGGCGCATAGTCGCCACCTCCGCGGAGATGCCGCGTGCGACATGGTCATGGAAGTGCTGCACTGTGCGCTTGAGACGGGCTTGTTGCTTAGTCCCAGCGCGAACGAAGTCCAGAAGCACCAGGACTTTGGCCGCTTCTTCGACCGCTACAACATCGAGGATGGCAGCCCCTCGCGGGTCGGAACGTTCTAGTAAGTGCGCTACAGTACCGCGGAGGGTTTTGACGCGTTCCACCAGGACGTTCAGTCCCTCAATGAGCACCGGGACTCTGGCCTTCGGCGAGATGCCGAGGATTTCGCTCAGGGCTCGCGCTTTCACACATTGATGGTAGATGCGGGTTGGCCGCCCGCGTCGCCCTGAGCGAGCTGGACAGCTCTCGCCACACGGTCATCTACCTTGGCAACCCGGCCATCGGCGCCCGAGGGCTCTACACCAGCATCGTCGCCCACCTCGGTCAGGTCCCGCGCTCCACCGTTGCTCGCTCATCCCCCAAGCCCAAGACGCCTTAGCCGCCGAGGTGACCGATCGGGGCCGCAAGGTCGTGCTGGTCGTCGACGAAGCCCACCTCTTGGCCGCCGACCAATTAGAAGAGCTGCGTCTTTTGACCAATGCGGACATGGACTCGGCCAACCCCTTCGCTCTCGTGCCGGCCAGCCAGCCCACGCTCAGCCAACGGCTGCGCCTGGGGGCCTTCGCCGCCCTCAACCAGCGGGTCGCCCTTCGTTACGCGTTGCCCCCGCTCAGCGGACCCGACACGGCCGAGTACATAGCCCATCACTTGAAATTGGCTGGCCGCTCCGACACCTTGTTCTCCGATGACGCCGTGGCCCGCATCCACAAAGCATCCTGGGGGCTGCCCAGGGCCGTCAACAACCTGCCGTGCAGGCCCTTATCGCCGCCTATGCTGCCGGCGCCTCGATAGTCGACGACAAAGCCGTCCGGGCCGCCGTCACCACGGTGACAGCTGAATGACCGAGCCCGAGGTGCTGCTGCAAACGCATCACGATCATCATCGACATCGACCACGGACCCGGCTACGAGTACGTCGCCACTGGGGCCTTGCTCGAGGTCCTTAGCCGTCTCGCCCACGACGGCATCGAGCCACGCTGGGTCACCCTGGAGGTCACCGGCCCGGCAACGACACCATAAGCACCCAAACCGACAACACAGGCACCGGCAGCGACACCGCTAGCGCCAGACGTCCTCGGCCACCATGTCGCCGTCATGCCGGGCGTGGAAGTCGGTCAACACACTGGGCCGCGCTGGCGGACTCAGCCACTGGGGCCTTCGCGGCTTGTGCGAGGAGGGGCCAGCACAGTACCGACCTCCTGGCACTCTCGAGCGACCTCGAGGGGGCCGACGAGTGAGAGTCCGGGCGGTGCGCCGTCCTAGTACGGTGCCAGAGCAGTGGTGCTCCGTTGGTCGGACACCCGAATTCCCCTTGTTAGATAAGGCCTGCCGGTAGGAGGGGAACAGAAACCCTTGATCGCTCGGCCTCTTCCCGCATCGTACGGAAAATTACCTCAGGTGCTGACGGCAGTGGGTAAGGGTTCGGAGGCTCCCAGCATCCGACCAGCCCGCCACACGGCTGCCCGACTATTTGCGCTAGGAACCCCCTTGCCTGCTGGCGGCGCTGCCCTAACGACCCGGTATGAGAGCGCGGCGACCGGTATGATCCATGAGTGCTCGCCCTCGAGACCGCTCGCGACGCTCTAGGCGGCGAGCTGAGCCCAGAGACGATCGACCAGTTCCTGCGTCAAAATAGAAAACCTCTTGAAGCGCTGATTGCGAAGCGCCAGGAGCTTGCGAGCGTCGGGTCGCCGAATGCCATCGCCGCCCGTAAACCAGGAGAGTTGCGACTGAGGATCCCCAGAATAAGTGGACACCTGACAGGCTGACCTCGGGGCCGGCTGGAAGGATGTTCGACGATGGGGACTACAAGACGAAAGTTCACGCTGGAGTTCAAGACCGAGGCCGCTCACCGTGTTATCGATACGGGCAGGTCGGTGGTAGAGGTGGCCGGCGAGCTGTCAGTGGACAAGGGGTCGCTGGCCCGGTGGGTCCGCGATGAGCGCCGGCGCGTGGAAGCGGTGGCCGGCAGCTCCGACGAGCCACTGACCCCGGCGGAACGGGCTGAGCTGTTGCGGTTGCGCCGCCAGGTCGCCGAGCAGGAAAAGGACCTGGCTTTCCTGGGAAAAGCCCCGCATGGCCGTCGTCCGGCGACCACCCGTGTCGCATGAAATCATGGTGGGACCACCCGTTAAGACGTCGTCGCCGCCTGGCGCTTACAAGCCCGCCGAAAAGCCTGACGCTGGGGCCGTCCTGGGACCATTGATTGTTGCTTCGAGCACGCACCTCAGACTCATCTGAACCCAGGCCCCCGGGTGGCACCGGACATCAACCTGGAGGTAAAAATGGAACTGCTGTTGGAACGAGTTGCTGGCCTCGACGTGCACCGGGACACCGTCGTCGCTTGCGCTCGCTTCCCAAGGCCAAGTGCCCGCGGGCGCACTAGCGAGACCCGCGAGTTCATGACTACCCAGTCTGAGCTCGTCCTTCTCAGGACATGGCTGAGCGAGTTGGCCGTCACTGATGTGGCCATGGAGGCGACCGGCGTTTACTGGGTGCCCGTGTTCGCCGCCCTGGAGGACAGTTTCAAGGTAACGCTCGTGAACGCGGCGCACATGAAGAACGTCCCCGGCCGCAAGACCGACATGGCCGATGCGGCCTGGATAGCTCAGCTTCTTGAGCATGGCCTGCTGCGGCCAAGCTTTGTCCCTCCGGCTGATATACGTCAGCTCCGCAGCCTTACCCGTTACCGACGGGCTCTGGTCAACGAGCGGACGCGCGCGATCCAGCGCGTCGAAAAGGCCCTCCAGGACGCCGGGGTCAAACTGACCAGCGTGGCCTCGACCGTGCTGACTAAGTCCGGACGGGCCATGCTCGAAGCCCTAGTGGCTGGCGTGCGCGACCCTGCCGTCCTGGCCGAGCTGGCCAAGGGGAGGCTCCGTCCCAAGGTGCCCCAACTACGTGAAGCTCTGGCTGGGAACTTTGACCATCGGCATGCGGCCATCGTGGCCGAGTCCTTAGCCCACATAGACGGCATTGACGCCTCGGTCGAGCGCATCTCAGCTGAGGTCGCTCTGCTGCTAGAGCCTCACCGCTGGGCCATTGAGTTGTTGGTGAGCATCCCCGGTGTGCAGCTGCGCACGGCCGAAGTCATCATCGCCGAGATCGGTCCTGACATGTCCGTGTTCCCCACGGCCGGCCACCTGGCGTCCTGGGCCGGGCTATGCCCAGGCAACCACTCTTCTGCGGGCAAGTCCACTAAGGGTACGACCCCGACCAGGTTCGCCGTGGCTACAAAAGGCACTGGTCGAAGCAGCTCTCTCAGCGTCGCATAGCCACAGCAGCTATTTGGCCGTCCGCCACGCCCGTATCCGTGCCCGCCGGGGAAGGCAACGGGCCGCCGTGGCAACGGCGCACGCCATCTTGGTTGCCGCGTGGCACATGCTCACCAACCGATCACCGTTTGCCGAACTCGGGCCTGACTATTACCAACACCACCGCGACCCCCAAGCCGAGACAAGAAGGCTTTTGCGCCGCTTGGAGGCACTCGGCCACAAGGTCGTCATAGACCCCGCCGCCTGAGCAAACGAGGGCTCACCCGGGGCCCCGCACCGCCACGGCCAAGATCAGCGACCGGGGCTAAACGCCCCGGGGCTATTGCCGCGCGCCCAAGTTCGGGTGGCAACCCCGAGAGATTTCACCTCAGCGGCCGCGTACTTCGCTTCAAATCCACCAAAGCAGAAAGATTTGCGTTGATGGCAGCGGAGTGCGCCAACTTCGAGGTCACCCGTATGGCCCGCCTGTTGGAGGTCTCCCCATCGGGCTACTACCGCTGGAGGGCGGCCCAGGACCGCCCGGCGCTACCCAGCGAGGTGCGCCGGGCCGACCTGGACGCCAAGATAATCAGCTCCCACAAAGCCTCCCACGGCACCTACGGGTCACCACGGGTCACCACCGACCTCCACGAGGCCGGCGAGCATGTGAGCCACAACACCGTGGCCGCCCGCATGGCGAGCCTCGGCATCGTCGGGGTCAGCCCGAGGCTGTTCAAGGCCACCACCAACTCCGACCCGGCCGCCGGCTACCCGCCCGACCTGGTGGACCGGGACTTCCACCCTCAGGCCATCGACGCTTTATGGACCTCGGACATAACCTACATGCGCGTTGGTGATGGCGAGGCCTACATGTGCGCCATCCGAGACGAAGGCTCATCGCGGGTGCTCGGGTTCACCGTCGCTGACCATATGCGTACCGAGATCGTCCTTGAGCCTCTTGAACAAGCGGTCACGGCCCGCTTTGGCCAGCTGGCTGGGACGGTGTTCCATACGGACAGGGGCAGCCAATTCAACGATGCAAAAGTCGTTGCCCTGTGCGAGCGGGCCCACCTGGTGCGCTCCATGGGGGCAACCGGGAGCTGCTTCGACCACGCCAGTGCTGAGAGCTTTTGGTCCATCTTCAAACATGAATATTTCTACCGGCACAGCTTCGCCACCCTCGACGAGCTCCGAGCCGGTGTTGCTCTCTACATCAACTTCTACAACCACCAACGCCGCTGTGCCAAGGCGGGCAACCTCAGCCCCATCCGCTATGAACTAGCCTTAGCTCGCAGGCAACAAGCCGCATAACCCGTGTCCACTATTTCTGGGCAACCTCAGACCGCTCATGCGATACCCAAACATTCAGTGGGGTCCCGCTGAGTTTTTTTTGGACTCATTGTGGGCGACACTGTTATACAGTCATCAGGTCGCCATCATCGACCCATTTGTCAACCACGATGCGCCGCGTCACGACGACGATCAGAACATTGATCGGACCAAACGAATACTTCACCTGTTGGCTGTCCTGGCTCCGCTTGTGGACGACGGTACCGTCCAGCTCATCGCTACCGACATGCTTCCGACGGTGAAACTCGACTTCAGTGCGCTTGCGAATCGCCTTAACGGACCCCGTGCGGTGATCTGGTCACGCTGAAGGAAAATGGCCTCGATGGTGGTGAGGTGCAGCTTAATATGAGTAGCGCCCTTAATTACACGGGCGACCTTGAGCTACTGGCAGCGCTGAACTGGTCGGTGCAGATTCCGCCTTTAACACTAATACATGATGACGACACGGAGGCCTATGCCTTACGAGCACTTCTCAAGGTGGGACGCAGAATGAAGTGGATGCACAACCTGCGCTTGGCAACGTTGTCCAATTTCGATCTATTTGCGCTAGACACCCTAACGGAGGTGCCCATCCCGTCCCTCACTCGGCTCCGGCCCGCGACATCCAAGTTCTGCGTGAGGCAGATGAATTCGAGAGTTGGCGAACTGACCTCGCGTCGGTGGTGTCCGAGTATGAATTCAACACTCGGGTCCGGTCACCGTTCGCCGCACGGATAGCGAGCGGAAGACTGAGAAGGGATAGTCGAGATCTGGAGCAGACAATACGGAAGTCCAGTGCTCTGTCGGCTCTCTGGACCGGTCTTCGTACGTTTGCGCTCTCGGGCTCGGCGGCGCTGGCGGCCTTCCCCCTCTTGAGCGTGGCTGGACGTTCGGACGCAATTGAATTGGCTGCCGGCACCAGTTTGCTGGACGTAGGGCGTCGCCTGGTGTTCACAGCAACTCATCGAGGTACCCGACGGGTCAGCCAGGCACGCGCTACACATGGACACGCTGCTGCTGACATCTTTGACGCGAAGATCTTGTCTGAGTAGAGATCATCCATCTCAGTTGAGCTACGGGTCGCACAAGGCAAGTCGGCCGTTTTCCCAGCGCTCGATTATACGATCTCAAGCTCCTGACTCCGAGTGTTAGCCGAGCGGAGTCGCCAGGGTGAGCCAATCCGCCCTTGATCGTCGGTGAACGTAGTGGCGTTGGGGGCCAGGAAGTAGGGGTGGCCGATGACGAAGGCTAACCAGCCTCCCGTTTTTAGGACGCGGTGCACCGAGGCGAGGGTGGCAGAAAGGTCGGGGATGTCCATCAGGCCGAGTTGACAGGTGGCGCCGTCGAACTCGTTGTCCGCGCAGGTCTCGAGTACCTGAGCGTCATCGACTCGGCAGGCGATTGGCCAGCCGGGGTCGGTCCGTTGCCGGGCGAGGTCGACCATGGCGGGCGAAGCGTCAATTCCAGTAACGCTCTTCGCCCCCGCGCCGGCGACGGCGCGGGTAGCCAACCCCTGCCCACAGGCGATGTCGAGGACAGATAGTCCCGTGGTGTCGGGGGCCAAGCGGAGCAGGCACGCGACGGCGGTTTCGTGAGGACCACTGCCCTGGTCGAGCAGCTGGTCATACCACGTGGCGACCTCGGACCAGGACGGTTCGGACGGTTCTGGCATCGAGATCATCATTGCTTCTCGAGTGGAGGTCTGATTGCGAACGGAGGCCGAGTTTGGGGCAGGCAAGTGCGAGCTAGAGTGTGGCGGCGGTTTCCAACGCTAACTCCCTCGTCTTGCTGCCGGCCGTCGACGTTGCCGACGGGACCGCCGTCCGGCTGGTTCAAGGCAAGTTAGGGTCACAGACGGCCTACGGAGCGCCACTTGACGCCGCTCTTTTGTGGCAGGACAGTGGGGCCGAATGGGTGCACCTAGTCGACCTCGACGCCGCGTTCGGTCGCGGTTCCAACCGCGACGTAATCGCCAGGTCGTCGGTCGTCTTGATATCGCAGTCGAGCTCTCGGGCGGTATCCGGGACGACGACACGCTCGTTGCAGCGCTCGCCACCGGCTGCGCTCGGGTCAACATCGGAACGGCCGCACTCGAGCAGCCTGATTGGGTGCGTCGGGCGATAATGAGGCACGGCGATAAGATCGAGGTCGGCCTCGACGTTCGCGGAACGACGCTGTCGGCACGCGGCTGGACCCAGGACGGCGGCGAGCTGTTCGAGGCACTGTCACGGCTCGACGCCGATGGGTGCGCGAGGTACGTTGTGACGGACGTCCACCGGGACGGCACACTGACTGGCCCGAACCTCGACCTGCTTCGCAACGTGTGCGCGGCAACCGATCGGCCGATCATCGCCAGTGGCGGCGTGTGCAGCCTCGACGATCTTCGTGCGATCGCGGGCTTGGTAGGTGACGGCATCGAGGGCGCGATCGTGGGCAAGGCGCTGTACTCCGGCGCCTTCACCATGCCCGAAGCCCTTGCCGCGGCTCGAGGAGCCACCCGTCAGACGACCAGGACGGCTTGCGGCCTCCAGAAACCCGTGCCGGCCACACCGTACAGCGATTCCTCGCCGAGCATTTTCGAACGGTAGCCTCCCTTTCGATGACCGGCGGCGCCGGCGAGGTCGAGCTTGTCCTGTTCGATTTGGGGGGCGTCCTGGTCCGGCTAGGGGGGCTTGGCGTCATGCAGGGACTGGCTAGCACCGGCTCCGAGGATGAGCTATGGGCCGGTGGCTGGCGTGCCCGTGGGTCAGGCGCCTCCAGCGCGGCCAGTGCCAACCGGAAGACTTCGCTGTGGGCGTCGTGTCGGATTTGGCCTTAGCGATAAGCCCGGCGGAGTTCCTCGAGCGGTTCCGCTCGTGGCCCGAGGCACTCTTCGACGGAGCCGTTGAGCTCGTCAACGCCGTACGGGGCCAGGTACGGGTAGGTTGCTTGAGCAACACCAACGTCGTCCCATTGGGGCCAGCTCAGAGACAGGTGGGGCATCGACCAGCTATTTGATGTCGTCTTCCTGTCCCATGAAATGGGGATGCTAAAACCAGACCGGGAGACCTTCAAGCGCGTCTCATCGGTGGCCGGGTGCAGTAATGACCACATCGTTTTCCTCGATGACAGGTGCTGGTAACGTCGACCAAGCCCTGGATATGGGCTTCCAAGCCCGAAGGGTGAGCGGGGTCGACCAATCGACAGCCGCGCTGGCCGTGCTAGGGCCGGGACGGCCGAGCATCAGACTCGGTTGAACTTGCTCCCAGTCAGCAGCCCGTCGGCCCAGGGCGTGCACGCTGAGCGGGTCGAAGAGTTCGTCAACGCTCTGGAGGAGGCCCCCGAGGTCGAGCCGCGCAGCCTGGTCGTTCTCAGGCACGGCTGCGTGGTGGCGGCCGGCTGGTGGTGGCCGTACACACCCCACCGGCCTCATCTTCTGTATTCGTTGAGCAAGGTGTTCACCGCGAGTCCAGCGGCTGCGTCACGTTCAAGTTGACGCCGATGGTCTTCCCTTTGGGCTTCTTGCTGCTCCTTCTGAGCTGTGGTGGCCCGAGAGGAGGCACGCAGAGTTGACCAGGTCGCCAGTCCGTAGCCGAGTGCCGCCGTGCCAACCGGGATCAAGGCTGCGGCCAACCAGGGTACGCTACTCATCGGGTGGATGCCAAGCGTGGAGGACGCCGGCAGAGCCATCCAAGCTGAGCCTTGAGGTCAGTCCGCACAACGGTTAACACTTGGGATATTTCGGAGCAGCAGCATTCGCTAGGCCCAGTACGTGATATACGGTGTGCGGGGCGACCATTCGTTGAGAAGCCTGGCAAATCGTCCGGCTTTGCACCTGCGTTGTCGGAAATAGCCGTACGAGCCTTGTATTGTCCACGAGGACCGTCGTCCACTCTTGCCCGACATTGACGACGTAGCCCACAGTGATCTCGTTGGAGACGGTTATTCGTTCCGCAGGGAGCCAAGGGGTATCATTGAACGTTGCTGGTAGCAGATAAAGCATTGTTGTTGCAATGAGAGACAGCGCAATCGCCGCATACGGTCGACGTTGTTTCGCTGCGATTTGTGCGAGTCGCTCTTTGTAAGCAGCCAAAATCTCGTCCCGCCGAGTCTGGCGCTGTCTGACAGCGTTGAGGTCGACAGGGCACTGATCGTTCAGGATATGGGGCTTCAGGTCCCCGACTGTCTCCGCGGGGCGACGATCACGTGGCCAGGGGCACCCCGACCGAACGAGACTGAGCCAGAGGACACCCTCATGTTGGGGCGACCCCGCGGGACAGAAGAAAGATTCTTGATCTTCGGCGTCTTGTGCCTCGTCATCACAACGAGAAGTCCGACCTTTAGAACTACGGTCTGCCTCGTGTGCGTACCCGTTCTCGGCTGCCACATCCTTATAAACAGGCTGCCGGGACCCGGTTAGGGGACTCGCGAGGCGCGGTTCTGATCCCGGCCGACCTGCGACCGACCCCAAAACGTGTACCTCTCACCGCAGCGGCACGGTGTGGATGGGCAGGCGGTTGAGCGGCTCGGAAAGCTCGACCACCCTAACGTCCGAGTCGTCCAGTTGACTCTCTCGCAGGTACAGGTACAGGTACAGGTCCAGGGCCAAGGCCAGCTCGTCGAAGGCCCACGTTGGGTTGCGCCGGCCCGAGCCCATCACCTCGTCAGCTTGCTCACCCCGTTGAACGACCTCGAAGTCCAGGCCTCGAAGGAGCTGAGCTACCGTGGCCTCTCCTCCAGAGAAGTCAGCGGCGCTCAACGGGCCGAGGGTCGGGAATTGGTAACCGTGAGCGACGCCGACCACGGCCTTCGAGTCGTAATCCCGATCGTTGTATCGCAGGAAGTACGATCGAGCACGGCCAAACCCGTGTTCGGCGAGAAAGCGGTCCCTGCCGAGCCGGTCGAACTCAGCGATCGCATTCAGCACGGCATCCCAATCAGTCAAGTCGCCAAGCGGAATGGCCACACCTCCAAAGAAGACCATACAGTGCAGGCGCCTGGCCTGAGGACTAGCCGAACTGGGTGCCCGAACGATGCCTGGCGTGCGTCGACCTCGTTCCAGCGGTCATCGACCTTCAGGGAGCAGGCTGCTCTTCTTGGTCTTGTTTCTACAGGCTGCGGTCTTTGTTCCACAACCCGATTACCGCAATATAGTTGGGGATTGACGCGAACAAAAGGAACGCGGCCAGCCCGACTGCATAAGGGGTATAAGGGAGTCCCTTCGAATGGCTAAGGACCCAGAGGGCGTAAATTGTGAAACCCATTGGGGCAAGCAGGAAGACAAAGAATCTCAGCCCTCCGGTCAATATTGCTGGTTTTCCCACAATGCTATTAGGGTAGCCCTTTTCAATCATTTCGGATGCAGCAAATGAGTTGTAGGGCCTCAGAGCGAGTTGCAAGTGTGCTTTGGCAAAATCTGGCCAATAGTGCTTCGCGGTATAGTCGTGCACGAGTCCTAGCCAGAAGGTTACGGCCGCTGTTTGGGACAGCGCATATGTAAGGTAGGCTGTAACAGTTGGTAAAGCCACCTCAACGAATGTGGGCTTGGTTATCGAGACTCCTTCAAGAGGCACGGTTTTAAGCCATTTTTCTCTTAGGAGAATAAAAATAACCGCCAAAGTGAGTATCAAGAATGCTGTGCGGGTCATGGATGACTCAGCAGAAGTCCAGTTAGCGCGCACGTCGCTCAGAAAATCGTTGACGCCCAGGGTCTTGTCTGCTGACTCCCCAAAGACGTTGTCGATGTCTTCTAATTTCATCCTACTCCACAGTCCTCTGGCTCAGCCTTCGGGGTTCGACGTGATGCCCGGCTACGCCCTCAGCGCTGGCACACAATGGCTTATTCGTTAGTCGTCCGGAGCCCGGATGTTCTTCAGTCGCTAAGCCCTGGCTATCGATGTTCGTCGGTGTTTTGAAAACTCGGCTAATGGACGGTTATGTGTTGAACGAACTTGGGGTCAGCCGAGGCGTTGCCTCCTGAGTCTAGACCTGCAATCGTGCAGTTCACTGCATTTGAGCAGATGCCCGGCGCAGGCGGCCGACCGTGTAGACAACACTGAGGTTGGTGACCGCAGAACTCAACTATCGGGCGCCACGGTCGGCGCCAGCCATACGCAGCCGTATTCCTGATGGGTCGTATCGGTGCGCTTGACGATCAACCTGGTCGGTGCGATAGGAAAGGGCTGGCTATAGGTATCTTTGGAGTACTTGACGGGCCAAATCCCCAGCCAATAGTCTTCCACATAAGACGACCGGGGGTCGAAACCAAGCTCGTCGACGACGTCGTCTGACCAAGGGCGGACTTGCAGCACCAGCTGATCGAGGCGCCCGTCAACCCTGAACAGGTGGGGAGGGTTAGCCATAGTTAGCTCTTCTCGATCACTGAGCGGTACTAATGAGATTAACGTATGTTAAGACAGGCTTGTCAAGAGTTAGCCGTGATTAGTGTCAAGCAGGGCAAACGGCTCACGTGACGAGGAGGACTGCTTGGCCCGAACTGCCCACGGTGCCGCGGGCTCAGAGCCCGCGGCGTCAGCGCCCGGGGCCGCGGGGCCGCTCGGCGCCCGGGCGGCGTCGTCCGGACAGCTGCGCGTCCTCGGAGCGCGAGCTGCTGGGCCGGCCACGGCCCCGGCTTGCCGAGGGCACAGGGCCCTTGTGCACAGCCGCGGTCGTCGAAGTGCCGGAGGGGCGCTCTGCCACCCACTCGGCCATCTCGGCGTCGACAAAGCGGACCTGGGCCCGCTCAGGTACTTCCAACAGGCTGTGCATGTGCACGAGCCGGTCGCGAGCCACGGCCAGCTGTTTCGGTCCTTTGCCCAGCACTTTGGCCACTTCTTCTACCCCGGCGCCGGCCCGGCCGGACAGTCCGGCCACGGCGGCCAGGTAGTCGCGCTCTTGGGGCCGCAGGCGGGCCCAGGTCGCTTCGTACTGCCCTGCCAGCTCGGCCCGGGCCGACTTAAGCCCGGCTTTGGCGTGGGCGAGAGTGATCGTGTTATCCCCCTGGGCCGCTTCCCAGGCGTGCCAGCCGAAGAGCTGAACGTAGTAGGGATGGCCCCCCGAACGGCGCACCAACAGGCCCAGGGCGTCGTCTTCCCAGGCCACGTGGCGGCGGGCCGCCGGCTCGACCAGGGCCAGGCGCGCCGCGCTCGGCTCCAGGTTGGCGAGCTCGTCGACCGGGAGGCGGCCGGCGTAGGTGCCAGCGCCGGCCAAGCGCTCCCTGAAGGTCTCGAGCCCGCCGAAAATGACGGCCACCGGTTGAAGGCGACGGGCCACCACCGTCTGGAGGGCGCGGGCCAGCGCCGAGAGGTCCTCCTGCGGTGCCAGTTGGGCCTCGTCCACGGTGAGGAGCAGCCCGGTACTGAGACGCACAGCGAAGCTCCCGACGCGCCCCAGTGCGTCCTCGAAGGCAGCGGCGGCGTTCCCGGTGGCCGCGCTATGGGCTCGCTCGACCGTAGCGCTGGCCGAGCCCAGGCCGACGCTGAGCTGCGCCTGGAGGTCCTTAGCACTCGGGCCAAAACGTTCCCAGGGCCGGACGGCCTCAGCTATGCGCTGTAACAGGAATGCCACCAGGCTCTCTTCTGGGAGCGCCTGCACGTGCAGCACCGCCCAGCCCAGCTCCTTCGCTGCGACCTCGCCGAACACGTCTAAGAGGACGGTCTTGCCCGTACCCCGGCCGCCTAAGATTGCCCGGCAGAAGCGAGGGTGCTCGGGGCCGGCCTCCAGCACCCGGGCCACGTCGTCTACCAGGCCATCACGGCCTGCGACTACCGGCGGACGTCGCCCGAAGCCGGGGGTATAGGGAGGAGCCGGCGGTTGGTTAGCCATCGTTAGCCTATTTCGTGCCCGTGTGCGTTAGCGAAAATTTATCCAAGCAGCCCAACATACAGCAATAGTTAGTGTTCCATCTCGTACCTGTGGCTTGGCCCGCTGCCGCTCCCTCTGGCCATCAGTCGGCGTGAGCGGGCAAGATGGCGTATGTCACTCTGGACGGAGCGACTGACCACAGTGCTCGCCGAGGCTGGCTATGGCAGCGAGGAACCTCTCATAGTCGGTCTAAATCACCAAGGGCGCGGGCCAGTGTTCGTGGCTCATGGGGCCACTCGTACAGGGGAGCCGTTGAACTCGGCCACTGTCACCTACGTCGCTTCCCTCGCCAAGCAAATGACGGCGGCGTGCGTAGCCTTGCTGGTCCGGGACGCTGTTATGGACATCGAAGACCCGCTGGCGCAGTGGCTGCCTGAGTTGCCGGCGTGGGCAGCCAGCGTGCGAGTGCGCCACCTGTTGTGGCACACCGCAGCTCTCCCGGACCAACAGGTCGAGACCATTTTAGGCAGTACCGCCGACCGCACGACACCGGCCGTCCTCTCTGCCCTTAGGCAAATCCCCGTGCTGGCCAGCCCACCTGGCGTTGCCTACTCCTATTCGGGTGCCGGTTATATCTGCCTGGCCGTGGCCGTGGAGCGGGCCGCAGCGAAGCTGTTGCCTGCGTTCGCCGAGAGCCGGATCTTTGCCCCTCTCGCCATGAACAGCACCCGCTATTGGCCGGGGCCCGCGCCGACGCCACCCGGCGCCGCGCCGTTTGCCGTCCCCCATCCTGCTCCGTTGTCACTGGGCGACGGAGGGGTCTGGTCGACGGCCAGCGACCTACTGCGGTGGGGCCAGGCACTCAACGCCGATGAGCTGGGCGTCTGCCGGCTCATGGAGACGCCCGGGCGCCTAGACGACGGGACTCCTCTCGACTACGCCTGGGGGATGGGTGTCCGCTCGTTCCGGGGTTACCGGGTGTACCGGCACGGCGGTGGTTGGCCCAGCCTGCGGGCGCTGCTCGCCCGCGTGCCCGACCTGAACAGCAGTCTTGTCATCTTCGCACTGGCCGACTACTCCGAGCGCCGGGTCGACCTCGCCTCCGGCATCCTGGACCTGGTCACGGCGACTGGTTGAGCGGGGCCTCGCTTGGTCGAACCGCCGGTTGAACACCTCGAGCCAGATGCCCTACACGGGCGTAGGGGTCCTTTCAGAGGTTGCAGGACATCCAAATGGTGTCGCCGTGAACGGGGTCTATGGTCCGCCTCCCGCTGTCAAAGAAGCCCAGCTTGGCGAGCACGTCGAACGACGCGACGTTCCAGTCGCGCACCGTGGCCCACAGCCGGGAACGGCCCGATGCCCGGGCGGCGTCGAGGACCGCAAACGCCGCCTCGGTCGCGAACCCCCTCCCCTGGTGCGCCCGGAACAGCTCGAACGCGATCTCTGGCTCGGCCTCCGTGGCCGCACCGATGGTGAGACCGCAGTAACCGATAAATCCCTGAGCCGACTTCCTCTCGATTGCCAGTAGCCAGAGCCCGTAGCGCTCGGACTCGGTCAGCTCGGCTGATATCCGCTCTCGCATGTCTTCAAGCGATGGCCGCCCGAGATGGTCGATGCGCCTGTGAGACGGGACCCGCGGATCGCGTTCGCGCCAAAGTTCCCGGATTGCTTGGCTGTCCTCCACCCCCGACCGTCGAAGCCGAAGCCGTGACGTCTCCAATTCATCACACATGGGCCGGACCGACAGCACATCGCGACCGTAGCGCCGGCCTGCACCTCGCCCATGCACGGCTCCGGCAACGCTCACCTCCCCACTTCCGAGGCCCGTTTCGGGGGTACCCGCCCCGTTGGCGTCAGGGCGAACTGCTCTGGCCGCAGCGCACCTTTGGCCGCCCGTCGGCGCTGACGCCGCGCCGCCTCCTCATGTCCGCGTCCAAATTCCCCCTGAGCAGGCTCGACTACCGCCAGGAGCTCGGCGCGGAGCGCTTGCAGCGAGGCGAGGCGCGCCGTGGCGTTGTCCAGCGCCTTCCGAGCCTCGCCGGCCAGGCGGTGAGCCTGCTCGGATTCCGAGCGCGCCAAGTGGGCGTCGTGGACCGCCTGGGCCAGCCTGAGCATCTGGGCCAAGAGAAGCCTCCAGGCGGCCGGCGTGTCCTCGCCGAGGCCCGCTTGGGCCATGAGGGCGGCCACGGACTTGATGGTGCCCCGCGGGACCAAGCGGGCTTTCGCCGGTCTTTGCCGAGGGCCTTGGGCTGATCGAGCGAGCAGGCCCGAGGCGCGGGCCAGTGGCCCGGGAATGCGCTCCAAGCGTCCCGATAAGACAGCCAAGGCCCCCGCCGCGTCGGACGCGACAGCTCGCCAGGTGGTCACGTCCTCGGCGGGAACGGCACCCAGCTCGCGCACCACTTCGCCCAGGCCGTCGGTCGCTTCTCTCCACCGGACCTGGGACCACCGGGTTGGCACCCGGTGCCCTTCCCGGAGCGCCGGGTTGCCCCAACGCTCTGAGGCCTCGGCCCAGCGGTACGTGAGGTGACTACCGGCTCGAGGGGCTTCGTGCGCACCGGGCGCTGGGGCCCCGCCAGCCCACTCAGCGCCGGCCTCCTGGTTCTCGGCTTCGCTGTCGCGCCAGCGGTCCCGTAGAGCCGGGAGCGAGAGGTCTCGCGCCAGCTTCCCGCCACCGAAGAAGACCGCCACCCCGCCATCGGAGGGCTCCTCGGCCACCGCGTAGCCGACCACCCGGTGCCGACCGACGCGGTCGAGACGGGGCCGGGCCGCCAACCCGGCGTCCCGGAGCAAGCGCACGAACTCGGCTTCGCTGCCGGCGACAGTGGCCGCAGCGCGCACCACCCGGGCCACCTCGGCCCGTTCGGTTTCGGCGCGGCCGGTGCGGTGGGCCTTCTCTACCTCAGCCCGGGTAAGGCCGGGCAACGCTATCTTCTTGGCCCGCCCCTCGACGGCACTGAGCCCGTAGCGGGCCTCCATGTCGGCGCAGAGACGGGATAGCTGACGGAAGTCGTTGGCTGTGCGCGCCGCTCTCCCGTCCTCGCGCACGAGGTCGACGACGACGTGGACGTGGTCGTTGCCGGCGCCCGAGCGGCCGTGACGGACCGCCACCCAGCGGCACGGCGCCCGGTGCTCGGGGGCCTCAAAACCGAGCCGGCCCATCGCCTGTTTCGCCACCTCGGCCCACTCTGCGTCGGACAGCTCCCGGTCCGCCCCCGCCTTGGTGGACAGCGACAGGTGCCAGCATGCGCCGCCCGGGACCTCGGTGCCGAACAGCACGGCCGGCACGTCCATAGCCGCCGCCAACGCCTCCAGTTCGGCCGGGCTCGGCCGTAGGCCCGCCTCGGCCCGGAGCGACGCCGAGGCCGCTACCACATGAGCGTCCTCGTGCTCGTTGGACCTCCCGGGGCCGAACAAGTAGCCCACGGCGCCGGAGGGACGCTGGCCTCGTGTCACCTTGGCGATCACGCCTGCGCCCCGTCGTGCCCCACGCCTCCGCCTTCCCCCGGGGAGCCCGTTGCACTCGCGCTGAGGAGCGCTGCCAGTTCGACGATGCGCCGACCTCGCGCTCGCACATCGGCCATGACCTCTTCGGTCCTGCTCGGGACATCGCGCCTCACGTGGGCAATGTGTGCCAGTTGGTTCAAGTTCACACAGGCCCCGTGAAAGTCTCTCGCCACGGCCAGGAACTCCCGGCACAGGGCGCGCCGGGCTAGGAGGGAGGGACGGCCTCCGGGCAGCGCCGATTCGACCAGGAACCGTTGTACCGACAGGCCCTCGGCCGCCGCCTTGGGGACGATCCAGGCCTCTTCGTCAGGCGACAGGCGCACGAACACGACCCTCCTCCGGCCCCCCGGCAGCCGCCGCATCCGGCCCCCTGGGCCCGCCGTCCCGAGGCTTGTACCTTCCTCCGCCGGCGCCTCCCCAGGCGGTGCCCCCGCCGGTCCGAAGGAAGGACCGGCAGCGATCCGCTTAGCGGATTGCATATCTTGCTCCCGAGGATTTAGCCCAAATTTCTGCATCAGAACTAACAATAGCTAAGCCTTGCAATCAAACTGTGTTTTTGCCTACTCTTCCAGTAACAATGACGCGCTACTCGATTGGAGCTAACTATGGCTAACGGGAGCAAGCCTGACCCCGGCGCACGCGGCGGCGACCACCCCACCACCCGACGACTCCGTGAACTCGCTGCCCAAGAGGCGGCGGTCACCAAGCAACGTCTCGCAACGCGTACTACCTCGGCGCGTTCGTTCTTCGGGGCTCTAGCCCGGCTCGCCGAGGCCAAGGCCGCCTGGGGGCGCGGAGAGGCCGAATCTCGGCACGCCCAGGCTGAGGCGGTAGCGGGTCTCGTCGGCTCCGGCTTGCAACTTGGCGAAGTGGCCGAGCTGCTCGGCATCTCGAGGAGGGAGCTGCGCACCTTGGGCGCCCCGACACCATCGCCGCCGAAGAGACCGAGGCCGTGCAACGAAGGAACCGCAGGCGTCGCCACAACCAGCCTGAGTTCGTCGATAAAGCTCGGAAAGAATGGGGCCCTGAGACCGGCGGAGCCGGCGGTTGGTGAGGAGTCAGGCGGCCCTGGCGAATCGACACGCGGGCTGCCATTTCAATAGCGATGCGGGGATATGAAGTGCATTATGTACGCGACAGACGCACGCCTGGGGAGAGCCGATTCGCGCGTACTCGGTGGACGTCGCGTGCGCAGTCGTTAGTGGCTCCGCGAACCGGTGGTTGGTGCCAGTCTGGGTCCCGGCAACGCCCGGCACAAGGGCCAGCGCCGGCGGCTCGTCGCGTGCGCTCCATCGCGATTCGGATCCTTATTGGTCCTGCGGTGGCCCGTAGTCGGTGCTCAGGAGAAGTGTTCCTCAGACGAACTGTCTCGTGAGTTCCGCGACCTCGTCGAAGTTCTTCTTGATGTCGGGCAAGGACTGGCTGCCGTCGCGGTAGGCCTGTTTTGACATTTCCTTCTCTCCGAAGCGAAGCCGCCCAGAATCGCTATCGATGACGTCGGCGACCAACAGAGCGCCGGTCTCGTGGTCAAAGCCGCATTCGATCTTGAAGTCGAAGTACGTGCCGCCGAGCGTCGCCCACGCCTGCTCGACTACCTCGAATGTCCGGATGGTGAGATGGCGAAGTCGTTCAAGAAGCTCAGAGGTGACCGTTGCATAGCGACTGTGCGACAGCATCTCCTCGCTGATGAGGTCGCCGGCGCGGCTGTCGCCGAGGTGAAGTGCCGCCTTTGCGTTGGGCACGAAACGCCGCAACACGTCGCCCTCGAAGTCGAATTCCAGGAGCGGGTCGTGCTTCGCGTCGTCCTTCTCGAAGACCTCGAAGACGAGATCGGCAAAGACGGTGCCATCGGCGACGTCGCGGTTCCGGTCCAGAAAACTGCCAGTGGCGATCCGTCGAGCCACGAGTTCGAGAGAGATCATATCGACCTTGCGCGCCCGAAATGTGACTGCGTCGAGCTGCTCGACAAAGTGCGTCGGCACATGGTTGTTATTGAGTAGGCGGAAGATGTTCGAGGTCGTTGTGGTAGACGAAGCCGCCTTGCCCTCGATGACGTCGTGCTTCGCCCCGTCGTCCGCCGTGATGTCGTCCTTGCTCCGGGCCAGCACGGTGCCATCGCCGGCGTCGATGATTATCTTGGTCTTGCCTTCGATGGCCTGCATGAGCTTCTCCTTCTCTCGGGTCAGAACGGTCGACGACACGTCGGGGATCGTCGTCAGCCGATCGGGGGGCACCGAACGGACGCGGTCGATCTCATCCATGCCGGCGCGAAGTCGGCGTCGAGTGCGGTTCAGCCGTGACCGCACCGTGCCGACCGGGATCTTGAGGGCATTTGCGGTCTCCTCGTAGGTGAGCGCCTCCCAGGCGTGGAGCAGCAGCACATCGCGTTCTCTGGGTGGGAGTCCGTCGAGCAGTTTTGCCATTGCTCGCACCTGAACCTGAGCGTCGATGACATCCGCCACGGCGTCAAGGTGGTCGTCCGAGACGGGCTGCTCGACGAGGCGGCCCAACATCCTGAGTTCGCCGGCGCGCCGCCGAAAGTGCTTCCGCAGCAGGTTGGACGCGATCCCGTACAGCCAGGGCAGCGCTGTCGAGAAGTCCGAGGCGAAGCGGGACCGGGCCTCAAAGGCGGTGAGAAATACGTCAGCCAGCAGGTCGCTCGCATCACCCGGGCCGATCCGCCGGGCGAGGTACCGGAAGACAGCCTCGGCGTGCCGATCGAAGATCTCGCCGAACCGAGCGGGCTCGGCCAGCGACTCGATGATGAGTTCACCATCTGACCGGCCGATCACACTTCATCCTTACCATCACGCCCGACTTTGGTTCGCGGGACCATGCCCCGCTGCCCGGCTTCCCAAGGGGAATGCACTAACGGCCCGCAACCCGGAGAACGGCAGCCCCAAACGAGACGCCCAGCGCTTGCCTTGGATCGCGCCCGCATGTCATCGGAATTGTCCCAGTTCGCGCGGTCCAGGTCGATCCGCTACTACCCGAGGCGCAGCTGACGGACAGCGCAGAACACACATGCGGAACATCGGCTCCTGACGCCACCGGCCGCGACGGAACGACGGTGATGCGCTCGCGAACGCGCTCGCCAGGATGCGCGACAGAACGTGTCGCGCGACTGAGGTGACTGAGCTACCCTCGGCGCGGTGCAGTCGTGGCGGGCCGAGAAGTGCAATCTCTGCGACCTTGAAGGCCTTCGGCGGTCCGAGGTCTGCCTAGAGAACAGCTACGCCATCTACGCCTCGAACGGTTTTCGTTCTCCCCAGGAGGTTTTACCGGGCAGCGGCATCATCGTGCCTCTTGCGCATTGCAGCTCTCCGTTCAAACTGTTGCCCGAGGAGTGGCGGGCCACCTACGACCTTCTCGTCGTGGCGAAGCAGGTCATTGACGAACGGTGGCGACCTGACGGCTACACCATTGGCTGGAACGTCGGTGCCGCCGCCGGCCAGGAGATACCCCATGCCCACCTCCACATCATCCCGCGTTTTGATGACGAGCCGCACGCAGGGCGCGGCATACGCTGGGCTATCAAACAAAGCAGCAACCTGCGCCCTGACCCAGACGCACCGGGGCACGGCCCGGCCTGAGGTACCGAATGTCCCCGTCCTGGCGAACCGGAGGATCCAGGACCATAAGTACCTAAGGCTGGGATGTGGCCAGTTCCTCGCCGGTCGCCATGACCGCCACTGTCGGGCGCCTGGTAAGCACCCGGGGCCGCTCCTAGGGTGTTGGGCGAGTGACTTGGGTCGGAACACGATGGGAGGAACGGCGGGCCTTTGGGCGAACTGACTATCTTCGGCCTGGCCGGCCAGGGCGGCGCTTAGGGTCTGCGCCCACGGCCGTGCTTTGCTCCTTGGCCGCGATCATTGCGCCTGCACCCGGGTTGCACCTCCACTCGAGCACGACGGCGGATCCAGAACTATCGTCTGGGGCCAGACCGGCTGGTCTGTTCGAGGCCTGGGACCACTCGCCAGACGATAGGCGCCTTGGACCGGCCAGCGCGAGCAGCCGACTAGACGTCATCTTCGCTCTGGTACTGCCCCCGTCCGACCTCGCTGAAATTATCCAGGCGGTGAGCCAACCGGGCAACCCGCAGTACCGTCATTACCAGGACGTCACGTCGCTCGCGAGCCAGACAGGGGCGACGAGGAGCACTTCGGGAGCGGTCCTTTCCGCCCTGGCCGCAGACGGGGTCAAGGGCCACCTCGACCCGTCAGGCTCATACGTTGAAGCGGGCACCACGGTCGCCGAAGCCTCCCGGCTGTTCGGTACCAGCTTTGGCCGGTACACGTTTTCGTTGCCTTCCGAAGGCGGGGTGGAGGTCGCCCCTGACGCCGCGCCCCATCTACCGGCGCCTCTTCGCGGCCGGGTGAGCCTCGTTTACGGCCTCAAAACCGTCACGCAAGCGTCGGTACTTCCCAGCTCGTCGTTCCTGACCACGACGCCGACAACCTTGTCGCTGCTCGGCGGGAGCTTCGGCGGCATGGGGTCCCCGGCCGGCTGCGCCCAGGGACGCGCTTACACGGCGGCCCTCTCAGGCGGGCCCTTGCTCACCCCGAAGCAGTACCTCACCGCCTACGGGGTCGAAGGTCTGCACGCCGACGGCCTAAAAGGCCAGGGCCAAGCCGTAGCTGTGCTGTCGTACGAGCCGGCCCACCAGAGCGACCTGTCGGCCTTCGGGTCCTGCTTCGACCGGCCATCACCAAAGCTCGAAAACGTACATGTCGGTGTCACACCTCCGACAGCGGTGCCCAACCCAGGCTGGCAGCAAGAAGTCGCCCTTGACACCGAAATGGTGGCGGCTATGGCCCCGAAGCTGAGCGCACTCGACGTCATTTACGGCTCGACTGCCTCGGCTTCTAGTTTCATCGACCTCCTGGACGCACCCCTTGACGACAAGCTCTTCAAAGGGCCGCCGCCCAAGGTGGTCTCTTTTAGCGTCGATGTCTGTGAGCTGGGGGGCTATACGCCCTACGCCCAGGACCCCGGCTTCTATGACCTGGCCGAGCACTTGCTGATGGTGATGGCAGCGGACGGCATCAGCTTCGTCTCCGCCGCCGGGGACACCGGCTCGTCGTGCAACCTTGCCGACCCGAACCAGACCCAGGCCCGCCAAGCCCGTCTATCGGTCGCCTTCCCTTCCTCCTCGCCCTACGTGACGGCCGCCGGCGGCGCCCTGTTCGGCCTGAGGAGCGATGACACGATAGAGAACCAGCGGGTATGGAACGACTCGCCTCTCGGGATCGGTGGGGCCGGAGGGGGCGGGCAAAGCGTCGTCTTTGCCCGGCCCTGGTACCAGGCCGGCCTACCGTTGGCGGGCCACGGTCGCGCCGTACCGGACGTGGCCCTCGAGGCGGACTTCTACTCGCCCATTTCGGTGTACTGCTCTGTCAACTGCAGCATCCATGGCTGGCAGACAGGTGGGGGCACGAGTGCGGCCTCACCGCTGTTTGCCGGCGAGCTCGCCCTGGCTAACGAGTCTGCAGCGCAACACCACGAGGCGCCCATCGGTCTTGCCAACCCGCTCCTGTACCGGCTGGGCCAGATGCGCTCCCGGGCGCTTCGGGACATCACTGTCGGCACTAACGATGTTTACGGGCTCGGGTGCTGCACGGCCGGGCAGGGTTATAGCGAAGCCTCGGGCTGGGGGACCCCGGACGTCCCGGCGCTGGTCTCGGCCGCCGACCTGGCCGGTAAGTCAAAAACGTAAGCATTACAGAGGGAATACCCGAATGCCCGAGGACCTGGTCGCTCGCGTTGTACGGCGCCAAGGTCGAGATTGGTAATGGGACCGCCCACAACGGCTGTCACATTGAACTTCGGACCCTGCGGAAAGCCCAGACGGGAGCAACGCCAAGGACCCAGGCCTCGGCGTATCGTCCATGAGCCGACTATCGCTCCACCGCCTCCACAAGTAGGAGCGGGCGGAATTGTCGCTTCGACGCTCTACCGAGGCCTTCGGGGGGACGGGTCGCAGGGCAGGAGCACAACTAACGGCGGTGGCCGCCGCCCCCGGACGCTACCTCTTGACGAAGGTAAGCGTCATGTGTTTCACCGGTAGGTCCTTTCCAGCCCTACCGGGCGTGTCGACCTCGTCCCGGTCTTCCAAGTCGTAGCCCAACTTCCCCCAGTAAAGGATGGTCGGATCTACCTGGGTGGGGTGGACAGATACCACCTCCAGGGAACCGGTGGGGGGCCTTCCTCAACCGGGTCCGTTTCCCTAATGTGAACATGCTGAGGACGGCCAAAAGGAAGCCACTACAACAACGATAGCTGGGGCCAATCGGAGGCCAACGGTTTCGCTTTAACGCGGTTGATTATAGGCTCCCAGGTCGATTCAGCCAAACTGTTCGAATTAAAGTAGCAGCGTTCGCCGGGTTGGTCCCAGACACACCCAGTGTCGTGGGGCGACCTAAGCGCGCTCTGCCCCGCAGGCGCCAGTCTTGGGAGTACGATCCAACTACGCGCCGCCATGGTGCTGATCGTGACCGACGACGGCCACCTTCTCCTTTCCCATCGTGACGATAAGGCGGATACCGCCCCACCCAGATGGTGGGCCGTGTTCGAAGGTGCCGTCGAAGAAGGTGAAACCGTTGACGGGGCTATTCTGGTTGAAGCGAGATACTAGCTCGGAGGTCGTCGTGGAGGCTGTCATCTTTGTTGCCGTTGTTGGCACAATTTTAGGTCTCCCTGCGGCGTCTGCCGTGCGACGGCGTTCCCGGTTGAAGAATGCCCCCACGGGTTCCCGCCGGACAGTAACGGCCAGAGTTGCAGACACCGGCATAACCATACAGCGATGGGGAAAACTGGGCTATGACTTGGAGGAGCAAAGTGATTACGAGGGCCATGCTGTGAGAATGGGCGTACCAGAGACACGAGCCACACTGACCTTCATCAAGAGGTAGGCGGTTTACCAGGGACGCCGAAGAGGTGCGCCCGGCGGTTTCACCTACTCCGCTCCTCCGAGTTCCACCTCGACCTGCAGATCGAGCTTCCGCCGCCCCGAAGTATTCATTCAGCCCCGTCTTAGGTCCGATCGTTTTGGATTAGCGTCCGACGAGGGCTCGGGCCGGCTTCGCTCGGACGATTTCAGTTCGTAATGACTAGAGAATGGTCAACCGGTCGCGAGACTCGAGCCGAACGTATCGACGGATATTCCCACACCGTGCCGAGCCAATTTAACTGCGTTTCAACGCAGAACGAGCACCCAGATTTACTGCCACGGAAGCTAACGTTCTACGCTCACGTCAGCCGAAAGAAGCGATCTCAGTTCGTTCTCGGTATTGCCGATCTTGCTATACGTGCAGCAGGACAATTTCGCGGTCGAACAAGCGAGATTCCCAATTCTGGCGCAGTCCGCGGGCCGAGATGGTGCTTTTGTCAATCGGCGTCAGGCCAGGCCCCGGGAGCACGCACGACAAACAACGGGAGCAGTGATCTCAAAGACGGGTGTTGATGGGGCTCTGAGTCACTCCATCACGTTGTGCAACGAGAGGACGTACGCGTCTGCGGACTGGTCCTCGCGCCACGCAGGGTCGGGGTCCTCCTCGCGCAGGAACCCACCCGTCCCGCCCAGCGCCTCCAGTTCGCTGCTAAGTCGCTGTGCGTCAGCGCGCCGCAGCGACACCCCAGGCTGGTACTCGACGGTCACGCTTTGGTCGATAACGAAAGGGTCGAACCCGTGCTCGGCCAGGCGCTGTCCAAGGCGGGCCCAGGTGCCCTCGTCGTGCCAGGCCTGGGGCGTCTTGCGCTGGTGGCTGTGCCCGCACCACACGAGTAGGGGTGCCCCCGCTCCGGCAGCAGAGAGGTGCTCGACAAGATGGCGCGCCTCCTCCTCGTCGCGCCAGTTGGCGAACTCCAGGCTCTGGAGGTGTTCTTGCCCGCCTCCTTTCACGACCGTGAATTCGCACTCGTACGCAAGCAGGTCCCAGCCCAACGCGAGGGCGTCCGAGACGAGGAGCCTCATGTCAGGCTGTGAGAGGTAGCCGTGGGTGACCTCCGGCAACTGCCGCGTTTCGTTGGCCTGCAGGGCAAAGCCCGTCGTCAGAGCCTCCATAGCCAGAATGCGCACGCCGGCCTCGTGCGCCCAGGGCAACATCTTTCGCCCAACTTCCCGCGTTCGGACGCAACGCTGGGTGCCGTTGTGGCACTCGTTAACGACGACGACGGCTGAGCGGCCGAAACCGGCCCGCACCAGTTGTTCGGGGCTTCGCAAGCTTGCGGACGACACCGTCGCCATCTCGACGACCCTAGGCCCTCGGCGCGCTCACAGGGCAGTGCTCGGTGCTCGACTTGATAAGCACCGGCGTGGGACTTGTCCGAGGCAGCACAGCCCGAACGAAAGGCATCTTTCTCAGGTGGCGTGTCACAACTTGCCATATCCGTGGAAGCAGAAGGTCGTGAGTTAGCTCTCTGGGCGATTTTCACTTCGCGCCGTCCCTGGTGATACCTCTACGCCCAAGAGATGGAA
The DNA here is from genome assembly GCA_963845605.1 of uncultured Acidimicrobiaceae bacterium. Taxonomy (GTDB): domain Bacteria; phylum Actinomycetota; class Acidimicrobiia; order Acidimicrobiales; family Palsa-688; genus Fen-671. The sequence goes on from CAWJSS010000002.1 coordinate 82,926, forward strand.
CGAGCTCACCCGGTGCCAGGCCGCCCGTCAGCTTTTTTCGTCCCCAAGTTCACCGGTGCGCGCCGTATGGCAAAATCCCTCCATGACCTAACCCCGGGCCTCGTGCGCTATCGCCCTGGTGCGGTCCGGAGCGAGAAAACGTGAGGCTCATGGGAGCGATCGAGAACTACCGCCAGACCCTGCGCCGTTCAATCGACGGCCACCCACTGATCCTCACCGGAGGGGCCGTGAGACCGTCGCTCGTCGCCGCGGCGCGATCACTCGGCAGCCCGAAGGTGCTCGCCATCCACGAACAGGCCGAGGGGGTCGGAGCGGACAGGTGGGCGACTTTCGCGAGAGACGATTGGCGGGACGCCGTGGATGACTTCGACCCCGGCCACGAAGCCCTAGCCCTCGGCAATAACTGGCAACGGAGCCCCAAGCTCGCTGGACGCCGCTTCGTCGGGCCCCGACGGCCCGAGTGGGCGGCGTTCGAGGACAAGACCGAGGTGGGACGGCTTTGGGACTGGGCGGGCCTCACCTGCGCGCCGAGCCTGGTGGTGGATGCGACAAAAGGTGCTCTCGCCGAGGCATCGCTAGCCCTCGACCAAGGCCACGGCACCGTGTGGGCCGGTGATCACCGTGATGGTGAGCACCACGGCGGGCGACACGTGCGCTGGGTGCGCAACGACGAGCAGATGGCCGCGGCCGCCTCCTACTTCGGGGCGTGCTGCGACCGGGCCCGGGTCATGCCGTTCCTGGAGGGCGAGCCCTGCGCGGTCCATGGGTTCGTGGCCGATGGCGGTGTGGCGGTCCTCCGCCCCGTCCAGATGGACATCGACCGGGACTACGACGCCGGACGCTTCTCGTACCGGGCCAGCAACATGTCGTGGGACCCAGGAAAAGGACCGCAAGAAGAGATCCGTTCGGCCGCTGCGGCCGTCGGTGCCCAGCTGGGGTCGCGGGTCGGTTACCGGGGCGCGTTTTGCCTCGACGGCATCCTTACTTCGGAGGGGTTCCGTCCCACCGAGCTCAATGCACGCTGGGGAGCTTCGCTCAGCACCATTGCCCTGTCGATCTCTGAGGTGCCGCTGCGTTTCGTACATGCCTTTATGGCTGACGGAGGCGACGAGGACTGGGACCTACCCGTACTAGAGCGCCTCATACTCGACCACTTCGAGCGGTCCCTAGTCGGACGGTGAAATTGCGTGCTACGACGACAGAGGCAAACCTCTCGCATGAGCGACCGAGGTGCGTAGGTAATTGCCCCGTCGGCGGCTGCTCGAGCCGGTCACTTACTTTTGGCACCATTAGTCGTCGGGGGACGTGGTATCTCGCCCACCGATAGGCTCCAATACGGCACCGACGGGACTAACGGCGGTTTCATAGTTCGTGCTGGAGGCACTCCTGGGGTTGAAGAGGTCTGATGCCGAGGAACAGGTCCTGCGCTGGTGGCACCTCGACCGGCGCGGGGCCCAGCTGCGGTGGGCCTTCGTCCGTTTGCTGCCGCGAGCCAGCATGCCCCTCACCCTCGGCGTGGCGGTGTGCCTGGCCGTCGCCGCCGTGGTCCCGGTCTTCCTTATGCTCTCGGTGGGCTGGGCCGTTTCGGACATCGGCGCTGCCGTCGGGCACGGACCGGCTTCGCCCGGTGCCGAGTCGCTGACGCTCGACCTAGTTCGCGTCGGAGCCCTGTTCACGTTGTTGCGCGTCGTCGTGTCACTGACCACGCCGATCGGTGACCAGGTCGCGCTGCGGGTGCGCGCCGGGGTGTTCCAACGCATCCTCGAGGCCCACCTGGCACCTGTGGGCGTGGCTCACCTAGAGGACCCCGCCCTCCGGGACCTAGTCGAGCGGGCCCAGGACCCGGGCGCCATCGGGCCGCGGATGGCCGTCGTCGGCCTCATCAACAGGTGGATGGTCCGGCTGGGAGGAGCCGGTGGCATCCTGCTCGTGGCGCTGTTCAACTGGTGGGCCGGTCTGGTCCTGGCGCTTGTACTGGTATACGGCGTCAGGCGCATGCGCATCGCCCAGGTTGACATCGCGCGTACTCATTTCCAGCAGACCCGCGTCCTGCGCCGTTCGGATTACCTGCGAGATCTTCTCCTCGTCCCTGGGGCCGAGAAGGAAGTGCGGGTCTTCGGCCTGGCACGCTGGCTGCGGGACCGGTTCCAGGCCGAGTGGGAGGAGGCCATGGCCCGGGTGTGGCGACGCCGGCGCCGCTCGGTCCGCGACGCCGTACTGGCTATCGGCCCCGTCCTTCTGGTCGCATCCGGCCTCGTCGCCCTCGCTGTCCACGACGCCCTGTCGGGGAGCATCGCCGCCGGCGAGCTCGTGGTGGTCCTCCAGGCGGTGATGGCGGCCTTGGCCTGTGCCACTATCCAGGTAAGTGACAGCCTGGTCGCCCTCGGGGTGGCCACGTTGGAAGCGACGATCGCCTTAGAGGACGCCCTGGCGGGACGGGCCGAACCCTTGGGCCTGCTCCCGGCCACGGGGCTGCCCAGGCGAGAGGTCAGGTTCAATAGCGTCCGGTACTCGTACCCGGGGCAAGCGCTCGACATCTTGAAGGGGGTCGACCTCGTCATCCCGGCCGGGAAGAGCCTCGCCATCGTGGGCGAGAACGGTGCCGGCAAGACCACTTTGATCAAGCTCCTGGCCCGTCTGGCCGAACCAACTGGCGGTGCGATCTATGTCGACGACGTGGCGCTCTGCGACATCGAAGCTCGGGCCTGGCAGCGGCGCTGTGTCGCCGTGTTCCAGGAGTTCATCCGCTACCCGTGGTCGGCGGCGGAGAACATCGCGCTGACGGAAGACCCCGACCCAGGCCGCCTGGAATCGGCCGCGCTTCAAGCGGGGGCGCTCGAGCTGGTCGAGTCACTCCCCGAGGGGTGGGGCACACGCCTATCGAGGCAGCTCGGCGGGGTTGACCTGTCCGGCGGTGAATGGCAACGAATTGCACTAGCCCGAGCGCTGTACGCAGCGCGCTCGGGACCGGCGATCTTGGTCTTGGACGAGCCGACGGCGCACCTCGACGCGCGGCAGGAGGCCGATTTCTACAACCATTTCCTGGACATGACCGCCGGTCACACCACGGTCATCGTCTCGCACCGCTTTGCCAGCGTGCGACGAGCGGACCTGATCGTCGTGCTGGAGGACGGCCAGATCACCGAGAAGGGCACGCACGACGAGCTGGTCGGCCTGGGCGGCAAGTACGCTCAGCTCTTCGCCAAGCAAGCCAAGCGGTTCGCCGGTAGCGGTGCTGACGGTGCGTGAGCTTTTCGGCCGCGTCCGCATCCTGTTCGAGTTCCCCTTCAGGGTCGACCCGTCCCGATGCACCGCGAGCATCGCTCTGCTCGTGCTCAGCCAGCTGGCGGCGGTGGGGTCAGCGCTGGCCCTAGGCGTGGTCACCAACGCGGTCATCAAAGACGAACCGTCCCGCGCCGTCGTGGGTTCGGCGTTGCTCGTCGCCGCGCTCGTCATCACACAGGCCGGGAGCTGGGCATCGTTCGTCCTCCGGTCGGCCCTGAGGGAGCGCAGCGCGCTCGTCGCTGACCGAGAACTGACCGAGCTGATGGCGGCGCCAGTGGGGATCGAGCACCTGGAGCGCCCAGAGTACCTAGACCGCGTCGAGTACCTGCGCCAGAACCGTGAGCAGCTGACCGCGGTCCCCCTGCACGTCGCCGTGGTGGTGGCAGTAATCCTCCGCCTCGGGGCCACTTTGGTCGTTCTGTTGACCATCGACCCGGTCCTCTTGGCGTTGCCGCTGTTCTTGCTCCCGCTCCTTGTGGCCTCGACGCTTCGGAACCGCCGCGTGGCCCAGACCTGGGCACGCGTCATGCCCCTCTGGCGAGAACAAGGGATCCTGCGCCGCTGTGTCGGCACCAGCGAGGGTGCCCAGGAGATCCGCGTCTTCGGTATGCAGGGTGAGTTCCGCAGGCGGTACTGGCAACTCATGGACAGGGCGAACAAGGAACTATGTCGCACGGCGCTCTATTGGGGCGCCATCGAGGCGGGGGGCTGGGTCGTCTTCGGTGCGGCTTTCACCACCGCCCTCGTCATAATCGGTCACCAGGCGGTTGACGGCACGCTCAGCGCCGGGGCGGTCGTCGTCGTAATCACCCTGGCCACGCAGGTATCGACCACCATGGGCGCCCTCGCCTTCTCGGTGAGTTCAGTGGGTGGCTCGATGCAGGCGGCGGAAAAGTTGCAGTGGCTGCGCACCTACAGCCCGGGCCAGGAAGACCTAGGGCCGTCCCTTGGTGGGCCCGGGGCAGCTCACCACCCGCTGCCTACTCAGCTCAGCGAGGGCATCCGTCTCGAGAACGTCAGTTTTGGTTACCCGGGCACCGGTCGAGAGGTTCTCCGGGACATCAGCCTGTTGCTGCCTGCGGGTGCCATCGTTGCCATCGTGGGTGAGAACGGCGCCGGCAAGTCCACTCTGGTGAAGCTGCTGCTGAGGCTTTACCCCACAAGCGGGGGCCGCGTCCTCATAGACGGGTGCGACTTGGGATCGGTCGACCCTGCCGAGTGGAGGAGCAGGACGTCGGCCGGGTTCCAGGACTTTGCCCGGTTCGAGTTCACCGTCCAGCACGCGGTCGGGGTCGGTTCGCTCATGAAGCTCGACGACGATGAGGCCGTCTCAGCCGCTCTTGGGCGCGCCGGAGGAGCCGACTTCGCCTCTGTTCTCCCCGACGGGCTCGGCACCCAGCTAGGGCGGAAGCTCGGCGAGGGGGTAGAGCTCTCGGGCGGGCAGTGGCAAAAGGTCGCTCTCGGGCGCTCGATGATGCGGGCGGCGCCGGTGCTGCTTGTCCTTGACGAGCCCACCGCCGCCCTTGACGCCTTGAGCGAAGCGGCGCTGTTCGAGCGGTACACGCTTGCCGCTAGGTCGACATCTCGTCGCAGCGGCGGGATCACGGTGCTCGTGTCGCACCGCTACTCGACCGTACGCACGGCCGACCTGATCGTCGTGCTCCAAGACGGGACCGTCGCCGAAATGGGCACACACGCACAACTCATCAATGCTGGCGGGCCCTACGCCGAGTTGTACCGATTGCAGGCGGCCGCCTACGAATAAACCCCTTTGGGAATTCGAGGCCGTGCCAGTGCCAGCTCTAAGCGTTGATGCAGCAGCCTCCCGTCCCGGAGTCCGCGGAAGTTCAGGTCGGTAGCCGACCTTGGCGTTATGAGCGTCGTAGGAGCGGGCTAAAACTAATCACAGCTAACTCTTGAATTGATGCCTCAACATGGACTAACCTCAATAGAACCAGGCAGAGATTGCAAGGAGCTAATCATGGCTAACCCTCCCGCACCTGTTCAGGGCCGACGGGCCTCTCGATGGCGGGTGCCGCACAGCCGGCCTTGGTCGGTCGGCATTGTGGACAAGATCCGTTCGGCCCCAGGTCGCCTGATGTCGCATGAACCGAGTGGGTATATGGCCTGGGCCATATACCCGGCAGTGCTGCACGCATGGGCCCCGGATGCCGGCTCTTCCTTCGTCGCGACCCTCTAATCCAAAAGGAGCCAGCGTGACTACTACGGCAAGCCCACCCGTGCGACCGCTGGCGGTCTCTCCCCGGGAGGCCGCCCGCTACCTCGATGTCGGGCACGATGCCATCTACCGGCTCCTCGGCGAGGGCCGGCTCCGCTCTGTCAAGCTCGGCCGGCGCCGCCTCATCCCGGTTGTGGAGCTGGAGCGCTTCCTGGCCGAGGAGCTGGCTTGAAACCCTTCGGCTGGCGGTGAAGCACGTCGGCCACCCTCTCGGCGGCGTCCCGCTTCATGCCTTCGGCGAGGTGGCCGTAAACGTCCTTGGTGATCGAGATGGACGAGTGGCCGAGAACCTCTGACACCACCTCGAGCGGCGTGCCCTGAGCCAGCATGAAGCTGGCTGCCGAATGGCGTGCCTCATGAGGGTGCCAGTGTCCCAGCCCGGCCTTCTGGCACAGCCGCACGAACGCCTTGGCGAAGTTGTCCGGGTCGACCGGAGTTCCCACCAGCGACGTGAAGATCAGCCCGTTATCGACCCACAGCTCCCTGGCTGCGCGCTGGTCCTGATCCTGGCACCCTCGATGAAAGTCGAGCGCTTCGAGCGCTTCGTCGGTCAGGAACAACACCCGGCGGCTGCGGCGTGTCTTGAGCTCAGCCAGTTCAACACGGCTCTCCACTCCTCCAAGGTAGGTGCCCTCCTCCCCTCTCGATGACTTTCGCCGGCGCACCGCTTGGCGAACCTCCAGAGTGTGGCGGCGACGGTCGAGATCGGCCCAGGCAAGCCCGAGCACCTCGCCCCGGCGCAGCCCGTACGAGAGCATCAGTAGAAAGGCCGCTCCGAACCGGTCGCCCCTGGCTACGTTCAATAGAGCGTGAGCCTGCTCGATGGTGAGGGCCCGACTGTTCGGCTGTCCGAGCCGGGCGGGCTGGGACAGGGCGGCAACGTTGCGGGTCACAAGCCCCTCCCTCTCTGCCTGGGCCAGGGCCCGGCGGAGCACGGCTCGCATGATCCTGACGGTGTTCGGCTTGTAGCCGCCGTCCCGTTTGGCCGCCCACAGCTTGTCCACGTCGCTCACGGCGAGCCCGGCCAGCCGCTTGTGCCCCAGCGCAGGCCCGAGGTGGAGCCGGATCGTGTGCGTGTAGTCGTCAAGGGTGGTGCCTGACACCTGTCCAGGCAGGTTCACCGTCGACCATCGGGCCAGGAATCGGCCGACAGTCATGCGATCATCGGAGACGACACCAGCGTCCGCGTCCCGCTGTGCCTGGCGCAGCTTGCCCAGCGCCTCGGCCTGGGTTGCGCCGCTGACGTACTTGCGCCGGCGTTTGCCGTCCACAAAACCGAGATCGACGACGCCGCGCCAGCGGCCATCGTCGGTCCGGTAGACGCTGCCATCCCCCGCGGGGCGCCGGCGGTGAGCACGCGTCGGACCAACCACCGAGTCCACCTCCTTTGGCTGCCAGTCGATCTACGTCGATCGTCTTGGCTGCCAGTTTGGCTGCCGTACCCCGCTCAGATCAAATACCGTAAGCGCTGCAACCCCACCTGACCTGCCTGTATCTAGCGCGCTCGAAGGGATTCGAACCCCCAACCTTCTGATCCGTAGTCAGATGCTCTAATCCATTGAGCTACGAGCGCTTGGTTGTTTGACCTGCGGTTTATGCCTCCTGAAGCCCACTCTCAGACCCTGACAAGAGTACCTCCGCACAGCCTGCGTCGGCCTCTAGACAGGAGTACCGGCACTTTGCGGGCGCAGGAACTTTGCTTGCGAGCTACTGATCGCATAACCCACCAAAGCTTAGGCGATCGCCGCCTGTCGACCCCTCCGCCTTTGCGCCTTCAGCGGCGGTGCGAAGACGATCCTCGGTGACAGATGAATGCCTTGAGCGCCTTTGCTGAGGCTTGAAGTCCATTTCGCGCAAAAGGTGAGGAAGATCACGACGGATCGCGAAGTCAGGGAAAGACAGGGGACCGCCGGTCGACCCAGGTCAAGGCGGCCATTCGACGGGCCAACGGGCGGGGAGATGGGTCGAGCCTTCGGTCAGTCCCGCCGCGCTCGGAGAGAAGACAGTGGCATCGCGATCCTCGAACTCATGCTCGCGTTCCCCAGTTTCTTCGACCCCCTATCGCCAAGCCGGCTCTTTCAGCTGAGCAGACCACAGGCGTCTGCGGTCCGCCGACAAGCGACAACAGGAGCGGCGGGCTATCTCCTGCGCTCGGCGTCCGTGTCACGGTCCCGAGCCCGATGCCACGCGGCCCTGGGCCGGACCATTCAAGTGTCGGCGGCGACAGTCCTCGGCAGCGGGGATGCCGAGGTAGCCCTCGAGGCGTTTCTCGGCAGTTCTTGGCGATGCGCGCGCCGCCACTTTAAACGTGGGGCTGTACGACCAACAACCGGAGTATTCAATAGCTGGACTTAATCAGGCGTGGTCGCTCTGACCGAGACGTACCCGGTCAAAGCTGCACGACAATTTAGTTCCGGATGAGCGACCGCGGTGACGCCGGCATCGTGACCATGAACGCGACCTATCCCACTTCGCGGTGGGAACAATATCGTAAAGGGGGACGCCGTGGGTTGGCGTATGGAATTAACGCAGGTATACGACTCGCCGTCTAACAACCTGTTTATGGTAAGTCAAATGCCGACATTGGCAAACGGCCAATGCATACGACCGTACGGCCGGGTCGACGATATTGGTGCGTGACGTCGGACCTCTTTGTTCGGGTCAACACTACAAAGGCTGGCCTAAGAAGCAGCAGCTCTAGGTCGTCGACCACTCCGACCGTGTCTTTCCATGTGAATAAAGAACTGTTCTTTTTCCGTGGGAGCGTAAATGGTATCACATCGGGGCCATGATGCCATGAACCCAAAGCCGAAGTAACAGTGACGGCGACTAATGGTGCCGGCACGAACAGGCAAGTCACAGCAATTGTCAAATTGTCAGCGCCTTTTCCAAATACATTTCTCCTTCCTGAGCGGTGGCGGCGGGTCGACGACATTTATGTCCGGTGGTGGTCCCGACCGCGGAAAGGAAGACGGCCCTGCTGGGCGCTCGAGGGCTTGACGGTCTTACGGACGATCGCAAGCAACCGCCGTGAAAGACTGGTCGTCCATGACGACCAGAGGGGACGATTATGACAAGGCCCTTGAACGCGCTACTGCCCACGCCCGGGAGTGGCTGGGGGCAGTAGGTCAGCGCCGAGTGGCGCCGACGGCTTCAGCGGACGAGCTAGTGCCAGTGTTCGGAGGGCCTATGCCCGCTACGGGCCGGGATGCTGCGCAAGTGGTCGACGAACTGGCGACGGCCGCGGAGCCAGGGCTCATGGCGATGGGCTCGGGCCGGTTCTTCGGTTGGGTCATCGGTGGGACACTGCCCGCCGGCCTGGCGGCCGACTGGCTCGTAAGTGCGTGGGACCAGAACACGGGCCTGCGCTATGCCACGCCGGCCACTGCGGCCATCGAGGAGGTGGCGGGAGCCTGGTTACTCGACCTGCTTGGGTTACCGTCCGGCGCCGGCGTGGGCTTCGTCACCGGCGCCACTATGGCCAACTTCACAGGCCTGGCTGCGGCTCGCGACTCGGTGCTCTTCAACGCCGGGTGGGACGTCCACCGGGACGGGCTTACCGGAGCGCCGAAAGTAAACGTGCTGGTTGGGGGGGAACGTCACGTCACCGTTGACCTGGCTCTGCGCTACCTCGGGCTGGGCCGCCCCACCGTGGTGGCCGCCGACGACGAGGGCCGTATCCGCGCTGACGCCCTCGACGAGGCTCTTGGGCAGGTGCCCTCGGGACAGCCTCTGCTGGTGTGCCTTCAGGCGGGCAACGTGCACTCAGGTGCCTTCGACCCGTTCTCGGAGGCCATAGCTCTCGTGCACGAGAGGGGCGGCTGGGTGCACGTTGATGGGGCCTTCGGCCTATGGGCGGCGGCCGCCCCCGCCCTCAGCGGGCTGGTGGTGGGACTGGCCGGCGCCGATTCGTGGGCCACCGATGCTCACAAGACCCTGAACGTCCCCTACGACTGTGGGATCGCCATCGTGGCCTCGCCCTCGGCTATGAGGTCGGCGTTCAGCGTCCAGGCTGACTACCTGATCGCCGACCAGGTCGGCCCGGGGAATCCCGCTGACAGGGTCCCGGAGGTCTCCCGCCGTGCCCGCGGCGTCCCCGTCTTTGCTGCATTGCGCTCGCTCGGCCGGGGCGGCGTGGCACAACTTGTCGAGAGGATGGCCAGCTGTGCGCGGGCGATTGCTGATGGTGTGTCGGGCATCCCGGGTGCCGAAGTCTTGAACGAGGTGGCGTTCACTCAAGTCTGTGTGGCGTTCGAGGACGATGAACGTACCCGGGCGGTTACCCAGCGGCTCATCGCCGACGGTACGACCTGGATGTCGGGGTCGCGTTGGCGAGACCGGGACGTGGTCCGCGTTTCGGTCAGCAACTGGACGACGGACGAGGACGACGTCGAAGTTGCGATCGCGGCACTCAGACGGGCGGCCTGCCCATAACCCCGGCGGCCCGAGTGCCAACTGGATCGGGTCGCCGAGTGGCCCGCTCCCGGAACTCGCTCCCGACACGGCTGATGCGGACAGACGACCGCGGTCAGCCGGTGGGCAGGGCCGGTCGAGAGCCGCCGGCGGCGAGCACCTGCCCCCTGTCTCGGGTGAGGTGTCCGGTCTCGGCGCGATCCATGTCGAAATCGGGCATGGTACACGCGCCGAGAGCCGGCTACCGCGCCGAAAGGGGCGGCCTTGGGGGCGTCAACCAAGGATGGTCGAGCCGTCGACGGCCGGCTGGCCGGCGCCTTCCCCGCCCTCCATAGCCCCCGCTCTTGAGCGGCGCAGAGAGGCTGGCTCCCCCAGAGCCTTCCTCCTGCGGCCTGCGCCGCCGGCGACCGGTGCTCCCGGGGCTGGCGATGCTGGCGATGCTGGCCCCTACGGCGGACTACCTGCGCGGTCCTACTCCTGGAAGGCTGGCAGGTGCCACGCCGAGGTCCCATTGATGACGCAACTCGGGGGGGCCGCGGCCTTGTGGTTGCGGCCCTTGCCGGCAGATCGGTTCGCGCCAGCCGTCGTGGTGGCGGTCGGGAAGGCGGTAGCGAGTGCATCGGCGATGGCAGCCGAACGGGCCGCCGAGCCGGCGGACGTGTAGTGGATGCCGTCCGATATGAACCACTGCGATTGCGCCATGGCCGCCCAGTTGAAAACGCGCATGTTTGGGTACGACGGGCAGGCGGCGAGCAGCGCGTTGTCCCACTGGAGCATGTCGGACTCTGAGTAGGGCCCGCTACTGAGCAGGGTCTTTACGTTCACCCACAGCACTGGTTGGTTCCCTATGACCGACATCATCCGCTTTATGCGGGCCGCCAGGCTGACATTGGAACCGACGTAGACGTCGGCCGTGTCGTTGGTGCCGAGGGCTATGACCCAGCACCCGCGATAGCCCTGGGCCACCAGGCCCTGTGCGATCTGGTAGCCATCCTGGTCTCCCGGAAGCGTCTCGACGATGGAGTTCGCCCCCACGATCTCCATTAGCGAGCGAGACACGCCGACCCGGGCGTACTGGGCGTCGAGGCGCTGGGCGGCGTCGGGGAGGTAGGTGGACGAGATCAGGCTTTCCGAGGTCGAGTCCCCGAGGTGAGCCACCTCGCTGCAGCGGGTACGGAACTGGGCGACCGCCGACGTGGCCTGCCCGGCCGCTGTCCCGGGCGGCACGGCCGTGGACACCGAGGTGGTAGGTGGACTGGTTGGACGGGGTCCAGTGCCGGCGGTGGTGCCGACCGTGCTGCCGCTGCTCGTGCTCGTGCCGGTCGTCTTGCCCCCGTTGGGGTGGGCGGGCGGTGTCGTCTGGGTCGAGCTCGCCGGGGCCTGGGAACTGCTCTGAGAAGTGTTGGCGGAGGACGTCCCCACTAGCTCCGTCGTGGCCGTGACCAGCTGGGGAGAGGGGGGCGAAGTGGCCACGGCCAATACGCCTGAGGGGGCGGAGGGCATGACGCCGACGAAGCACAAGGTGAGGACGAGCAGGGCCGCCGGCACGCAGGCGAACGCAATCCGGTTGGTGCGAGGGAGCGTGTCGAAGTGCCACTCGACCGTGCGCAGCTTGCGTATGAGCCGGCCTATGGCACCGTGGCGGACGGGGGTTTCGATAAACCGCCAGGACAGGTCGGCGATGATAACGATGGCCACCACCTGGAAAAAGTCGCGGGTCAGGTCAGTGTGGGTCACCACGGTCGCGGTCGTGAGGACGATGACGGGGTAATGCCAGAGGTAGATCCCGTACGATCGCACCCCGGCCCAGCGCATCGGGCGCGACGCCCATGATTTTGCCGATGCGCCCTCCCGGGTGGGCCACGGCGGCGACGACCAGGCAAGTACATAGAGAGAGCAGGACCATCCCGCCTCTGTAAAGGAAGGCGGAGTACTCGTTCGTACGCCAGATGAGCAGAGCGATCCCGAGCAGGCCCAGCGCCCCCATGCCGTCGATGAACCGCCGGGCGGCCGGGCTCACGTCGGCTCTCAGGCCCCGGCTGGGCCAGACCATGGCCAGTGCTGCGCCAAACAGGAGCCCGAACGCTCTGGTGTCAGTGCCGTCGTAGATGCGGGACGGGTCGAAGCTCGGATGATAAAGGATGCCCATCTCGATGGCCGAGAGGATGGCCACGATGACGGTCAGGCCGGCCAGGGGCCACATCTCGCGGCGGACGAAGTGGACGTCGCGCCGCCCGCCATTGGCTTCGCCGGCAGGCCTTTGCGCCAGGAGCGTGGTCCCGCCCGCCGCTCCGGAGGAAGACATCGAGGAGGAAGACATTTCGGCCTCGGCTCCGAGCCCGGCCGTTCCCGCCGCCTCGAAGCTGCTTGCTTGCCCTGTCAAAGGAGCGTCAGCGTCACTCAGGGCGGCCGAGGAATTGGCCCGCCTGAGTGCCAAGCTGCGCCTGCGCACCAACCAGATCAGGCCGAGCCAAACGAGCCAGGGCCAGATGAGGTAGAACTGCTCCTCGACCGCCAGGGACCACAGGTGGCCGAGCGGGGAGGGTGGGCCGAAGCGAGCGAAATACGAGACGTGTTGGAACGCCAGCCACCAATTGCTGACGTAAACAGATGCGGCGCCTACGTCTCCCCTTAGCGGGCCCAATTGGGACGGGCTGGCGATAGCGACCCACACCGTTACGATCGCCAACATCACAAACAGCGCCGGCAGCAGCCGGCGGGCTCGACGGGCCCAGAACTCGCGGAGTTTCAAGCCGCCGCTCGACTCCCAGCTCCCTAGGAGCAGGTCGGTAATCAAATAGCCGCTGAGCGTGAAGAAGACGCCTACCCCGAGCAAACCACCGGGGGCCCATGACAAACCAAGGTGGAACGCAATTACGGCCGCGACCGCAATTGCCCGCAGCCCGTCGAGGCCGGGCATGTAGCGCTGTCCCTTTCCGAGCGGCTCAGGCATGTCCTCCCCTTTTACTGCGTACGAGCCATGAGCGGTACCGGGCTGCGCTAGAAATCGACGGCCGGCGGCCGAATGCGTTCAAATTGCGCAGGCCCACGCCAAACTCAACACTCAGTCGCAGCAGGCGGTTCCGCTGACCCGCGAATCATCGTGTCCAAATTGTCCCAGTCCCTCCGTCTTTTTTGACATGGCGACACGCCGAGTCACAACGTCCGAGAATAGCTGTATTTGGGCCGGCTTTCAGTGATTCTTTACAGCCCGCACAGGCCCCAAGCTGCTAAAACAGCCCTGGGTACCCACACACTCGGGCAACTGCCGGTACTGAACTCGCCGAGTAACGTCCATACCGGCCCAGCCTGCCACGAGAAAGCGTAGACGCTGTCGTGGAACTCGGCCAGCTCCCCCTGTCCCGTCTCCGTTGACGACTGAGCCGAGAGGGCGGGCGAAGGCTTGAAAGCGGCCAGTGCCCAGTAAGTACCAGTGGTGGGTTGGACGGCGTAATAAACCTCGTTTGGTACCGTGCCGGCCACGTCCGCAGGGCTCATGCCGTAGCCGCCAGGGTTAGAAGCCAGCCACGACTTCACCAAAGACTGAGCTACTCCGGCGGTCACGGGTAAAGACTTAGGCTGCTGGCTGAGGGGGGCGGAGGTGCCCGGCTTCGGCGCCGCAGATAACCCGGTCCCAGGAGTCGTGGAGGAAAGCGGCGGCGAACTGTCCGTCGCCGCCCCCGCCGTCGTGGACGGGGACGCGGCTCCAGCCGTCGTCCTGGGCGTGCCGAAAATGCTGTCGAGGCCGGCGACGTTGCTCTTTTCGGCCGTGGTCACGGCGAGGATCACGGCGGAGACGATGACCGCTACTGCGGTGATTATCACCAGCTCGCGCCACGGCCCCCGGTCCCGCTTCGTCCGGAGCGCGCCCTTCCGGTCATAGACGCCACCGAGGGGAGTCGCCCCTCGACCAGCGTAAAGGGCTACGGCATCGTCCCCCCGGCTCAAATGAGCGGGCAGGTACTCACTGGCGTAACCGGGTGGGGCCGTCGGAGCACCAGTCAGCTCGGCCTCAGCACCATCGGGTCGCGCCAGTTGACCCGGCCCGGCATCGCGGTCTGCCTCCCAGGTGACGATCTCGCCCTCCCAGTTAGGCACTTCGTCCCATGGCCCGTCTGTGCCCTCTTCGGGCTCTTCGTCCTCCTCTACCGCCCAGGACGAGGCCGGATCCCAGGCTGCCGTGCTCTCGGCATCCCAACCGTCCGCCCGTAGGGCAGGCGGCGGGGCCGGCCATCCCGCCGGCGTGGCTGCGACCCGGCCGTTTGGATGGGTGTCGTCGCTGGAAGGTGGGGGTACGTCGGGGCCTGGACCGCTCAAGGGTTGGGCGTAGCCGGGGCGCTCCAGTGGCGCCGTGGCCGGGCCAACGTCCACCGATATGGCCTCTACGTCGATGACAAGCTCACCCGTAGCATCATCGTCGGCAGGTTGTCCCACGGGAGCATTGGGCGAGCCTCCCGGCCCGGCATTGGATGCCATCGTCATCTTCTCACCCCACGACTGCCATCAGGAGCTTTGTGGCAGACAAAGACCTAACACCCAAAAGCTACAACTTCGCCCGCTCCTACGTCTTCATGCCTTAATTGCGGCTTGCTCACTTCTCGGCTGCCGCAACCGTTTCGATTGGCCGGGCCTCTTCCAGCCAAGCCTGCGTGAGGCGGTAGCCGGCGTCTATGAGCTGGTCGCTCTTATCGAAGTTGAACGGGGAGACGCCGGGCACGACAGGAGCGGGGACCATGTACAGCTCGCACCTGCCCGCCCAGCTCGCCACCGTGACCGCCGTGTCGCGAGCCAGGGTGATCGAGACGGACCTCAGCATCACATCTATGGCCGTCCGGGGCCGGACCATGGGTACGGAGGGGACGCTGGGTAGCACCCAGACCTGGTCAGCCCCGGCCTTGACGGCGGCCCGGACCGGCGTGTCCGAGGCCACACTGCCATCTATCAACCAGCGGTCGCCGATGCGCACTGGAGGAAATATGCCGGGCATTGCCGACGATGCCGCCAGAGCAGGGACGGCAGGCCCGCTTTCCAGCCCCACCTCCTCCCCGGTCTCGAGGTCGGTGGCCACCACAGTCAGAGGCAGCGCCCCGTCCTCGAGCCGGCGGAGGGCCGTGGTCGAGCGCAGCCATCTGGTTAGCGCACTTGCACTGAACATGCTGTCCCTCGTGCCCAACAGCCCGGCCACGACCCTGCCGGGGTGCACTGGGAACACATCCCGGCGCCGCACGCTGGTCCAGCGCCCCGCCAGCGAGGCTACGCCCTCGAGGGTCGGGTCGGCCGCCAGATGGGCGGCGTTGAGGGCGCCAGCGGACGTCCCGAACAGCAGGTCAGGGTGGTGCCCGGCCTCCATAAGGGCTCTCGCCATCCCAACCTGTGCGGCTCCAAAGCTGGCGCCCCCTCGGAGCACCCAGGCCCTGGTCATAAAAGTGGAGTCATAAAAGTGGGGTCATAAAAGTGGGGTCATAAAAGTGGGGTCATGAAAGTGGGGTCATGAAAGTGCGGTCATGAAAGGGTGGCGATTTTCGGTGCCCTCAGGTCGTCGTCGTCGTTGCCGGGACCGTGGTGCTCGTAGTGGTCCCGCCGAAGTTTGGGCCAGGGACTTCGACAGTCACCGACCTGTAGGCGGTCCCCGGTTCACCGCCCGGCTCGAGAGCGGCGATCGTCACGATGGTCGGCGTGGAGGGCGCCAGCCGAAGCCCAGGCAGCCGCACCGCCTGCGCCTGACCTGGAGAAACGTTGACCGAAACAGTCACATGCTGGCTGGGCGCGCCCTGGGCCGGGGTGATCGTCGCCGTCACTTTCACCCCTTGCTCAGCGGCCTGGCCGAGGTCTGCCACCACTGCCGTCACGGACACCGTGGTGGCCGGCGAGAGGATCTGCAGGCTGCCCTCTACGCTAAGAGTCGGGGGGTCGGTAGTGATGGCGTCAATGTGCAGTTTGTGGGGCTCTGTCTTCGTCGCGCCGGCCACGAGCCGGCTGGCAAAGGCACTGAGCCCCTGTGGTTCGTAGGTGCCGCCGCTAGTGGACCAGGCCGAAATGGGCATCGTCACGCCTAGTTTCGGGAGATCTTTCGTGAACAGCTGGTAGGCGCTATCACTGACCTTGAAGTCCGACACCGCCGACATCATTTGCGTCACGGCTGAGGAAGGCCCGTCCCCTCCCAGCAGGTGCTGTGCCGCGGATGCCATCTCAACCGCCCCTTGCTCTCGAGAGGCCAGGCAGGCTTGCAGCAACCCGGCCGCGGGCGCCACCTCCGAGGGCGCTGTGTCGGCGAGGACGTCCTTGTAAGTGGACCGGCTCGCACCGGCTATGCCCGACAGCTCGTCGGCGATCGCAGACGATCCTCCAGAGGCGACGACACCGGAGCTGACCTGCGCTAACTCACTACCCTGGGCGCTCGATTGAGCTATCGCGGGCAGGACCTTGTCTACCCAGGCCTGGCTGTTGAGCGTCTTTTCGGGCTTGTTGGAGCGGGCGTGCATGGACGCGTCGATCAGAAGGACTGCCAGAGTTAGGACGAGGGGGACGACAAGCCAGCGCTGCGACCCCCCACGGCCCTTCGATGACCGGGGCGGCATGGCCATAACCCCACAACGATACAAATGCAGAGGCGGGACTGGGGCCCGCGAGCGCCTCCGCGTCGTGGAGACTGAGGGGATGAGGTACGTGTTCAGACCTCCCGCCGACGTGGCTGCCGGCCTGCTCACCTTGCCCTGGCAGCTCCCGCTCGAGGAATGGCAGGACGAAAGGCTGGTCGAGATCCGCCACCGCGGCACCTCCCGCCACGTCGTGCGCTTCGTCACCGAGCAGGGCCGCCTGTACGCATTGAAGGAGATGAACGAACCGCTCGCCCGCCGGGAGTACCGCCTGCTCCGTCGCCTTTCGGAGCTCGGCATACCGGCTGTCGAGCCGCTGGGCATCGTGGTCGACCGCGGCACTTACGACGAGGTCCAACTGGACGCCGTGCTGTGCACCTGCTTCCTCGAGTACTCGACTACGTACCGCACGCTGTACTCTGACCCGCACAGGCTCCGTCCAACCGACCGGTTGCTGGACGCTCTGGTCGAGCTCCTCGTCCGCCTCCACCTGGCCGGCTTCTTCTGGGGCGACTGCTCGCTGTCGAACACGCTGTTCCGCCTGGACGCCGGCGCCCTCCAGGCCATTTTCGTGGACGCTGAAACCAGCGAGCTCCACCCCTCGCTGACGGATGGCCAGAGGGGCTTCGACGTCGAGCTGGCCGGCGAGCGGGTCGGCGGGGAGCTGCTGGACCTGGCGGCCGCCGGGCTCCTCCCACCCGACGTGGAGCCAGTCGAACTGGCCGAAGAGATCCCCCGGCGCTACCAGCAGCTCTGGGACGCGCTCACAGAGGACGTGATCATCCGGCCCGAAGAGCAGCGTTACCGCATGACGGAGAGGCTGCGGCGGTTGAACGACCTCGGTTTCGACGCCGACGAGGTCGAGCTGGTGAGTGCCGGCGAGGGTTTCCGCCTCCGTATCCGGACCCGGGTGGCCGAGCCGGGCCACCATCGTCATCGGCTGCGCATGCTGACGGGCCTCGACGTACAAGAGAACCAGGCCCGGCGCTTGCTGAACGACATCGCGTCTTACCGTGGTTACCTCGAGGAAAAAGAGGCCAAGAAGGTCACGAGCACGGTGGCTGCCAGCCGATGGCTGCGGGACGTCTACGACAAGGCGCTGCGGCTCATGCCTCCAGAGCTGGCCGACCGTCTATCACCGGCCGAGGTCTTCCACCAGGTCCTCGAGCACAGGTGGTTCCTGTCCGAGCTGGCTGGGCGCGACGTGGGCACGACCGTGGCCGCTCGCTCCTACTTCGACGAGGTCCTCCCCACGGTGCCAGAGCAGTTGGTCTCGGTCGGGACGGTCGAACTTGCCCCCCGGTTCGGAGAGGACACCGGGAGCTGGTTGCTCGACGACGACCGCCCGGTACCTAAAGGCCCTCGGTGAGCAGCCTGGTCACGACCGGGGTGTCGGAGAGGTCCGGCAAGGTGGCGTCCGCGCCCAGGGAACTGAGATCTTCGAGGCTGTAGCTGCCTGTGGCGACCAAAAGGCAGTGCGCACCGCCGGCCTCTGCGCATTCGAAGTCGCGGGGCGTGTCCCCGACCACCCACGTCTCTTCCGGCGTCAGATGAAGACCCCTCAATGAGGCCAGGTGTTCGAGCGCAATAGGCACTAGCTCCCTCCTGTCCTCGTGGTCGCTTCCGTAAGCGCCGGACTCGAGGTCAAGCCATTTCTCGAGACCGAACGCGGCCAACTTCACGACGGCATTGGGGGCGATGTTCCCTGTGAGCAATGACAAATGGAGACGGTCGTCGCCTGCGAGGGTGGATAGCAGAGCGGGTACCCCCGGGCAGGTCTCGCCGTCTGTGGCGATCTGGGCTGAGGCGCTGGCCAGTTCCCGTTCGAGGTGGGCGAGGACGGCCGGCAGGTGGGAGGGGTCGTCCGATTCAACCAGGGCCAGGTACTCCCGCACTATTTGGGGGTCCGTTTTGCCGCTCATCCTGACCCGCTCAGTTGGCACCTCTCCCAGCACCGCCTCGATGGCCCTATTGAAAACGGCGGCCCCCACCGGGCCGGCTCGCACGAGGGTGCCGTCGATGTCGAACAGGACCAAGCGTTTGGCGGTCACAGCCCCGACCCTAAAGAAAATTCGGGGCCGAAGCGAAGATGGGTTGCCCCTCGGGGCCGGAGCGGTGGAAGACTTCCCCCATGCCCATTACGCCAGTTCGCGTCCGTGGCACGCCGGAGTGGGACGCCCTCGATGCCCATTTTGCGAAGATGCGCGACGTCCACCTTCGCGACCTGTTCGCCGGGGACCCCCTCCGGGGCGACGAGATGACGGTCGAGGCTGCCGACCTCGTCCTCGATTACTCGAAAAACCGGCTCACCTCGGAGACCGTCGGCCTGCTGGTGGCCTTGGCCAAACGGGCCGGTCTAAGCGAACGCATAGAAGCGATGTTTGCGGGCGAGCACATAAACGTGACAGAGGACCGCGCCGTCCTGCACACCGCCCTGCGTGCGCCTGAAGGTTCGGAGGTCGACGAAGGCGGCCAAAACGTTGTGCCCGAGGTGCAAAAAGTCCTCGGGAAGATGGCGGACTTCGCCGACGCCGTTCGGGAGGGGCGATGGCGGGGGTTTACGGGCAAACGCATAAAGAACATCGTAAATATCGGCATCGGCGGTTCTGACCTCGGGCCGGCCATGGCGTACGACGCCCTGTTACCGTTCTCCGACCGGGCGCTGACCTTGCGGTTCGTGTCCAACGTGGACGGGGCGGACATATGGGAAGCGACGGCCGATATCGATGCCGCCGAGACCCTTTTTGTGGTGAGCTCCAAGACATTTACGACGCTGGAAACGATCGGCAACGCCACCAGCGCCAAGGAGTGGGTGCTGGCCAGCCTGGGAGACGCCCGTGCGGTACGCCAACATTTTGTCGCGGTCTCGACTAACGCCGAGGAGGTGGCCCGGTTCGGGATCGACCCGGCCAACATGTTCGAGTTCTGGGACTGGGTGGGCGGGCGGTACTCGTACGACTCTGCCATCGGGTTGTCGCTCATGGCCTCTATTGGGCCAAGGCCGTTCCGCGAGATGCTGGCCGGCTTCAGGTCGATCGATGAGCACTTCAGGCTGGCCCCCTTCGACCAGAACATCCCTGTCCTGCTCGGGCTCATCGGCGTGTGGTACAACGACTTTTTTGACGCACAGACCCATGCCGTGCTCCCTTATAACCACTACCTGTCCAGGTTCCCGGCCTACCTCCAGCAGCTCGACATGGAAAGTAACGGCAAATCCGTCATGCTGGACGGCGAGGCGGTCGACCTGGCCACCGGTCCGGTCGTCTGGGGGACGCCGGGTACCAACGGCCAGCATGCGTACTACCAGTTGCTGCACCAGGGGACCCGGCTCATACCGGCGGATTTCATCGGGTTTCTCCACCCTGCTCACCGGGTGGCCGATCATCATGATCTGCTGATGGCGAATTTCTTCGCCCAAACGGAAGCCTTAGCGTTCGGGAAGACCCCAGCGGAGGCGCGGCGCAGAGGGAATGGCGGAGGCGCTGGTCCCGCACCGTTCTTTTCCTGGCAACCGCCCCTCCAACACGATCCTGGCCCCCGAGCTGAGCCCTCGTGTGCTCGGAGAGCTGGTGGCCACCTACGAACACAAGGTCCTGACCCAGGGAGTGGTCTGGGGGATCAATAGCTTCGACCAGTGGGGCGTCGAGCTCGGCAAGTCCCTGGCGCAGCGGATAGTGCCCGAGCTGACGTCCGAGGCCGAGCCGGCGCTCGACCACGACAGCTCGACCAATGCCCTTATCCGCCGCTATCGGGCGGCCAGGCGTCCCTGATGGTGAGCGCCAGCCGGCGGGCGGACGCGCCCCACCCGGAGCCTGGTACCACGGAGCCCCGGGCCTACCGAGTGGCCGAGGCGGCAGAACTCCTCGGGGTGAGCGCCGACACCGTGAGGCGGTGGTCAGATTCGGGCAAGCTGGCTTCGAGCCGGGATGAGGCCGGGCGAAGAGTAATTGAAGCGCGCGCTCTGGCCGAGCTGGCGTCTCAGCTCGGGAGAGGTCCTGGCACCGAGGTAGGGCCGACGGGCGGGCATTCCGCTCGCAACCGGTTCCCCGGCATAGTCACGAAAGTCACCAAAGACCTGGTTATGGCGCAGGTTGAGATGCAGGTAGGCCCGTTCCGGGTCGTCTCGCTCATGAGCCGGGAAGCGGCCGATGACCTGGGCTTGGCCCCCGGCGTGGCCGCCGTGGCCTCAGTGAAGTCGACCAACGTGACGGTGGAGCTCCCGTTCGGTAACCAGGCCCACTGACGGCCGCCGCCTTCGGCCGCCCGACCAGGGGGGCACCAGCCGGCGATGACGCACGCCTCCCAGTGGGGGGCGCCCGCCGCCGGGGCCGCCTAAAGCTGGCCCATATACCGGTACAACGCGCTGCGAACGAGGATGTCGAGGTCTTGCGGGGAAGCGAGCACCTCGCCACCGTCCCAAATCTTGAGCTCGAGCGGGACGAGGGCTTGGCGCTGCAGCGCCGTCAGCTCGTTGTCGGTCGACGTCGAGTTGAGGATGTCGACGATGAGGTCGAACACCACCGTGCCCCAGCCCGACAAAGGCCGGCGGGACTGGTTGAAATCACGCACCCGCCGCAAGGAATTGCGGTCGCTGTGAGCCAGCAGGTTCAGGTAACCCCAAGCCGGTGCTGCCTCACCCCGCTCCTGGAGAGCAATCAGCACGTCACCCTGGATCAGCGCCTCGGCCAATTGGACCACCGAGATGTCCGACTTCTGCTGTTGATGGCTTGGGTTCACCCACCGGCTCCTGTCAATCACCGTGCGCTCTAGTTTGCTCCCTGGACCGGCGCGGCATACCGGCCCCGAGGCCTCTAAACAATGGCACGCGCGATGGGGCACGCGCACACCTACCCAACCAGACGTCGTGGGGGTCGCGCCGTCAGGCGCAAAAAGCGCGCGCTCGGTGCGATGACTGCGTTCTTTGCCGACATTTACGCCGCGACATCACGCCGTTTGTATTTTTTTGCGGGCCGGATTCTTCGCTCGCCGGCCGCCCATTTTCGTACGTCAGCGAGTGGGCGCCGCGGGCCGGTCCATCACTCGGCTGGCTTGGTCCAGGGCTTCGAACAAGCGCGCCGAGCACGTCGTCATCTCGGGGACGGGGCAACGTTCGAGTACCGCATCTACCAATTGAGCAAAGGCTGTCCCCGCCGGCGTCGTCGGGTCCAGGGCCGCCGGCTCCCCGCGGTCGCCCCCTCGCGCCACGGTTGCTTCGAGCGGGATGCTGCCGAGGAGCGGTGCGCCGATCTCGTCGGCCAGACGTTGGCCGCCGCCGCGGCCGAATACTTCGTAGCGCTCGCCGTGAGCGCAGTTGAACGCACTCATGTTCTCTACCACCCCGATGACGCGGAGGTAGCTTTTGCGAGCCATGCTGGCGGCCCGGGCCGCCACCTTCTGAGCCGCGTGCGCCGGCGTCGTGACCACTAGGACTTCGGCACTCGGGAGCATGCGGGCCAGGCCCATCTGGATATCGCCAGTACCGGGAGGCATATCGACGACCAGGTAGTCGATGTCGCCCCACGCCACTTCTTCCAGGAAGTGCTGAACGGCTCGGTTGAGCATTAGCCCCCGCCACATGACCGCTTCGTCTTCGCCCGATAGGAAGCCCATCGAAACGACCCTGAGCTCACCCTCACCCAGAGGCTCAACTAGAGGTTGGATGAGCTTCCGGCCGGGGTCGAGCGGATCCCGGGTCGCTTGAAGCTGGCCGCGCACGCCGAGCATGCGGGGGACAGAGAAGCCGGCAATGTCGGCATCGAGCACGCCAACTGTGAAGCCTTTCATGGCCAAGCCGGCGGCCAGGTTTACAGAGATCGACGACTTGCCGACGCCGCCCTTGCCGGAGGACACCGCCAGCACGCGGGCTCGCGGTGGGACCGTAGTCCTCGGGGCCTGCTCCCGAGCCTTCCAGCGGGCGCGTGCCATAAGGGCCGCTTTTTGCTCCCGGCCCATCTCGCTCGTCTCGACCACCACGGAAGTTACCCCGGCCAAGGCGCCCACGCGCCCGGTGACCTCGGCTGTTATTTGCCCTCTGAGCGGGCAGGACGGCGTGGTGAGAGCGACGCGGACCAGGACCACGCCCCCTGGTTGGAGCTCCACCGTGTCGACCATTTTGAGCTCGACGATGTTGTCCCCCAGCTCGGGGTCGACCACGGCCCGTAAAGCATCTCGGACAGTTGCTTCAGTTGTGGGCGCTCCCGCCGTGGGAGCTGCAGCAGCCCGCCCGTCGGCTAATGGCACAGGGGTGCCCTCTGCGGCGTAAGCCAGAGGCTTTTCGGGCGGCGTAAATTGCTCCACCGCGAAATTGTATGGCCGTTTACGCCTCTCCCACGTCGAACGCCCCGATGCACGAGGAGCCTGTACGATGGGTTAGACCTAGTAGGCGCAGGAGGGTTCCGTGACCACAACTTCCACTTCGAGTTCGATGGAGACGCTGGTTTTGAGCGACGCGGCGGTGGCCAAGGTAGGCGAGCTGCTCGAGGAAGAGGGGAACGCGGAGCTGTTCCTTCGGGTTGCAGTGCGGCCGGGAGGATGCTCGGGTTTCTCGTACGAGATGTTCTTCGATAGCGAGCGGGCCGACGACGACCTCGAGACGTCCACCGGCGACGTCACGGTGGTAGTGGACCCGGCCAGCGCCACTCTGCTCACGGGTTCCACACTCGACTACAAGGACGGGTTGCAGGGCGCCGGCTTTTCCATCAACAACCCCAACGCCACCCGCACCTGTGGGTGCGGCCAGTCCTTCAGCTAACAGTCCTTTACTGGCGGGGCTTAGCCGGGCGTTTGCCCAGCCCGGCTCGACGGCGGAGCGGCAGTTGCGGGCCCTTTGGCCTGACTTTCGGCGGCGCTATGCGACTCTCGGCGTGAAAACTGCTCGATCCCGACAGAAAAAGCGCCGAAAGCGTGGTTCTGCACCGAAAGGGGCGGCTCCGCTGCGATTGCGAGGAGCGCCGCCAGATCGGGACGCTTAGAGAGCCCAGCGGCTCTGGCCGAACCTGTAGCCCACTGAGCGCACGGTCGAGATGAGGTTGGCGTGCTCTTCGCCCAACTTGGCCCGAAGCCGCCGGACGTGGACGTCGACCGTCCTGGCCCCCCCGTAGTACTCGTAGCCCCACACCCTCGACAACAGCGTCTCGCGGGTGAACACTTTGCCGGGGTGGGTGGCCAGGAACTTGAGCAGCTCGTACTCCATGAACGTCAGGGCCAGGGGACGGCTAGCCACCGACGCCTGGTACGTCTCCAGGTTGAGCACGAGAGGCCCGTACTCGACGAGCTCCGGTCGCAACCCGCGGCCCGTCCGCCAGAAGAGGTGCGAGAGCCGGGTCTCGAGCTCGCGCGGGTCGGAAGGCATGACACAGAAGTCATCGAAGAGGTCCTCACGAAGCTCGAGGGCGCCGAGTTGAGGGGCCGAGAGCAGCAGCAACAAGGGGGTGAAAGGTACCTCTCGCTTGCGCAGGGACCGGCACAGGGCGAAGGCGGCATCGGGATGCTCGTCGGCGCAAATGACGCCACCGGACCAGCCGTCATCGGGTTCACCGGCGGCGGCGTCGTCCAGCGAACTGACCGCCTTCCACGTGTAGCTGGCTAATGACAGCGCCTGGACGAGGGCCGCCGGCGCCGGCTCTGGGAACACCATCAGTGGCTCCACGCTCTACCTGCCTTCGCTCGCGGCCAACTCTACGGTGGCGCAGGGCGTTAGACGTCGGGACATTACAGAGAGGTGAGGTAGCGGCGCAGCTCGAACGGCGTCACCTCTGCCTTGTAAGCGGCCCACTCGGCCCGCTTGTTACGCAAGAACCATTCGAAGACGTGCTCGCCCAAGGTCTCCGCTACCAGTTCAGAGGTCTCCATGGCGTCGAGTGCTTCGGCGAGCGAGGCCGGCAACGGCTTGATCCCTTCGGCCACCCTCTCCTGCGCCGACATCTGGTAAATGTTGGCTGAGGCCTCTCTGGGCAGCTCGTAGTGGCCCCGGATACCGGCCAACCCTGCGGCGAGGATGACGGCCCACGCCAGGTACGGGTTCGTCCCGGGGTCCGGAGAGCGGTACTCGATACGGGTTGAGTCCCGCTTGCCCTTCTTCGTGGGCGGCACCCTTATCAGGGCAGAGCGGTTGTTCTGTGCCCACGAGACAAAGACGGGGGCCTCGATAAGGGGTTGGTCCTCTTGAGAAATGATCAGCCGCTTGTACGAGTTGACCCACTGGTTCGTTATGGCCGTTATCTCGCTGGCGTGGGTCAGGACCCCGGCAATGAACTGCCTGGCCACTCTGGACAGGTGGTACTCATCAGAGTCGTCGTAGAAAGCGTTTGTGTCCCCGTCGAACAGTGACACGTGGGTGTGCATGCCCGACCCCTGGACGCCGCCGAGAGGCTTCGGCATAAAGGAAGCCAGGATCCCTTTGCGGGCCGCCATTTCTTTCACGACGACGCGGACCAACATCACGGTGTCCGCCATCGTCATGGCATCTGTGTACCGCAGGTCTATCTCGTGCTGGCTGGGGGCGTCTTCGTGCTGGCTGTACTCAACCGGGATCCCCATTTCCTCGAGCATGAGCACGGTCTCACGCCGGAGCGCGGTGGCCTCGTTGTTGCCCATCAACTCGAAGTAAGAGCCGTTGTCCAGGGGCACGGGCGGGAGGCTTCCCGCCGTCTCGGTCTGGGCGAAGTAGAAGTACTCGAGTTCCGGGGCGGCGTAGAAAGAGAAGCCCTGGTCTCGCGCCAGGTCCAACGACCGTCTCAGTACGTGGCGGGGGTCGCCTTCGAAGGGAGTCCCGTCGAGGTTGTAGATGTCGCACACCACCCGCGCCACCGGCGCCTCCCCGGAGAGGTACGGGAGCAGCTGGAACGTCTTCGGGTCGGGCACGGCCAGGACATCACTCTCCTGGACCCGCGAGAAACCGTCAATGGCCGAACCATCGAAGGTCATGCCCTCGTCGAGGGCGTTCTCCAGCTCAGCCGGGGTGATGCTGAACGCCTTGGGGATGCCGAGCACGTCCGTGAACCAAAGCTGGACGAAGCGAATGCCCCGTTCCTCGACGGTCCGCAGAACGTAGTCCTTTTGAGAGTCCATGGCATCTCCTCGCACCGTGCTGCCCTCGACTGCGCCCTCGTGTGGCCGCGGGCGTGGTCCCTTCAGGTAGCACAATTGCCCTAGGTATGCCACGATAGGTCCCGAGCGGGGTGCTTGCCGGCGCTGACCTGCCTGCATGTGGCCACGTTCACACAGAGTTCACAAAGGAGCAACGAACCGGCCACATGGCCATGCCACGGTGGGCTGCCTCGGTTATGCCTGACCGGCGTTGCCGCCACTGACGACACTAGAAAGGGGAACCTACCTTGGCCTTCACGAGGCGTACGCCCGAGGAGGTCCTGGCGATGGTCCAGCAGGAGGGCGTCGACATCGTCGACTTCCGCTTCTGCGACTTGCCTGGGCTCATGCAGCACTTTTCAGTACCGGCCCACGAGCTGACGGAAGGGTCCTTCGAGGACGGCCACGGGTTCGACGGCTCGTCGATCCGCGGTTTCCAGGAGATCCAGGAATCGGACATGCTCCTCATGCCCGACCCGGACACGGCCGTTGTCGACCCGTTCCGCCAGCACAAGACCTTGAACATCAACTGCTTCGTACGCGACCCCGTTACCGGCGAGTCGTACACCCGCGACCCACGCTTCGTAGCCAGGAAAGCGGAGGATTACCTGACCTCCAGCGGCCTGGCCGACACCGCCTACTTCGGTCCAGAGGCCGAGTTCTTCATTTTCAACGACATCCGCTTCGACCAGAACGCCCACGAGGGCTACTACTTCATCGACTCGATCGAGGGCATCTGGAACACGGGCAAGATCGAGGAGCCCAACCTCGGCTTCAAGCCCAGGCACAAGGAAGGGTATTTCCCGATCCCGCCCATGGACCACCTGCAGGACCTGCGTTCGGAAATGATCCTCACTCTGGAAAGCATGGGCGTCGAGGTCGAGGTCCAGCACCACGAAGTGGGCACCGCCGGTCAGGCGGAAATCGACATGCGTTTCGACACCCTGCTGGCCATGGCAGACAAGCTCATGCTCTACAAGTACGTGGTCAAGAGCGTGGCCCGCAATGCCAACTACACGGCCACTTTCATGCCGAAGCCGCTGTACGGCGACAACGGGTCAGGGATGCACGTCCACAGTTCGCTCTGGAGCGGTGGTGACCCACTGTTCGCGTCCGAACTCGGTTATGCGGGTCTCTCCGACATGGGGCGTTGGTATATCGGTGGTTTGCTGAAGCACGCACCGGCGATCCTGGCGTTTGCCGCCCCGACCACCAACAGTTACAAGCGCCTGGTGCCAGGCTACGAGGCGCCCGTAAACCTCGTTTATTCGCAGCGCAACCGCTCGGCGGCGTGCCGCATACCCCTGTATTCCAAGAGCCCGAAGGCCAAGCGCGTAGAGTTCCGCTGCCCGGATCCGTCCTGTAACCCGTACCTGGCGTTCTCGGCCATCTTGATGGCCGGCCTGGACGGCGTCCTCAATAAGACCGAGCCGCCCGACCCCGTGGACAAGGACCTCTACGACCTACCTCCCGAGGAACTGGCTCTGGTGCCGCAGGTCCCCGGCTCGCTGGACGAGTCCCTGGCCGCATTGGAGGCTGACCACGAGTTCCTGCAGGCCGGCGGCGTGTTCACAGACGACCTGATCGAAACCTGGATCTCGTACAAACGCGAGCACGAGATCGACCCGGTGCGCCTCCGCCCGCACCCCTGGGAGTTCTACCTGTACTACGACATCTAGGCGCTGACGAGGGGAGTTTGTCCCCTTTCGGCGCTCGGGGCTCTGAACCGACATCCCCGTTCGGCGTTGAGGTACCGCCACCTCCGCGCCGGGCGGGAACGTCGCCTCGAGCCCAGTAGCCGCCTGCAGACCGCTAAACGCCGTTGCCCCCTAACCCGCCCCGGCTTACTTGTCGCGCCAGCGCCGTACAGGGTAGGTCATTTGATCGCACCAGCGGTGATGCCCTCGACGAAGAGGCGGTTCAACACGATGTACAGCAGAATTATGGGTGCGGACGCCAGGATCACCGAGGCGAAAACGAGCCCATAGGCCGTCGAATAAGTGCCGAAGAAGCTGATGATGGCGACAGGGAGGGTGTAGAGGGAACTCTTCGTTTCGAGCACGAGAGGGAGCAGGAAGTCGTTCCAAACGAAAACTCCGTTGAGGATGGCTACCGTCGCGATCGCCGGCAGGACGAGTGGCAGCTCAATGCTCCAGAAGGTCCGGAAATGCGAACACCCGTCGAGATAGGCCGCCTCTGCGATCTCGAAAGGCACTGTGCGGAAGAAATTGACAAAGATCAGGAACGACAATGGCAGGGTGAGGGCGCAGTACGGCAGGATGATGGACCCTATGGTCCCAACGAGCCGAAGTTGGTGCATCAATATGAACATCGGGATCAGGATGACGACGCCGGGTACCACGAGCCCTGACAGGAAATAGCTCTGTAGTAGACCACTACGCCGGCTACGTAACCGGACCACGGCGTAGGCGGCCATGGCGCCGACGAGCCCGCTGACCACCACCGAGACCACAGTGACGAGCACGCTGTTCAAGAAGGCCGGGAGCAAGTCGCCCTGTGCCCACGCCTGGGTGTAGTTGGCGAAGTAGAAGTGGGTGGGGAAGGACGCCGGCGAGCTGAAAAACGACGGCTCGGATTTGAGCGACGCGAACAGCGTGATCACGATCGGGCCGACGGCGAACGCGCTGTAAGCGATAAGGACGACCTGGGTCAGCGCCCGCTTGGTCCGGCTCGCTCGCTCGGCACGGTGCCGCCGAACAGGGGCGCGGTGACGCCTGCTCACAGTTCTACGATCCGCCGTCGGAAGTAAAGCTGTAACAGGATCATCCCGACGGCGAGGATAACCATCACACCGACGGCGTTTGCCTCTGAGAAGCCGAGGTTGGCGGTCGAACTGAAGATACCTGTGCCGAAGGCGGTCCGGTAGATAAGAGTCCCGACGACGTCGGTAGCGCCGCCCGGTGCCCCCTCGACCCCCTCGAGGACGTACACCACCGCAAAGCTCTGAAAACAGGTAACGAACGTCAGGATGGTGGTGACGACAATGGCCGGGCGGAGGAGCGGTATGACCACGTACCGCAGCCGCCTCAACCCGATGGCCCCGTCGACTTCGGCGGCGTCCAGTAGTTGCGTCGGGATCGCCTTCAGGCCGGCGCCGTATATGACCATGGGGACACCGCCCCACTGCCACCAACTGACCACGATGACCATGGCGAGCGCCAGGCGAGGCGACGAAAGCCACTGAGGCTGGAAAAACCCGAGGCCTATAGCCTTAAGGGCCGGGTTGACGACACCGATCTGGGGGTCGAGCATCACGGTCCAGATAAACCCGGTCGCCACCAGGGACAGGATGGCCGGCAGGAAAATCAAGGTCCGATAGATCTGGTAGCCCGCCGGACGTCGGTTCAGCAGGAGGGCCAATCCGAGCCCGACCGCGTTGGTGAGGATGAAGAAGGCCCCGACCATTATGGCGTTGTGCCGGAGGGCGGCCAGGAACGACGCGTTGGTGACGACGTGAGCGAAATTGCTCAGCCCGTCAAAAGTAAAATGGCCTATCCCGTTCCAGCTGCTGAAACTGAGGGGCAGGCTGCCGATGAACGGGACGACGAACACGAGGCCGTACAACACGATGGCAGGCAAAAGGAAACGAGCGGCCGGCAACTTCGCGTTGGTGCGGCGCCGCCCCCGAGGCTTAGCGCTATCTCTCTCCGGCGCTTGTTGGGCAGATAACGCCGTCGTCACTTATAGCCGGCGTTTACCACTCGAGGGACCGGGTCCGTGGCCGGGTCGGCCATCAGCGCGGGGGTGGCCAACCTTCGATGTCAATGCGGGCGCCGGCGGCAGGCCGCTGGCGTCCCTTCACTTGATCTGGGCCTGGCAGGCGGCGGCGAACTGCTTCGGCGTGGTGGTGCCGAGGAGCATGTTCGAGATATGCAGTAGGGAGTAGTTCCACATATTGGACAATTGAGGGAACTGGAACCACTCGGCCGCATCGTTGGTCGACTGCTGGATTATCTCTTCTTGAATAGGGACATTGGTATGCGCACCCTTTGTGTCCGGGAGCTCGATGGTCTTGGCCACCTGCGTCCCGATCTTCGGGGTCAAAAAGAAATTGAAGAACGCAATTGCCGCCGCCACCTGAGCCGGGTCCTTCACATTTGAGTTCAGCCCGTAGAGGAAGTCGATGCCGCTGTTTACCGTGCTCACGCCCATGTTGTCGGGATGAGGGAAGGCGAAGAAACCGAGGTCTACGGCTGGGTTGATGTTCTTGAAGCCGGTGTAATCGGCCGAGCCACCTTCGAAGAGGATGGTCTTGCCTTCGGCGAAGTCGGCCTTGCCGTTGATGTACGCCGTCGAAGCCCACCCCGGCGCAAAGTAAGGGACGAGGCTTTGCATGTAGTTCGTGGCGGCCAGAAAATCCGGGTCCGTCAGCTTGGCCTTACCCTCAGCGATGGCCGACACGCCGGCCGGGCCGTGCACGCTCGTCATGAACCCCGTCCAGAAGAAGGTCGGGATGATCCCGTCCTGGGAGGGCATGCCGAGCGCCGCGGCACTGTTCTTGCTTTGGATCGTCTTGCACAGTTTGGCAAATTCGGTCCAGGTCTTCGGGATGCCCAGCTTGTACTTTGCAAATGTCGGTTTCCAGTAGTAAATCCCAGTCGTGTACTCGCCGAGCAAAGGCAAGCCGAAGACCTTTTTGCCCACGTACATGAAGGCCGTCGCCGAGGGGAGGAGGGCGCCGATGTTGATCTTGCCAGTGAGGTCATGGAGGCGCCCCGCCTGAGCGATGGTGTTGTAGGTGCCGCCGGCGCTCATGCCGAAGATGTTGGGCGCGCTGTCTGCGGCTAACGCCGAAGTGAGCAACGTCGGGTAACTGGGGCCCGGTTTCGGCGTTACCTGAATTTTCACTGTTGGGTACTTGCGTTCGAACTCGGCCACAATGGCGCTCACCTGTTGGACCCACTCGGGATGATTCGTCCACATCGTCAACGTCGCAGGCGCCAAGGCAGGTTCGCGTACCCCGGTTATACGAGGTAAGACTTCAGCCGCGGCTCCCGCCTGGCTCGAGAGAAGAAAACCAGCGCCAGCAGTTGCGGCGGCGCCGGCGAGAAATTCGCGTCGAGAAAGAGCCATTGACTTTCACCTCATTCTGTGCGAGTGCATCACTTTGGTGCACGAGAGATCACACTTTTGGCAGCAATTACTCCCCTAACACATGTCCACACATGTCCACAGCAATGGGGCACCCAACCCCGTGTTAACTGTGAACCTATAAGCGGGGTGGCCACCGTGTCAAGGTACGAGCATAAGATTGGTGCCGTCCTCCAGGCCCCAATACGCTCGTGACCCGGGATCCTGATGCACGACGTAGCATTGGGCGCGCCAGAATGGAGATGACGAGGTGAGCGAATTAACGCCAGGTCCCTGTGGTCCGGGTCACCGTTTGGGGGGAGAACCTGCACGAGAAGCGGGACGCGTCCGTGCAGAAGCTCTACCCGGACGGCATGCACAATACGATCGCCTCAGCAATAGGGGAGCTTCTTGGGGAGCGGGCCGTGGTCGGGGTGGCGACCCTCGACCAGCCGGAGCACGGTCTGAGCGAAGCCATCCTGGCGAACACCGATGTCCTGACCTGGTGGGGCCACATCGGCCACGACCAGGTGGCCGACGAGGTCGTGGAGCGAGTAAAGCGGCGCGTGCTGCAAGGAATGGGCCTTGTCGTGCTTCACTCCGGGCATTGGTCGAAGATCTTCCGTTCGCTGATGGGGACGAGCTGCAACCTGCGGTGGAGGTCGGTCGGTGAGCGGGAACTCGTCTGGACCGTCAACGCCGCTCACCCGATCACCAAAGGTGTACCTCCGCTCTTTGCCATCGAAGCCCAGGAGATGTACGGCGAGCTGTTCGATATACCCCAGCCCGACGAGCTGGTGTTCATTTCGAGCTTCGCCGGCGGGGAGGTTTTCCGTTCGGGGTGCTGTTTCTACCGGGGGGCAGGGCGCGTGTTTTACTTCAGCCCGGGGGACCAGGAGTACCCCGTCTATCACCACCCGGTCGTCAGACGGGTTATCGCCAACGGCGTCGAGTGGACGTACCGGCACGGTGGAGTGCTTCCAGAACTGTACAGGTTGGAAAATATGCCTGAGGGGTGGATCGAGGAGTACATCTCGGGGACGACCGGTGGGTTAGCTTCGTGAGCTCCCTCCGGGCAGTGCTCGTGGGCGCGGGGGGCATGGGCAGAGCCTGGGCGCGTGTCATGGCCGACAACCCCGATGTCTCGCTGATCGGCTGGGTCGACCTCTTTACTGACCGAGTAGCCGAGGGCATTGCCTCACTCGGGCTCTCCGATGTTGCTGTCGAGGAGAGCATCGAGGCCGCGGTGGCTCGATGGTCACCGGACTTTGTAGTGGACGTCGCCGTTCCCGAGGCACATCACCGGGTCACCGGGCACTGTCTGCAACGCCGTGTCGCCGTCCTCGGCGAAAAACCGATGGCCGCGAACCTCGAGGAGGCTGGCGACCTCGTGCAGCTGTCCGAGCACACTTCGACGCTGTTCGTCGTGAGCCAGAACCGCCGCTACAACAGGGGTTTGGCCGCTTTCAAGGCTCTTCTGGCCCAGCATCTGGGCGGCGTCGGGCACCTCAATGCCGAGTTTTACCGGGCTCCGCACTTTGGCGGTTTTCGGGAGGAGATGGACAGCCCGCTGCTCGTGGATATGGCTATCCATACGTTCGACGCCGCTCGCTACTTGACGGGGGCCGATCCCGTCAACGTCCTTTGCACTGAGTTCAACCCGCCCTGGAGCTGGTACCGGGGCGCGGCGTCTGCAGTGGTGGAGTTCGAGTTCACCGGCGGGATCCGCTTCAGCTATGAGGGGAGCTGGTGCGCAGATGGTCTCGAGACGTCGTGGGATTCGTCGTGGCGAGCCGTCGGCGCTCTCGGTAGCGCCAAGTGGGACGGCACCCACAACCCGATCGCCGAGGTGCGTCAGCCCGGCGCCGCAGAGGCGGCGCTCGAGCACATCGAGGTTGGCCCAGCCACGATAAGTGGCGAGGGGATAGCAGGGTCGCTGGCGGACTTCGTCCGGGCACTCCGGACCGGGGAGACGCCAATGAACGAATGCCACGACAACGTCAAGAGCTTTGCCATGGTCATGGCCGCGCTCGAGTCGAGCCGGAGTGGCCGACGGGTGGCCGTGACGGTTTGAATATCAAC
Source organism: uncultured Acidimicrobiaceae bacterium (assembly GCA_963845605.1). Taxonomy (GTDB): domain Bacteria; phylum Actinomycetota; class Acidimicrobiia; order Acidimicrobiales; family Palsa-688; genus Fen-671. Next base: position 115,719 of record CAWJSS010000002.1, read on the forward strand.
CGAGCGGGAAAACGTGCCTAAGCTTTCCCGGAAATCCCCGGTAAAGCTTCCACCTCCTGCGTTGTCCGGTGCCGCTGGAAAAAGGGGCTGAATGGCTGCAATCCGCCTGGAGGGTCTTCACGTAAGACCATAGCGACGAACGAATTAAGGGTGGTACGCCGGTTCGGGGCACAAGCTCATACCAGAGCGACGACAACGGGGTCGTCGCGGCCAACTACAGCTCGGAGTAGTTGAGCCTGAGGCAAAGGTGAGCCACGTGAGCGCTGGCACGCTCACGTGGCTCCAGGCGAGTACGAAAAGTGTTCAGGCTGAGGGCTTGGGGCACGGCACGAATGCCGACATCCGCGTCTGAAGAAATAGGACACTCGTTGTCCAGTTCTGCCTGCGACGATCAGAGGACAGCAAGCCCGACCAATAGGAGGCTCCGATGCCAAACCCTGACCGCCGCCCGGCTCTTTACGCCAGCTACCGCCACGCCGCTCAGATCGTCGACGGTGTGGCGCCCGGCGACCTGGCCAAACCTACGCCCTGCCCCGCCTACGCCGTGTCTGACCTCGTGGACCACCTGGTCGGCGCCGGCCGCCGCGCCTCTGCCCTCGGCCGGGGCGAAGCACCGACGGCCGACGCTTTCCCGCATGTCCAGTTGACGGGCGCCGCCCCGGTGCTGACCAAGTCGGGGGGCGACGCGGAGTTAGCGTGGTCGGACGACCAGCGTCTCAGGGCCACGGTAGCCATGCCATGGGGAGAGACCTACACCGGTGCCGTACTGGTTGACATGTACCTGGCTGAGCTCACGGCCCACACCTGGGACCTCGCCTTCGCCACTGGGCAGGTGGAGCGGCTCGAGCCCACACTCGCGGGGCCGGCGCTCGAGGGGGCGAGGGCCATGATGAAGCCGGAGTACCGCAATCAACTGGGCGAGGGCAACCCGTACGCCTCAGAGGTCCCGGCGCCTGACGGCGCCACCTCGTGGGACTGTTTGGCTGCCTTTATGGGCCGTAACCCGAGAGCGGCGCTCCACGTCTAGGCACGGCGGCACCGGCCCCTTGCGCCAACTTCAGGTGCTGGTCACGATAGGGTGCACGGCGCTCCACGTAGTTGTCGACCACGTCATACTGCAGCATGTAATACACGCTTCTATTTCTAGGCGGTTGAGTGGCTTACTACCGTGAGGACCTGGCTCGCGCCCATCACCTTGGGTTTGGCTTTCATGCCGAGCTATGTGCTCCGGGCATCTTGAGCCTCCTCGAGCCCGTGCTGGCCACAAAGGGCGTTGTGCTCGAGCTGGGCTGCGGGAGCGGTCTACTCACCCGCTACCTGGTCGAGGCCGGGCACCGGGTGATCGCTACTGACGCCTCTCCAGCCATGATCGAGCTGGCGCGTAGCTACGTACCAGGCGCTGAGGCCATTCAAGTGCTCACGCTGCCAGACGACCAACTTCCCGCTGCGGACGCCATTGTGTCGATAGGGCACGTGCTCAGCTACCTCCCCGACGAGGACGCCGTCTGGCGTGGGCTGACGGTGCTCGCCCGAGCGGTCAAGTCCGGCGGCATGGTCGCCCTCGATATCTGCGACCTAGAGTGGGGAAGGGCGAGACGGGGCGCGCCTACCCAGGGTTGGGTATCGGACGACTGGGCCTTGATCACGCAGTTCTCTGTGCCGACCGCAGAACGGTTCGTCCGCCAAATGGCGGTTTTCACTCGGAACGACGACGGCGGTTGGCGGCGCGATGACGAGCGCCACGAAAACGTGTTGATCGACACTTCGGCTATCCCGGAGGTTCTGGCCAGAAATGGCATCAAGGCGGTCGTAATGAACTCCTTCGGTGGCGAGGAACTTCCTCCGGGGTTACGCACCGTGATCGGAACACGGCCCGCAAAGTAGCGCCTTTTTTACCGCCTACCCGCTTACCGTCCTGCCCCGCACCTTCGAGCGCTGGTGGGGAAACTCAACCATATTGCTCGGCCAGGGTGTCGAAGGCTTTGGCCACCCCCTCGTCGACCACCTGACGGTCGGGCTCAGCGTCGAACCAGTCGATTACCTGGCGCGCCCCTTCTGCAAAGGGGATCGTCGCCACCCATCCAGGGGCCAACTGTTTGACTTTGGTGTTGTCGAAGAAAACCGAGTGCGACTTGTCGCCCAGTAACCCCGGTCCCCAGGCTGGGAGCACCTTTGAGATCGTCTCGGCCGCCACGTGGACGAGGTGCGGCTCGGCCACGCCGGCCGCCGCCGCTACCTGACGATGGATCTGGTCCCACGTGAGCACCTCGTCGCTAGTGATATGGAAGGTGTCACCGATCGTCAAAGGGTTGGCCAAAAGCCTAACGAAGGCGCGGGCAAAGTCGTCGTGATGAGTCAGCACCCATAGCGAGGTCCCGTCGCCGTGGACGACGACGGGTTGGCCCTTCCGCATCCGGTCGACGACGGTCCAGCCACCGTCAAATGGCAAGAGCGTGCGGTCATAGGTGTGCGATGGCCTGACGATGGTCGCAGGAAAGCCGCCCTCGCGGTAGGCCTTGAGAAGTAGTTCCTCACACGCGATCTTCCGGCGTGAGTAGTCCCAAAACGGGTTGGCCAGCGGAGTGGATTCTGTGATCGGCAACCGTGCCACGGGCTTCTGGTAGGCCGACGCCGAACTTATGAACACGAACTGCCCGGTCCGGTCTTTGAAGAGGTCGATGTCCGTCTCTACGTAGCCGGGGTCGAAAATGTTGAAGTCGACCACTGCATCGAAGTTGCGGTCACCTATAGCGTTTCGCACCGCGGCCACGTCGTGGATGTCGGCCGTGAAACGGGTAACACCCTTGGGCAGCGGCCGGGCCGAAGTCTGGTTGCGGTTGAGGACGCACACGTCGAAGCCAATTTCGATGGCGCGCACGACGCAGGCAGAACTTATCTTCCCGGTGCCGCCCACGAAAAGTACTGACCGTGATGTCATCGCAATCCCTTCCTTGCCGACGTCGGAGGTGAGCTCCTCCAATTATCGCTTGGTATCGGGACCGGTCCGCAAACTGCCGGCCCCGCAACGACAAGGGGTGCGACGGTGCAACTAGGTTACTTCCTCGATGATACGGTCCACTACCTTGCGGGCTGCATCCCACAGCCTCTTGTTGGTCGGCGACGGCTCCACCCGGTAGGTGTCCGCCGCCATGGCTTCCCTGAAGAGGGCATCCTCGATCTCTGGCCCAGTCATTTCTGAACCTCCCTTCGTTAGGAAGTTCGGCCCCGTTCCTTAATTCCACTCAACAAATCCATGAGAATCAGAGCGGAGTTTGATGACTTCGGTACATGGGCCCCCCTGGTCCGCCCGCCAGGCCATTCCGTCGCCCCGGGCCCTCGCCGGCGCTCCGTCGTAACCACCACGGAACGCCGGCGCTTGCCTATCCCGGCCATCCTCTCAAAACCGGTGCCCAGCCGGGGGGTGCCTCAGGGGTGACCGTCGCTGCACTAGGTGCCGGCTATGGCGGCGACGGGGAGGTTCGAGCTCAACCCTGCTGGCGTACCCCCGGCGTGGGCGTTCCCGAAGCCGTAAACGTTGCCGTCGGCGCCAGCCATGAAGTAACCACCATCATCTGGCGTCAGAGCGATCCCGACGACGTCGCTGACCCTGACGCCCTGCCCGGGGAGCGACCCGTAAAACCGCACTCCGCTCCCGAACACAAACGCACCGCCGTCCGCACCGACCAGGACGTAACCGGTGGCCGTGGACGACGGCAGGATGGCCATGATGTCGTTCACGTGCTTGTGTATGCCGGGGAGAGAGCCATAGAAGCGGCTCTGGCCAAAGGTGAACACGCCCCCATCAGCGCCCACGAGCAAATAGCCGGCACCACCAGGGGTTGCCACCATACCGACGATGTCCTTCACGTGGATGTGGATACCCGGGATAGACCCATGGAACTTGGCGTCACCGAACGTGAAGAACCCTCCGTCGGCTCCTACGAGGTAGTAACCCTTCCCGTCTGTCGTGGGCGCGATAGCCACGATGTCCGACACATGCAGGTTGAGGTCCGGGAGATCCCCGTAGAACTTGGCATCTCCGAACGCCATGACTGTGCCAGTGGCGGTGACCACCCAGTACCCGTGCGCCGTCTGGGTCCCGGCTATGCCGACCACTGACCCGGTACTGGCCGACGTGGCCGCGTTACCAAAAGCCTGCGCCCCGCCCGAGCCGTAGACCTGGCCGTTGCGGGTGACCAGCCAGTAGCCGGGCGCGGGCAACTGCACCGTTTCGGAGAAGGTCGGTGAGGCGGCGGCGTTGAAATTGCCAAAACCCGAATAGTACGCCTGCACCGTGCGGTCCCCGGCCGAACTGTAACTAGCGGAGCAGGTGGCGTTCCCGGTGTGGACGTTGACGCTGACGTCGGTACAACCGAACATAGGCTCGCCGTTGCTGAAGAAAGTAACCGTCCCGCCCGCGGGTACCGGCGATACAACCGCCGAATAGATAACCGTGTCACCCAGGGGGACCGGGTTAGCGGACGGTGACACCGAGACCGACGGTGTGGTCCGTGGCGGTACCGTCGTCGTCGTCGTCGTCGTCGTCGTTGTTGTTGTTGGCGGCGGCGGTGGTGGTGGGACGGAACCGTTGGTGTAGACGTTGAACTCGTCGATCGACCACCAGTAGTGCGCCGCCGTGCCCGGGTCGAGGACGACTCTGACGAACCGCGCCGTTTGAGCAGGGAACCTCACGACTTGTGACGCGCTGGTCCCCTTGCACGTAGCCACGGTCGACCAGGACGAGCCGTCGGTCGAGACGGCCACGTTGAACACGCGGGCGTAGTCGTTGGGGGAATTAGGCGTGGCCATGACCAGCTCATCGAACGTTTGCATCGCGCCCATGTCCACTTTGTACGCCATGCCGGCCGCCTGGTCCCGGTTGCTACTGAACCGAGTCGACAGGTTGCCGTCCAGGGCTAGTGCCGGGGCGCCGCTGGCGGAATAATTCGTGTTGCTGCTGGCGCTCCAGCCAGCTCGGTTGAGCGCATTGCCCGTGACGGGAGCGTAGCAATCGCTGGTGTACACGTTGAACTCGTCTATTGACCACCAATACTTGACGCTGGTGGTCAGGACCACCTGCACGTAGCGGGCGCTGTGCTCCGGGAAGCTGACCGTCTCGTCGGCGCCCGAGCCGGTGCAATTGGCGACCGTAGACCATGAGGTGGCGTTGCCCGATACTTCAACCACGAAGGCACGCGCATAGTCGGTAGGCGAACCGGGCACGTTCATCGAGACTTCGTTGAAGGTCTTCTTGGAGCCGAGGTCAACGCGAAAGTACAGCCCGGCCGCCTGGTACTCGCCGGTGCTGAACCGGGTCCGATCGCTCCCATCGAAGGCGTTGGCAGCGGCGTCCGCTTTGGCCGGATGGGCGTTGGTGCTGCCGGCCCAGGCGTTGCGGCCGAGAGCTGTCCCGTCGACACTGGCCGAACAGCTGTACGTCGCCGCCGCCGCGGAATCAGCCGGCGTCGTTTTGGCGCCTTGCGCTGAAGCGGCCGTAATGGACGGAGCCAGGAAGGCGGCCACGGCCGCCACCACCGCGCCTAGCGAAAGGCCGGCGCCAACGGGCCAACGATGCGATTTTTGCTGTCCGTAGGTCATTATTTCTCCTAGGTTTCATCAGTTTCTAAGTGTTGCACCCAGGGACCTTCGCCCGGTTGCCTCTCGGGCCAACCCTTTGGCGGCCAGAGAACAAAGTGGTAACCGGGCCAACGTTGCCTGTCATGCCACTAACTAGGAGTTTTCCCAGGATTTGGTAATTTCTTTTTGATCATCCTGTGAGGGCCCATTGATCGGTTTGTGATCGATCCGTGAAGTGCCTTGTACTTCTTGTCGGCCATCCACCAGATGCGATGCTCTTCGCCAGACAGGGCCCCGTCCGGCGTCGTGCTGGCTATTGGTCGGGCCGGCCAATCTGCGAGCAGAATGGCAACATGGAGCAAGACAAGCCCCGCAACGTCGATGCCGTGCTCTCCAACATCGTCGACCTCTGGTCACCCCGTACTATTGCCGTGGTCAACGACTACGACGTGAGAGTGGTGAAGGTGCAGGGCGAGTTCACACGGCACAGCCACAGCGGCACCGACGAGTTTTTCCTTGTTTTATCTGGCCGTTTGAGCATCAAGATGGACGGCGGCGAAGTAGTCCTCGAGCAGGGCGACACCTACGTCGTCCCTCGCGGCGCAGCCCATCAACCCTGTGCCGAGGTCGAGACTACGTTGCTCCTGTTCGAGCCCAGCGAGACCGTAAATACCGGTGGTACCCCGAGCTCGTTGACCGCCCCCAGGACTGTCGTCTGACCCGAGCTTCGTCGACCGCGAGACCATTGCCGCGCGGCTTCAGGACTGGCGTCATCATCCGCCGGGCCTGGGCCAGGCTGGCAAGTTCAGCGCTCGGTGGCCAGGCCGCGCTCCGTACCGGGCTGTTCACTGCCGTAGTCGTCCGCTGTGACCTGCTCTTTTTGGAGCCCTCGTTGTAGCCCGATCCGAGCCACAATGGCGGCGACGCCCATGATCCCGCACATGACGAAGAAGACCGTTTGCGTAGCGTGCGCGAAGTCGACGCGGACGAAGTGTGGGATGGTGCCGACATGGCTCCCTTGGTTCTGAGAGATTTTCGACGCTTCGCTGGCCGCACGGTCGGGGGGCACGCCCTGAGACACCAGCGATGACGTGACCTGCGAGCGCAACTGGTCGACCAGGACCGTCCCCAGGATGGCGAGCCCGAGGCTGGCGGCGTAGTTCCGTACGGTCTGGGTTATGCCGGTCGCCTCCCCGTACGACAGCCTGGACGCTCGGTTGACGGCGTCAGTGCTGGCCGGAGTGAGCATGAAGCCCATACCGGCGCCGGCGATTATTACATAGACGACTTGGTTCGAGAAATCGAGCCCCGGCATTTTGCTGGCCCACAGCCCGTACCCCACTGCGGCAACGGCACAACCGGCTACCACCGGGAACTTGGCTCCTCTGCGGTCGAGTATCCGGCCTCCCAATTGCGAGGCGACGACGAAGCCGAGGAAGAAGTAGAGCAAGTAGAGGCCCGCTTGTTGCGCGGTCTTGCCCAGTGCGATCTGGGCGTACTCGCTAGAAAAGAAGAACAACGGGATGAAGGTCAACATACTGATGCCGAGTACGAGGTTCTCGACCAGGAACGCCCTGACCCGGAAGATCCGCACCTGCATAAGGGGCTGTTCGGTGCGGTACTCGACGAAGTAGAAGCTGACCAACAGGACGGCTCCTATGACGATTGTCAACCAGATTATGGGGTCGCTCCAGCCCCAGAAGGCCGACTGCTGGAAACCGAAGACGCTCAAGCCCACGCCGCCGGCAATGAGGACGAGGCCCCGGTAGTCGACGGGAGCCGGGCGATGGTCCGTGACCGGACGAGACAAGGCGATCAGAACCAGGGCGACCAGCGCCACGGGTATGTTGACCCAGAAAATCGCCCGCCACGTCCACTCGGTCAGGTAGCCGCCGAGCACTGGGCCGACGGCGGTGAGCCCGCCGGCCAAGCCGAAGAAGATGGCCAGCGCCTTCCCCCGTTCGCGGATGTCGAATGTCTGAACGACGATGGCCAGCGCGGCCGGGAACATCAGCGCACCGCCGACGCCCTGAATGGCGCGAAAGGTGACGATCCAGGCTTCGGCGGCGTTGCCCTTCGGTGTTAGGCCGCACATCGCGGATGCGGCCGCGAAAATGATGACGCCGATGACCACCATCTTGGTGTGCCCTGCCGTGTCGGCCAACCGGCCGCCGAAGGCGAATAGCGCCGCCAGTGACAGTAAGTAGGCATTGACGGCCCATTGCACGCCCGTGCTGCTGAGCCCGAGTTCCTTCTGGATCTGAGGCACGGCGATGGACACGATGGTCTGGTCGATGAACGTCATCGCAACGGCGAAAATCATCGCCGCCAGGACGAGGTTTCTCGGGCCACTTCGACCGGTCGCAGAGACGTTCATGGGCCAGTGCGCTCCTCGCTCGTACGGACGTCTTCCCCTGCCACTCGGCTACGGGGAGGGTGTTAAAGGGCCAGCAAAGTTCTGTACGAGCTAAGAACCTGTCTCGGCCATCTGTCAACTGCGTATGGCCTCCTCCACAGCACCGCTACCGACGTGACGGCTCCAGGTTGCCGCCCGCCGTCCCCGCGGTCGCTGGTGGGGCCGGAGGCGGGCTGACGCCAGAGGCGAGCGTGCTGGTCGCGGGACCAATCGACGGCGACGACGTCTCGCCTGTGACCGATGGCATTGGGCCGCGCCAGACGTTTAAGTACTTACTGGCCGGCTCAGGGATCAGTAGTTACCGAGATAGATGAGGACCCGCCAAAGAAGGGAGGTTACGAGATGACTGCGCAGGAAATCGACGAAGCTCTGTTCAGAGAAGAGATGGCGCAGGACGCCTTCCGGGTCGACCAGTCGGCTGCCAACAAGAGGCGATGGGATCAGGCCCGAGTGCTGGTCGACCGGGCCATCCGCGAGGTTTCCTAACCCGCCGCTCGAAGCCCGGCCGTTCGCCAGGAGCCTCATTGGGTCGCGGTCAGCCGGAAACCATTTCGTCGAGCTCGATCTCGCTCGGTTTTCCGACCATCACCCGCACCAGACCGGCGAGGGTCTTTATAGAGACCGGGCGGTGGAGGAGGGCCGGCGACGCTCCCGGTTCGTCGAGGGCGATCCTGGCCCGGAGAACGCCGGGGCGGATCCGGAACTGGAGCGGCGGCTGCCAGGTCCGGGATTCCCCGTCAACGGCGGCGGCCATTTCGGGTAGACCGTCGACGACCAGCTGGGTACTGGTCCATTGGCGCCAGCCTTCGAAACGCTCGGGATGTCCAGAAACTTCAAACGCCACCAGCCGGTTGGCGTCGGCGGCGTTGTGGACTGAGAGAGCGGTCACTCCTAGGTGGCCTCCGTTCAGACGGGGGCGTGACCCGAAACCAGCGATGCTGGAGAGCCGGTAGAGGTTGTTCGAGACTTCGATGACGCAGGCGTCGGCCACTGGACCATCCGGCCCGTCGACCGTCAATCCGAACGCCGGCGCACCAGGCCCGAGCATGGTCGGCAAGAGGTCGGCCACCGTCCGGCCCTTGGCCTCCCGGTACTCATCGGAAGAGACGATGCTGGCGTACACACCAAGCGAAACATTGTTGACGAAGACCTCACCGTTGACCTCGGCCAGGTCGATCGATGATTCACGGGCATCTCCAAAGGCGCCTAACGCCCGCAGAGGGTGGTCCCGGTCGAGCCCCAGGTCGAGAGCCAGGTGATTGCGTGTGCCCGTCGGGATACAGATGAACGGCAATCCCCTTGCGGCCGCCACCGAGGCCACCACGGCCTGCGAACCGTCACCTCCAGCCATACCGAGGGCGTCGGCACCGTCTTCCGCTGCTTTCTCCGCCAATGCCCGCAGGTCGTCTCCCCTTTCGAGCATTACCGTCCGGACTCCGAGGCGATGAGCTTCGTCGGGCAGCCCGAGGCGCATCGCCTTTCCGTCGCCGGACTTGGGGTTGACGAATAGCACGCCATTTGCGATGGCCGGAACGGGGCGCCAACGACTGGAGACGATCCTGTGGACCTCCCAGCGCAGGGACAGGTCTGCCAGCACCGAAGCCAGCCCAATGCCAATCACGACGATCACGATGACCAGTGCATCGGCCCCGGCCGCCACCAAGCTGGCGATCGCACCAGCGACAAAAAGGGCAGCCGCCGCGGCGGCCCACCATCTGAACCTTTGGTCCGTCAGCGCCACCCACAACATTGAAATGGCGAGCAGGCCGCCGACTATGGCGCCCAGGACATAAACCAGGTTGCCTACCGTAAAGGCCACCAGCAAAGCCAGAGTGGCGACAGCGACAAGGAAGGCTGCTGCTGCCGCGATCCTCGAGCGCAGAGGTGGGGCGGTCGGAGGGTTGCCCTTTTCCAAGGTCGCATTTCCTGTCATGCGGGCTGAAACAGCTCCCTGCCCTGAACTAGAAGTCCCGAGAGAGCCATCTCAGCACGGTAGCGCGCCCGCCGGCGGGAACGCTGGTGGTCGGCGGCCGCCGGCCGGCCGGTGGCCACGGGCCCTGGTGAGGGCAACAGCCGCCGGCATCTGCCGTTCGCAGTTCGCCGTCCATCGAAAATGACATAACTTTGACTTGACATTGACGCCAGAATGATGTCATGATGACATCATTCGAGTCAAGGAGGTGACGTCATGGGCCCATGGTCTGCGAGGGTCATGGCTGACCAGAGAATGGCTGACCTGCGGGCTGACGCCTCTCGGAGGGGGCGTTACGCTGCTGCGCATGGTGGCACGGTGCGTCGAGCCGCGACGCCCAGTGCGAGGCGATGGCAGCACGCTTCGGAGTGGGCTGGCTACAAGATGATCGGGATTGGCTGCCGCCTGGCCCGCCCCGCCGTCGTGGCCCGCGTCCAGGCGGAACTCTAGGAGGGTTGCTCTGAGGATCTCCGTTGTAGCTGAAGGAATGGCCCAGGACCTCGCTGCCCTCGGCGCGTTGGGGGATGAGGCGACGGCCAACGCCGCTCGCCTTCTCGCTGTGGCCATGCAGGGCCCGATCACGGCCCGGCTGCTCGAGGTCCTGGGGCAACTTGCGGCTGAGCTGGGCGAATCTCTACCTGAGCAGAGCGTCGAGGTCCGCCTCGTGGGGGACGACGCCGAGCTTGTATTGGGCCAGGTTGGCGCGGGTGAGCCCGAATGGGAAGGCGAAGCCGACGCTCGCATCACGTTGCGCCTGTCTGCGCAGCTGAAGACGAGGGTGGAGGCCGCTTCTGCGCGCGAGGGGATATCGGTCAACAGCTACATCGTGCGGGCCCTCAACCAGCAGGCCCGGCCGGAGCGAGGGATAAGGGTCGGCCGGCGGATGAGTGGCTACGGCCGCAGCTGACCCGAATGACAACGGGCCAACGGATAACGGGCCAACTGATTACGGACAGTTATAGGAGGAAGGCTGAATGAGGCAAGAGCGCTTCGACACGCCTGGCCAGGTCGAGGTGGTAGTCGACAACAAATTGGGGGACGTACGTATGCGCACGCATACCGAAGCGACGACCGAGGTCCAGCTGGAAGGGCATGGCCCGCGGGCCGACGAGGTCGTTAGCCGTGCGCGAGTTGAGCACCGAAGTTCCGGTACAGACAACAAGGTCACAGTTGAGGTGCCGTACCCGACCGGTCTTTTGTTGAGGGGAGGTTTTGAAGTCATCGTCACGGTGCGCCTGCCGGAGGGCGCCGTTGTGGACGTGGAATCGGTATCGGGGACGGTTACCGGAGAAGGGCGACTAGGCCGCGCCGCGGTGCGGACTACGTCAGGAGACGTCTCTTTGGGCATCGTTGACGGCGCCGTCGTCGCCCGGAGCGCGAGCGGTGACATCGCCGTCGGGCCTATTGCCGGCGTGGCCGAGATCTCGACGTCTACTGGGTCTGTCCGCTGCAGGGCCTTGAACCAGGCCGGGCAAATCAAGACCGTTTCTGGCGACGTCGATATCGCGTCCGCTGGTGGGCGGCTCAGGGTCGAGACGATGTCAGGTGATATAACGGCGGGCGAGCTGGCCGATGGTTGCGACCTGAAGACAGTCTCAGGGGACCAGCGCGTCCGCAGGCTCGTTTCCGGAGAGGCCGAGTTCAGGACGGTCAGTGGCGAGCTGACCATAGGAGTGGCAAGGGGCACGGCCGTCATGGTGGATGCGCAGTCCTTGAGCGGGAGCCTGAGCTCCGAGATCGACCTTTACCAGGATGAACCAGAGGGCTCGGAGCCAGATCAGCAAGAAGGGCGGCGAGCGGACCTGCGGGCGCACTCGGTCAGTGGCGACGTGCACATCCAGCGCGCCCCCGCCTGAGGCCGGCTGGGAAAGCGTTGTTCCCGTAAGGGCCTGGTTCGTGGAGGCAGCACTCTTGCAACGACACGCAACCTCCGCCCGGTTGTCAGGCACACGGCTGTTACCGCAAGGGCCTGGTCGGAGCGGCAACCGGGCGAAGGTTCGTGGAGACAGCACTAGATTGCCAGCTGGACGCCATGTACAGGGACTACGCAATTACGGACGCTCAGTTGAGAGCAGGTAACAGCGGGTCACTAACCCCTGGGCAGGTGCAGGAGTACGACGAGCAGGGCTACCTGGTGCTGCCTGCCCTGCTGGGCGAGCCAGACCTGGCCCCGGTCCGCGCCGCCATGATGAAGAAAGTGGACGAGATCGCCGACCAGCTCCTCGCCGCCCGACTCATCGGGGACCTGATGATGGAGGCGCCGTTCGAGACCAGGTTGGCCAACCTCTTCCAGTCGCTCACGGCGGAGAATTTCGCCACCTATACCGGGCAGAGTTGGCGTGACCGCCTGCCCGGGTACTTCGAACTCTTGAGCAATACCAAGATCCTCGACGTCGTGGAAAGCTTGATCGGGCCTGAAATTTTCGCCAACCCGGTTTACAACGTCCGGCCCAAGGTCCCCAGGGTGGCGGCTGGAGAAGTCCCCTGGCACCAGGACAAGTCGTACTGGCCAGGGGCGCGGAGCAACCCCGTGATAACGGTGTGGATCGCGCTGGTGGGCGCCACGATGGAGAACGGTTGCCTCCGTGTCATCCCGCGGACCCAGCACGAGGGCGTCGGTGGGTTTCATTTCGAGACTTATTCCGGCACCGCCTACCGGGAGCTTGACGAAGAAAGTGTCGGTCATCTCAGGAGCAGGGCCCGACCGCTGCCGGTGACGGCGGGTTCAGCGATTATTTTCAACGACCGGTTCATCCACTCCTCGGGGCCAAACCTGTCCACCCACATCCGGTGGAGCGTGGACCTCAGGTACCAGCCGGCGGACCAGGACCCGATGCCTCAGCACGGTGTCGGTTTTCTGGCCAGGAGCCGATCCCATCCCGAGCGGGTAGCGACGCTGGACGATTGGCGAGCCCAGCGAATGGAGGCGGCAACGCCGTAAGTGCGGCACGATCGCCAGTCGAGCGAGGGGGCGCGAGGACCCGTCGATGCTGGCTGTGACCAAACGTTTGCTTTGCGCTACCGTACACCACGTGACGGAGCCAGCTAGGTCCGACGGAGATAGCGAGGGCCGCACCGATGACAATTAGCGACTCGGCCACCCACGGCCCGAAAGCCGGCCCGGCCTTCAGCCAGATCCGACGATATCTATTGGCAGGGGACACTGGCACAGTGATCGCCTGACACATGGGCCGGTCCTAGTAGCGTGCATTGCCCGCCTTTCGTCGTTGTAGGTGACGCGGCCCGAGGGCCTCGGGCGCCTCTGAAAAGAGAAGAGATCGAACTGTGATCCGCATAATCCAGGTAGGGATGGGAATGTGGGGCCAGGACTGGGCCAGCCGGGTTTTCCCCGCTGTGCCCAGCGCCAACTTGGCCGGTTGTGTTGACTCCCGGGCTTCGGCTTTGGCGGAGGTGAGAAAGAAGAGCCTGGTGGACGATGACCGGTGTTTCACGTCGCTCGGTACCGCCCTCGACCAGGTGGCGGCGGAAGCGCTCCTGGTGACGACGGACCTGCCCTCTCACATCGCGGTGGTCAAAGCCGGCCTGGAGGCCGGCAAGCACGTCCTGGTCGAGAAGCCCTTCGCCCCCTCCGTAGCCGAAGCCAGAAAAGCGGTCGACCTGGCGGACAGCCTTGGCTTGACCTTGATGGTCAGCCAGAATTACCGGTTCTTCCCGGCGGTACGGGTCGTTCAGCAGTTCATGCGCGATGACCAGCTAGGCCGGCTCTTGCACATCGACCTTGATTTCCGCCGCCACTCTGCGCCGGGCCCAAAGCCTGCGACCGGTCATCGCAACTGGGACCAGCCTCTCTTGCTGGACATGGCGATCCATCATTTCGACCTTCTGCGGGCCATTATCGGGACAGAACCGGTCTCGGTCTACTGCAGGACTGACAACCCGGCCTGGGCCGGATTCAAGGACCCGCCGGAAGGAAGCGCCACCATAGACTTCCCTGACGGCCTGACGGTGAACTACCGGGGTAGCTGGATCCATCCCGGGCGCAAGACACTCTGGGCCGGCGAATGGCGGATGGAGTTCGAAAGGGGCGAACTCTGGTGGACGAGCCGGGGAGATTTGCAGACCGACGCTCACGACGAGGCATGGCTTTACGACCATTACGCAAAGCGCACTGCCGTCCCAGTGCCGCACCTTCAGCAGACTGATCGAGCGGGCGCCCTCGAGGCGTTTGTCACGGCCGTTTCCGCCGGCGTACAACCGGAGAGTTCCGGCAGGGAAAACCTCGGGAGCTTGGCCCTCGCCCACGCCGCCGTCGACTCGTCGTTGGTACGCGAACCGGTGGTGGTCCCTTCTACCGATACAAATTAGGCAAAAGGCTCCGGTCGAGCACACGCCATAACTGCGTTCGACGGACGACAGCACAAGGAGAGTTGGCATGAGCGAGGCACAGCCAGGAGGCGACCGTCAGGTCATCAGGGTAACCATATGGAACGAGTTCGTGCACGAGCGCCGTGACGACTCCGTCCGTGCCATCTACCCCGACGGGATGCACGCTGTCGTCGGCGCCGCCCTAGAGCGCTACCTCGGGGAAGCTGTAAGCGTGCGGTTTGCCACTCTCGACCAGCCCGACCACGGCCTTGGTGGCTCTGTGCTCGAGGAGACGGACGTCCTGACGTGGTGGGGCCATTATGCCCACGACGAGGTTTCGGACGCGGTCGTCGATCGCGTGGCCACCCACGTCTTGCAGGGCATGGGCCTGGTGGCCCTGCACTCGGCGCATTACTCGAAGATTTTCCGCCGGCTCATGGGCACCGGGTGCGGGCTTCGCTGGCGCAACGCGGAGGACCGAGAACTCGTGTGGTCGGTAAACCCGGGTCACCCAATATGCAAAGGTGTACCGATACCGATCATAATCCCGAGCCAGGAAATGTACGGTGAGTTTTTCGACATACCGCAGCCGGACGAGCTGGTGTTCATCAGTTCCTTCACAGGTGGCGAGGTGTTCCGCAGTGGCTGCTGCTTTACGAGGGGGCGGGGCCGGATATTTTATTTCTCACCCGGCGACCAGGAATACCCCGTTTATCACAACGAAGCGGTCACGCGTGTCATCGCCAACGCCGTCCAATGGTGTGCCCCGAGCCGGCGCCTGACGGTCCCCTTGACCGCTCCTAATGCCCCGTATGGTTGGTACGAAGGCGAGCGAGGCGCTGAAGGCATCTAAGGCTCGCCGACATTGATCGGAGAACGGCAAGGAGGTACGCGAGATGAAGATCACGGATATCAAAACGTTCCTCGTCCACGACCGGGAACGGCCCCGACGGAACTATGCGTTCGTGAAGATCTATACCGACGAGGGCTTGACGGGACTGGGTGAGGCCGGTATCAACGGTAAGGAACTGGCGCTGAAGGGCCTGGTTGACACGTACCGCCCGATCCTCGTGGGCATGGACCCCGCTCGCATCGAGCACATCTGGCAAACGCTCTGGCGCGGGCAGTTTTTCCGGGGCGGCCATGTGCACTCGGCCACGGTGGCGGCCATCGACCTTGCTCTCTGGGACCTGCGCGGCAAAGCGCTCGGGGTACCGGTGTACGACCTTTTGGGCGGCCGGACCCGGGACTATGCCCGCTGCTACTGCCACGTCCAGCGTGCTCACGATCGAGACGGCCGCCGGGCCGGGATCGAAGAAATGGTGGACTACGCAAAGGCGGTAGTGTCCGAGGGCTGGCAGTTCGTCCGTTTCGGCGCCGGCGAAGGCAGAGCCGAGGTGGATAACGGCGTGTACGAGCAATCGGCTGCTCTGCATTGGACCGTGGACGCTTTTGCCGCCCTCCGCGACGCGCTGGGCCCTGAGGTTGAAATTTGCGTCGATTTCCACCAACGCACCACTCCGGCCTATGCCATCCAGATGGCCAACGAGCTGGCGCCGATGCGGCCCTTTTTTATCGAGGACCCACTGAGGGCAGAAAACGCGGCCGCATTTGCCCATCTGCGACGCCACATATCGGTACCAATTGCGACAGGAGAACAGCTGGCCAGCAAGTGGGAGTGGCAGGTGCTGTTGGAGCAGGACCTTATCGACTACTGCCGCGTCGACCTATGCATTTGTGGCGGCCTGACAGAAGCTCGCAAGATTGCCGGCTGGTGTGAGACGCACTATATAGAGCAGGTCCCCCACAACCCACTCGGGCCCGTGTCCACGGCGGCGTGCCTGCATTTCGACCTCTCGACACCCCTTTTTGCCGTCCAGGAGCTCACCTGGCGACCAGGAGTACTCGACGGGGTGGTGCAAACGGATATGCGTCTCGAGGGCGGCAACTTGTACTCGGGTGAGTCGCCGGGCTTGGGAGTCGAGCTGGACGAGGACGCGGCTCGAGAGCTGCCCTTCGAGGCGCCCGGACTGTCCATCCTGCGGCGCGAGGACGGTTCGGTCTCGGATTGGTGACTTCGTCAGTCGCCCCAGTCTGGGTACCGTCGGCCCCGCGAGAGGCGGCGTCGAACCTGGCGCATTGGTGCGACGGGCACGGGTTCGGCTCCTACGACGAGGCGTGGGCATGGTCGGTGGCGCCGGGCACGGCTGGAGAATTTTGGCGGGATATCGCCGACTATGGTGGCATTTCGTGGCGCCGCCTGCCGCTTGCTCACCTGGAGAAGGCGCCGGACCGGGTGACCGGCTACCGGTGGTTCCGCGGCGGCCAGCTCAATTACGCCGAACGTGCCCTCACGCCGCCGCTCGAAGGGCCCGGGGCTTTGGCCGTCATGGCCCGCTCTCAGGCTCGGCCGGACCGCGAGCTTACGTGGGCGGACCTGACGGACCTGGTCGCCCGTACCCGCGCCGGCCTTCTCGGCGCTGATATCGGCGCCGGCGATCGTGTTGCCGGTTACCTCCCGAACATCCCGGAGGCACTGGCCGCCCTGCTGGCGTGCGCCAGTGTGGGGGCAATATGGACCTGTTGCGCGCCCGAGATGGGCGTAACTGGCGTAGTTGACCGGCTTTCGCAGGTTGAGCCGGCGGTGCTGCTCAGCGTCGACGGTTACCGCTATGGCGCCCGCGCCGTCGAGCGCCAGGCGGAGGCCGAGCTCATCCGCACTCGGCTCCCCTCTGTGCGCAAAGCTATCTGGCTCCCATATCTCGACGCTGCGAAAAGGGCACCGCCGGGGTGGGGCAATTGGGCCGATTTTGTGGGGACGGTGGAGCCGCTCGAGTTTGCTGCCCTCGATTTCGACCACCCGCTCTATATCCTGTTTTCTTCGGGGACCACTGGCAAACCAAAGCCCATCGTCCATGGCCACGGTGGCATCCTCCTCGAGCACGCCAAGGCGCTGAGGCTTCATTTCGACCTGGGCCCGGGCGACCGGTTCTTCTGGTTCAGCACGACGGGCTGGATGATGTGGAACTTCTGCATCTCGGGTCTTTTGACCGGCTCCGCCGTAGTGCTGTACGACGGCGACCCGAACTGGCCAACGGCGGGGTCGCTATGGGGCCTGATCGAATCGACGGGCACCACCTGTGGTGGCGTTGGGGCCGGCTATTTGGTGGCAAACATGAAGGCCGGCCTGCGGCCGGCGGTCGATTATGACCTGAGCTCACTAAAAACCCTGGGAGTCACCGGCTCGCCATTGCCGGCATCGGCGGCCAGATGGACGTACGGGGCAGTCAACGACGACCTGATGCTCTCGTCGTTCAGTGGTGGCACAGACGTCTGCACCGGGTTCGTCGGGACGTCCCCGCTACACCCTGTTTGGGCGGGCGAGATCTCGTGCCGTTGCCTCGGCGCCAATGTCGATGTCTTTGATGACGAGGGCCACCCGATCGTCGATCGCGAGGGCGAGCTGGTCCTAACCGGCCCGCTTCCATCGATGCCCGTACGCTTCTGGGGCGACGATGGTACCCGCTACCGTTCAGCGTATTTTGACAGGTTCCCGGGTGTGTGGGCTCACGGCGACCGGGCCGTAATTACCGATCGCGGCACGTTCGTGATCACCGGCAGGTCCGATGGGACGCTCAACCGTGGCGGGGTCAGGATGGGGACGGCGGAATTTTACTCTGTGGTGGAGGGGTTTCCCGATGTGATCGACAGTCTGGTCGTCCACCTCGACGACCCCGCCGGCGGCCCGGGCGAGTTGTGGCTATTCGTTGTGCAACAGGGGGGTGAGGACCCTCTGGCCCTGGCGGAACAGTTACGGGCGGCCCTCCGGCGGGACCTTTCTCCCCGTTACGTCCCCGACCGGGTCATCGGGGTACCGGCGGTGCCGCGGACGTTGTCCGGTAAGAAAATGGAGGTGCCCGTCAAGCGACTTCTGTTAGGCGCCGCCCTGACGGACGCTCTGGCGCTCACGTCGGTGGCCAACCCGGACAGCCTGGAGCCGTTCTTGGCTTTGAGCGAGGAACGCTCTAGGAACGCGGGAGCCCAAGCTGGCGAGCGATGATCATGCGCTGGATTTCGGAAGTCCCCTCGCCGATCTCGAGGATTTTCGCGTCGCGGTAAAAGCGCCCCACGGGGGAGTCGTTCATAAAGCCATGGCCACCGAATATCTGGGTGGCTTCCCGGGCGTTCACCATGGCCGCGTCCGAAGCCACCAATTTGGCAATGGCGGCCTCTTTCTTAAATGGCCGTCCCGCTACTAGGCGCGTGGCGGCGTCGTACCAGGCCAGCCGGGCCGAGTGAGCCCTCGCCTCCATGTCAGCCAGCTTGAATTGCAGTGCCTGGTACTCGCCGATTTTGCGTCCCGACACTTCGCGCCGGCCCATGTAGGCCAGGCATTCGTCGATGCACCCCTGGGCCAAGCCGACCGACAGTGCCGCCACCGCGATGCGACCTTCGTCCAGGACCTCGAGGCACTGGGCATAGCCCCGTCCCTCTTCGCCTAACAGGTGGTCCAGCGGGACGCGGCAGTCCGAGAAGGACAGCTCGTTGGTATCGGAGGCTGACCACCCCACCTTGGAGTACTTCTTTGAAACACTGAGCCCGGGCGTCCCGGCCGGCACCATGATGGCCGAGATTTGGCGGCGCCCGTTGACAGGTTGTCCGGTGACGGCCGCCACGGTGACCAGGCCAGTTATTTCGGTCCCCGAATTCGTGATAAATGCCTTGGCCCCGTTGATCACCCATTCGTCGCCGTCCCGCCGAGCCGTGGTCTGCACGGCCGCCGCATCCGAGCCGCCACTCTTTTCTGTCAGACCGAAGGCGGCGAGGCGCTCGCCACTGCACAGCCGAGGCAGCCAGTGGCGTTTTTGTGCCTCGGTGCCAAATCGGTAGATCGGCGTGGTCCCGAGGGCCACGCCGGCCGACAGCGTTATCGCTACCGACGAGTCGACGCGAGCCAGTTCTTCGATGGCCAGGCAGAGCGCGATGTGGTCGCCGTCCTTACCTCCGTACTCTTGCGGGAATGGCAGCCCAAATAGTCCAAGCTCGCCCATTCTGGCTACGATTTCGTACGGGAACTCCTGTTTTTCGTATAGGTTACCGATGACGGGCGTCACTTCTTCACGGGCAAACTCCTCGACCGTGGCTCTCAGTTTCTCGTGCTCATTGGTCAGGAAAAGACTCGTCCCCGCGCCTGTGTTCATGGTCCCTCCTCTTGTTGTGCCGAAGTTCGCTCGGGTCCTCTCGCCAGCAGCGCGCCGCCGCCTACCTGGCGCCCGTCCTGGTCTTCGGGGAGCGGTGCCAATTCGAAAAGGACGTCGCCCCGGGAGATTTGAGCCCCGGGGGCAAACCCGACTCGGGTCACGGTGGCCGGGAGCCTGGCTTTTAGCGGGTATTCCATCTTCATCGACTCGAGCATCCCGAGCATGCTGCCCTGGTGCACGGCGTCGCCAGGGGCGACGTTTACCGTGACGAGGACGCCGGGCAGCGGGGCCACGATGACATTGTCTGGGCTGTCGTGGCGCTGCCGGTCGCTGGGGCCGAGCAAAAAGCGGTGCGTGGCGCCGCGGTACCCAACGAGCACGGCCGCCTCTTCGCTCAGGATGGCAAACCGTTCGCGCTGGCCGTCGACGTCGACGACGAGGTCCTCTCCGTCTATGCGGGGGCCCCGTACCTCGAGCGGCCAGGCGGCGCCGTCGACCTCGACGCGTGCGGCGTCGTTCGCGGAACGGCCGGCGACGGCCTGATCCGCCGGCCGGGCCACGAGCACGTCGTGACGCTCTCCGTCCTCGCTGAGGGCGAGCCGAGTGGCAGCGGCAGGACCTCCGGGCCGCCAGCCATCCGTTCCAAACGGGTCGTTCTCCCGACCTCGGCTGGAGCTCTCGACGATGAACAGTGCCGCGGCGACAAGAGGGAGCCGGTCATCGACGATTTCCAGTTGGTCTGCGTGCTCGTCGAGCCAGCTCGTGTGCACTTCTGCCCGGGCGAACTGCTCCGAGGCCACCAGCCGGCGGAGGAAGCCGAGGTTCGTGGTCAGACCGAGAATTACCGTGGCGTCAAGCGCGTCGACCATTTTTTGGCGGGCCAGCTCGCGATTGGCGCCGTGGGCGACGAGCTTGGCCAGCATCGGGTCGTAGTAGGTGCCTATCTCCTGGCCTACCTCCAGGGCCGCATCAACCCGTACCGTCGTGGGCCAGCGAACTCGGCTCGCCCGCCCCGCCTGGGGCAGGAAATCGTGCCGGGCGTCCTCCGCGTACACGCGCACCTCTATGGCGTGCCCCTCCGTTGAAATATTGCCTTGAGAAAGGGCCAACGGTTCGCCGCCCGCCAGCCGCAGTTGCAGTTCCACTACATCGACCCCGATAACCGCTTCTGTCACGGGGTGCTCGACCTGGAGCCGGGTGTTCATCTCCAGGAAGTACACGTCGTCGCCCAAGGCAAGGAACTCGACCGTGCCGAGGCTTCGGTACGACACGCGGGCGGCGATGCGCAAGGCGGAGTCGATGGCGCGTGTCCGGGCTAGGGGCGAGTCGACCGAAGCCGGCGCTTCTTCCACCACTTTCTGGTGCCGGCGCTGTACGGAACAGTCGCGGTCGAAAAGGTGGAGCACCTGCCCACTACCGTCCCCGACCACCTGCACCTCTAAGTGGCGACCGCTCGGCAGGTAACGCTCGACAAACAGCGAGGCATCTCCGAAGGCAGCCAGCGCTTCCCGGCCGGCGGTGGCCAGAGCGGCCTCGAGTTCTTGAGGCCCAGTCGCCACTCTCATGCCTTTCCCGCCCCCGCCAGCAACGGCTTTTACAAGCGCCGGGAAGCCGATCTCGTCCCGTACCCGACCAACAATGGTGACCGGGTCGCTTCCCTCAACAGCCGGTAGCACCGGGGCGCCCACCTCGAGGGCGACCTGGCGAGCCTGGTCTTTCCGGCTCATCAGGTCGATGACGTCCGGTTGCGGCCCAACGAACGTCAGGCCGGCGGCCTCACAGGAGGTGGCAAAGGCGGCGCTCTCGGCCAGGAAACCGTAGCCAGGGTGGATGGCGTCGGCGCCAGCCTTTTCCGCGGCCCGCAGGATGGCCTCGATGGACAAGTATGACTGAGAGGCGGGCGGCGGCCCGATCCGGACGGCCCGGTCGGCCTCGGTGACGTGAGGAGCCTCCCTGTCTGCGTCCGAGTAGACGGCTACAGAGCGCAGCCCGAGCTGGCGGGCGGCTCGCAGGACCCGGACCGCGACCTCTCCCCGGTTGGCTACGAGCACGGTGCCGAGGGTCAACGGCTGTCCTTACATCCTGAACACGCCATATCGGGCTTGCGGCGGCACCGGAGCAGACGACGCCGCTGACAAGTCCAGGCCCATGGCCAGGACGCGGCGAGTCTCGGCCGGGTCGATGACGCCGTCGTCCCACAGCCGCGCCGTCGAGTAGTAGGCCGAACCCTGGGTGGCATAAAGGTCACGGATCTTGGCCTTGCGCTCTTCCTCCGGGACGTCGTCAGCGTCACGGTCGCCGACCAGTGAGAGCACGGCGGCCGCCTGGTCACCGCCCATAACGGAAATGCGCGCGTTCGGCCACATGAACAGTAAACGGGGGTCGAACGCCCGCCCGCACATCCCGTAGTTGCCGGCCCCGAACGAACCGCCAATTATCACCGTCAGCTTGGCCACACACGAACAGGCCACCGCGGTAACCAGTTTGGCGCCATCCTTGGCGATGCCGCGCCTCTCGTATTCTCGCCCGACCATAAACCCACTTATGTTCTGCAGGAAAACGAGGGGTGTGCCTCTCTGGTTGCACAGCTGTATGAAGTGGGCCCCCTTCAGTGCTGATTCGCTGAAAAGGATGCCGTTATTGGCCACGATCCCGACCCGGTACCCCTGGAGGCGGGCGAACCCGCATACCAGGGTTTCTCCATAAAGCGCCTTGAACTCGTGCAGCCGGGACCCGTCCACGATCCGGCGGATGACCTCACGCACGTCGTAGGGCCGCCGCAAGTCGGTGGGCACCAGCTCGTACAGCTCGGATGGGTCCTCGGCCGGGTCCTCCGGCTCGGCCCGGTCCTCGTCCCCGGCCGGCAACGCTGGCCCCAGCGTCGCCACCATCGACCTCATGATCTCGAGGGCGTGGCTGTCATCGTCGGCCAGGTGGTCGACGACGCCAGACTGACGGGCGTGGACGTCGCCGCCCCCGAGCTCTTCGGCCGAGACGACCTCCCCGGTGGCGGCCCGTACCAATGGCGGCCCGCCGAGGAAAATGGTCCCTTGGTCTCGAACGATTACGGTCTCGTCGCTCATGGCGGGGACGTACGCCCCGCCGGCGGTACTAGAGCCCATTACCGCCGACAGCTGAGGAATGCCCGCTTCTGACATCCGGGCCTGGTTGAAAAAAATCCGGCCGAAGTGGTCCCGGTCGGGGAACACCTGGTCCTGAAGGGGTAGATACGCTCCGCCGGAATCGACCACGTAACAGCAGGGCAAGCGGTGGATGGCGGCTATTTCCTGAGCCCGGAGGTGCTTTTTCACGGTTACGGGGTAGTACGTGCCCCCCTTTACGGTGGCGTCGTTGGCAACGATCATGCAGTGCCGGCCCGCGACCCGGCCGATGCCCGTGACGAGACCGGCAGACGGGACCGGCTCGTCGTACAGTTCCCACGCCGCCAGCGGCGACAACTCTAGGAACGAGGCGCCCGGGTCGAGCAAGCGGTCGACCCGGTCCCGCACCAGCAGTTTGCCCCGCTGTAAGTGGCGCCGGCGGGACCGCTCGTCTCCGCCTTGGCGCACGAGGGCGAGCCGCTCGCGAAGCTCGTCCACCAACTGGGCCATAGTTGGCCCCACACCAGACGGCCCAGTGCTAGCGGACTCAGAGCCAGCCGGCCCAGCACCGGACGGTCCAGTACCGGCCGGGCGGGGCGCGCCGGCCTCGCTCCCGTAACCTCCCGGTGGCGCAGGGAAATCTGCTTGAGCCATCCCAGTCCTCGCTCCTGGTTGGTATAGCGCTAGTTAATCTAGGGTAACATTTTCAGTTAATGACGGCTAACATTCGGCCTCTCACCTGGCTGGGGTCGTCATGAGCCCGGCGAAGGCAGGCGGGGACCGCGCCACAGCGGGCAGGACAAAGGCCAAAGCCGGCCCAGCTGCAGCCAGGCCGCGGGCCCGCACGACCCGGGAGCGGCTGCTGGAGGCGGCGGCGGCCCTGTTCGCCGAGCGCGGCTACCGCACCGTGACGCTTGACGACATAGGCGGTGCGGTAGGTGTGTCCGGTCCCGCCGTGTACCGGCACTTCAAGAGCAAAGAGAAGCTCCTGGGCGAACTGCTGGTCGACGTCAGCGAGCGTTTGCTGTCCAACGCCAAGGACAGGGTCAACTCGGCCAAGGGCCAGGCGGAGGCGCTCATTGCCCTGGTCGACTTCCACGCCAGCTTCGCCGTCGAGAACCCCGCCCTCATTACCGTGCAGTCGCGTGAGTTGTCGTCGCTGGCATCTGACGAGCAGCACCAGGTCCGTCGTTTACAGCGGAACTACGTGGAATTTTGGGCGGACGCCATTGTGCGCGCCGGGCGGCTGGAGCGCCGGGAGGAGGCCATCGCCGCGGCACACGCCATCTTTGGGCTGCTCAATTCCACCCCCTTCAGTGGCCGCCTCGACGATCAGCGCCTGCGGGCGCTTCTGCATTCGATGGCGCTCAGCGGTCTCGCCCCTCAGCCCTCTGGATGCGACGGCGGTTCGAGCGAAGACCAGGTCAGCCCAGAAGAGGTCAGCCCAGAAGAGGTCAGCCCAGACGAGGTCAGCCCAGACCAGGCGGCTGTACCCGCGGAGGCCAGGGCCGGCGACCGCAAATTCGTCCGCCTCGTCACCCACGGCAGAGTAGCCGAGGTCATCCTGGACCGACCGGAGGCCTTGAACGCGCTCTCGAGCGCCATGGTCACCCAGGTGGCTGCCGTCGTGCCAGCGAGCTCGGGAACCGGCCGGACATTCACGCCGGTGGTGATCTCTTCGAGCAATGGGCGCGCCTTTTGTGTGGGTGCGGACCTCAAAGAACGCGCCCGTTTCAGTGACGCCGAGATGGCCGCCCAGCGGCCCCTCATCCGGGCCGCCTTCGACGCTGTCCGCGCCATCGACGTCCCCGTGGTGGCAGCGGTGGCCGGCTACGCCCTGGGTGGGGGCCTGGAGCTGGCCCTGTCGTGCGACTTGATTGTGGCCGACGAGACCGCGGAGATGGGGTTGCCTGAGACGGCGGTCGGCCTCGTGCCTGGTGGGGGAGGGACACAGCTGCTCACTCGCCGGGCCGGGCCGGGACGGCGGCTGACGTCATCTTCACGGCGCGGCGGGTCTCTGCCCGAGAGGCTGAAACGCTCGGCCTTGTCGACCGCGTGGTGGAACGGGGGGCGGCACCGGCTACCGCCCTCGAGCTGGCCCATTCGGTAGCCCGCAATTCGCCGGTTGCCGTCCGCGCCGCCAAGCGGGCGCTGCGGTTAGGTGCCGGGGTGGACCTGGCATCTGCGCTTGACATCGAGGACGCGGCTTGGCGAACGGCGGCCAGTTCACCCGATCGCGCCGAGGGGATCAAGGCCTTCGTGGAAAAGCGGCCGCCTGACTGGCCTTCGATGGCCCCTCTGCGTTAAACCCCAGGTAGAGTGGGAGCAGAAGGCCCAGTGCAGACCGCGGTCAGCCCGCCCAGGGGGTAGCGCCGGCAAAATCGGAACGGACGGTAGCGGCCACGCTGTTTATGACCCCGGCATCGGCCCGGCCGAGGTCGAGCCCCAACTCCCGGTTGTACTCGAGGCTAGCCCAGGAGAAGTTTTGCGACCCCACCTCCAGCTGCTCGTCGGCAAACCCGGGGTCGACCGCAATGACTTTGGCGTGGATGTAGAGCCTTGCACTGGCGGCGTAGGTACGAACGTGCACGCCGGCCGCCGCCAGTTTGTCGAAGTTGGAGCGCCATGACGAGCTATACGTCATAACGACATCGACGTTGACCCCTCGCTTCGCCGCGGCCGAGAGTGCGTCGACGATGGTGTACTCGCTCATCTCCTCGTTTTCCACGTACAGCGTGTGTTTTGCCGACCCGATGATGCGCACTAGCCGCGCGTCGGACCCCGGGCTCCAGATGAGGTCGTCCCCGGCCGGCTCGGTCGAGTAGGACCGGCCGGCGAAGTCATGGGCAAAAACGGCCTCGATCGCAGCCACGTCGGCCCGGTCCCGGTCGATGACGGCGTAGTCCCGGGTGCTCGAGTAATACTCGCTAGTCAGGTTGAGGGTCATGACCGCCGAGACGTTCCCGTCTACTGTGATCGTCTTCTGATGGGTGACGTCGTAGGCCCTGGGCGCCCAGCGCACCTCGACTCCGTGCGAACTGAGGTAGTCGAAGGCGGGCGTGTTGTGGGACCGGGCCAGGTTTTGGTCCAGGAGCACTCTGACCTTCACTCCTCGCCGGGCGTCCAAAACCAGGTCCGACTCGGCCCTCGGGTCGCTCAGTTCGTACATGGTCATGTCCAGGGTGTGCCGGGCCGAGGTGATGAGGCTGTAGATCGGCCCCAGCCCGGCCCCGGGCTCAGTGACCAGGGTGTACTCGGCGGGCGTAGGCGCCGCAGCCACCGCCGTCAGCGGCCCGAGGGCGGTGAGGCCGGAGAAGCCAATGGCGCCGATGAGCACTGCCCGCGCCAGGCGCACGCCCTTTGACATCGGGAAATTATAGGTGGCCATAGGTGGCTCTCCCGATCGGGATAATGATGCCGTCGCGGGCCGCGGTCACTTCGTCGGGGGTAGTGCTCCCGCCCGTTCGCGTACTGTTGACGGCGGTCGACGCCAACGAAGGAGGCCGAAATGAAAGTTGTCATTACAGGCGGATGTGGGTTTTTGGGGCAGCAATTGGCTCGTGCCCTGTTGCGTCGCGGCTCACTTACAGGCCCGTCTGGTACGCAAGATGACATCGGCTCCGTGGTGCTGTTCGACGCCGCCGCTCCGGGTGGGCCCGGCCTGGACGACAAGCGGGTCGAGGTTGTGCTGGGCGATATTGCAGACCGGGAGACGATTTTCTCGTTGTGTGACAGTGACGACTTGTCGGTCTTCCATATGGCCTCAGTAATGAGCGGGGGCGGGGAGGAGAACTTCGACCGAGCCCTCGGCGTGAACGTGGACGGGAGCCGGAACGTCCTCGAGGCGCTTCGTGCCCGCACCGGCCTGCCCCGTCTGGTCTTCACTAGCTCGGTGGCCGCGTTCGGCGGTGAGTTGGTGAAGGGGACGGTGGGAGACACCACGAAGCAATCCCCCCAGACGACTTACGGGTCTACTAAGGCCATCGTTGAGCTACTTGTCAACGACTACACCCGGAAGGGGTTCCTTGACGGACGGGTGGCCAGGTTGCCAACGGTAATTGTGCGGCCGGGGACGCCCAACGCCGCTGCCTCTTCGTTTGTGAGCAGCGTGGTCCGTGAGCCTCTTCACGGCGTGGACGTCGTCGTACCCGTCCCCATGTCAACTTCGATGGCTGTCATCGGTTACCGGACAGTGGTGGAATGCCTGGTCGACCTGCACGAGGTCGACAGTTCGAAGCTGGGGCCGGACAGGGCCGTCCAGCTCCCGAGCCTTTCCGTAACACCAGAGCAGCTTGTCGCCAGCCTCCACCGGTTGGCCGGGGACCGTCCTCTGGGTCACGTTACGGTCGAACTGGATCCGGCCATTGGCCGCATCGTGGAGACATGGGCCGCGGATACAGACGCGGCGCAGGCGTCTGCGCTGGGCCTGCCCCAAGACCCGGACACCGATTCGATAGTGCGCGCTTTCGTTGAGGATTTCGGTTAGCGGGCCTAATTAACCCAGAGTCACCGCAGGGGGGCCAGGCTCTCTTCCTCTAATCTGTGCCATTCTCGTTCGGCTGCCGCCCAGCCTGTCGGCCGCTGGCCGCCGACCAACTTGGCTATGGCCGCCAACGCGTTGGTAGACGCGATGGCGGTGCCTTCACTTTCCCACCACCCGTCGCCGCAGACGAGGCAGGAGAGCCGGCGCAACTTCAGCCCGAACCTCCCGTCGAACTTGTCGAGTGCCAGAGGATGGGTGCACTGGGCGGCCGGCCGGTCCAAGGTCCGTTCTCGCTCAATTACCTTGCACATTCCGCTACCAACTCGCTATTAGACGAAGGTGCCGGACGACCCGGGTTCAAGGAACTAGAGATGCCAGCGGTTACCTGCGTACATCTTTCGGTGCAATCGACGACGCGGTTGCCACCAGATAGCGCCTGTTCACGGCGTGGGATGTCTAGACGCGGACCACCGGGCTTCCCGCCAAAATTGAGCAGAAGGCGTCGCGGCCGGCAAGCGAATATTGGCTCGGCGCGCCCTCCTCACGGCACGGGCCGTTAGATCAGAGGTTACGTATTGGGGATGGCGGCCAGTGCTTCGAAGTTCTCGTACAACCTGGCCTGGCCGATGCGCTCCCGGTCCTTCGTCGCCGCCGGCCCTACTCTGGCCCACAATCCGGCCACCCACCAGAGGTCGAGGACCAGGTCCTGGTTGAGGACCCCCCTTTTCACCAGCGTGCCCACCACCTCGCCGAAGTTCAGCACCTTGCGCACCGAAGCCTCGTCAGTCGAAGCCGAACCGGGCTCGAACCCTTCCGAGAAGAGCACCTGAATAGCCTCGTCAAGGCCCATCTCTGTACCCCAGCGGGCCAGTTGGACAATCAAGTTGGCGTCGTCATAGGCAGCAACCACGGCGGTCTCCTCCTCTCCCCCTCCTCTCCCGCTAGTCAGGACGGACTGGAGAGCAGTTCGATCACGGCGTCTTCGTTGGCCCCGAGCGCATGCATCGCCTCGTAGACGGCCGTGTCGTACCGGCCTTCAATGAGGTCGAGGAGCCCGCTTGCCGCTCTGGCTTTGCGGAAGGCCTGGAGGTAGTGGAGCTGCGTGCTGGGATCCTGCTCGGCTTTCTCCTGGAGCACCCAGACTGCGTCGTCGAGCGACCAGACCAGCCGCTCCACCTCGCGGGGCTCCCTGTTCGTCACCTGCAAGCCCGTCGCCACCAGGGCTTTCTCGACTACGCCATTGACGGCGGCGTCCAGCTCGGCTGGCGAAAGCTGCGAGAGCTTGCCGGCCAGACGGGGGTATTCAATGGCGACCCGGGTAAACGTCACCTTCGAAGTCTTGCACCATTAAGGCCTCTAAGCGAGTGCCGGCGGCGCGACCGCCCCTCGGCCCCACCGTAGCTGCGCCCTAATGACCCGGGCCGTGAGCTGGCCGGGTTATTTGGCCGGTTGTTTCGGCGGTGATAGGGGCACTAATTGTTTGATGTCGATGACGAGAGGGACCTGGCGGCCCGGAGCGCGCAAGCGACCGCGGCGGACCGGGAGAAAAGCAAACTGCCTGGCTGCCACGGCGTTCGTTTTCGCGCCCGGGAGCTGCACATGTGGGACCGGTACGGGTGGGCTCCCCGGTGGCCAGCACCGGGGCCGGGGTCTGGACGGTGTCGCGGTCGCCCAAGTTGCGGGTGAACGTAACCGCCGGTTGTCCCTCTGTGCTCGGTCGCTACCAGGATGTCGTCAACACGTTCCCTGGCCCACCACTGGTCCCCCCTGACCCCGAGGCTGGGATCATCTGCCGGTACGGCCCTTCGGCGACCAAGCCAGGCGGGGCGAGGCTGGAACGCCAGACCCGCCTCAGCTCCGCTCCAGCAGCCATGCTGACCACCGCCGTCCGGCGGTTGAGCCTGGCCCCGCCAGCTGGCGTGATGCACTGCCCGGCCGACTTCGGGGTGGTGACTGTGATCGGTCTGTCTTTCTCCGGCCGCCCCGACGTCGGCCTTTGGTACCAGGCCACCGGGTGCCAGACCCTGGACAATGGCCGCATTGGCTCGTTTGAGGGGGGCGACCCCAGCTTCTCCAGCGGGTTCCTCACCACGATCGACCACCTCTCCCCACCCGTGCGCCCGTAAGACGGCGCCCGCAGCCGGCCTTCCGGGCGGGCTCAGCGAGGAGGCGCGGCCAGATAAAAGCCCCAGGCCAACCCGACCGGCCTGAAGCCGATCGATTCATACAGGTGTTTGGGCCAATCGTTGTCATCAGCGATGATGAAAACAAGCTCGTGGCCGGCTGACCTGGCCAGGCCGGTGGCGTAGGTGACCAGAGTGCGGGCGAAGCCTCGTCGGCGCGCCTCAGGAGCGGTGTAAACGTCCTCGACCCAAGCAGTCCCGCGCCTGGAGCGAAGTTTGGTGAGGGCCACGGGGGCGCCGGTGTCGTCCAGTATCCCGAAGGACCGCTCACTCCACAACTTCGCCTCGCGCCGGCTGTACGTCGTCCACCTGGTCGAGACGTGAGGTGGCCACGCCGGGGTGACGTTCGTGGAGCCAGCGCCGCATCAGCGTTGGTGGTCTGTTCGTCGTCCAGCTCCACTACAGCCTCCGCAATGACCTCGCGAGTGGGTTGGCCCATCAGCGCCATGTACACCTCCCGGTCGACGTTCCAGCCGCTGCCGGCCCATGTAGTCGTCATTTCCAGCGCAGTGGCCTCAGGTTCCACCCGAACCTGGCGGAAGGAGAGCGCAACCTGGTACTTCTCGGACAGGGCCATCACTTCTGCGGGCGGATGCGGACTGGGTGATGTGGACCTGGTTGACCGCCCGGACGTCGGGGAAGGGACGGCGTGCTGGCCAGCCAGCCGGGGCCAACGTCTTTCACCTCGTCGGCCAGCGACCACACGGTGTCGCGCAGGTGCTCGAAGATGAGGTCGCAGAGCCGGCTGGAGTACCGGGAGGAACCTGTAGGGCTACTCATAGTCCGGGGAGCAGCCGAACTCCAGAACTGAGCTGTAGGACCGGGCGGCCCGCTCAGGCCTCGCTGACGGTGTCGACGATGAGAATGGAACAGTTCGCCGAGTGGGCGACCGAGTTGGGAACGCTGCCGAGCACGCGCCGCACGCCCTTCATGCCCCGGTTCCCGACGACAATGAGGTCGGCCCCCACGTGGTCCGCCACTTTCACAATTGCGTCCGCCGGGCTACCGGCTGCCGGGTGGTACTTGGCTTGCACCCCTTGCTTCTCGATCTCCTTGCGTAACCTGTCGAGCAGCAAGTCCGCCGGGTCGGTCATCCGGTCCAGGAACTCATCGGGCAGTTTCTCGACTTTCACCGACTCCGGCCGATAAGCGGTCATGACGTGCAAATCGCCGCCGAGGGCCTTTACCAGTTCGACCGCTGTCTGAACCGCGCGGCCAGCTGTCTCAGAGTCGTCCGCCCCAACCAGGATCGTCTTGAACATGGCACCTCGTATCGCCCATACTGCCGCGGGACCTCGACACGCTACTACCGGCCTTTGATCGGGGCAAATGTGCCTTTGGGCCCAAAAATGTTGGCAGGCGGCCCGTGGGCGTTCCGAGTTCAGTGCCGCCCTTTGGGGGCGATCAGCTGGCGGTCAGTTTGACCCTCGTTCTGTCGACTCGAGGCGCTGGACGCCCGCACGACGAGCTCAGGTTCGAAACGTATGGCGCGGTGCTCGTGAGGTAGCCCGGCCACCTCTTCGAGCAGGAGCTCGGCGGCGACAACGCCAAGTTCGTACTTGGGCTGGCGCACCGAAGTGAGCGAGGGTGAGAGCATCGAGGCGAAGGCGACGTCGTCGTAGCCGACGACGGCCATTTCGTCGGGAACAGATATACCGGTCGCCGCCAACCCACGGAGAACCCCGAGGGCGAGGAGGTCGTTGGCACACATCACCGCTGTTGGCCGCGGCTCGAGCGCCATCAGTGGGGCCACCGCAGCTTCGCCCTGTTCGATGCTTAGCGCTCCGACGGCCACTTCGCTGAGCCTGGCCCCACCACGGTGCCTGGCACGACGAGCCGACCGGCGAGCTCCCTCTTTTCTGTCGATGCATTGGCGGATGGTGGGTGGCCCGTTCACGAAGGCGATGATGCGGTGGCCGAGCTCGAAGAGGTGGTCGGCAGCCAGCTCCGCCCCCCGGACATCGTCGACGGTGGCCGAGCACAGGCCACGGCTGGTCCCGTCACGGTCGAGGAGCACCGTTGGGATGCCGTGAGCGACGAGCTCCGCCGTACCTTCGAGGTCACGTTCGACCGGGCTTATGAGGAGCCCGTCGACACGATGTTCTTCGAGGACCCGGAAGTACCGTTGTTCTCGCTCGGCCGATTCGTCGCTCGAACACAGTATGAGGACATAGTCCCGCTCCCGAAGGACGTGTTCGGCGCCCCGGACCATCTCGGCAAAGAACGGGTTGCCGATGTCGAGCAGGACGACGCCGATCGTGCGGCTCTTGCCCACCCGCAACTGATGGGCCGCCGTACTGCGGACGAAACCGGTCGAGTTGATCGCCTCCAGGACGCGGTTGCGGGTCGGCGTGGCCACCGCTGCGGGGTTGTTGAGCACATTGGACACCGTGCCCAGGGAAACCTGGGCCAGGTTGGCCACGTCCCGGATCGTGACCCTGCGCCTGGCTTGCGATTGGGCCGTTGCGCCGTCCGCGCTGGCGCCGTTGGGACGCGTCGTCACGCTTGCTTCGCTGCCAGCCCCGGTGCTCGAAAGTTGCCTTTCGCCGGCCACTAGGTCCCTTGACACGTCCGGGTCATCTCCGTACTGTAACGTTCGGTCGCGATCCGAGCGTAGGGGATGTTCGTGCGCACAAGGCTGAACCGTCGGGGAGGGGGTAGAGGAGGAGGAGTTCATGCATTTTGCTATGGCCGATTTTGAAACGATTCATTGATAGCGTAAGGTAAATAACGATGCAGAGGATTTGTTTCCAGTTACAGGTAAGACCGGACCGCGTCGAGGAGTACGTGCGTCGTCACCGGGAAGTGTGGCCAGACATGCGTGCCGCACTGGCGGCGGCTGGCTGGCACAACTATTCGTTGTTCATGGCACCGTCGGGGGTTGTGACCGGCTATGTGGAGTGCGAAGACTTCGACCAGGCGCGGCGTGCCATGGAAGAGACCGAAGTAAACGCCAGGTGGCAGCGGGAGATGGCCCCACTCTTCGAGGACCTCGAGGGCAGGCGCCCTGACGAAAGGATGGCCCCACTCGAGGAGATTTTCCACCTTGATTGAGCCCGCGGATATGCCTGAGCCACACCTCACCGGCACGATGCACGGCACCGGGCCGCCGGACGCCGGCGGTCTTCGGGGGTCGGGCTGCCTCCCCAGTGGTCGGGCTGGTGGCTGGAGGCCTCGGTGCGTACTGGCCTCAGTTCCCGGAGCTGTTGCCGCAGTTGAAGTCTTCGGCCGCGTTCGTTTCCTCGCGTCTACAAACCCTCGACGCGAACGTCGTGGACGCCGGCTTCATCTCTGATGCGGTGGAGGCAGGACAGGCGGCGGAGCAGTTGCGGGCCGCGGGCTGCGACCTGATCGTTTGCTTCCTCACCACATATATGACGGCAACCATGGTTGTGCCGATCGCTCAGCGGAGCGGGGCGCCGGTGCTGTTCATCAATCTTCAACCGAGCGAGGCCATGGACCATGCCACCTTCGACACCGGTCAGTGGCTGGCCTACTGCGGGTGCTGCCCTTTGCCGGAAATGGCGAACGCCTTCGAGCGTTGTGGGCTCACTTTCCGGTCAGTTTCGGGCTATCTGGCGGATGAACGAGCCTGGGCCCGGATCGAGCGTTGGGTCACCGGAGCGGCGGTCCGAAAGGCACTGCGCAACGGGCGTCACGGCCTGATGGGCCACCTGTACCCGGGTATGTACGACGTGTCCACCGATCTCACCATGGTCCCGGCCATGCTGGGTGGCCACGTCGAGGTGCTGGAGTTCGACGACCTGCGGACGCGCGTCGAGCAGACGGTGCCCAAAGAAGCGGAGGCGAAGCTCGAGGAGGCCAGGTCGGTATTCGATATCGACGTTTCTGTGCCAGAAGATGACCTGGCGTGGGCGGCGAAAGTGGCAGTCGGCCTCGATCACCTGGTTGACGATTTCGCGTTGGACTCGCTGGCTTATTACCACCGCGGCCTCAATGGCGAGGTTCACGAGCGTTTGGCGGCCGGGATGATCCTGGGTGCGTCGCTTCTCACCTCGGCGCGTGTGCCGGTGTGCGGCGAGTACGAGTTGCGGACCTCGCTGGCCATGCTGATGATGGACCGCCTGGGTGCGGGCGGGTCGTTCACAGAAATGCAGGCGCTCAATTTTCGTGATGGTGTCGTAGAAATGGGCCACGACGGCCCCGCCCATTTGGCCATCAGCGAACGGCGGCCACTCTTGCGGGGCCTCGGTGTTTTCCATGGCAAGCGGGGCTGGGGGGTCTCCGTCGAGTTCGACGTGAAGCACGGGCCGGTAACTGTATTTGGCATCAGTCAGTTACGGGATGGCCGGCTACGTTTCATCGTGTCCGAGGGCGAGGTCGTGGCCGGGCCCTTGCTGCAGATAGGTAATACGACCTCGAGGGTTGATTTCGGCCGGGACCCTGGGGACTGGTGCGATGCCTGGTCGGCAACAGCAGCAGCCCATCACTGGGCGCTCGGCACAGGGCACAAGGGCCAGAACTTGGCTGTCCTGGCCGAGTTGCTCGGGGTCGAATTGGTGACGGTGTGACGAATTGGTGACGGTGTGACGAATTGGTGACGATTACTGAGCAGTCGTTACTGGCAATGCTGCCTCCCGGTTGCCTGTCATGCCAGTTGTAGAGGGCCTTGGCCCGCGAGGAAAGGAGCTATAGGTGGTGTCACCTAGCGAGATCAAGCAGGAACTGCGCAGGCAATGGATCGAGACGCCCTCATGGGCCTACGGCAATACGGGCACGCGCTTCAAGGTCTTCCGTAACCCGGCGGCGGCCCGTGACCCGTACGAAAAGATCGAGGACGCCGCCTTCGTACACCGGCTGACCGGCGTGGCACCCTCAGTTGCGCTCCACATCCCGTGGGACCGGGTCGACGACTACGGGAAGCTGGCCAAGCACGCGGCGGAGCTCGGGTTGCGCATAGGCGCTATAAACCCGAACGTGTTCCAGGAGGACGAGTACCGCCTGGGCAGCGTTTGTAACCCCGACGCCAAGGTCCGCCGCAAAGCCACCGACCACCTGCTCGAGTGCGTGGAGATCGCCGTCGAGGCGGGGTCGCCGGCCATAAGCCTCTGGTTTGCAGACGGTACCAATTACCCCGGGCAGGACGATATCCGGGCCCGTCAGGACCGGCTTGCGGCTGCCCTCCGCGAAACTTACGACGCCCTCCCCGACGGCATCGGGATGCTGCTCGAGTACAAGCTTTTCGAGCCCGGGTTCTACACAATGGACGTGCCCGACTGGGGGACGTCGCTGGCCCACTGCCTCGCTCTCGGCCCGAAAGCCAATGTCCTCGTCGACACTGGCCACCACGCGCCGGGCACCAACATCGAGTTCATTGTGGCTTCGCTGCTGCGCCTCGGCCGCCTCGGCGGGTTCCATTTCAACAGCCGTTTTTATGCCGACGACGACCTCCTCGTCGGCGCGGCCGACCCTTACCAGCTGTTCCGCATTCTTTGCGAGGTTGTTTCCGCAGCCGCGCACCAGCCGGGGTCCGGGGTTGCTTTCATGCTCGACCAATGCCACAACATCGAGGACAAGGTGAAGGCCGAGATCCGCTCAGTGATGAACGTGCAGGAAGCCACCGCTAAAGCCTTGCTCGTCGACCGGGCCGCGTTGAAGGCAGCCCAGGACGACGGCGACGTCCTGGGCGCCCATGCCGTGCTCAACGACGCCTTCAATACCGACGTCCGCCCGCTGCTCGCCGAACTACGCCAGGAAATGGGCATAGATCCCGACCCGATCGCAGGGTACGACGGTTCTGGGTATGCAGAACGGGTGCGGGCCCAACGGGTAGGCGGCGATTCCGTCGGTTGGGGAGGTTGAGGCCGTGGCCTCGTCTACGAACAGCGCGTCGGCGCCGGCGGCGCCCCAAGCCGTGGTCGAACTGCTCGAACGCTCGCACCGCCTCGGGAGTGACCCGAGGAACACCAACTACGCCGGCGGCAACACGTCGTGCAAAACCGTCGTGGACGACCCGGTAACGGGGACGCCCGTCGAGCTCCTATACGTCAAGGGATCGGGAGGGGACCTCGGCACATTGACCGAGGGGGGTCTGGCCGCGCTTCGGCTAGACCGGCTTCGGGCGCTGGTGGGCGTGTACCCCGGCCCGGACCACGAAGACGACATGGTGGCGGCGTTCGACTTTTGCCTGCACGGCAAGGGCGGTGCCGCGCCGTCGATAGACACTCCAATGCACGCCCTCGTCAGCCTGGCCCACGTCGACCACCTGCACCCCGACGCCGGCATAGCTCTCGCCACCTCCGTAGACGGCGAGGACCTGACCCGGGCCTGCTTTGGCCATCGAGTCCTGTGGGTGCCGTGGCGCCGGCCCGGCTTCCAGCTGGGCCTCGACATCGCCGATATGGCCGCCCGCCACCCAGAGGCGATCGGCGTGGTCCTGGGTGGTCATGGCATCACCGCGTGGGGAGCCACCAGCGCAGAGTGCGAGTCGCGCTCGCTGGAGATTATCCGTACGGCCGAGGCCTACATAGACGCCAACGGCCGGCCCAGTCCGTTTGGCGCCATGGTGGCCGACTTTTCGCCGTTACCCGATACGCAAAGGCGGGCTCGGGCGGCGGCCCTCTTCCCGTTCCTGCGCGGGCTGGCCAGCACCGATTCCCGCCAGGTCGGGCACTTCACCGACAGGGGCACGGTGCTCGATTTCTTGGCCAGCGAGCGTCATCATCAGCTGGCCATGAAGGGCACGTCTTGCCCGGACCACTTCCTGCGGACCAAGGTGCGCCCGCTCGTGCTCGACCTCCCGGCTGACGCCCCGCTCGATTATGTCCTGGCCCGATTGACTGAGTTGCACGAGGAATATCGGGCCGAGTACCGGTCTTACTACCAACGGTATGCCACGGCCGAGTCGCCACCGATGCGCGGGGCCGATCCCGCCATCGTCCTCGTGCCTGGGGTCGGGATGTTCAGCTTCGGGCGCGACAAGCAAACCGCCCGTGTAGCAAGCGAGTTTTATGTCAATGCCATCAACGTGATGCGGGGGGCCGAAGCCCTTTCGAGTTACGAACCCATCCCGGAGAGGGAGAAATTCCGGATCGAATATTGGGAGCTCGAGGAGCAGAAGTTGCGCCGGTTGCCGCCCCCTCGTCCCTTGTCGGCTCGCATTGCGCTGGTCACCGGGGCGGGGTCGGGGATCGGAGCGGCCACCGCCCGCCGCCTGGCCAAGGAAGGAGCCTGCGTGGTCGTCGCCGACCTCGACGAGCAACGGGCGGCCTCCGTGGCCAAAGAGATCGGCGGCCCTGACGTGGTGGTGTCTTGCCGCATAGATGTCAGCTCGGAGACCGATGTGTCCGAGGCGCTGGACCAAACGGTTCTGGCATTCGGCGGCGTCGACCTGGTGGTCAACAACGCCGGCCTGTCAATTTCCAAAAGCCTGATCGATACCACCGTTGAGGATTGGCGCCTCCAGCACTCCGTGATGGCCGAGGGCTCGTTCCTGGTCGCTCGGGAGGCGGCCCGGGTGATGATGGGCCAGGCCATGGGCGGCGACATCGTGTACATAGCAAGCAAGAACGCCGTGTTCGCCGGGCCAAACAATGTCGCTTACGGTGCGGCCAAGGCTGACCAGGAACACCAAGTCCGGCTCTTGGCGGCCGAACTCGGAGAGCACGGCATCCGTGTGAACGGCGTCAACCCGGACGCCGTGGTCCGCGGTTCGGGCATATTCGCCAGCGGGTGGGGTGCCCAGCGGGCCGCCGTTTATGGCGTGCCAGAAGAAAAACTGGGTGAGTACTACGCTTCGCGCACGCTCCTCAAGCTGGAGGTCCTCCCCGAGCATGTGGCGGACGCGGTGTTCGTCCTTACTGGTGGCAACCTGGCCCGCACGACCGGCTTGATCGTCCCCGTCGATGCGGGGGTAGCGGCCGCCTTCCTGCGGTGAGCGCGTCGTTGCGCTAGGTCGCGGATCTTGGCTGCCCCCAGTCTGCACGCGGCCATCGACCTTGGCGCGTCCAGCGCCCGCTTGTCCGCGGGCCGTGTGGAGCGCGACCGGCTCGTCGTCCGGGAGGTGGCTCGGCTCCCGAACGGGCCAGTCCAGCTCCCGGACGGGATCCACTGGGACCTGGTTGGGCTCCACCACGGGATGCTGGAGGCGCTGGGGCGTCTGCACCGCGAGATCGGAGAAGGCCATCTCTGGGTCGGCATAGATAGCTGGGGCGTCGATTACGGGCTTGTCGATGGTGACGGCCGGTTGCTGGGACTGCCCTTTCATTATCGAGACGAGCGCACGACCGGTTACCTGACGCGCCTGGACGAGCTCGTCGGCCTGGGGCGACTTTATGATGCCACCGGTACGCAGGCGATGGCCATCAATACCATCTGCCAGCTAATGGCCGAACGAGGCAGCACAGCTTATGGCGTCGCCACCCACCTCTTGATGGTCCCCGACCTCTTCGCCTACTTGCTAACCGGGCAACGGCGGCTGGAGCGGACCATCGCTTCGACCACCGAAATGGTCGACGCTCGCACCGGCGGCTTCGTCGAGTGGCTGTTCCCGCTCCTGGGCCTGCGCAGGGAGATCTTCGGGGCGGCCATAGAGCCCGGCGAGCACTACGGAGGAGATCCTGCCTGCCGTGGCCGCTAGTGCCGGCATGGCCACGCCGCCGTCGGTGGTGGCGGTGGCGTCCCACGACACGGCGTCGGCGGTCCTGGCCGTGCCCGCCCTGACCGAGGATTTCGCCTATGTGTCGAGCGGCACGTGGTCGCTCGTCGGCCTCGAGTTGGCCGCTCCCGTGATTACGGAAGTAAGCCGGACGGCCAACTTCTCCAACGAGGGGGGCTACGGAGGCACGGTGCGCTTCTTGAAAAACGTAATGGGTTACTGGATGATCCAGGAAAGTGAGCGGTGCTGGGCGCGCCAGGGCCGGACGGTGCGATTGGCCGAACTGTTCGTCGAGGCGGAAGCGTGCCCCCCGTTCCGCTCGCTAATAGACACGACCGATCCCGTGTTCGCCGTCCCGGGCGATATGCCCGCACGGATACGTCAGGCGTGCGCTGCGAATGGGGAGCCGGTACCCGAGAGCGAGGCTGAATTAGTCCGCTGTGTGCTGGACAGCGTGGCTCTCGCCATTTGCTCCACGCTGGAGGACGCCCAGCGTTGTGCGGGCAAAAACGTCAGCGTCCTTCATGTGGTTGGTGGCGGCTCGGCCAATCGGCTGTTCCTCTCGTTGTTGGCGGCGTGCAGCGGCCTCGAAGTCGTGGCGGGGCCAACAGAGGCGACGGCCATTGGTAATCTCCTGGCCCAGCTGGGCAGTGCGGGAAAAGTGGCAGATCAAGCCGAAATGCGCCAGCTGGTAGCTCGCTCCTTCCCCATAGCCCACGTGTTGCCTGACCCCACCCTGGCCCGAGCGGCGGAGCAGGCGAGACTTCGGTCACGAACTTAGAGAACGGCACCACGCGCCTCACGGAGCGAAATGTCGCTCCTATTTTTCGAGCGGTTGTGGCCAATGATTGTCGAAAGTTATGGGACCTTGCCGGCGCGCTAGGGTAAGAACGTGAACGAGCGCAGTGGCATGCGCGGGGACCGAGGAGATCCGATGAGCGACCGTTTCACCCCTACGAAAACGGACCACTTCAGTTTCGGCCTGTGGACCGTGGGCTGGGGGGGCAAGGACCTATTTGGCGACGCCACCAGGCCGCCCCTCGACCCGGTCGACGCCGTCCAGCACCTGGCCGCTCTCGGAGCTTGGGGCGTCACTTTCCACGATGACGACCTGGTGCCATTTGGGAGCGACGACGTGACCCGGGAGGCACTAATCAAGCGCTTTCGTTCGGCGCTGGACGAGACGGGGATAGTCGTGCCCATGATCACCACCAACCTCTTCTCCCATCCGGTGTTCAAAGAGGGCGCGTTTACCGCCAACGACCGCTCCGTCCGGCGCTTCGCCTTGCGCAAGACGATCCGCAACCTGGACCTGGCCGCCGAGCTGGGGGCGCAGACCTTCGTCATGTGGGGCGGGCGAGAAGGGGCCGAGTCCGACGCGGCCAAGGACGTGCGGGTTGCCCTTGACCGGTACAAGGAAGCGGTCGACCTTCTGTGCGAGTACGCCCGCTCGAAGGAGTACAACCTGCGGTTCGCCCTCGAACCCAAGCCAAATGAACCCCGTGGCGACATTCTCCTGCCCAGCATCGGTCACGCCCTTTCGTTCATTTACCAGCTCGAGCACCCCGAGATGGTGGGGCTCAACCCCGAGGTCGGTCACGAAAATATGGCCTGCCTCAACATGGTGCACGGCGTGGCGCAAGCGTTATGGGCCGGCAAACTCTTCCATATCGACCTCAACGGCCAGCACGGGCCGCGTTACGACCAGGACCTGCGCTTTGCCTCGGCCGACGTGAAGGGGGCCTTTTTCCTGGTCGACCTGCTCGAGACGGCCGGCTACGACGGTCCTCGCCATTTCGATTTCAAGCCGCCCCGTGCCGAAGGGCCCGAAGGAGTGTGGGTATCGGCGGCCGGCTGTATGCGAAATTACTTAATATTGAAACAGAAGGCTCTTGCCTTTCGGGCCGACCCAGAAGTGCAGGAGGCGATGTCGGCCGCCGGATGGCCCTCGCTGGCCCAGCCCACCCTCGGTCAGGGCGAGACGCTCAGCCAGCTATTGGCCGACCGCTCCGCCTACGAGGATTTCGACCCTGACGTGGCGGGAATTCGAGAGGTCAACATCGAACGCCTCGACCAGCTCGCCCTGGACCACATCTTCGGCATCCGCTAACCACTGGTGGACCTAGCCGGCTTCACCGCTGTGCGTAGGAGCGGGCTTGTACCGTGAGACGGTCCCGCCTAAACGAACGGTCCCGTCTCATCGGTACCAGCCCAGCTCATCGGGGTGCAAGCGTAGTCAAGGCAACGACTTACTGACGCCGAAGAGCGACGCGCCCCAATACCCGAAACGCGTCCTAGACGACGGAAATCGCCCTCGGGGCCTGGTCGCCCGGAACCTGTCACGCCTGCGAACGGCATGACCTGGTTACAAAACGCACCTGGTTGCCGGCGGTGTCGTCCCGCTGCATTTCCGGCAGCGGATGTCACGGGTAGGGAGCCGTCGTTTCTCGAGTGACCAGGCTGGTGGCCAGCTCGATACTGCGCCCTTCCGTCGCTTCGCCGCTGCCCTGGGCCAGCACCAGGCGGACGGCGGTGGCGGCCATTTCCGCCAACGGCTGGCGAACTGTTGTAAGCGGCGGTGAAGTCCAGCGCGACAAGGGGAGGTCGTCGAAGCCTATGAGGCTCAGCTGATTGGGTACCCGCACATGCTGCACTCGGGCCGCCTCGAGCACGCCCAGAGCCTGAATGTCACTGCCCGCAAAAATGGCGGTCGGCGGCTCCGGCAGTGCCAGCATGGCCATAGCCTCATTGAAGCCGCCGTCCACATGGAAGTCACCCCATTGCATCAGCTCCGGGTCGAGGGACAGCCCGGCTGCCTCCATGGCGGAGCGGTAACCGTCCATGCGGGCCCGGCTGCAGAGCAGGTCCGAAGGACCCGAGATGACGCCGACCCGCCGGTGCCCCAGTTCGATCAGGTGGCGAGTGGCCGTGAACCCGCCCGACCAGTTGGTGGCTCCGACGGTCGTCACGCTCGGGTCAGGTTCGCCACGGGGGTCGACGACGGCGAAGGGTAAGCCGCGGGCTCTCAGTTCGGCGTGATCGCGTGGGCTGAGGCGAGCCAGCAGCAGGATAATTCCTCGAGTCCCCCTGGCACTTATGTGGTCGAGCCAGGACCGCTGCTCCATCCCGTCCGAGAGCGATGTCAACGACACCGTCAGGGCAACCTCCGACGCGGCTGTGACCGCTCCCCGGACGATCTCCATGGCCCAGGGGCTTTCCAGCTCGGCGAAGACCAGGTCGACCAGCGGCGGGGTACCGCCACGCGGGAGAGGTGCGGCGCTCGTAACGGCGGTCGAGCACCAGGGACTGCACCCGCTGGCGGGTGGCTTCCGAGACGTCTGACTTTGCCATTGAGCACCTTCGAAACCGTCGATGGGCTGACGCCGGCCGCTTCCGCGATCTGGGCAATTGTCACTTGCTTGCGCGACTTGGCCCGAGCGCCCGGGGGAGGGCGGTGGCCGTTTACGGCGGTCGCGGACCGCGGTTGTTGCATACCGATTGAAGCCTAGTGGTCCCGGCCCGTCCACCCGCCGGACAAACCGCTGGCTCGTAAAGGGCCGACAGGCAGAGGGCTTATACCGGCGGAGGCAACTGGGCGCGTCCTCACGGCTAACCCTTCAAAGCGCCGGTGAGGCCGCTCACGATGCGCCGTTCGGCCAGCACGAAAAAGGCCAGCGCCGGCACCATCGAAAGGGCGGCAAAAGCCAGAATGGCGGCCGTGTTTGAAGAATAGGTCGATTCGAACGAAGCGACGCCTAAAGGCAGAGTGTAATGCTGTTGCTGGTTGAAGACGAGGAGTGGCAGGAGGTACGCGTTCCAGCTAGTTATAAAAGCCAGGATGGCCACCGTGGTGACGGCCGGCTTCGACAACGGCAGCAGGATCCTGCGGAAAAAGGTCAAGCGGCTGGCGCCGTCGACCACAGCGGCGTCCTCGAGTTCGCCGGGTACGGCCCGCAGGAACGGCCGCAGTATGAAGATGGTTATCGGTAAAGAGAAAGCAGCCTCGGGGATAGCGACGCCCATCAGGTTTTCCAGCAGCCCGATCTGGCGCAGGAGCAGGTAGAGCGGCAGGCTGGCCACACTGGCCGGGAACAGCAGCCCCACCATGAACAGTCCGAACAGGGCTTCGCGCCCTCTGAAGGCGTAACGCGACAACGCGAACGCCGCCATCGACCCGAACGCCACCGCGGCCCCGGTGGCGACGGCGGCGATGATCACGCTGTTGCCTACGAAATGCCAGAACGACGCCGAACTGAGGATGGAGCTGTAGTTGCTGAACACCCATGGATGAGGTAGCCCAACCGGGGACGTATTGATCTGGGCTGTCGTACGGAACCCACTTATAACGACGTAGAGCATGGGGACCAGCGTTACGCCAACGACGAAAACAGCCGCTAGGTAGCTGAGCGAAAGCCCCACCGGATGAGCCTTACGGGGCCTCGTTTTGAGGGCCGATACGTCGGATGCTACCTGGACAGTTGCCATGGCTTAGCCCACCGCCCGAGTTACGGCGCCGGCAATATCACGGCGCAGGGCGTAGCGTTGGTACGCCAGTGCAAAGACAAGGCAAAAGATGAACAAGAGGACGGCTACCGCGCTCCCAAAGCCGAACTCGGTGCTGTCGATACCGTTGTATATCAAATAAGTGACCATGGTGTTCGATGCGTTGGCCGGCCCTCCCTCGGTCATGATCCAAACCACGTCGAACAGCTGGAAGGACCCGATGACGGCGAGGAACACCCAGATACGGATGGTCGGCCCGAGCAGGGGTAGCGTCAGATGGCGGAAGGATTGACGGGGCGAGGCTCCGTCGAGGAGGACAGCCTCCTTCAGTTCCGACGGTATGCCCTGCAGGCCGGCCAGGAACAATATGATCCCGAAACCTATGTACTTCCAGGTGATTACGACGAAAAGGGTATAGAGCACAATATGGATATTGGCCAGCCACACCTGGACCAACCCTCCCAGCCCAACGGCTTTCATCACCTGGTCGACAAAGCCGCCAGGCTCGAGAAGCAATAGCCAAATAACGGCAGTGGTGGCTTCGGACAGGACGTACGGGGCGAAGGTGATCAAGCGCA
Organism: uncultured Acidimicrobiaceae bacterium; assembly: GCA_963845605.1. Taxonomy (GTDB): domain Bacteria; phylum Actinomycetota; class Acidimicrobiia; order Acidimicrobiales; family Palsa-688; genus Fen-671. The sequence continues at coordinate 158,676 of CAWJSS010000002.1, forward strand.
GCAGGCCCTGGCCTCTTAGTTTTCGGTTGAGCAGCAAGGCCGTCGCTACCGCTACCGGGAGTTGAAGCAGGAGGGCCAGCCCGGCCAATATCAGGTTGTGGTAGATGGCGCTGCGGAAGACGGGGTCGTCTAGCGCCTGCCGGTAGTTCTGAACGCCGACAAAGTCTTTCAGCGGCCCAAAGCCGCTCCAGTTGTACAGGCTGTAGCGGGCCGCCAGCGCAATCGGGACCAGGACAAAGCCGACAAACAGCACAAACGCCGGCCCGATGAGGAAAACCAGCTCCAGCCGGGTGCGCCAGCTGGTGCGGGGCCGGACCGGCCGCACGTTACTGCGGCCGGTCGGCTCCAGGGAGGCTAGCTGCGAGGACGCCTGCTTATCGGCGGTCGCGACCAACAGCCTGTCCATATCGCTATCTGACTATATTCGTGGTGCTAGCCGGCCTTCTTGGCTGACTGGGCGACGGCCTGGATAATTGATTGCGGGGTGCCGGCGCCGGCAAAGTAGTTAGCTACGGCGGCGTCGAGAGCCTGGCCCACATTTGTCGGGAAGGCGATGTCGAAATACGTCTGCAGGAATGGCGTCGCCTTGTAATAACTAAGGACTTGCTTGAGAGCCGGCAACGTTAGCGCCGGCGCCGCGGCCGGGTTCGCTGGCAACCCGGTGGACGCGCCGGCCACCTGCTTCTGTACGGATGCGCTGTCGAGGTACTCGAGGAACTGAACACAAGCCTGTCCTGCGCTCTTGGAGCAGGAGAACCCGTCCCCGCCCCCGAGGACCGTGTGCGGGTCGCCTGCCCCACCTGGGATTGACGGGAACGGGAACCACCCGAGATCGGAGTTGATCGTCTTGCTCGTCGTCAGGGAGTCGATCACGCCTGGGTCCCAGTCGCCCTGAAGCTCCATGGCGGCCTGGCCGTTGGCCACCAGACCGGCGGAACTTCCCGCACCTGTCTGGGCGGGCGTGGCCAGGAAACCGGTTTGGAACGGGTTGGTCTTCATGAAAGCCGTCATCGCATTACCGGCTTTTACGAAGCACGAGTTGCTCAGGTTGATGGACTTCATGGCCTTCTGCAAAACGCCCGTCGAGCACTCCCGGAGAGCGAAGTACTCCCACCAAAAAGCGTCAGGCCATTTGTCCTTGCTCCCCACCGAAATGGGGGCGATGCCGGCGGCTTTCAGCTTCGTTACGTCGCTTTCGAGCTGGTTCAGAGTGGCGGGCGGCGAGCTGATCCCGGCTTTGGCGAAGAGGTCCTTCCGGTACCAGAACCCGACGATATGGAGGTCGTAGGGGATCCCGTACTGCTGTCCCGATACCTGCCAGCCATCCGCGACGGCACCGACTGTCTTTATCCAACCAGAGGTAGCCATAGTCATGTTCATCAGCTCTCCGGAAGTCACCTGAGTAGCCTCACTCCCGCCTCCCCATTGCTGGAAGATGTCGGGGGGGCTGCCAGAGCTCAAGGCCACCGGGATCTTCGTGTCCTGTAGCACTTCGTTCTGGATGGGGACGTTCTGGATCTTGACACCCGGGTGCGTCGCTTCGAAGGACTTGATGGCGTTTTGCCACACCTTGAGTAGGACACCGGATGTCGCATTATTCCACCACGTCAACGTGACGCTCTTGCTGGCGTTGGGCTTGGTCGAATGAGGGGCGGCCGTCGCCGCGCTCGCACTGGCAGCCACGAGTGTTGCGGTTGCCAAGCTCGAGATTACGAGGCGGCCCACTTGTCGAAAGTTTCGTAGGCTTCGCACTTTATTCTTCCCCTTCTTGCGCTCCCTACCGGGGGCTAGCCCGGCGGTAGAGCCACAATATATCCTGGTTATCGGCGTGTCAATCGTTATCGATAATGGTTCCTAAAGGTTTCGCCAGACCTACGGTTGCTTCGTGCTACGGTTGCTTCGTGGTTACCCAGGCTCGCGCCACGATCCGAGACGTCGCCGCCCGCAGCGGCGTGTCTGTGGCCACTGTCTCAAAAGTGATCAATGGCCGCTATGGGGTAGCCCCGAGTACTGATGCCATCGTGCGTTCCGCCATCAGCGAGCTCAGCTACGAGGCCAGCCTGTCGGCCCAGAGCCTTCGGAGCCGGCGGACGAATGTGATCGGCATCCTCGTGGCTGACATCGAGCCCTTCAGCGTCGAGGTGTTGCAGGGGGCCAGCCAGGCCTTGCGTGGCACCGGTTTCGAGCTCGTGGTGTACTCGGCTAGCAGCGGCTTCCGCGTGGGCTGGGAGCGCCGGTACCTCTCCCGTCTGAGTGGCACCGTGCTCGACGGCGCCCTTCTCGTCACCCCCACTGTCATAGACGTCGACTACGGTGCGCCCGTGGTCGCCGTGGACCCGCATGCGGGCCAGTCGACAGTCCCGACCGTGGTATCCGACAACCTCAGCGGCGCCGAACAGGCTGTCCTCCACCTCCTTCACCTCGGGCACCGCCGGATAGCTATGCTCAAAGGGCGGCCGGACCTCGAATCCGCGCGGCTGCGCGAACAGGGCTACCGCCAGGCCATGGAGAGCGCCGGTGTGGCGGTGGACGAGGATCTGGTCCAGTTGGGTGACTACAACCCGGCGGTTGCGGTGGGGCCGGTGCGACAGCTGTTGACGAGCGCGAACCGCCCCACGGCTATCTTTGCCGCCAGCGACGCCTGCGCCCTGGCTGCCGTGGATGTGGCCACGGAGCTCGGGCTCAGAGTCCCCGACGACGTTTCCGTGGTCGGTTTCGACAACATCCCAGATTCAGCATTGAGCAGCCCTGCCCTGACGACCGTGGACCAGTCGATCCGCAGTATGGGCCGCCAGGCTGCCGCCATGTTGGTCAAGCTGGTGAGAGGCGAGGCCATCGGGGACAACCTGGCCGTCTTGCCGACCCGCCTCGTCGTGCGGCAGTCCACCCGGGCCGTCTAGCGCCTGTAACCGCATGACCGAGACGCAATTGGCTGAAACGGGCTCGAGGGGCGGAGCTGAACTGTGGCGGGACGCCGACGCCCCGGTCGCCGCACGCGTCGACGACCTCATGCACAGGATGAGCTTGCGGGAAAAACTGGCCCAGTTGTACTCCCTATGGGTCGGGATCGATGACGCCGGCCAGGTCGCACCGCACCAGCACGAGTTCGCGGCCTCGTCGTCTCATTGGGAAGACCTGGCTGCCTATGGGCTGGGGCAGCTGACCCGGCCGTACGGTACGTCGCCGGTCGACCCTGTCAGCGGAGCCCGGCGCCTGGCCGCCTTCCAGCGCCGGGTCATGGACGAAGGTCGTTTCGGTATCCCGGCCATGGTCCACGAGGAATGCCTGACCGGTTTCACCACATGGCAAGCGACGATCTACCCGTCGCCGCTGTGCTGGGGCGCCAGCTTCGACCCCGAGACGATCGAGCAGATGGGCACCAGGATCGGTTTGTCCATGCGGCGCCTTGGCGTCCACCAGGGACTGGCGCCTGTTTTAGATGTTGCCCGCGACTTGCGTTGGGGCCGGGTGGAAGAAACCATCGGCGAAGACCCTTATCTTGTCGGCCTTATAGGGAGCGCGTACGTAAGGGGCCTCGAGGCCGCCGGCGTGGTGTCAACCCTCAAACACTTCGTCGGGTATTCGACCTCCCGGGCGGGCCGCAATCTGGCTCCCGTTTCCATCGGGCCACGAGAGCTCGCCGATATCTTGCTCCCGCCCTTCGAAATGGCATTGCAAGCGGGGGCGCGTTCGGTTATGAACGCCTACGTCGAGATCGATGGGCTCCCGGTGGCGGCAGACGCGTCCATACTGACCAATTTGTTACGGGATAATTATGGGTTTTCGGGCACCGTCGTCTCTGATTACTTTTCTGTTTCGTTCCTGCACTCCTTGCACGCCGTGGCCGATGGTCCCGGCGCAGCGGCGGCCAAAGCGCTGGCGGCCGGGATCGACGTCGAGCTGCCGACGGTGGACTGTTTCGCCGACGCCTTGCACGCCGCCATCGAACAGGGCCAGGTCGCCCTCGAGCTCGTAGACAGAGCTGTACGCCGGGTGCTGGCCCAAAAGTGCGAGCTGGGCCTCCTCGACGAAGGCTGGTGCCCCGAACCGCCTGCCCTTGACGAGGATTTCGTCGAACTCGATGAACGAGAGAGCCGGGCGCTGGCCGGCGAGCTGGCCCGGCGTTCGATCGTGTTGCTGGCTAATCGGGGGGTTCTGCCGTTGTCGCGTGGGCAGCGGATTGCTGTCGTGGGACCTCTGGCGGCAGAGGCCAGTGCCATGCTCGGTTGTTACTCGTTCCCGATGCATGTGGGGTCGCGCCACCCGGAAATGGCGATGGGAGTGGACGTGCCGACCGTTTTGGAGGCGCTGCGGGACGATACGGCCGCCTACGACATACGGTTCGAACCAGGGTGTCCTGTCCTCGGTGGAGATGACGAGGGCATCGAAGCCGCCGTCGGGGTGGCCCGGGCGGCCGACATATGCGTGGCCGTCCTGGGTGACAAAGCCGGGTTGTTCGGCCACGGCACCTCCGGCGAGGGTTGCGACGCCGCGGACCTCCGCTTGCCGGGCCGCCAAGAACAACTGCTCGAACGCCTCCTCGCCACCGGCAAGCCAGTGGTGTTGGTGTTGCTGGTTGGCCGTCCCTACGACATTTCCCGCCAGGTCGACCGATTGGCCGCCGCAGTGTGCGGTTTTTTCCTGGGCGAGGAGGGCGCCACGGCTCTGGCCGACGTCCTCGCCGGACGGGCGGATCCGTCGGGGCGCCTACCGATCAGTTTTCCGGGGCCCGGCGGGAGCCAACCGTCCACGTACCTGGCGTCCACTTTGGCCCGGCGCAGCGAAGTCAGCAGCGTCGACCCGACCCCGGTTTTCGCCTTCGGCCATGGGCTTTCTTACGCCCCAGCAACGTGGGTGGACGTGTCCGTGGTCGGGGGAGCCGATTGGGCTACAGACGGCACCTCGACTATTTCGGTCCGCCTCCGCAACGACGCGGCCATGACCACCACCGAGGTCGTGCAGGTCTACCTCCACGACCGCATTGCGGAGGTCGCCCGTCCCGCTCAACAATTGATAGCCGCCAAACGGGTGAATTTGCCCCCTGGCGAGGAACGCGCCGTCGTCATCGAGCTTCACGCCGACCTGACGTCCTACACCGACAGTTCTGGCCGGCGCCGGGTCGACCCCGGCGATGTGGAGCTCAGGGTGGGGGCTTCGAGCACCGACGTTCGAGCCAACCTTTCTCTCCGGCTTATTGGCCCGATCAGGTATGTCGGTTTTGACCGGGCCCTGTACCCTTCAATCGAGATAACCCCGGTGACCGAGGCCAGTAGCGGTGGTCTACAAGGGGAGGCCCGTCCGGTCGTTTTGTGACGACGGGCCCGGGCTGGCTGGTTGCCCGGCGCTTTCGAATAGCTTGTAACGGTCAAACCGGTCGCGGCCTTGACCGCCTCAGCATGGAAAGCGTGAGCCATTGTGAACCAGAACCAACAGCCCGTGTCCGCCGCCCAAGCTGGCAAGGCGTACCGGATGGGCCGGATTTTCGGCCTGGATGGCAAGACGGTGGTGCTCCCGCTTGACCACGGCAGCATGCTCGGGCGGGTTTCGGGACTAGAGGACCCCGTGGCGGCGATCGAGACGTTCCTGCCGCTCAGCTGTGACGGCTTCCTGATCGGCCCCGGCCTGACCGCTCGGAGCGCCTCGCTCTTCGCCAATCGGAACGCTCCTGCTCGCCTGCTGACGATCGATTCCTATTGGAAGGCTGGCGATGTCGGTATGACGGCCATGATCGCAGGGGTTTCGACGGCGGCGGCCCTGGGGGCCGACGCGGTCAAGATCCTCATGCCATGGAACATGCCGGCGCCACAGCGGGCGGCCACCGTCAGCATGGTCTCCTCGGTCGTGGAGGCGGCTGCCCCTCTCGGCATCCCGGTTATGGCTGAGCCCATCGCCTTCGAGATGGAGCGCGGGCCTGAAGCCGTTTCAATTGAAGCGGACGGTTGTCGTGTGGCCATGGAATTGGGGGTGGACATTTTGAAAGTGGCCTACCCCGGCGACGTAGGCACGTTGGCGTCGTGGCGCTCAGAACTGCACCTGCCGATCGTTATGCTCGGGGGGCCGCAAGGTGGTACCACCGCAGATCTGTTGGCGATGGTGGGCGACGCCGTACGAGCGGGCGCTAATGGCATTGTGATCGGCCGCCGGGTGTGGCAGAGGCCCATCGACGAGGCCGCCGCGCTACTGGAAAAGCTCTACGCCATTGTCCACTCCACGGGTGTTTCCGTATGAGGCTCAGCTAGCGCCCACGCTGGTGGCCACCGCCTCGAGGGCGATGGCCAACATTTCGCAGCCGGCGTCCGGGTGACCCTTAGCCCGTTCGGGGACCCAGCTGGCTCGCCCCGCCTTGGGCTCCATCTCAGCCGTGGCCTCGGCCGAAGCCGAAGCGGCGCGGGCCGCTTGGGCCATCGCTTCTTGTGTGCCTAGACCCGCAGTGAGCGATAGTCCCAGGCTGTTGGAAACGGCGTCCAGGCCGTCGACCAACGTCCGGTCCCCCACTGCCGCCTTCCCCCGGGCCTGGATCCCCTCCATGGCGGCGGCGAACGCCCGCACGAGCGCTTCCACCGTGTTGTCGGGAGGTTCGGCCAACGCCTTGGCTGCCCGCAGAAAGCCAGTGGCCACGAGAGTCCCGCTGGTGGACGGGGCGCTTCGCGCCATGGCTGCGCCGCAGCTGGAAAGTAGCTGGGCCACGGTTTGTTCTTCGCTGGCGGCCAGGACGTCCCGCAACGCCTGGGCCGCCTGGGTCATGGTGATGCCGAGGTCGCCGTCACCGGCGTAGCCATCGAGGCGGTTGAGTTCGGCCGCCGACCCTTCGACGGCGTCGGCCGCGGCGGAAAGAGCATTGACCAGAGCCGTGGGAGCCACGGGCCTACCGCCTCACCACGAACGGCGACTCGCATGGGGCGTCCAGAAGCCCCAGGAGCTCGTCGTCCAGGCGGAGGACGGACACCGACGCCCCGGCCATCTCCAGTGACGTGGCGTACTCGCCTACCCAGGTCCGTCGCACCGCCACCCCGGACGACGCCAGCGCGGCGTGTACAGAACGGAACAGGACGTACAGCTCCTCCCTGGGAGTAGCGCCCAGGCCGTTCACCAACACGGCTGCTTCGTCACCCCTCTTGAACGGCAGGTCGGCCGTGATGCGGTCGACGAGCTGGTCGGCGATCTGCGCTGCGGGTTCGAGCGGCCCACGCCGGACCCCGGGCTCACCATGGATGCCCATACCGATTTCCATTTCCCCCACTGGCAAGTCGAACGTCGGTTCTCCGGCGGCGGGCACCACGCACGGCGACAAGGCGACGCCCATAGACCGCAGGCCGGCCGCCGCCCGCTCGACGACCGCCACCACGTCCTCCAGCGAGGCCCCTTGCTCCGCCTTGGCCCCCGCCACCTTGTAGAGAAAGGTGATGCCGGCCACGCCCCGGCGCCGGCTTTCGGACCCAGCTGGGGCCGAGGCCACATCGTCGGCGCCGAGGACGGTCGAGGTCTGTATCCCTTCGGCATCGGCAAGTTCCGCGGCGAGGTCGAAGTTCATGACGTCGCCCCCATAGTTCCCGTACAGGTAGAGCACTCCCGTCCCGCCGTGGACGGCCCTGGTGGCCTCCAGTATCTGTTCGGAACTGGGGGAGGCAAAGACGTCCCCTACCGCTACTGCGTCCGCCAGGCCGTACCCGACATAGCCGAGGAACAGGGGCAGGTGGCCTGAGCCCCCGCCCGTGACGATCCCCACCTTGCCTTCCGAAGGGGCCGAAGCCCGTACGAGCACCCGCTTGGCCGGGGCTCGCAGGCTTTCCGGGTGGGCGAGGAGAATGCCGTCGAGCATCTCGTCCACGAAAGCCTTGGGCTCGTTGATGATCTTTTGCATGGGCATTTGGTTCCCCTTCTAGTAGGCCCCTGATAGGCCGCCAAACAAACGTGACGGCTGGTCAATCGGAGGTTTTGCCGGTACCCGCCCCGGCGGGCTCGGCCCAGGTTAAATCCCTTGGCTTCGGGAAGGCATATGGGCCGCTGAACAACCCGGCCGCGCACCCGCCGAAGAGGGCCGCTCCTCGGGCCCGGCCTCTACTGCGTCTGGCCATCGCGCCTGGGAAAGGAGGCGTCGCTTGCGCTCGCGCAACCCCGCCAGGTGCGACCATCCGCCGGTCAGGACGAGCTCGCCGGCCGGCCCCGCCTCCAGTTCGGTCGTCCGCACGATGCGAGCGGCGCCTTCGGCGGCTTCGTCCAGGGCCGCGTTCCACAGGGCGGCGGGAGAGGCATCGGGGCCTACGTCCACGATGGAGAGGTTGGCGTAGGGGCCGTCTCGCACGACGCGCACCGAGCCGGCCGCGGCCGCTTGCGCCTCCGCGTCAAACGTCCCGAGCGCCTCTTCGTCGACTCCCAGCAACCGCAGGACGGGGCGGAGCATGAGCCCGAGAGATTGGCCGCCCACCAGGGAGTACCTGTCGGGCACGGTATGCCAACCGGCGGTGAGACCGGAAGCCACCGCCCGCCGCAGCCGGTCTTCATCGAGCGGCGCCACCGTCCTGACCAGCGCCTCTGCCGAACCGCACGAATCGAGCAGCGCACCGGGGCCGACGGCCCCCGTCCCGGCGGCCACGCAAATGTGGTCGTGGCCGGCCGACGCCAGTGCCGCCCCCCGTAGCCGGTCGAGGGCACGGGTGCCCCGCCGGGACGTCCTCGAGAAGGCCTCCAGCGACTCGTCGGTGACGTAGCCCACGAGCTGGCCGGCCTGGACGACCGGGGGGAACAAGTTGACCGGCACCCCGGCCCATTCGAGCGCCTCCACCCACCAGGTCCGTCCGGCTAGGACCAGGGCGCCGGTACGCGAGGCCAGTGACGCCTCCGACACCCGCTCTCCACCAAGGGCGTGGACCACCCAGTCGGCGACGCTAAGCGCACACAAAGCGCCACTACCGTGGTGGCGGGAACGCCACGCCAGCTTGGCGAGGGTGCAAGTAGGGGAGGGAGCCAGACCGGTGCGGCCCGAAAAGGTAGGCCCGTCCAATACGCGGACCAGGTCCGCCGCCTCCTCTTGGCCGCGCCTGTCATGCCACGCAATGGCCGGTGCCACCGGCTCGCCGTTTTTGCCCAGCAGCGCCACTGTTTCGGCCATGCTCGTCACGGCCAGGCCGGCCACAGGGCCCGGAGGGGCGAGGTCGAGGGCCGAGCCAACCGCACTGGCCACGGCGTCGAGGATGTCGAGCGGGCCTATTTCCGCGCCCGTAGGTACGGGGTACCAGGGGGTGGGGACACTGCCCCACGCCACCTCTTCGCCATCAGGCGTGACCACCGCCGCCTTAGTCATGGTGGTGCCGACGTCGACGCCCACCAGGAGCTCACCCCGTCCTGACATCTCGTTCAGCTCCTTGACAAGGCGGGCGCGACCCGGAAGCCTGTACTGACTATGGACCCGAGCAGCAGGGACATTTCCCACCCGGATTGCTGGGCCCACCCGAGCTGCTGGGCCGCGTCGGGCCGAAGACAGGAAGGGACCGGCGGTGGTAGCTGACGACGGCAGCGTCGCCGGCGGCGCAGCGGCCGGAGGCCCAGACGCTCCGGGGCCTCAGCTCGAAGGAGCGGCGGTGGCCGTCGACGGCGAGGTGCCGGTGATCGCCGTAAGGGGGATCACCAAGCATTTCGGCAGCATACAAGCCCTCAGGGGTGTCGACCTCGAGGTCCGCAAGGGCGAAGTGGTAGGCCTGGTCGGCGACAACGGCGCCGGCAAGTCAACCCTCGTCAACATCCTGTCCGGGGCGCTTCAGCCCAATGACGGGGTGATATTGGTCGATGGTAAGCCGGTCACCTTCGGGTCCTCGCTCGAGGCACGCCGGCTCGGGATCGAGACCGTTTACCAGGACCTTTCGCTGGCCCCCGACCTCAGCGTGTGGGCCAACATCTTCTTGGGCCGAGAAGAAACGGTGAAGGGACCGCTCCGGGTCTTCGGCTGGCTCGACCGCCGGGCCATGGCCCGGTCCGCCGAGGTCGACCTCGAACGCACCCGCATCCGCATCGGCTCAGTGAACTCGCTCGCGGGCCGTCTTTCGGGTGGGCAGCGCCAAGCCATCGCCGTCGGCCGCGCCGTGGCTTGGGGATCCAAGGTGATACTCATGGACGAACCCACAGCGGCGCTCGGCGTCGAGCAGCAGGAACGAGTAGGCGAACTGGTCCGTTCCGTATGCGAAAACGGCGTGCCGGTCTTGTTGATCAGCCACAACTTGCCTCAGGTGCACAAGATTCTGCGACCGGGTAGTCGTCCTGTTCCAGGGCCGTGTGGTGGCGGACCTGCGGCCCGCCGAATCGTCGGTAGACGACATAGTGGCGTGGATCACCGGCGCGGCCATGGGAGGGACGCGCAGTGGCCTTTAGCTCGAGACCCCATAACTCGGGATCCCCGAAAGAACCCACACCGTGCCTGTGAAACTTCCGTCCGCTCTCACCACGTCGGGGACGGTATCGCCAGGGGCCGGCCCGGAGGGCGAGGGCGCCCGCCAACGGGCCGCCTGGCTCAATTGGGTCGACCGGACCGGGGACTTCTGGATCGTCGGCGTCCTGGGCCTGATGATCCTGGTGTTCGGCCTCCTGGCGCCCACGTTGTTCACCAGGGCCAGCTGGCTCAACACGTCCCAGTACGCCGTCGAGTTCCTGCTCCTGGCCATTGGCCAGACGTTCGTCATCATCACCGGGGGCATCGACCTCTCCGACGGCGCCATACTCGGCTTCACCGGGATGGTGTCCGGCGTGGTGATGCAAAACATGCTCGCATCGCACGACGACACCTTGCTCATCACGATTGTCGGGTTTATCGTCGCCCTCGCGCTGGGCGCGTTCGTGGGGTTCATCAACGGCTTTCTCATTACCCGCCTGAAGCTGCCGCCCTTCATCGTCACCCTCGGTACGCTCACCGCAGTCGGCGCCGCGCCGAGCCTCGTGAACGGGGGCAACGAGATCGTCAACCTTCCCCCACAGATCGGCGCCATCGGGACCACGACCATCCTGGGAGGCTGGATCTACGTGACCGTCCTGGTGGCCGCGGTGGCCTGCATCATCATGGGGCTAGCCCTGCACCGCACCCGATATGGGCTACGTACTTATGCCATAGGGAGCAACAACGTCGGTGCCCGCCGGGCCGGCATCAACGTCAACCGCCACCTGGTGATGGTCTACACCGTCTCCGGGCTCCTGGCCGGCCTGGCCGGGATGATGGTGACGGCGAACTTCGATACCGCCACGCCGGTCGCCGGCCAAAACGACGAGTTGAGCGCCATCGCGGCGGTTGTCATCGGGGGCGCCAGCCTGTTCGGGGGCCGGGGCACGATGCTCGGCACCGTGGTCGGCACCTTCATCATCGCCCTGCTGGTCACTGGCCTCGTGTTAGTGGGAGTGAACGGCAGCTGGGAACAGGTGGCCACAGGGTTCATCGTCGTGGCCGCGGTGGCCTTGGACCAGGTGCGTCTCCGTTTGGCCGAGCGATGAAACTTGGCCCGCTACAAGTACAGCCCGCTACAAGTTCAGCGACGACCGTAACCATCTAACGCGCCCTGGTCCGCCGCGCGCAGTCGGCGGGCCAGGAGGTTCCCAACCAGAAGGCTGAGGGTTTCACCTCCAGCCCCTATACCCAAAGAAGAGAGAAAGGAAAAACGGAGCATATGATCAAAAGAGATAGTCCACGCCGGGGGGGTTGGCGCTCCAGGTTGACTTCGACGGGCGCTGCTGCGTGCCTCGTATCAGGAGCGCTGTTCGGTGTGGCAGCAGGCCCCGGGGCCGCGGCCGCCAGCGCGGCCACGAAGTACACGATCGAGCTCATCCCCGGCCTTACCGTTGACCCCTTCTACATCACGATGCACTACGGCGCAGAGCAAGAGGCAGCCAAACTGGGCGTCACACTCAAGTGGGCCGGGGCGACCACGTTCTCACCCACTACGCAGATCCCGGTGGTCAATTCCGTGTTGGCCAGCAAGCCAAGCGCACTGCTCATCGCGCCAACGGACACGCACGCCCTGTTCGCGCCGATGAACGCCTATGTGAAAGCCGGTATCCCCGTAATTGCGGTCGACACCACGCTGGCCAACACCTCGATCCTGACTTCGGCCATCAGCTCGGACAATTATCAGGGCGGTGAGAAAGCGGCTGACACGATCGCCTCATTGGCCCACGACAAAGGTGATGTGGCCGTTATCAACGTCATGCCCAACGTCTCGACCACAGACCTTCGCCAAGCCGGTTTCTTGGCCGAGATGAAGAAGTACCCGAACATGAAGGTGGTGGCCCACGTCTACGACCAGGACTCCCCCACCACGGCTGAGTCCGAGGCGAGGAGCATCATCCTGGCCCACCCCGGGCTGGTCGGCATCTTCGGGACCAACCTGTACTCTGCCCAAGGAGCGGGCAAGGGTGTTGACGCCGCCGGCGATAAGGGCAAGGTCTACGTGGCCGGCTACGACGCCGAACCCCTCGAGGTCAACCTGCTCAAGCAAGGCGTTATAAACATCCTGGTCATCCAGAACCCGGCCATGGAGGGTTCTCTGGCCGTCCAGTACGCCTACGATGCGTTGACCGGGCACAAGTCCCAGATCAAGAAGTCGGTACTGCTGCCTAACGTGGTGGCGACGACCAAAAATGCGAGCAACCCGATGCGTCAGCAAGTACTACTACAAGACCTCAGCGTAAGTAGCGCTGTTCGTCCGAGGTTGTCCCCGCCCCGGCTTTGGCCGGGGCGGGCACGCGGTCTGAACCCCGTTTGTGCGGAGTCAGGCGTCGGGCACCGCCTCGCACCAGTACGCTCTCGTCGTGTACCGCAGTACTACGGGCTCGCCGTGCCGGTGGGTGAGCTGGCTGACCTCGTCAGCGACAGTGGCCTGCTCGTCGCCGGGCAACGCGGCCATAAAACTGACTGATAGGACCCTGGCCACGAGCTGGCTCTCGTCGACAACCTGTTCCATGGCGAACTCCTGCTCGGCCAGCGGGCCGAACAAACTCGTTGTACGGAAGGCGGCTTTCCAGGCGCCGTCATCGTGCGACGGCGTCGCCCCACGATGGCTCTCCATCACCCTGGCCAATTCAGCCTGGACGGGTTGGTCAAGGTCGCGCCGGTTCCAGATAAGCCCCAACCGTCCACGTGGGACCAGGACCCGGTGGATCTCGGCCAACGCTTCTGCGCCGCGGAACCAGTGAAAGGCTTGTCCAACCGTGACTGCGTCGGCGGAGCTGTCGGGTAGAGGCAAGTGCTCGGCCGTGCCTTCGAGCACCTCAACGCCGGGCACTGCTGAACGGAGCACTTCTCTCATCCCGGCCACCGGTTCGACGGCGATTACGCGTCTGCTGGGAGGGAGGAGGAGCCGGCTCAGTTTCCCGGTGCCAGCGGCTACGTCGACGACGGTGGAACGGTCGTTTATGCGCAGCGCTTCGATGAGCCAGTTGATAGCGGTAGCCGGGTAGTCCGGCCGTCCCTTTTCATAATCGTTGGCTTTGGGGCCGAAGGCCTGGGCCTGAGGAAGGATGTCCACGGGCCAATAGTTGCGGCGTCGCGCCGTGAACTGCAAGCTTGGTCCCGTGCGCGCCGTAGTGGTAGAAAAACCGGGCCATGTCGAGGTGAGGGTCATGGCCGAGCCGTCACCCGGGCCGGGCGAGGTCTTGATAAGGGTTAGCTGTTGCGGGATTTGTGGCACCGACCTGCACATCGTCGACGGGGAGTTCCCGCCCACCCCTTACCCGATCACACCGGGCCACGAGTTCGCGGGAGAGGTCGTGGCCATCGGGCCTGACCCGTTCGCCGGGGCTCGGGGCGCCCCCGTCATCGAAGAGGGTTCTCTGGTGGCCGTCGACCCGTCGCTGTTTTGCGGTTACTGCCAGCCGTGCCGGTCCGGGCGGGGCAACCTGTGCCAAAACTGGGGCGCCATCGGCGACACCGTGGACGGGGCCTTCGCCGAACTGGTAGCAGTGCCGGCCGCCAACGTATACCGGCTGCCCGAAGGCTTCGACGGCCAGACCGGGGCCATGGTCGAACCACTGTCGTGCGCAGTGCACGGGCTCGACCGGCTCGGGCCTGTTGTTGGCCGCCGGGTGGTGCTGTTCGGAGCGGGCACGATGGGCCTCCTCCTTTTGCAGCTTTTGGTCACTGCCGGCGCGGCCGGCGTCACGGTGATCGACCGAGCCGAGTCAAGACTGACAGTGGCAAATAGGCTCGGGGCGGCGGCCACCGCCGCCAGTGCCGAAGGTCTCGATGGTGCCCTTTTCGATGTCGCCGTCGATGCCACTGGCGCCCCGAGTGCTATCGAGGCGGCCCTGGCGTTGCTCGAGCGAGGCGGACGCTTGCTGGTTTTCGGCGTCGCGCCCGTGGAAGCGACCGTCCGCCTTTCGCCATTTCGGGTCTACAACGACGAAATCACGGTCATCGGGTCGATGGCGGTGCTGTACAGCTTCGACCAGGCCATCGACATGCTGGCGCGCGGCGCGGTGGACGTCCGGCCGTTCCTGGCGGAGCCGACGCCGCTCGAACAGTTCGACGAGGCCTTACGCCGTGCCCGTGCCGGCGAAGGCGTGAAGACCCACGTCAGGCCGTAGGCGGCGATAATGCCGCTGGTGGCCGGGGTGGACTGCTCCACCCAATCAACCAAGGTCCTGGTCATCGACGCCGATGATGGCCAGGTCGTAGCAACGGGCGCGGCCACCAATGTGGTCGAGGGGGAGGGAGGTGCCCGGGAGACCGACCCGAAGGTCTGGGAGGTCTCGATGGCGGACGCCCTCGCCCAAACGGGCCGGTCCGCCGAGATTGCGGCCATATCGGTCGGTGGGCAGCAGCACGGCCTGGTCGTCCTGGACGGTTCGGGTCGTCCGCTGCGAAAAGCCCCGCTGTGGAACGACACTCGTAGCGCCGCTGATGCTCGTGCTCTGGTAGACAGCCTTGGCGGGCCGGAGGAGTGCGCCAAACGAGTCGGCTCGGTACTGACGAGTTCGTTCACAGTGACCCACTGGGCCTGGCTCCGGCGCACCGAACCAGAGACCGCTGCCGGCGCCAGCCGGGCCATGTTGCCCCATGATTACCTCAACTTTTGCCTCACCGGGGTGGCGACGACGGACCGCAGTGACGCCTCGGGCACCGGGTGGTGGAGCCCGGCCGAAGAGGCCTACGCGCCCGAGGTGCTTGCGCTCGAGGCGGTCCAATTGGATGCCTCCATGCTGCCGGAAGTGGTGGCGCCAGATGGGGTAGCCGGCCTGGTGAGTAAGGAGGCGGCGGAACAGTTCGGCTTGGCTGCCGGCGTACCCGTGGCGTGTGGGGGCGGCGACAACGCGGCCGCCGCATTAGCGTTGAGTTTTGCCCCTGGCGAGGCGGCCCTATCTCTCGGCACCTCCGGGACGGTTTACGCGCCGTCCGCTGTCCCCAGCGCGGACCCCACCGGCACTGTCGCCGGGTTTGCCAGCGCCGACGGCCGTTATTTGCCCCTGGCCTGCACGCTCAACGCGACCGTGGCCATCGACCGGACCAGCGACTGGCTCGGGTTGTCCAGGGAAGACGTGGTGCCGTCGGAAGGAGCCGTCTTCCTCCCGTGGCTGGGGGGAGAGCGCACTCCGAATGCTCCCGCTGCTACAGGGACGATGACGGGGCTGCGTTACGAGACGGATAAACGCGCCATTTTGCAGGCCGCCTACGAGGGCCTGGTGGCTACGCTGCTCGAAGCTACGGCCTTCCTCGACCAGTGGGCGCCTCAGGACGACGACGCGCCGTTACTTCTCTTGGGGGGAGGGCCGCGGTCACGCTTGGCAAGAGACCGTGCTGCGCTTATCAGGACGCCCGGTACTCGTTGTCGAACTGAGCGAGCTCGTCGCTTACGGCGCGGCTGTTCAGGCCAGTGCCGTTCTGGGCGGGAAATCTCCAGGGTCGGTGGCGGAAAGCTGGGGCGCACGGCGAGGCGTTATGCTCCCGGCGGTTCCGCGTGACGACGCCGTCCTGGAGCGGATCGCGGCCTGGCGCCGGCTCGTCCTGCCGTCGTTTTAGGCATTTAGGCATTGAGGCATTTAGGCGTTCGGGCTTCGGCCCACCCGCTCGCCAGCCGACCGGCCGGCCCTTCCACTCGCCGGCGATCAGAGCCGGCGCTTACTGGCCGGCCCTCCAACTCGCCGCGCGCCCCTCAGAGCCGGCGCCCCACCCCCTAAGCGCCCGCCCCACCCCCTAAGCCCCCGCCCCACCCCCTAAGCCCCTCTTTCGGTGCATTTATCCACTCTCTGCGTGATTGGTGCCGGATTTCGACAGCAATCACACCGAGAGCCAAAAACCACACCGAGAATGGGCCTTTTGGGTCCCACCATCGGCCCACCCCTCGGCGCCCCTTTCGGTGCGTTTTTGCACTTTCGGCGTAATTGACGCCCGATTTCGACATTTTGCGTGCCGAGAGCGAGAACCCACGCCGAGAATGGTCTTTTTATTGGGTTCGGAGGGCCTTGCCAATGACGCCGGCGTGCCCGTCCGGTCTTGGCCCGCAGCGCTACTGGAACTGCCCGAAGTACCTCTGCAATGCCTGGAAGACGCTAAAGACGTCTCGCGGCATCCCAGAGGCCCCGGCGTTGCTGAGAATGACCGAGACAGCCTTGGCGGCGAGGGCGATCGTCGCCCTTCCCTCCGCCGTCGTCCCCATTGCCGTCAGCAGCCGCACGAGCGCCCCGCCCTGGCCCTGCGCCAGCATCGTGGCGCCTTCTGTCACGAGCCCCGGGACATTGGCCGCCGCGCCGGCGCCCCCCGCCCCCGCCGCCCCGGCGCACCCGCGCCCCTGCCCCCGCCGCCCCGGCCGCACCCGCGCCCCCGGCTTCGGCGCCAGCTCCTACTCCTGCCGCCACGGTCCCCGCACCGGCGACGAGGGCGGCGCCCGCCGCCACCTCGACGACGACGCACGCGACCAGCACAACCTCAGCGCCTGTCTTGAGCGACTCCGCACCATCGATCGTGCCGTTCTTATAGGCGGAGTATTTGTCGAGGCACGATTTGTACGACTCCCCCGCGCTGATCAAGGTATTGGCCGCCCCTTCCACGTCCTTGCCGCCGATCTGGCCTCGTGCCGTCTTCATGATCCCACGGGGCTCGTCCCACATTTCCAGCGGGGGCAACGAAACGCCGCCAATCAAGTCAGCGAGAGTCCCGATAATTGCGTGGTCATCGCGGTTCTGCTTGATCAGGGCATGCTCGCCTGCGTAGAGCTCGATCTTGTTGCCGAGCATGTCGGCGTTGAAGCTGAGCGCGGCCAGTGCCTGTTGCTCAGTCAGGCTCTCCTGCGTCCCTCTTGCGGTCGTGAGCGTGTAGTGCTTTTCCTCCGTCTGGTCTGGGGACGGAGCGGGCCCACCACCGCCGGGTGGCGGGTCCTGGCGCTGGATCGTCGGGCCGAGTATGCCCGGACGAGAAGCCGGGCGGGCGGAAAGGCTGGCGGCGACCGCCGCGTTGCCTACCAGGCGCTGCAGGGCGACGATCTGCCCCGGAGGGAGCTGGCGAAGCAAGGCGAAGTCCCCCGCCTTGGCGGTAGTGACGAGCGTCGGGTCGGCGATCGACTCAGCCGTTCGGTCGACAGGACGCACACCATCATCCTGGGCGGGCTGGGCCGGCGTCGCGGCCCGTTCAAGCAACGTATCGCCTCGTGATGAATCAACCTTAGAGATGGTGCACCGCCCGAGGGAGAGCGAAAGCACGACAGAAAGGTCTATTCTCCCTGCTCGATTGGGCAATTCGCCGTGCACTCAGTGAAGTTGGCTACAGGTATGTTCCACTTGCCCAACGGACCCCCTTCAATTGGCCTCAGAGCGGGGCCAAGTCGCCGGCTTCAGCCAACAGGCCGCGTCAAGAACCCCAATACCTCTTTTAACCGGCCCTTGTGCCCGTTCCCCATACCGTTCCACACGTCGGTGCTCGAGCCGTTGGCGGCACTTTCACGAAGCACGACCACCTGAGTCGGGGCGCGCAGGGCGGCGCCGCAGTATTGGCATCGCTCGTCCCACGTATGAAGGACCGGAGCGCCGCACTGCTGGCAGCGGGCCGCTTCAGATTGCGTCTCGAGGGTTCCTTGGGACGGAGCGTTCGCTTCCCGCACGGGAAGGGAACTGGCCGCTTGTTTATCGAGCCATACCACCTCGCACACCCGGCAGGTGGCGGCCTTACCGGTCGGTAGGGTCTTCGGCGTCATTTTCGTACTGCAGAACGGGCAAGTAGCTGCCGTCATGGTGCCCGCAGACGGCTCGGCGGTCCAGATGCGCTGGCCTGCTTCTCCTGAGAGTTGGCGCAAGACGGCGACACCGACGATCACTCCCCCGCAGACAGGGCACACGTATTGCCGAAAGCCCTGTACCTGGCCCATGGCCAGGCCGGCACCGCAACCGGGGCAAACCAACTGCTCGGATCCCATCGCTCTCAGTGTCGGCCAATGGCGACATGAACCTGAGGGTCGTCACTCAGGAGCCGATGGCGCCGAGTTCACGGCGGCGACTCCCGGCGTTTGGGACCGCAGGCTCAAGCTCACCGTCCCTGAGCCAAGGGCAGCGACACGATCGTCCGAGGCCGCCGGCCTGCTGGCGAAGGGTCGCCGGTAGGCTGCCCATATGTCGCTTCAGGAAGCAATCCGCTACGAGCAGATAAGCGCCAAGGCGTACGAGCACCCGGCCGACAGGGCCGCCACGGCCGCCCTACGCTCTATCCCGCTCCTGGACAAGGCGGTGAAGTACCTCTCGGATCTGGCGCACGAGAAGCTGGTCCGACAGCTTTACATCGGCAACGCGGTACAAATTTCGGACCGTCAGGTCCCTGTGCTCTGGGCCAGGCATGTGCACGCCGCTTCTGTGCTGGACATCGACCGCATACCTGACCTGTTCGTTACCCAAATGCCAATTGCCAACGCCCTGACGATTGGCGCAAAACGCCCGATGGTCGTCGTCCTTTCCGGGCTGGTTCGCGACTACAGCGGGTCCGAAGTTGACGCTGTGCTCGCCCACGAGATGGGGCATGTTCTGTCCGAGCACAATTACTACCAGACCGCCCTCGAGTTCTTGCGCCAGATCATTGAAAATACGACCGGGGTACCAGGGTTTCTGCCGGGGATCCCGTTGCGCGCCGTGTTCCACGTGCTCCGGGAGTGGTCGAGGGCCGCAGAACTTTCTGCGGACCGCGCCAGTGTTCTCGTCGTCGGCGACCCGCTTGTTACATGCCAGGTGCTGATGCGTGTGACTGGCGGTGCCCTGGATGGCATGAGCCTTGACGCCTTCCTGGCTCAGGCGGCACGGTACGCGGACGAGGAGGACCTGCTGGCCCGGTGGTCCCGCGGCTGGGCCGAAGCGAACCAGGGGCACCCATTTGCCGTCAAACGTGCCCGTGAGCTGATGAGCTGGGTGAGTGACGGCAGCTACGACAGGATAAGGGCCGGCAATTACGTGCGCCGGGGGCAGGAGCCACCGCTACCCAGAGAACTCGACGCCGCCACCCTTCACTACCGCGACCGTTTTTTGAAGATCCTGCAAGTCACGGCGGGCGGGGTCGAGCGCATGCTCGGCCAGGTCGAGGATTGGCTCAGGTCCGAGGGCGCCTCTGACGGCGAAGGGCGGGGCAAGGGCCGGGGCCCGGGTTCGAGCGGACGTGACAGCGCGAAGGGCGAGCGCTCCTAGCTACCCGTGTGGGGTATCGCCGTACCAAAGTTCCCTTGGTATTGCACGGAGACTTCGCCGCTCCTGCTCGGGCGTGGAATCGTCTCTTTCGGTCCAGTGGTGAGCTTTCGGCGCCGTTTCTGGCGGATCTGGGCCAAAATTACGCCGAGAGCCGGTTAACGCCCCGAAACTGCCGCCTAAACCCGCCAATAACCACCTGGTGCGTCCGACGGCGCGCCCAACGGGTCCTCCGGGCGACCGGAGGCGGCTCTGACCCAGCCCCTCCGGCACGAGCCAACGCCCCGGCACGAGCCTCGCCGGTACGAGCCCCGCCGGCACGAGCCCCACCGGTACGAGCCAGCGCCGCCATGAACCAACGCCCCGGCACGAGCCTCGCCGGCATGAACCAGACCGAAGAGGGGAGACCCGGGCGCCCGCTCCGCAAGCCGACTTTACGCCGGCTGCCAAACGGCTGGTAACTTGCCCGCATGAGCACCGTCATGCCGATACGCCAGATTGGGTCCCTCGACGTCTCCCTGGTGGGCCTTGGTTGCAACAACTTCGGGGGCCGGTTAGACGAAACCCGGAGCGCAGATGTCATAACAGCCGCTATTGACGCCGGCATCAACTTCTTCGACACAGCCGACGTTTACGGAAGTACCCGCAGCGAGGAGTACCTGGGGCGGGCGATCGGCAAGCGGCGGCCGGACGTAATAATCGGCACCAAGTTCGGCGGCGCCGTGGACGATCGCCGGCAAGGGGCGGCCCCCGCGTACGTGAAACAGGCCCTGGAAGACAGCCTGCACCGCCTCGGGACCGACTACGTCGACTTGTACCAGCTGCATCGCCCGGATCCCGCCACTCCCATTGCCGACACCCTCGGAGCCCTCTCCGATCTGGTGAAGGAGGGGAAGGTCCGCGAGATCGGGTGTTCCAACTTTTCTGCCTCCCAATTGAAAGAGGCGGAGGCGGCAGCGCAGGGTGGCGCCCGTTTTGTCAGCGTGCAGAACGAGTACAGCCTGCTCCACCGCCAGCCCGAGCTGGACGTGCTGCCGGAATGTCAGGCGCTGGGGATCGCCTTCATTCCCTACTTCCCGCTTATGTCCGGCCTCCTGTCCGGGAAATATCGTCGCGGCGAACCACCGCCGGCCGGGACCCGCCTGGCCGGTACGGCGCCCGAACGGCAGCAGGAGGTTTTCTCCGATAGCCGCTTCGACGTCATCGAAGCCCTGCAGCGCTACGCCAGCGACCACGGTCACACGATCCTCGAGCTGGCTATCGCATGGTTGGCGGCCAAGCCGACCGTGGCGTCCGTGATCGCGGGAGCCACTCAGCCCGAGCAGGTCTGGGCCAATGCAAAGGCGGCAGACTGGGCCCTCACCGACGAACAGGTAGCGGAAGTGGATGCCATCGCCCCGCCCGCCGGCCCGAGCTAGACGGCCCGAGCTAGACGGCCCGAGCTAGACCCAGTCAGCTCACCCCCGGATGGGGTCGAAAGGTGTTCGCTTCAGGACTTCGTGAAGGGGGTTGAGCATGGCCAGGCGGCCGTCGTGTTCGCCAATGGTGCCTTCAGCCACCAGGTGCGCGCCCGTTTCTACACCAGGCACGTCCCGGCGGGTGAAAACGAGCGTCATCGACCCGCTGCGGTCGGTCAGCGTACAACTCAGTACTTGGGCGCCTCGCCACGGCTGCACTTCCACGGAGCTGACGCGCCCGGCGATCCTGGCTTTTTGACGCCAGGCGGTCTCGCCGATGGGCACGGCGTCTTCGACCAGGACGCCGCCATCATCAATGTCCTGGTCGCGCCGGCGCTTCCTTTCGGCCTTTTCCCGCCGGGCTTTGTCCTGTTGTTCGATGGCCTTGCGCGTGATGCGGCCCTTGCCGACTTGGAACGGCACGACCGTTGCCGTGGCATGAGGGAGCCGGCCCAACATGGCGGCCAACTGGTCTGCCGTACGGTCGTGCAGTAGATGGCCCCAGCCCCACGAGTAAACCCGCCGGGGCAGCAACACGGTTACCTCGGTATCGCCGCTGGCCAGAGTAGTGGCGACCAGGTCGACCGCCGCTCGCCCCAGCCGCCGGTCGCGGCATTCCCTGATTTCCAGCGGCAAGCGGCGGATCATGAGCCGTTCCCAGTTTTCCTTCAAGAGCTTGGCCACCTGGTTGTCCAGGAAGAAATGGACGGCCCGTATTTCGTCCGGGTCCAAGCTGCGGCCGTACTGGATGGCGCGGGCCGTGGCCAGGTCGAGACGGTCCACGAACACCAGGACGGCGTGGTGGCGCAGGACGGGCATCTCGGAAGCTTCGAGGGCACCCTGTTCGAGCTGTTGCGCCTCGTTACGGTACTGGCGGTTCAGTCGTATGAGCAGAATGGTGAGGGCCGGGAAGAGGATGACGATCGTCCAGGCGCCCTGGCCGAACTTGGCCACCACCAGGACCCCCACCACAACTCCGGACAGGATGGCGGCGCTCAGGTTGATTACCAGCTTGCGCTTCCAACCCCGGCTGCGGTGCTTCAAGTGGTACTTGGTCATCCCGGCCCCGGCCATTGTGAAGCCGGTGAACACACCGATGGCGTACACCGCCACTAAGGCGGTGACATTGGACTGGGTGACGACCAGAAGGGCTATGGCGATGGTGGCGAGGAGGATGATGCCGTTGGAGAACGTCAAACGGTGGCCCCGTCGCGTCAGCTGCCGGGGCAGGAAGCGGTCGCCGGCCACAAAACTGGCCAGGAACGGGAACCCATTGAAACTGGTATTGCCGCCCGTGTAGAGGATAAGCAGCGTGGCCATCTGCACTATGTAAAACAGCGTGTGCCCGATGGGGGTCGAGCCGAAGACGGCTTGCGCCTCCTGGGAAATGACCGTCGGCGCCCCGGCGACGAAAGGGGCGGCGTGGGTCCACCTGGCCAGGAACGAAGTCCCCAGTACCAAAGTGCCCAAAGTGACGCCCATGAGCACGTAGACCTTGCGGGCACGTAGGCCCTCGGGCGGCTTGAAGGCGCTAACGCCATTCGAGATGGCTTCGACGCCGGTCAAGGAGGAACCGCCGTTGGCGAACGAACGCATCAGGACAAAAACGGTTGCCCCCATGAGAAAACCACTACCAGGTTGGCCGAAGTGGTAAAGGCCTTCCCGGTGGATGGAGTACTGCGGGAGGTTGCCGAGTAGCTCACGGATAAGCCCCGTCAGGATTACTGCCCCCAGGCACAGGATGAAAAAGTAGGTCGGGAAGGCAAAGACGCGGCCGGCTTCGCGTATCCCGCGCAAGTTCCCAAAAGCAATCAGGACCACTACAGCCACGCTGATGGGGACGTCGTAGGAAAGCAGGGCCGGGAAGGCGGATACCAGAGCGTCGGTACCGGCCGCCGTTTGCACGGCTACGGTAACGGTGTAGTCGATGAGCAATGCGACCGCTGCTACCTGGGCGACGATCGGCCCGAAATTCTCTCGTGCAACGACGTAAGAACCGCCGGCTCGTGTATAGACCATCACCACTTGCCGGTAAGAGAGCGTGACGAAAAACAGGACGAGGAGCAGCGTGAGCGTGACCGGTATAACCAGCGTGAAGGCGGCCAGGCCGACGTAGGGGACCAGCTCGACGAGCATCTCCTCGGTCCCGTAGGCCGACGATGAGATGGCGTCTGGGGTTAGCACCCCCATCCCAACGAAGGTCCCCAGCCGTTCCGTCTCCAGTTGCTCGCTAACCAGTGGCGGGCCCAGCAGGCGGTTCTTTATCCGGTAGCCGAGAGTCTCGGGAAAATCGATGGCGACCGGTGCCGGACGCGTTTGGGGCGCCTCGGTCTTGGCCGTAACGGCGCTCATTGCCCGCGCTTCGGGGCGCCCGGCGCCACGCCTGGCCCACCGGCTCCCGCCACCTGGAGAAGACCTTCGGCCACAAAGGGGTTATCGCACATGCGGCGTGACGTCCCCGGGACGCATGTCAATGGCGGTGGCTAGGAATTTTGTCCGGCATTCGCCGCTGCCTTTTCTCCTCGCAAGTAGCTTGCGACGGGCACTCTGCGGGGGCCAACAGCGCCAGCACCCCGATGTGAGAGCGTAGCGGGGAAGCAGCGGACGAGTTGTGTCACGTGGCCTCAGCGTGTTGCATGTTGTCAATGCGGGTCGTGGTCGTGGGCTGTGGGAGGGTTGGCTCCGAGCTTGCCACGATGTTGTCAAAAGAGGGCAACGACGTCGCGGTCATAGACAAAAACCCGAGGTCGCTCCAGCGCCTGGCCATGGACTGGGGAGGCAAGGGGGTGGTCGGCTTCGGTTTTGACCGGGAAACGCTGGAGCAGGCCGGTATCGTCGATGCTCAGGCGCTGGCGGCCGTGACGAACGGGGACAACTCCAACATTCTCACGGCCCGGATTGCCAAAGAGACGTACCTCGTTCCGAATGTAGTGGCCCGCATCTACGACCCCCGACGGGCTGTCATCTATCGCCGCCTCGGCATCCCGACCGTTGCTACCGTGACCTGGACCGTCGACCAGGTCGTCCGGCGGCTCATTCCGGAACGTACCGTGACCGAGTGGGCCAGCCCTCAAGGCGAGGTGGTGATGGTCGAGCGGTCGCTGCCCGCGGCGTGGGTCGGCTTCAGGTTGGACGACCTCGAGGTAGCAGGTCAGGTCAAGCTGACGGCGCTGACCCGCGGCGGCCGGTCCTTCCTGGCCAAGCCCGGCGTCGTCGGCCAAGAAGGGGACGTCCTGTACGTCTCCGTCAGTGAAGGGGCGCTCGAGGAGCTGGAGCTGCGCCTGGAGAAGGGTCCCCGTGGGTGACGAGCCAGTCGTGAAGGCCCCGGTCGTGAAGGTCCCGGTCGTGAAGGTCCCGGGCGTGAAGGCCCAGTCGTGAAGGCCCAGTCGTGAAGGCCCAGTCGTGAAGGTCGTGATCGCCGGCGCCGGCAACGTCGGTAGCTACCTGGCCGCGGACCTCCACGAGGCCGGTCACGAAGTCCTGCTTATCGAGATCGACCCGGTCGTCGCCGCCCGGGGGGCTTCCCTGGGGGTGGAATGGATGGTGAGGGACGCCTGTGAGGTGTCCGCCCTGGACGCCGCCGGCCTGGCCAGTACGGACGTGGTGGTGGCGGCCACGGGCGACGACGAGGACAACCTGGTCATCTCCCTGCTGGCCAAGCAGGAGTTCGCCGTGCCCCGCGTCGTGGCTCGGGTAAACCACCCGAAGAACCACTGGCTGTTCAACCAGACCTGGGGCGTCGACGTCGCCGTCTCCACGCCGCACCTGTTGGCCGCTTTGGTTGAGGAGGCAGTGTCCGTTGGTTCGCTGGTACGGCTCATGCAGCTGGAGTCTTCTGGTGCCCGGCTGGTCGAGGTAACCCTGGCCCCGGGGTCGCCGGCCGCCGGTACGGAGTTGGCGCGGTTGGGCATGCCCCGGGAAGCGACGGTGGTGGCCGTGGTCCGCAGAGCTCACGTCGTGGTCCCTCGCGGCGATACGGTCCTGGAGCCTGGCGACGAGGTGCTGGTCCTCGTCTCGGCCGATGCCGAAGACGTGGTCCGGTCGCTGCTGGTGGCCGACTCGGGGCCAGCGCAGGCGTGGGTCGGCCCATCGGCTTCTGCGCCCACCACCATCCCCGGCAGCTAGCCGGAGAGGCCCACTAGGGCTTCGTACACCCCGCCGTCGGCGGGGGTCGTGCACGGCCTGCTGGTAGACGGCCTTGAAGCCGCCTGACGGGCTCGTTTGTCGGTCCGAGGTCAAGGGCATGGGGAACGTGCAAACATGCACGGGTGCTTATTCGAGCTCGCACTGAGGATGATCTCGGTCCCTGTGACGTCATGGCTCGGGCTGTGCACGAAACGGACGGCTACCCTCTCCGCATCCCGCCCGACATGAGAAGCTTCCTCGTCGCTCCCGACGAGCTGGCCGCGTGGGTGGCTGAGGTTGACGGTGAAGTGGCCGGGCACGTCTCATTGCGCCCCCGCTGCTCGCCTGGGGCTATAGAGGTTGCTTCCCGGTCCGCAGGCGTAGGGCAGGACGGGCTCGGTGTCGTCTCCCGCCTCTTGGTTTCGCCGGCCGCCCGCCGGCGGGGTGTCGGTCGAGGTCTGCTCGACACCGCCAGGACAGAGGCGGCCTCTCGTGGGCTCGTCCCGATGCTGGAGGTAGTTACCTGGCAACAGCCGGCCGTGAGCCTCTACGAAGCCCTTGGGTGGGCCCGGGTCGGGGAGGCTGAAATCCCACTGCTCGACGGCTCGGCTCTCGACGTCTTCGTCTACGTCTATCGGGGTTCCGCAGCTGTCGTAGCCGAACAGTAAAGCCGATCTGCCCCCGCTCTGTGAAGGTAAGCGTCGCCAGGGCGCCAGAATTGGGGAGTGGTGCTCGCACCCCCCTACATCGAGTGGCCGGCCCGCTACAGCCCCGCGGACAGCGTCCGCTGCGCGTGGGTCTCGAGGCCCGGGGTATGGACCAGCAACCGCGTGTTGCCCGACGCCTGCATAGACATCATCTGGGACGGCGAGCGGCTCTTTGTAGCCGGGCCGGACACAGGCCCGGTCCCGGTAGCGGCGACCGAAGAGACAGCTTTCGCCGGGGTGCGGTTCCGGCCTGGAAGAGCGCCGGCCTTCCTTGGCCCACCGGCTTCGGAGCTACTCGACCAGCGCGTCGACCTGGCAGACCTGTGGGGTGAGGGAGTCGTCGCTCCCCTGGTCGAGCATTTGGCCGGGACAGATGAGCCCGAAGTGGCCGCCGACCTGCTCGACAGGGCGGTGGCCGGCCGCGCCGGCGGAGCGGGGGGACCGGACCCGTTGGTGGACGCTCTGGTTGACCTGCTCGGGAGGCATCCGGAGTCGATGGGAGCCGTTCACCGGGCCAGCGCGGAACTCTCGGTAGGTGAACGGCGGCTGTACCGGCGATGCTGCGGTGCTGTCGGGTACGGTCCCAAGACCCTGGAGCGGGTGCTTCGCTTCCAAAGGGCCGTGCGCCTCGCTGGCCAAACGGGCTCGTTGGCCTTGCTGGCGGCCCGGGCCGGGTACGCCGACCAGGCCCACCTGACCAGGGAATCGCGGCGTCTGGCGGGGACGACACCGTCCGATTTGTTCAAGACGGCCTCGCCCGCCGTTCCGTAACGTCGTCCCCATGGACGACCAATTTGCCGCTGGGCGGGATTTCATCCTGCGAGAGGGCCGGATCCTCGAACGCCGGCTGTTTGCTACCTGCTTTGAAGGCGCCCCCGCGACGGGCGTGATCGACGCCGTCAGAGCCTTCCGCAACGACGACGGTGGCTTCGGTCACGGCCTCGAGCCCGACGTCCGCTGCCCGGCGAGCCTACCGGTGGACGTAGAAGTCGCTTTGCAGGCGCTGGTCACGGCCAAAGCGACTGACCGCGCCCTCGCCCGGAGCGCTTGCGATTACCTGGCCAAGGTGGCTGCTGCCGCCGCCCACCACGGCGCCGTACCCCCGGCTTTTCCCGTGATCGAGGGCTATCCGAGGGCGGCGCACTGGTCCGATTGGACCTACGAAGCCGGGCTCAACCCGACGGCTGGCCTGGTGGGGCTCCTTACTCAGTTGGGAGTGGAGCACCCATGGATGGACGAGGCGACCGCTTATTGCTGGGCCGAGCTGGAGCGGCCTGAACTTCCGGCCGAAGCTCACGCGCTGAGTGAGGTGATGGTCTTTCTCGAGCAGATGCCGGCCAACGAGCGCAGCAGTGCGGCCGCGGCCAGGGTGGTCGCCTACTTGGCCTCGGCGTCGTCGTGGAGAGCGAGCGCGGACGACGAGGGTTATGGGCTGTCCCCGCTCAGCATCGCCCCTCTGGCTGACAGCCGGTGGCGCACACTGTTCGACGAAAAGGTGCTGGCCGCTCACCTGGACCGGCTGCAGCGAGACCAGCAAAACGATGGCGGGTGGCCGATTACCTGGGACCCTCCGAGCGAGGCGGCCGCTCTGGAATGGCGGGGGATCGTGTCCCTGGGTGCTTTGCGCACGCTGGTTTCCTACGATCGCTTGCAGGCCTGCGCATAGTTTCATATCGACCGGCCCTGGTGCCAGCGTCCGCTTGACGATGCGCCTTTGCGTCTAATCGAGGACGAGCCAGGTCTTGCCGTCGATGAGCTCGCGTGCCGCGTCAAGGTGACCAGCGTGGCACGCCGTCTCGGTGATGACGTGCAAGATGGCTTCGCGCACGTCCTCGTACCGCCAATCGGGCCAACGCTGCGGCCAGTTGACCGGCGGGCTGTCGAGGGATACCGACGAAATAAAGGCGTTCGCTACTTCAATTTCGTGCCGGTACAGGTCGAGGACGTCCTGTACGGGGACGTCCGGCCCCACGTGCCAGGCATCTTCAGGCTGGTCCACCGCCTCGCCGGCAAAGACGTTGCGGAACCAAAAACGCTCGACATCGAGGGCAAGGTGCTGCACCAGCCCAATGGAAGCCCACCCAGAGGGCAGGACCGGCCGGCGCAGGTCGTCTTCCGGTAGGCCGTCGAGGGCCCCGAGCACATGGCCTCGCTGCTTGTTCAGGCGCGGCGAGCAGCGCCTTCGTCTCCCTGGGCGTTGTCTGCGGTCCGGCCACCTCGTACCTCCACTTCGAGCAGCGACCGGCCCACTTTACGCCCGCCTCCGCCACGGGGACCGCGCCGTGACGGTTCCTGACGGTTTTGCCCATAAACCGTCCCCCGGCGGGGCCGCGGTGGAAGGTGAGCGGCTGGCGCCGCTGGAGGTGCTACGGGTGAAGCTTCGCCAGCGCCTGGTTCAGCTCGAGGACGACAATGTAACTGCTGCCCAGGAAACCCCATTGTTCGCCATGAGTTTCTGTGGTGATCAACTTGCGGAGCACCGCTGGCACGATCCCGGTGGCCCTTGACACCATCGGTATCTGGACGATGGCGTCCTGGGGCGCAATATCAGGGTCGTACCCGCTCCCCGACGTGGTCACCAGATCCGGTGTCGGGTTGACGCCCAACCGGTGCCAATATTGCACGAGCTCCTTGGTGTTATCGAGCAGCACACTCGAGCGGGGCCCGAGGTTGCTGGCCCCCGACTCACCCGGGTTGCCATTGGCCTCCAGCGGGTTGTCTCCTCCAGCTATGTCCTCTTTCGGGTTCGCCGCATACGGACCGGTGTCGTCGGGCCGGCCATGGAACCACCTGGGGCTCGACCAGTCTTGACCAATAAGGGTCGACCCGCTCGGGCTAATAGAGCCATTGGCCTTGCTCTTGAACGCAAGTTGGGAGATCCCCGTGCCCACGTAGGCGTAGGCAAACACAAGTCCAACGGCGAGAAGGGCGAAAAGCACGGCACGGCGAAGGTTTAGCAACATTAGTCGGCCTCTCTAGTACCAGTGAAGAGCGACGAGGATCAGGTCGATCAGTTTTATGAAGATGAAGGGGGTGATGATCCCGCCGACGCCGTAAATGAACACGTTTCGCCGCAAGATGGAAGCGGAGGAGGCAGGGCGGAACTTGACGCCCCGAAGCGCCAGAGGTATCAGGGCGACTATCACCAAGGCATTGAAAATTATGGCGGAGAGAACCGCTGACGTTGGGCTGTGCAGGTCCATAACGTTCAACGCGTTGAGCTGCGGGTAGGTAACGGCAAAGAGGGCCGGGATGATGGCGAAATATTTGGCCACGTCGTTGGCGATCGAGAAGGTGGTGAGCGACCCTCGAGTGATCACAAGCTGTTTGCCGATCTCGACCACGTCAATGAGCTTCGTCGGGTTGGAGTCGAGGTCGACCATGTTCCCCGCCTCTTTGGCGGCCGTGGTGCCTGTGTTCATGGCCACCCCGACGTCGGCTTGAGCGAGCGCCGGCGCGTCGTTGGTGCCGTCGCCGGTCATGGCCACCAGCTTCCCGCCCTCCTGCTCGGCCTTGATCAAGTCCATTTTCGCTTCGGGAGTGGCCTCAGCCAAGAAGTCGTCGACCCCCGCTTCTTGCGCGATGGCGGCAGCCGTAAGGGGGTTGTCACCGGTGATCATGACCGTCCGGATGCCCATCTGACGCATCTCGTCGAACTTCTCCCTGATGCCCTGCTTCACGACGTCCTTGAGCTCGATGACACCCAAGATGTCCTTGCCGTCGGCCACCACGAGGGGCGTCCCGCCCGAGCGGGAGATGCCCTCGACGATCGGGTCGAGGTCGCTCGGGACGGTGCCGCCCTTTTCGGTGACCCACCGTTTCACAGATTCGGCCGCTCCTTTTCGGATTTGTTGCCCGTCGAGGTCGAGGCCGGACATCCGCGTAGTCGCCGAGAAGGGGACGAAGGTGGGGCTGGCTCCGAGGTCCCGTTCCCTGATACCGAAACGGTCCTTGGCCAGCACGACGATCGAGCGCCCCTCGGGGGTTTCGTCCGCCAGCGATGCCAACTGGGCGGCGCCCGCCAGCTCCTGTTCGTTGTGGCCGCCGACCGGTATGAAGGCCGCCGCGGCCCGGTTCCCCAGGGTTATCGTCCCGGTCTTGTCTAGCAGCAGGGTCTGGACGTCGCCCGCCGCTTCCACGGCGCGCCCGCTCATGGCCAGCACGTTGCGCTGGACCAACCGGTCCATCCCGGCGATGCCGATGGCCGACAGCAGTGCGCCAATGGTTGTAGGGATCAAGCACACCAGAAGTGAGACCAGGATTACAACCGATACTGGTGCACCGGCGTACTTCCCAAATGGTTGCAGGACGACGACCACTGGCAGGAACACGATCGTGAGGACGGCCAGCAAGATCGTAAGCGCAATTTCGTTAGGAGTCTTTTGCCGGTTCGCTCCCTCTACGAGGCCGATCATCCGGTCGAGGAACGTCTGGCCCCGCTCGGCCGTGATCCGGACCACGATCCGGTCCGATAGGACCTTCGTCCCTCCTGTAACGGCGGAGCGGTCGCCCCCCGACTCGCGGATCACCGGGGCCGATTCGCCGGTAATAGCCGATTCGTCCACCGAGGCAATACCCTCAACTATCTCCCCGTCCGAAGGGATGATATCGCCGGCCTCGCAGACAACCAGGTCCCCTTTGCTGAGCGCTGACGCCGGCACTCGCTCTTGTGTACCATCGGGCCGGACCCGTCGGGCTTCGGTCTCCGAGCGCATCCGCCGAAGCGTCTCGGCCTGAGCTTTGCCCCGGCCTTCGGCCATGGCTTCGGCAAAATTGGCGAAGATCACGGTCAGGAACAGCCACGCAGTGATGCTCCAGTCGAACAAACTGGGATGAGCAATGGACTCGATGAACGTCACTACCGTGCCCACGAGCACCACGAACATGACCGGGTTCTTGACCTGGATCCGGGGGTCCAGCTTCTTCAACGAGCCGACCAAGGCTTGCCCGAGGATTTGTCGGTCGAACAGGCTCCTGGCCTGGGCCACCCCGTGAGCCGACGGCGGTGTCGCCACCGGCCCGCTGCTGGGCGGCGTGATGCCCGGAGTTTGCTGTGCGCCGGCGCTGTTTTTCACCTCGACATCGCGTTGAGCCATCAGAGGTACCTCCCCAGGGTCACGAGCTGGTGGAGACCCGGCTGGATTAACCCCGTGGGCCAGAACTTTCCGTGGCTGAGTTGTTCCACGATGGGCCCAGGGAGACGGCGGGGAAGAAAGTGAGGCCGCCGATAATGATTATGACGCCGATGGTCAGGCCTATAAACATTGCATTGTCGGTGCGGAACGTACCCAGCGAAGCAGGCACCACGTTTTTGGCCGCCAGCGCACCGCCCAGGGCGAGAGCGGGGATCATTATGGCGAACCTCCCGATCAGCATGGCGATGGCGCCCCAGATGTTGTAAAAGGCGGTGTTGCCTGAGAGGCCCCCAAAGGCGGAACCGTTGTTGTTGCCCTGGGAGGTCAGGGCGTAAAGGATCTCGCTGAAGCCGTGTGGCCCCGCGTTGAGCGGGCCCGCTCTCCCGGCTGTTGTCGATACCGCGATGCCCGAGATGACGAGCACGATTACCGGCATCACCAGAGCGCCGAAGCCCGCCAGTTTCACTTCCCTGGCTTGGATCTTCTTCCCCAGGTACTCAGGTGTTCGCCCGATCATCAGGCCGCCTATGAAGACGGCGATTATCGCGTATATGAGGATGGTGTAGAGGCCGCTGCCGGTGCCGCCGGGGGTCACCTCCCCCAGCATCATCCCGCTCATTAGACCGAGACCGCCTATCGGCGTGAACGAATCGTACGACGCGTCGGCCGACCCGGTAGATGTATTCGTGGAGGCGACACCGAATAACGCCGTGCTGGTATCGCCGAAACGGACCTCTTTGCCCACCGTGTTGCCTGTCGTCTGGACCACGCCTGCCGCTTGCACGGCCGGGTTGGGCTGGTGCTCGGCGAAGCTGGTATAGCCGACCCACGTCCCGAATATGAGCACCATCGCCCCCAAAAGGGCGGCGCCGTGACGAATGCTGCCCACCATTTTGCCGAATGTGTACGTGAGGGCGAACGGGATCGCCAGGAGCAAGAAGATGGAGAGCCAGTTGGTAAGGCCGGTGGGGTTCTCGAAGGTGGTGGCCGAGTTGGCGTTCAGGAAGCCGCCACCGTTCGTGCCGAGCTGCTTGATCGCCTCCATGAAGGCAATCGGGCCACGGGCTATGGTCTGGGTCACCCCGTTCAGTACGTTGTGGATGGTGGCCGGGCCGGCCAGTGTCTGGACCCCACCCTGGGCGACGAAGATTATCCCGGCTACAAATGCGATCGGCGCCAGGACGTACATGAGGCATCGGGTCAGGTCCACCCAGAAGTTCCCGATTGTGGGCGAGTTGCGGCGCGAGAACCCGCGGACCAAAGCAATGGCGGCCACAATCCCCACCGCCGGGGTTACGAATTGCTGCACTGTCAAGGCACCTATCTGGGAGAAGTACGACATGGTGGTCTCGCCGCCGTAGTTCTGCCAGTTGGTATTGGTAAGAAAGGATGCTGCCGTATTGAAACTGAGCGCCGGCCCCACCGCTCCCAGTTTCTGCGGGTTGAGCGGCAATGAACCCTGGATCCGGATGATCAGGTAAGTGAAGGCGAACGAGACGCCCGAGAAGATGATCACCGAAACGGCGTAGCGTTGCCAGGTCTGCTCGTTGTCGGGGCTGGTCCCCAACAGGCGGTAAATGGGTCGCTCAGCCCAGGCCAGGAAATGGATGCGGCCGTCGAAAACGCCGGCCATGTACACGCCGAGGTAGCGCCACGATAATCCGAGCGCCACTACCAAGGTCAGAATGGTCCAGAAGAAACCCATCTAAAACCACTCAGGCTTGAACAGAGCCACGCCCACGTAAATGAAGACGAGGATGGACACGGCCAGCAGGATCGCTTCCGACGCGCTCATACTCGCTCCAGCCCCTTGATGAGAGCCAGCATGACGACAACGAACACGACGATGCCAAGTACGGAGAGAAAATCAGCCATGCCGGCCATCATGTCGACGCCGCTCTGAACGGGTTCTAAATAGACCCCGGAAGTTCTGAAAAAAATCTAAACGGGCCGGCGGGAGGCCCGGGTGTGCTTGCCGTGGCGCTACCTCACGTTCCGAGGGACAATGGAGTATGCGCAAGTGGATGGTCGGCTCGATTATCGGGGTGGCCACTGCCGTCGCGCTGGCGGCCGTGATGCTGCCCTTCCGGTCCCAGCTGGCTACCGCCACCGCTGCTGTCGTGCTCGTCGTTCCCTGCGTAGCAGGGGTGGTGACCGGCGGGTTGGTGGCCGGCCTCGTGACCGTGGCCGCCGGTTTTCTTATTTATGACTTTGTCTTCGTGGCCCCGTACGGCACGCTGAACGTCAGTGGCTGGCAAGACTGGGTGGCCCTCGGGGTGTACGTGGTGGTCACCCTGCTCGTAGCCGGGATCGTCACCAGTCTCGACACCGCCCGCACCGCCTCCCGCTCCCGCGAGGCCAACGCCCGTCACTTGCTGGATCTGTCCGAATTGCTCCTCGTCGATAAGCCCACGCCTGAGCTCGGTGAAGCCGTGGTCAAATGGGCGCACGACGTCCTCGGCCTCGAGGGCGTGGCCCTTTTGCTGTCAGTCGACGGCCGTCTCGACGTTGTGGCCTCGTCGGGCACGCCGATCTCGCCAGAGGAACTCAGCCGGCTGCAGCCCGACGCCGGGTTACCGGTGGCGCTCAGTACCGGTACGTCCCACGACGTCGTCCAGACCCTGGCTCTGGCCTCGTCCGGGCGCCCCGTGGGCCTGTTGGTTATGCGGGACGTACCGGCCGAGCCGACTGTGCGGGAGCTGCTACCAATCGTGGGCAACCACCTCGCCGTCGCTCTCGAGCGCGCCCAGCTCAGGGAACGTATTGTCCACGCCGAGGTCCTCGAGGAGGTGGACCGGCTGCGGCACTCACTCATCGGCGCCGTGTCCCACGACTTGCGCACGCCGCTCGCCACCATAAAGGTCGCCTCGTCGACGTTCCTGGACAGGTCCTCCGAACTGTCCCCGGGTGATGCGGCCGAGTTACACAGCCTCATCGACCTCCAGGCCGACCGGCTCACGCGGTTGGTGAATAGCCTGCTCGACATGACGCGCATCCAGTCGGGGACGCTGGAAGTGAGACGACGTCCTTGGTCGTTGCGCGACATCGTGAACGAGGCCCTCGCTGAGCTGCACTCTTCGCTAGCCGGTCGCCAGGTAGACGTTGTCCTCCCGGATGGGCTCCCCTTCGTCGACGTCGACCCCCTCCTGATCTCCCAGGTGCTCGCCAACCTGGTGGACAACGCCAACCGGCATGGCCCGGTCGGGACGCCCCTGACGGTGGCGGCGACGATGCGGGGCCACGACCGGCTCACGGTCTCGGTCAGCGACCGCGGGCCTGGGGTGCCCTCAGCTGAGCGGGAGGCGATATTCGAGAAGTTCGTCCGGTTCGACACCGGGGGGCGCTCGGGCCTGGGGCTGGCCATCGCCAAAGCGTTCGTCGAGGCTCACGGCGACCGCGTCTGGGTCGAGGCCGCTCCGGACGGCGGGGCCCGCTTCGTGTTCACTCTGCCTGTCGCGGTTCGAGAAGAGCTGGGAGCATAGACCGATGGCTCGCGTGCTCGTGGTCGACGATGACCCCGCCCTGCTCCGCGCGCTGCGCGTGAGCCTGAACCTGAAGGGTCACGAAGTCCTGACCGCGGCCACAGGGGAGCAGGGGATATCCCAGGCCGCCCTCACCTCGCCCGACGTGATCGTCCTCGACCTCGGGCTACCCGATATCGATGGGCTCAAGGTATGCCGGCGGATCCGGGAATGGGACGATGTACCGATCGTGGTCCTTTCTGCCATTGGCTCAGAGGACCGCAAAGTGGCCGCCCTCGACGAGGGCGCGGACGACTATATGACCAAGCCCTTCGGGGTGGCGGAGCTAGAGGCCCGCATCCGCACCGCCATCCGCCACCACCAGCCGGCACCATCAGAGAACTCGTCCCCCATCGTCGCGGTGGGCCCACTCGAGCTGGATTTGGTGCATTGTGATGCGCGCCTGGACGGCACACCGGTTGAACTCACGGCCAAAGAGTTCGAGCTGCTTTCCTTCCTCGCTCGCCATGCGGGCAAGATCTGCACCCAGCAGATGATCCTGGCCGAGGTGTGGGGCCGCGCTTATTCCAAAGAGGCGCAGTACTTGCACGCCTACGTCCACCGCCTGCGCCAGAAGATTGGCCCCGACGCCGGCGTGGTCATAAAGACCTCATCCGGGATTGGTTACGTTTTGACCTTGGCCGATGGCTAGCGACGTGCCTGACGAGGTGCAGCCGGGCGGAGAGGCGGGGCCCGTCGGCGCGGACAGGAGCGTCGCCCTGGTCGAGCCACCGTCCCCGCTGTCATTGCCCGAAGATGATGACACCGCTTCCGTGGTCGAGGCCGCCGGGCACTTTCGCATTTACCTGGGGGCTGCCGCCGGCGTAGGCAAGACCTACGACATGCTCAATGAGGGAAAGCGCCGCTTGGAGCGGGGGACGGACGTCGTAGTCGGGTTTGTGGAACCTCATAAGCGGCCCCTTACTGAAGCACTGCTGGTGGGTTTCGAGGTCGTCCCCCGCAAGGTGGTCGCCTACCGCGGGGTGAACTTCGAGGAGATGGACGTTGATGCGGTGCTCGCCCGTCGTCCCAAGGTGGCACTCGTCGACGAGCTGGCGCATACCAATGTCCCGGGCTCGGGCCGCCATGCGAAACGTTGGGAGGACGTGCTCGAACTGCTCGACGCAGGCATAGACGTAATAACCACCCTCAATATCCAACATGTCGAAAGCTTGGCCGACGCCGTGGAACAGATGACCGGGGCGCGCGTGCGCGAGCGCGTGCCCGATTGGGTCGTCCGCAAAGCCAACCAGATCGAGCTGGTGGACTCGTCACCTGAGCAGCTCCGCCGGCGGATGCTGCACGGCAACATTTACCCGCCTGAGAAAGTCCCTTATGCGCTCTCTCATTTCTTCCGGATCGACAACCTCATAGCCCTTCGGGAACTGGCCTTGCGTTACCTCGCCGACGAGACCGAAGAGGAGCTCCTCGACCACCTTCGCCGTCACCGCGAGCAGCGCCTGTGGGAGACGAGAGAGCGCATACTGGTGGCCGTGACCGGCGCTCCCGGCACGGACGTCCTTTTACGCCGTGCGGCGCGGTTGGCAGCACGGGCAAAGGGCGAGCTCAGCGTCATTCACGTCATCGCCGGCGATGCCAAACCCATCAAAGACAAGGCTGGTTTCGAGTCTTTGCGTACCCTGGTACGGGACCTCGGGGCGCATTGGTACGACGTAACCAACTCGGACCCGGGTCAGGCCATTACGGATTTCGCCCGGGAACACCAGATAACGCAAATAGTCCTGGGCTCGAGCCAGCGGAGCCGGTGGCAGGAGATGACCGGTGGCGGCCCTATCGTACGCCGGATAATTCGCCGGGCCGGCGACCTCGGCATCGATGTACACGTGATTGCCCGCCGAGAACTCCCGCCCGGCTTTGACCATGCGCCTGAGCCCGGCGAAGAGAGCTGACCTCATCTCAGTTTTTCTCGGTGTACCTCTGGGTGAACGAGACGATCAGGCGGGCGGCGATGATGAGCAGCAGCACCAGCACGACCAGGATCAGGGCGGCGTCGTATGAGAGGTGCACGAACGTGTTCGACGGGTAGTTGTAGAACGCCCAGACGGCATAGGTCAAGTAACTGATAGGAGAATGGGTGAGAGCCAGGCTGGGCATGCTGTTGCTGAAGCCCGCCGTGTGCAGGAGTGGGGCTGTCTCGCCAATGGCGATGGCCAGCGCCAGCAACCACCCGGTGGTAATTCCCGGGAGCGCCGCCTTCATCGTGATCCGGCGCATGGTGTAAGGCGGGCTCATGCCCAGGGCTTCAGCCCCTTCCCGGTACGTGGTGGGTACCTGGCGCAGCCTCACCACCGGTTGCATCCACGACGGCCACCGCCCACGCCTGGCCTCTTCGAGGGAAAGCGCGGGCGGTTCGGCCGGGACGGACGGCACCTGGCCGGGGGTGGCCACAGCCATTCGGTAGTCCTCGTTCCTTATTGCCTAGGTGCCTCGCCTTGCTGGTGGTTGTTAGCTGGTTATCTTGGCGATCTGGGCGTCAGACAGAGCGGCAACGGCCGGGGTAAGAGGCTGGAAGTCGACCTGGGTCAAAAAGCTGCTGGCGCTCCCGTTCTTGGGGTCGACGGCCCAGGCTAGGAAGGCCCGTACGGCCTGTGCCACCTTGCCGTTGAGTTCCTTCGGCGGGATGATGGCGTACTCGTAGTTGACGATGGGGTACCCGTTGGCGGCCTTGTCGTAGATCATCGACAGGGTCTCGTTGGCCGGGGTCTTGGCCTCCAGCTGCTTGGCTTCTGCCACCATGGTGGCCGGAGTGGGTAGCAGGAACTTGCCCGAGGCGTTCTCGAGCATGGCCTCGCCCAACCCGTCGGACTGGGTCTTGCCCAGGTAGCTGATACCGACGTAAGCAATGCACCCCGGCGTGGCGGCGCAGCCGGTCACCATGCCCCCGTTGCCGGTTTCGCCCAGGGCGTTCGAGAGCGAGGGGAAACCGATACTGGTCCCAAAGCTGATGCTTTGGCCCCAGCCCTTGGGATCGGCGGCCGACAGGTAGGAGCTGAACAGGAACGTGTCACCACTCGAGTCACTGCGGTGGAGGGCGATGATCTTGTCCGCCGGCAGGTTGAGGGAGGGGTTCAGCTTGGCGATGGCCGGGTCGTTCCACGTGGTGAATCTTGCCCTGGTAGATGTCCGAGAGCACCTGGCCGCTCAGCTTGATGTGGGCCCGGTTGAACCCGGGGACGTTGTAGTTGATCTGCTGAGCCGAGATGGCCAGGGCAATGTTCAAGAGGCCGGGGTGCTGGGAGACCTGGGTGCCCGACAGGTAGGCGTCCGATGCACCGATATCGACGATGCCGTCGGAGGCATCAGAAATGCCGGCTCCGAAGCCGGTGCCCGACGGGACCACCTTTATGTTGGGGTATTGCTTGTGATAAGCGGCCGACCATAGCTGGAATAACGGGTAAAGCAGCGTGCTGCCCGTCTCGAAAATGTGGACCGAGCCTTTGGGCGGTGTCTCGCTGACGGCGGCGGCCACGCGCGTCGCCGCTGAAGCGGGGACGATAGTTGCAGCCGTCGTGGTGAACGCGGCCAGCAACCCGGCGGCGACGGCCGCTCCGCGTACAGCCCTACGGCTGGGCGTGGAACTGCTTGCTTTGAACGTTTGGGGGTTCTTCCTCCTGGGGATGTAAGGAAAGGTGCTTCGTATTTCTTTCATAAAGCGGCCGGCGACGTTACCCACCGGCCTCGACCCCTCTCAAAGCCGCGCGCCTGTTAAGGGGTTGGTTTTTCCATAAGCGGGTGCGGCGTCACCCGCTCTGAATTGCTACCCGGCGCCGTAACCCGGGCAGTTATTAACCCATTCGGCCGCTGACGTAGCGCGCCGTTTCGGGTTCCTTGGGGTCGTCGAAGATCTGCCTGGTGGGGCCGGTCTCCACTAATTTCCCTTGGTAGAAAAACATCGTCCGGTCTGATACGCGAGCCGCCTGGGCCAGGTTATGCGTCACGATTATGATCGTCAACGCGGGCACCAGGCTGCGGACCAATTCTTCGATGTTCTCGGTGGAAATGGGGTCGAGCGATGAGGTGGGCTCGTCCAGGAGAAGGATGTCAGGCCCCACCGCCAGGGCGCGAGCCAAGCACAAGAGCTGTTGCTGGCCACCGGACAGAGAGAAGGGTGACGCCCCGAGCCGGTTGGCGACAGCGTCGAAAAGGCCAACCTCGCGAAGCCTCGCCTCCACGATCTGCTTGTAATGCTGCTTACCGGCGATACGGTGCGCCTTTACCCCGGACAAGACGTTCTCGGCAATAGACATCGGGAACGGGTTAGGGCGCTGGAACATCATGCCCACGCGCCGCCGCAACGTCATGAGCTGTACTCCGGGAGCGTAAATGCTCGAGCCGTCCAGGAGGACATCGCCCCGGTGCCAGTGTTTACTGACCCTGTCGTTCATGCGGTTGAGCGACCGCAAGAACGTGGTCTTGCCCGACCCCGTGGGGCCGATCAAGGCTGTGATCTGACCCTTTTCGATGTCGACATTTATCTCAGAGAGGACCGTCGCCGAGCCGAAACCCAGCGCCAGATCGTGCGCTTGCATTGCGGTCTCGAACTTTTCAGCACTGACCGTGGCTTTATCGACATCGACCGTGAGGATATTCTCGGACGGCGCGGGAGGGGGACTTTCGGTGCTCATAACTTCAATAAACAAATAGCAGACGGCCGGGCGCTCGTCCCACAGCGAGGAGACATTAGAGGAGCCAGTTGAACGGACGGTTAACGGAAGGCAACAAGTGAACCCGTACGCGATGAACTCTGGACAGGTTCAACGCTCGGCTTGATAACGGTACCCGATGCCCCGCACGGTTACTATTCGCCTCGGGCCGGCCGGCTCGTCTTCGAGCTTGGCCCGGAGGCGCCTGATGTGTACTTCGAGGCTGGTGCTTTCGAGCGGCATCGAGGGGCCCCAAAGACGGTTGAGGAGGGTGGCCCGAGGCAGGACGATGCCGGCATTCTCCATCAGCAGACGCAGTAACTCGAACTCGCGGAGTGGTAGGTGCAAGCGTGTCGAGCGCAGAGTGACCTCGTGGCTCTCGGGGTCCAGCCGCACGTCACCGACGCGGATGGCCGGTTCGTGGTGCGCTCCGTCGCCCACCCAGTGCGGGGCCCGGCGCAGGACGGCGCGGCACGCGCGCCACCAGCTCGGCCGGGCGCAGGGGTAGCGGAAGGAAGTCGTCGGCGCCGGATAAAAGCGCCTTGGTGACCAGGTTCTCGTCGTTGGGGCCGATGAGGACGACGGGGAAGCCGGCGTGCTCGGACCACAATTGCTCGCAGAAAGCGAGGCCGTCTCCTTCGAAGCGACTGTCAACTATGGCGATGTCGGCCCGGCCTGAACGTATGGTTGAAAACGCCGCCTCGCCGTCAGTGGCGCCGACCAGTTCGAACCCAGCTCCTTCCAGGTCGACGGGGACAGCACCAGCCCCCAATGCATGCACCATCAACCACAGCCTTCCCCACCTTGGGCCGGGGGCCTTCGACAGGCGCGTCACTGCGCTCTGCGCCCTTTGCGCCTGCCGGCGCCGCCTCGACCGGAAATACCTGCTGGTTAATGCTGATTTCCACAGTGTCGGCCGCAGAGCTGACCAACTTGCAAAATCTGGGTTAACTCTCGGTGACAGGCCGATGAAAGCCTGGGGCGACGTAATTTCAGGCCGTCCATTTGCAACTCGCCGGGGCGAGCCAGATGCTAAGGGCGGGCCATGACGAACAGCATTGATGCGGTAGCAGCCACTTTCCCCTCGACGGTCGAGGTGCCATGGCCCTTCCCGGCCGATGACCCCAGTTGGTCGAGCACAACCGTCATGTCCAGGACGTCTCCTGGGACCACCTGGCGCCGGAAACCGCGCTTTATCGATGCCGCCGAAGAGGGGCACGCAGCCGCTGAAGCGGGGGTCGCTGAGCACGGCGACCCCGCCCAATTGGGCCATGGCCTCGACCATCAGGACCCCGGGCAGCGTGGGACGGCCTGGGAAATGTCCCGCAAAGAATGGCTCCCGCCCGGTCAGCCTCCATAGGCCGCTGGCGCTGCGGCCCGGGTCGATGGCCGTCACCTCGTCGACAAAGAGGAACGGAGGGCGGTGGGGCAACACCTCGGCGGGCCTGGGAAACCCACGGCCCGCCCGTGGCCGCGCTCAATGGCCCATCCCTAGCCCCCCGTCAACGGGGACCACCGCTCCTGTCACGTAGGCGGCGCTATCCGAAGCGAGCCAATGGACGACTCCGGCTACCTCTTCTACTGCGCCGAACCGGCGCAGGGGCACCTGGGCCAGGATGCCGGATTGGCGCTCTTGGCCAAGGCCGGCCGTCATGTCGGTCTCGATAAAACCCGGGGCGACGACGTTGACGGTGACGTTGCGGCTTCCGATCTCTCGGGCCAGGCTGCGGGCTAACCCGACGAGGCCGGCCTTGGAGGCGGCGTAGTTCGCCTGCCCCGCCGAGCCCGACAGCGCCACGACGGACGAGATGAGGATGACCCGCCCCTTTCGAGCCCGGAGCATCTTCGGTAGGGCTCGGCGTACCACCCGGAACGAACCCGTCAGGTTCGTGTCGATGACCCGCCCGAAGGACTCCTCGTCCATTTGCAGCAGGAGCTTGTCGTCATTTACCCCGGCGTTCGCGACCAGGACTTCGATGGGGCCGAGCTCGGCTTCTACCGCTCCGACGGCGGCGTCGACCGACCCGCTGTCCGTGATCTCGCACGGCACGCTGAACAGGCCGTCCACCGGGCCCGGACGGCTCGTAACCGCGACGCGGTCCCCGCTGGCGGCGAAGGCGGTGGCCACCGCCCGTCCGATGCCGCGGTTGCCGCCCGTAACCAGCACTACGCGGCCCGGCTCGTCGCCCACTTACACCCCCATGGCGTGATAGCCGCCGTCAACGTGCACCATCTCTCCCGTGGTGAGCGGGAAGAGGTCGGAGAGCAGCGCCACACACGCCTTGGCTACGGCGCTCGAATCGCTTACATCCCACCCGAGCGGCGCCCGTTCATCCCAGACGCCCTCGAACCGGTCGATGCCCGGTATGGCGCGGGCCGCGATTGTCCGGACGGGGCCGGCCGCGACCAGGTTGACACGAACGTGATGCGGGCCCAGGTCGCGGGCCAGGTACCGGGCGGTCGACTCGAGCGCAGACTTGGCCACCCCCATCCAGTCGTAACCCGGCCACGCCACGGTGTTGTCGAAGTCGAGGGCGACAACGGCTCCGCCGCCGGCGGCGGTGAAAAGAGGCAATAGCCCGGCAGCCAGCGCCTTCAGGGAGTACGCCGAGACCTGCAGGGCCACGGCCACGTCCTCCCATGGTGCATCGAGGAAACCCCCGCCGAGGCAGGAGGGCGGGGCAAAGCCGATCGAGTGGAGCAGGCCGTCGAGCGTGCCCCATCGCTGCTGCAGCTCGGAGGCTACCTTTTCGACGTCGGCCGGCACCGTTACGTCCAGCTCGAGGACGTCGGGGGGATCGGGCAGGTGCTTGGCCACCCGTCTGGTCAGCGACAGCGCCCGACCGAAGCTCGTCAGTACCACTTGGGCGCCCTCTTGCTGGGCCAGCTGTGCCACCCCGTAAGCGAGCGAGTCGTCCGTTAGCACCCCTGTGACCAGGATGCGCTTGCCTTCGAGAAGTGCAGGCACGGAGGGCTACGTTAGCGCCTAGGGGGAACGACTCCCTCTTCCACGGCGCCCGCGGCTGCCTTGGCCACAGGACTGCGCATCGTTGACCCCGCCGGATTCCCGCCC
Source organism: uncultured Acidimicrobiaceae bacterium (assembly GCA_963845605.1). Classification (GTDB taxonomy): domain Bacteria; phylum Actinomycetota; class Acidimicrobiia; order Acidimicrobiales; family Palsa-688; genus Fen-671. The sequence continues at coordinate 200,978 of CAWJSS010000002.1, forward strand.
TCTGAGCGGCTCGGCTAGCCTCTGTACCGATGGAGGGGAAGAAGATGAGCCGAGATGAGGCCTTCGCGACTTTCCAGGGCTGTGTGGCCGAGGTTCTCGATATCGACCCGGACCAGGTCAAGCCCGAAGCGCGCTGGGCCGAGGACCTAGACGCTGACAGCCTGGCCGTCGTAGAGATCACGCTGGCCCTCAACGACGCCTTTTCCATTCGGCTGCCCGACGTCGACCCCAGCAAGCTGGCCACCGTTGGCCAGGCCTTCGACATCGTGGCCGAGATCGTCGGGGTCTGAGCGTCAGCGCTGTCGCGCGGACCTGGGCGCCAGACCTGGGCGCCAGACTTGGGCTCAGCCCGCCTTTTGCTCCACGAACCGCCGCCGGGCCTCGAGCAGGACTTCTTCGGCCGCCTTGCGGTCGCGCCAGCCCCTCAGGGTCGTCTCCTTGCCGGGCTCGAGCGATTTGTAAATGGCAAAGAAGTGGGCGATCTCCTCGAGCTCGTGGGGCGGTAAGTCGCTCAGGTCCTGGACGTCGGCCTGGCGGGGGTCGCTAGCCGTCACGCACAACAACTTGGCGTCGTCACCATGCTCGTCGCTCATCAAGAACACACCGACCGGCCGGGCACGGACATGGCAGCCGGGGAAAGTCGGTTCTTCGAGCAGCACCAGAGCGTCCAGGGGGTCACCGTCGGCGGCCAGCGTGCCGGGCACGTAGCCGTAGTCTTCGGGGTACCGGGTGGAAGTGAAGAGCATCCGGTCCAACCAAATCTGACCGGTCTCGTGATCGGCCTCGTACTTGTTACGGGTGCCCTTAGGGATCTCGACGACGACCTCTACGTCCATCGCCTTATGGTAGACCTGCCCGGCCGCGCTCATCCGGGTCCTCGACTCCCACTCGCAGCCGCCGAAAACCGGCCCGCCCCGCTCAGGAGCCCGTCACGGGGCACGGCCACGTTATGGTCACAGGCTCGTGGCACCTTGGGGTGGGGACGGGGGTCGCCGGCCACAGGAGGAGACGTTCGAGGTGCCTGTCAAGCACAGATTCGTCTGTAGCGCCTGCGGCCAGGTGCTGACGGGTACCGGACAGGCTGTCAGCGGCCCGGGCCGGTCCCGTCTGCGCTGCCGCAACCTGTGGTGCGCCGCCCCCGACCGGTCGCTCGAGGCTGTCTTTGCTGTTGGCCACTACGAGGGCGGGCTGAGGAAGGCGATCGTGGCCTACAAGTACAGGTGGGACCTGCGCTGGGCCCGTCCGTTCGGGGGGCTGCTGCACAGGTTCATCACCCGTCACGCCACCTGGTTCGAGGAGTACGGCGTCATCTGCCCGATGCCCCAGTTCACCGGCCCAGGGGCACGGCGCCCATGGGAACCCGTGGGCCTCCTCTGTGCCGAGGTCAGCCGGCGGGCGGAAGGAGAATGGCCCGTCGAAAACCTGGTGACCAAGGTGTTCGAAACCGACGTGATGAGCACGAAAGGGTGCCCGGCTCGTCGCCACCTGGCCGAACGGTCCTTGCGCAGGGCGTTCACGGTGACCGGTCCCGACGCCGTCGCCGGCCGGCGCATCCTGCTGGTGGACGATGTCTGCGCCTCGGGGTACACGCTGTTGACGGTGGCCAGGGCTCTACGGCGGGCCGGGGCCGAGGAGGTGGCCGCCCTCGTCTTGGCCCGAGCACAGTGGCGGGGCTAGCGCCGGAACTGCCTAAGACGGGCACCGCCTAGACCCGAACTGACGGTGAGCCAGGTGAAGACGAGCCCCGCCGTCATAATGTCGTGGGCATGTCCGAAGTCCTCGTCAAGTTGGTCATATCCGAGGTGCGAGCCGCGGTCCCCATGCGGTACGGGCAGGAAGCGGGCTTAGCCGTCCTCGTTGAGCTAGAAGAGCCGTTCCGGTCGCTCCAGATGTATATCGGCCAACCCGAGGCGAGGGGCATCCAGGCGGCTCAGCGAGGTGAGGTCCCGCCCCGCCCCTCGACCTGGGATCTCTTCTTGTCCGCCGTGACGCTGTTGGGGGCAAGGTTGGACCGGGCGATTATTGACCGGGTTGAGGAGGCGAGGCACTTTTTTGCGTCAGTCACCTTGCTACGAGGGGAGGAAGAGTTTTCGCTGGCCTGCCGGCCTTCCGACGCCATCGCCCTCGTGGCCCGGGAACCGGGTGCCGTGTTGTTTGCCACCGAGGACGTGATGGTGGCCGCTGGTCGCTTTCCGGGGGACGATCTGGTCATCTAGACGATCTGGTCATCTAGACGATCTGGTCATCTAGTAGTCCCCTCAGAGACCGCAAAAGCTTCTACGGGAGTTTTGAAATCCCGAGCGACAGCTGCCAGATGCCTATCCCGCCGGCTATCCCGGCCGCAATTATGCGTTGGTGCCCCTTGAGCCAGTCGTTGGCGGACTGGACCACGTGCTGAGTCTGCGTCGGCCACTTGATACTGAACAGCAGCGAGAGCTCGATCGAGATGTAGGCAATGACGGCGTAGGACAGCAGTAGCAGGAACACGACAGCGACAGAGAACTGGGCGTCGATTAAATACTTGAGGGCAGCCAGGAACCAAACGCTCGGCAGGTCGATGGCCACCCCGATGATGGCCGCGGCCCAGAAAGAGTCGGCGGCGCCGGCCCGCGCCGTCCAACCCGATGGTTTCTCGCTTTTTGCGCTGCCGGCAGCCTCGGTGTGTTTGCGCCGCAGGAGCCGACGCTGGCCCCGGTTGAACAGGATGTACGCGGCGCCGGCGATAAGGATGACCCCGATGGCGATGTTGAACCACGCCCTGACAGTGAACTTGTCCGAGCCGGTAAAGACGTCCGTGCTGCCGATCACCGACACGAGGACGATGCCGGCGATCATGGTGGTTAGGAAACCGCCGGTCAGCAGGCCGGCCAGAAGCACGATCGGGCGTGGGCGGGATAAAAACAGGGCCACGACGGCCAGGAGTACCGGGTACACGGCCGCGAAGAGGGCGAGAGCGTAGTAGCCGGCCCAGTTCATCGGGCAAGATGCTAGCTGCTGGCACGACGTGGATGACTGATCATGCCGCGTCTGTCAACCCTTTTATCCGTTATCCGGATAAAGGTGCACCAGACGACGGGGTGGCGTCGATAAATGCACTAGACGGCGGTGAAAAAAGCGCCGTCGGGTGCACTTTTATTCGGTCAGGCGCCGCCGCCCGGGTCCGCCTGCCGGGTCGCCTATATACGTGTATAAATGCGTCAGACCGAGGCGAGAAAAGCGCCCAGCGTGGAACTTTCCTCGGTCTAGGCCAGTTTGACGTCCACCGACGCCGGCACGCCCTCGGCCCCGTTCACCAGCACCAGCTCGGCGATATTTTGCGCCGCTCGCAGATCCCCCTCGACCTGACGAAGGGCGAAAACCTCTGCACTCGACCCGTGGAACGTGACGCGTTCGACCGGCGTCCGGGGACTGACTTTGGCCTCCGATTTTGCCCGTCGTATTGCGGCCAAGAGCTCCACTGCCCCCGTGTATATGCCGATCCCGGCCGTGCCCGGCATGGCCCGATCTTCCTCGGCCCGATCTTCCTCGGCCCGGTCTTCCTCGGCCCGGTCTTCTGCGGCCCGGTCTTCTGAGGCCCAATTTTCTTCAGCCAAGTCTCCGCCGGGCCAGGCCGACCGGTGCACCGACCCATCGTGCCACCAGGACCACACTTCCTCGGTCACGTAGGGCATGAAGGGGGCGAACAGCCGCAGCAAGGTGGACAGGCTGACGGCTAGGGCCGTCCGGGCGGACCGGGCTCGCTCCGGCCCCATTTCACCGTAAGCGCGCGCTTTTACGAGCTCCAGGTAATTGTCGCAGAAGTCCCAGAACCAGGACTCCGTCCGTTCGAGGGCGCGAGCGTAGTCGTAGGCCTCGAATGCCGCGGTGGTGGTACCGACCAGAGACTGCAGGCTTTTCAGCAGGGCGACGTCGACTGGTTCCACCGCCACGTGAGGACGTCCGGAGGCCGAGGCGGCGAGGCTAACGGCCTCGATGGCAGCAAAGTCGCCGGCACCTCCCTCCTCACCTAACCATAACTTGGGGCTGAGGACGAACTTGGAGGCGTTGAGGATCTTGTTCGCCAACTTCCGGCCCACCTCCATCTGGCTCTCGACGAACGCCGTGTCCATGCCCGGGCGTCCCGACGACGCCCAATAGCGCACGCCATCAGAGCCGTGCTTTTCCAGCAGCCCCTGTGGGGTGATGACGTTGCCAACCGACTTGGACATTTTTTTGCGGTCCGGGTCCAGGATCCAACCGGAAATGGCGGCGTTGGACCACGGCAGGACGCCTTCTTCCAGATAGGACCGCACGACCGTGGCGAACAACCATGTGCGGATTATGTCGTGAGCTTGCGGCCGCAGGTCCATGGGGAAAATGTGCCTGAAAACGTCGTCGGCCGTAGGGTCCGCCCAGCCGCCGGCAATTTGCGGCGTCAGCGACGAGGTCGCCCATGTGTCCATGACGTCCATTTCGGCTTTGAACCCGCCCGGCACATCCCGCTGGTCGGGCGAGTAACCAGGAGGAAGGTCTGTGGTGGGGTCGACCGGGAGGTCATCTTCATCCGGAACGATCGGGGCCGAATAGTCCGGTTCGCCGTCTGGCCCCAGGCGGTACCAGATCGGGAACGGGATACCGAAAAAGCGCTGGCGGCTCACGAGCCAGTCACTGTTGAGACCGGCCACCCAGTCCTCGTAGCGGGCCCGCATGAAGGTCGGGTACCACTGAAGCTGACGGCCCATGTCGATGAGGGCATCCCGATGGGCCAGAGTGCTGATCCACCACTGCCTGCTGGTCACTATTTCCAGCGGCCGGTCGCCTCTCTCGTAGAACTTGACGGCGTGGGTTATGGGACGAGCCACGCCCCGCCCCTCGCCCGACTCGTGCAGCAACTCGACGACGCGACGTTGCGCGGCATTCACCGTTTTCCCCGCCAATTCTGCTGAATAAATGGAAGCGCCCGTCTCGCTCAGCCCTGGCGGCGGGCCGGGCAGGAGCCTCCCATCGCGCCCGATGACCGTACGCACAGGCAGGTTCAGGTCGCGCCACCAGACCACATCTGTGACGTCGCCGAAAGTGCAGACCATGGCCGCGCCGGTGCCCTTGTCCGGCTGGGCTAAGGGGTGCGCGACAACCGGGGCAGACGCTCCAAAGAGCGGGGTGGTCACGGTGGTCCCGACGAGGGCCGCGTAACGCTCGTCGGCTGGATGGACCACGACGGCGACGCAGGCCGGTAGGAGCTCGGGCCGGGTGGTGTCGATGAGGAGGTCCTCGCCCTCTGGGCGATGGAAGGCGAGGGTGTGATAGGCCCCCGGACGTTCGCGCTCCACCAGTTCGGCCTGGGCCACCGCCGTCCGAAAATCGATGTCCCACAGCGTCGGCGCTTCGGCCGCATAAGCCTCGCCCCGGCGCAGGAGCCGTAGGAACGACTTTTGCGAGGCGCGGCGGGCCTTTTCCCCTATCGTCGTGTAGAGCGTGCGCCAGTCGACGGAAAGACCGAGGTAACGGAACACCTCTTCGAAGGCGCGCTCGTCTTGGGCGGTGAGGCGCTCGCAGAGTTCGACGAAATTCGGCCGGCTGATGGCGACCGGCGCCTGCCCCTTGGCCAAGCCGCCCTCTGTCGGGGGCACGAAGCCCGGTTCGTAGGGGAGCGTCGGGTCGCAGCGCACGCCGTAGAAGTTCTGCACCCGACGCTCGGTTGGGAGCCCGTTGTCGTCCCATCCCATCGGGTACCACACGGAGTAGCCCCGCATTCGTTTGTAGCGGGCGATGGTGTCGGTGTGCGTGAACGAAAACACGTGACCGATGTGCAGTTCTCCGCTGACGGTCGGAGGTGGCGTGTCTATCGAGTAGACGCGCCGGCGCGGCGCCGATGGGTCGAAATGGTACGTGCCGTCCTCGACCCAGCGCTTGGCCCAGGTGCCCTCCAGGCCCTCGAGCGACGGGCGCTCAGGGGCGCCCCTGAAGCCCGACGCGGGCTCGGCGCTGATCGCCCCGGGGCTGAGCGACCATCACCAAGAGAGACGGGGCCATTCGGCAGCTCGTTTGACATTATCCCGCTACGGTACTTGCTGTGCTCGCTCTCTTGGACACCGCCACCGGCAAAGTGGCCCCGCTGGAGCCACGCCACCCGGGCCGGTTGTCGATCTACCTGTGCGGCCCTACCGTTTCCGGTACGTTCCACCTGGGCCATGGCCGCTTCGCCGTCGTATGGGACACACTGCGCCGCTACCTGAGGTGGATCGGGCTCGACGTGCGGTTCGTGTCCAACATCACCGACATCGAAGACAAGATCATTGCTCGGGCGGCCGACGAGGCCAGCACTACGGAGGAGGTGGCGGCTCGCTACGAAGCGCTCTGGTGGGAGCTCACAGGAGCGCTCGGCGTGGAGCGCCCCGACGTCGCCCCTCACGCCACCGCTTATGTGGCAGACATGGTGGAGCTGATCGAGCGCCTCGTCGCCGAGGGCAAAGCCTACGTCGGCGGCGATGGCGTCTATTTCTCGACCGAGTCAGTCGCCGACTACGGCCTGTTGGCTCATCAGGACCTCGACGCCCTCCGGTCCGGCGCCCGGGTCGAAGCCGGAGAGGAGGCGGGCAAGCGCTCCCCGCTCGATTTCGCCGTCTGGAAGCTGTCAAAGCCCGGAGAACCGGCCTGGCCCTCGCCGTGGGGCCGGGGCGCCCGGGGTGGCATACCGAGTGTGTCGTGATGTCGCTGGACCTTCTGGGTGAGGGTTTTGACCTCCACCTCGGCGGGCTGGATTTGCTGTTCCCCCACCACGAGAACGAGCGAGCGCAGGCCGTGGCGGACGGCAAGGAGTTCTCCAGGCGCTGGGCCCACAACGGGATGGTGGTCGACGAACGGGGCGAAAAGATGAGCAAGTCCGTGGGCAACATCAGCTCGTTGCCAGAACTGCTCGAACGCTACGACGGCCGTGCCTTGCGGGTCCTGGTGTTACAGGCGCACTACCGCTCTCCCATGAGCGTCAACGCCGAAGCGCTCGACCACGCCCAGGGGGCGCTGAGCCGTCTGGACAACTTCGCCCGTGAGACCAGGGGCCTTCCCGCTGTCGACCCGGACCCGACCACGGTGGCCAGGTTTAAGTGGCGGATGGACGACGACTTCGATACCCCGGGAGCGCTGGCCGTGATCTTCGGCGCGGTGCGCGACGCCCGGCTCGACGCCGCCCGGGCGCCCGGTTTAGCCGCTGCCGTCCGGGAATGCTGTGAAGGAGCCCTGGGCCTGTTCTTCCCGGGCGACGACGAACCCGTCGGGACAGAGGTAGCCGACCTCGCAGCAAAGCGCGACGCGGCTCGCTTCAGGAGCGACTGGGGTGCGGCCGATTCCATCCGCACCCAACTTCAGGCCATGGGGTACATCGTCGAAGACGGGCCTGACGGCACCGTTGTCCGGCGCGGCTAGTGGCTGGCTGACCCGCTGGGGATGGACGGTGAGCCGGGCGTGGCCCCGTTGGCGTTATTGAGCCCGGTGCCGTTCACTATGCCGGCGAGCATGTTCGTCAGCTCCACAGGCACGACGAACTTGGTGGACGGCGATGACCCTATTTGTTTCAGGGTCTCCAGGTACTGAAGCGTCATCGTCGTCTTGTCCACGCTGCCGGCGACCTCGAGGATCCGTCCCAAAGCGGCCGCGAACCCCTGGGCGCGCAGTTCGGCCGACTGCCGCTCGCCTTCGGCTTGCAGAATGGCCGACTGCTTGTCACCTTCAGCCACCGTTATCGACGCCTGCTTTTGGCCTTCTGCTTCCGTGACCAGAGCTCGCCGCGTCCGCTCAGCACCCATCTGCCGGGTCATGGCTTCGAGGACTGCGGGGGGCGGCTTGATCTCTCTCACTTCGACATTGGTGACTTTGACCCCCCAGCGTTCGGTCACGTCGTCCAACTTCGTCCGCAGGACGTCGTTCATTTGTTCCCGCTTGGACAACACGTCGTCGAGGGTCATGTCGCCGACCACCGAACGAAGCGTGGTGGATGCGATGTTGATGCCGGCACCCTTGAAGTCCTGTACGGCCAAGACCGTGGTGAGCGGGTCAAGCACCTTGTAGAAGATGATGAAGTCGATGGCGATGGCCGCATTGTCCTGCGTGATCGCCGTTTGGTGCGGGACCTCCAGGTACTGCTCGCGGAGGTCAACCCAAGAAATGCGGTCTGTGATCGGGTTTATCAAGATGAGCCCGGGGCCCTCGCCCCACTGACACGGCCCAGACGGAACAAGACCACCCGCTGGTACTCGCGCACAACCTTGATGGAAACGACCGCCAGCAATACCGCGGCCACGAGCACGATTGCGATTACTACCAGTAAGGCGATCACTGCTCCTCCTTTTCTTCGTTTGTCGGGCCCAGAATGTCTGGCCCCAGGATGTCCCCGGCTTCTGACCACACCAACAGGCGCAGGCCCTCCACCTTCACTACGTGGACGGGGGCGCCGGCGGGCAGTGGTCCGCTAAGGGACTTTGCTGTCCAGGTCTCGTTGTTGACCCTCACGATGCCGGCGGGGGTTAGCGCGCTCAAGGTTGTGCCTCCGGCACCGACGAGAGCGTGCGTGCCTGCGGGGGCGACTGGAGCGTGCCGGTAGGCGATGGCCGGGACCACCAGGACGGCCGCTATAACGGCGCTGCCGAAGGCTAGCGCCGCCAGCACCCAGGCGGCGGCTGAGTCACCGCCACCGGCCGAGACCGTCAGCGCCCAGGCTCCGGCCAGGACGAGCACCGGTATCGGGACGAACCAACCGTGCCCACCGGCATGCAAACCGAGGACCACCACGCCGACGGCGGCCAGGATCAAGATCACGCCCACGATCCAGGGCAGCGCCCCGCTGGCCAGGAACGACACCAGTAGCACGGAGCCGACCAACAGCCCCAGTACAGCGACAGCGGCGGTCACGAAAAGCCGGCGGGCCAGGGCGATGTGGCGAAGATCGGGCGCTTGCGCCCCGGTCGTCTTTTGCAGAAGTGCCGAGGCCGCGGACGAGGCGCCGTCCGCTTAGCTCGCCCAGCTGGAGGTGAGACCGCAGATGCTCTTCGCTCATTCTGACGACCTCCCGTTCGTTTCAATACCAAGCTTACCGGCCGGATCGATCCGTCCGTTATGCAGGTATACGGACGGGTGCGGGAGGAGGGTTCGAACGGGCCGTCGGTGCCTCCGGTCTCACTCGGTCTTGGAAAACTCCGCGATGGCGATGCCCATCATCGTGAGGCCCATGGCGGCCACTATTCCCAACGAGAGGCCTATGGGCACTTGCCAGTTGCCCCACGTGACACCCGGTGCCAGCTTCCGGACCACTGTGTCGGGGAGCCCCAAATGGCTGAAGACGGCGTGGCGCATCGGCCCGACGACATAGGTAAGGGGGTCGATCCTGGTGAGGAAGCTCAACCAGGTGGGAAGCCCATTGAGCGGGTACAGCGCACCGGACAGGAAGAACAGCGGCATCACCAGCATCTGGGTGAGGGCCATGAAGGCCTGGAACTGTTTGATCCGGGCCGCCATCATCACTCCGAAGGCGGTCAAAGTAAAGGCCAACAAGAGCAGCTCACCGATGAGCGTCAGGAACAGCTTCGCGTTGTAGGGCACATGCGCGAACCAGGCCAGGGCCAAGATCACCAGTCCCTGGAACGTGGCCACCGTGGCTCCGCCGAGGCACTTGCCTACCACCAGGGAACCCCGGTTGACGGGGGCGACCAGCATCTCCCGCAGGAAGCCGAACTCCCGGTCCCAGACGATCGAGGCGGCCGAGAAAATGGCGGTGAAAAGCACCGACATCGCCAGCACGCCGGGGTAGATGAAGGTCTTGAAGTCCACGTCCGACGGCAGGCCGTGCCCCGCCAGCGTCCCTAACCCGGTGCCGAGGACGAACAAGAAAAGGAACGGCTGTACAAGCGAAGTAACCGCCCTCAGCCGGTCGCCCCGGAAACGGATCAGCTCCCGTTGCCAAACGATCGACGCCGCCCTCATGTCATGGCGGAGGCCGTGCTCGGGCAGGGCCACCCGTATTTCGGCGATCAGTGCCGGCTCCTGTCCCGTACCCTGTGGGCTCTCAGTGAGTTGGGTTGACATTTCTACCGCCTCCCTGCCCGCCAACGCTGCGCCATTTGGCGCATGGCATCAGTGCCCGAAGCTTCGGCGTCGCGTATGGTACTGCCCGTGTAGGACATGAACACGTCGTCCAGCGATGGTCGTGACACGCTCACCGAACTGATGGGGACGCCCAGTTCGGCAAATAGCCGGGGGACGAACTCGGCGCCCGACGGGACCGAAAACGTAACCGCTCCATCGTGCATGGCCGCATCGAGGCCAAAGCGTTGGTTAAGGGCGGCGATGGCCACCCCGTCGTCGGCAGTGTGGATTTGCACGCGGTCCTTGCCGACGCTCGCTTTGAGTGCCTGCGGAGTGTCTATGGCCACGATCTTGCCGTGGTCGATAATGGCGATCCTGTCGCAGTTTTCGGCCTCGTCCATATAGTGTGTCGTCAGGAAGATCGTTATGTCCTCACGTTTTTTCAGGTCGTTTATGTAGGCCCAAATGGACGAACGCGTCTGGGGGTCGAGGCCCACAGTCGGCTCGTCGAGGAACAGCACGTGCGGCGCGTGCAGCAAACCTCGGGCGATTTCCAGCCGGCGCTGCATGCCGCCGGAAAACGTGCTCACCAACCCGTCCTTGCGGTCCCAAAGACCGACCATGTCCAGCACCTGGCGCATCCTGGGCGCGACCGCATCCGGCGGGACGGCATAGAGAGTGGCATGGAAGCGCAGGTTCTGCTCTGCGGTGAGGTAGGTGTCGAGGGTGGTGTCCTGGAACACCAGCCCGATCATGCGGCGGACCTTGTCCTGCTCTCTGGTCGTATCGTGACCCGCCACCGTAGCCCGCCCGGAAGTCGCCTTGGCCAGTGTGCACAGGATCTTGATGGTGGTGGTCTTCCCCGCGCCGTTCGGCCCGAGGAAACCGAAGGTCTCGCCACGGTTCACCTCGAAGTCGATACCGCGCACGGCCTCGAGCTCTCCGTACTTCTTCGTCAAGCCCGACACATAAATGACGGGTTCTTGGCTGCCGCCGTTGCTACGGAGGTCAGTTTCGCCGAACTCCGCCCCCACTGAAGTCACGCGGTCAGACTACCGCGGGCCCTGTCGCTGCTTGAGCGGATTTACCTCGAGCGGGTCTCCCTTGGCGATGCGCCCGAAGCCATGTGCCCGAAACCATGTGCCGAAACCATGTCCCGAAACCATGTCCCGAAACCATGTCCCCGAAACCATGTCCCCGAAACCATATCCCCTGAGCCATGGGCGTCGGCGTAGCGGTTTCGCGAGCGTCGGTAGGATCGGTCCCAAACGCATTCCACACAAGGAGACGAAATGACCATCGCAGTAGGTGACCGGATCCCCGACGTACAGCTGAAGATGATCACGGACCATGGGATCGAGACCGTGAGCACTGCCGATGTGCTCGGCAAAGGACGTGTTGTCCTGTTCGGCGTACCCGCGGCGTTCAGCCCGACCTGTTCGGATGTGCACCTGCCTGGCTTCGTCTCCCACGCCGATGAGATCCTGGGTCGGGGCATCGACGGGATCTTCTGCGTATCTGTTAACGACCCGTACGTGATGGGGGCATGGGCCCGGTCTCAAGGGGTGGGCGACAAGGTAACCCTCCTGGCCGATGGCAACGGGGAGCTGGCCCGGGGGATGGGCCTCGAGATCGACCTCTCCCGCGGTGGCTTGGGCACCCGCAACAAGCGGTACGCGGCGGTCATCGAAGATGGCATCCTGACCGGGCTCATGATCGAGGAGGCCACCGGCCTCGAGGTCAGTTCGGCCGAAGCGGTGCTCTCCGCCTTAGCTTGACCCAATCGCCCCGTCCCTGCTCCACTGCGGGGACCGGGGCGCCTAGTTCGCCATTGACACAGGTCGCCCATCCGGTACCCAGTGCCGGCCGGACCGCCGCGCCACCGAGTTGGCCAGGGCGACCCGTCATTGGCAGAGGTTTACCCGCAAATCGCGCCACCGTTCTAGCACGAAGCAGCCACTCATCGTGGTATTTTCGCGAGTGAGGCCTTCCGCGCCAACATGACCTGAGTATCGTGTCATGCTGGGTCTCAGTGACCGTCTTCTCGGTAGAAGACGCAGTCCGCAGATCCGACCCTCGTTCGCTCGGCTACCGGCAGCCGGGCAGAGAGGTGCAAGTAGTGAACGATTTCTACAATCTGACGACTCGAGCACACCCCGGCCCGCACGCGGGGCGGTCGTCCGTCCTGGGCGCGCCGCCGGCGGGGCTCAACGAGCACGCCCGCATGGCGCGGTGGCCTGGTCCGGGACTTCTCAGCCCGCTCGGTTCACCACGCGGAGCGCGAAACGGCGTCGAAGAGGAGCCAGAGTTCCCCGACGAGGTCGACGGGGCCCTCGGCGAGCTGCCGAGCTTGCTGGCTCGCTCCGCCAGCGGGTTGGAGTTCATTTACAAAACGCTCGACCTCATGGCCGCCCGGTACCGGCTGCGCGACCTGGTCGTCGTCGTGACGCGACCCGATAAACCCCACGTCTTCCGCCTCGGCCGTGCCCCCCTGGCGATCGAACAGGGCCCGCTACCCGGCTACCTTGGCCTCGCCCTCAGCGGGCGCGAGGGGCTCTACGCCGACCCTCCCATCGTCGGTCCGGTGGCGTCGGCCTGCGTCATCAGCCTGGTCGAACTGGCGTTGCGGTTGGACCTCCTCATGCACGACGCCAGCCACGATTCACTGACCGGCCTGCTCAACCGGCGTAGCTACGAGCTCCTGTTGGGGCAGGCGGTGAGCAGGGCACGCCGCTACGGCTGGCCCTTTGCCCTCGTGCTGCTCGATCTGGACAACTTCAAAGTGCTCAACGACCACTACGGTCACGCCGCCGGCGATATGGCGCTTCAAGCGGTAGGCGCCGAGCTGCGGGCGTCTTTGCGCAGCGGCGACGTGGCTGCCCGCCTTGGCGGGGACGAATTTGCCCTGCTCGTGGTGGGGGTGGACGACGGCGCCGCCCTGTCCCCTCTGCTCGGGCGGCTCAAAAGGGCACTCGAGCGCTCGGTCCCGCAAACGGACGTCTCCTTCTCGGTCGGGGTGGCCTGCTTCCCCTCCGACACCGACGACCCCGACGCCCTCACCGGGCTGGCCGACGCCCGGCTTTATGCGGGCAAGTCCGACATGGAGTACCGCTAGAGGTGAACGAAGCACTCGAGCTCGAGCTGCGCCAGCTGCCGGGCGTACTGTTCGTCGGCTTTGCTGAAGACGAAGGCACGACCCATATTGAGCTGGTGGCCATCCCCTCGAGCGAGCACGCCCGGGTGCGCGACGAGGCTGCACGCGCCGCCGTCAACCATCTGGATGGGCCGGCTGAGATCAAGGTCCTGGCCCCTCCCGATGACGAGGCCGCACCCCTGCCGCGTGACCGGGTGGGCCTCTTGGTGCTGCCGCCCGAGGACGGTGACGCCGCCTTCGAGGTCCAGTTGTCCCGGGGCGGTCAGCGCTCTGCCAGCCGGGCGATGGCAGGCGACACCCTGGCAGTGGGGCGGGCTGTGCTGGATGCGCTCAGGGGCCTCGGCGCCATAGGCAGCTTCGACCTTGTCGGGTTCCACGCGCTGCCATCGGATTGGGGGGCGGGTCTGCTGGCCGTGCTCCGTGACACCCGGACGGGTGAGCTCCGACGGGGCGTGGCCAATGGGCATACGCCGGCCGACGCCGCCGCCCGGGCCGTATTGCACGCGCTGAACCGTTCTCTCTGAGCTTCTCACGGGCGCCTCGCGTCTGAGACAATTCCCGTTAGATGAACACTGGGATGCTCGCGGCCGGGTTCCACGGTCAGGTGCTGGCGGCGGCCGGCGGGGGGGCCGGAGCGTTGGTCCAGCACTCCCCGCTCGGTTTCGTGGTCGCCTTTGGCGCCGGCATCATCTCGTTCGTTTCGCCGTGCGTCCTGCCGCTGGTGCCCTCGTACCTGTCGATGATGTCCGGGGTGGGCGTGAGCGCCGTAGCCGGCGGGGTTGGGGCCGGCGGGGTCGGCGCGGGCGAGGCCGGTCCCGCGGCAGTGGCGGCTGACCGGAGACGCCTGCTCTGGTCCACGCTGCTGTTCGTGGCCGGTTTCAGTTTGGTGTTCGCCCTGCTGGAAGCTACTGCCAGCGCCCTGTTCCATCCTTTGCAGAGCCACAAGGCCATCCTGGGCGACATCGCCGGCGGCCTGATCGTAGCTATGGGCGTGGTGCTCGCTCTCCAGCTCCCCTGGTTGCAACGTGAGCACCGAATGGCCGTGCACCCCTCGCGGCTCGGGCCCTGGGTAGCCCCGGTGATGGGCATGACCTTCGCCTTCGGCTGGACGCCGTGCATCACCCCCGTCCTGGCCGCCGTGCTCGGGTTGGCGTCGAGCGGGGGCACGCTCGCCCGGGGGGAAGAGATGCTGGTGGCGTACTCGGTCGGGCTCGGGGTTCCTTTTGTCGTCACCGGCCTGGCCTTCGGCCGGATGTCCGGTGCGCTCCGTTTCGCCAGGCGTCACTCCCAGGTCATCAGCCTCGTGTCCGGGCTCGTACTGGCGGCGCTCGGAGTTCTCATCATCACCGGCCAAGTGGGCACCATCTCCTCATGGTTTTCCAGCGTCCTGCAGCACATGGGCCTTGGCAGTCTGACCAGCGGTTGAGGGCAAGTGGCGGCCAGGACCGCCGCCGTCTGGAGTGTAGGCGCGGGTGGGTTGGTTGACCGCGCTCCCTATCACGGCCGGTGGCGGGGGCTCGCGTTGGCGGCCGACCAGGCCACCTCGCTAGAGTTGGACGGCGGCTATGGTAAATCAGCTGGCCGTTCGCCTTCGCAGCGCCGTTGCTCTTGCCGGCCGGTACCCGCTTTTGGCGGGCGCAGACCTCGATGTACGCGCCGGCGAAATTCTCGTCATCAGGGGGGCTAACGGCGCAGGCAAGACGAGCCTTCTACGCGTCGTCGCCGGGCTATTGCCCCTAACTGCCGGAGACGCATCTGTCCTGGGCCTGGACCCGACGTGTGATGCACGTACCTTACGCCGGCAGGTCGGGTGGCTCGGCCACGCCAACGGCCTGTACCACGACCTCACAGCGGAGGAGAACGTGCGCTTCGCCGCCCGGGCGGCCAGGTTGCCGAGACAAGCGGTACCTGAGGCGCTGGAACGTCTCGGGATACAGGGCCGCCTCGCCGGCTTGACCGCCGGGAGGCTCTCGGCCGGCCAGCGCCGGCGGGTGGCGCTGGCTGTGCTACTGGCCCGCCGGCCGCAACTGTGGTTGCTCGACGAACCTCACGCCGGCCTCGACGCCGAACACCGCGAGCTGCTCGACGGCTTGCTAAAGGAGGTGACAGCGGCGGGCGCTACCGTCATCGCGGCATCGCATGAAGAACGCACCAGTGAAGTCCTGGCCGACCGGGTCGTAACGATGTCGGGAGGGACCGTGCTCGACGGCGTTCTGGCCGACCCTCCGGGGGCGGAACGGGCCGGTTTGGCCGAAGACCGGGCTATCGGCCAAATCGGTGAGCCTGCTCCCGAAGGGGTGTTGCCGAGTGCGGTCTGACATCCGGGCCGTAGCGGCATGACGGGCCATCTCTGCATGAGGGGCCATATCTGCATGAGGGGACGGCGCCGCCGTGTGGCGTGATGCACTGGTAGTGGCGGGCAAGGACCTCCGTATCGAGGGGAGGGCCAAGGTCGCCCTCAACCAGGTCGTCCCGTACTCACTTGTCGTCCTGCTCCTGTTCGGCTTTGCTTTCGACCAGGACCGCCCGTTGCTGGTCCAGGCCGCCCCCGGTCTTTTCTGGCTGGCCGTGCTGTTCTCCGGGCTGTTGGCCGTGCAGCGCAGCTTCGCCATCGAAACGGCCGATGGCGCGGCGGACGGGCTGCGCATGTCGGGGCTCGAACCCGCGGGCGTCTTCCTCGGCAAGGCCGCCGCCGTCGCCCTGGAGCTGATTGTCCTCGAAGCTTTGTTGGCCGGCGGGATCGTGGTGCTGTTCCACAGCAAGTTGGGCGGGGCCGGCTTGCTCGCCGCCAGTGCGTTGTTATCGACGGCGGGCGTGGCGGCTTCCGGCATCGCCTACGGGGCGCTGTCGATGGGACTGCGTGTGCGTGAGACCTTGCTGCCGCTCCTGCTGGCGCCCGTGCTGGCGCCGGTCGTCCTGGCTGCTACCGAGGCCTGGCGGGCCGCCCTCGGCCTCTCGGCCGGAGGGTCGTCGTCGGAGGGTTGGCGCTGGCTCGGGCTCCTGGGTTGCTTCGCTGCCATCTACCTGGCTGGCGGAGTGCTCAGCTTTGGGGCTTTGATGGAGGAAACGTGAGGTACCCAGTAGCGCCTTCTTCGTCCCGGCTCACGCGTGTGCTCGGTTGGTCCGCTCTGGCGACGCTGGCTCTCAATACCTGGTGGGGCCTGTGGGTGAGCCCGCCGGACGTAGTACAGGGCCAGTTCGTCCGCATGCTCTACGTGCACCCGGCCGTCGCCACCATGTGCTACACCGGCTTTGGCATATGTGCGCTGGCCAGCGTGGCCTGGTTGTGGCCCCGGCTGCGCAGCCCGCGCTGGGACCGCTTGGCCGTCTCCGGGGCGGAAGTAGGGGCCGTGTTCTGCCTGGCCACTCTCGTGACCGGTTCCATCTGGGGCCGGGCCTCGTGGGGCGTGTGGTGGACGTGGGACGCGCGGTTGACTTTGACGGCCATACTGTTCGCCCTTTCTCTGGGGTACCTGGCCCTGCGCCGGGCCATTGACAACCCGCACTCCCGGTCGCTGGCCTCTTCGATGGTGGCGCTATTGATGGCCTTGACGGTGGCCGTCGACCACTACGCCACGTCGTGGTGGAACACGCTGCACCAGGGCACCACCCTGCTGCAGCCGGACCCGACCATCCATGGTTGGCAACTGGCGACCATGCTGCTTTCTTTCCTGGCCTTCGGCCTCACGTTCGCCTGGATGCTCGTCCACCGCTATCGCCTCGAGGTGCTCGAGGAGCGTTATGACCAGGAGGGCTTCTCGTTAGCCCTCGAGGCCCGCCGCGCCGAAGCGTCGGTCCCGGCGGGTCAGCCGGGGGAGAGGCAGCCGGTCACGGAGGCGCAGGTCGAGGTGCCGGTGAGATGAACTACGTCGTCGCGGCCTGGCTGTCATGTGGGGCCATACTGCTCATCTACGCCTTGCGGACGGTTCGACGCGAGCGGTTGCTGCGGCGGTCGTTGGCACCGACGGGGAGAAAGCACTTAGCGGCGGGCGCCCCCGACCGCCCCGATGGGCCGCTCGTTCCCGAGGAAAGAGGGAAATGGAGCTGAGCCCCCGCTCGGGCCCCGTTGTCACCGATCTGCAGCGCTCGACCGTGAGTGACGGAGCCGGCAAGCCCGCACCAGACTGGCACGGTTCTCCGCCGCCGTCCGTAGATTTGCGGGTAGACCTGGCCGGGCCGCGCCGGCGCCGGTCTCTCGGCAACCGCAGGCAAAAAATCGTGGCCGCCATAATCATCCTGGGCGCCCTTGGCTTCCTCGTTGCCCGGGGCCTGGCCAACGCCATGAACTACTATCTGACAGCCAATCAGGCCGTTGCTCAACGTGCCCAGTTGGGGAGCACGGACTTCCGGGTACAGGGGAAGGTCCTGCCGGGTATCCACCAGGTCGGTACCACGCTTCACTTCGTCATAACGGCCAAAAATGTCAACGTCGACGTGGTCAGTACCGGGTCGCCCCCGCAGCTGTTCCACGTGGGGATGCCCGTGGTCCTGGACGGGCACTGGCAGGGGAACGTGTTCTCCAGCTTCCAGATAATGATCCAGCACGGCTCGACCTATGTCGAGGCCCATCCGAGCAAGGCGAAGAGCGGGACGGACGGGTCGTGAACATCGCACTGGGCCAAAGCGCCTTGCTTCTGGCGTTGCTCGGCGCCGTGGCCGGAGCCATCACGCTGGTGGTCGGGCTCGGCACGGGGCGCCCGTCTTTGCTGCGGGCCGGCCAGACATATATATGGCTCGTCGTGGCCGGTGCTGTCCTGGCCACCGTGGCCATGCAGAGGGCGCTCATCACGCACGATTTCACTCTGGTTTACGTCGACAATAACGACAGCACTTTCACCCCTCTCCTGTACCGCGTCACAGCGATGTGGTCGGACCTGGCCGGCTCGATCCTGCTATGGGCCCTCATACTCTCCGGCTACCTGGCCGCGATGTGGCTCCGCTTCCGGCGGCGGCGCAACGAACCGTTCGTAGTGTGGGCCAAAATCGTCGGGTACACGGTGGCGGCGTTCTTCTTCGGGCTCATGCTGACGGCGTCCAACCCGTTCGCCCGGGTCCATGGAGGCGTGCCCAACCAGGGCCCTGGCCCCGACCCGTTACTTCAGGACCGGGCGCTGGTGGCCTTCCACCCACCGCTTTTGTACCTCGGCCTCGTGGGGTTCACGGTGCCGTTCTGCCTGGCCGTGGCCGGCCTGGTGACGGGGCGCGTCGGTACCTCATGGCTCCCTGAAGCCCGGCGGTGGGCCATATTCGCGTGGGCGTGCCTTACCGCCGGCCTCGTACTCGGCGCTTGGTGGAGCTACCAGGTCCTCGGGTGGGGGGGTTACTGGTCCTGGGACCCGGTCGAGAACTCCGCTCTGCTGCCCTGGCTGACGGCTACGGCGTTCCTGCACTCGGCAATGGTCCAGCAAAGGCGGGCCATGTTGCGGGTCTGGAACCTCTCGCTCCTCCTCGCCACCTTCAGCCTCACCATCCTGGGCACGTTCTTCACTCGCTCAGGGGTCCTGGTGTCCGTGCACTCGTTCACCGCCGATGGCGGGGTAGGTCCCGCCCTGCTCGCCTTTTTCGGGCTGGTGGTGGCCACTTCCATCGGGCTCCTGGCGTGGCGAGGAGACGAGCTGCGCAGCCGGGGCTCGATCGAGACCCCGGTCTCGCGCGAGGGCGCCTTCCTGGCCAACAACCTGCTGTTTGCCGTTTTCGCCTTCGTCGTGCTGCTGGGCACCGTCTTCCCGCTGTTCGTGGAAGCGGTGAACGGCTCGTCGATAACGGTGGGCGGGCCGTTCTTCGACACCATGACGCTGCCGTTAGTCCTGTGCCTGTTGTTCCTTATGGCCGTGGCGCCCGTGCTGCCATGGCGCCGGGCCTCGGGTGAGCTGCTGCTCCAGCGCCTGTTGTGGCCGGCGGTGACTGCTGTTGTCGTCCTCGTCGTTTGCGTGGCGGCGGGCTTGCGCGGCTTTTGGCCGCTCGTCGTGTTCACACTGGCTGGCTTTGCCGGGGCCTCGGCCGTGCGCCAGCTGGTCCTGCTGGTCCGTCGTACCGGCTGGCGGGGGTTTACCGGGCGCTCGGGCGGCGGGATGGTCGTCCACCTGGGCGTGGTCCTGATCGCCGTCGCTTTCGCGGCCAGCCATGCGTACGAGCACCAGGCTCAGCTCACGCTGGCGGTCGGCAAACCCGCCACCTTCCAGGGCCAGACGATCGTGTTCCGGGGGGTCAAGACGGTCAACGCCCCGGGGAAAACCTCGCTCGTGGCCACCGTGGACCTGAACGGCCACGACTATTACCCGGCCGTCGAGCAGTTTGCGCTGTCCAACGACGCCGTCCCGAGCCCGGCGGTGCGCTCGACGGCGACCAAGGACATCTACCTGACCTTGGCCAGCGTGCCGAGCACCCCTAAGGCGCCGGCGGCCATCGGGGTCATCGTCGAGCCGCTCGTGCTATGGCTGTGGGTCGGCGGGCTCGTCATCGTCCTCGGAGCGTTCTTGTCTTTGTGGCCGTCCAGCCGGGACCGCCACATCGTGCTCGAGGGGGGCGTCGAGGCCACACCCGTCGGTCAGGGTAGCCTCCTCCCGAGCGGCGAAGAGCCCGCGGAGGCGGGCGTCGGGGCTCCGCTATGAGCGTCGGAGCTCCCATATGAACGGTATCGCCGATGGGAGCCGTCAGGACGACGACGGCCAAGGCGTACTGGCGCCGGGGAGCCTCGAGCCGGGTGCTGACGTAGTAGCCGGTCCCCCTTCGGACTCCGGGAAGCGCCGTCGCACCGTTCTGTGGGCCACCGTGGGAGTGGCGGTAGTGACGGCAGTGCTCATCGCGGTCATAGCCTCGGCCCAACCTTCGTCGCAGGTGACGGCCAGAAGCCCCCTTCTCGGGAGCACGGCTCCGGCCATCTCCGGCCCCGGCCTCGCCGGCGGGCATTACTCGCTGTCCCAGTTCCACAATGAGTGGGTGTTAGTGAACTTCATGGCCACCTGGTGCCCGCCGTGCCAGCAGGAGATGCCCCAGCTCTTGAAGTTCGCCAGGCAACACTCCAAGTCGGCCGATGCCACCGTATTGACCGTCGTCTACGACCCGACAAACGTGGCCCAGCTAAAGACGTTCCTGACTGCCCGGGGGGCGCGTTGGCCGGCGGTCGACGACCCTTCTGCCACGGTCTCATACGGAGTGACAGGCCTGCCGTCGTCGTTCCTGGTCGCTCCCGACGGGGTCGTGTACGCCTACGTCCCGGGAGAAGTGGAAGCCGCCGCCCTGGACAATTGGATGCACCAGGGCGCCGCTAAAGGCTTGGGCCGGGCTTAGGGCCTGCGAAAAAGCAAGCGTTACGAACAGGGAAAGGAGGTGACGGAAGTTTTGACCCCGGGCAGGCGGAGGCGCCTTTCAAAGGCACCGATGACACCTTTCGTCTCGTCCTTGGCCGTCTCCTCCTTGTCCATGTTGCCCGGGCTTTTTCCAGCCCCTAGGGGCTGAGGGTGGCGGCGCGCTGGCGCTGGCGCTGGCGACAGGCCGGGCTGTGGGCCGCCGTGGTCCTCGTGGCCGCTTTGGCCCTCGCCATCGGGGCCGGCGCGTTTAGTGGCAGTACCGGCAAACCGCCTTCTCTTTACCAACGCACGCTGGCCGTAGCCGGGCAGTACCGGTGCCCGGTCTGCGCCAGCGAGTCGGCCGCGGTCTCGAACGCCGCTGAGGCGGT
The DNA here is from genome assembly GCA_963845605.1 of uncultured Acidimicrobiaceae bacterium. Classification (GTDB taxonomy): domain Bacteria; phylum Actinomycetota; class Acidimicrobiia; order Acidimicrobiales; family Palsa-688; genus Fen-671. The sequence goes on from CAWJSS010000002.1 coordinate 221,863, forward strand.
CGAGATGCGTTCGCTCATCCAGGGTTGGTTGAAGCAAGGCGATAGCCAAGCGCAGATCCGCCACTTCCTCGTCACCGATTACGGGACTTCCATTCTCGAAAAGCCGCCGGCGACGGGCCTGAACACACTCGTGTGGGCGCTCCCGGCCGCGGCCGGGGCCCTCGGCGTGGCCGGGCTCGGATTTGCGTTCGCCCGCTGGCGCCGCCTGAGTGCCCGTGAGGCCGGGCCCGTGGTGAGTGGCCCCAGGGGCCTCAGCCTGGCCGGCGTCCCGCCGGGATCTTCGGCGTTTGCGGGGAGTTCGACGTCCGGTCCGGCTCCTGCGCCAGTGCAGGACCGCCTCTTCGACCCTGGCGCCGCGCCAGAGCCCGAGGACTTACCCCAGCCGGGCCCGCCCACTCCGGTGCGACCGTTGTACCGCCGTGTGGCGCCCATCGTGGGCGCGGTGCTGATCGTGGTGGCCGGCGCCTTATGGCTGGTGGACCGGTCATCGAGCCAGAGGGTGCCCGGGAGCACCGCCACCGGTGGTATTTCAGGCGTCGACGAGGAACTAGAGCAGGCCGCCTCGTTGGCCTCGAGCAACCCGGCGGCAGCGTTGGCTCTGTACGACGCCGTCTTGACCCACGACCCGGACCAAGCGGTGGCGCTCAGTGGTGAGGGGTGGATATACGCAGAGGCCGGTTACGCGGCCAAGGCCGAGGACCTGCTGCAAAAGGCCGAGACCGATGACCCGAGCTACGACCCACCTCACCTCTATCGCGGCCTCGTTCTGCTCGACCAGCGCCGGGCGGCCGCGGCCGTAAAAGAACTCAAGTGGTACCTGGCTCATGGCCCGGACCCGTCACTGGCCAAGACGGCCAAGACCGCACTGGCGCAGGCCGAAGACAAGCTGTAACTGGCTGTGCCGGCCCTTATTCGAACAGCTGGTGGCGCAGTGCCCGTCCTATTTCTTCGGCCAGGGCCGGCGGGACGGCGTTGCCAACTTGGCGGTACTGGCTGGAGCGCCGGCCGGCGAACGTGGTGCCAGCCGGGAACCCCTGCAACAGTGCTGCTTCCTCCACCGAGATGCGGCGAGCCCCTGGTACCTCCCCGCGGCGGGGCGAGCCGCCGCCCACGAGGTGGTCGTGGTACTCGGGGACCACACCAAGGGTGTCCAGCCAGGGCGTCTTGTTCCCGCCCATGCTGGCCAGCAGCGTCGGTGCCGGCCGGCACAGCTCGATGGGCCGGCCGCCTCCGTTGTACAGGTGGCCGTGGTAGGCGCCCGGGCGTAGCGAAGGCCGCCGGGCGTAGGTGATGATGGCCGTGTTCGGTTGGCCCCGGGGGTGCTGCGGGTCGACGACCAGGCCCGCCCCGGTGCGGGGCCGTTGTGCCGACGGGCCATGGGTGGGGCCGGGGAACGAAAACCGGCGGCGTCCCCGGGTTCCCACAACGAAGAGCCGCCGCCGGGTCTGGGGAACTCCGTAGTCCGCCGCCTCCAGTACTCGCCAGGTGGTCAGGTACCCCAGCCGTTCCAGCCGTCTGAGGACATCCTGGAAATAGGCCCGCTTGGTCGACACGGCCAGGCCGGGGACGTTCTCCATCAAGAAGGCGTGCGGGCGCAGGTCGGCCACGGCCCGCAGGAACTGGGGGATACCGTTGCGAGGGTCATCCGCGGCCAACCGTTTGCCGCCGACAGAAAATGGCTGGCACGGCGGGCCGCCGGCTACCAGAGCGAAGCGGCCCCGGTCGGCCTTTAAATCCAGGGTGGCGATGTCTCCCTGAATGACCGTCGCGGCTGGATGGTGAGCCCTGTACGTGGCGGAGGCATCGGGGCACCACTCCACCGCTGCCGCCGGGGTGAAGCCGGCGGCCTCCAGGCCTAGCGACAGACCGCCGGCCCCGGCGAACAGGTCCATGGCCTCTATGGGTTCGGGGTGACCCATGCCATTGCCGGCGGGGCCGGCTTGGGGAAGGGAGCGCGGGGCTCTGTTCTGGTGGTGGACCGGCCGGTCCCGGTGCCGCACCAGGCTTTTACGACGGTGGAGCAGGCCTTTGAGCCCGTGGAACAGGCCATTCTGGTCCCAGTGCTGCCCCTTTGCGCCTCGGCCGCCGCCTCTTTCGGTGCAGTTAGGCGCTTTCGGCGCGAAATCTGGCCAAAATAGGCGCTAAATGCGCCGAGACCCGGATCCTGGACCGAAAGAGCCACCAACCGCTCGCCTGCCGCGGGCATCGGGGCTTGCCGTCACTCAAACGATTCTGGCGCGGGCCCGCTGGTGCTGCAATGATCCCCATGAGCAATGGGGCCGTCCCCGAACAGGTCCTGTGACAGCGGTCTCAACAGAGGAGGAGAGATGGACCGGATCGAGTGCCAATGGTGCCACGCTCAAAACCCCGTCGAGGCCAAATCCTGCGAGCAATGCGGGGCTCCGCTGGACCAGGCCAACCTGGTCTCGGACTCAGGCTGGCGAGAGGCTCCCCGGTTGCGGGACATGGCGAAGTTCGAGTTCTCGAACAGCACGTGCCAGGTCGAGGGCGAGCTGGTCCCGGTGGCCGAGATCAACCTGAGCCCCGGCGACGGCGTGATCTTCGAACATCACACGATGCTGTGGAAAGACGAGAGCGTGCCGGTGGGCGTGTACCCGATAGGCGGGGGGCTGAAGCGCTCCCTCGGCGGTATGCCTTATGTCGTCACCCAGGCCGGCGGGCCGGGACGTATCGCCTTTTCTCGTGACGCCGCCGGCGAGATAGTTACCCTCGTCCTGCACCCCGGTATGGAGCTGGACGCACGGGAGCACGCGTTCCTGGCCGCCTCGCACTCTGTGCGGTACAGCTTTGAGCGGATCAAGGGCCTTTCGAACGTCCTGCACGGTGGCAGCGGGATGTACCTCGACCGCTTCGTCACGGCGGGCGAACCGGGCATCGTGCTGCTCCACGGTTACGGCAACGTTTTCGAGCGGATGCTCGGTGCTGGCGAGAAGATCCTGGTGGAGCCGGGTGGGTACCTCTACAAAGACTCGAGTGTGAACATGCAGGCCGTGCAGCTCAACGTGCGTACCGGGTTGTTCAGCCGTGGCATGTACATGGCCGAGATGACCGGCCCGGGCCGGGTCGGTATCCAATCGATGTACCACCATCACGCCAGCGAGTGAGGTCATGACCACGACACCCGTAACTGGCGCCCCGCCAGGGACTCGATATGTCTGCCGCTTCTGCCGTCTGCCGTCTGACTCGAGCGGCTTGTCCTGCCCGAATTGCGGAGCGGCGGTGGACGTCCGGGCCGCAGTTTCCGATTCCGGCTGGGTAGAACAGCCACCCGTCCGCGACATGGCCAAGATCCAGTTCGGCCAGTCCTACTGCCAGGTCGAAGGGACGCTGGTCCCCACGGCCGACTTCGCGCTGGCGGGCAGCGATGGCGTGATTTTCTCCCACCACACGCTGCTTTGGGCACAAACGGGTACGCACCTGGAGGCGTGGTCCAAGGGGTCGTTCTTCAACCGGACGTACGCCGGGATGCCCCTGGTCCTTATGCGGGCCAGCGGGCCTGGCCATGTTGCCCTGTCGGAAGACCACCCGGGAGAACTGGTCGTATTGCCGATCCCGGTGGGAAGTGGGTTCCTGGTCCGAGAGCACGCCTTCCTGGCCGCCAGTGACGACGTCGACTACACGTGGCAGAACGCACCCGTCTGGCTGCAAACCCGCAGCGGCGACGATACGGAGTACGAGTACCCGGTTGGCCCCTATATCGACCTCTTCGTAGCCAATTCCGGCCGGCCGGGACTGCTGTTGCTGCACTGCCCGGGAAATTTGTTCGTGCGGGACCTGGCGCCCGGGCAGGCCATCCTCGTCCAGCCCGGCGCGTGGGTGTACTCGGATACCTCTGTCAGGTTCGGGCTGCACGCCGAGTACCCCTCCAGCGGTGGTTACGGGTGGGGTGCCTATGACTACCGGACGATCTGGCTGCGCCTGGAGGGCCCGGGAAGGGTAGCGGTGCGCTCCATTTTCGACAAACCCGAGCGCTACTCGGGCGTGGTCCGCAGCAGTGGTATGAGCCTTCAGCGCTGGTGAACTCGTAGGAGGTCCTGACGGTCCTTTAGCCCGGGGGGCCGGGGTCCTCAGGCGGGTCAGAAAGACAACGGCTCGGGGGCGGCGGTTGGCGTCGCCAGGCGGGTCAGAAGGCCGCAACCCGGCACTTCAGCTGCTGGGCCACGAAGCGGTCGACGGCATCGACAGTTTCTTGCTGGCCATCGAGGAAGCTGGTGTGCGCATCGGTCCTGCCTGGCCCAATGTGCTTGGCGCTCGGGTAGGCCATCACGACGCGGCACATGAGCGAGACCGTCCCGCTCGGGATGAGGGTGGCGGACAGGTCTGTCGTCACCTCAATAACGTCGCCCGTCCGGAGTTGTTTAGCCCCTTCGAGCTTCAGGCCACCGTGGGACAGGTCCGCGACGATGGCTTCATGGGGCTCGCCGAGGGCCGCCGAGCGGAGCGGGCGCACCTCCGCCGGCAGGCCCACCCCGACCCTCGGGTCGAGCCGGCGTTGAATGAACATGGGTGCGTCGAGCAGCTGGACCTCGGCCTTGCGTTCGCTTGGTTGGCAGGTGACGATGCAGAGCCACTTGTACATGCCCCAAGGGAGCGACATGAACAGGTCCGCCACCGAGCCTTCTTCAAGTGCCGCCGCAGGCAGCTCGTCCGTGAGCTCGAGTATCACCACCCGACCGTCGCAGGAAGCAATTCGAGCCGCGCAGGTCCCGGCCTGCGGCGGCTGCAGGCCCACCTGCGCGCCGGGCTCCAGCGGGCCGGCAATCGCGGCTGCGGAGGTCATTCGCCGGCGCCCAGCGGTCGCGCAAGAATCTCGAAGAACAACACTTCGGTTTCTATCGGCGCGAAGAGCCAGGCACTGAAAGGACCTCGCTCCGGCAGCCTCGGTCCATGCTGCGCCAGGGAGGGGCTGGTAAATCGGGGGCAGCCAGCCCCGGGGTCAGGGGAGGCCGCGCAAACGGTAGGCCAGGAAGCTGTCCACCATGTCGAGGGCGTCGCGCTGGCCGTCGAGGAAGCTCAGGTGGGCGGTCCAGGTCCCACGGGTGGTCGGATACCCCATGACTACTCGGCCGGTGACTACCACCGGCGCCCCGAGGTCGACGCTGACCTCGACCGTGTCACCGATGCCCAGCTGGAAAGGGCCCTCCAGTCTCAAGCCACCGTGGGACAGGTCCGCCACCGTCATGTCATGGGCTGGGCTTCTGCGGGCCGAACGAGTCCGGCGGACCTTTGCCTCCAGTGCGGCGTCGACGCGGGGGGCCGAGCGGCGCTGGACCACCATCGGCGAGCCCAGTAGTTCGAGCTCCGCCCGCTGGCCCAACGGCAGCGAGTTCAAAGAGCAGAGCCAATGGTAAATGCCCTCCGGGCGGGGCATGAACAGGTCCAGCGTCGAGCCGGGTTCCAACTCGCCGTCGGGTAAGTCGTCGAGAAGGTCGAGCGTGAGCGACGACTGCCCTCTCTGGGAGACCACGGCCACGCAGGTCCCGGCCTCGGGGAGCTCGAGGCTCACCCGCATGCCGTTCTCGAGCGGGCCGGCGAGTTCAGGTCGCAACGTTCCTCCCTGGCCTGGTGCTGCCCGGTTTGGCCGTCCCCGTCCCGGATGGGACCGGTCTGGTTGTCTCGGATATGGTCCTGCGCCGGCTGTCTGGGACCTGGCTCCGCCGGGTCCGGCTGCCCCGGGTCTGGCCGTCCCGGATCTGGGCTCCCGGATCTGGGCCTTACCGCTCTGGGTGCTCCCGCTCTTGGCACAGGCCCGATCTTGTCACAAACGGGTCGCGACTGGCTTAGACCCCTGCTGGCAGGCAGGTGGAGCAGGTTTCGTCCCCCATCGCCCGAGATGACGATTCCGCCGGCCCTGTTGACCGGCCGTACAGGGCATTGAGCATGCCCTGTGACCATTCCCCGGTCCACGGCGCATATGACGGGGTGCTGTAACGCGGCGTCGAAGAACGGGCAGGCCTCCTTCACCAGTGCCAGCGACTGGCCCCGAGCTTCGGCGTGAGCTGCGAAGCCATGGGCCGTGAGGGCGTCGGCCACTGCCCGTCAGAGCCGAACGAAACGAACGTTGGCCCTCGCCTACCACCATCGAGGAGGCCAACTTGGACCCGTAGGCGAAACCGACCTGTTCGGCCATTTTCTCCGCCTCTTCTCGGGGCAGCAACCCCAGTGCGCCGCCCAGGAGCGACAGCAGCAACTCCTCTCCTGGTCTCGTTGTTTCCAGCACAGGAGCCGGGCCGCTGGCCCGGTAAAACTTCGACGGGCGGCCGACACCGGAAACCTGTGCTCTGGAGCTAAAGACTTCGAGGTAGCCGCCGGCCGCGAGTTTGTCCAGGTGGTGGCGGGCGACGTTGGGGTGCAACGAGAAGTGCTGAGCCACCTGTGAAGCGGTAGCCCCGGTACCGGCATCCCGCACGAAAAGGTAAACCTGGCGTCGGGTCGGGTCGCCGAAAGCGGACGTGACCGCAGCGACAACCGCCGAGAACTCGCTACCCGGTAACCGCCTCCGCTCGGGGGCCGCAGCCTCCGCTTCTAGCTGCACCATTGTCGATATCGTACCGGTCTTCCAGGCCGTGAGCTGTCGGCCGCCTTGCCCGGCCTTGCCGAACGGTTTCGGCGAACGGTTTCGGCGCACGGAACGGCCCGGTCTCGCCTGCGTGGCTGGCCTCGCCGGACGGCCTCGCCGGACCGGCCTCGCCGACCAGCCTCGCCGACCGGCCTGGCGAGCGCTGGCTGCTACACGTGGTGCCGGCCCGCAGCGCTGCGGGCCGACGGTGCCAGCGCAGTAGGGGATCACCGCCTCAACTACGGGGGTCAATAGCATGGCCCCCGTGCCGACTCTGGGTCATGAGGAAGGTAGGGCCAATCCGTTTGCCAGCGGCACGGGGCCAACCCGGGTGCTTGGCGTCAGCTCCGGGAAAGGCGGGGTGGGCAAGTCCAGCGTGACAGTCAATGTCGCTGTCGCGTTGGCGGGCGCCGGGTACTCGGTGGCGCTGCTCGACGCGGACGTCTACGGGTTTTCGGTCCCGGCCATGATGGGCGTCTCCGCTGGTCCGGCGGCGGGCCAGGGCCCGGTCATGGGCGAGACGGGGGTAGCTCCGGTGGTCGCTTTCGGTGTCAGCGTCATGTCCATGGGCTTTTTCGTGAACGACGACCAGCCTGTGATCTGGCGAGGCCCCATGCTGCACAAGGCGCTCGAACAGTTCCTGGCCGACGTGGATTGGGGCCAGCCGGACTTCTTGCTGGTGGATATGCCACCGGGGACGGGTGATGTCGCCCTTTCGATGTCGCAGTACTTGCCGGCGGGAGAGGTTTACGTCGTCACCACCCCGCAGGCGGCCGCCAAACGGGTGGCACAAAGGAGCGCGTATATGGCCCGCAAGCTCAACCTGCCGGTGCGCGGCGTCATCGAAAACATGAGTTGGCTCGACGGGCCGGACGGCAGCCGCTTCGAAGTTTTCGGGCACGGGGGCGGTGGGCAGCTGGCCGAGGAACTCGGCGTGCCGTTGCTAGGCCAGATCCCGCTGGCGCCCGGGGTGCGCGAGGGCGGCGATACCGGCACGCCAGCGGTGGTCTCGGACCCCTCCTCTGACGCGGCCGAAGCCTTCCAGGCCATTGCCCGCGAAATAGTGAAGCTCGGTAAGGCGCGGATCTTCAGGGAGGAACTGAAGGTCGAATAGCGCCGCCGGCGGAGCAAAGGTGCCAGTCTCGGCGTGGCAAAGGTGCCAGTCTCGGCGTGGATTATGGCTCTCGGCGCGTTAACTGTCGAAATCGGGCGTGAATCATGCCGAGAGTCGGAAAGTGCACCGAAAGAGGCGACGTGAAGCGGGGGAGCGACCAGAGGAGCCTTGCGGCCGGGCGGCGGCGGAGCAGGAGTCGGGAAGGCGAGCCCTAAAAGAAGCGGGAATGCGAATACCTAGCGCCGAGAGGCGAAAGCGGCCCGCAACTGAGGGCAAAAAAGGCGACCTGGTAGTGGGAAGTGTTGTTGGGCAGCACGAGGCGCAACCAGGTGACCGAATTACCACCAGATGTAAAGGCATTTGCTGTCGCTAAGGTCCGGCGAATCTGGTGGCAATCCAGCGACCTCGTTGCCAAAAGTGTTTCAGCACGGCACTTTTGGCAACCCATTGGCCCTTCTGTCCCCAGATTCCGGGGGGTCTGGAACGGGTTCAACCTAGCCCGAGACAGGTGGGATTCCTGGACCAGCTCGACCTCGCCGGCCCGCCAGATCCCCAGCCCGCCAAATCCCCAACCGGCCCCAAATGCCATACTGCGCCCGCCGATTGCTTTACAGCACGGCGTAAAACCAAAATGGGGGAAAACAGGAGGTGGCGCGACGCTAGACCGTCAGAGCGACGGAGCGGGCGCGTCGATGCCGCGTGGCAGGCGGTCGAGCGGCCAGCCGAGCAGCCGCACCGCGGCACTAAAAGCAAAGCGGTCCGTCATGCCGCTCACATACGTGATTGCTCGCCTCAGGTCGCTGTCCGCCCCGCGGCCCGGGGTTTCATCGGCGCTGCCCGCCGCCGGCCGCAAGCCGGACGGGATCGTGGTCGGGTTGGAGGCGTAGTACTCGACGAGGTCCCGCAGGACGGCGACGACGGTCTCCCCCTGCGCCATAGAACCCGGACGAGTGTAAATACGCTCATAGTTGAAGTCCCGCAGGGCGGCCAGTGCGCCGGCGTAGGGCTGGCGCATCCCGATCTCGCCGGTCTCGGTGATGCATCCGACGAGAGCGCCGATGAACGAGCTCAGCTGGGCGGCCCGGGAGCGGCCCGCCACCTCGACGACTACCCCGGGGAGGTCGTCGAGGTCGATGATCCCGACGTCGGCCGCGTCTTCCAGGTCATGGGCGCAGTAGGCGCACCGGTCGGCCCAGCTCACAACGACGCCTTCGGGCGTTACCGGGCTCGGTAGCGACCAGCTGTGGTGGCGCACCCCGTCGAGCGTCTCGGCGCAAAGGTTGAGAGGAGCGAGAGTCACGTCGGCGCCCCAGATGGCGTGGTTGTAGCCCTCCGGTAAGTACGGGGAGAACGCGGCTTCGCTGGCGTGGCCGCCCGGGCCGTGGCCGCAATCATGCCCGAGAGCTATGGCTTCGGTCAGCGCTACGTTTAGGCCGGTGGCCCTGCGCGACGGCGGTGGCCACCTGCGCCACTTCGAGGGCATGGGTCAACCGAGTGCGCTGGTGGTCAAGCGGGAACACAAACACCTGTGTCTTCCCGGCCAGGCGTCGAAAGGCGCTCGAGTGCAGGATGCGGTCCCGATCTCGCTCGAAGCAGGTGCGCAGGGCATCAGGCTCCTCTGGCACCGCTCTGTCCCCCGCGCCGCTGGACCTCGTGGCGCCGGGGGCGAGCAGGAGCCGCTCGGCGTCCTCACGAGCCTGCCTTGTGACCAGCTTGGCTCCCACTAGCGGGGCTGAGCCGCTCCCATGGGCAGGGACGACTTCGCTCAGGGCCGCTCCCGGTGGCGTAGCCTGGCCCGTTCGCATATACCCACGGTAGCCACCAAAGGTGACCGTAACGAGGCCCGGTAAAGTAGCTGGGTAACCAGCCCGCGAGACAGGAGAAGACCAAAGTGGACGTCCGTATCGGGATTACCCAGGCGCCCAGAGAGATCGAAGTGGAGCTGGCCGACAACATCAGCGCGGATGAACTGACGGCGCAGATCGACGCCGCCGTCGACAAATCGGCCGGGATGCTCTGGCTCACCGACAAGCGCGGTCGGCGCATCGGCGTCCCTGCCGCCAAGCTCGCTTACGTCGAGGTGGACACGGCCACCGAGAACCGTCGGGTTGGTTTTGGGGCCGCCGTCTGACGATGCGACGCGGCCGCGAGTCCGGCCAGCGGGCCAACCGGGGAACGGGGCGGCGCCGTCGCTCACCCGCCCGGGTTGGGGTGGGGCCGTCTCCCGAGCCTCACCCGGTGCTGGCCGGCCCAAAGGGGCCCTGTGGTCAAGAGAGCCCCCTAAATGCTGGCAATTTATCGACGCAAGTGCTTGAGCTGCTGGACCGGAGGCTCGTTTTCGTCACCGGAAAGGGCGGCGTCGGGAAGACGACGATTGCCGCCGCGCTGGGAGTGCTGGCGGCCAGCAAGGGGAAGCGGACGCTTCTGTGCGAGATGGACGCCAAAGGGGACCTGGCGTCCAGCTTCGAGACCTCGCCGACAAGGTTCGAAGAACGCGAAGTAGCGCCCAACCTCTGGGCGATGTCGATGGACACAGAGGCATCTCTGCGCCAATACCTGTCTTTGCACCTTAGGTTCGGGAGAGCGGCGTACGTTGGGCCGTTGGCCAAGATGTTCGACTTCGTCGCTTCGGCGGCACCTGGGGTCCGCGAGATCGCCAGCGTGGGCAAGCTTTGTTGGGAGGTCCGCGAACGGCGCTACGACATCGTCGTGGTAGATACGGTGGCCAGCGGCCACATAATCGGTCACCTGGCCGCGCCCCAGGCCATTAATCGATTGGTCCAGGTTGGGCTTATCCGCCAGCAGACCGACTGGATGCTGGAGATCTTGTCGGACCCGAAGATTTCCGGCGTCTTGGCCGTGACGACTCCCGAAGAAATGCCCGTGAGCGAGACCATTGAGCTGATTGGCAGGCTCGAGGCAGAAACCACCGTTTCCCTGGCAGGAGTAGTGGTCAACCGGGTGCTCCCGGAACTCTTCGGTACTCGAGAGGAGCAGGTGTTCGAGGCCATTTCCGAGCCTGAGGTCAGCGCGCAATTGGCGGCTGCTCTCGGTGGCCCAGCCGAGCCCTTGATCGAGGCGGCCCGCCTCATGGTAAAGATGCGTAGGTCTCGCGCCGCTCATTTGCACCGCCTGAGAGAAGCGGTGGGAAAGCGTGCTTCCGGTGCTGACGCGGGGCTCTTCTACGTACCGTTTATGTTCCTCCGCTCATACGGCTTGCGCTCTACCCATCAGGTGGCAGCCGCCCTGGCCGCGGAGCTGAACATATGAGCGGGGCCAAAGACAACCCGGCCACCTTGGAAGCCCTGCTGGCGGCCAAAGAAATCGCAGTGGTGTGCGGCCCCGGGGGAGTCGGCAAGACCACCGTCGCGGCGGCGGCGGCGGCGATGGCCGCGTGTCGTCAAGGCGGCAAAGTGCTCGTGGTTACCGTCGACCCCGCCCGCAGACTGGCTCACGCACTCGGGCTGCGCCAGGGCTTTGGCGTCGAGCGGGTCCGCAACAGCGCTTTCGCCGGGGCGGGGGCGGCGCCCCGGGGCGAGCTGTGGGCAGAAATGCTCGACACCAAACAAAGCTGGGATACCCTGGTTACCCGCCACGCCCCCGACCCGGTCACGGCCAAACGGATCCTGGATAATCCCCTTTACCAGGACATATCGTCTCGTTTCGTCCAGAGCCATGACTACATAGCGGTTGAGCGCCTGTACGAGCTTCATTCCGAAGGAAACTATGACTTGATTGTGGTGGATACTCCGCCGACGCGTAACGCTCTCGATTTTCTATTGGCTCCGGAACGCACAGCCGATTTCTTCAGCTCGAGGTTGCTTCGCCTTCTCACAGTGCCGTACAAGAGCCGGCTGGCCGATGTCGCCTCGAAACCGTTTTATTACGTGGCCGACCGGGTCATCGGCTCGCAGTTCCTAGAAGATATAGCTGAGTTCTTTATATTGTTCCAAACACTTTCGGACGGTTTTGTCCAGCGAGCCCAGGAAGTACAGCGGCTTTTGGCCGACAGGCGTACAACCTTCGTAGTGGTTGGCACGCTGGAGGCCATGCCTGTGCGGGAGGCGGAGGCCTTCATGGACCTGCTGCCGGCGAAGGGGTTCCATCTCGGCGCTCTGGTGCTCAACCGGGTCCTGCCCGCCTACCTGATGGATGCCGGTTCGGGCGAGCGCGCGGCCACGCTTTCCTCGGGGGCCGCTTCCTTCGCCGGTTCCCTCGCCTCGGGCCCACTGGAGGGTGTCGACCCGGGCCTGGTTGAACACGTGCTCAGGGAAGTTGGCACCAACTTCATTAACATGAGCGTGGTGGCCAAGAGGGAAGCCAGTCAGCGGTCTGAACTGGCCGGCCCCCCGGGCGTAGTCGTCAGCGTCCCGGAACTAGATGAAGACGTTCATGACCTGGCGGGTGTGCTGGAGGTCGGCCGTTACATCTGGACCGGGGACGGCCCTTCAGGGTCGTCAGGCTCCGGCAGGAGGTAACCATTGGCGACCCTGGCCGAACTTCTCCGAGACCGCGCCGTTGTCCGTGGCCCAGTTGTCGAACACCTGCAACGGCTGGTCGGCTCGTGGGCCATCCTGTCCGACTTGTCCTTTTCAGACTTGTTGCTGTTTGTGCCCACAGCCGGCGAGACCGGGGGATTTGTCGTGGTTGGCCAGGTCAGGCCGACCACCAGCCAAACGCTTCATCTAGTGGACCTGCTCGGCCGGGAGGTGAGCGACGACGAGCGGCCGTTGCTGGCCCGAGCCTGGTCGCTAGGTAGTGTTGTCGAGGGGGAGGTACCCGTCGAGTCCAGGAACGAGCGCGCCCGGGTTGTCTGTATACCGGTGCGCTTCGACGGCGAGGTGGTGGCGGTGCTCACCCGTGAGGCGCCTCTGGTCGTGGGGCGGCGGCCCGGCGAGCTCGAGCGCGTCTATGTCGGCGTGTTCGACCGAATTGCGCGCATGGTAACAGCGGGGACCTTCCCCTTCCCCGTGGACGAGCCGCTATCGAGCGAGGCGCCACGGGTCGGTGACGGCGTCATGACTCTGGATGCCGCCGCCCGGGTCGAGTTCGCCTCTCCAAATGCCGTCAACGCTATGCACCGGCTGGGCGTCTATCGCGCCATCCTCGGTGCCAGCCTCGACGAATTGGGGGTAAGGGGCAACCCGGTGCCCACGGCCTACGCGGACCAGATCCCGGTCTCCGAGGAGCTGGAGCTGGGCGACGTGGCCGTGTTCATACGCTGCATTCCTCTGCTCGACCAGGAACGCACTACCGGTGCCGTGGTCCTGGTGCGAGACGTTACCGACCTGCGGCGCAGGGACCGCCTGCTTATGGGCAAGGACGTCGCCATCCGCGAGGTCCACCATCGGGTCAAAAACAACCTGCAGACGATCTCGTCGCTTTTGCGCCTCCAGTCACGACGACTGCCCAAAGGTGAGGCCCGCCACGCCCTGGAGGAAGCGGAGCGCCGTGTCCGCAGCATCGCCGTGGTGCACGAGATCCTTTCTCGCGACACGGCCGACGAGGTCGATTTCAACGACATCCTGCCGTCGCTGGTGAGGATGGCAGAGGACTTTTCGGGCGCGTTTGCCCCGGTCAAGGTGGGCTGGTCAGGAGAGGCGGGAGAAATGGGCGCCCAGGTGGCCACACCTTTGGCCGTGGCGCTCAACGAGTTGGTACAAAATGCGGTCGAGCACGCTTTTGCGCCACCACCTCGGCCAGCGGGGGAACTGCCGTTCGAAGTGGCCAAGCCCCACCAAAGGCCCGGTTCGTCCGGCGCCGCCACCCATCAGGGCGGCGAGGGCGACCCGAGCGGCGTGGGTGGCGAGGCTTACGGCCGGGACCAGCCCGAGGTGCATATCGCGTTCGTCCGCCACGGTGACGAGCTGTTCGTACAGGTCAGGGACAATGGCATCGGGTTGCCCCCGGGCTTTTCGATCGACGGCACCACGAGCCTCGGGCTCTCGATCGTCCGCGGCCTTGTTAACAGTCAGCTGGGAGGGACGATAGAGATGTACAACGACGGCGGGACGGTGGTCGAGCTGGTGATCCCGGTGGACCGGGCCGAAAGCAACGAGCTGGCGCGGATCTAACTAGCGGCGACCTCAGGGGGCCCGTCGCTGAGCCGGAGGTCGCTCAGCCCGCTCGCCGTTGCCTGGCTAACCAGAGCTTGCGGAGCTTTCGCCGTTCTTCCTCGGTGGTCCCGCCCCAGATGCCCGATTCCTGGTTGGTCGCCAAAGCAAATTCCAGGCAACTGTCGCGCGCGTCGCAGGTGCCGCAAACGGACTTAGCCGCCACGATCTGCTCTACTGCTGGCCCGGTGCTGCCCACCGGGAAGAAGAGGTCCGGATCCGTGTCCCGACAAGCAGCTCGCTCTCGCCAGTCCTCGACATCCCACTCGATGCTCCGCGTCCAAGTTAAGGCCACTCAGCTTCCCTCCTAGCGTGAGTTGTATACGCGATGACCGTGGCATCGGTCAGGAGTCCGCAAGGCAGGCCACGTATGTCGCTTGTGAAATTGTTCACGTGTCAGTCCACTAAAATAAACAGGTCATAACTCGTGCGTAGAGGCAGTATAGCCCCCTTTATGAGCCGCGCAAGGGGCAACGACGAACCTTTTCGAGAAATAAGTAGGGCGGCCGCCGTACCGCTATGCGGGCGCAACGTCCTCCCCCGATGGCTGGCCCAATGAATGGCCCGGTGACGGCCCGGTGGAAATAACCGGGACGAGGACCGACAGTGCTCCGGCGGCCCAGGTGAGCTCGATTTGGTCGGCTTCAGCTACAAAGTCCCCATCGAGCTGGTAAGGCACGGGCCGGTTCCCTTTCACTGTGGCGGATTTGCTGCCACGGATAACGGAGACGTGCCGGTGCCGCCCGACGTTGTCACCCTTGCCTAGTGCCGATGCAAACGCCGGCAGCATGGTCCGCAGGGCCAAAGAGCCGAACGTGACGACGCTAAGGTCACCATCGGCCATTGTCCCCGGCGCCAGGTGTAAGGGCCGGCTGCCGAGGAAGGTGTAAGGGTCAGTGTTCAAGCACACGGCGAAGTAGCCGTCGTCGATAACGGTCTCGCCCGCCCGTAGGGAGAAGGCCGGTTCGTGCCGGTCGAAGCCCTTCGCCCAGGTCATCAGGGTGGCCACCACGAACAGAGCAGGGCCGAAGTAGCGCTTGAGCGGCGCCATCTCCTCGACCCGGCGCACTACGGCGGCGTCGAAGCCAATGCCGGCGTGGAACAGGAAGTAGCGGGCGTTGGCGCGGCCCAACCCCATCCGCTCCACCGACCCGGCTGCCAGCGCGCTCAGGAGCTGGCTCGTCGCATCGATCGGGTCGTTGGCCATGCCGATCGTGCGGGCAAAGACGTTGGTCGACCCGCCGGGGAGCACACCGAGCGCCGTTCCCGAACCGGCCAGCCCGTTAGCCGCCTCGTTGAGGGTGCCGTCGCCTCCCAACACCACCGCCGCGTCCATCCCGTCGGCGGCCGCCCCCTGCGCCAGCCGGGCCGCATGGCCTCTTCTGTTGGTTTCCTTCAGGACGACCTCGTGGTCCGCCGACAGGGCCTTGTGTATCACGACGCGGGCACGAGCGGTGACAAACGACGCCGACGTATTTACGATCAACAGGATGCGCATCGATACCCGTAGGGCAAAAACTGGGGGCCGGTAGGTCCGCTCATTTCCCGCTGGGTTACCTTTCTAGTAAATACGCCCGGCGTGCTCTCTTTACTGTTAGGCGCTCAGCGAACGCTCACCCGGCGGTGGAGTCGGCCGCCGCCCGTAATTGCGCTAGGCTACGTGCCAGTAGCCGTGAGACATGCATCTGAGAAATTTGCAGCCTGTTGGCAATCTCTGATTGGGTGAGGCCATCGAAAAAGCGTAACTGCAGGATAAGGCGTTCACGCGGGAGTAATTGAGCCAACAAGGGCGACAGCGTGGCTCGTCGCTCGGCATCCTCGAGAGATGGGTCTTCCTCTCCGAGCCGTGTCGCCAGAGACTCGCCTTCCTCCGTGGCCACGTCAAGTGACGCGGTCCGGTACGCTTGGCCGGCTTCGAGTGCTTCGAGCACCTCTTCCTCGGAGACTTTCACTTCCATAGCGAGTTCGGCGATGGTGGGCGAGCGGCCTAATTCCTGCCCCATGGAGGCGACGACTTTACCCAGCCGAAGGTAGAGTTCTTGCATCCTCCGGGGGGCCCTGATCGACCAACCCTTGTCCCGGAAATGGCGCTTCAATTCACCCACGATCGTATGTGTCGCGTACGTAGAAAACTCAACGCCCCGTTCGGGGTCGAAACGGTCCAGCGCCTTTAGCAACCCAAGTGAGGCCACTTGCACCAGGTCGTCCAGGGGTTCTCCACGGTTGGCGAAGCGACGCGCCAGATATTCCGCCAGGCCCAGGTAGGCGGAAACCAGTTCATCACGCAAAACCGGGTCCCGGGTCCTTGCGTAAGTCGCGAATTGGTCTCTTAGTTCTTGGCGCCGGTCCGGACCAAGGCTCACTGCCCTTCCCCTGATAAATCGCTGTCGACGGCGGCTCTTTGCGACAGGCGCCTTTTAACCAAAACAAAGCGCGGGCCGTCGGCACCATCGCTCATTGAATGCTCGTCCACCAAAGCATTGAGGATAACTTCGGATAATTCGGAAAGCTGAGCCCGCCCGGGTGAGGAAAAGTGCCCCTCTCCCCTTACCGCCAGGCCTTCGGAGCTGAGCAGGAAATGCACTTCGAGGATCCCGTCCCGGCCTTTGCTGCCGGTCATCCCGAAGGATATCTCGTCGATCGCCAGTCTCAGGTCCTCGACCTGGTCGAAGGTGAAACCGAGCCGGCTAGCAAGGCCCGCGGCCGTGACCCTGACCAGCCCCAAGAACTCCGGCCTGGCTGGGACCGCCAATCTCACCTCGTCCTCGCTGCCCACTAACAGTGGCTCCTCTCGCGCTCACACGGTTGTTCCCTCCATGCTGCCACGCCGGCCGTGCGCCCCGGCGGTGACGCCCACGTTAGCGGTATTCGGGCCTTTTCGTCAGACCAGAGGCCACGGGTAAGGGAAGTCGCCGGAGGGCTCCGGGAACCTGCCCTGAGCAAAGACCGCCGCCGCTCGGGCTGACAACGCTGCAATTTCTTCTTCGTCGAGAAGGCTCGTCATGACACGAGGGACTTCCGAGCGCGACAAGGGTTCAAGGCTGGCCAGCAGTTCATGGCCGATCTTGTCCCCGGCGAAGTCCCATATAACCGTGCGCAGCTTCGGTTCTGTGTGAAAACACAGCCCGTTGTCAATGGCCCATATGTGCCCGCGCCGGTCGACCAGACAGTGGCCGCTCTTTCTGTCGGCATTATTAGCGATCAAGTCGAAAGCCGCCACCCGCCGCAAGGCTTCATGGTGGCGGGGTTCTTCGAGCAGGCTGAAATAATGCTCGTCCACGATGGCGTCCACACAATACTGAAGGGATCCCGGTCCCAGGGGTGCATCAAGACGAGCGGCCGTCGGCGGGACCAGATCCCAGCCCAATGCTGACGCCAGTTCGTAGGCGGCGACCTCTCGTTTCCAAAGTCCGCGGGGAAAGTCCCACAACGGCCGTTCACCTTTGATCGGTTTGTATATTGCCAACATGGGCCGGCCGTCGTCGCTGTCCTCCGGACCGTTTTTAGCCCGACCCGTCTGAGACTTTGTTTTGGTGGACAAACCCTCACCCGGCGGGTGTACGGCCACCAGGAAAGTGGCGTTCGAGCTCCACCGCAGCCGCCCTTTCACCTCGATCTCGCCTCGAGAAAGAACACGCATGACGGCATCAGCGTCCTCTGGTGGGGGCCCGCCCGTCAACGGTTCGCCGCCGGGTTTTGGTTTTTTGGCATGCCGCCTGCTCACAGTGCCGGCGCCCGGTGCCCATTCGTCTTGGGGCAAGAGTGCTCCTCGCCCAGCGGGAAACCGCAAAGGGGGCATGGTGGGCGACCGCCCCGCAGGAGCCTTTTACCGTGCTCGATGACGCCGGCCGCCTGCTCGCGTGTCAAAGCCAAGCGGGCCACCGCGGTTTCGCTCGAGCCCGGTTCTTCTTCTTCGATGGCCGACCAACCACCGCTGGTGTCGATGCCGCTGTCTTCGGCTGTTCCGCCCTCGTCTTGCTCAGTCTCCTCCGGGTCGTCGTCAGCTGCTCCCACCTCGCGAGCGACAAGCAAAACCCTGTCGGCGCCGGAGTCATAGGCCAGCTGCATTGACCCGACGGCCCATTCGGCCAGCACCGGCTGCTCCAGCTCGAGCTCGCTTTCGGTCGGGACTCCTACGGGGGCGGCCAGGTCTGCCATCACTTCTGTCAGCCCCCCGGCCAGGAACAACACCTGCTCCTTTTCCAGCTTGAGCGACAATAGCTGGTCCTCCTGCCGTGCCTGCAGGTAGAACACACGTTGGCCCGGGGGCCCAACTGCGCCGACCGTCACCCTCGTCGGGCTCTCGAGGTCGAACGAGGCGCTCAGCTTGGGCTCGCTTTCGCCGCCGGTGGCGGCCCCGCCGGTTTGGGCAGGTGGCCAGATGGGCCAGTCCAGTTGACGAGCATGACGCTCGGAGCCAGGTCGCCGTAAGCGATGGCGCTTACCGAGGCGGGGGAGACGAAGACCCGCTGGAACAGGTCGAGGTGGAGGCCTAAAGCGTCGGTCACGATGGCTTTGATCGGGTCGGCGTGGGACACGATTATCAAGGTCTGACCAGGGTGCCGGCCCACCAGCGTTCTTGCCGCACCGACGATGCGGTCGCTCATCTCCTTCATCGACTCACCGCCGGGGAAACGAAAACCGCTCGGGTAGTTGACCACCGTCGGCCACTCCGGCTTCTTGACCAGGTCCTTCAGCGCGGCACCCGCCCATTCACCGGTGTCGCAGTCGACGAGGTCCTGGTGCTCCACTGGCGCGATGTCAAGGGCTTTGCCCACGATGGCCGCCGTCTCCCGAGTGCGCGTCAGGGGGGAGCAGTAGATGGCCGCCAGGGCAGGTAAGGCTGACCGCCACTCGGCGACGTACTGTGCCGCCTCCTCGGCCTGTCTTTTGCCGTCATCGGTTAGTCCTGGGCCGGCTCCGGGCTCTGGCAGGTCGCGACCAGTCGAAGGCGTCTGCCCGTGCCGGACGAGGAGCAAAGTGGTCACGGGGGGAGGTTTGGGGCGGCGTGGCATTTCTTGCCAAAGTAGCCTCTACCGGCCGCAAAGGGCGCCCAGGCCCCCAGGGCATAAGGGTGGGCGTGCCGGCGTACCTCCTAATAGCCTCGCCACGTGGCCAACGACCAGCTTGACGAGCTCTGTGCGACGGTTGTGAACTGCCGGCGGTGCCCCCGGCTCGTCGCATGGCGGGAACAGGTGGCGGCGCAACGTCGTGCCGCCTACTCGGGGGAGCAGTATTGGGGACGGCCCATTCCGGGTTTTGGTGACCATTCGGCTCGGCTGGCCGTGGTTGGCTTGGCCCCGGCCGCCCACGGGGGCAACCGGACCGGGAGGATCTTTACCGGGGACCGTTCCGGCGACTGGCTGTGGGCGGCACTCTGGCGAGCCGGCTTGGCCACCCAACCTCAGAGCGTCTCGCGTGACGACGGTCTGCGGGCCATCGGGGTATGGGTGACGGCCACCGTCAAGTGCGCCCCGCCCCAAAACCGGCCCACGCCGCAAGAACGCGACACTTGCCGTCCCTATCTCGAGCGCGAGCTCGAACTACTGCCCGGCGTGCGGGTGCTGCTCGCCCTCGGCGGGTTTGCCTATGAGGCTTGTTGCCGGCTGCTTGGCGTTCGGCGGCGCCCGCCCTTCGGGCACGGGGTGGAGGTGTCCGCCGGCGAGGACAGGACCATCGTCTGCTCGTACCATCCGAGCCAGCAAAACACGTTCACAGGCAAACTGACCGAAGTCATGCTCGATACGGTCATTGCCCGCGCCTGGGAGCTGGCGGGAGGGGCCGCCAATGACAACCGCGCCGGAGACGGGGTACGGGGAAAAGGCCTAACGGGGATAATGCTGGCATGGGTACGCGCCAGTGGGTGTCGTCTGGTTCGCCGTTCGAAGAGCCCGTGGGCTACAGCCGCGCTACGCGTGCAGGCGACCGCATCCTGGTTTCCGGGACCGCCCCGGTTTGGCCCGACGGGACCTGCCCCGAGGACGCCACGCTGCAGGCGCGACGGTGCTTCGAGATCATCGAAGCCGCCCTTTCCCAGCTGGGGTCGAAGTTGTCAGACATCGTCAGGACGCGCGTTTACATCACGGCCGTGACCGATGCCGACGCCGTCGGGGCGGTGCACGGTGACCTTCTCCGTGGGACTCGACCTGCTACCAGCATGGTCGTCGTGGCCGGGTTACTCGACCCCCGTTGGAAAGTCGAGATCGAAGCTGAGGCCGTCGTCGGCGGCTAGCCGTTTTGGATGCCGGTGCCTTTTAATTCGGTCTCTGTTTGGGGAGCGGCGGGCAGGAAGCGGCACCTTAATTTCGTGGAGGCTAGTTTCGTCGGTACCAGCGCAGCCAAGGTTCACGGAGGGTTCTTATGCACGACGACGTAGTCAAAACCGAGGGACGGATCAGGAACACCCTGGAACAGCGGTTGAAACCGCGTGTCGTGTCCCAACGGCAGAGTTGCTCGGTGTCCGCGTTCGTACCTGGCGACCCTGTGTCTGTAGACGAAGCCTTGTCAGCCAGCTACCGAGACGTCGAGCGTGGCGCGAGGTGGGGCGCCCCATGGTCGACGACCTGGTTCAAGATTTCCGGGCAGGTGCCGTCTCAATGGAAGGGGATGAGGGTCGAAGCCACTGTCGACCTCGGTTTCAGCGACCGGGGCCCGGGCTTCCAGGCTGAAGGTTTTGTGTTCACCCCTGACGGCAAGCCGGTCAAGGCCGTCCAACCCATGAACAAATGGGTCCCGGTCGACGCCGGTGCCAGCTCGAGCGCTTGGTCCTGCTTCGTCGAGGCTGTGGCCATGCCGTCGTTCCTGGTGAGGCGGGAAACGTCGCGCGCCGCGCTGCTCGGCGACCGGGCCACTATGGGCAGCGAACCGCTTTATACCCTTGGCCCCGCCGAACTGGTAGTTATCGACGAGGACGCCCTGGGACTGGCTACCGATGTCGACGTCCTGCTGGGTGTGATGGAGGAATTGGCTCCCACCGACCCCCGTCGCCACGAGATCCTGAGGGCGCTCGAACGCTGCTTGGACGCGTACGACTTCGATGGCGACGCGCAGCCGGCCCGCGATGTGCTCAAGGAGGCGTTGGCGGCGCCGGCCGCTCGCACCGCGCACCGTATCTCGGCCGTAGGCCATGCCCATATCGACTCGGCGTGGCTGTGGCCGGTAGCGGAGACGATTCGCAAATGTGCCCGGACCTTTTCAAACGTAGCCGCTCTCGGGGAGCGTTACCCCGAGCTCGTCTTCGCGTGTTCACAGGCCCAGCAGTGGTGGTGGATGAAGGAAAAATACCCCGCCGTTTTTGACCGGATGAAACAACAAGTAAAGTTGGGCCAGATCGTCCCCGTCGGTGGGATGTGGGTTGAGTCCGACACCAATGTCACCGGCGCGGAGTCGTTAGTGCGCCAGCTGGTTTACGGCAAGCGTTTCTTTCTCTCCGAGCTGGGGGTGGAAACAGAGGAGGTGTGGCTCCCCGATTGTTTCGGGTATTCGCCCGCTCTGCCTCAGCTCATCCTCCTTTCAGGGTCGCGTTGGTTCCTCACGCAGAAGATCTCCTGGAACGATACGAATAGGTTCCCTCACCACACGTTCTGGTGGGAGGGCATCGATGGCACTCGAGTGTTCACCCATTTTCCCCCGGTCAACACGTACAACGCCGAGATGCAGCCAGCTGAGCTGGCCCGGGCGGCCCGCAATTACGCCGAGCAAGGCTACGGCACCCGCTCGCTCGTCCCGTTCGGCTACGGCGACGGTGGTGGCGGCCCGACGAGGGAAATGATGGAGCGGGCTCGACGCCTGGCTGACCTGGACGGTTCGTCGCGCGTGGTCGTGGAACCGCCGTCGAAGTTCTTCGCCGCCGCCCAAGCCGAGTACCCGGACGCGCCGGTGTGGTCGGGGGAGCTGTACCTCGAGCTGCACAGAGGGACTTTGACCAGTCAGGTGGAGATAAAGCAGGGTAATCGCCGCTGCGAGAACCTGTTACGAGAGGCGGAGTTGTGGTCGACAGCCGCGTTGGTGGCGGGCCGGGCGCCATACCCCTATGACGAGCTGGAGGAAATCTGGCGGGACGTCTTGCTCAACCAGTTCCACGACATCCTGCCCGGTTCATCGATCGCCATGGTCAATGACGACGCCATAGCCAGCCATGCCCACAGCGCCGGCCGCCTCGAGGGCATTATCGACCGGGCCATAACCGCGTTGAGCTCGTCCCATGGAGGTGCCTCCACCATCCCTGCAGCGGCAGGTACCGCGGCCGCAGGGGCGTCCCCTCTGGCCTTTAACGCCGCTCCTCATGAGCAAAATGGCGTGCCCGCGTTTGGCGCCGGCGCCGTGGCCCCGCCGTCCGGGCCGGCGAGGCTCACCGGGGTCTCCGTCCTGGAAAACGACTTCCTCAGAGTGGAGCTCAACGCCGATGGGCACATTGTCTCCTTGCTTGACCGCGCCAGCGGACGCGAGGTCTTACCTCCTGGCTCACTCGGCAATGTCCTCCAGCTCCACCCCGACTTCCCGAACAACTGGCCGGCTTGGGACATAGACCGTTTTTACCGTCACACCCACCGGGATATCACTGCCTCGAAGCCGGTGTCCGTGGTCAAGAGCGGGCCAGACGAGGTAGCCGTTCAGGTCGAATTTGCCTTCGGGTCATCGCGGGCCGTGCAGACGCTGACCCTGGCCGCCGGCAGCCGAGTCCTCCAGGTCGATTTGGACGTCGATTGGCGCGAGCACGAGCGGCTGTTGAAGGTGGCTATTCCAGTCGACGTGCACGCTGAGCGCTCTACGTCGGAGATCCAGTTCGGGCACGTGGAGCGGCCGACCCACACCAATACTTCGTGGGACGTCGCCCGGTTCGAGTACGTAGCGCACCGGTTTGCCCACGTCGGTGAGCCCGGGTTCGGGGTGGCCGTCGTCAACGGCGGGATTTATGGTCATGAGGTTACGGCTTTGACCAAGCCGGGCGGCGGACGGGCCACGATGGTAAGGCTTACGATCATTCACGGTCCTCGGTTCCCGGACCACCGGGCTGACAACGGTAACCATCACTTCCGTTATGGGATCGTCCCGGGAGCAACGGTGGCCGACGCCATCCGCGCCGGCTATCACTTCAACCTCCCGCTCCGGACGGTCTCGCCCGGGGCGGACGTGGGGCCTCTGGTCCACCTGGATAATGACGCCGTCGTGGTTGAGGCGGTCAAGGCGGCCGACGACCGCTCCGGAGACGTCGTCCTGCGCTGCTACGAATCGCTCGGGGGCCAGGCCACGGTGACCTTCACCTTCGGTTTCCCGGTCCGTTCGGCATCGGTGACCGACCTGCTCGAGCGCACCCTGAACGAGTTGACAGTGCAGGACGGTGCCGTGACCTTGCAGTTGCGGCCGTTCGAGGTGGTGACGCTGAGGGTGTCGCGTTAGAGCGGTCACGGGGTACCAGAAGCCAGGCCATTGCCACCTAGGCCTAAGCTCCGTGATGGTCAAGCTTTCGTGCCAGCAGGGGAGGCTAAATGAGCGCTGAACGCGGTGTTTACGTCGACAAGTCCACGGGCACGGCCTTCTACAGGGGTAGGCCGGTTTGCCTTCTCGCCGCTTCGGAGCACTACGGGGGAGTGGTCAACCGGACGTTCGACTACGATGCCTACCTCGACCAGATGGCGGACGAGGGCCTTCGTTTCACTCGTCTTTTCGTACTGTTCCGCGAGTTGCAGACGAGCAGGAACCCTTACTCGACGTGCAAACCAGAGAGCACGGATTACGTTGCCCCCTACGTCCGGACCGGACCGGGGCTGGCCCTCGACGGCCTGCCGAAGTACGACCTCGAGCGGTGGAACCCCGAGTTCTTCGCCCGCTTGCACGGTTTTCTGGGCCGGGCGATGCGCCGGGGCATCGTGGTCGAGCTCACGCTATTGAGCAACGTCTACTCCGAGACCGTGTGGGCTCTGTCCCCGCTGCACGGCGACAACAACGTCAACTCGATGAACAAGGTCCCCTGGTACGACTACATGTCCACCGGCGACGACGGCCTTTTCAACCAGCAGGCGCGTTTCTTCACCAAGGTGATGCAAGAGACCGAGCCGTACGACAACCTGATAATTGAAATCTGTAATGAACCCATCGGCAACTTCTCGGAGAACGGGTCTCGCCTCGGGCCTCTGCCTGCTGATGTCGATAGCTGGCAGCGCCAGCTCATCGCCCTTGTGCGGTCGGCCGGTCCGAACAGGGCGATCGCCGCCTCACCGGCCTGGAGTTATGCTCCGTGGGACCACCCGGTCCACCCTGCAGACGTCCTGGACGTCGATATCTCCAATGTTCATCCGCTCGATGTGATGACCATCGGGGACAAGACCTTCAACCTCGGGGTGTTCATGTCTGCCGACAGCCGGCTGGGAGAGTACACGGAGTTCTGTCAGCAGGCCCGGGCACTCGGCGGCGCTATCAACCTGGACGAGGACAACAATGCCTCCCGGTTCATGGACGAACGGGGTTGGACCGTCCACCGCCAGCGGGCCTGGATCGCGCTCTTGTCCGGTTGCCATTACGACTTCATCGACTTCAGCATCCTCCCGGGCCGGGAACGCTCGACGGAAGACGGTAGACGGTTGCTGCGGGCCCGCTTCGGGACGCTCGCCCGCTTCTGGGAGGAGAACCAGCTCTGGTCTGTAACGCTGGATGGCCAGAGCCGGGCCGGCCCCGGAGGGTTGTACGGCTGTGGTCGCCTCCGACCAGCGGGGCCCGGCCCAGGTTCGCTACGTCTATGTGGCCGCCGAGGTACCGCCCGACCTTTCTATCCCGTTCTCGGATAGGGCCATCGAGGGTGAGCTGCAGTTGGACCTGCCTGAGGGGGACTACCTGACTTATTGGTTCGCGCCCGAGACGGGTCACTACTTTGGCTGGCAGTCTTATACCAGTATGGGGCGGCTGTCGTTGGGGCTGCCGGGAACTACGAACGATGTCGTAGCAGTCATCAAAGCCACCAGTTAACAAGGCCGCCAGTAAATGAAGGCTGATCGACCCTTAGGTGCACTTTTGGGACCATGAGCTACCAGTGAGGAGCTCGAGCTAGCCGCCCCATCCCACCGCAGTGCCGCCCGCCCGCTCGGCTCTGACCCGCTCGGCGTGGCCAGATCGGGCGTAGGCCGCCAGCGGGTCCGGATCTATTCCCATCTCCTCGCGCAGCTCGGCGAGGAGCGGCCGGACGTCGGTGTTGAACGCGTCGTTCAGAATTCCATTGGCGGCCAGGACGTCACCTTCTTTCTGGGCCGCAGCCAGTGCATGACGGTCCACCAGAAGGGCCTTGGCCGTGGCTTCTTGCACGTTCATCACCGAACGGATCTCGGCCGGCACTTTGTCCTCGATGTTGTGGCACTGATCGAGCATGAAGGCCACGCCCGACCCTTGGCGATGGGCCCCCGCCGCCACCACTTCGGAGAGTATCCGGAACAGCTGGTAGGGGTCGGCCGCCCCCACCAGGAGGTCGTCGTCGGCGAAAAAGCGGCTGTTGAAATGGAAACCGCCAAGCCGGCCGAGGCGAAGAAGGGAGGCGACAATGAACTCGATGTTCGTCCCTGGAGCGTGATGGCCCGTGTCCACCAGTACGTTTGCCTTAGGGCCGAGGGCCAAGCAATGAGACAATGACGTCCCCCAGTCGGGCACGTCCATCGTGTAAAAGCCTGGCTCGAACAATTTGTACTCGAGCAGCATCGCGGTCCCGTCCGCCAGCGCGTCATAGGTCTCCCGCAGAGCGTCAGCGAGCCGGTCCTGACGAGCCCGGATATCGTCTTGACCCGGGTAATTGGTGCCGTCCGCGAACCACAGGCTTACGGCCGGCGAGCCGACCTCGGCTGCGATCTCGACGCACTCGAGCAGGTGGTCGGTGGCTTGGCGTCGGACCTTCGGGTCAGGGTGGCAAACGCTCCCCAGGCGGTACTCGTCCTCCTGGAAAACATTAGGGTTGATAGCGCCGATCCGGATTCCATGGTCGGCGGCGTGCTTCGCCAGCTTGGAATAATCATCGACCCGGTCCCAGGGTATGTGCAACGCGACCGAGGGAGCGACGGCCGTGAGCCGGTGCACAAGAGCAGCATCACTGATCTTCTCGTAGGGGTCGCGTGCCGCCCCGGGGTTGCGGAACACCTTAAACCGGGTGCCCGTGTTACCATACGCCCACGAGGGGGTCTCGATCCATTGTTGGCGCAGTTCCTCCTTCACCTCTGTGTGTGCGGGCAACTCCGTCACTCCTTTCCCTTCGCGAGCGCACTTTCAACGCTCATGCCGTGCTTTGGCCTTGGCTTCCGTTAATTCCCAGCCCGCTGCTGGCTCTTTGCTCGTTCTAGCCACTCACCGGCCGGGACCCCCAGGAACGTCTGCTGTCTGAGGGGATCCGGGTGGCCGGCGAGCAAACTCTCCCACGCCCGGCGCAGCCACAGTTCCAGCCGGTCCACGACCTCGGGATGGCTGGCGGCCACATTGACGGATTCGCCCGGGTCACTGGACAAATCAAAGAGCTCGTCTTCTTTTTTCAGGTGAACCCCGGGGTCTATAACCTTGACGAGTTTCCAGTCCCTGGTGCGGATACCCCATTTGATTTCCCACGTGCCCTCGGACAGGTAAATGGCTTCGTACCCTGGGCCCGTGGAGGCGCTTGTGGCCACCCGCATCAAGTCGGTCCCGTTCATGGAGGCGGGTGCCTCTTGGCCGAACAGCGACAAGATGGTGGGGGCGATGTCCAGATGCTGGTACATGGCGTCGATAACTCGGCCCCTGGGGACTTGCGAACCGGCGAAGATCAACGGGACCCGGACGGTATCGTCATAGAGGCCGGCGTGGTCGAAAAAGCCGGGACGATTGTCCATCACCTCCCCGTGGTCGGCCGTAAAGATCACGGCGAAGTCGTCATCATCCTGCCCCGAAAGCGATGACAACACTGGCTGCAATTGGTCGTCGAGGTAGGTGATCTCAGCGTCGTAAAGCCCCCGCACGAAGTCGAGATCCCGGAACGGTTCGTAGTGGCGGACCTGCCAACGGTACGCGAAGGGGTAGCTGGGCTCAGCCCTCCAGCGCTCTAGCCCGTCTTCTGCGCCATCGTTGGGGTCCCCGTCGTAGTGGCGGTGCCGGTAAGTTTCGGGGGGCAGGTAAGGGCTGTGGGCATCCCAGTAGTGGACAAAGGCGAACCAAGGCCCCTTGGGGTTCCGGGCCAGCCAGGGCAGGAGCTCGGCATTTATGTCGGCCGCCGTTAGCAACGACTTCCCGTGACGCAGGTTGTGGTACTCGGTCCAGCCCTGCCCGAACCACGGCTTCGAGTCGGCCAGGTTGTCAAAGGCCACCGTACGAACTCCGCCGGCCTTCAAGAGGCTCGGGAGCCAGGAGATCCCGTCTCGGGGCGTGGCGCTGGGTTCCTTGTGGACCATCACGGCATGGCGCGCCCCGTGCTCCCCCGAGAAGATGGTCGTGTGCGCGGGCTCCGTCGGGATGTTGGGGGCGAAAAACGAAGCGAACCGGGCGCCTTGGGCCGCCAGAGCATCCAGGTTGGGGCTCGTGTTACGGCCGTAGCCATAACACGAGAGATGGTCGGCCCGGAGGGCATCGGCGACGATCAGCAGGACCCGCAGAATCCTCACCCCCGGGGCCGGTGCGGGATCCTGGCCGGCCCGGAGCGGCCTGGGCCTTCTTGGCCCCGGCCGCTGCCTTCACACCAGAAGGCTTCGACGCTGATTTGGCGCCGGGTTGTCGTACCCGTTCGGCCGCCGATTTGGCGGGGGCTTTTGAGGCCGGCTGCGCTCTTGTTGCCCGTTTTCCGGGCTTCGGCACTGCAGGCGCTCGTTTGGCGGCCGTCTTGACCGACCCCCCGGCTTGGAGCCGTCGACCCGCCTCCGGGTCTCCTATATGCAGCGTGTCGTAGGCCTCCTGGCTGGTGGCGAACGCTCCCCGTCCAGCTTGGCCGTGCCAGTCGAGGACCATCTCGATAGGGTCGGGACGTCCTGTCGCCTTGGTCCGTTCAGCGATGTGGACGTCCATACGGCCCCGCAAGTCAGACACCACATCGGGCCTCGAGCTGGCCAGGTTGACTTCCTCACCCGGGTCGGCCCTCAGGTCGTAGAGCTCAACCTCCGGCTTGAAATGGAAATCCGGTTCCAATGCGACGATCAATTTCCAGTCTGACGTGCGCCAGCCGTGCTTGCGCATCCACGTAGCCTCCGTCAGGTACAGCTCGGGGTCGTGCGTGGAGGTGAGGCCGCCTACCAGGTCCAGCAACGACCGGCCCGTCACGTCCTCGGGGATAGCGTCGGCCATGCCCACCAGTTGGAGCAGGGTGGGCAGAAGGTCGGCATGGCGGCACGTCCCGGGGATGCGCCGGCCGGCAGGGACCCGGCCGCGGTACCGGATAATGAGAGGGACGTGCAGGACGCAGTCATACAGGCCGTGGTGGTCGAAAAAGCAGTCGTGGTCGTAGAGGGTCTCACCGTGGTCAGCGGTGAGCACGACGATGGTGTCCTCGGCCACCCCTCTGGCTTCCAGTTGTTGTAGGAGCCCGACCGATACAGGCGTCCATGTACGCTATGGCACCGTCATACGACGCCATCACGAAGTCTGCGTCCGTGATCCCGGGGGGCATCCACGAGGCAAAGAAATCGCGGAACGGGGCGAACGACATAACCGGTTCCATGGAGTTTTTGGCCGGGTCACACTCGTCGCCCCAGTAGAACAACCGGTCATATGGCGAGGGTGGTAGGTAAGGGGCGTGTGGGTCCATGTGGCGTAGCAGCACGAACCAGGGTTCGCCGGCGGTTATCAAACGGTCCAGCTCGGGTTGGAAAACCTCGTTCAGGGCTTCGGCCTTTCGCAGGGGCGCCTCGTCCAGGTTGCCCCACGCTTTGTAATCGAAATAGCGCTGGAACCCACGCGAGGCGGCGTTGCCGGGGAAGCCCACGCTGGTTGTGGCGTATCCGGCCCGCTCGAGCAACTCGGCCAGCGTTGCCACCTCAGGGGCGAACTCCCGTTGCCGCAGGCCGACTATCCCCGTACCGAAACAGTCTTTTCCGGTCAGCATCGACCCGTACCCAGGGGTGGTAGGGATGTGCGGGGACCAGTACTGCTCGAACAACGTGCCCTGGGCCGCGAGCCGGTCGATGTGCGGGGAAATGACGCGTGGGTAGCCGTAGCAACCCAGGCGGTCGGCTCGTAGAGAGTCGACTCCGATCAAAAGAATGTTGGGGGGCCGGTCTTTCACAACCATCACCGGTCTCCGCAGGCCTGCAGGCACGCCTGTAAATGGCCCCGCGATTCCGAGGCGATCGCCTGGCACGCGGTGAGGTCGTAGCCCTTGGCCCCGATGATCTCCAGTTCTACAGGCCCCTGGTAGCCGGCCTCGTGCAGGACGGCGACGTACGCCACGAGGTTGATGTCGCCTCTCCCGCAGGCCTGGTCTTCCGGGTCGCCCGGCCGGGCCTGGCGTCCCTTGCAGTCTCTGATGTGGACGTGCCGGACCCTGCTGACGACCGCCTTCAGTGCCTCCTCCGCATTTTCCCCGGCGCGGTGGATGTGGCTGGGGTCCATGTCCAGTCCGAACGCAGGGGAGTCAATGGCTTCGAGCACCCGCAGGCTCGTCGGGGTGTCACAGATGGCGGCTCCGACGTGAGCCTTCACGCACAAGGTCACCCCGTGGTCCTCGGCTCGCTTGGCCAGGTCGGTGAGCGAATCTATCGCGGCCAAAAGCGAGCCTTCGTCTCCGGTTTTCCCGCCCGGTCCACAGTTGATAACGGGGATCCCGAGAGCCTCCGCGGCCTGGAACGCCTGCTCCATCACCTCCGGGTCCTGGCTCGGTTGCTCAATGGCCAGCAGCTCCAGGCCATATTGGTCACTGAGTTCTTTGATGGGGCCGACCAGCTCCACCCATCGGTCAAGCACCAGATGCTCACTCATTTGCGGGATGGCGGAAAGCTCGATCCCGTCGTAACCCGCCCTGGACGCACCGGCAAAAGCGTCGTCCAGCGGATGACCACCCCACAATACGCTGTTGACTCCGGTCTTCACGAGGCCACCTCCTCTACGTCGATTACAGTCCCCGTTTCGAACGAGCTGATACAGGCCTCGATCACCAGTTGGGCGGCCAGAGCATCGGCCGCCTTGCCGTCGATCTCCTCCGGTGGGACCTTGGCCTCCAGGTCCGACAACCATGCTCCGATCCGCTCGGCGAACGTATCCTGAAACGTCTTCATGCCCTCGAGGTGGTCGTACGCTTCGGTGGCGATCGAACGGCGGGGATAGAAACTCAGGCGCTCGCAGGCGTTCGTGATCACGAACCGGCCCTCAGAACCGACCACCTCGCAGGTTTCGAGGCCGTAGGAGCCGCCGGCATCGTAACTCCCGGTCAAATGCCCGAGAGCACCGCTTCGGAACAGCAGGTTGGCCTGGACGTTCGACCAGATCTTGCGGCCCGGTCCCTTTTTGTAGAACGCCTGGACTTTGCCGACATCACCGCAGAAATAGCGCATGACATCTATGGAATGAGGATGGAGCGCCCTCATATGAAAATGGGGTGACGATTCGTTGGGGTTGTTGATCCACATGGTCATGTTGCAGATATTGATCTCCCCGAGCTTGCCTTCGTCCACCCAAGCACGAGCCCGACGGGCGGCAGGAGTGAACCGGTGGTTCAAGTTGACCCCGTACGGGATGCCCATTTCGGCCGCTAGAGCCACCATCTCCTTCGCCTCGTGGACGCGGTTCGAGATCGGCTTCTCGCCCAGGACAGGTATCCCGGCGTGCAGGAGCTCCATCGTCGGGCGGTAATGGTCGCCCCCATTTTCCTCCCCCGCGGTACAAACGCTGGCCGCGTCTATCCCGACATCCGATGCGATCAGCTCAGCCACCGAACCGAACCAGGGGACCCCGAAAGCCTCACCCGCCTTTTTAGCTACCTCGGGCACGGCGTCGCATACTGCCACCAATTCGGCCCGAGGATCGGCCTGGTAACACCGCCCATGAGTAGTGCCGATGTGGCCGGCCCCCACTACTGCAGTCCTTATCGTCATGACTGTCCCGCCGAATCTGATCTAGCGTCCCGTCGCTCGCGCAAGATGCGACACCTCCTCGCTTGTGGTTGGTACGGCGTTATGGACGGTCTGGCCCGCCGCTCGTCGTTCGTGAGTAAACCAGCGGGTTTTGTGCGTCATTGTCAAGGATGTCGCCGACGCTCAACTTGGCCAGGTAATCCGGGGGCAACACATTGGGTATCCCGTTGAAGCTGCATCCGTCCGGCATGTAGGCACACGTCATCGCCCGCCTGCGCCCCGGTGTCATGTTGGCCCCTGCTCCATGGAAAGTCAACCCGTTGTGGAACAGCGCGCCGCCGGCAGGCACCGGGCATGGCTGAGCGGAAACGTCCCGCCACTCGGGGTACACGTCGAACAGAGCTCCGATCGATGGGCCGATGCCGACATTGTCGAACTTCTTCGCCTTGTGGCTGCCGGGCATGTAGTAGAGGCAGCCATTCTCGAGGGTGGCGTCGTCCAGGGCGACCCAGATGGTGATGGCATCGGCCGAAGTGAACGACCAGTACGGGACGTCCAGGTGAAATGCGGTCGGGTTGGCGTAAGGCCCCTTGACCAAGGCCTGGTCGTGCCAAATGCGCACGCCGTCGATCCCGGCCACCTCGGTCGCCACCCGGCCGAGCTCAGGGTCGAACATCAGCTCCCGAACTTTGTCGTTCGTCTGCCATAGGTTGACCCGTTGAGTAAAAACGCGGTCGTAGTAAGCCCGCTGTTCTGCGTCTTCCTCGATATTTACCCCACTGTCCCGAGCCGTCGGGGACGAGAAGCGCCGGTCTCCCCGTTGCTCGATGGCCTCGCCTACTGCGACCCGCCACCGCTCGAGTTCGGAGGCGCTAAGGAACTCGTCCATAACCAGGTACCCGTTCTCCGCGTAGAAGTGGCAGTCGGTCCCGCTAACTTTGGTCTTCATTAGTCCTCCTTGGTCAGGCGGAGGTAAGCGAAGGCCACCGCCACGAGAGTGCCGCTAGCCAAAATAGCGAGGTCGTCCGCCACCACATCAGCTTGGTTTGGCATCGGAAGCAGCCGCGCGAGTACGGCCAGTAGCATCATCACTAGCCCAATTTGGAGAAATACTATGGCCACTGGGCGCATTTTCAACCCTACCTTCTGCAGAATTTCCATCCTCGAGCTTCGCCGGCCAAGCCGTTATGGGCCTGTAGAGTTTCGTCCACAAGTGTTTGCAGGTCCGGCACCCGCTCGGGGAACCAGCACGCCACCCGATGTCCGGGGCCGGGTGTTATCTCGGCCAGCGGAGGCGTCTCAGAGCGGCACTTATCTTCGACAAAGGGGCAGCGGTTGGAAAATACGCAGCCAACCGCCGAAGGCTCGCCCGTAACCCGCTCCTCCGCCTTGCTCGTCGCTTCGGTACGGCGCCGGTGGGCCAGCCTGGGGTCGGGCACCGGGATGGCGTCGAGAAGGAGGAAGGTGTAAGGGTGGCGCGGGTGGCTGATCACGGTTTCGGCCGGCCCTTCCTCGACGATAACGCCGAAGAACATTACGATGATCCGGCCTGTTCGCGAAAAGTACCGCACGACACCAAAGTCGTGGCTGATGAAGACGTAGGCCAGCTGCTGTTCGGCCCGCAAAGAGAGCAGCAAGTCGAGCACCGAGACCCGCATCGAAACGTCCAGCATGCTTACAGCCTCGTCCGCTACCACCAGACGGGGCTGGAGGCCCATGGCCCGGGCGATCACCAGCCGTTGCCTCTGGCCGCCCGAGAGCTGGTGCGGGTAGCGGCGCAGGAACGCAGGGGTGGCCTCGAGGTCGACCGTCTCGAGCAGGCGGAAAAGCTCGGCTCGCAAGTCCCGTCGGCGCACGAGGTCGTGGTAAATGAGCCCCGCTTTCAGGGTGTCCTCGACCGTCAGCCCCGGATTGAGCGAGGCGTAGGGATCCTGGTGGATGACCTGGACGGAGCGGCGATAGGTTTCCCACTCCTTCTTGGAGAGGCTCCAAATATCCTTGCTCTCATAACGGACCTCGCCCACCATCGGCCTGACCAGCCCGACGACGATCCGTCCGAGAGTGGTTTTGCCACAGCCGGACTCGCCGACCACGGCCACGACCGATCCCGGCTCCACGTCGAGGCTGACGCTGTTCAAAACCGGCAGCTCGCTCGTAGTGGTCGGGTACCGATGCGTCACATTGTCGACGCTGAGCAGGCTCATCCCGCCACCACCACGCGGTCGACCTCCTCGTTGACCACGTGGCAGGCAACGGAATGCTCGTGGGCATCGGTCAAGAGGGACGGCTCGACCGCACGGCACACATCACGGGCCAGTGGGCAGCGGGGAGCGAAACGGCAACCAGGCGGCAACTGGAGAAGGCTGGGTACTTGCCCCGGGATCGACCTGATCAGTTCTCGGTTGCCCATCACGCTCGGGATGGCCTCGATGAGTGCCTCGGCATAGGGATGACGCCGTTGCCCGTAAAAGATCTCGTCGACCGTACCCACCTCCACCAAGCGGCCGGCGTACATTACCGCCACCCGTTCGGCCAATTCCGCCACCAGGGCCAGGTCGTGGGTGACGAACATGATCGTCATCCCGAGCGTGTCGTGCAGGTCCCGGAGGATGTCGATGACCAGCCGCTGGTTCAAGACATCAAGGGCCGTCGTCGGCTCGTCGAGGACCAGCACCTTGGGCTGGAGCAATAGGGCCACAGCAATAGCGACGCGCTGTTTCATACCGCCGGACAGGCGGCTCTCGAACGCGCCCCATATCCGTTCGGGAGGTAACCTGACCAACCCCAGCAGACGTTCGAAATACTGCCGGCCTTCGGCCTCGGTCGGGAAGGCACCAGGGTGGGCCTGCAAGATGTGCTCCACCTGGCGTCCGATCGTTATTACGGGGTTGAGCGCGTTCATGGCCGCTTGGAAGACCATGGCGACGTCGACCGCCCGTAGCTGGTTGAGGTCCTTGCGGCTCATGCCGACAATGCTCCGGCCCCGTACCCGCACATCTCCCCCGCTTATGGCTCCTGGCGGCGGGACCACGTTGAGCAGTGAATAGCCGAGCGTCGATTTCCCACAACCGGACTCGCCAACGATGGCATAAACCTCGCCCATCTGCACCGACAGGCTGACCTCTTCGACCGCCTTCAAGCGCCCGAAACTGACAGTGAGGTTGTCCACTTCGATGACAGGGCCTGCCGCGCCAACCGGTTGACCCATGGCCGTCAAGGCGCGGCCCCTTTCACTCGGGTCACTGCACTCGTAACCGGGGGTTGAAGAGCTGGTCGAGCGCACGAGTGAAGAAAACCAAAGCCACCTGCAGGAACACGATCGCCGCCATCGGCGTGAATAGGTAGAGCATGCTCTTGCTCGTGTACAAAGCGCCATTGCCCATAGCCAGGTTGATCATGATCCCCCAGTTGGTCCCGCTAACGGGGGCGACGCCGAGGACGAAGAGCCCAACTTCGGCATAAATGGCTGCGGTCACGGCCAGAAGAAAATTGATGGCGACGTATGGGCCCACGTTGGGCAGGAGCTGTCGCCCGATCATGTGGCGCAGTGGCAGTCCCTGGACCTTGGCCGCTTCGATGAAGTCGGCCGAGCGCAGGGACAGCGCCTGGGCGCGTACCGCCCTGGCCAGACCGGCCCAGGCTGTGATGGCAATGATGGCGGCCAGGATAAGGGGACTACTGGTGCGGATAATGCTGGCGACGACGATGACGAGCGGGAGGGCGGGGATGGTCAGGAAAACGTCGGCCAGCCTCATCAACGCCATGTCTACGGCTCCTCCGAGGTAGCCCGTTACGAGCCCAACGATCACACCGAACCCGACCGCGAAAATCGCCGTCAACAGCCCAACCTCGAGTACTGGACGGGTGCCGATCACGATCTGCGTCAAGATGTCCTGGCCGAGGAAGTCGGTGCCGAGCGGATGCTGCCAGGACGGCGGCAAATATGCGTCTGCCGGGTTTTGGAAGGAGCTCAAATGGACGAAGATCGGCCCGAAGATGGCGACGGCCAGATAAATCAAGATAACGATGCCGGCAACAAGGGCGGACTTGTCGCTTTTACAGAATCCTCCAAAAGTCCCTCAAGAAGTCCATGTGTCAGCCCACGTCACTAACGGGAGCGACCCGGCCGCCGCCCCGACCATGGTCTGCTCCGCCAGCGTGCTGCCGACGGGGCCCGGTCGCCCTGTGGGGATGCCGCTGGTCCCAAACCGGGCTCGCTTGCTCGCCGCCGGGCTCAGTATCCTCGGGTCGATTAGTGGGTACGTGAAGTCGACCACCAAATTGGCGAAGATGACAGCGATAGTTATAAGGACGAAACAGCCCATCATCAGCGAGTAGTCACGGGAGTTCACGGCGTTGATCAAGTAATAGCCGATACCGGGATAGTTGAAGTAGGTCTCGACAAATACAGACCCTCCGACCAGGAACCCGACGGACAGGGCCAGGTTGGTCACCATGGGCAGCATCGAGTTGCGCCCGATGTACGACTGCGTCACTCGTCTGCTGGACAGGCCCCAGGACTCGGCCGCCCGGACATAGTCGGCGCCCAGGGTGGTAACGACGCTCCCCTTCATCAGCAGCGCCCATCCTCCGAAAGAAACGATTACGAAAGAGGCAATCGGCAGGACGGCGTGGTTGATGACGCTCTGGATAAACGGCCAATTGAAGCCTTGCTGTACTCCCGTGGTGTAGGCCCCGTCGAGCGGGAACCAGGCGTGCTGGTCAGCGAAGAAATAAAGCAGGACTATGGCGACGAGGTAAACAGGTATGGCCGAAAGGAAGGAAGTCACTCCGGTCGTCAGCTTGGCGAACCAGGTCTTCGGGGTAGGTGGCCATGATCGTCCCGAGGATGAGCCCCAGCACAAAGCTGATCAAGAGCGAGATCGAAATTACTAAGACCGTCCAGGGAAGCGCTCCGGCAATGATGCTGACGACGGAGACGCCGGGGTTGGTGATCGAATTGCCGAGGTTACCGCGGAAAGCATTGCCGATGTATTGGAAGTACTGTTTCCACAGGGGCCCTTCGGCACGATGCCGTAAATAGCTCTGACCTTAGCCAGTATCTCCTCGGGGCTCAGGCCCCCCTCCTGGTTCAACTGGGCCTCGATTAGCTCCATGGCATTTCCAGGCATCAGCCGGACCATGAAGAAAGACAGGCTCACGACGACGTAGACGGTGAAAATGGCCATCGCCAGCCGCTTTGCGAGGTAGGAAGTCACCCCCTCCACCACCTTTCTCGCCGAGCTCGGCTTGGAGCTTCACCTCGGCCCCCGACCAACCAGGTCCGGCAGTTTAGCATCCGGCCGTTGGAGTCAAGTCGTTGTCTACCAATTGCGCCTAGCGTAATTATGGTTTTTCTTTGACCTACCCCGACAACGGCGAGGGCAAACGGTGGCGCCCAGGCAGAGGTTCGCGCCCGGCAGCCGGGGGTCGAATGGTCGGGCGTCGAGCGGTTGCGGGTGCTGAGCGCTACCGGTGCCGCGGGCATTCTCAAGCCCCGCCGTCGCGACCGGAGCGGTCGGTACGTACGAGGCGGACGTCGCCCACTTGCAGAGGGTCCAACGGAGGTGACATTTCGCTCAGGGTGGGTTCGGCGGGGCGCTCGACCCAACTGGTCGTCGACCAGCCATCAGTCAGGACCTCCCAGCCCGGGACCGTCGGCCAATAGTGAGGCAAGAGCGATCCTTCGACGACCGGATCGGAGGCCAACTGGTACCGGAAGTCGACGCTGAGCCGCAGCCGTTCGCCCCGGTTGGGCGGCGCCCAGTGCACGGTGAGGCTGTGGAACACAAGGGCGTCCCCGGGCCGGTAGGCGGCGCTGGCCCAGTTCTGCTCCTCGTCCGGGTGGACGGGCACGCCGACGCCGCCAACCCCAGGCGTCGGTTGAGGTGGGCGCAGACCGGCGCCAGGGGAGCGGCGCAACACCCGCAGCGCGCCGTCCTGTACAGAACACTCGGCCAACGGCAACCAGACAGTGACCACATCGGCCGTGCCCTGGATCAACGGGAAGTCCTGGTGCGGGGGCGTTGGGTACTCGCTACCCGGGAACGTCACCCGGCCGATCTTGCGCGGGTGGACAAGGACCGGCCCGCCCAGCAAGTCGCCGGCCAGACTGACCAACCGGTCTTCGTATGCCAAGCGGTGGAAGCTTTCCAGGCTCTGGATCCTCTGGTAGGCGGGGAACCATCGATCATCCGCTTCCCGGACGAGTAACGGACCGGGCCGGCGGTCTTGCGGGTCGGTCCCCTCTGCCAGCCAGCCCTCTTGGCCAATGGCTCCCAGGACGTCCGCCCTTACCTCGCCTACCGCCGAGGGCGACAGCAGGCCACGAAAGAACAAGAACCCCTCCTCCGCCAACCGGTTTCGGAGGCCGTCCGGCTGGCCGAGCAGGTCGCTCGACTCGAATGAGTCGAGCGACACTACCGGCGCGCCGGCTACCTCGTCGTCGGGACCGTTACTCACGAGCGCCCAATCGGTGCAGCCAGGAAGGTTTCGTTGTGATTGCGCTGTTAGTTACTTCAGCTTCAGGTACCCGTTTTGCATCCACACGACCGTCTGGCCGACGTCACTCAGGTTTGTCCAGAGCCACTTGGCCGACAGCGGAGGGAAGTTGGTATAGCGCGAGGTGGAGTACGCCTCGTGGAAGGCATTGTCGTACATCGGGAGGAAGGGCAGGTTCTGGTTGAACCAACGGGCCCAGTCGTACGTGAGCTTGCCCCAGGTGCTGGGCGGCGCCGTGTTTATCTCCTGGTTTAGCTCCTGGGCGATGTTGACGGTGCCGAGACCGGGGACCTTGCTGATCACGGGGAACCCGATGGTGACCTGGCCGGTGAACTTGCTCTTCCCGTCGTAGCCAACCGGGTAGTTGAACGACGGCAGCGCCGGCCATGCGAACGTGTTCGCGAAGTCCGACATAGGGGTGCCGATTTCCCAGTCCGCAAACTGCTCGGACAACTCGTAGTCGCCGGCGTACTGCTGGTCGGCGTAGGTGGCCTGGTTGACGATCACGCTCTGGGCGTCGATGCCGAACGACTTCAACTGGTTGGCGACGACGATCCCATCGGTGTCGAACTGCGCGTTGGCGGACGGCTCGTCGATAGTCAGGGACCATTTCGTCCCCTTGGGCGTGTACCAGCTGCCGCCCTTCTTCTTGAAGCCCACGCTCTCCAGCAAAGAGGCGGCCTTAGACGGGCTGTAATTGTAGGGGTTCAACGTCTTGAACTGCGCCGGCGTCATGTAGAGCTTCGACTCGAAGTCGTTGATCCCGTCCGGGTACGGCGTCGGCGGGTTTTGCAGCAGCGAACCACCCATGTCCAGCTCGGTCACTTTGGACCGCTCGATTATGTACTCGAGAGCTTGCCGGACCTGAAGGATGCCGAGGGGATAGTCAGCCAGGTGGGGCAGCAGGCTCTCCTCCTGGACGGGAGAGGGGACGAAAACGTAATGGCCGTACTGGGAGTGGTTGAGCCCCGTGACCTGCGGGTCCGAGTACTGCGTGATCTGCTGGAAGTCGATCCGGCCGCTCACATTGGCGCCGTAGGTTTCCGAGGAGTTCATCGGGTAAATCTGGACCCACGGCGCGGTTATCTTGCTGGCGTCCCAGAAGGTAGGCGATTTTTGGAAGAGTATCCCGCTGGTATTGGCGCTGACGAGCTTGTAGGCGCCGTTGCCGTCGAGGGTGGTCGGGCTGTACTTGACGAGATTGGTGGCGAAGGTCGACATGGCCTTGCCGGCCGGGCTGTTACTGGCCGCCGCCTCCGTTTTTGCCGTCAGGTGGAGGGGGTTGTCGAGTTTCCAGTAGGTCAGGATGTCCGCCTGGAAATGGGCCGGGAGCATCGAGTAGTACGCCGGGGGGACGATGAAGAACTCGAACATCCGGAGCAGCGCAGTTTGCGGGATCGCCCACGGCTGCAGGGTCACGGTCACCGTGTGGGGGTTGGGAGCCGACACGCCGGTGATGTCCTCCCACACCGGGTTGAAGTCACCTCCGGCGACAAGCATGCTGTTGACCACGTCAGTGCTGGTGAGCGGCGAGCCGTCCTGCCACACCGCATTGGGCTGCAGGGTGAAGGTGATGCTGTGGGCACCGACCGTCCAGCTCTTGGCGATCTCAGGGTAGTAAGGGTTGGAGCCGGGCCGGTTGTGGTCGAAGTAGGCCGCCAGGCCGAATAGGGCCATGTTGGCCAACGGGTTCCAGTCGGGACTGTACGGGTTGAGCGAGACGACCGAACCCCACGCCCAGAACGGCTCCCGGAACGCGGACGACGATGCCGACGGGAGGCCGTTGGCCTGGAGGCCGGCGGCCGATGCCGTTGCGGCCGTCCCCACTGTTGCGGCGGTCACGCTCCCCGCCAGCATGGCGGCGGCCACCCCCGATGCGACCACGGAGCGTCCCCGCCTCCTGCTCCCGCCCCGCAAATTCCGATGTGATTCCGGCGCATTGGCGCGCCGAACTCGAGTGATCATGGGTAACACTCCCCTTTCAAGAAGTTCATCCACTTCCCCCAATCGCGCTCTCGAGGGGTCCTCTGAGCCTCAACCCCTCTCGTTGGACTGACCGCTATTTGAGCGTTTCAAACGTGTAGCACAGCAGGTGTTGGGGTGTCAAGGAACACCCCTCGTGACCAGCACAGAAGCCCTGCCCGGGATGGTCCACGAAGCACTGGCACTTATGATGGCTGGCAGACAGGTATGGCAGACAGGATGAACCTGAAGATGGCCGCCGTATCGGCGGAGCGGCTCAGGAGGAGTGGCGCTCGATCTACGTGCTCGAGCTGGCTGCGTGTGTGCCTCGGTGAGCGGCCGCATGCCGAGGACCGGCAGCTCGAGCAGCTCCGACAGGCGCGTGCCGACGAACTTGGTCATGACGTCCGCCGCCGCGCCGCTCAGCTTCTCCCGACGAAGCCAGGACTTTGGAGAACTCGAGCCACGCGCCTTCGTTTGCCAGGAGGTCGAGCACGGTCGGCGATGCCGGCAGGGGTGCCTCCCGTGTCACCGGGTCCTCGACCTCCCATGTGTGACGTCCGGCGCCAACGGTCTCCGGTGTTTCCAGGCCGGGGATAAACACCTGCGCCGTAGTTCCCTGCGGTACGCAGACTTCCAGACTGAACCGGCCGTCCCGACGTCGCCACGCCACCTCGGCGCTCCCGTAAGGAGTCAGCTGCCGGGCCCTGGCATGCGTGAGCGCACGCCCGGGCACCGGGCTGACGATGATTTTCCGGTAGCCCGGCGCCAGCGGCGCCAGCCCGGCGACCACACGATGGAGGTAGTCGGCAACAGCGCCCAGCGCATAGTGGTTGAACGAGGTCATCTCGCCGGGGTTGATGGACCCGTCCGGCAGCATGCTGTCCCACCGCTCCCACACGGTGGTGGCTCCCATGGACACGGCGTACATCCATGAGGGCACCTCGTGCTGGAACAGGAGGCGGTAGGCCACGTCGCTGTAGCCACCGTCGGTGAGTGCGTCGAGGATGAGTGGCGTGCCGGCAAACCCGGTGCTTATGCGGTGGCCGCTCTCCCGGACGAGGTCAGCCAGCCGCCGCGAAGCACCGGCGCGTTGTTCTTCGGTCGGAAGAAGCGACCAGGCGATGGCTAGCGCGTAAACCGTCTGCGCGTCGCTAAGGACGCGCCCGGCCGGGGTGACATAGTTGGCGGCGAACGCATTACGAATACGGGCCGCCAATTCACCATAGCGGTCGGCCGCTTCTGTTTTTCCCAGCACGGCGGCGCATTTGGACAAGATTTCCGCCGACCGGGCGAAATAGGCGGTGGCAATTACGTCGGGATCGGCTTTGGCGGCGGCCGGGTTATCTGGGGGCGCAGTCGGATCCAGCCAATCCCCCAACTGGAACTGGCCGCTCCAAAGCAGATCGTCCCCGGCCCGCGAGGCCTCGCAGTCAACCCATTTTCGCATGCTGTCCCATTGCGTCTCGAGGATGCCAACGTCGCCATAACGCTCATAAAGGACCCACGGGACAATGCAGGCGGCGTCACCCCACACGGCAATAGGCGGCCCTAACGGCAGGACGTTCGGGACCACGAGCGGGACGTTGCCGTCCTCGTCCTGTTCCGCTCCGAGGTCACCCAGCCAGGACGACAAGAAACCCGGCACAGTCGAACAGCGAGCTGGCCGTGGGCGCGAAAACCTGGATGTCACCTGTCCAACCGAGACGTTCGTCACGTTGCGGGCAGTCGGTGGGAATGGCCAGAAAATTACCCCGCATGCCCCACACGACGTTTTCATGGAGGCGGTTGAGGTCCGGGCTAGACGACTCGAACCAACCCGTCCGGGCCAGGTCGTTGGCGACGACGACCGCCTCCACCTGCGCCAGTTCGAGGGGCTGGACCCCGGTGACCTCGGCGTACCGAAAGCCGTGAAAGGTGAAGGCCGGCTCGAGCACCTCCAGAGGGGCGCCCTTCAGGATGTATTTGTCGGTGGCTTTTGCCTTTCGGAGCGGGCGGGTCCCCAATTCCCCGTTCTCGAGGACTTCGGCGTGGCGCACTATTACCTCGTCCCCCGACGCAGTGTTGGGCATCTTCAATCGCACCCACCCCACCAGGTTCTGACCGAAATCTACGATCAACTTGCCGCTCGGCGTGGTTATCAGCTCTTGAGCGGGCAATGTCATGACCCGCCTGACGGGGGGGCCTTCCGCGGTAACCAGCGTGTTGAGGTCCCATGGGACCGGCTCCACGGCCGTCCACGGTCCTTTCGTTGCGGTACGGAGGTCGGTCGTCTGGCCGTCATAGAGGTCGTCTTCGAGCACCCCGCTCTCTGCGGCTAGCCACGAGTCATCGGTTACCAGGCGCTCTACGCTCCCGTCGGCGTACGCCACCTCGAGCTGGGCCAAATAGGCCAACCGGTCGCCGTACAGGTCGCGCCGTTTCAAGCCACGTCAATTGGCCGCGGTACCAGCCGTTGCCGAGCATGGCTTCGAGCGAATTTTCCCCCTCAACCAAAAGCGCCGTCACATCGAAGCTTTGATAGCAGAGCCGGTTCTTGAAACTTGTCCAGCCCGGCGCCAGGATCTCGTCGCCTACCCGACGGCCATTGACCCATGCTTCGTAGACACCCAAGGCCGTGGTGTACAGCCGGGCGGAGGCCACGGGACCGCTCAGGTCGAACTCACGGCGCAGCACTGGAGCAGCGCCCCCGACGGCCCCCACCACTCTTGGCGTGACGAAGGTGGCCGTCCAGTCGTCCGGGCTGAGTAGAGCGACCTCCACCCCGGCGGCCTCGCTCCACTCGGTCCACGCGCCCTCGGATGCCACCCGTACCCGGACTGTCCCCCGTTGGCGTGACCCGAGGGGGGCGAAGGGCCACGGGACCAGCACCTGGTCCTGCCCGCCCACTACTGCAGATTCGACCCCCCGAGGGCCTGTCAGCTCGACCTCGTACGCCGTCTGCGTGAACACGCCGGCGTCGCCAGGCAGCTCCCAGGAGATCCTCGGGGTGGCCGTGCCTACCCCGAAACCGGTGGGGTGGTGCTCGAAGCGGACGTTCACTGGTCCCGAGGTCATTATGCACCTCCCGAGAAAGGCATCAGCTCAGGATAGGCGCTCCTGTCTGGCGACAACGAAACTGAGCCGCCGGCGCGGGGTTAGTCCTTCCGGCTCACTGGTGCGGGCCCGGCGGCTGTTTTGGCCGACAGTTCCTGACCGAGCCCCCTCCAGGCCACCGCCGCGGCACCCACTAAAGGAGCATTTTTTCCCAGCCCCGCCGGCACGATCCGGGTGTTCCTGGCATAGGACTGCATGGCTGTGTCGTGCAATGCTCGATTAGCTGCGTCAAAGAAAGGCGGGCCAAACCCGAAGGCCACCGAGCCGGCGACCACAATTAGGTCCAGGTCGCACAAGTTGGCCACCGAGGCGAGCGCCTCACCTACCAAACGACCGGTACGCTCGATAATTTCGCCGCCGGCCTCCGACGCCGGTTTACCGGTCATCAGGGCGATGGCCCAACCCGAGGCTTCTGCCTCCAGGCACCCCCGGCCGCCGCAGGAGCACTGCCTGCCGTCCGGGACGATGATCACGTGGCCCACGTGGCCGGCGTTCCCGGTGCGGCCCTCGACCAGCCGGCCATCAAGGACCAACCCTCCGCCGATCCCCGACGAAACCACCATGGCCAGGTAATTGCGGCTCCCCTGCGCCGCCCCTCTCCATCCCTCCGCCAAAGCCAGGGCTTTTGTGTCCACCTCGAGGAACGTCGTTAGACCGAAGCGGTCCTCGAGCCGGTGCCGCAAAGGAAAACCGCGCCACGCCGGTATGTTGAGCGGACTTACCTGGGACCCGTTCGTCATGGGCCCGGCGCTGCCGACACCGAGGGCCAGAGGCAGCCCGGTTTCCTTGTTCAGTACCCCATCGAGCAGCGCCGTGACCTCGCCGAACAAAGCTTCGGCATCGTCTCCTTCGGGCGTCGGGCTCTCAGCGACAAAGAAGGTGTGCCCTTCTCGGTCGACCATGGCCGCGCCCAGTTTGGAGGCACCGATGTCAAGGGCCAAACACAGGTCCGCCGTCTCCGGCTCATTTTCTGTCTGCCTGTACTCCAGGCTATTTACCACCGTGGCCTACCCGCTCTGGACTGGCCGCCGGCGTTGTCGTCCCCCGGCACTATCTCGCTTAACCCTTGACCGCGCCCGCAAAGGAGAACTGGCCTCGCAAGAAGCGTCCGGCCACAATCCACAAACCGAGCGTCGGCAGCGTGTACAGGATCGAGAAGGCGGCCAACTGGCCGTAGTCAACCATCCCGTATTGCGAGAAGAACGTGTAGATGCTTACCGCGGCAGGGAACTTGCTCTGGCTCTGAAGCAGGATGAACGGGACGAAGAAGTTCCCCCAAATGCTAACGAACGTAAAGATGGTAATGACCATGATGCCGGGCAGCATCAGGGGGGCCACGATAAGCCTTAATGAGGCCACCCAGCTGGCCCCATCCACCCACGCCGCTTGCTCGAGGTCGAGGGGCACCCCGTCCATGAAGCCCTTCATCAACCAGATCCCGAACGGCAACGAGGTGGCGGCCAGGAAAAGGATCACCGCCAACTGGTTGTCGACCAGGTTGAAGTGGGCGAACAGGCCGTAAACGGGCACCAGGATGGCCGTGATCGGCAGCCCGGTCGAAAAGACAATGATGTAGAGGAAATGCTTACGAAAGCGCATCTGGTAGCGCGACAGAGGATAAGCGGCCAGAAGGGCGGCGAAAACAGTTATGACCGCGGTGGCGCCCGCCAATATGCACGAGTTTAGGAGCGGCTCGAACGTGGTCGACCAGTTCAAGACCTTGCCGAAGTTGCTGAACGATAGGACCAATGGGGTGGGAGAGCCGATGCTCGCCGATGGTTCAAACGCCGCCAGTACAAGCCAGATCAGCGGGGCGATGAAGAAAATCGCCACCAGGGCCAGGACGACGTAGGCGCTGATGGCTGCCATCGTCTTTCGCGGCGAAGTGATGTGGAAGCGGCCTCGCCTGGCCGTTACCGCCCGCGCCGCCGTCTTTTCCCGCCTATTTACATCTTCTCCGAGGGTCAGGGTGCCGCTCATGTTATTTCCTCCACCCGGATCAACTTGAGGTATATCAGCGAAAAGATGGCGCCCACCAGCAGGAGGACTATGCACATGGCCGTGCCATAACTGATGTTGTACAACTGCAGAGCTTGCTGATAGATGTAAAGAGGTGTCGTTTGGCTCGCCTCTCCTGGGCCCCCCGCTGTCATCACGAATATCAAGGTAAAGCTGGCCAGCGTTTGCAGGGTTATGAGCATCAAATTGGTCACGATCGGGCGGCGGAGCAGGGGCAGGATCACCCGCCTGAGAAGCGATAACTGACTGGCGCCATCTACTTGGGCGGCTTCGATCAGGTCGGGCGGCAGGTCGGACATGGCCGCCGAGTAGACCAGCATCGAAAAGGCGGTGCCACGCCAGATATTGGCGATGATGACCGCCAGCATGGGGGTCGTGTACAGCCAGTCCTGGCTCAACCCGAAGTGGT
Source organism: uncultured Acidimicrobiaceae bacterium (assembly GCA_963845605.1). Taxonomy (GTDB): domain Bacteria; phylum Actinomycetota; class Acidimicrobiia; order Acidimicrobiales; family Palsa-688; genus Fen-671. The sequence continues at coordinate 266,648 of CAWJSS010000002.1, forward strand.
GCAGGAACGTGTCGAGCGTGCCACCCTGGTAAAGATAGGCGTACCAAGCAAAACCGGCGACTATCTCGGGCATTACCCAGGCGCAGATAATAAACCCGTTTAGGGCGGAGACCACCCACGCCTTCCTGCCTCTTTCAATGAGGGCAATGAGGAACCCTAAGGTGTTCTGCCCGAGAACGGCCGAACCGACCACGAACAGGACCGTCAGGACCAGGGAGTGGATGAACAGGGGATCCGAGAACATGTGCTCGAAGTTGGCGAAACCGACCCACTTTGGGTGAGCGGCGCCTACGCCGGTCAGACGCCTTGTTGGTAAAGGCTAAGTACACGCTCCATATAACGGGGCCGGCAAAGAACAGCAGCATGAGGAGCAGGGCCGGGGACAGAGGTCCGAGCCACCGCAATACCGGCGTCCTCTTGGAACGACCCCGGGATAAATGGGGAACGGTTGCGAGTGCCATCTAACTCTCCATAAACAGACCAAGCCCTCCGCAAAGGAGGGCTTGGTCGTGGTTCAAGGGGTACATGGTTTCCTGATGTCTCGACGAGCCCTGATAGCTTAGCGGCCAGGGCTCGTCTTCAGGTTCGTTTGCTTACGCCGGCGCGTTCTCGACGTTGCTCGCGCCTACCGTTGCGATGAGGTACTTGTTGTAGGCGGCCACGCCCTGGGCCGGAGTCTGCTGCCCCGTCATGATCTGACCGGTGATCGTCTGGATCTCGGTCGAGAGCTTCGGGTAGGCGGCGAAGGCCGGACGGAAGTGCGTGAAGGGGACAAACGAGGAGAACGTGGAGACCAACGGGCCCTGGTTCTTGTAAGCGGGGGCCGAGGCCACGTCCGAGCGGCTGGCGATTTGCCCGCCGTGGACGTCGTACCAGAGGGAGTTCTTCTGGTTGAGCGCGACGGTGATGAAGTTGAAGGCTGCCTGCTTCTGCGCGCTGGTGGCGTGCGAACCTACTGACAGCAGCCATCCACCTGAAAGGCTGACGTGCCCTGGGCCCTGGCCGTTTTGAGTCGGCATGGGGGCCACCCCGAGGTCCTTGCTGTACTGTGCCCACGGCTTCGGCCCGGAGTTCAGGTACGTGCTGGTGACCCAGCTACCGTCGAGGTCGATACCGAGCTTGCCCGTCGGCATTAGCCCCTGCTGCACCGTTTGCCAAGTCTGGCTGCTGAGCGCAGTCTGGACGGTGGGGCCCAGGTTGTCCTTCACGTAGATCTGCTGGTAGATGTTGAGGGCGGACTGGAAGCCAGCCCCAGCCTTTTCCCACTTCGCATTTTTAGCGTCCCAGAGCCAGTTATTGGTCCCGTAGAGGAACATTTCGAACCCCTGCATGGTGGACCCTTCGCCCTGCCCTAGACCACCGTAGACGTTGATCGGGGTGACGCCAGGCTCGGTGGCCTTGATCTTCTGGGCTGCCGCGAGGACCTGGGCCCAGGTCGTGGGATGCCACGGGACGGGTAAGCCGGCCTTGGCGAACACCTGCTTGTTGTAGTAAAGACCACGGGTGTCGGTCCCCATTGATACCCCGTAGACCTTGCCGTTGACGCCGCGGGCGGCGGCCTGGGCGGCAGGCGAGAACTCTTTCCAGCCAGACCAACTGGAGAGGTAGGAGTTCAGGGGGGCCAGGTAGCCGGCGGCGACGTCGCTGTTGACGAGGAAGGTGTCCTCGTACATGACGTCAGGAGCCGTCGACGAGGACTGGTTCATGAGGTCGAGCTTGGTGTAGTAGTCGTTCTCGGCAGGTGAGGTGATGGGTTCGAGCTTGACGGTCCAGCCCGGGTACTGCTTCTGGAACTCGGCCTGAGCGGTCTTGACCAGCGTTGTAAGGGCGTTGGTCCCACCCTGGACCTGATAGACCACGGAGATCGTGCCGCCAGAGCTGGCGGACGCCGGGGACACCCCGGTCAGGATCCCGCCAGTGGCGACGGCCACCGTAGCTAAACCGGATAAGGCGATTTTTCGATGCATTCGTTCCTCCTTTGGCCCGTGCGTCACCAGTGGGATCCCCCTGGTTAACCTCGCATCGGTTGGCAAGAACACTAAGTCAACCTGATTTAGGTGTCAAGGCAGGGGGCGGGGGGTCGACCCTCCCGCTACCTGCTCGGCAGGAACAAACACTAGCCAACGCACAGAGGACTTTGACGATAGCAGACTGTCCGGGCCAATGGGCGTCACCCCCGGCGGGAAAAATCACGTCTCGATCTGCTGGTGGGAGGCACCTGCCGCTGACTGAACTTAGAACATCAAGTTGAGTTACTAAGATGGCCGGCCTACAGTGGTCGAGAGGTATCTGTCGAATGTTCAGTGGTACCAACCTGCCAAGGATCGGCGGTTACAACTTTAACGTCATACTCAGTTCGATACAGGCCGCCGACGGCATCAGCCGCGTCGAGCTGGCCAAGCAGACCGGTCTCACAGCCCAAACCGTCTCGGTCATTGTCCGCCGCCTGATCGAACAGGGGATCGTCCGGGAAAGCGGCTCCTCGCCGTCGTCCGGAGGAAAGCCCAGGACAACGCTGCGGATCAACCCGACGGCGGCGTACGCGGTAGGGATCCACTTCGACCCCATCGAAGTGGCGGTAGTCGTGGTGGACATGATGGGCCACAAACTGGCCGACTCTCGCCACGCCATCTCTCCCCGTCTCGAACCCGAAGCACTGATCGCCGAAGCCGCCGAAGTAGCCCACAAGCACCTGGCCGAACTCGAAATCGCAGATGAACGAGTTCTCGGTGTAGGGGCAGCCTGCCCGGGGCCAATTGACCAGAGCGAGGGGCTCGTAATATCTCCGCCACGGCGCGACTGTTGGACAGAGGTGCCGATTAAGCGGCTTCTCGAGCGTCACATCGGTTTTAGCGTCATAGTCGACAATGACGCCAATGCCGCTGCTATCGGGGAGCGCTGGTCTGGGTGCGGGCGAGGGGTTTCCGATTTCGCCTTTCTGTATATGGGGACCGGGATCGGGGGAGCCATGTTCCTCTCCAACAACATTTACCGGGGTGTTTCACTGAACGCCGGAGAGTTCGGGCACATCGTGATCGAGCCCAACGGCACGCCTTGTTATTGCGGGAACCGCGGCTGCCTGGAAGCCATGTGCAGCCCCGCCGCCATTACCAGAGACGTCCGGGCCGAGTTGGGCCTCGGCCGGGCCAGCAGCCTGGCCAAGCTCTACCACAAGGACCCCGAACTGGTGGACCACACCGCAATATGCCTGGCCGCCGTCAACGGCGACGACCTGGCCGAGCGGGTTATCGACAGGGTGGCTGAGTACCTGGCTGATTGTGCCGTCATCATCGCCAACGCCCTCGACGTCGAGCTGTTGGTGATAGGCGGCAAAGCGGTGACCCACGTAGCCGAGATCTACAAGGAAAAGGTTACGGAGTTCCTCATATCTCGTCCGCTGGCCCGCAAGACGCACACCCTGGAGGTGGCTATTTCGGACATGGCCAACGACGGCGCCGCCCTGGGGGCGGCATCCTTGGTCCTCCACGCCACTTACGCTCCGAGTACCGCCGACCTCATCAGCGTCTTCCGGGGCAACTAACCACTGAGTCCTCAGACTAGCGCACGTCAGCGTTTTCTTGCCTGACCACTGCCGTCGTTGTGGTCAATTCGAGGATTGGACCGAACCCACGTCGCAGTGGTGCGTGCCCTTGTCCTGCTGGCCTCGTTGGTCGAGGGCGGGACAAAGAGTAATGGTGCGGCTCCTCAGCCTCACCGACGTCATGTAGGGTATGGCGCCGATAGCCGGGTTACCCTTCGATGGGACCACTGTTTTAGTGGGCCCACCGTCGGCCGCCAGTGGCCCGAAGCTGAGGGTACTATCGCCTACGTCGCCTTTGGCGCCCCGAAGACAGGTGCTATTGCGGGCGATGTTGTATCCGCTGTCATACCAGGTACCGCCAGATGAGAGGCACGCTCCGTTGAGGATGTTGGCCGCGGCCCAAAGAGCCCCGTGACTTCCGAGGTAGACCGCGCTCCCACCAGGTTTGCCTTCTCCGGTGTATACGTTGTTGGCGTTGTTGCGGGAGAACGTCGAGGCCCATATCACCATGGTGCCGGCGCTGCCCACGTCCGAACTGTCGATGGCGCCGCCGTGAACATCAGCGATATTGGCCCAGAACGTCGAAGTCGACACCTCCGCGTTGCCAACACTGCCCGTGTTGTCTGCGTTGTCGATGGCGCCCCCGTCTCCGAGGGTCTTGTTATCCGAGAAAGTGGAGCCCGACACGCGGAGAGTGCCTTTTCCCGACCAGTCGGCGTTGTCGATGGCACCGCCATCGTCGAGGGCAGCCACGTTATTTGAAAACGTGCAGCCTGTAACCGTTAAAGTGCCCTCACCGTTGTCGGCGTTATCGACCGCTCCAGCGCGGCCGGCGACGTTGCCAACAAACGTGGACGCCGACAGCGTAAGGGCCCCGCCCCCCTGCGTGTCCCCGCTGTCGATAGCCCCGCCGTTCCCGTTTATGGCGCTGTTGCTGGAGAAGGTCGACCCGGAAATGACGACGCTACCATGACCGCCAACGTCACCATTAGCGATGGCACCCCCGTCGCCGTTAACGGCGGAATTGGAAGAGAATGACGAAGCTTTCACGACCAGGGTGCCGGTGCCACTAACGTCCCCATTGTCGATGGCGCCCCCGTTGGCGTTGGCGTAATTGTGGAAAAACGTCGAGTGGGACACCATCACAACCCCACCGTGAATGTTCTCGATGGCCCCCCCGAGGCCACTGGTGGTGTCGTTGGCATCCCGGATGGTGACGGCGTCGAGGTCTAGGTGCACCTTTGCGCCGACCGTCAAAATCGGGCCATCACAGGTCTTGGTCCCGCACCCGACCGCCTCTCCTTTGTTGCCGTCAAGGATCGGGCCCGTCACACCGGCGGCAGGCCTGATGGTGAGCACCGTCGACGACGTCGTCCCGGCGGTGGCGACTATCCAGTTGCCCACGTAGTGCCCCCTCCGGCCTGGAGTGGCCAGTGCGACGACATCACCGGGGGCCGCCTGAGCCAGTGCGTGGGCGAGCGAACACTGATCGGAGGATTCGCTCGTCTTCGGGCAATTGGAGGGCGAAGCCGCGCTCCCTTGTGCGTATGCGTACAGGGTGGCGCCAGACGCCAATGCCGTTTGGGCCGGCCCAGCCACGCTGAGCGCAGCCGCTGAAAGGCTGACGGCGGAAACGGCGGCGACGACGTGGCGTGGGCGGAGATGGGCCATAAGCACCCCCACTCTATTTTGGGCGCCGGCCAACAAACGGTCGCGCTGGAGATAGTGATGAGTGGACGGGCCTACGCAGCTTGGGATGCCTGGCCGCGGCGGCTTCAGCGGGCCTCGGTGCTTCCGCCGCCCCCGTGCCCGGGCGAGGCCGAGGCGCAAAATGGGCGTGGCCCACATACGTGACGACCACGGCCACGATGACCAGAGGCATCACGGTGATCCCGGCCGAGCCCAGGATGATCGTGGTGATAAGTACAGCCGTCAACGGCAAGCCGAGCATCGCCGTCATCATGGCGCCAATGCCCATGGCTACCCCGGCCACCAGGGGCAACCCCGGCAGGTGTGACATGAGTATGCCGCCGGCGCCCCCGATAAACATGGAGGGGAAGATCGGGCCGCCCCGGAAGGCGCTAAGAGACGATCCGTAAGCCAGACCCTTGCAAGCGATCAAGAGCAAGAGCGCGCCCACCGAATAGGCGGCGCTGTTGGTTACCAGTGAAGGCAGGGCGGTTTGCCCGGAAAACAGGACATCGGAGGACGACTTCCCGCTCCCTTCTGCGTATGCCACCGCGAGGCCGCCTACGGCCAGACCGACGAGAGGGCAGAGCACCACGGTACGAGGCTCGACGTACGGCTTCAGCCACAGCGCCAGCCAGCGGATGGCACCTCCGAGAATGACCGCGGCAATCCCAATGACCAGGGCCCAGCCGAATTCCGCGCCGGTCGGGTGCCCAATGTGGGTAAGGCCGGGAATAGCCAGGGAGAAGGTCCCGTGGCCGGTCCACGAATCGAAACCCAAGAAAATCAGGGAACCAATACCTGCGGCTAAAAGACCGGGTACCAGCACTACGCCGAGCATTGGCCCGCTCAGCCCGGACGCCTCCATGAGCAAGAAGGCGCCGCTCAGAGGGGAACCGAGCAGAGTGCTGATGGCGGAGAAACTCCCAGCCGCCGCCACCACCCTGAGGCTCTGTTCAGGCAGATCCTTCTTCAGGGTACGAATGATCCCAGCGGCCAACCCACCGCCTATGGCAATAAGGGGCGCCTCGGGACCGATCACGGCGCCGAGAGCCAGCCCGGCCAAGGCGGCCAGCACCACCCCGGGCAACTCGATCCTGGCCGGTGGGCCGTGCATGACGAAACCGTCCGCCGGCGAATGCCCACCCCGCCCGGGAAGGTAGCGGATCGTCAAGCCTACGAGGATGCCGGCCAAGCAAACCGTTGGCAGCGGCCACCACACCGGCTCTCCGTGGAACCCGAGTGCCTTTGGCAGATACGCCGGGTTGAAGATCCATTTCTGGAGGTTGCCCACGAGGTCGAGGAACCAATACGCCGCGGCCGCCACCACCACTCCGAGAATGGCGACCATGACGAGCAACGCCAGGTAATTGCGCGACCGGAGCAGCGCAAGGACGTCAGGGACCGGCCCCGGTGGTTTGGCCCCCGTGGTGTCAGACACTATTCGACTGACCTGGAAATGGCGTTGTGGCGGTGACCGAGATGGACCGGCCAGCTCACTGGCCCATGGCGCCTATCAGGCGCGCCGTCAAGTCGGTTGCGATCGGTGGGGTTGTCGAGGGCGGCGTTCAGCTCGACGGCGGCGTTGATCAAGGACAAATGGGTGAAAGCCTGGGGGAAATTGCCGAGCTGCTCGCCACGGAGGCCGATCTCTTCCGAAAACAACCCTACGTGATTGGCGTAAGTCAGCATTTTCTCGAACGTCAGAAGGGCCTCCTGCAAGCGCCCGGTTCGGGTTAGCGCCTGGACGTAGAAGAACGTGCACAACGAGAACGTCCCCTCGGACCCCCTCAGGCCATCGGGCGATGCCTTCGGGTCGTAGCGGTACACCAGGCTGTCCGATACCAAAGTGCGGTCCATGGCCGACAGCGTCGACAGCCACTTCCCATCCGTAGGCGCGATAAACCCCACCACCGGCATGAGCAGGTTGGACGCATCGAGCACGTCCCCCCCTTCGTACTGGACGAACGCGTTCAAACTGTCGTTCCAGTCCTTGTCCATAATGGACCGGTACACCTGGTCGCGAGCCGAGGTCCACTTGGCCAGGTCGGCGGGCCGGGCACGGTCCATCGATAGGCGAATGGCGCGATCGAAGGCCACCCAGGACATCAAGCGGGCGTATGTGAACGGACGGCGGCCACCCCGTGTTTCCCACACGCCTTCGTCTGGCTGCCCCCAGTTGTCGCACAGCCAATCGATCATGCGGGCCAGGTCACGCCAGCCGCGGTCGCCGATGACCGAGACCAGTTTGTCCAGGGCCTGGATGCTGTCGATCGCTTCGCCGTAAATGTCAAGCTGCAATTGGTCGGCAGCACCGTTGCCGATACGGACCGGTCGGGAGCCCATGTACCCGTCCAGGTGGTCGAGGCTCTCTTCCTTCAGAATCCGAGCTCCCGTCGACGCGGTACATGATGGATAAGGGCGGCCCGTCGCGTCCGGCCCGCTCCTCGATGCGGTCTCGGATCCAGGTTGATAGCCCGACCGCTTCGTCAATGAAGCCCAAATGAAGTAGCGCAAAAGTTGAGAACGAGGCGTCCCGGATCCACGTATAGCGGTAGTCCCAATTACGTTCACCACCGGCCTGCTCGGGTAGTCCGGTGGTAGGGGCGGCTACCATGGCGCCCGTCGGGGCGTAGGTCATGAGCTTCAGGGTGATGGCCGAGCGCTCCACGGCTTCGCGCCAACGGCCCCGATAAGACCCGTTGGCCAACCAGTCCTGCCAGTAACGGGTGGTCTGCTCCAATAACCGCTCGAGTTCGTCACGTTTTTACTTCTCGTTGCCCTGTAAGTGCGCCCGATTCCAGCACTAACGCTCCCGTGTCTCCAGCGTCGGCGGCAAACCTGGCGCGGACGTCGCCATCATGGGCCTCGAGAGGCCAGGTGCTCAGCAGGTGCAGGTCCGGGGCGGCTCCCTCGAACACCGCCAAGGTCCCGTCGACCCGAGCTTTGGCCGACCCACGAGCGTAATCGGGCCTTGGTTCGACGGATGCCTCCATCTCGACGTGGCCCCTGATGCCCCGGACCATCCTGACCAGGCGATGGCGATCGGTAGCGATTCTCGGGTTCTCAATGGGGAGGAAATCCACCACCTCGGCCACCCCCTCCGACGACAAGAAGCGGGTAACGAGGACCGCGGTGTTAGGCAGGTACATCTGCTTGGTCACATGAGGCCCACGCGGCGCCAGGGCAAAGCGGCCCCCCCGTTTGTCGTCCAGTAGCGAGGCGAAGACAGTCGGCGAATCGAAACGGGGGTAGCAGTAGAAATCGACTGTGCCGTCCGTCGCCACGAGGGCGGCAGTTTGCAGGTCCCCGATCAGGCCGTGGTCCGCAATAGGGGGATAGGTCATCTCATTGACCTCATGACTGTGCCTCCTTCAGGCGCTCCTGCAGCGTCAGGTTGGACCGGTTCCGGCCGGTGGTTGCTGGCCGTCGGCCTCGTCGGCCGGGCTATAAACCGGCAGTGGGTTGGGCTGGATAACAGACCGCACCACCTCGGGCGTACTTAGGTCCCCGCCAGTGTGACGAACGCTGAACACACGCTCCGGCCGGCCCCGGCCGATGTTGGACCGGGTCCATTTGAGCACTGTGGTCACGCGGTTGCCGAACCCCGTGAGGAAAGCCAGGTGGACAAAGGCCCAGACAACCCAGCCCGGGAAACCGGAGAGGTGTACCCCGCGGACGCTCACGATGGCCCTGAACCGACCGATGGTGGCCACGCTCCCGAGGTCCCGGTACTTAAACGGGAGCGCAGGCTCGCCTTTCAGCCGGCGCAAGATCGTGTTGGCTGCGTGCAGGCCCCCTTGCATCGCCACCTCCGCCACACCGGGGAGGTTGTTGAGCGCCATCATGTCGCCGACAGCGAACACCTCGGGGTGGCCGGGCAGAGAGCAGTCTGGCAGCACCGGGATGCGGCCCGCTCTGTCGGCCTCGAGGCCGCACCCATCGGCCAGGTTGTTTCGCGAGGGGAGAGGCTTGCACACCCGCAGCCCACAGGGTTACGTAACAGTCCAGCCTGCTCGCCGCTCCCGTGTGGTCGACGACGTCGACGCCTTTGGCGTCTACTCCTACGACGCGCGCTCCCATCCGGAGCTCGATGCCCAGGCGCTGGAGCTCCTTGGTCGCTTTCTCTGACAGCTTGTCGCCGAAAGTGGCCAGGGGTTCCTTGCCCCCGTCCAGCAATATGACCCTTACAGACGACGGGTCGAACGTACGGAACTCACCTCGCAGGCTACGGACAGCCAGTTCCCGCACCTGGCCGGCCAGCTCGACCCCCGTCGGTCCGGCGCCCACCACTGCCGCCGTCAGCCACCGTTGCTTCTCGACCGGGTCAGAAGTCATCTCCGCCACCTCGAAAGCGCCAAAGATGCGCCGGCGCAACTCGAGAGCGTCGTCGATCGTCTTCATCCCTGGCGCATACAGGGAAAACTCGTCATGGCCGAAATAGGACTGGTTGACCCCGGCGGCGACGATCAGGCTGTCGTAGGGCACGTCCAGCGTGTCGCCAAGCACGTCGGCGGCGTGGACCACCTTGCGTTCGAGGTCGATGCTGGAGACTTCGGCCAGCTCGACGCGGACGTTCTTGTGCTTGCGGATTATATGCCGGATGGCGGGAGCGATCTGGCCGGGCGGCAGAAGGCCGGTCGCTACCTGGTACAGGAGCGGTTGGAACAGGTGGTGGTTGCGCCTGTCTATCACTGTGACGTCCACGCGCTTGCGGGCCAGGTAACGGGTGGCGGGGAGGCCCCCGAAACCACCGCCAATGATGACGACGCGGTGACGGCCAGTTTTAGCTGTGCTAGCTCCGTTGTTGCTCACTCGAGCCGCTCCGTCAAGTGCTCGCCGACCCTCATGGCGTTCGCAATTGCGGTCAGGGCCGGGTTTACGGCGCCGATGCTGGGGAAAAAGCTCGTATCAACCACATAAAGGTTGTCGAGCTCGTGAGCTTTGCAGTTGACGTCGAGCACGGACGTGGCCGGGTCAGTCCCGAAACGGCACGTGCCCGCCTGGTGAGCCACGCCGGCGATCGGGACGTTCATCGCCATGTAAAAGTTCTTGTCCAGCACATGATGCTGGGCCAGACCGACATGGTTGAGCAGCTTCTTCAGCTCCTCGTACAGGCCCTCGGCCTCCTTGTCGTTGGTCGATTTGTAATCCAGGTGAACGTCGCCGTCCTTGTCCACAGTCACCCGGTTGTCCGGCACTGGCAGGTCCTCGGTTGTGAGCCACCAATCGACTGAATGCTCGGCCACGTCGTCGAGGCTCCAGTGCGGGGCGAGCATAGTGAGCTTCGGCTCCTCCCCCTTCATGGCGCCGGCATTGGACTTGCCGATCATCTGTATGTTGCCGAGCGGCCACTGGCGCCCGTTGCCAGCGCCGTAGAAGTCGTTTATGCCCAGGGTTTTTTGGAAGACGGTCGGGTTGAGTTCCTTACCCATGGCCGCCACCGCCTTGCAGTTGTGGAACATGTAGTTGCGACCGACCTGGTCCGAACCGTTGGCCAGACCGTTGGGGTGGCTGTCGTTGGCCGATTGCAGGAGGATCTTGGCACTGTTGGAGGCCCCCGCACAGACAGCGACGATGTCGGCTGAATAGACCTCCTCCTCGCCGTCGCGCTGGACGACAACTCCTGTTATGTTGCGACCGGACGGATCTGTCTCGAGCCTGACCACTTCTGAATTGACGAGCAGCGAAACGTTCGGCAAGTCGAGAATGGGTCGCACCCCGATGATTTCTGCGTCCGACTTGGCGTGGACCAGGCACGGGTAGCCGTCGCACCAGGCGCAGCGGATACAGAGGCTCCGAGCACGTTCAGCCTCATCGAGCATTATGCCCACCGGGGCGGAGAACGGGTGGTAACCCTTTTGCTTCAGGGCATCGTAGATTTCCTGAAGCCGAGCCTCGTGGCTCACCGCCGGCCAGGGGTAGGGCTTGGACCAATGGCCCTCGCTGGGATCCTCGTCCCGCGTGCCGTGTACCTGGTACAGCCACTCGGCCTGGCTGTACCACGGCTCGAAGTCGTCGTAGCCCACCGGCCAGGCCGGGGACACACCGTCGACGTGTTTGATCTCCCCGAAGTCCGCTGGCCTTAACCGGTACAGGGCGGCGCCGTACAACTTCGTGGCCCCACCGACGAAATAGTGGACCTGGGGCTGGAACGGTTTCCCATTGGTGTCGTACCACGTGTCGGGCGAGATGTACCTCCCGTCGACGAAGACAGCCTCGGGGTTCCAGTTGTCCATCTCCCGCGGGAGGAAATCACCTCGCTCCAGGAGGAGGATCCGCTTGCCCGACGGCGCCAGCGTATGTGCGAGAGTCCCGCCACCGGCACCGGTCCCGATAATGATGACGTCATAATGGTCTGGCACTGGAGCCCTTTCTAGTTAGCCCTCGGTGGTAAAGGATCGCTACAGGCCGGGGCTGCTGTGCATCAAGCCGGCGTCGACGAAGATCGTGGTGGCATTGAGGTAGCTAGCTCCGTCGCCGGCTAGAAAAGCCACGACATTGCCGATTTCCTCCGGCTGGGCCATCCGGCCCAGGGGGATGGCGGCATCGAGGATCTTCATCTTTGCCGGATCTTCCAATGTCGAGGTATTGATGGGTGTGGCCACCGCGCCCGGGCCGACTCCGACGACCGTGATGTTGTGAGGGCCTAACTCGAGGCCGGCTTGCCTGGTCAGCATCCGCATCCCGCCCTTGGACAGGCAATAAGCGGCGTTGCCCGGCATCGGCCAGTCTTCGTGAACCGAACTGATGTTGATGATGCGGCCTCCGCTGCCTTGAGCGATCATCTGCTTGGCGGCTAGTTGGGTCCCGAAGAAGGCGCTCTTCAGGTTGATGTCCATGACCTTTTCATATTGTGCCTCAGTGGTTTCGAGGACCGATGTCCTGGTCTCGACGCCGGCGTTGTTGACCATGATGTCAAGCCGGCCCATCTCTTTAGCCGTACGGTCGATCAGCATTTGCAGATCTGCGACCTTGCTCACGTCAGCGTCGACCCCGATCGATTGGTCGCCGAGCGCGACCACCTGCTTCTCGAGTTCCTCGGTCGCTGCCTCGTTGGCGACATAGTCGATCACGACATTGGCGCCGGCACCGGCCAAGGCCAGGGTTATGGCTTTTCCGATGCCAGAGTTGCCACCGGTTACGATGGCGACCTTTCCCTTGAGCGTCATCGCCCTCTCCTCTTCTTTAGGGTCATCCGCGTCCTGGACGGGGCGGGAAGGCACTCCTACAGAGGTCGACGAAACTGCCCGCCGAGAATACAGCGGCCGATGGTGCCATTCCTGCATAGCATTTCAGCACGTCACGGTCTTGCAGCACGATCGGCCGCTCTCCTTCTCTGAGCGCAGCGGGTTTCGCAAACCTCGGTAAGACGAATCATAAACCCGGCGTTGGTCCCGGCGTCCACCCGATCTGGGGGATTTGGCCGGCCCGGGCCGGCGATAGGTTTGCCCACGGTGGCTTACCGTGAGTGGGGTTGATCAGCGCCTCTTGAAATGGAGCCGTTCAGCCAGGAACTTCGTCGCAGTATCCGTCCTGCTCGGCACGTTCAAGGGGCTTCTGCTGGTTGCTCAGGCTTGGCTTTTGGCCACGGTTGTTGCCGGTACCTTCATTGACCGGAAGGATCTGGCGCAACTAAAGGTCCCTATAGGTCTGCTCCTCGGTGTTTTTTTCTTACGGGCGCTGGTGGCCTGGTGGCAGGAACTGGCGGCCAACCGGTGCTCGGCCGAGGTGAAGTCGACCCTTCGAGCTGCGCTGGTCCAGCGGGCCATCATCCTCGGGCCCGACGGGCACGTGAGCGGGCGGTCAGGTGACCTGGCCACCCTGGCCGTCCGCGGCGTCGATGCACTTGACGCCTACTACGCACGGTACCTTCCTCAGGTCGTCCTGGCTGTCGTGGTGCCGCTCACTGTCCTGGTGGCTGTGTTCAGTGCCGACTGGGTGTCCGGCGCCATAATGCTGGCCACATTGCCGTTGGTCCCTATCTTCATGGCACTCGTGGGGATGGAGACGCAGGCCCGGACCGACCGCCAGTTGAAGTCGTTGCAATTACTCGCGGGCCACTTCCTCGACGTCGTCACCGGGCTGCCCACGCTGAAGATCTTCGGGCGGTCGAGAGTACAGCTCGCCACGATCCGTAAGGTCGCCGACAGCTACCGGGAAAAGATGATGGCGGCGTTGCGGGTGACGTTCCTCTCATCGCTGGTGCTCGAGCTCTTAGCCAGCGTCTCGGTGGCGCTGGTGGCCGTCGCCATCGGCCTGCGCCTGTTGGCCGGGCACCTCACACTGCAGACGTCGCTGTTCGTCCTGGTCTTGGCGCCGGAGGCTTACCTTCCTCTTCGCCAGCTCGGCGCTGAGTTCCATGCCAGTGCGGAGGGCAAGAGCGCGGCCCAGCAAGTTTTCGACGTCCTGGACCGGCCCGTGCCGTCTCGGGGATGGCGTACGGATGTCCCGGACCCCGCGCGTACCGGCATCTTTTTTGAGTCCGTCGGTTTCACGTACCCCGGCTGCGAGGGGCCGGCTCTGTCTGGCGTTACTTTTGAAGTCCACCCGGGGGAGCTGCTCGCCCTGGCCGGGCCCAGTGGGTGCGGCAAGTCCACGCTGCTGGCCATGCTGCTCGGTTTCATCCAGCCCGACGAGGGGTCGGTGACGGTCGGCGACGTCGACCTCGCCACCATCGACGCTGATGTATGGCGAAAGGGCATTGCCTGGGCTCCCCAGCGTCCTCACCTTTTCGGCGGCACCATCGTTGACAACGTGCGCCTTGGCCGTCCGGACGCAACGGCAGCAGAAGTGCAGGATGCGCTGGCGGCAGCCGGTTTGGCCGACCTCGTGGCGTCGCTGCCGGATGGCGTTGGCACCCGCCTGGGCGAGCTCGGCGCGGGTATCTCGGCGGGAGAGCGCCAGCGGGTGGCACTGGCGCGAGCTTTCCTTCGCCAACCGCGTCTTTTGCTCCTCGACGAGCCCACCGCCAACCTCGACGGGGAGACCGAGGCGGAGGTGCTCGACGCCGTCGTTCGCTTGGCGCGGGGGCGCACCGTAGTGATGGTTGCACACCGCCCCGCTCTGCTTGACCTGGCCGATCGCGTGGTTGACCTGTCGCGGGCGGAGGCGGCCGTATGACCGACGTAATTTGCGACAGCATCCGGGTGGGCCAAACGGAGGCCGAGCGTTTCACCGAAGAGCAGCCGCAGGCGCCCCTCGGCCGTGTCCTCGGCGTGGCCCGGCTGGCCGCAGGGCGGCTCACGCTGGCCACATTGTTCGGTGCCGGCGCGGCCGGTTCTGCTATTGCCCTCCTGGCCACTTCTGCGTGGCTGATCTCACGCGCCGCGCAGCACCCTTCGGTGGTGGCCCTGGGGGTGGCCATTGTCGGCGTGCAGTTTTTCTCGCTGTCCCGAGCATTGTTCCGGTACAAAGAACGGCTGGTCGGCCACGATGCCACGCTTCGGGTCATGGCCGATATACGGGCCGGTGTGTACGACCATTTGGAGGAGCTGGCGCCCACGGGGCTGCCCGCATTCCGCAGTGGCGACCTGTTGGCCCGCCTGGTGGGGGACGTCGACGCACTGAGCGACCTCATGCTGAAAGTGGTCCCTCCGTTTGGCATCGCCCTCGTTGTGGGGGCCTTACCGTCGGGTTCGTCTGTTACTTCCTCCTGCCCGCCGGCTTGGTGCTGGCCGCGGCTCTGGTCCTCGCTGGCGCCGTGGTGCCAAGGTTTTCTGCTCTACTCGCCCGTCGTCGAGAAGCCAGGCAGGCGACGGCCCGGGGTGAGCTGAGCGCGTACGTAGTGGACTTGCTCGAAGGCGCTCCGGAGCTGGTGGCGTTCGGGGCCGCCGACGCCCAACTCGCCCGGGTGGCGACCGCCGACGCGAAGCTGACCGGGACCGCTACGGCGGCAGCGCGAACAGCCGGCGTCGGGTCCGGTCTCATCACCCTGCTCACTGGCCTCGCTATATCGGGCATATTGCTCGTCGCCGTCCCGGCGGTGCACGCCGGACGGCTGGAGGGCCCGCTCCTGGCGGTCCTGGCCCTCACTCCGCTGGCCGTCTTCGAGATGGTGACCGGTTTGCCCGCCGCTGCCCAAAGCCTGCAACGGGTGCGGGAGAGCGCAGCCAGGGTGTTCGACGTAATGGATGCCGCCCCCGCCGTAACCAAACCTCAGGTACCCGAACCGCTGGGACCGCCCCCGCACACCCTTCGCCTCCGGGGGGCGCGCGCCAGGTACGGGCCTGACCGGGGGTGGGCGCTTGACGGCGTTGACCTCGACCTTTCCCCCGGCCGCCGGACGGGCGTCGTCGGCCCCAGTGGCGCCGGCAAGTCGACCCTGGCCGCCGTGCTGCTGCGCTTTGTGCCGTACGAGGGTTCTGTGACCCTCGACGGGACCGAGCTGGCGGCAATGGCGGCCGAGGACGTCCGCCACGTCGTCGGGCTGGCCGCCCAGGACACGCACATCTTCGACACCACTTTGAAGGAGAACCTCCTGTTGGCGCGCCGAGACGCTACTGATTGCGAGCTGAGCACCGCCATCGACCGAGCGCGGCTCGGCCCTGGGTGGAAGAGCTTTCCGCCGGGCTCGGGACTTCTCTAGGCGAGCGCGGTGCCCGCCTGTCAGGCGGCCAACGCCAGCGGGTAGGTATCGCCCGCGTTTTGCTGGCTGGCTTCCCGGTGCTGGTCCTCGACGAACCAGAGGAGCACCTCGACCCCTCTACCGCGGACGCTCTGGTCGGAGATCTGCTGGACGCCACTCGAGGTCAGACCACGGTGATGATCACGCACCGCCTGGCCGCCCTGGAGGCTATGGACGAGATCATCGTCCTCGACGCCGGGCGTGTAGTCCAGCGGGGCACCCACGCACAGCTGGTCACGATGGACGGCCCTTATGCCAGGCAATGGGCGCGCGAAAGCCGCCTGACGAACCAAGTCGGTACAGAAAGGTTGGTCCTCTAATGCTGACGGTCGACTTGTCGCGCGCACAGTTCGCGTCCACTACCGTTTATCACTTTCTTTTCGTGCCGATAACCATCGGGCTCGCTTTTTTCGTCGCTATTATGCAGACGAGTTGGCACCGGTCGGGTAACCCCGAAATGCGCCGGCTGACCCGCTTCTTTGGCACTTTGCTCCTAATTAATGTGGCCATTGGCGTCGTAACCGGCCTCGTGCAGGAGTTCGAGTTCGGCATGAACTGGTCTGCCTACTCGCGGTTCGTCGGCGACGTTTTCGGTGGCCCGTCTGGCTATGGAAGGCCTGGCCGCCTTCTTCCTGGAATCAACCTTCCTGGGGCTCTGGGTCTTCGGCTGGGACCGCCTGCCCAAACGGGTCCACCTGGCTTGCATCTGGATGGTAGCGGCCGGCAGCACGCTCTCCGCCGGTTTCATCATGGCCGCCAATTCCTGGATGCAGCACCCGGTGGGCTACACCATAAATTCGAAGACAGGCCGAGCAGAGCTCACCAACATCGGTGCACTTTTCACTAACCCCGTGTTCCTGTGGGGCTATGCCCACGTACTGCTGGCTTCTACCTTGACGGGGGCGTTGATAATGTTGGCGGTGTCCGCCTGGCACCTCCGCAGAGGCCGCTCAGTGGAGGCCTTTGGCAACACGGCCAAAATCTCGCTGGTGGTCCTGCTCCCCGCCATAATCCTGGCCATGTTCGTCGGCAGCGAGCTCGGCGTCATCGAGGCCAAGTACCAGCCGATGAAAATCGCGGCGGCCGAGGCGCAGTGGGAGAACTGTCAGCCCTGCTCGTTCTCCGCTTTCCAGATCGGTGGCGGTAAGGACGACGAGACTCCTACTCAGATCCTGGAGATCCCTCACCTCCTATCGCTGCTGGCCACCAACACCTGGAACGGTGCCGTCGAGGGGCTGAACGAGGTCAACGCCCAGTACCAGAAGCAGTACGGGCCGGGTGACTATGTACCGAACGTCTTCATCCAGTATTGGTCCATGAGGGTCATGGCTTATCTGGCTGCTCTGGTACTGCTCCTCGCTGTTTGGGGGGCCTGGGCCGTGTGGCGGCACCGCCTGGAGCGCTCCCGATGGTTCCTATTGGCCGCCACGTGGGCGGTCATCGCGCCGTTCTTCATGAACACCGCCGGTTGGCTGCTCACCGAGAACGGCCGCCAACCGTGGATCGTCCAGGGCCTGATGCTGACCAAAGACGGTGTTTCGACGCTGAGCTCGACCTGGGTCATCATCACCCTGGCCATCTTCGTCATCACCTACGGCATTTTCGGGGTGGTCGACGCCGTCCTCATGGTGCGATATGGGCGCCGGGACCTGTCCGAGAGCGAGGAGGGCGAGGCGGCGCCGGCCGGTGCCGAAGGGACCGTTCTATCACCGGACGAAACCCCGGTCTTGACCTACTAGGAGGAGAAAATGGGGCTGCAAGTCGTCTGGTTCGTCATAATAGCCTTTTTCTGGACGGGTTTTTTTATCCTCGAGGGCTTCGACCTCGGAGTCGGCTCCCTCCACATGCTGGTGGGCAAGACTGATCTCGAGCGCCGGGTGGCCATCAACAGCATTGGCCCGTTCTGGGACGGCAATGAGGTCTGGCTCATCGTGGCCGGCGCGGCCACATTTGCGGCGTTCCCGTTGTGGTACGCCAGCATGTTCTCCGCGCTCTACCTGGCCGTAATGCTGATAATCCTGGCGCTGATAATCCGAGGGGTGTCCTTCGAGTACCGGGGCAAGATAAACAGCCCAAGGTGGCGAGCCACCTGGGACTGGATGCTCACGATTGGGAGCCTTCTGCTGCCGTTGCTAATTGGCATCGCCCTCGGTGACCTTCTGCACGGGTTACCGATAAACAAGGATGGTAACTTCACGGGGTCGTTCCTCGACCTCCTGACTCCCTATGGCATCTGGTGCGGGATCACTCTGCTGGCGCTCTCGCTCGCCCACGGTGCCACATACCTCAACTTGAAGACGACGGGGTCTGTGCAACAGCGTGCGCAGCGGCTGGCCGGCCCATTTTCGTGGCTGGCTGCCTTGCTCGTCCTCGGGTTCTTCATATGGACCCACGTCTTGTCCAACCGGGGCGTCCTGCCCAACCCGATCCAGATCGTGGCTTTCCTTATGGCGGTGGCGGCAGCCTGGTCGGTCCGGGACAGCTACCACGGTTGGGCGTTCGCGGCTACCACGGGGGCAATCGGGGCAACGGTGATATCGATCTTTGTTTCGCTCTACCCGAACGTGATGGTCTCGAGCACCAACTCTGCTTACAACCTGACGGTATCTAACGCGTCCTCTTCCAGCTATTCGTTGACGGTCATGACCGTCGTGGCCGCTATTTTCACCCCGCTGGTCTTGGCCTACCAGGGTTGGAGCTACTACGTGTTCCGGGCCAGGATAAAGGCCCGCCGGCCGCCCCCGCACCCGCGGCGCCCGCACCTGCCGCGCCCACTCCGGCGCACCAGCGCCTGGCCCGCCGAACTCTGTCCCTGCGTCGTAGGGCCTCACGAAGCCGTCGCGGGCGAAACTGATAATTCGCGGGACGGTCGTTGTTGCCTTGCCACCAAAAGGGCAAGCAGCGCCATAACTACCATGGCTATCGCGGCTATACGGAATATCGAAGGGAGCGACACCACGTGTTGGAGCGCTCCGGCGCCAAACGCAGCCAGCCCGTAACCCAACTGGTAGGCAGCGATAAGCCAACCGGCTGCCAACTCGACAATGCTCGGGAACGTCGATTCGCCATAGCCGATGGTCATTGGGAAGAAGCCTGAACAAGCCAATCCTCCAAACGCGAATATCCCGATCCCGGCCGCCGCGCTGTGAGCCAGCGGCGCCAGCACCAGGGCGATGGCTATGGCCCACGGCAACACGACGTAAATGCTGGTGGAGCGGACACGGTTCGAAACCAGGGCAATGGCCAACCGGCCGATCGTCACGGCTGCCCAGAACACGGCCAGCGCGTTCTGGGCTGATGTGGCTACGACGCCCTTGCTGACCAGCAGTGTCGTCCCCCAGTTGCCGAACATCGTTTCGCCGATCCCGTAAATGACCAGGGCGCCGGCGAAGACCCAGAACAATGTCGGGATCTGGCCCGCCTTCCTGTTGATGCCGTTGACTTACCGTGCTGCTCGGAGGGGGCCGGCGCCGAAGGGGCGGGCGGGGGCAGGCCCATGGGCTGGGCCAGGGCCAGCGCTATGAGCAGGACCAGCCCGCCGGCAGCCAGGAGAGGGAGGTACCACCACTGGCCCACTTTGGTGAACAAGGAGATGAGGAATGGGGATAACGCCGTCCCCAGCCCGAGCAATACGTTGAGCGCGGTCAAGGCGACATCCCGGCGATCGGGCATGAAGGCCCCTGCGTACGTGCTGATCGATCCCAATGTGAGCCCAAACCCGAGGCCAAGAGTGGCCGTGGCGACGAGGAGCATCGGGTAGGCGATACCGTCCGCCTTCAGCGGGACGCTGCCCGCCAGCAGGCTCATCGAGATGGTGTCGGAAACCAGCCCGCCGAGCAGCACCCGCTTCAACGGGAACCGCCGGGCCAAGTTGGGCAATGCCAACGACCCCGCGATAGCCATGACCACCTGGGGGACGAACAGCAGCCCGTACTGGGTTTTCGACAGGCCGTAACCGGACGGCTCGGTCAGGATGGTGGCCGCGGCCGGGAAGGCCACCAGGCTGAGGCCCTGGAACAGCCCGATGACGTAGACGGTCAGGACCTCGGCTCGCCCCGCTGGCCGCGAGGTGGTGGCGGAGGTCAATGGCTCGCGGCCGAGCGGTGGGTAGACATCGTGGTTCCTCCTCACCCGAAGTCGTGCCAGACCCTGTGCTGGCAGACGCTGCAATGAGAGCCCTAACGACTGCTATCTGGCGCCGAGCCTACCCTAACCAAAGTCGTCCGGCCCCGTCGGCCCGGTCCCTCGTCATCCCTCGGTAGGTTGGGGGCGCCAGCTGGCGACGACAACGGACGCGAGCTTGGCCAAGACGAAATGCCTAACAGAAAGGGCCGCTTAAATGGTAGACGGAGCCGACATGCAGTTCACCCACCTGGGACGCAGCGGCTTGAGCGTGAGCCGGCTGTGCCTCGGCACTATGAACTTCGCCTGGAAGACCACCGAGCCGGACTCGTTCGCCATCATGGACCGTTCGCACGAGTTCGGGATCAATTTCTTCGATACTGCCAATGTTTACGGCAACGCCAGGGGCGGGGGCCTCACAGAGAAGATCCTCGGGCGTTGGTTCGCTCAGGGCGGCGGCCGCCGCGAGCGCACGGTGCTGGCCACCAAGGTCTACGGGACCATGGGCGATTGGCCGAACGACGAGAAGTTGTCCGCGCTCAACATCCGGCGGGCCTGCGATGCTTCCCTGGTCCGCCTCCAGACCGATTACATCGACCTCTATCAAATGCACCACGTCGACCGGGCCACCCCTTGGGACGAGATCTGGGAGGCCATGGAAGTGCTTCGCTTCCAGGGGAAAATCCTCTATACCGGCTCGTCCAATTTTGCCGGTTGGCACATAGCGAAGGCCCAGGAGGCGGCGGCTCGACGCAACTTCTCCGGCCTTGTCTGTGAACAGTCGCTCTACAACCTGTTCGTACGAGATGTCGAACGGGAGGTCCTTCCGGCTGCACAGGATTATGGGGTGGGTATCATCGCCTGGTCTCCCCTCCAGGGTGGCCTCCTCGGCGGCATCTTCGGCAAGCAGGACGGTCCCGGCCGGCGTTTCGAAGACCAGCGGGCCAAGAAGACGATCGATGCCAAGCGGGAACAGGTCGAAGCTTATGAAGCTCTCTGTAAAGAAATAGGCGAGGAGCCGGCGAACGTAGCTTTGGCCTGGCTGCTGACGCGTCCGGAGGTGACCGCACCCATCATCGGGCCTCGGGACATCGCTCAGCTCGAAGGGTCACTCCGGGCTGTCAGCCTCTCAGACGAGCTCGAACCCGAAACGCTCAGCCGCTTGGACAAGATATTCCCGCCCTACAAGCCGGCGCCTGAGGACTACGCCTGGTAGCTGACGTACCTCGCTCTGGCCTGCTTCCCCGGCTGAAACTGGCGGCAGTTGGGCGACCTGATTGCCCGCGGTGTCGTTGGACGACACCATTCGCAACGAGGTGGCGCGATTGCCGCCAGACGCCGGCCGGGGGAAGGCAAAGACGTGCGGGCGCCGGAGACAATGGGGACTGGGTTCACGGGGTCTGGGCTCACGGGGTCTGGGTTCACGGGGTCTGGGTCCGCCGGGTCTGGGTCCGCCGGGTCTGGGTTCACCGGAGGAGGCCCGCCCCCCGCCTGGCCGCCACGGCGGTGACCATTTCCACAAACGCCTCGACGCTCATGTACGGCAGCCGCTCCGACGAGCGAAGGCGGACGGCCACACCCCGGGTGGCTGCCTCTTTTTCCCCGACAACCGCCACGTAAGGCGCGCGGCGTTGCTGTGCGTCTCGGACCCGGGCGGCGAGAGTGGCGTCGCGGTCGTCGGCTTCGGCGCGAAGACCCGCCTTGACGAGGGCGTCCTTCACTTCCCGGGCGTAAGCGACGGCACCTGAAGTGGCCGGCATGACCACCACCTGGGTGGGGGCCAGCCAGACGGGGAGCGCCCCGTTATGGACCTCGAGGAGATGCGCCACCATGCGCTCCATAGTCGACACGATCGACCGGTGGACCATGACAGGTCGCTCTGACGCTCCGGCCCGGTTGAACGAGAGGTCGAACCGCTCGGGGAGGAGGAAATCGAGCTGGATTGTCGACAAGGTTTCCTCGCGGCCCTGTGGGTCGACCACCTGCAGGTCGATTTTCGGGCCATAAAAGGCCGCCTCTCCCTCGGCCTCAACCCATTCCAGGTCTAGGCGGCCCAAGGCGGCCCGGATGACCTCTTCACTCCGCGCCCAGTTGACAGCGTCAGGAGCGTATTTCGGGCCGACGTCTGGACGAGATAGCCGCAAACTGGGCGCCGGGATGGCCAGAGCCTTGTACGCGACGTCGACAAGCTCGAGGATCGAAGCGATTTCCTGTTCTACGTCTTCGGCGGCGCAGAACACGTGCCCATCGTTCAGGGTCATCTGCCGTACGCGCGAGAGGCCTCCCACGACTCCTGAGCGCTCGTTCCGGAACATGGTCCCGAGCTCTGCCAGGCGCAGCGGGATTTCCCGTATGGTGCGCGGCTCGGAGCGGTAAACCAGTATGTGATGGGGGCAGTTCATCGGGCGTAGTACAACCTGTTCGCTCCCTACGTCCATGGGCGGGTACATATCGTCCTGATAGTGGGCCCAGTGGCCTGAACGCTCGTACAGTTCGCGCTTGGCCATCTCCGGGGTAAAAACGTGCTGGTAGCCATAGCGGCGCTCTAGGTCGACTACGAATCGCTCGATTTCGCTTCGGACAACGGAGCCGGCGGGCAGCCACAGAGGCAGGCCGGCTCCGCAGGCCTCGTCGCTGGCGAAGATCTTGAGCTGGCGGCCGAGCCGGCGGTGGTCCGGGCGCGGGTGGTCCGGGCGCGGGGGTGATCGGGCACTTCCATAGAGGTCTCCTCTCGTCTAGCCAACGGCTACGGAGGAGTCTTTTCTCGCCCCGGCCGCCGGCCCGGGCGATGTCGCGTGCCTAGTGCTACGCGTCCACGCCGGGCGAGCCCGGCGTCGTCGTGGCAACCGCGTATGACGCGTAATGCTTCGGCACGCTGGCCACAATACCAATCACGCCGTTCGCCATGCGCCTCGATTGGCAATGCGACCGGGATGGGGCGCCGGACGGGCTGACGCCTGGGCGGTGCCCGTCAGGGCCGGTTGCCAACGGCCAGTTGCCGACGGCCGTCACTAAGACTAATGCCGACGGGTAGCAATTGAAATGTCGACGGCCAATTGGACGGCCGGCCGAACGGTCAGTCGGGTTGGTCGAGCCCCACCACGTGCAGCCACAGGTGACGATGTTCACCCGAGCAGCTCAACAGCAGGTGGGCGCTGCCGTCGGGGTCAGTCGTGCACCGGGCGGGCCGCAGCGACCCGTACCGCATCGTGAGGGCCAGCGCCCCGAGCTCACCGGGCACGGCCACCTTGACCAGGACAGTGGTGCCATCAGCAAAACGGAGGCGGGCTGCCCGCGGCGCGGGGGCAGCTTCTATGAAGCGCGGCGGCACCCCGCGTTGGATGAGGGGCTGCAACCGTGACGACAATCGGCGGGAAAAATCGCGCCGGTCAACGTCGACAACGGCGAAAGCAGCTTCGATCTCAGTCGCATCCGCCTCGACGGTCACGGCCGACGGTCTCGGGCCGCCGGAGCCCGTCAAGGCTCGGCGGTAAGCGAGGGACCACAACCTACCTATCCCGTGCACAGGATTTCCGGTGCTCGACCGCATGGCATCATTCTTCCGGCCGTCGGCGTCGACTCACAGGGATTTTAGCCTCCTGCAAGGCCACAAGAGGAACGGGGCACGGCCGCTGGGCGCGCCCGTCGCTGTCGTGTGCCGACGCACTCGACTAAGGAGAACGTAAGAAAGTGCTCGCCGGAGGGGCCGCGCCGTTCAGAAAATCGGCCAGGCTGCCGAGATTTGTAATGTGACATTCGGCGCAGACCGTCGCGGCACCGATAATGAGCAGGCCGCCAAGCTCGGTGTGCTCCTGGTAGCCGCGTCCTCCCTGGTAGTTGCGGCCACGGTCTGGTTCTTGCCTGCGACTCCGGCTGACCGGATGATCGCATTGGGGGTGGCGGCTGGTGCCGTGCTGGTGTCGGCCGGGCTGTCTAGGTTGTCGTGGAGGCGCCTGCCCGCTCGGGCGCTGCTCCTCTTCCCGGCGCTGGGCATGGTGGCCATGACGGGCGTAGCCGTTTCGACGGCAGGCATCAGCCCGGCCTACATGGGCTTTTTTACGGTGGCCGTCTTTTTCATCGCCAGCACGCAGTCGGAGCGGCTCACATTGTTGGCGCTCCCGGTCCTGTTGCCGTTTTGGCTGGTCTGCCAGGGGGGCCTATCGGACGAGGTCGGGGTAAAGATGCTGATCACCATCTGTATCTGGGGATTGATCGGGCACGGTATTGCCCGCAGGAAAGCGTCTGACGAGGTGCGCGTCAAAGGCCTGCTCCACGCGGCGGCCACTGACCCCCTGACCGGGCTGGCCAGCCGCGGAGAGCTCGTACGGGTCCTCGAGCGGACCGATCCCGGGGACGCCGTCGTCCTCATCGACCTCGACGGCTTCAAGGCGGTCAACGATTCGAAGGGGCACCAGGTCGGCGACGACAACCTCGCCACCTTCGGGCACAGCGTCCGGAGCGTGTTGCGCTCGACTGACATCGCTTTGCGGTACGGCGGGGACGAGATCATGCTCGTGCTGCCCCAAGCAGGGGTGGAGCAGTCTGACGCCTTGCTCGAACGCCTACGTCATCACTGGTTGCGACCAGACCGTCCAACGTTCTCGGCGGGCATCGCCATCCGGGAGGACGAAGAGGCTCAGGAAACGCTTCGACGAGCCGACAACGCTCTATACGAGGCCAAAGAACGCGGCCGCGACAGATGGAGCCATGCGCTTCTGGCCGGCAAGCAGCCTTTCACCGTGGGCCGTCCGGGCGCGACTCTGGCGCCGGACTTGGGCCAGCGGGGCACCCTCGCCCTCGGTCTCATAGAAGGTCCGTCGGCCGCCGAATCGCCGGCGTAGCCGCCGCCGACGGCGGCTGAAGCGCCGGCCTCGGGCCTGCCCTACCCGCGCCGAGTTGGGGGCCGGGGCGCCTCGCCTGTCGAAGGAGGCCTGACCGCCTTCCTGTTAGGCTGGACAGCCCGAGGCGACCTGGACGGACGTGGTTGCCGTCGCCTTTTAATCCCATCCCCAACACCTTTTAACCTACGTCCGCGTCGAAGGTCGAGGCCCTCAGACGATCATGACCGATATGCAAATTTGCCCACCTCGAGTAATCCCAGGCCCTGGTTCACCCTTGGTTGAGCCGTCAGCTCCGGTCGGCTCATCAGCTGCGGCCGGTGCCACGTCTCGATGACGCCACTGAGCGGGCGCTCCTACCCACTCGGAGCACACGTTGAAGATGACGGGACCAACTTCGCGGTGTCTTCCGAGATCGCAGACGCCGTCGAGGTGTGCCTTTTCGACCCGGAAGGGGCCGAGGAGCGGGTCGAGCTGCCCTCTCATACCGGCCACGTATGGCACGGGTTCCTCCCTGGGGTCGGGGCCGGTCAGCGCTACGGCCTGCGGGTACATGGTCCCTGGGCGCCCAGCGAGGGGTTGCGCTGCAACCCGGCCAAGCTGCTGCTGGACCCGCACGCCACCGCCATAGAAGGTGAGGTCAAATGGGACGAGCGCGTATTCGGTCACCGCTTCGATGACCCGGATCAGCGCAACGATACGGACTCGGGCCCAAACGTCCCCCGGTGTGTGGTCACGACCAGCGACCACGACTGGAAGGGGGACCGGGCGCCGCGCACGCCACTCGACGAGACCGTCATCTACGAAACGCACGTCAAAGGGCTGACTCAGCGACACCCTGACGTGCCCGCCGAGCTGCGCGGGACCTACGCGGGGCTGGCCCATCCCGCCGTGGTCGGTTATCTGGTCGACCTCGGGGTTACCGCCGTCGAGTTGATGCCCGTGCACCAGTTCGTCCAGGACGCGCACCTGCTGGAAAGGGACCTGCGTAACTACTGGGGTTACAACAGCATCGGCTTCCTCGCCCCGCACGGCGCCTACAGCTCCGCCGGCTCTTCGGGCGGTCAGGTAGACGAGTTCAAATCGATGGTCAGGGCTCTGCACGACGCCGGCCTCGAGGTGGTCCTTGACGTCGTTTACAACCACACCGCAGAGGGCAACCACCTCGGCCCCACCTTGTCGATGAAAGGCATCGACAACCGGGCCTACTACCGCCTGGTCGAGGGTGACCAGGCGCACTATTTCGACACCACCGGCACCGGCAACAGCCTCAACGTCGGCCACCCGGCCGCCTTGCGGCTCATCCTTGACTCCCTGCGGTACTGGGTGGCCGAAATGCACGTCGATGGGTTTCGTTTCGACCTGGCCACCGCGCTCACGCGACAAAGTGGCGAGCTCGACATCCATAGCGCCTTCCTCAACCTTGTGCACCAGGACCCGGTGCTCGCGCCGGTAAAAATGATCGCCGAACCCTGGGACGTAGCCGGTTATCAGCTGGGCGGCTTCCCCGCCCGCTGGTCCGAGTGGAACGGAAGGTACCGCGATACGGTCCGCGATTTCTGGCGCGGCGTCGACGGGACTATTGGAGAACTTGGGCTGCGCCTTACCGGCAGCGGTGATATCTACTCATCGGACCGGCGGACGCCCACCGCCAGTATCAACTTCGTCACTGCTCACGACGGTTTCACGTTGGCTGACCTTACCGCTTATAACGATAAGCACAATGAAGCGAATGGCGAGGACAACGCCGACGGAGAAGCAAACAACCGCTCATGGAATTGTGGCGAAGAAGGTGACAGCGAGGATCCCGAGGTCCTCGCCCTCCGGGACCGTCAGCGCCGTAACCTACTCGGGACGCTCCTGTTGTCCGCCGGGGTGCCGATGCTGCTCGGCGGGGATGAAATCGGCCGCACACAACTAGGCAATAACAATGCATATTGCCAGGACAACGAAGTATCGTGGTACGACTGGGAGAATATTGACAAAGATTTGCTCGCGTTTACCAAGACGGCCCTGAGGTTACGTCGTGACAGCCCGCCGCTGCGGCCCGGGCAGTACCTGCGAGGCCCGGAGGGCGGTCCCCCGCAGATGGTCCTTTATCGCGCTGATGGCCAGCAAATGAGCGCGGACGACTGGCAGGACGCCGGGATGCGCACCCTGGCGGTCGCCCTCGACGGCCGCCAGATAAGTGGTACAGATGGCGGCACTACGGGCGACCGGTTCCTTTTGCTCCTCAACGCCCATCACGAGCCGGTCAAGTTCGCCATCCCGCCGGGCCCCGCGAGTTGGGATGCCGTTCTCACCACCGGCGGCCCCGATGACACCCCCCATATAACCCCGAGAGGCACGATCACGCTCGACGCTAGGTCTCTGCTGTTGCTGCGCAACGCCCCTGCCCGGGCTCGAAGACCGGCCCGCAAGCGCGTGGACAGCGCAGATTAAACGTAAGGCTCGACGCTCGCTATCTGGGTCGGATCGCGGCCCCAGAGGGGCCGCGATCCGACCCAGGTAGTGGAGAAGACCGGGTTTCCGTACTCGCTATTTGGCTTACCAGCCACTGGGCGGGAAATCCGGGTCACGCCGGAGGGGGACGTGCCAAGATGGCCGGCGCAAAACACGATGGAGGAGGGACGGATGAAGTTGGCTGAGGCGCTGCTCCTGCCGGCCGACCGCAACCGGACTTTGTCCGACGCCCTGGCCGAAAGGGACGTCCTCCGCCTTCGCTATTCGCTTCTCGGCGGTGCCGCCGACGCTGCTTCTGGCGCTGGACAGCGCGGGATGGAGTTCCAGCCCACCATCCAAAGGCTCGTTCGTCACGTTGACTTCGTGGGCCGTCGAGCCTCCATTGGAAGCCACTATCTGTCGATTCGCTCGCCGACGTCCTCTACGGTCTTCGTCACTCGATCGGTAGCGGTGTTTACTGCATCTGCCGTTGCCTCTGCCGCCCGGTCGGCGGCCGTCGAGGCTGTGTCCGTGGCCACGTCTCCAATGCGCCTCGCCGATTCGGTTACCTGGTTCGTCACCCGCTGAACTTGGGGACGGCCGCTCATTTGGCGGGCCCAATTCTCCACCTGCTCATAGGGACCTCGCCCAGCGCGAGATCCGAGCAGGAAACCGATGGTGCCACCAATGAGCAATGACAATTTCTTCATAGAGTTCCCTTTCGTAGGACGTGCCGAAACACGGAGCACTCGGTTAGTTCTCTTACCCATTGACGTGCCATACGACTCTCAACCGCCTGGTGGCTAGAAGCGTTAGGGCCCCGCATGTCGGGCCCCGCGGCCGCTCTCGGGAAAAAAACCCATGAACATGTTCGCGACGTGCGAGGCGCTCTGGGTCTGTAAGAGGTGATCCCTCGTGCCCCCGGCAGGATTCGAACCTGCGCACCCGGCTCCGGAGGCCGGTGCTCTATCCCCTGAGCTACGAGGGCGGGCCCACTCAGCATAGGCTGGCCTCTCTCCCCTGGCACCATAGGTATCAGATGATCCCGGACCCCTTAACCGACCCCCTTCTTCGCGCCGAGCCGCCAGCCGCGCCAGGGGAGCGCACCGGCCGGCGCGGTCATGGCACTCCACTGCCGATGTACCTGCTACCCGACACGGCGGAGGTCGGCCCGTCCGGTCGGCTTCGTATTGGCGGTGTGGACGTCCTGGACCTGGTCAGCGAGGTCGGGACGCCGGCGTTCGTATACGACGAGGAGCACCTGCGCCGCCGTTGCCGGGAAGCCCGCCAGGCCTTCGGTCCCCGGGTTGCCTACGCCTCGAAGGCCTTCCTATGCAAGGCCATGGCGGCCCTGGCGCACGAGGAAGGTTGCTGCCTCGATGTGTCAACGGGCGGAGAGCTGGCGGTCGCGCTAGCCGGCGGGGTACCGGCCGAGCGGCTCGTTCTTCATGGCAACAACAAGTCAGAAGCGGAGCTGGAGGCGGCGCTGGCCGCCGGGGTGGGCAGGATAGTCGTGGACTCGTTCGACGAGATCGACCGCCTGGCCCGGTTGTCTGGGCGCGGCAGCCCGGACGGACCTTTGCCCACCGTCCTTGTCCGGGTCACGCCGGGGGTGGAAGCCCACACCCATGAGTACGTGATGACAGGGCAGGACGACTCGAAGTTCGGGTTCGGGCTGGCCTCGGGGGCGGCGGCAGAAGCGGTGCGCCGGCTCCGGCACCCGACCAGCGGGGTACGCCTGGTCGGCGTACATGCCCACATCGGGTCGCAGATCTTCGTGTTGGAGAGCTTCGAACGGGCTCTGGCACTGCTCGTACCCTTTTTCTCCGATCTCGACCTCGAGGAACTGTGCATAGGCGGTGGCCTGGGCGTCCCCTATGTAAGCGGGGAATCAGCTCCCTCGATCAGCGAGTGGGCCGGGACGCTGCACAAGGCCGCCCAGTTCGCCGGGCTGGCGGCCAACGTGGTGGTCACGGCCGAGCCGGGCCGGGCCATCGTGGCCGCGGCAGGAATAACGTTTTACAGCGTCGGCACCATCAAGACGCTCCCGGGCCTTCGCACGTACGTCAGCGTCGACGGGGGGATGAGCGACAACCCGAGGCCGGTCCTGTACGGATCGGGGTACGAAGCCTTCTTGCCTCGCCAGGTCGCGGCCCGGAGGCCGTTCGTGGCCACGATCGTCGGGAAACACTGCGAATCGGGAGACGTCATCATCAGGGATGCCGACTTGCCCGAAGATCTGGCTGTGGGCGACATCCTGGCCACGCCGGTGACGGGCGCTTACGGGCATTCGATGGCGTCCAACTACAACAAGGTGCCCCGCCCCCCCGTTGTGTTCGTGCGGGACGGCCGTTGGCGGGTCGTGGTGCGGCGGGAGACGCACGAAGATCTCTTGGCGCTCGACCTGTAGAAGACGCCGTCCGGTCAGGCCGCAGAGCCCGGGGCCAGGACCGGGGAAAAAGTGCCACTAACCTCCGCTTTCAGCAGGAGGTCGCGTGCACTTTTCACCGGGGAGGGCGCGTCTGTAGCGATTTTTACCTGGTTTTCGGCTAATAGTGCACGCGACGCGGCGTCTATCGGCGGGCGATGCTTCCGGGCGCTTCCGCCGGGCGCTCCCGCCGGCCTTCCGCCCTTCCGCCGGGCACTTCCGCCAGGCGCTTCCGCCGGCCCTTCCGCGCCTCCGCCGGGCACTTCCGCCAGGCGCTGCGGCCGGACGCCGCCGGCGGGACAGCGCCGGCTGGGCTGCCGCCAGTCGGAAGGCAGCGACTTGCCGGCACACCCCGCGCCACCCCGGTGGCCAACCTCTTCGGCCGGTAGGTAGCTTTGGCAGTCATGGCCGCAAGTGAGGCGAACGCGCCTAAGGGACAAGGGGGAGAGGGAGTAAACGCCGCGGCCGGCGTCAATGACGCTTTCGCCGGCGACTCGCCTACCGACGCCGGCCGGCGGACCATCCGCGTCGGCATGCTGGGGTGCGGCAATGTCGGCGCGGCCGTGGCCCGTTCCCTGCTCACTGACGCCAAGCGGATAGCCGATCGGACGGGTGTGCAGCTCGAGCTGGCCAAAGTGGCCGTGCGTTCGGCGACGAAAGAGCGCGACGTGGCCGGCGTCGAGGGGCTCCTCACCACTGATGCCATAAGTATTGTCACGGACCCGTCGATAGACGTCGTCGTCGAGGTCATGGGCGGCATCTCGCCCACTCGTGACCTGGTACTTCAGGCGTTGCGGAGCGGTAAGGCAGTGGTTACGGCCAACAAGGAGCTGCTGGCGAACCATGGAGCGGAGCTGTGGGACGCGGCTAGCGCGGCCGGTGTGGACCTGCTGTTCGAGGCGTCTGTAGCGGGAGGAATACCCCTCATCCGGGCGCTGCGGGAGTCGCTGGCCGGCGAACGGATCCAGCGGGTGATGGGCATCGTCAACGGCACAACCAATTACATCCTCACCCGCATGGCCGCTTCAGGCGCCACTTACCAGGAGGCACTGTCGGAGGCGCAAAGCCTCGGGTACGCGGAACGGGACTCGACGGCTGATGTCGAGGGTTTCGATGCCGCCGCCAAGGCAGCCATCCTGGCCAACGTCGCTTTCGGCGCCAAAGTGGTGGCCGGCGACGTCTACCGGGAGGGCATCTCAGCTCTCAACTTGCAGGACTTCGAGGCGGCCCGGCGGCTGGGCTTCGCGATCAGGCTGCTCGCTGTCATCGAAGCCGGCCCCGACGGCACGCTCGGTGTCCGGGTCCACCCGGCCATGGTCCCTCAGGACCACCCCCTGGCGGCGGTGCGGGACTCGTTCAACGCGGTTTTTATCGAGGGCGAGGCCGTCGGCCAATTGATGCTGTTCGGCCGGGGTGCTGGTGGGTCGCCTACGGCGAGCGCCGTGATCGGCGACCTCGTCGACGCCGCTCACAACCTGACGGTCAAGGGTGTGGCCCGCAAGCTGGAGCTGCACGCCGTGGCCATCAGCCCTATCGATGACCTGCGGTGCGCCTACTACCTGAGCCTGTTCGTGGCCGACCGCCCGGGCGTCCTGTCAGCCATCGCGGGCGTCCTCGGCCGCCACAACGTCTCGGTCCGCTCGATGGAACAGGACGCCCCCGAACCGGAGAGCGCACTTTCTACTGGCACGGCGGCCGCGGCCACTGGCGGTGGGGAGCCCGGACTGGCTCATCTCGTTTTCGTCACCCACCCTGCTTACGAACGCGATATCCAGGCTTGCCTGCACGAGATACGCCGCCTTGACGCCATCAGGCGCATCGGAGGGCTCGTTCGAGTAGTCGGCAGTTGAGCCCTGCTCTGGCGTGGCGGGGAGTGGTTGAGGAATACCGCGACTACCTTCCCGTGAACGGGGCCACGCCCGTCGTCACGTTGCTTGAAGGGGGTACGCCGTTGGTCCCCGCTCCGCGGCTGTCGGCCCGGGTCGAGGCGGACGTATGGCTCAAACTGGAAGGCGCCAACCCGACGGGTTCCTTCAAGGACCGGGGCATGACCGTAGCCATCTCGAAA
This sequence comes from uncultured Acidimicrobiaceae bacterium, assembly GCA_963845605.1. Taxonomy (GTDB): domain Bacteria; phylum Actinomycetota; class Acidimicrobiia; order Acidimicrobiales; family Palsa-688; genus Fen-671. The sequence goes on from CAWJSS010000002.1 coordinate 298,403, forward strand.
GCGCTCGAGGAAGGGGCCAAGGCGGTCGTCTGCGGGTCGACCGGGAATACTTCGGCGTCCGCCGCTGCTTATGCGGCTAGGGCCGGGCTCACGTGCGCGGTGTTGATCCCTGACGGGTACATCGCACTGGGAAAGTTGGCCCAAGCCCTCGTGCACGGAGCCAGGGTCGTCCAGGTCAGAGCAAATTTCGACCGCGCCCTGGAACTGGTGCGGGAGCTGGCAGCGACGGAGCCTGTCACGGTCGTCAATTCCATAAACCCTTACCGGATAGAGGGGCAAAAAACCGGCGCCTTCGAGGTCGTTGACACCCTGGGCGGTGCGCCCGACGTTCACTGTATTCCTGTTGGCAACGCCGGCAACATCACCGCGTATTGGCGGGGCTACCGTGAGTACCAGGACGCCGGTAAGGTCTCTTCGCTGCCCCGCATGTTCGGTTTCCAGGCGGCGGGCGCCGCGCCCATCGTTCTTGGCCACCCCGTGGAAAAGCCCGAAACCATTGCGACTGCGATCCGGATCGGGAACCCCGCTTCGTGGTACGGAGCTACCGCCGCAGCATCGGAGTCCGGGGGCCTGATCGACGCCGTAGACGATGATGCCATTCTCGACGCCTACCGGTTCTTGGCCCGGGAGGAGTCGATCTTCTGCGAGCCTGCGTCAGCGGCCTCGGTAGCAGGGCTGCTCAAGGTGGGTGTGCCCGCCGGCAGCAGAGTTGTGTGCACCCTCACAGGGCACGGCTTGAAGGACCCGGACGTAGTCATCGGGCAGATCGCTGTGCCCAGGGCAGTCGAGGCCGACCTGGTGGCCGTGAAGGAGGAACTGGCCCTGTAGGCGCCCACCTCACGCCGGCCCGGGGGGTTCCTGGCGCAAGTGACCGCCAGGCGGTATCATGTTCTTACCCGGCTCGGTCGTATAGACGAGCAGGGCTTCTCATCCGGAGCGGGAACTCCCGGGCGTAACCAGTAGTCCAAGGCCGGCCAGCACAGGCGACCGGGCCTCACCGGGGCTTCTCCTGGACGCCGCCTGAGCGCTCCGGCCGTACTTGCAGCATTCAGATATTCACACCATCACAGGGGTAATCAATGAGCGACCTTCAGCTCGAGCGCTCGGTGCTGGAAGCCAAAGAGCGAGACGAGCTTTTCGCTATCGCCTTGGCTCTTGGCACTTCACCAGCCGCGCGCACCAAGAAGGCGGACCTGGTCTCGCACATCCTCCAGGTCACCGGCGTGGAGCAAGAGCCCCCGCCCACAACCGAGAAGCCGCGCGCCACTCGTTCGAGGCGTGCTGCTGGGACCACTACGCGCAACTCCGCCCCGGCGGAAGACGGCCAGCAACTCGAGCTGGCGTCGACCAACGGCAATGGCGCTAAGCCTGCCGCGAAGGCGGCAACGACGGAGCCAATAGACACCGCAGACGCCACCACGGCCGTCGCCGCGCCCGCGGCGCCTGACGTAGAGGTGGCCGAGCCGGCATCGCCGTCGGACAAAGCGTCCCCGGGACCAGGCGAAGGGCCCAGCGCAGACGGGTCTGCGCCCTTCCAGAGGGGGGACACCGGTCGCCAGCGCCATGATGCCGACCCGGGCCTCGGCAATAGCCGCCGGCGCCGGCGGCGCAACCGTGAGAAGCCGCCGCGTGGCGCCGAGCGCGAGCGCGAGTTCACCGCGCAGTCACCGGAAGTGCCGTATACGGGCGAGCTCGTTGCTTGTTCCGGGCCTTCTGGACCTGCGCGAGGAAGGTTACGGTTTCCTCAGGGCCAACGGCTACCTGGCCAGTTCCTCGGATGTGTACGTTTCGATAACCCAGGTGCGCCGTTACGGCCTGCGCAAGGGTGACATGATCGACGGCGTCTTCCGGCCGGCCGCCAACAACGAGAAGTACCCCGCCCTCGTCAGAGTGGACGCCGTGGCCGGGACGGTCCCCGACGAGGCCCGCAACAGGCCGAAGTTCGAGAACCTGACTCCTCTTTTCCCGGACGAGAAGCTGAGCCTCGAGGTCCCCGGCGACCCCGCCAATGTGACGGCGCGCATCGTCGACCTGGTGTCGCCGATCGGGAAGGGCCAGCGAGGCATGATCGTCTCTCCGCCCAAAGCGGGTAAGACAACGATCCTCAAGCAGATCGCGCACTCGATCGAGGCCAATAACCCTGAAGTCCACTTGATGATCCTGCTTGTCGACGAGCGGCCCGAGGAGGTCACCGACTGGCGCCGGTCCGGTTAAGGGTGAGGTCATAGCATCTACATTCGACCGCCCTTCGGACGAACACACCCAGGTGGCCGAGCTGGCGATCGAGCGGGCCAAGCGTTTGCTGGAGCTGGGAAGGGATGTCGTTATCGTCCTTGACGGCATCACTCGTCTGGCCCGGGCGTACAACCTGGCCCAGCCGGCGACCGGCCGCATCATGTCGGGTGGTATCGACACCGGTGCTCTCTACCCTCCCAAAAAGTTCTTCGGCAGCGCCCGGAACATCGAAGAAGGCGGCTCCCTCACCATCCTCGCCACCGCTCTGGTCGAGACCGGGAGCCGGATGGACGAGGTGATCTTCGAGGAGTTCAAGGGGACCGGCAACATGGAGTTGCGTCTCGACCGCAAGCTGGCCGAGCGGCGCATCTACCCGGCCCTGGACGTAAACGCCTCCTCGACCCGCCACGAAGAGCTGTTGTTCGACCGCCAGGAGTTGCAGCAGGTATGGAAGCTGCGCAGAGTGCTCAACGCCCTGGCGACCGATGGCAACGCAGCCGCGGGCCTGGAATTACTGGTCGACAAAATCCGTTCTACTCGCAGTAACGACCAGTTCCTGGCGGAGATAGCGAAGACGCCCGCTCCGGCCATCTAAGTTTGGAGGAGAACATGAAAGCCGACACCCATCCTGAGTACATACAGGCCAAGGTGACCTGTTCTTGCGGCAACAAATTTACGACGCGCTCGACCAAGCCGGAGTTGCACACGGAGCTTTGCAACGAGTGCCATCCGTTTTTTACCGGCAAGCAGAAGCTCGTCGACACCGGCGGCCGGGTCGAGCGTTTCGAGCGCCGGTATGGCCGGCGGGCGGCGAAGTCCGACAGCGGTCGATAAGGGCGCGGCCGAACAAATTTCGGCCAGACCAGTTTTGGCCGTTACGTTCGCGGGTGCGAAGTGTTCGAGTCCCTAACTGACCTAGTCGCCGAGTACGAGGACATCCTTCAACAACTGTCCGACCCGGCCCTAATTGCAGATCCCCGCAAGTTGCGCGACGTTTCGCGACGTCACCACGAACTGGCACCAGTGGTCGACGCTTACCGCGCCTATCGCGACACGAATACGGACCTCGAGCTGGCCCAGGAAATGCTGGCCAGTGCAGACGGCGAAGACCGGGAACTGCTGGCCGGAGAAATCGAGGACGCAGAGCGTCGGATGGCCGCCCTGGAGGACGAACTAAAGGTCCTCTTGCTTCCACGCGACCCCAACGACGGCCGCAACGTCATTGTCGAGATCCGGGGCGCTGAGGGAGGCGAGGAAGCCAATCTTTTTGCCCGGGACCTCTACGAGATGTACATGCGGTACGCCGAGCGCACGGGGCTGAAAGTTGAGGTCCTGTCCAGCGACCCATCGTCGATGGGAGGCTACAACGAGGTCATGCTGACGGTGAAAGGGGCCGACGCCTGGGCGCGGCTCAAGCACGAAGGCGGCCCACACCGGGTGCAGAGAGTGCCGGTGACCGAGTCACAGGGCCGGGTCCATACCTCTTCAGCCACGGTTACGGTACTGCCGGAGGCCCGAGAACTCGAGGTCCAGGTAGCGGAAAAGGACCTCCGCGTCGACGTGTACCGTTCCACGGGGCCGGGCGGGCAGTCGGTCAACACGACCGATTCGGCCGTCCGGATAACGCATATACCGACCGGGATCGTCGTCGCCATGCAGGACGAAAAGAGCCAGATCCAAAACCGGGCCAAGGCCATGCAGGTCCTGCGGGCCCGGCTGCTTAAAGCCGAGCAGGACCGCCAAACGGCGGAGCTGTCTAAAGCGCGCCGGAGCCAGGTCGGCGGGGGCGGGCGCTCAGAGAAGATCAGGACCTACAACTACAAAGAAAACAGGGTCACCGACCACCGGATCGGCCTCACGCTGTACAAGCTCGACAAAGTCCTCATGGGCGAGCTCGACGACATAGTCGACGCTCTGCTGGCCGATGAGAGGGCGAGCCAACTCGCCGGAGCAGGCGCTGGCTGACAGGCGGGGACCGGCTCCAGACAAAGGTCCGATCGTCCAATGGCGCGATCTGTACAGCGAAGCGGTTCAGCGTCTTGGAGACGAACGGACGGCGCGTTGGTTCGTGGAGGACTCGTCCGGCGGCGCCTGGCCGGCGGTGCTGGACGAGTCAGTGCCGGTCCGGGCCGGGAACTTTTTCCTCTCCATGGTGGAACGGCGCGAAGCGGGGGAACCCGTCCAGTACGTGCTTGGGCATTGGGCCTTCCGCCGCCTCGACTTGATGGTCGACAAGAGAGTCCTTATCCCGAGGCCTGAGACCGAAGTCGTTGTCGAGGTCGCGCTTCAGGAACTGGCCCGCCTCGAAGTCGAAGCCCCGGTCGTCGTCGACCTGGGGACCGGCTCCGGTGCCATCGCGTTGTCGATCGCCGCCGAACGCAACCGGGTTATGGCCTGGGCCACTGACATCTCCTCAGATGCGCTGGCGGTGGCGTCCGCTAACCTGGCCGGGCTCGGTACCCAAACGGTCGGCAGAGTGCAGCTCGCCCAGGGCAGCTGGTGGGGCGCATTGCCTGAACAGCTCAAGGGATCGGTGACCCTGGCGGTGGCCAACCCCCCCTACGTGGCCGCGCCGGAACTGGCCGATCTCCCCGTTGAGGTCTCGGCCTGGGAACCCCTGGAGGCCCTGGTGGCCGGCCCCACCGGCCTGGAGGCGCTCGAGGCTGTCATCGGCGAGGCCCTTGGTTGGCTGGCGGAGCGTTCGGCGATAGTGGCCGAGATCGCCCCGCACCAGGCCGGCGACGCCATGGCGCTGGCGCGCCAGGCGGGCCTGGGCGAGGTTCTGGTCCGTCCTGACCTGACCGGCCGCCCCCGGGTGCTCGTGGCCCGAAGCGGCTGAACCTTGACAGCGCTTAACCGTGTGCCGTCCAGGCCCAGATCATCGGGCCCAGATCATCGGGGCGCAGGTTACTCACCGGGGCTGGCCATGAACAGGACCGCCAATCACAGGACCGCCAATCACAGGACTGCCAACCACAGCTGGCGGGCACTAGTTAGGCTTCGTCGCTGATGACGACATCAGTCATCGCCGCGTTCGGCGAGCGTCCCCCGGAGGACGCGATCGGCCTGGCGGTTAAAGCGCTTTCGGGCGGCGACATCATCGGGCTGCCTACCGACACCGTGTACGGGCTGGCCGCCGACCCGTTCCACACCGGTGCCTCTGACAGGCTGTTCCGGCTGAAGGGCCGCCCTCGGAGCGTCGAGCTGCCCGTTCTTGTAGCGAGCGAGGCTCAGGCGCTCGCCCTGTGCACGGCGGTGCCGGCGTCGGCTCGGCGCCTGATGAGGCGCTATTGGCCAGGGCCGCTCACCCTCGTATTGCCCCGCCGGCCGGACCTGGAGGCCGACCTCGGAGAGGACGACGCCACTATTGGCATCCGTTGCCCGGCCCACCCGGTACCCCTGGCCGTCTGCGAGCAGATCGGCCCTATTGCCACCACCAGCGCCAACCGGCACAAGGAACCAGCACTGACGACGGCCAAAGCGGTATCGGAAGCACTAAGTCCCGAGCTGGTACTGGTCCTCGACGCCGGGGTGTGCGACGGCTTGCCCTCGACTGTCGTCGATTGCACGGGCGAGGCGCCGAAGGTACTGCGGGAGGGCACGCTGTCCAGCGAGGTGATCGCGGCCGCGCTGGATTGACCCCCTCGAGGGCCGACTCCGGGTCCAGTTCTTACGGGTGCGCCCCCCGGGCTGGCACAAGGGTTCCCGATAGGCGCAACGGCGCTGGCCACTATGCTCGAAGGTAGTGTTCCCAGATGCAGAACTGTTCGCCATCATCGAGGCTGAGCGAGAGCGCCAGAACACCACCCTCCAGCTCATAGCCTCCGAAAACTTCGCCTCCCGCGCCGTCCTGGCGGCGACAGGGTCCGTCCTGACCAATAAGTACTCCGAGGGGTACCCGGGAAAGCGGTATTACGGGGGCAACCTCGTGATCGACCAGGCCGAGGACCTGGCCCGCCGGCGGGCGTGTGAGCTTTTCGGAGCGGAACACGCCAATGTGCAGCCTCATTCCGGCGCCAATGCCAACCTGGCCGCTTACCTCGCTGTGCTCGAGCCCGGTGACACCGTCCTCGGCCTGCGGCTCGACCAGGGGGGGCACCTGACGCACGGCTCGCCCGTGAACGTGAGTGGCCAGTGGTACCACTTCGTCAGCTACGGCGTGAGCGCCAGCGACGAGCGGATCGACTACCAGGCTCTGTCTGAGCTGGCCGAGCAGCACCGGCCCAAGCTCATCGTGGCTGGCGCCACCGCTTACTCACGGGTCATCGAGCCCGAGCCTCTGCGTCGCATCGCCGATGCCGTCGGAGCGCTGCTTATGTTCGATGCCGCCCACATTGCCGGCCTGATAGCGGGGGGCGCCCACCCCAACCCTGTCCCGTTCTCGGACATCGTCACCTTCACCACCCACAAGACCCTCCGGGGACCTCGTGGAGGTTGCATTCTTTCCACGCAGGCCCTGGCGCAAGCGATCGACAAGGCCGTCTTCCCGGGCTTGCAGGGTGGTCCTCTCGAGCACGTGATTGCGGCCAAAGCGGTGGCGTTCTACGAGGCGTCGCAGCCTGAGTTCGCGGAGTACGCAGCCCAGATCGTCCGCAACGCCAGGGCATTGGCCGCCGCCTTGGCCGGGGAGGGTTTCCGTATTGTCTCGGGCGGCACGGACAACCACCTCATGCTGGTTGACCTGCGCAATTTTGACCCCGACCTGACCGGCAAAGTCGCTCAGGAGGCGCTCGACAAGTCCGGGATCACGCTCAACCGGAACCAGATACCGGACGACCCGAGATCCCCGTTCATTACGAGCGGTCTGCGCATCGGTACGGCGGCCGTGACCACGACAGGCATGCGAGAGCGCGAAATGGGAGAGATAGCCCAGCTCATACGGCGCGTGCTGGCGTCGCCCGATGACGATGGAGAGCGCAAGGCCGTGCGCGAGGAGGTGGCGACTCTTTGCTCCAAGTTCGTTCCTTACCCGTGAGCGGGCACCCGGGCCTTTGATGCCTGGGGTAGACGAGTTCGGGGCCTCTTCAGGCCGGCCACCAGGCGGACGGGACGGATGATCCAGTTCCGCGAGTACATCATCATCTTTGCGGTGGCCGCCGTGACCACCTGGGTGGTGACCTTCGCGGTTCGGGTTTTGGCGAAGCGCCAGTCGCTGGTCGTGGAACCCGACGACCGCCGGGTCCATGAGCGGCCTACCCCCACTGGCGGCGGAGCCGGCATGTACCTCGGGATGTTGGTCGCGATTGCGGTGGCCTCGCAGCTCCCGGCGTTCGCACCGGTGTTCCGCGGTAGCTCGGCCCCCTTGGGGGTGGTGCTCGCAGCTACGGTGATCTTTGCCGTCGGGATGGCTGACGACGTAAGGGAGATGTCGCCGCCGGCCAAATTGGCTGGCCAGGTGCTGGCAGGCACAGTGCTCTATTTCTTCGGCGTGAACATGCTCTTTTTCCACGTGCCGTTGGCCCAGACCACGCTGGTATTGAGCCCGGACCTGGCCGCGCTGGCTACGGTCCTATGGGTAGCGGTAATGGCCAACTCGGTGAATTTCATCGACGGCCTCGACGGGTTGGCCGCCGGAGTGGTCGCCATCGCCGCCGGGGCCTTTTTTGTGTATTCGCACCAACTCAACGTGGTAGGGAACATCGGCACCACGAACGCCGGCCCTCTCATTGCCATAGTGGCCGTTGGCGTTTGCATTGGCTTTTTGCCCCATAATTTTCATCCCGCAAAGATCTTCATGGGCGACGCAGGGGCGATGCTCCTCGGGGTGTTGGTGGCCGCATCGACCCTGGCCGTGGTGGGACAGGACAGTTATGAGTTCAGCGGCCGTACCTACTTTTTCTTCGCTCCGATCCTTATCCCGTTCTTTATCCTGGGGATCCCGTTGCTTGACACGGCCTTTGCCATCGTCCGGCGGGCGGGCCAGCGGACCAGTCCCGCCGTTGCGGACCTCAACCACCTTCACCACCGCCTGATGAGGCTCGGCCACGGTCACCGTCCGGCAGTGCTGATCCTGTGGGCATGGACGGCTCTGCTCTCCGGCATTGTCCTCTGGCCAGGGATTACCAACTCGCATAACGAGATCCCACCGATAGCCGTAGGCGCCCTCTCCATCCTGCTCTACACTCTGTTCGCTCCCAGAGGACGCACGAACCTGGCCACCGGCGATAACCAGGCCGACGAGGGGCGGGCCGAACCGCGCCACGGGGCACGCCACGCCGCACCTGCGGTAAATGGCCAAGCGGCGCGGGCCAAAGCAGCGGCGCGGGCCAGGGCCACAGCCGGGGCCAACGGGGAGGCCGGCGCTTCACTCAAGCAGCCCGACGTCTCTTCTGCAGCGCCGGTCAATGGCGCGCCGGTCAATGGCGCGCCGGTCAATGGCGCGCCGGTCAGTACTTCAGCGGTTACTGCCATCGCATCCAGCGCCCCGACGGCCAGTGTGGCGCCAAACGGCGCCGCGTCGATGGATGACACCAATGCCACCCGGCCTATCCGTATCGATCCGGGTACCCCTCTGGCGGAAGCTACGCCGCCGATGGGACTGCGCCTCCTACGGGCGCCCAAGACCTGACGCCAACGCAAAGCTACGGTGCAGAAAGGCCACGGTGCAAAGGCCACAAATCGTTGGCCCAAAACTCAGGGTCAATTGGCCGGGGCCAAAACGGCTCACCTTCAAAGGGCCCAGGCACAAACGCCACCGGCCTCCCGGAGTTGCAGCGTTACAGGCGTGTTTCGTAGCCTGGATATCGTGGTCGCGAGCGCTGAGGTGCTGCTGAACTGCAAGGAGGCTGCGCCACGTCGACCGGTTCAAAATGAGCGGCTCGGGCAATGGGAAACAGAGCCCCGCCCATGGCCCGGAGCGCTACCCCGGGCCCATGGTCTATGCGGGTATCGGGATGCTCAATGCCATCTGCCTGATCTTGGGCGGCGTCCTCGGTTGGCTGGCCGACGAGGCCCTCGGGACCCTACCGCTGTTCATGCTCATCGGGCTGCTGGCCGGAGCAGGCCTGGGTGTCATCGGGACGCGTGCCGAGTTGCGGCGCTACGGTCGCCAGGGTTGACACGTCTGCTAGCATGCGTTGGCCCTGCAGATGCACCCGGCTGTCCTTACAGCCCGAGTGACCTGCTGGCAATAAAGATTGTTCCCTAATGCTTGCAGATTTCCCCGTCCTTTACGTAGACCTCATAGTGCGGCGCACCATCGCGTCGTGCGTCGTGCTGGGCGTGGTCGGGGTGCTGGTTTCCATCGTCCTCGGCCAGCCTCTGGCCGGGGTGGGAGTGCTGTTGGGGCTGGCGGCGGCCACCGTCAACCACCGGCTTTTCCAGTTGTCGACGGTCCGTTACAGCAGTGACGACGGCCATATCGCCCGCAAGCCCTACGCCGGTAGCGTCGCCGGTCGCCTCGGTGCCATCACCATGGTCGCTTTTGCGCTCCTGTTTTTCGTACGCCCGATGGGTTTTGGCATGATCGGTGGCCTGGTTGCGTTCCAGGTCCTTTTGATGGCCAACGCGCTCGGTGCGCTGTGGCGCTACCAGCGGCTCCAGCTAGCCGGCGTGACGCCCACGAGCGGTCCCGCTGCCGGCGCCGAGGGCCAGGAAGGCGGGCCAGGGCTGCCAGGCGGAAGCTCGGGGTTCCCGGGCCAGAGTGAAGGCGAGCCTGATGGCTAGCGGACGTTTAGTCGCAGTACCGCCCATCCCGGTAGGCGACCATGTCACCACCACGGTCGGCGGGATCACGCTCAACCTGGATACGATCTGGGGCACCCTCATCGCCTGTTCCGTCATTATCGCGCTCGGTTTTTACGTGAGGCGCAAAGTAACTTCGGCGGTGCCCAATAAGGTCCAGCTGCTATGGGAAGTTATCGTCGGGTGGGTCACCGAGCAGGTGTTCGGGGGAATGGGGCCGCGCTATCGCAACGTCGTCCCCATCGCTGTCACTATTTTTTTGCTGGTCCTGACGGCGAACTGGGTGGAGCTCTTCCCCGGTCTCTTCCACAACACCGACTGGCTCCCGTCGCCGAGCGCTGACGTCAACCTCACCTACGCGCTGGGCGGCACCGTTTTCGTAGTGACCAACGTGGCCGGCGTCCGAGCCAGAGGGTTGGGCGGCTACACCAGTACCTTTTTTGCCAAACCGAGGTGGCTGGCCCCGATCCGAATCCTGGAAGAGCTGATGAAACCGGTGACATTGTCGCTGCGACTATTCGGCAACATCTTCTCCGGCGGGATTATGATCGCCCTTCTTCTGGCCATCCCTATCTATTTCTTCCCTGCGACCATTGCCTTCAGCCTGGCGTGGAAGCTGTTCGATATGTTCATCGGCGTTATCCAGGCATTCATTTTTGCCTTGCTGAGCATCCTTTATTACCAGTTCGCAGTGGCCGAGGAGCCCCATTGATGCGGCGGAAGCCCTACTAATGGCCCGGACCAAGGTTCGCGAGGGCGAATTGATCCCGCCCAAAATACACAGGAGAGGATAGGAGACGTAAATGTCGGCATCAATCGAGAAGTCGGTCGAGCTGGCCGGTGCCTTTATCGGCGGTGGCTTGGCGCTCGGCGGCGGCGCGGTGGGCGCCGCTGTCGGCGACGGCCTGGCCGGCAGCCAGACCATTGCCGGGATCGCCCGCCAGCCTGAAGTCCAGGGTCGGCTGTACTCGACGATGTTCCTTATCGTTGGACTGGTGGAGGCCATGTACTTCATCAACCTGGCCTTTACCGCCCTGTTCGTTTTCGTCCTCGCTACCGGTTAGCGCTTAGCTGCGAGGTCATTGACAGGTGTACTTAGCCACCTCCAACTTCCTGGTGCCCAACGGCACCTTCGTAGTCGAGCTGGTCATCTTCTTGTTGTTGATCGGGGTGCTGGCCAAATGGATCATCCCTCCGATCAACCGTGCCATGGACGCCCGGTTGGAAGCGATCCAGCGCAACATCAGCGAAGCCGAGGATGCTAAACGCAACGCGGCGGAGCTGGAAGAGCAGTACGAGAAGACGCTGGAGCAGGGGCGAGCCGAGGCTCGCGCCCTCAAGGACGAGGCAGCCAAGATCGGCGAGCAGCTAAAGGCTGAGCTACGCCAGCAGGGTGAGGACGAGTACCGGCGACTGATGGACCGGGCCAACCAGGACATCGACGCGTCAACCCGCCGAGCCGCGGAACAATTGCGGACGGAGGTGGCCGGCCTGGTGATGGTAGCGGTCGACAAGGTGCTCGGCGAGGGCCTTACGTTGTCCGACCAGGAGCAGCTGGTGCAGAGGGCGATCGTCGATATAGAGGCCCAAGCTGCCTCAGGCGAGCACGCCCAGCTGGGCCCGGTCTCGGAAGGGCCGGTAAGGACGGGAGCCACCTAAGTGCGGGAGCGTCTGAGGGGTTACGCCGACGCCGTCCTGGAGACGTCGGCGGCGGACGTTGCCACCATTGCCGGTCAGTTGCAAGGCTTTTCTGACCTCCTGGCCGGTTCCGTAGACCTCCACTGGGCACTGGCCAGCCCGGCCACGCCGTTGCCGGCGAAGCGGACGATCTTGCAGCAACTCCTGGCCAAGAAGGTCTCCACGCCGGTGATCGACCTGCTCACGTTCACGTTGCAAAACGGCGGTGACGACGACTTTGGCGAGGACGTCAACGCCCTGGCGGTAGCGGCCAACGCCCGACACGACGGCAAGGTGCTGCTCGACGAGGGACCGCTCGGGCGGATCGGCGCTACGGAACGACTGGAAGGTTATGCGACGGCTGTACTTGCCCCCGTCCGGGGCGAGCGGGCGCTCGGTGACATAGAAGACGAGTTGTTCCGGTTCGTCCGGATCGTGGAGGGCCACGACGACCTGCGGGTAGCCCTCACCACCGGTGAACTGTCCTCCGAAGCCAGGGCCAAGATCGCCCGGGAGCTTCTCCAGCGGCGCGCCCGGCCGGAGTCAGCTCGCATGGCGGCGTACGCGAGCAAAGTCGGGCGGCCGAGAGATTTCCCCGTCCTGCTGGACGCGCTGGTCCAGTTGGTGGCGAAAGAGACCAACCGGCGCATGGCCGACGTCCGCTCGGCCGTCGAGCTGACGACGAAGCAGCGGGCGAGCCTCGTGGACGCCCTCACGAAGTTCACCGGGTACCCGGTCGACGTGAGAGTGACCCCGGAGCCGGATTTGCTTGGAGGCTTCATTGCCACCATCGGGGACCTGGTAATCGACACGAGTTTGCGTCATCGGCTCGACCAGGCCAAGGACATGTTGTTCCACCCTGCGCCCACGGTCACTTCAGAGCCGGCGCCCGGTAGCGGGTCGGCTACTGGCGGGGACGGCAGTCCGGGTGAGACCGGGGGCGAAGGGAAATGAAGCCGCGTGAGCACGCCGCTTTGTCGTGGTTATTACGGAAAGGTTTTGTGTAAGAGATGACCGAACTGAGCATCAATGCGACGGAGATCGCCGACGTCCTGAAGCGCAACCTCGAGGGCTTTACCCCGGGGGTCTCAGCGCAAGAGGTCGGTCGCATCCGCGATATTGGCGACGGGATAGCCAACATAACGGGGCTGCCTAATGTGGCCGTGAACGAGATCCTCGAGCTCGAAGGCGGGGTAAATGCGCTCGCCCTCAACCTGGAGGAGGACTCCATCGGAGCTGTCCTGCTCGGCGAGGTAAGCGGGCTGGAGGAGGGCCAGCTCGTACGGGCGACCGGCAATATCCTTTCGGTGCCCGTCGGTGACGGGCTTTTGGGCCGGGTAGTCGACCCGCTCGGCCGGCCGATCGACGGCCTCGGGCCTCTTAGCGACTACGAGGACAGGCGGATGGAGATCCAGGCCCCCGGCATCGTCTCCCGCCAACCGGTAAAACAACCTCTGCAGACCGGGATCAAGGCCATCGACGCCATGACGCCCATAGGCCGAGGCCAGCGCGAGCTCATCATTGGCGACCGGAAAACGGGCAAAACCTCAGTCGCCATCGACACGGTGATCAACCAGCGCGGCCAGGGCGTGAAATGCATATATGTGGCGATCGGCCAGAAGGGCTCCACCGTGGCCCAAACCGTGGATACCCTGCGCGGACACGGGGCCATGGAGTACACCGTCGTCGTCAACGCCCCCGCGTCGGACCCGGCGCCTTACAAGTACCTGGCCCCGTACGCCGGCTGCGCCATGGGCCAGCACTGGATGGACAATGGCGGGGACGCGCTGATCATTTACGACGACCTCTCCAAGCAAGCAGAGGCGTACCGGACGCTGTCCCTGCTGCTTCGCCGGCCACCGGGCCGGGAGGCCTACCCCGGCGACGTGTTCTACCTCCATAGCCGTCTCCTCGAACGAGCGGCCAAGCTCTCCGACGAGCTCGGTGGCGGGTCGCTCACGGCGTTGCCCATAGTCGAAACCAAGGCGGGCGATATTTCCGCCTACATCCCGACCAACGTGATCTCCATCACCGATGGGCAGATCTACCTGGAGACCGACCTCTTTTATGCCGGCATCCGCCCGGCCATCAACGTTGGGCAGTCGGTGTCCCGTGTAGGTGGTGCGGCGCAGATAAAAGCCATGAAGACGGTGTCCGGCAGCCTCAAGATCGACCTGGCTCAGTTCCGCGAACTGCAGGCGTTCGCCACTTTCGGTTCCGAACTGGACCGCGTCTCGCGCCGTCAGCTCGACCGGGGAGCGAGGTTGACGGAGATCTTGAAGCAGCCCCAGAGCGCCCCGGTGCCGGTGGAGGAGCAGGTCGTTTCCATCTACGCCGGGACCAAGGGGTTCCTGGACGACCTCGCGGTAGAAGATGTGCGCCCGTTCGAGACCGCCTTGCTGCAATACCTGCGGGCGGACCGGGCGGACCTGTTGGAGCAGATCCGCAACAGCAAAGACCTGCCCCCGGCCGATGCCCTCGACCAGGCCATCCGCGATGTGAAGAAGGGTTTTGCCACTCTCGCGAGCAACGTTGCCACACCTGCACCGGGGGAGGCTAAGACCGGCGCAGGGGAGGCGAAGGCAGGCGCCTCCGAGGCGAACGGGAACGGCCAACCCGACGAGGCGGAGACGACTACCGCCGCCAGCCCCGAGGTGGCGGAGGCAGGGGCCGGGAGCCCCACATCCGGGAGCCCCACATCCGGGAGCCCCACATCCGGGAGCCCCGCATCGGGGAGCCAGGGGAGCGCGTCGTAAATGCCTGCCGGCCAGGAACGGATCCTGCGGCGCCGTATCCGGAGTATCGAGTCGACCCAGAAGATCACCCGGGCTATGGAGCTGATCGCAGCCTCACGGATCGTGCGCGCCCAGCAAGCAATTCAGGCGGCGCGACCCTATACCGAGCGGATGGAAGACGTAGTGGCCGACATTGCCAGTGCCCCCGAGGCCAAGGACCACTGGATTTTCGGCGGCGGCGGCCCGCGTTCTCTTGTCGTGGTGCTGGGCGCAGACCGAGGTCTGGCCGGGGCCTTCAACATCAACGTGCACCGGGCCGCGGACGAGCTGCTGCGGGAGCTCGATACCCGGGGACCGGAGCCTCACGTGATAGGCGTCGGCCGCAGAGCCCGAGCGTATTTCCACTTCCGCGGCCGAGCTCTGGCCGAGAGCCTGGAAAGCATGAGCGACCGCCCTCGCTACGAGGATGCCCAGAAGGTCGTGGAGGGGATAACAAGAGAGCTGGAAAGTGGCGACATAGGCCAGATTTTCCTGGTCTACACTCACTTTTTGAGCATGGGTTCGCAGCGGGTGGAGAGCCGGCGCCTCGTCCCGCTCGAACTGCCGGCGCGCGAGGGCAGCGGCACCACTGTGTTCGAGTTCGAGCCCGATGCCGCTGAGATACTGGACCGTCTGTTGCCCCGATGGCTCGAGGCCGAGGTGTACCTCGGGCTCCTGGAATCGGCCGCCTCTTTCTTCGTGGCCCAGCAACGAGCGATGAAAGCGGCTACGGACAACGCGGATGATTTGATCAAGACCCTGCGCCGCCAGATGAACCGCGCCCGTCAGGACGCCATAACGACCGAGATAATGGAAATAGTCGGCGGCGCCGAAGCCCTTCGCCAGTCCGGGCTGAGCGACAGTGGCGAGGGCCGGCCCGATATATACGTGTTTCCCCAGGCAAGTTGAATGGAGCAAATGTGAGCACCACCAGTACCGCCGGTACGAGCGCAAAAACGGGCGAGACCCCCGCCTCTGCGGGCACCGCCGAGGAGCCGGCGACCCGGGATGGCCGAGTCGTAGCTATAACGGGGCCAGTTGTCGACGTAGAGTTCCCGCCCGACTCGCTGCCTGACATCAATTACGCCGTCGAGATGGAGATCGACCTCGAGGGCGAAAAAACCAAGGTGATGGCGGAAGTCGCCCTTCAGATCGGTGAAGGTCGCGTCCGCTGCATCTGCCTCAAACAAACCGACGGCCTCAGGCGGGGCACGCCCGTCCGCAACCTCGGGCGGGGCATTACCGTGCCGGTCGGTGACGAGGTGCTGGGCCACGTTTTCAACGTCACCGGTGACGTGCTCGACTCCGACCCGCTCGGCAAAGTTGAGGAACGCTGGGAGATACACCGCCCGCCGCCGGACTTCGACACGCTGGAACCGAAGTCGCAGATGTTCGAGACCGGGATCAAGGTCATCGACCTCCTCGAGCCCTTCGTCCAGGGCGGCAAGATCGGCCTGTTCGGTGGGGCCGGTGTGGGCAAAACGGTGCTCATCCTCGAGATGATCCACCGCGTGGCCGAGCAACACGGAGGTGTCTCGATTTTCGGGGGCGTGGGTGAGCGCACCCGTGAAGGCAACGACCTCTGGCTGGAAATGAAAGAGTCAGGCGTCCTCAAGCGAGCGGCGCTCGTGTACGGCCAGATGGACGAGCCGCCAGGGGTGCGGCTGCGCGTCGGTCTTTCCGCCCTAACCATGGCCGAGTATTTCCGCGACGTCCGCAACCAGGACGTGCTCTTGTTCATCGACAACATTTTCCGGTTCGTCCAGGCCGGTTCCGAGGTGTCGACCCTCCTCGGCCGGATGCCGTCGGCGGTCGGCTACCAGCCCACGCTGGCCGACGAGATGGGCGAGCTGCAGGAAAGGATCACCTCGACCCGGGGCCACTCGATCACTTCTGTGCAAGCCGTCTACGTACCGGCGGACGACTACACCGACCCGGCCCCCTTCACCACTTTCACCCACCTCGACGCCACCACCCAGCTGGCTCGCGAGATAGCCGCCATCGGCATCTATCCCGCCGTCGACCCGCTGGCGTCTACATCCAACATCCTCACCCCTGAGGTCGTGGGCGACAGGCATTACTCGGTGGCCCGCCGGGTCCAGCAAGTGCTCCAGCGCAACCGGGAGCTGCAGGACATCATCGCCATCCTGGGCATGGACGAGCTCTCTGAGGAGGACCGCACGACCGTCCTGCGGGCCCGCAAGATCCAGCGGTTCCTCTCCCAACCCTTGTTCGTGGCCGAGGTCTTCACCGGGATCAAGGGTGTCTACACCCCGGTTTCGGAGACCGTCGAGTCGTTCGAAGCTCTGGTCAACGGTGACCTGGACAACCTGCCTGAGCAGGCGTTCCTAAACGTCGGCGGGGCGGAGACCGCCATGGCCAAGGCCCGCGAGCTCGAAAAGGGGGCGTGATCCCAGCGATGGCCACGACGCAAGTCGAGCTGGTGACGCCCAAGGGCATGTTGTTCTCGGGGCAAGCCGAAATGGTCGTGTGCCGGACCGCCGGCGGCGATATCGCTTTCCTCGCCAACCACATGCCGTACATTGCTGCCCTGGAGGCGTACCCCCTGCGCATCGTGCACCCCGAGGGAGCGGCGACAGGTGAAGAGCTGCGCTTCGAGGTGGGCGGGGGTTTCGTCGAGGTCAGCAACAACCGCGTCATAGTCCTCTGCGACTCAGCCGAGCCGGCCTGACGGCGGCGAACTCCGGGCATCAGTGCGCCGGCGGCTCGGGGTGGCCTTACTACTAGACCCACCCTGCTCCGAGGAAGTCAATGGGCTGCGGCGTGCCCTGGGGGACAGCTCATTTGACGCCGTCGCGCCGCACGTGACCCTGGTGCCGCCCATCAACGTACGAGCCGGCGACCTGGACGAAGCACTGGCCGTCGTCCGTCGAGCAGCCGGTGAGCAAGACGGGCCTCTCCAGCTGGAACTCGGGCCTGTTGCCACTTTTGTGCCGGCCAGCCCGGTCGTGTACCTGTCCGTGGCCGGGCCGGACCTCGACTATTTAGCCCGGCTCCGGTCCGCCGTCGTGTCCGGGCCTTTCCTGCGGCCCGACCGGTGGCCCTTCGTACCTCACGTCACCCTGGCGGACCAGGCGGCGGACGAGGAGGCCGAGGCCGCCCTGGGTGCCCTCAGCCATTTTCGTTCCCTGGCCACTATCGACCGGGTGGTGGTCATGGAAGAACGGCAACGGCGTTGGGAACCCCTGGCCGACGCCAAGCTGGCGCCGTCCGTGGTCGTGGGCCGCGGAGGGCTCGAGCTGGAGATAACCGAAGGCCGGGTGATGGGCCCCGACGTCCTTAGCCTGGTGGAGAGGCAAATTGACCAGCTGCCGGTGGAGGAAGCCGAGCGCCCGCACTCGTCTAACCGGCTCATCGAGAGCATCGTGCTCACAGGGCGTCGAGAAGGGGGCGTCGCCGGTGCCGCAGTGGCCTGGCTGGGCGGACGACCGGGCGAACCTGTCAACGTCGGCGTACTCGTCGATCCGGCCTGCCGGCGTGAGGGCGTGGGCCGGGCACTGCTGTCAACGCTTGAGGTTAGCGTGCGCAGGCGTGGATGGGCGGCGGAGGGCGTGCGCGGCTACGGGCCGGCCGGGTTCTTCGACGCGGCCAGCGGCTGGGTCCGAATGGTGAGCTCTGAATGGGGGGAGACCGGCCGGCCCCTCGAGGGCCCGACGGTAGTGGCGGATAGGCAGGTTCGACCTTAGGTGAGGGTGCCGATATCCCGTTCATAGCCGTGCCGAAGGCCAGGTAGTGTGCCAGATAGTGTGATGGCCGTGGCGACCGCCGTAACGTCGCGCCCAGGTGCGCCCGCACCAGAGAAAGCCGCGCCAATTTGGCGCGGTATCAGGGGCCGGCTACCGCGGGGCGGGTTAGCCCGACTCGCCCTACTCCTGGCCTGGTTGGTCATCCTGGCCGGCGTCGTGGGGCGGTTCTTGGCGCCTGGAGGCCTTTGGCTCGACGAGGCCCTCTCCGTAAACATCGCCAGCCTGCCGCTACAGCAGGTGCCCGGGGCGCTGGTCCAGGACGGATCGCCCCCGCTTTACTATTTGCTCCTTCACTATTGGATGCTCGCGTTCGGGCAGAGCGACTTCGCCGTCCGAGCCCTTTCGGGTGTCATCTCCACCGCCACCCTGCCCTTCCTTTGGGCCGCCGGCGAGCGCGCCGGCGGCCGCCGCACCGCCTGGGCCGCCCTGTTGCTCGGGGCGAGTTCTCCGTGGGCCATTTATTACGCCACGGATACCCGGATGTACTCCCTCATGGCCTTCGAGGCCATCGTCTGGTACCTGGTCGTGCGCCGCGCCCTCGAGCGGCCGAGCCGGGGCCGGTTGGCCTGGGTCGCGGTCGTGACTGCGGCCCTCATGTACACCCACTACTGGGACCTCTATCTGGTCGCAGTGGGCGGGATGTGGTTGGTGTGGAGGTCGTGGACGGAGAGCCGCACGGGGGCGCACGTACCGTACGCGTCTCCGGGCGCGGCCCGGAAGCTGCTTTGGGCCATGGTCATCGGCGTCGCCGTGTGGCTCCCATGGTCACCGGTGTTCGTGTTCCAGGCTCTGCATACGGGCACCCCGTGGACCAACCCGCCCGGACCAGAGGACCTGCTGTCGGTGTTCGGCTTCTTCTCCGGCCCCGGCCCTTGGGGTGAGCTGCTCACCTTCACGCTGTTCGGCCTGGTCGGGCTGGGCCTGTTTGCCAAGCCAGGCCCCAACGCAGCCAGCGTGGTCATGGAAGTGCGAGCCCAGCCCCGGGCCAGGTTCGTTTCGCTCCTGGTCGCAGGGTCGCTGGGTGTGGCCGTCGTCGCCGGCATGGTGACCGGTGCCGCCTTCGACAACCGTTACGTGGCCGTGGTCTTCCCGCTGTTCATCGTGCTGTGCGCCCTCGGTGTAACCGCGTTCAGTTCGCGCCGGGTCTCGGCCGGGCTGTTGGCCGCGGCCTGCATTGCCGGCCTGTTCACCGCTCAGCAGCAAAACTCCGTGCCCCGGACGCAGGCTGTCCAGGTGGCGGCCGACCTCAACGCCCAGGTGCAGGCGGGCGATGTCGTTGTGTACTGCCCGGACCAGCTCGGCCCGGCCGTGGACCGGCTGCTAACGGTGCCCGGCGTCCTCCAGCTGACCTACCCGCGCATGATCGGTCCCGCCCGGGTGGACTGGGTCGACTATGTCTGGAGGATCCAGCACACCGTGGTGGGTACCTTCGCCAGCGAGGTATGGGACCGGGTCAGCCCGGGCGGGACACTGTGGCTTGTCTGGCGCAACGGCTATCAGGGCTTCGGCAGCAGCTGCGGCAACCTGGCCAGTTGGCTGCAGATGCTGAGCCCCGACAGCCAAACTCTCGTCACTCAGGACAACAGCTATTTCGAGTACGAGAACCTCACAAAGTTCCCGTCCTGAGAGACCGGACCTGAGCCCCTGCACCTAAGAGCCAAATCTGAAAGGCCAAAGCCCAGATACAACGGCATTGTAAGTGAGGGGCTACTGCCTGGCCAGGAAGGCACCAGAAGCGGCAGAATGAGTCGTCGGAGAGGTTAAAGCCTTCGACGGTCCTTTGTCCAACCTCCGCCAGGAGCATATTTGTGCCCGTAAAAGCTATTCGTGTCAGCCAGAGCCTTACGGAGGCGCCCGTCCGGTCGTCGGACCGCTCGGGCACTCAACCGTCTGGTCGATCGACAGGCTTCCCCGACGACGCCGATGACGTCGTCATAATCGGGGCCGGCCCGGCCGGTCTAACGGCGGCCTACGTCCTGGCGGGCAAGGGTAAGACCTCCACCGTGCTGGAGGCTGACGACACAGTGGGTGGTATCTCGCGCACGGTGGAGCGAGATGGCTGGCGCTTCGACGTCGGCGGCCACCGGTTCTTTACCAAAGTGAAGGCGGTCGAGGATCTCTGGCACGAGCTCCTGCCGGGTGAAGAACTCATGCTGAGGCCCCGCATGAGCCGGATTTATTATCAGGGGAAGTATTACGAGTACCCGCTCAAGCCGCTGAACGCCCTGCGCAACCTGGGCCTTTTGGAGTCGCTTCGGTGCGCGGCCTCCTATGCGTGGGCGCGCGTGCACCCACCGGAGGACCAGAGCACCTTCGAGGGGTGGGTGGCGGCTCGTTTCGGTTGGCGCCTGTACCAACATTTTTTCAAAACGTACACCGAGAAAGTCTGGGGTTATCCCGGTTCGGAACTGCAAGCAGACTGGGCGGCCCAGCGGATAAAGAACCTCAATCTTTTTAACGCGGTAACGAGCGCCCTTTTTCCCAAAAAGGGCCAGCGCGAAATCACCACGCTTATCGACCAGTTCGAATACCCCCGCCTGGGCCCCGGGATGATGTGGGAACAGTGCTGCGAAAAAGTGGAAGCGGCCGGGTCGAAGGTACTGATGAAGGCGCTGGTAACCCGCATCCGGTGCGAGGGCGGAAGGGCCGTCGCCGTCGAGTCCGTTACCGACGGCGCCGCCACCGAGCACCGCTGTACCGCGGTCATTTCGTCTATGCCGCTGTCGGCCTTGGCCCGCGCCCTCGACCCGCCCCCGCCGGACGAGGTACTAGCCGCGGCAGACGACCTGCATTACCGGGACCACATCACGGTCGCCCTCGTCGTCCCCGAAGAGGCCAGCTTCCCCGATAACTGGGTGTACGTCCACGACCCCTCCGTCAAGATGGGGCGGATCCAGAACTTTGGCCGTTGGTCCCCTTACATGGTCAAGGACGGGTCCGCCTGCCTGGGCCTCGAATATTTTGTGTTCGAAGGGGACGAGATGTGGTCGATGGCCGACGACGATCTGGTCGAACTCGGCAAGGCTGAGCTCGGCCGGCTCGGGCTGGCAGACCCCAGCGCCATCAAAGCCGGTTACGTCGTCAGGATGCCGAAGGCCTACCCCTACTACGATGCAGATTACGCGCGTAACGTTGAGACGCTACGCAAGTGGCTGGAAGTCAATGTAGCCAACGTCTACCCTGTGGGCCGCAATGGCATGCACCGTTACAACAACCAGGACCATTCGATGTACACGGCCATGTTGACAGTCGAGAACATAATGGGCGCCTCCCATGACGTATGGTCTGTCAACGTGGAGGAGGAGTACCACGAGCAGATGACGCCGGGCGGGGCTGAAGGCCGTTCGCACAACGGGTCGGGGCGGGCTGCGCCGCTCCTCCCCAAGAGGCAGAGGTAAAGCGGCGGTGCCGACCAAAGTTTGGTACTGCGCCAACTGTGGCTACGAGGTCACCAGCCGTGGTCGCTGCCACAGTTGCGGCGAACGCCTGGTGGCGTCGTCGTTGCCAGAGCTCGAGTCCGGGCCTGATGACGACGAGGTGGGTTACAGGCTCGACATGTGGGACGACCCGACGAGGGCGCGGCTCATCGAGGCGCTGATCAATGCGGGTGTGAGCCACCGCTTCGAGGAGGAGGAGCTGGTCATCCTGGCTGTGGACGAAGCCGAGGTAGACCAGCTGGTAGCCCGGGTCACAGGGGCCGTGGCCGACACGAGGTACGAAGGCTATGAGGACGGCGGCGAAGAAGAGGCGCAGGGTCATGGGGACGAGGCCGACGAGGATGGCGCCGCCGTGGCCGGTGAACTGTATGACGCGGCCAAAAGGCTTCGCGACGACCCGACGGACATGCTGGCTGACGGCGCACTGAGCGAGGCGTCGGTGGCCGTGTTCTCTCTCGACTACATACCCGGCATGGACGAAGACCAGCTGGCCGCCGTGGGGCGGGTCACTCGTCGCCTGCTCGGGGCGTTGGGGGCCGACGAAGCGCTCGAAGACGATATCCGTCACCAGGCCGAGGTGCTGTGCCGGCTGGTGGCACCGAGTGCCGGCGAAGCGCAAGAGGCGGAGGAGGAACAGAGGGCACGCGTCCGGCTCGAAGCTGGCGCAGCCGAAAAGGGGCGGGTTGTGGCGCTGCCCCAATCCGATGTGACCCCCGGGGGGGAGATGGGGGCGGCCGTCCTGAGCACGACCGCCGGCGATGTGAACGGCGCAGCGCAAGGCGATGGCGGCGGAGCCGCAACCGGGCTGCTCGACGGGGCAGGGACCAGCGACCACGATGCCGGTGCGGTCGATCTAGGTGCCGCCCGCCTTGGCTCCGAGCTGGACGAGGAGGCCGGTGCCGGCGAGCCGGGGGACGAAGTGGAAGCCGGTGAGCCCGATGCCGGCGACGCTGCCGCACTCGCGCCAGAGGAGGAGTTCGGCCAGGACGAGTACGAAGACGAGGAGGCGGACGACGAGGAAGACACTGGCGAGCTCGTCTACGAACTAGCAGAGTGGCTGCCTGAGCAGCGGGTAGAGCTCTCGATGCTCCTGGAGTCGGCGGGCGTCTCCTACAACTGGGAGAGCTCCGACCTGACCGTGGCCGAGGAGCACGAAGACGAAGTAGACGGCTTGTTCGAGCAGGTGCACGGGGCCGTCGAAGAAGACGACGAAGCCCGCTACCACTCGATCGAGGAGCTGTTCGGTGCGGTTGACCGTTTGGCCAACGACCCGGGCGACGAAGATCGCCGGCGCACCCTGCTGGAGACCGTCGGTGTGGTGGAACTGCCGACACCCGTGGGTGTCGACGACGGCTACTGGTGGCGGGTGCGCAGCCAGGGGCACGCTCTAGTAGCGGCCATCGAGCACGGTTCCCGCAACGACGAAGTCTCCCGCGAGGCGGCGCTGCTGGCTGAGATGCTCCACGAGATGGTCTGACCGGCGCCCTTACTTGGCCACTCGGGGGGCGCGACAGAACAGTTGGGGCTTGCTGCTCGCACCGGGAGCCAGTGCCAGCAAAGACCAGAGCGCCCTCGTAACGATTGACGGCGCCGCCACTGCTGTGGGCGGGAAGGTCCGCAGGATGGACTTCCCGTACCGCCTGGCCGGCAAGAGCGTCCCCGATAAACCGGAGGTCCTTGTCGCTGCCGTAGTAGAACAAGCAGCGGCACTCGTAGCCGAGGGTGGGTTGAGGCCCGACCGGCTGTTCGCCGGCGGCCGGTCCATGGGGGGCCGAATCTGCTCCATGGCCGTCGCCGAGGGAATGCCAGCCGCCGGGCTCGTCCTGGTGAGCTACCCCTTGCACCCCCCGGGCAAGCCCGAGCGGGCGCGCACCGAGCATTTCGGCCGCCTCCACGTACCATGCCTGTTCGTCTCGGGGACACGGGACGCGTTTGGCACACCGGCCGAGCTAGAGGCGGCGGTGGCACTCATCTCCGGGACGGTCACCCTGCACTGGGTGGAGCGGGGCGACCACGGCCTCCGGGGCCGTGATGCGGACGTTGCCACAATCGTGGCGGCTTGGCTAGCCGAGCGGGTGGCGGGTTTTCCCCGCCCGCGCTGAGCGTCGCCTCCTATGGACCAGCGTGTGCGTTCAGCAATTCCCACATCTTTCGGCGCGCTAATTTCCTCTCGGCGCGATTGTCGTCGATTTCCGGCTTAAATTGCGCCGAGACCGGCTTTTTGCACCGAAAGGGGCGCAAAACGCCCGGAAACACGGCCCGAACACGCGGCCCGAACACACGGCACGGAGAGGCCAACCCAAACGAGCTCTAGCGCATGGCGTGTGAATGCAACCACGGCTCGCGCCAATGCGGGTAACCGGCCAACAACTTGCTGGCCCCCGACGGGCCCCACGACCCTTTGGCATAGGTTTCCACGGGCGGCGGGGCGTCCAGCAAGGGCTGGACGATGCGCCACGTCTCTTCGACGCTGTCCTCGCGGGTAAATAGGCTCGAGTCGCCCCGCAGGGCGTCACCGAGGAGCCGTTCGTACGGCTCCGGCAGATCCCCCAGTTCCTCCGAGAAAATCAGGGACAGGTCGACCGTACGGGTGGTTTCGGCTCCGGGCCTCTTGGCCTGGACCACCAGATCTGCCCCCGGGTTGGGGTCGATCCGCAATATGAACTCGTCCGGATAGAGCTTGTTGTGGGGGGCAAAAGGAAAATAGGGCGCCGGCTTGAAAACTATCCTCATCTCGGTGGCCCGGGCCGCCAGCGACTTGCCGGCGCGGATGAAGAACGGGACCCCGGACCAGCGCCAGTTGTCGATCTCGAGCCTCAGTGCGCAGTACGTTTCTGTTTGCGAGCCTGGTTTTACGCCTGGTACCGAGAGGTAGCCTTCGTACTGCCCGCGCACATAATGCGCAGGGTCGGCAGACGGTATGGCCTTGAACACCTCGAACCGTTTGTCGCGAAGCCCGTCCGCGTCGACGGTGACCGGTGCCTCCGAAGCGAACAGGCCAAGGAGTTGTAACAAATGGTTCTGCACTACGTCGCGGAGGGCGCCGACAGGGTCGTAGAAACTACCGCGGTCTTCCACCCCGAAGTCCTCGGCCATGGTGATCTGTACACACTGGATGCGGTCCCGGTTCCAGAGAGGTTCGAAAATTGAATTAGCGAAGCGCAGGAACAGGATGTCCATCGCCGGTTCCTTGCCGAGAAAGTGGTCGATACGCAGGATTTGCCACTCCTCCAGCAGTTTGCGCAGTTCCGCGTTGAGGGCTTGCGCCGAAGCCAGGTCGTGGCCGAACGGCTTCTCGACCACGACCCTGGCGTGCGTGGTCAGGTTGGCACCGGCCAGGCCCTCGACCACCCGACCGAAAAGAAATGGCGGTATTTCCAGGTAAAAGACGGGGACGTGGCGGCCCTCGAGAGCTCGGGCCAGGCGGTCGTAGGTCTTGGCGTCCGTGTAATCCCCAGAGACCATCGAGAGGCGTTCGGCCAGGCGCTCGAAGACTTCCTCGTCGACCCTCTCGCCGCTGTCTTCGATGGCGTGGCGGGCGTGTTCTCGCAGGCTAGCGGCGGACATTCGTCGCGGGCCACCCCTACGATCGGGCACTGGAGCTTCTTGCGCCGCTCGAGGCGGTAAAGGGCGCGGAACGTCATCTTTTTGGCTAGGTCTCCGGTTATCCCGAAGATCACCAGGACGTCCGCGGGCGCGTTGGCTTCGGTGCTCATGTGGGTTCCCTTCTCGCGAGACCGGGCTGATGAGAAAGTGCCGGCGCGGCGGCAGGCCTTATTGCGCTCATGCCTTTTCCGAGGTGTTATGGAGGATGAACTTCTCCACTGCATTGGCGAAGCCCTCCTCCTCGTTGGAGGTCGTTACCCGCCGAGCCGCCTCCTGCACTTCGTGGCTGGCGTTGCCCATGGCGATGCTGAGCCCGGAGTGGGCGAACATGAGGACGTCGTTGGGCTGGTCCCCGATGGTGGCCATCTCCTCAGGCGGGATACCGAGGGTCCTCGACAGGTACTTGACTACGCCCCCCTTGTTAGCCTCCGGGTTGGTGATATCTCCGTAGTAGGGCTGAGATCTGGCGGCGGAAACGTGGTCGCCGAACTTGGCCCGCACGGCGTCCACGGCGCTTTGCACCTTGTCGTAGTCGTCGTTCACGGCCACGATCTTCGCCACTTGGCTAGAAACGGAGGCGAAGTTTTCCACCACCGTGGGCTCGAACTTTACCGTCCATGCCTCCCGGTCGACGTGCGGCGCTTTCTGATGGCGGACAAACCAGTCGGCGCCCCGGTACACCCATACGTCCACCCCGAGCCCGTCGAGCAACTCGATCGCGGCCGGGGTCACGTCGTCGGGTATCGTGTGCTGCTCGATCACCGACATATCAGGATGGACGAACACACCCCCGTTGAAGGCGGCGACCGGCGTCGTCAGCTCGAGCGGCTCGATCAGCATCGCCATACCGCGCGGCGGGCGACCGCTGGTGATAGCAAAAATCACGCCGGCCGCCTTGAGCGCCTTGACGGCGGCGATAGCCCGCTCCGTCAGGATCTTGTCGTTAGTGACAAGCGTCCCGTCCACGTCGGCGAGCAACAATCGGATTGGTTTGCCAGGCACGGTTCCTCCGGCTTCATTTTTGCCAGCATGCGACCCGGTTAGCCCCGGATCTTCTTGGTATAACTCGAGCTGTTTTGCTATATCGTTAGGTCAGTTGTTAGGTCTATCGGGGGCTATCGAATTTGGATAAGCCTTTTAGATGGGCGGCTGCTTCATGCGCGTACATGTCAGGGGACAACCGACCGGGGAGCCATTTGAACATGAGTACCAACGACGAAAAACGGTTGGCTGCCGAGGCGGCGGCCGAACTGGTAGAAAGCGGCATGACGGTCGGGCTCGGCACCGGGTCGACGGTGGCCTTTCTTCTCCCCGCGCTGGCCGCCCGTAAACTCAAAATTCGCTGCATCGCCACTTCCCCGCGTACCGATACAGCGGCCAGAGAACTTGGCCTCGACGTGGAAACGTTTGCCAACGTCGATCATTTTGACATGACCATCGACGGCGCCGACCAGATCGCGCCCGACGGCTGGCTGGTAAAAGGAGGGGGCGCCGCACATACGCGGGAAAAGATCGTGGCCGCCGCCGCTGACCGCTTCGTCGTGATCGCCGACTCGTCCAAGCCGGTGGAGTCTATTCACAGCCCTATTCCCGTCGAGTTGCTCTCGTTCGGCCTGAGGGCCACAATGCGCCTCATATCCCAGGTGGTACTGCGCGACGTCCCCATTAGCCCAGACGGAGGGGTGATCGCCGATTACGAGGGCCCCGTCGGCGATCCGGCCGTTCTGGCCAACCGGCTTTCGGCCACGCCCGGGCTCGTGGAACACGGCCTTTTCCCGCCCTCGATGGTCGCCATCATCCTGGTTGCCCACGGCGCCTCGGTCGAGCGTAGAGACCTCGAACACGCCGCTTCCTAAGCAGGTAGGGCCAAGCCGGGGTAACTTCGCGCCCATCACCGTGCGTCCCCCGGCCAGTACCACAGGGGCCTTAGACCGCCGCCTGGTCGGCCATCACGAGCGAAGCGGCGGCCTCGACACGAGCGCCGGGCACGGACTTGTCCCCGGCCAGGAGTTTGCTGAGGGCGTCCTTTTTGTCCGCCCCGGTGACCAGCCACAGAAGTTGCCGGGCGCGAGCCAGGGCCGGGTAGGTCAGCGTCATCCGTTGGTGCCCTTGGTAGGGACGGGTTAGCGCCACCAGGCGGTCGGTGACGGACAGGACGGGGTCATCCGGTACCAATGAGGCGGTATGGCCATCCGGGCCGAGGCCCAGGTGGACGACGTCGAAGTGTTCGGGCAGCGATGCGCCGTACGCCGCCGCGGCTGCGTCCAGATCGGCATCGTCGACCGGCATCGGCCGCACTTGCGCCGGCGCCGCGCCCAAAGCCTTCCGCAAGTGAAAAAGGTTCCGGTCGGGGTCGTCCGGTGGAGCCACCCGTTCGTCCACCTGGTAAATGACAACTTTTTCCCACGGGACGGTTTCGCCCGCCAGCTCGGCGAACATCTCCCACGGCGTGT
The DNA here is from genome assembly GCA_963845605.1 of uncultured Acidimicrobiaceae bacterium. Taxonomy (GTDB): domain Bacteria; phylum Actinomycetota; class Acidimicrobiia; order Acidimicrobiales; family Palsa-688; genus Fen-671. Next base: position 326,035 of record CAWJSS010000002.1, read on the forward strand.
GGCCGCCGCTAACGGCAAAGCTGAACGTGTCCCTGGCCTCGACGGCCTTGCGGGCCTGCTCGGCGACGAAGGTGGCCCCGGCCCGGGCCACGGCGTCCGGGTCGGCCAGGGTTTCGAGCTCATGCTGCATATGTCCGCCTAACCCTTCTTTTCGGCGTGGCCACCAAACTCGCTGCGCATGGCCGAGAGGATCTTGTCCGCGAAGTCGCCGAGGCCCCGAGATTCGAACCGCTCGAAGAGCGAGGCCGTGATAACCGGGGTCGGCACGCCCTCGTCGACCGAAGCGATCACGGTCCACCGGCCCTCTCCGGAATCCGAGACCCGGCCGGCGAAGTCGTCCAGGTTGGGTGAACGGGCGAAAGCATCGGCAGTAAGGTCCATGAGCCAAGACCCGATAACCGAACCGCGTCGCCACAGCTCGGACACCTCGGCCACGTCGATGTCGTACATGTAAGCCTCGGGGTCCCGCAGCGGCGTCGTCTCGGCGTCGGCCACCTGGTTGCCCTTGCCGGCGTTGGCGTGTTTGATGACGGACAGGCCCTCGGCGATCGAGGCCATCATGCCGTACTCGATGCCATTGTGGACCATCTTTACGAAGTGCCCGGCGCCGTTCGGGCCGCAGTGCAAGTAGCCGTCAGGGGCGGTGCCACCGCGCTGCCCGCGGCTCGGCGTCGGCTCGGCGCTGCCTTTCCCGGGCGCGATGGTTTTGAAAATGGGATCGAGCCGCTGGACGACGTCGGTCTCTCCCCCGATCATCAGGCAATAGCCGCGGTCGAGGCCCCACACTCCACCGCTCGTCCCGCAGTCAAGATAGTGGATGCCTTTCGGCGCCAGTTCTTTGGCGCGGGTGATGTCGTCGCGATAGTAGGAGTTCCCTCCGTCGATGACGGCGTCGTCGGCGTCGAGCAGCGGGACGAGCCTATCGAGGGTCGAGTCCACGATGGCGGCCGGCAACATGAGCCAGATGGCTCGGGGTTTTTCCAGCTTGGACACGAACTCTTCGAGCGAGCTGGAACCCGCTGCCCCTTCTCCGGCGAGCCCCTGGACCACCTCGGCGTTGACGTCGTACACGACGCACTTGTGCCCGTCGCGCATCAGGCGCCGGACGAGGTTGGCCCCCATCCGGCCGAGCCCCACCATGCCGAGCTGCATTGGCTTGTCTGTTGCCATTTCCATGTCTCCTAACTTTTCGGTTCGTAATTCTTGAGCGCCCGGTAGCGCCGGATCAATGTATTGGTCGATGAGTCATGTTTTAGTTCGGGGTCGTTGACGCTCTCGAGCTCGGGGATGATCGCCACCGCCAATACCTTGCCCAGCTCCACCCCCCACTGGTCGAACGAGTCGATATCCCAGATCGTCCCCTGCGTGAAGACGCTGTGTTCGTACAGGGCGACGAGGGCCCCGAGGAGGCGGGGGGTCAATTTCTCCGCCAGCAGGACGTTCGTGGGCCGGTTCCCCTGCATGACCCGGTGGGGCGCCACCGCCTCCGGGGTGCCTTCCGCCCTGACCTCCTCTTCTGTCTTGCCGAAGGCCAGAGCTTGAGCCTGGGCGAAGACGTTCGAAGACAGGATGTCATGGTGATCGCGCAATGGGTTGATGGCCTGGCCGAAACCGATCAGGTCGACGGGGATCAGCCTCGTCCCCTGATGGATGAGCTGATAGAAGCTGTGCTGGCCGTTTGTGCCGGGTTCGCCCCAAAAAACCGGTCCCGTGTCGTAGTCGACGACCCTGCCGTCCAGGGTGACGTGCTTGCCGTTCGATTCCATCGTGAGCTGCTGGAGGTAGGCGGGGAACCGCTTCAAGTACTGGTCATAAGGCATGACGCCGATCGACTGCGCCCCGAAAAAGTCCGCGTACCAAACGACCAGCATCCCCATGAGCACAGGCAGGTTGCGCTCCAACGGGGCGGTCCGGAAGTGCTCGTCCATATCGTGAAAACCGGCCAACATGTCGTTGAACCGCTGAGGCCCAAGGGCCACCATGGTCGACAGGCCAATGGCCGAGTCCATGGAGTAGCGCCCGCCCACCCAGTCCCAGAACTCGAACATGTTCCTGGTGTCGATACCGAACGCTTCAACCCGTTTGGTGTTGGTGGAAACGGCCACAAAGTGCTTGGCAATGGCCGACTTGTCCCCCAATTGAGCAAGCACCCAGTCGCGCGCCGAAGTGGCGTTCGTCAACGTCTCGAGCGTCCCGAAGGTCTTGGACGAGACGATGAACAACGTTTCCTCGGCGGCCAGGTCTCTGGTGGCTTCGACGAAATCGGTGGAGTCGACGTTGGAGATGAACCGGAACGTCAGGTCCCGCTGCGTGTAGTGGCGCAGCGCCTCGTAAGCCATGACGGGGCCGAGGTCCGAACCGCCGATCCCGATATTGATGATGTTGCGGACTGGCTTGCCCGTGTGCCCTTTCCATTCGCCCGACCGGATCTTGTTGGCGAAATCAGCCATCTTGTCCAGGACCTTGTGCACCTCCGCCACGACATCGACCCCGTCGACGACGAGGGAGGTGCCACGCGGCATCCGCAACGCAACGTGAAGCACTGAGCGGTTTTCAGACACATTAATCCGCTCGCCGGCAAACATGGCCGCCCGGTGGCGCTCGAGGCCCGACTGCTGGGCCAGTTCCAACAGGAGGCTCATGGTCTCGTCTGTGACCCTGTTCTTCGAATAATCGAGGTAGATCCCGGCGGCTTCGGCGCACAGCCGCTCGCCGCGTCCTGCATCCTCGGCGAACAACTCCCGCAAGTGGCGGCCCTCTATCTGTGAGTAGTGCTTGGCCAGCGCCTCGTAAGCAGGGAGTTCCCGCAACCGTGTGGTGGGCGGTTGGTAATTCGCCATCTGGTGTCTCCTCTCTGCAGCCGTCGGCTAATTGGCCCGGGGTCAGGCCACCGCGGCGGACTGTGCCGTAATGCGGTCCACGAGATCGTCCCAAGCGCTGACGAACGATTTGGCGCCCTCCTGTTGCAATTGAGCGGCCAGAGCGCCCGTGTCCACGCCGGAGTGGGCGAATTCCTTCAGGACCTCGTCGGCGTCACCGCCGTCGGCCGGGAGGGCTTCGCCGACCTCGCCATGGTCATAAAATGCCTCCAGGGTTTCGCTGGGTATCGTGTTGACGGTAAAGGGGGCGGCCAGCCCCTGGACGTACAGCGTGTCGGGGGCCAAAGGGTCCTTTGTGCTCGTGCTGGCCCACAACAACCGCTGCACGCGGCCGCCACTGTTCTCCACTCTTTGAACGCGGTCAGAGCTCATAAGGCGGCGGTAGGCGCGGTAGACGTCCAGGCCCACGGCCAACGCCAGCCGGTCCATCATGTCGGGTGGCACCTGCTTGGCCACCGCCACGTCCCATCGGGACATGAACACCGACGCCACAGAACCAACTGCAGGGTCGAGGCCCTCGGCTATACGGCGTTCCACGCCCGCGAGGTAGGCCTCGGCGGCGGCGACGTATTGGTCGGCGGAGAACAACAGGGTCACGTTCACGGGGACACCGGCGGCGATGGCGGCCGTGATGGCCGGAAGGCCCTCCTCGGTGCCGGGGATCTTGATAAACAGGTTGCGCCGCCCTGCTCTCTCGTGAAGGGCCTTGGCCGCTTCTACCGTCTTAGCCGTGTCGTAGGCGAGCTTCGGGGAGACTTCGAGCGAGACCCAGCCGTCGACCCCATCGGTCCGCTCGTGGACCGGCAGGAATAGGTCGGCCGCGCGGCGCAGGTCCTCGACGGCCAGCTCGAAAAACAGGTCCTCGTAGGAACGCCCCTGGCCTGCCTTTTCGCGTATGGCCTCGTCGTAATAGCCGGACCCGATGGCCTTGTCGAAAATGGACGGGTTAGAGGTCAACCCGGTCACCGAGTAGGAATTGATGTAACGCTGGATAGTGCCGTCGTCGAGCAAGGCACGTGTGATGTTGTCCAGCCACAGGCTCTGGCCCCGCTCGTGGAGGATTTCGGTGGCCTTCACTCTTTCTCCCTTCTGCTCTTACCTTCCCTAATCAGTTCAGAAATTCGAGGCCCAGGTCAGTTCAGAAAAAATCGTGGCCCTGGTCAGCTCAGGACTTCGTGGCGAACTCGACGCTCTCCGCGTACAGGGCCGCCCCGATGATCCCGGCGTCGTTCAGGAGTTGGGCCGGGACGATCGGCGTCCGGAGTTCGATTTTTGGCAGGTACTTTTGCGCACTGGCACTTACCCCACCGCCAATGATGATCAACTGAGGCCAGAGCAGGCGCTGTACGAGGTCGAGATAGGACTGGAGCCGGTGGGCGTACTGCTTCCAGGAAAGCTCGTCGTGCTCGCGAACGGACTCCGCCGCCCAATTTTCGGCGTCACCGCGATGAAGGGGCAGGTGCCCGAACTCAGTGTTCGGGACCAATGTCCCGTCGACCAGGATGGCGCTGCCGATGCCCGTCCCCAGGGTTATGACGGCAATAACACCAGGGACGCTGCGCCCGGCGCCGAAGCGGACCTCTGCCAGCCCGGCCGCATCGGCATCGTTTACGACGGCCACAAGCCGGCCGCTTGCCCGCGAGAACAGGTCGACGGCGTCTACCCCTATCCACGAGGCGTCGATATTGGCTGCCGTCTCGACCGTACCGCCGCGCACGACGGCGGGAAGGGTGAGGCCGGCCGGTCCATCCGAGTCGATCTGCTTCAGGATTTCGCCCACCGTTTCGGCCACGGCGGCCGGCGTGGCCGGGTGCGGAGTGCTCAGGCGGGCCCGCGGGCCTGCCAACGTCCCGGCTTTGACATCGACGAGCGCACCCTTGATCCCGGTACCGCCGATGTCGATACCGACGATGTGGTCCTTACCCGGTCTGGTTGCCATTGTGCGTCCTCTTCAGATCGTCGGCTGGGTACTGCCGTGCGTTCCCACCTGCGACACCGGGTCTACTCGGGTCAGGCTACCGAGGGCCGCAGACAAGCTGCAAACCCCGCTTGCCGCATCGCCCTTCCGGTGCGGTGCTGAGAAAATGCTGAACCGGGTGCTGGCTTCAACTGGCGGCTTTTATTGTTCTGCCGGGCGATCCCCGCGCCTTCACCCTGAAAAGGTGATAATCCCAGGCCCCGGACGGGGCGCCGGGAAGGCCAATCTCACCCTCTACCGGGTGACGACAAAGCTCCGCGCCGGCGTCAGCCTGAAGGAGTAAAAGCGACGTTGGCCTACCGGGATGATGAACGCCAGATGACCACCAGGACTTACGAGATCACCTTTGCAGGCGAGGCGGTCCCCGCCATCATCGATGCCTTCGAAGACTTCGACGTGGTTGTGTGCTCCGGCCGCACGACGCTTCGCGCTCAACCATTCGACCAGGCCGCCCTTCACGGCGCTCTCGACCGCCTGAGAGCGCTGGGGCTGGAGCTACTCGAGGTGAGGGTGGTCGATTGACAGACCCGACTGCCGACTGTGATCCTGCCGGCCGTGACCATGCGGCCTGATCGATCAACGCGGTCGCCAAGGGTCAACTGGCTTCGGCCCAACTACCTCACGTTCAACCCAGAGTTTCTGGCTTCCGTTCAGCTACCTCACGTTCAACTAGCTTCAGGTCAACCGCTTGGAGCGGACGGCGGCCGCCGGCGGTGAGTTCCCATTGATCACCCGCTACTGGGTGAAGACAATCAACCCATTGGTTTCTTAGTGTCACCCTGAGGAACCCGACGGGGACGAACACCCTGAGGAAATCAGGAGGTAGCGATGGCACTATCCGAGATTTGGCCGGCACTGTGGCTGTTGGCGGCGGCCGCTGTGACCTGGCTGGTTTGCGGGCGCGGGAAACAATGGGCCGGGCCATCTAGCAAAACCGCAAATCGACCGCAGCGGCGTCTGCTGCCGGTCCCCGTTACCCAGCCGAACCGGAGGCCCAGGGACGGGGCCTCGGGCCGGCGGCCGGCAGGCTGGCGATGAGCGCTCTTCACGAGGTCGAGCTCTGGGCCGGCGACGACAACGACGCCTTCGACAGGTTCGTGGCCCCGGCCCTTTCCAGGCTATGGGCACGCCGCGACCGTTTGGCCCGGCTGGTGTCCCTGGGCATCCAGCACCCCCTCACCTTGATAACAGGCCCTCCCGGTGCAGGCAAAAGCGTGTTGCTCGCCGACTGGGCGCACAGCTACGCCAACGGAACGGTGTCCTGGCTGACTGTCGACGAGAGGGACAACGAACCCCGGCAATTCTGGCGTGACGTGTCGATGTCTCTGCGCACCGATGGTCTTCGCTCGGATGGGCCGGGGCACGAAGTAGCGGACAACTTTTGGTGTGAGCCGGAGAGCCGGCTTTCGGTCGACGGAGCTCTGCAGCAAGTAGCCCGGAGCCAACCTCGCGTCCTGGTCGTCGACGATTTCCACCTGGTCACCGACGACGAAGTGATCAAGTCTGTGGCCCGCCTGGTCCGGAGGCTCCCGTCTCATTTCCGGCTCGTCATTGCCGGCCGCAGTGACCCGAGCTTTCCCCTGCGGCGCCTCATCTTGACCGGCGAAGCGCAATTGATCGAAGGCCATGAGATTCGGTTCACCCTCGACGAATGTGCGGCCCTGGCTGCCCTGGTCGCCCACAAGTTCTTGTCGTTGAGCGAACTGGAAGCGCTTTGGGGACAAAGCGAGGGTTGGGCCGCTGGGCTTCACATGGGTGTGATGGCCTTGAGGGACCACAACAACGCGGCCCAATTTGTAACGCAGTTTTCTGGCCCGCTCGCACCCGTAGCGGAATACCTGGAGAACGAAGTGCTTCTGCACCAATCTCCAGATGTGGTCAAGTTCCTGCTGCAAACCTCGGTTTTGGCCCACCTCACTCCCGAGTTGTGCGTTGCGGTCAGCGGGCGGCCGGACGCGGCCGAGATCCTGGCTTCCCTGGCCCGGGACAACCTTTTTGTCTTCCCGGACGCCTCCGGGGTGCCCGGCTACCGGTACCACCGTGTCCTCGCAGACGTTTTACGCCAACGTCTTTCGCAGGAACATGCGGCCATTGGGGTCGAGGCCAATTTCAAGGCCGGGTGCTGGTTTGAGCAGTCCGGCGACAGCCGCTCCGCGGCCCACCATTTCGGCGCAGCCGGCGCCTACGAGCGGGCGTGCACCTCCATCTTCCCGGAGTTGAACCGATTGGGCGACAATGACATCGCAAGGGACCGAGGGGACACCGCAACGGACGCGGGGGACGATATTCCCCGTGACCTAGACCGGAGCCTCCCGGGGGAACAGGCCGAGACGGCCAGCCAACAAGGGGTGCAGCGGGCCTACATGGAGGCGGCCACCCTGGTGTTGGCTCAACGAGCCGCAGACGCCGCCCCTGTCCTCCAGTGTCTTGATGCGATGGTAACGGAGGGCAGCGAGCGCCAGCTCTGGCGAGGACGGGCCGAGTTCCTGTGGGCCGTCCACGCCCAACAGCTGGGCGACGCCGGCGCCGTGGTAGACCACTGCCGCGCCGCGGCCGAGCTCTTGGGGCCAACGCCTGATCGCCCCACCGGGCGAGGGGCCCGTCCCGCCTCGCACGTTCGTGGACAAGGACGCTAGACGTCTCGATCGAATCGCAGCTGCCCGTGCTCCGTGCTCGAGCTCACGTATCGATCGGCCAACTGGACGAAGCAGAAGCCGCCCTTTTAGCCCGGTTCCCGGCCGCAGGTGAGGCTGAGGCGAGCCAGCCCGGCACCTCGGCGGTAATTGCATGTCTCCGGGGACGGCTCGGCGACGCCTACCGTCTGGGCCACACCGCCCTCGAACCGGCGCCATCGCACCCCGGGTACTGGGATCCCGGCTGCTGTTTACGCCCATTTGGCCATGGCAGAGGTGCTGTTCGAGCACGACGAGCTTGACCTGGCTAAGCGCCAACTGGACGACGCGGCCCAAATCGCATCTGCACAGGGAAGCGGTTACTGGACCTGGGCGGTCGACGTCGAACTGCTCCGGGTGATGGTCGCCCAACAAGGCCAACGCGAGGCGCTGGCCCATATCGGGCAACTCGGGCAGCTGGGGGTACGGAACCCGCCACCCCACCAGATCCGGAACAAACTGGCCCAGGTGGAGATCAATTGCCGCCTCGCAGTTGGCGACCTGGAGGGCGCCCTCATGCTGGCGAGGTCCATCCATCCCGCCGAGATATCGTGCGAAACCATGGCCCGGATCGACCTGGCCGCCGGGCGTCCTGACCGGGCGCTGGCCAGGCTCAGCCCGGCCCGGTCATCGCTGCCCGGGAACGAGATCCGCCGCCTTGTCCTGCTCGCTTGTGCCGAGATGCAACACGGGCGCACGTTGCGGGCCGACGAACATCTGTGCCGAGCGGTCGAATTGGGGCGGCCGGAAGGGTACATTCGTCCGTTCGTAGAAGAAGCCCCCCAGATCCTGCCGCTACTCCGCGTCGTGTCCGCTAATCGCCCTGGCCCGTATTTGACCCAGCTCATGAGCCACGTCGAACAGGCGGTGCCGGCGACGGCTGAGGACACGACTGGCAGCATGATCGAACCACTCACAGTCCGGGAAAGAGAGGTTCTCGGGTACCTGCCCTCTCACCTGAGTGCCCCGGATATCGCGGCCAAAATCTACGTTTCGCCAAATACGGTGAAATCCCATCTGAAATCGATATACCGGAAGATGGGCGCCGCTTCTCGCGGCGACGCCGTAACCATTGCTATCTCTCGAGGTCTGCTCTAGCGCCGGTGGGGCCTGAAGGCACCGCCGGTGTAGGGCCACACGGAGAGCCCCGGCTCCCCGTCGTCTTGACGCTCCTCGTCGCCATAGCCATCCCGTTGCTGATGCCGGAGCAACTGGTGCCGGCCACTCGCTGGTTGGTCCCGGCCGTCATTTTTATATTGCTGGTGGCGATGCTCGTACTCGACCCCGGACGGATAGATAGGCGCAGCATCCAACTCCACTGGTTACGGCTCTTCATCCTTCTGGTCCTGACGTTAGGGTCGTTTTATGCCACCGTCGCCCTGAGCGTGGCCCTGGTGAAAGGCTCGGCCGCCATTACCAACTCGGCGTCCGAATTACTGCGCGCCGGTGCCCTGGTCTGGCTCGGGCTGTTGATAACGTTCGCTTTCCTTTATTGGGAGCTCGACATGGGCGGCCCCGGCGAACGCGCCCATGTGGAACGCCAGTACCCCGACCTTGCCTTCCCGCAGGACATGAACCCGAACATCTCGCCGCCCGGATGGCACCCCAGTTTCATCGATTACCTTTACCTCGGGCTTACGAACAACCTGGCCTTCAGCCCTACGGACGTAATGCCGTTGAAGCACTGGGCCAAAATGGCCATGGGTTTGCAGTCAGTGGCCTCGCTACTGGTGATCGGGCTGGTAATTGCGCGGGCGGTCAACATATTCAAGTAAGCAGCATCTGGTATCGGTTGCTCGTTGCTGGTTACTGGTTGCTGGTGAAGGCCTTTTGGGTGCGGTTTGGTCCAGTAGGGGGCCACTTCGGGCGACTTTCGGGGCGCTAATTGACTCTCGGCGTCATTTTTGTCGAAAACGAGCGGAAATCACGCCGAAAGCCGGGAAGCGCGCCGAAAGGGACCTGATATACGGGCTAAGGGACGCTGGATGCCGCGTCGCGGGACGGTCCTCTAGTCCCCTTCAGCAGACGAGCCACCAGACAGGGCGGCAAGGCCGATTTCGCGTATTCTTCGGGCCGCCTCCGCCGGACGCGGCATGCCGAAGATAGCGGTCCCAGCCACTAGGACGCGAGCGCCGGCCCGTACGACGACCGGCGTCGTCGCGTCATCGATGCCGCCGTCGACCTCGAGATCCGCCTTCAACCCCCGGCGGTCTAGCTCCTGTCGGACCCGGGCAATCTTGGGGACCACATCTTCCATGAAGCTCTGCCCGCCAAAACCAGGGTGGACCGTCATAACGAGTATGAGGTCGGCTTGGTCCAGGAACGGTTCGATCGCTTCAAAGGGCGTCTCGGGGTTGATGGCCAGGCCGGCGTGTAAGCCGAGCTTCCTGGCCTCGGCCAACAGTTCGCTCGTGTCACCTACTTCGACGTGGACGGTGCAACCGTCGGCGCCGGACTTTCGGAACGCCTCGAGGAAGTCACCAGGGTTCGTCATCATCAAATGACAGTCGAAGAAAACTTCTGTGTGCAGGCGGAGAGACTCGACGACTGGCGGCCCAATGGTGAGGTTGGGGACAAAGTGGGCATCCATGATGTCCACGTGCAGCCAATCGGACTCTGAGGCAACAGCAGCGACCGAGGCGGCGAGGGTGCCGAAGTCGGCCGCGAGCAAGGAGGGGGAGAGCCGGAGCACCGGGGTTGATCCTACGTCAGCCGTCTGGCCGGGGCGCCGGGCCAGCAATGCGCCGCTCGAGCCTGACTACAGGGGGAGTGCCGGCCGGCGTCCCTCGGCCGGCTATGTGGCCACGACCCGCCGGCCAGCCCCGACTGTCGCGCCGGTTCCGTTACCTTCGTGAGGCGCCAGATCGTGAGGCGCCGGATCGTGAGGTGCCGGATCGTGAGGTGCCGGATCGTGAGGTGCCGGATCGTGAGGCGCCGGATCGTGAGGTAACGGGGCGAGGTCCTCCAGGGCGATGCCCGCCGTCTCGGGGTAGGCGGTGAGCAATAAGAGCACCAGCAAAAGGGGACCGACGGCCAGCACACCGAGGGCCGGGCCCAGGGCGCCAAAGTGCCGAGCAAGGCCGCCGGCGGCCAGGAGCCCCGAGACGCCACCCACTGACGAGGCGGCGGCCACCAAGCCAGCCGACCTCGCCCGGGACCGGGTGGCGAACAGTTCGGCCCCGTACACGCCGAGCACGGGTGCTGTCGCGTAGAGGAAGAACTGGCCCGCTGTGGTGGCCAGCCATAGCAGTGAGCCATGGGCCAGGTACGACCACACGGTCGTAGCGGTGGCGCCCAGGACGCAGGCCACGGCCACCGGGCGCCGTCCATGGGTATCGGCCAGCCGGCCGCCGAACAGGACTCCGAGGGCGCCGAGCGTCCCGGCCGCCTGCTGGAGCGCTGAAATCCCCAACGCGTTGTAATGGCGCTCCTGGCGCAAAAACTCGGTTTGGAACTGGGAGGCAGGCGCGGCGAAGAGGGCAAAGAGCACGGCACCGGCGCACACCAGCACCAGTCGCCCCGAGCTCGAACCGAGCCAAGAGGCTACACGGCCCCGTCGGCCGGTGACCCTGGTGACCCGAGCGGTGGCCTTCCCCGGCGCCACGTCTCGCGTGGCCCAGCCCGGGTCGTCTGTCACGTGCGGGGCCCGGGCCTCAGTCGCCATCCAGCGCCGGCTCTCTGGCAACTGTCGAGCGCATATGGCGACAACCGGAAGGCTCACAAGGCTCAGCCAATAGAGCCACCGCCACCCTCCGGGCCCGGTCCCGGCCAAGGGGAGCAGTAATAACGGGACGCCACCTCCGAACCCGGCGGCCATGCCCAGCACCCCTACCGCCCACGCCCGGCAGCCCCGGGGCACTTCCTCTACGGCCACGACTATGGCTGCGATGCCAGCGGCGGCCACGAGGGCGCCGGCGCTCACCTGGCTGACGGTGAGCCATCCAACTGAGGTCGTAAACCCAGCCAGTTCGCTGAGCATGGCGGCCCCGCCCGTCGCCCATAGGACGACCGAACGCCGGCCGCGCCTGTCGGCCAGCACCAGCGCCAGGAGAGCCGGGAGAGCGGACAACTCGACCAGCGCGAACACGGCGCCCTGGCCGAAGGTGCTGACGTGCATCTCACTCGCCGCATAAGTGAGCGTTTCGGGCAGTAGAGAGGCCAAAAACCCCTGCACACTCACGAGCGCGGCCAGGGTGGCCATCACCATGGCCTGGCGCCGGTCGAGCCGTTGCGGCGGGGCCCACCAGGGGAACCGCACCTCTTTGGCCGGGCCAGGCTTCAGCGCCTCGGGCTGGGCGCGGCCCAGCGAGAAGCGCAACGGCAGTGCGAGCAGCCATGACCACCACGGCAGGCCCACCTTCAGGTCGACTACTTGGCGAGCCTTGTATTGCCCGGTCCCTAGGTCTGCGACCTCGACGCGTCGGCGGTAGGAAGCGAGCGGTCCTTCAGCCTGGCGGAACGAGGCGCTAGAACCGTCGGCGGCCTGTTCCTCGACGGCTTCGAGCACGAGGCCACGACGCGGCGCCATGACGGCCGCCACCGAGCCGCGATCGATAACGACTTCGGCCGTAACCCGGGTTATCTTCACACGACCTGCCAGATGATCATCCAGATTGGCATTCAGAGCGGCGTCCAGAGCCGCGTGCAGAATGTCACTCCGAACGGCACTTAGCCGGTCAGGCGAGGAGACACGCTGCCCGGGCCGAACGAATCGGTAAATCTCTGCGTAGGCGGCCGTGGCGTCGACGAGCTGGGAAATGCTGACCCATTCGTCGATCCCGTGCGCCTGGGCGATGTTGCCCGGCCCGCAAACTACAGCCGGGATGCCGGCCTGGTTGCGGACGAACCTGGCGTCGGTCGTAAAAGTCATCCCTATGGTGTCCGGGCTGGTCCCGGTCACAGACGAGATTGACCGTCTCACGAGTTCGGCGAACGGGTGGTCGGAGCTCATCTCGCTGCCCTCCCCGTAGTCGAACACTTCGACCTCGTACTCGAGCCCTTCCAACCCGGCCGCCTTGACCCGCCGGCGCAGGCCGGCCAATGCCTCGTCGAGGCTCGTCCCGGGCAGGAGACGGCGATCGAAACCGACACGGGCCTGCTCGGCGACGATGTTGAGCGCGGTCCCGCCGTGGAACATCCCGATGTTGGAAGTGGGCGCCCCGAGCAAGGGGTGTTCCGGGTCGCCAAAGTCCGCCGCGTGCAGCGCAAGTACGATTTGAGCGCCGTGCTCGACAGCCGAGACCCCTTCACGGGGCCGGCTGCCATGGCCCGGCCGGCCCTTGACGACGATCTCGCCTTGCAGCAGGCCCCTTTCGGCCACGGAGACGGCTAGCGAGGTCGGCTCGGGGACTACGCACGCGTCCCCCTGCAACAGGCCCGATTCCATCAATACCCGGGTGCCGAGGCCTCCGCCTCTCTCCTCGTCCGCTACGAACTGGAAAACGATGTCGCAGCTGGGCTCGAGGCCAGCGGCTTCGAGCGTGCCGAGAGCACATATGGCCGCGGCGATCCCCCCTTTCATGTCGGCGCCGCCGCGGCCATAAAGGCGGTTATCGAGTACCTCTGGCTGGAAGGGGTCGTGAGACCAGTTCGCTGCTATCGCAGGTACGACGTCGGTATGGCCGTTGACGATAAGGGTGGGCCGGCCGGCGCCATCGTGGGCGTCGGCGCTAGCGCCATCCGGGCTCGGAAGTCGGGCAATAAGAGAAACGCGGCCGGGAGCAGGCTCCACTCTTTCCCAAGCCGGTCGCCACGGGGCCAGAGCGGCTCGAAGGACGCCTTCTGCGGCTCCCTCGTTCCCGGGTGGGTTGGACGTATCGACGGCCACCAGGGCACGGGCCAGTTCAGTCAGTTTCCGGGCGTCCACGTGTTCCCGCACGGCACGAGACTACCGGTCGCAGCGCGCTTGGTTGGGCGGGACCTACGAGGACTTGGCCCAGGCCTCCAGGCCCAGTTCGGCGGGGGCCGGAAGGTCGGCATTGCTCGGGAGGACCCGCACTGTAAAACCGTGGCGACCGGCAACGTCGCACTCGAAGCTGCCTTTCCACAGGTCCACGCCCGGAGTTTCGGTGGGGCCTTCCCGGTCCATCCTCACTACTTGCCAGTGGGCCAAGTCGTCGCCGGCGGTCACCGGGCCGTGCAGCAGCTCCACGGAAACCTCGTTGGGCGCCAGGTCCCCCAGCGCCACCTCCGCCGTGGCGTTCATGGTGGCCCCGAGATCGGCCACCAGGGTGGTGGCGTCGATGTCGACCGACACGACCGAGACTTTCTCCCACACCTCTTGCACATGCTTTTTCCAGGCCGCCAGGTCTTTCGCCCTGGCGTACCCCCGGGCGGACAACGCGTCCGCTGTTTTGGCCATGGGCTCGTACATTTGCGTTACGTAATCCCGGACCATACGCGAGGCCTGCACCCGGGGCCCGAGCGTGCTCAGCGAGTCCTTGATGCGAGCCACCCATTGGCGAGGGAAGCGGTCACCGCTGCGGTCGTAGTACAGCGGGATGATCTGGCGTTCGAGGATCTCGAACAAGCTGTTGGCTTCCACCTCGTCTCGTCGCTGGACGTCCCCGTACGACTCGGCCGACGCGATCTGCCATCCGTTGTTGCCATCGAACATCTCGTCCCACCAGCCGTCGAGCACCGATACGTTGATGGCCCCGTTGAGCGCGGCCTTCTGCCCGCTCGTCCCGCTCGCTTCCAGTGGCCGGCGGGGGTTGTTGAGCCAAAGGTCGCAACCCTGGAGCAGCATGCGGGCCACGGCGATGTCGTAGTCCTCGATGAACGCGGTCCGGTGGCGCACTGCGGGCTCGCCGGTGAACTGGAGCAGTTGGCGGATCATCTCTTTGCCGAGGTCGTCCGCCGGGTGCGCCTTCCCGGCGAACAGCAGCTGTACAGGCCGGCTCGGGTCAAGCAGCAGGGCCCTCAGCCGTTCGGGTTGCGACATGAGCAGGGTGGCTCGTTTGTAGGAGGCGAAGCGGCGGGCAAAACCGATGGTCAGAACGGTGGGGTCGAACGCCTCATCGGCCCAGGCGGCATCGATCGGGGATACGCCCTTCTCGAGCAGGGACGCCTTCAGACGGGCGCGCACGAAACCGACCAGCGCCGCTTTTCCTTGCTCCCGGGCTCTCCACAATTCGTCATCGCGCGCCTCTGAAATACGAGCCCAGTCAGCCAGGCCGGCCTCCTCCCAGGACGGGTTGACGTACTTGGTGAAGAGGTCGCTCATCGCCGGCGATACCCAGGTGCGGCCGTGGACCCCATTGGTGACCGATGCGATGGGGACCTCGTCGACGGGAACCGACGCGAAGAGCTGCTGGAACATCAGCCGGCTGGTATGGCCGTGGAGCTTCGACACGCCGTTGGACATGCTGGCCAGCCGCAGGCCCATGATCGCCATATTGAACGGCGCATTGGTGGGCTCCCCGGGGCCGTGGCCCAGCGCCATCAGGTCCTCGATGCCGACGCCGCACTCGTGGGCCCAGCCGGAAAAATACTTTTCCATCAGTTCCGCCGGGAACCGGTCTATCCCCGCTGGTACGGGTGTATGGGTGGTGAAAATGGTGCCGGCCCGGTTGGCCTCGACGGCCTCGGCGAACGACAGCCCGTTGCTGGTTACGAACTGGCGGATCCGTTCCAGGCTCAAGAAGCCGGCATGGCCCTCGTTGGAATGGAAAATCTGGGCGCGCTCGTGCAGGGCCTCCAGCGCCTGCACGCCGCCGATGCCGAGCAGGATCTCCTGGCGTAGACGGTGCTCGGTTCCCCCGCCGTAAAGCCGGTCCGT
Organism: uncultured Acidimicrobiaceae bacterium; assembly: GCA_963845605.1. Taxonomy (GTDB): domain Bacteria; phylum Actinomycetota; class Acidimicrobiia; order Acidimicrobiales; family Palsa-688; genus Fen-671. The sequence goes on from CAWJSS010000002.1 coordinate 341,344, forward strand.
CACGGCCCGCAGGTCGTCGGGGTTCTCGTCGACGTTGGCGTCGAGCAGGTACAGCTTCACCCGGCCTACGTACGCTACCCAGAGCTGGGCGATCAGGGCCTGACCGGCCAGTTCGACGGTGATCCTGGTCCCGTCCACAGGGGTGAGGGCCATGGCGTGAGGGTCCATCACCGGGTAGCGCTCTTCTTGCCAGCCGTCAGCATTGAGCCGTTGCCGGAAGTAGCCCTCCCGGTACAGCAGGCCAACGCCCACCATAGGGACGCCGAGGCTGCTGGCCGCCTTCAGGTGGTCGCCGGCCAGGATGCCCAGACCGCCCGAGTATTGGGGCAGGGCTTCGGCGATCCCGAACTCGGGCGAGAAATAGGCCACCTTGGTCAAGGCAGAGCGCCCCCGGTCCTGGAACCAGCGGTGAACGCTCATGTAACGGCGCAGGTCGGCATGGATCTCGCCGAGGAAGGACATAAAAGCGTTGTCCTTGGCCAACGCCTCCAGCCGCTCTCTGGCTACGAGAGAGAGCACCTGTACCGGGTCGTGCTGGGTCCGGTCCCACAAATAGGGGTCCACCCAGCGGAAGACGTCGCGGGTCCTGTCGTCCCAGGACCACCTCAGATTGAAGGCCAGCTCTTGAAGAGGGGCCAATGGCTCGGGCAGCCGCGCTCTGACGGTGAAGCTCCGGAAGGCTTTCATCTTCGGCCAACGTACCAAGGCGCCGGTCCCGGTACCTCAAAGAGGGCATCCGACCCGGCCACACCCACGGGCATATCCAGGCTGGCGGAGCGGGCCGGCCAGCCGTGCCGGCCTCTCCGACGCCCCGGTAGCGTGGGCGCGGTGACGACCGACGACCTTCGTACCTCGTCCACCCGGCGGCCAGCCTCTTCGGGCACCTCGACCAAGCAGAAACGACGGGCCGAACCGCTTACGCCGCTCATGCCCCTCGAGCGGGTCGTGGTCCAGGACGTGAGGCCGTCCACGCCTCATGGCCGGCCCGCCAAGGCGGTAGTGGGTGAGCTGACCCCAGTCACGGCGAATATTTTCAGGGAAGGCCACGACGTCCTGGCGGCCCGGGCTCTGTTGCGGCGGGGGGCCGAGGTGGTGTCGGCCTGCGCAATGACGAACAACGGGAACGACGAGTGGTCAGCCGCCGTCAGGGCCGTTGATATCGGCCCCCATGAGCTGGTGGTAGAGGCATGGACCGACCGGTACGCCACGTGGGCTCGCAAAGCCGCTATCAAGTTGGCCGCTCGCGACGAGGTCAAGACCGAGGTGGCGGAGGTTATGGGCCTCTTGTCGGAGGCAGCCCAGGACGGGAAGACCCCAACCCGCTCAGAGCGAGAGGGGGACGGGCGGCGATGCTGAGCATGTGGCCAAGGCGCTGGCGGCGGTGAGCAACAGAGAGCTCGACGATGCCAGCAGGATCAGCGCAGCCTTGTCGGCGCCCGTGGCCCGCGCCCTCAGCGGTCCCCGGTTGGCCGCCGACCTCACCGTGGCGGCCCCGGTGCCGCTGTGGGTCGACCGGCAGCGAGCATCCGTGGGGGCCTGGTACGAGCTGTTCCCTCGCAGCTTCGGGGGCCTGCGCGGCGCCGCCGCTCAAGTACCCCGGGTGGCAGAAATGGGGTTCGACGTCCTGTACATCCCCCCCGTCCACCCCATAGGGCACACGTTCCGTAAAGGGAAAAACAATTCGCTTGTCGCGGAGGAGGGGGACCCGGGGAGCCCGTGGGCCATCGGCGCCGAGGAAGGCGGGTTCACGTCGCTCCACCCGGACCTCGGTTCGTTCGAGGACTTCGACTTCTTGGTCCGGACCGTTCAGGGCCACGGCATGGAACTGGCCATGGACTACGCCCTGCAATGCTCCCCTGACCATCCCTGGCCCCGCGAACACCCCGAATGGTTCCGCCGCCGCCCCGACGGGTCAATTGCCTACGCCGAGAACCCGCCCAAGAAATACCAGGATATTTACCCGATAAACTTCTGGCCCTCCGAGGAGGCCGACCGGGTTGCCTTGTGGGAGGCGTGCAAAGCCATAATCGATTTCTGGTCGGACCGCGGTGTCAGGATTTACCGGGTGGACAACCCCCACACGAAGCCGTTCGCGTTTTGGGAGTGGCTGATAAAAGCGCTCCGCCAGGAAAGGCCTGACGTGATATTCCTGGCCGAAGCGTTCACGAGGCCGAAGGTAATGGCCCGTCTGGCTGAGGTCGGGTTTTCACAGAGCTACACGTATTTCACCTGGCGCGTGCCGCAATACGGTCCCGAAGGCATCAGGACCTATATGGGACAGCTGGCCCACACCGGCTTGGCTGACTACATGCGTCCTAACTTCTGGCCCAACACCCCGGACATCCTGTCGGGCCCTCTTCGCGGCGGGCCACCATCTGCTTTTGCCCTTCGCTACATCCTGGCCGCCACCCTGTCACCGTCTTACGGCGTTTACAGCGGCTACGAACTGTGCGAGAACGCGCCGGCATCAGCCGACAACGAGGAGTACCTCAACTCGGAGAAATACGAGATAAAGCACAGGGATTTCGCCCGGCCCGGTACGCTCGCCCCCCTGTTCGGCGCCATCAACGCTATCCGGCGCCGGCACCGGGCGTTCGCGTCGTTACGCACCGTCCATTTCCACGGCTCGGACAACCCGAACGTCCTGGTTTACTCGAAGACGTCCGACGACGGCAGCGACGTAGTCCTGGTGGTGGTGACCCTGGACCCTTACACGACGCAGGAAACCACGCTCCACCTCGACATGTCTGCGCTGGCGGATCGTCCGGGGACCTGGTTGGAGGTCTCTGACGAGTTGTCGGGCGAGACGTACACGTGGGGCCCGCACCCATATGTCAGGTTGGACCCGTGGCGGCGGGTGGCCCACATAACGGCGGTGCGCAGCCATCTCTGAAATGCCGAAAGGGGGTGCACCATGGCAAAGGTAAGGCCGGTTTCGGGTACCGCCAGCAAGGATGTCCACTGGTACCAGAGAGCCGTTTTCTACGAGATCCTGGTGAGGGGCTTCTTCGATTCCAACAACGACGGCACCGGTGACATCCCCGGCCTGGTCAGCAAATTGGACTATATCCAGTGGTTGGGGGTCGACTGCATCTGGCTGCTCCCGTTTTACGAGTCCCCGTTGCGCGACGGGGGTTACGACATTTCCGATTACTGGACGGTCTTGCCGGAGTACGGTCAGGTGGCCGACGTGGCCCAGCTGGTCGACGAGGCCCACCGGCGGGGCATAAGGGTTATCGCCGACCTCGTCATCAACCACACCAGTGACCAACACCCGTGGTTCAACGAGTCCCGCCAAGACCGGACCAACCCGAAGGCCGACTGGTACGTGTGGAGCGACGACGACCAGCGTTACCCGGAAGCCCGCATCATTTTCGTCGATACGGAAAAATCCAACTGGGAATGGGATCCCCAACGGGGCCAGTATTACTGGCACCGCTTTTTTGCCCATCAGCCGGACCTCAACTTCGACAACCCCGAGGTGGCCGACACCATACTCGACGTCGTCCGTTACTGGCTCGACGTCGGCCTTGACGGGTTTCGTCTCGACGCCGTCCCTTACCTTTTCGAGCGGGACGGCACCGATGGGGAAAACCTGCCCGAGACGCACGACTACCTGAGGAGGCTGCGCAAAGAAGTCGACTCGCTGTACCCGGGCAAGGTGCTCTTGGCCGAGGCCAACCAGTGGCCCGAAGACGTGGTCCAGTACTTCGGGGACGGTGACGAGTGCCACATGTGCTTTCACTTTCCCCTCATGCCCCGCATGTTCATGTCTGTGCGGCGGGAGCAGCGCTACCCGATCACGGAAATATTGGCCCGGACCCCACCTATCCCGGACGTTTGCAGTTGGGGGATATTCCTGCGGAACCACGACGAGTTGACGCTCGAAATGGTGACGGACGAAGAACGGGACTACATGTACACCGAGTACGCCAAAGATCCCCGCATGAAACGCAATATCGGTATTGGCCGCCGTCTCGCCACCCTGGTGGACAACGACAGGCGAGTGGCGGAGCTGCTCCACTCCCTCCTCTTCAGCCTGCCCGGTTCCCCCGTGCTTTACTACGGGGACGAGATCGGTATGGGGGACAATATCTACCTCGGCGACCGCGATGGCGTGCGCACCCCCATGCAGTGGTCCCCCGACCGCAACGCCGGCTTTTCACGCGCCGACTTCGCCCAGCTGTACCTGCCGCCGCTGATGGACCCGGTTTACGGCTTCCAGGCGGTGAACGTCGAAGCCCAGATGCGCAACCCGAGTTCCCTGTTGCACTGGATGCGCAGGATGCTGGAGGTCCGCCGCCAGCACCCTGTGTTCGGCACCGGCGACGTCGAGATTGTTTCCACGGACAACCCCTCGGTACTGGCCTACATCCGCGTCCCGACCAGCGAGGAGGCGCCCCCACGGCCACGAGCGGGCAAAGCCGGGCCCAGCAAGGCCAGCGCGGGCCAACTCAGGACGGCTACACCCGGGCCGGTGAAACCCAGCCCGGCTATGCCCAGCCCGGCCGTACCCAGCCCGGTCATGCCCGGCCCCGCCATGTCCAGCCCGGCCAAACCCAGTCCTGACATCACTACGGCGCCAGGCGATGCGGTGCTGTGTGTAAGCAACCTGTCGCGCTTTGCTCAACCCGCTCAGTTACCTCTGCAGCGCTGGGAGGGTATGACTCCCATAGAGCTGTTAGGGCGTACCCCGTTCCCACCGATCGGCGAGCTGCCGTATTTCGTGACGCTCCCGCCGTACGGGTTCTACTGGTTCGGTTTGGTGACGGGTGCTCCCAGCCCGACTGGAGATTGATGATGGCCGAAGACCCGTTGTTGCCCTGGGCCCCCCCTCCCGAACTGATGCGCCTCATTGGCCCCTATCTGGCCAACCGGCGCTGGTACGCCGCGGACGCGCCGCCCTCTTCCTTGGGCGTCCTCGATTCGGGTTGTCTGGCCGAGCTGGACGGCTCGGCCCGTTTGCTGTGGGCCATCGTCATGGCCGACGGGAGCCCCTACCAGTTGGTGATAGCCGAACGCCCCACCGCTGACAGTGCCGGGCACCTGCAGGGCCACGAGAACGCCCTGATGGGTACCGTGGGCGACCGGGTCTACTACGGCGCCAGCATCGACAGCGAGATGGCGGTGGCCCTGCTTCGAGCGGCCAGTGGAGGCACGGAGGAGGCCGAGCGGGGCCGCCCACTGGCGGCTGAACAGTCCAACACCTCGCTCGTATACGACGACCGCCTGATCCTCAAACTTTTCCGCCGCCTCTCTCCGGGGCCAAATCCCGATGTCGAAATATCGGAGGCGCTGGCCCGCACGGGGTTCAGCCATATCGCTTTGCCCCTGGTCAGATGGCAACGGGATGGGCACGACCTGGCGTTCGGGCAGCAGTACCTGGCCGGCGGCACGGACGGGTGGGCTCTGGCGCTCACGTCGCTGCGTGACTTTTACGGCGCCGCCAGCGAAGAAGACCCCACCACTCCCGCCATGTCGGGCGGTGATTTTGCCGCTGAAGCTGCTCGCCTGGGCCAGATGACGGCGGACATGCACCTGGCCATGGCTGAAGCGTTTGGGACGTCGAGTGGGGGCTTCGCCGAGCACTGGTCGGCGTTGATCGCCTCGATCCACGAACGCGTCCTGCAGTTGGGCTCAGAGCTGTCCGGTTCGGCCCAACCTTTGCTGGCCCGCCTGGGTGACGTGCGTGACCCGGGGCCCGCACTGCGCGCCCACGGCGACTACCACCTGGGCCAGGTGATGCGGTCTGACAATGGCTGGTACGTCCTCGACTTCGAGGGCGAGCCCAACCGGCCGCTGGAGGAACGCCAGCGCCCCGTCTCTGTGCTCAAAGACGTGGCCGGGATGCTGCGGTCCCTCCAGTACGCGTCCCGCTACGCCCTCAGGGAACGGGCCGAGAGCGACCCGGCCCTCCTGGAGCAGCTGGCCCGGGCGTGGGAGGACCGCAACGGCGCCGCCTTCTTGCGGGGCTACTACGAGACGAAGGGGATAGAGGACCTGCTGCCGCCCGAGGTGGAGGACCGGGAGGCGGTCCGGGTCGCCTTCGAGCTCGACAAGGCCCTCTACGAACTGGGCTATGAAGAGGCTTATCGCCCTGACTGGGTGCCGATCCCCCTGGCCGCCCTGTGGCGCTTGCTGTCCGACCCGGTCGAGGATTTGCTGGCCGGACCGCTCGAGCCGGCGGACGAGGACGACGGCAATGAGGCCCTCGAGTGAGGAGTGGGGCCTTTCCGGAGATAACAAACCTATGACGAACACTGCCGCGCCTAACACGAGCCTGCCCGACACCGGCGTACGGAAGACCGGACCCACTAAAAGCAAGCCGTCACCAAACGCAGACGGCCAACGACAGACCAGCCTCGACCCCCAGGAGGTCGAGCTCTTGGTCCAGGGCCGCCATCACGACCCTCACTCCTTGCTTGGGCGGCACGGCGGCCTGGTCAGGGCGCTGCGCCCTTCCGCCAGCGAGATGTCCGTGCTGGTCACCGGCCCGGCGCCCGAACGGGAGATCCTGCAACGGGTGGCCATGCGCCAAATCCATCCCGGCGGGCTGTGGGAAGGCGACCTCGACCCGACGGTGGCGGGCTACCGACTGGAGGCGACCTACGGCGCGGCGGGGTCACCTGGCTTCGTCTACGACGACCCCTACCGGTTGTGGCCGACGCTTGGAGACCTCGACCTGCACCTGTTCAATGAGGGCCGGCACCATCGGCTGTGGGAGGTCCTGGGCGCCCACCCGCGTGTGCATCAAGGCGTAGCGGGCACGGCCTTCGCCGTGTGGGCGCCCAATGCCAAAGCCGTCCGGGTCGTGGGGGACTGGAACTTCTGGGACGGCCGTTTGCACCCGATGCGGGCGCTGGGTGACTCGGGGGTGTGGGAGCTATTCATCCCTGGTGCACACCCGGGGGCGCGCTACAAGTTCGAGCTCGTGACGGCGGACGAGCGCCTCATTTTGAAGGCGGACCCGCTCGCTTTCGCCACCGAAGTCCCTCCTGGCACGGCGTCGGTGATCGCAGAGCCGCCGGCTCACAATTGGGACGACGCCGGCTGGATGGCCAGAAGGCCCGAAGGGGACCCCCTGGCCAAGCCGATGTCCATTTACGAGGTCCACCTGGGCTCATGGCGGTGGACCACCGGCGACCCGGGCGGCCCCCGGCCGCTGTCATATCTGGAGCTGGCCGAACAGCTACCACAGTACGTAGCCGAAATGGGATTTACCCACGTCGAGTTCCTGCCTGTGGCCGAACACCCCTTCGGAGGGAGCTGGGGTTACCAGGTCAGCGCCTATTACGCGCCCACCGCTCGCTTTGGCTCGCCCGACGATTTCAGAGTACTCGTGGACGCATTGCACAAAAGCGGCGTCGGCGTGATCGTGGACTGGGTCCCTGCCCACTTCCCCCGTGACGAATTTGCCTTGGCCCGCTTCGACGGCACGGCCCTGTACGAGCACGCCGGCCCGATGGGTGCCCACCCCGATTGGGGGACATTGGTTTTCAACCTGGGCCGCCACGAGGTCCGCAATTTCCTGGTGGCAAATGCGGTTTTCTGGCTCAACCAGTTTCACGTGGACGCCCTCCGGGTCGACGCCGTGGCCTCGATGCTGTACCTCAACTATTCCCGCCAGCCGGGTGAGTGGGTGCCAAACGAGTTCGGCGGCAACGAAAACCTGGAGGCCGTGTCCTTCTTGAAGGAGCTCAACGAAACGATTTTCTCCGTGTGCCCTGGGGCCACCACCATCGCAGAGGAATCGACCGCATGGCCGGGCGTTTCCCGGCCCACTTACCTCGGCGGCCTCGGGTTTGGGTTCAAGTGGAACATGGGTTGGATGCACGACACCCTCGGGTATTTCGAAACGGACCCATTATTCCGGCGGTACCACCAGAACGACCTCACTTTCGGCCTGCTGTACGCGTGGCACGAGAACTTCATCCTGCCCCTATCTCACGATGAGGTAGTCCACGGCAAGCGTTCGATGCTGTCCAAGATGCACGGTGACCGCTGGCGCCAACTGGCCAACTTGCGGGCACTTTATGCCTGGATGTGGGCGCACCCCGGCAAGAAACTAATTTTCATGGGCAGCGAAATTGGCGAGGAACGCGAATGGGACAATGAGCGGCCTGTCGATTGGTGGATGCTCGGCCAGTGGCCCGACCACGCCAAGCTGCAGCACTTGGTGGCCGAGTTGAACAAGCTGTACCGCTCGCAGCCGGCGCTGTGGGAACAGGACTTCAACCCGGACGGGTTCCGCTGGATAGACGCCAGTGACGCCGACGAAAATGTGTTTTCTTTCTGGCGGTCGCGCCGGCCCCAGGAGCACGGTCACCCGGACGGCCGTTCCCCGGCTCATTTCCAACCCGAGGTCTCCTGGCCCAACGTCCCGGCCAGTGACATCGTGGCCTGTGTGGCCAACTTCTCGCCCGTCCCGCAAGTTGGTTACCGGATTGGCCTACCGAGGCCTGGCCGTTGGCTCGAGTTGCTCAACACAGACGCACAGGAGTGGGGCGGGAGCGGCCTGGGGAACATGGGTGAAGTCACGGCCGAAGACGTCGGTTGGCACGGGATGGCCAGTTCGGCGGAGCTGGTACTCCCGCCGTTAGGCGTTTTGTGGCTGGCCCCCGCGCCCACGTAGTAATGCCGCGCGAAATGACAACCCACCGCCCAATGGGAACCCACCGGACGTCTCGTGGCGTAATCTATAAACAGTGAGCAGAGGTTCAGCGCGGCGGCGCAGAGGGGGCGATAGCGGGTTCGGTGCCGGTGGCACCGTGATCCTTATGCTCGGGTGCCTGGTCGTGGGTGCGCTCGTTGCCGTCGCGGTTTTGGGCGGGCTGGCCGCCAGCAAGAACAACGCGCAGGCCACCACAGGGTCAACGGCGGCACCTCCGGTATCGGCACAGCCCACGACTACGCAGCGCGTAACTACTACCACGCAACGGGTAACAACCACGACGAGCAGGGCGCAAGCCCTCGCTGTTTTGCGTTCACGAGTGGTATTGGCGCCGGCAAACGGCGCCGGCCACTTCAACCTGGGGGTGCCGGTCATCGTTCACGCCACCGGCGCTCACTTGGAAAGAGTCCATATAACAGGTGGCCCTGGCACTCACGTCCTGGCCGGGGCGATCGACCCGTACACGGGCGTGTTCCGTTCCACGGGCACCCTTTTCCCGAGCACCACGTACACCGTGAGCTTTGTCGTCGCCGGCAATGTGGGTACCGATACGGGGCTGACAGCAGAGGGGACGAGGACGTTCGTGACACCGGCCCCGTCCTCGGCGGAGAGCGTGACGGCCAACGTTTTCCCGACCCCGGGCATTGCCGTAGGGATCGGCGAACCGATCATCTTTATGTTCTCCCAACCGATAGACACGTACGCCGCACAGCAGTCGGTGCTATCCCATCTGCATATTTCGATGAGCAAGCCGGTCCCTGGCGGCTGGCATTGGTTCAGCTCGGTGGAGCTGCATTTTCGGCCGGCGCATTATTGGCCCGTAGGCGAAGGGGTTTCGGTTTCCGGGGACCTGGCCGACTGGGACGTGGGCGGCGGGAACTGGGGCGTCGGCACCCTGACGACGTCGTTCATAATCGGTGAGAGCCGCATTTCTACGGTCAACCTGTCGACCCACCAAATGACCGTGACCCAGAACGGCAAAGTCCTGTACACCTGGCCGATAAGCGGGGGCAGGCTGGCGGACCCCTCCATGGACGGCACCCATATAGTCATGGACCGGGAATCTTTGGTCGACATGAACTCGGCCACCGTCGGCATCCCCCAGGGTTCTCCCGGCGCTTACAACTTGAAGGTGTACTGGGACGTTCATATTTCAGACAGCGGCGAGTACGTTCACGCCGCCCCGTGGAGCGTCTCGTCCCAGGGTTTTCAAAACGTCTCCCACGGCTGCATCAACCTGAGCCCGGCGGACGCAGACACCTTCTTCCACTTGAGCCGGGTGGGCGACGTAGTCCAGGTCACCGGGGGGCCGAGGGCGCCGGTAATGGGAGACCATGGCGTCATGGACTGGTCGTTCGGGCCGGGTGTGGTTAGTTGGACGCCGGCCAAAGTCACGCAACTAACGACGTCTGTCACCACGCTGCCGACGACGACGACGCCGCCGCCGGCGGGCGCACCAGGCTAGGCCAGAGCCGGCGGGCCCACGGACGAGGCCCGTAATACCCCGGCCGCGTCAGCAGCTGCGCTCGCTCCCACTAGCTTGCAACACATGCCGGCGTACCTGGACCATGCGGCGACGACCCCTCTTTGCCTGGAGGCGTTCGAGGCCATGCGGCCGTGGCTGTCCGGCCGGTTCGGCAATCCTTCCGGCTCACATTCGGTGGCTCGGGCGGCGCGACAGGCCGTCGACGAGGCGAGGGACAAGGTGGCGGGCGTCCTTGGCACGGCCCCCGGTGACGTTGTCTTCACTGCCAGCGGCACCGAGGCGGCCAACCTGGCCATCCTGGGCCGGTTACGGGCCGTACCGGGACCCGTCGTGGTCAGCGCCATTGAACATCATGCGGTGCTCCACGCCGCCAGCGCGGCCGAGAGGGCGTTGGGCACGCCCGTACGGGTGGTGGCGGTGGGGAACGATGGGGTGGTTGACCTGGACAGCCTGGCGGGCGCTCTGGACAAGACCGTTAGCATCGTGTCCGTCCAGCTGGTCAACAGCGAAGTAGGGACCGTGCAGCCGCTGGCCGAGGTGGCCCGCCTCGTACGCCGGCGGGCTCCGGCCGCTGTCTTGCACACCGACGCGGTGCAAGCGGTCCCCTGGTTCGATGTGGCCGACCTCGGTGCCGGCGCAGACATGGTCAGCATCAGCGGGCACAAGTTCGGTGGCCCGCAGGGGGTCGGCGCCCTCGCCTTCCGGCGGCCGGTCAAAGTTGAACCTGTGCTCTACGGTGGCCCGCAAGAGCGGGAGCGCCGCGCCGGCACGCACAACGTGGCCGGAATTGTAGGGATGGGCGCCGCCCTCGAGACGTCTGCGGCCGAGCGGGCCGGCGCCTGCAATCGCGTCGGGCGCTTGCGGCTCGTCCTGGCCACTGGTCTCCTGGGGAGCGTCCCGGGAGCGCACGAGACGGCTGCCGGCCGGCAACGGGCCCCCGGCCACTGTCACTTATTGATTGATGGAGTCGAAAGTGAGGCCCTGCTGGTGGTGCTGGACGAGCTCGGCGTGGCCGCCTCCGCCGGTTCAGCTTGCGCCAGTGGGGCCATGGAGCCGAGCCACGTCCTCATGGCCATGGGTTACCCGCCCTCTCGGGCCCTGGGTGCCCTGCGCCTGACCCTGGGGCATACGACGACAGAGGCCGACGTCGACTTGGCCCTGCGGGTGGTGCCGGCGGCGGTGGCCCGCCTGCGGGGACAGGGCTCTTCGGGGCCGGTCCACCTGGCGCCGGCCAAGCGTCTGGCTGCGGTGGAGGGCCGATAGGTGCGCGTACTGGTAGCCATGTCCGGCGGAGTGGACTCGTCAGTAGCCGCCGCCCTGATGCTCCAGGAAGGCCACGAGGTCGTCGGGGCCACGATGAAGCTGTGGGGCGGCCCGTCGGACTCGGGTTGCTGTTCTGTGGCGGATGTCGAGGACGCACGGCGGGTAGCACAGCAGCTCGGCATCGCCCACCACGTGTTCAACTTCACTGGCGATTTCGACCGCGACGTCGTGGAGCCGTACGTGGCCGGGCATACGCAGGGCTTGACCCCGAACCCTTGCATCGCCTGCAATACGCACCTGAAGTTCGACCGGTTCCTGGAACGGGCCGTTCTGCTCGGTTTCGACGCCATCGCCACCGGCCACCATGCTCGAGTGGTGGAGCCAGCGGAGGGTCACGGGTGGCAGTTGCGACGCGGGCGGGACGCGGCCAAGGACCAGTCCTACGTCCTGTACATGCTGGGCCAGGGCCAGCTGGCTCGGTTGTACCTGCCAGTCGGAGAGATGACCAAAGACAGAGTGCGAGGCGTAGCCGACGAGCTGGGCCTGCGTACGGCGGCCAAGCCGGACAGCCAGGACGTCTGCTTCATCTCGAAGGACGCAGGTAGGAACGGCTTTCTCTCCGATCGAATGCCAGTCACCGGCGGCCGGCTGGTCACGACCGCCGGCGACGACATCGGGCCGGTCCAGGCGCTCGAACTGCTCACGATCGGCCAGCGGCGGGGGCTCGGCCTGCTGCCCCGGTCGCGGCCCGAACGCCGGTACGTCGTCGACGTCGACCTGACCGGGCGGACCGCCACCGTCGGGGACCTGGAGGACCTGCTCGTGGACCGGACCGCGGTAGTCGACATCTCCTGGTCGACGGGAGTGCCCGTGGCGCCGGGGACCACCGTGGAAGCGCAGTTGAGCGCGCACGGGAGGCCGTTGCCGGCGACCTGGGAGGGTGGCGAGGCGGGGGCGGGTGTGGTCGTCTTCGTAGAGCCGACGAGGCGGGTAGCCCCCGGTCAGGCCGTCGTCCTGTACGACCCCGAGGTGGGCGGTGAGGACGTAGTGCTGGGAGGGGGTATGGCCGTCTGAGGTCTGGCCGGCGCGCCGGATAGCCGTAGATAAATGCACTCAGCGCCGCCCGTACGGGGGCCGTCTGGTGCAACTTTCGCCTGGCGGGGCGCGTCTGTAGTGCTTTTTATCCGGGTTCCGGGCAAAACTGCCCGCGACGCCGGCCCATGTGCGGCCGAGGCGCCTATGGGGCGTAGCCACAGACGACGCCCAGGCGGTTCTCCCGCCGGCTGCGCAGTCACGGCTCGTGGGTAGCCTTGGGGACGATGGCCGACGACCACTTCGCCGAACGGGCCGACGAGCTTGCGGAGCTTATCGCCTACCACAACCGCCGCTATTTCGAGCTGGACGACCCCGAGGTCAGCGACGCCGAGTACGACGAAATGGTCCGCGAACTGGCGGCGCTCGAGCGCGAGCACCCAGAGGTCGTTTCGGGAGAGTCCCCTTTGCAACAGGTGGGCGGGGCACCACTGGGCCTCTTTACGGAGGTGCGTCACCGGACCCCGATGATGTCGCTCGACAAGACGGTGAGCTACGAGGAGCTGCTGGCATGGGGCAAGCGGATGGAGCGCTACATATCGGGCGAGGTGGCGTTCAACTGCGAGCTGAAGATCGACGGCCTGGCCATGTCCTTGCTCTACGAGAAAGGCCGGTTGGTCACCGCCGCCACCAGGGGAAACGGCGAAGTTGGGGAGGACGTGACGCAAAACGTGGCCACCATTGCCGCCGTGCCGAAGGAACTCGGGCCCGGGGCGCCGGAAAGCCTGGAGGTACGAGGCGAGATCTACATGACCGTCCAGGCGTTCGAAGAACTCAACCGCCGTCAGGCGGAAACCGGTGGCCGCACTTTCATCAACCCCAGAAATTCCGCCGCCGGCTCGTTGCGCCAGAAGGACCCCGAGGTAACGGCGGCGCGGGAGCTGTCGTTCACCGCGTACCAATTGGGCGAGGTCGTGGGGGGGCCGCCGTTCAAGTACCACCACGAAACGGTCGACTGGCTGAAGGAGCTGGGTTTCCCGGTGAGCCGTTACATACAGACGTTGGACAGCCTGGAGGACGTCGACAAGTACTGCCAGAAATGGTTGGAAAACCGCCACAGTATCGATTTCGAGATCGACGGGGTGGTGGTGAAAGTGGACGACTTGGCCCAGCGGCGCGAGCTCGGGGCCACCTCGCACGCCCCGCGGTGGGCCATCGCCTACAAGTTCCCCCCGGAGGAAAAGACCACACTCCTCAGGGAAATAATGGTCTCGATCGGCCGTACCGGGAAGGCGACGCCTTTCGCAGTCCTGGAACCCGTCGTTGTCGGTGGGGCTCGCGTCGGCCTGGCTACCCTGCACAATGAAGACCAGGTCCGGGTCAAGGACGTACGGCCGGGCGACACCGTGGTGGTGAGGCGAGCCGGCGATGTGATCCCCGAGGTCCGGGGGCCGGTCCTGCCCTTGCGGCCGAAAGACCTGCCCGTGTGGTCGTTCCCGACGACTTGCCCTATATGCGGGACCCAGCTCCAACGCCTCGAAGACGAAGCCGACACCTATTGCATAAACGTCGACTGCCCGGGACAGCAAGTCCAACGGATATCCCACTTTGCCTCCCGTGGGGCCATGGATATCGAGGGCCTCGGTGAACGGACGGTGTCACTGTTTTGCAAAGAAGGTTTGCTTTCGGATGTGGCCGATATTTATTCGCTCGACTTCGACCGTGTGCAGACCTACGAAGGTTTTGGCCCGCTCTCGGTGACCAACCTGAAGGGCGCCATAGAAGCCTCGAAGTCCCGGCCCTTGGCCAACCTCCTGGTCGGCCTCTCCGTCCGCCACCTCGGTACCAACGGCAGCCAGGTCCTCTCCCGGGCCATGGGGCACCTGGACCGGATAATGGCGGCGCCGGAAGAGGAAATGGCCGCTATTGAAGGCATCGGCCCGGTAATTGCGGCCAGCATTACCCGGTTCTTTTCCTTGCCCCGCAACCGGCAAGTAGTCGACCGCCTCAGGGAGGCGGGTCTAAATTTCGAGGGGCCGGGGGCGCCTGCCCTCCCCCAAAACCTGGTGGGCAAGTCCGTGGTGGTCACGGGCACCCTGGAGCGGTGGTCGCGCGAGGATGCGGAGGCGGCGATAAAGTCCCGAGGCGGGAAAGCACCCGGGAGCGTGTCGCAGAAAACGACAGCCGTGGTCGTGGGCGGTGACCCCGGGGGCGCCAAGCTCACCAAAGCGACGGAACTCGGGGTGCCGCAGATCGACGAGGACGCGTTCGAGCGGCTGCTGGAAACGGGCGAAGTGGGCTGAGGCCGGCGCACATTGGCCGCCGCTGCGGATCGCCCTGCACCGCCCGGCGCCGGCCGCTGCGGATCGCCCTGCACCGCCACTTGCCTTCAATTTGCGGTCTGTTTCGGTGCAAGCACTAGCTCTGGGCGTGGTTTTTGCCGAAAGACGACATGAATCGCGCCGAAAGCCGGTCCATGCACCGAAACACCGGCCCAGCAGCGGCGCGTGGGCCTGCGGTCCCGGTCCCGACTGCGCTACTGGTGCCGGACGCGGTCCAATTGGCGCCGGTCTCGCTTGGTGGGCCGGCCCGCGCCACGTTCCCGGGCGAAGTTCGCCGGTTGCAGCTCGGCCGGCGGCGGAGGGGGGCTGTGGTCGATGTAACAGCCCACGGCCACGGAGGCGCCGACCCGCTTCTCGATGATGGCGGTCACTTCGAGGACATGTTCCCGACCATTGCAGAGGGCCTCGACGGTGTCTCCGGGCCGGACCATGCTGGCCGGCTTCGCCCCCACCCGGTTGACCTTCACATGACCGGCTCGGCAGGCGTCCGTGGCGGCGGTGCGGGTCTTGTACACCCGTACGGCCCAGAGCCACTTGTCCACCCGTGCCCCGGGTTGCGCGGTGCGGGGGGCGGGCGCAGCGGCGCGAGCGGCTTCGCTCACCTCGCTCACCAGAGCGCCGCCCGAGCGGCCGCGCCCTTCACTCTGTGATCTCCTGCAGCCGGGTGGCCACTTGCATTGCGTGCTGGCCTCCGAAGCCGAACCCCTGCTGGCCAAACGGGCCCTGGTTAGCCTCCCCAGGGGCGCTGGCGGCCGGCGCCGGCCCGCCGTCCCCCTGGCTGGCTGAGCCCTGGCTGGCTGGGCCCCGGCCCGCAAAACCTTGGCCGGGCGCCGTCGTACCGCCCGAGCCGGGAAAGATGCCGCTGCGAGGGTCAAGGAGCTTGCTCAAGTCACCGTCCACCTTGATCCGCCCGCCGAGGAAGGCTTGCAGGACGGCCTGTACGTCTCCCTGGACGAAAAGGGACCGCGCCGTGTCGTAACCGAGCGAGATGGTGACGTCAGGGTCGGGGACGTGGCCTACGTCGATGTCGAAGCCGCCCGCGGAGGTGTCGACGTGGGCGTCGATCGGGGCCGGCGAAAACGGGGCGTCTGTGACGACGAGGTTGACCCGTACGGGCGCCAGCCCGGTGGCGCCGGCGGTGGCGCCACCCGTACCGGACTCGGCGTAGATGCGCCTGGCTTCGCCCACCCACTCATCGCTCAAAAAGGCATACTTCGTCATGCTCGTCGCTCAACCTCGTCGTCCTGGATAGCCGTTCGGCTCCATATCGTCTTCTGCGCTCTCTGAAGGTAGCGCTTCCGCCAAAGCCACGTGTCGTTACGATGACCGAATGGCCCCAGATCCAGCGGTCCAGCGAATCTCCAGGAACGACGTCGCTCACGTAGCCCGCCTGGCCCGCCTCGGCCTCTCGGAGGAAGAACTGGACCGCTTACACCACGCAGCTGGCTGCCGTCCTTGAGCACGCCGCTGACATAGCCGCCCTTGACATCGAGGGACTGCCGCCCACTGCGCACCCGTTCCCGCTGGTAAACGTGGTGCGCGACGATGTGGTGCGGCCCTGCCTGGACCGCGACGAGGTCCTGTCCCAGGCGCCTGATGTCGAAGCCGACCGCTTCCGGATCCCGCGCATCATGGGTGAAGCCCCGTGACCGCAGACCGGCCCCAAGTGGCCGAGTCGGCCATCGACATAGCCTCAGGCGTCCGCAACGGGGAGCTGTCGGCCGTCGATGTCCTCGAAGAGCACCTGGCCCGCGTGGCGGACGGTGAGCCCGACGTGCATGCGTTCAACTTCGTGATGACTGACCACGCCCGGGCCCGGGCCAGCGAGGTCGACGGTCAAGTGGCCGCCGGCCGGGACCCCGGTCCCCTCGCCGGCGTGCCGGTGGCCCTGAAGGACCTCTTGTGTACCCGGGGCGTGCCGACCACCTGTTCCTCACGGATCCTCGAGGGCTGGCTACCCCCTTATGACGCCACTGTTGTCAGGCGGCTCTACGCCGCGGGGGCCGTTTTTGTCGGAAAAACGAACATGGACGAGTTCGCCATGGGCTCCTCGACGGAGCATTCGGCGTTCGGCCCCACCCATAACCCGCACGACCTCAGCCGAGTACCTGGAGGGTCGTCGGGGGGCAGCGCCGCCGCGGTGGCAGCGAGGTTCGCCCCTCTCGCTCTGGGCAGTGACACGGGAGGCTCGATCCGCCAGCCGGCATCACTGTGTGGCGTGGTCGGAGTCAAGCCCACTTACGGCCTCGTCTCCCGTTATGGGCTAATCGCCTTCGCCAGCTCCCTTGACCAGATCGGCCCCCTCGCTACCAATGTGGCGGACGCGGCGTTGCTGCTGGACTGCGTGTCGGGCCACGACGAACTGGACTCGACCAGCCTTCCCGGCGACCACCCGGCGGCGGTGTCCAAACTGGGGCAGGGCATCGACGGCTTGCGGGTCGGCGTGATCTCTGAACTGGCGGGGGCGGAAGGTATAGCCACCGACGTCGCCGCCCGAGTGAGCGAAGCGGCCGATGCTCTTGCCGGTGCTGGCGCCAAGGTCGAAGAAATTAGCGTGCCCTCCGTTCAGTACGGGTTGTCCGCCTATTACATGATCGCTCCCGCTGAGGCCTCTTCCAACCTGGCCCGCTACGACGGCGTACGTTACGGCCTCAGGGTGCCGGGCGCTGACATCACCGAGATGTACATGGCCACCCGGGAAAGCGGGTTCGGGCCCGAGGTGAAGCGGCGCATAATGCTCGGGACATACGCGTTGTCAGCCGGCTACTACGACGCTTACTACGGCAAAGCGCAAAAGGTGCGGACGCTTATAATCCGCGACTTCGAGGAAGCGTACCGGTCCTTTGACGTCCTGCTCTCTCCCACGTCACCGACGACGGCCTTTCCCCTGGGGGCCAAGACGTCCGACCCGCTCACCATGTACCTGAGCGATGTCTGCACCATCCCGTCCAACTTGGCCGGCCACCCCGCTGTGAGCGTCCCGTTCGGCACCGGTGACGATGGCCTCCCGGTCGGCGTGCAGGTGCTGGCGCCGGCCCTGGGCGAGCCGGTCATGTTCCAGGTGGCCCAGGTGCTAGAGAGCCTGGCCCCGAAAAGGGCAAGTGCGCAATGAGTTCTGCTGAATTAATGGCGGGTTGGGAGACCGTCATCGGGCTCGAAGTCCACTGCGAGCTACGGACAAGGACGAAGCTATTTTGCTGGTGCCCGAACGCCTTTGGTGACGAACCTAACACCAACGTCTGCCCCGTCTGCCTGGGGCTCCCGGGGTCTTTGCCGGTGCTCAACCGGCAGGCCGTTGATTACGCCATCCGGATCGGAGTGGCGCTGAACTGCCAGGTGCAGCCTTCGCTTTTTCACCGGAAAAACTATTTCTACCCGGACATGCCCAAGGATTACCAGATCAGCCAATATGACGTGCCTATAAATATTGACGGCTGGTTGCAGCTCCCGAGCGGGGCGCGAGTGGGCATAATCCGGGCGCACATCGAAGAAGACACCGGTAAGACCACCCATGTCGGTGGCGGCGGCCGCATACATGAAGCAGCCCACTCCCTGGTCGATTACAACCGGGCCGGGGTGCCGCTGGTTGAAATCGTTTCCGCCCCTGATATACGCAGCGCCGACCAGGCGCGTGAATATGTCGAAGAGCTGCGGGCTGTTCTGGTGGCGACGGGCGCGTCCGACGGGAAAATGGAGGAAGGGTCGTTGCGGGTCGACTGCAATGTGTCGGTCCGGCCAGAGGGGTCGACGGAGCTGGGGACCCGCTGCGAGATAAAGAACATGAACTCGTTGCGCAGCCTCGTTCGCGCCGCAACATACGAAGCGGTCCGCCAAGTGGAGCTGGTCAGTAGCGGGGGCGAGGTAGTGCAGGAGACCCGCCACTGGGACGAGGCGGACGGGCGGACGCATTCGATGCGCTCCAAAGAGGAGGCATTCGACTACCGCTATTTCCCCGAACCCGACCTGGTCGCCCTCGACCCGGGCCCCGAATGGGCCGCGGAGGCCAAGGCCTCGCTACCCGTGCTCCCCGCCGAAAGGCGGGCTCGAGTGGCCGCCGCCGCCGGCGCGGACGCGTCAGCCGACGCGGTGGCCACGGTGGTCAGGTTGGGCCTTGACGAGATCGTGGCCGCGGCCGTGGCGGCGAAGGTCGACCCCGGCCTCGCTCTCCGGCGGTTGGCCAACGAGGTTGCCGGTGAGCTGGCCGACGCCGAGGGCCTCCGCACGGATGACTTCGACGCTGACGGTTTCCTGCGCTTGGTGGCCCTCGAACAAGGCGGAGAGCTGACGCCAGCCCAGGCCCGAACAGTGCTGAAGGTGCTGGTGGCAGAGGGTGGCGACCCGGCTTCAATTGCCGCCGGCCTGGGGTTCCAGGCCATGGCGGTGGATGCCATCGAGGAAGTCGTGGACCAGGTCATTGCCGCCAACCCTCGCGAGTGGGAGCGCTACGCCGGGGGCGACGACAAGCTGGCCGGCTTTTTCATCGGGAAGGTGAAAGCGGCCACGGCCGGGAACGCAGACCTGCGGGCGGCGTCCGACCTCCTTCGGCGCCGCCGCCAGGCCGGGGCCGGTTAGCCCGGCTTGGCCGGTTGATAGCGCAGGTCGCCGGCCAGGTTGACCACCGTCACGGCCAGATGATGCTCGACCCCAGCGATCTCCGCAGTGCAGCCGAACCCGAGGCCCGGGTGGGCTACCAGCAGCGGCGGTAGGGCGCACGCTACCGAGACTGGGCGGCCGGCCTTCTTCGAGAGGCTCTGGCCGATCTTGGTCTCCGCCCCCGACTTCACGACGACGACGCCGGCCGCATGGACTACGACGTGGCCGCCTGGTCCGGTCACCGTCCCGGCCACCTGTAGGGGCTGGCCGTCCAGGGTTGTCGTGCAGGTGAAGTGGGTGCCAGTACTGTCAGGGACTCCGGCCGGGCAATCGACGCGTGGGGGCACGACCTTGTAGGTGCGGGCCAGCTCGGCGGCGATCTTGGCCTCGATGCCGGCGGACGACAGCGTGCTGTTAGGGGAAAGAGAGCAGCCGGCGAGACCGTCGCCAATGGCCGCGACGGCGAGGATAGCCGTCAGGGCCCGCCGAAGGGCCACAGGGCCCGGCCTCGACGGTGGCCGAGAGATGTCCCCGATACGGCGTTACGAGTACCCGTCGCCCCTTGCCGTTGGAAGGCGGCAAGGCTTGACAGCCGTCGCGGTGAGCGGCCACTATCTCTGCCCTCAGCTACTTCCGCAAACGTCTTTAGGGTGTCCATATGCCGAGCGACCTCAAACCACGCAGCCGCCAAGTGACCGACGGGCCCGACGGCCCGGCGCGGGCCATGCTCCGGGCCGTCGGGATGACCGACGCGGACTGGGACAAGCCCCAGGTAGGCGTGGCTTCCTCCTGGAACGAGGTCACGCCCTGCAACATGCCGCTGGACCGGCTGGCCAAGCGGGCCAAGCAAGGCGTCCGTGACGCCGGCGGCTTTCCCCTGGAGTTCGTCACCATCGCCGTATCGGACGGCATCTCAATGGGGACCGAAGGGATGCGGGCGTCCCTGGTCAGCCGGGAAATCATTGCCGACTCTGTCGAAGCGATGATGCATGCCGAACGGTTCGACGCCCTGGTGACGCTGGCCGGGTGCGACAAGTCGCTGCCGGGGATGCTCATGGCTGCTGCTCGCCTCAACCTGCCCTCGGTGTTCCTGTACGGCGGGACCATACTGCCAGGACGGGGGGCCCACGGCGAGGCGCTGGACATTGTCAGCGTTTTTGAAGCCGTCGGTGCCCGAGCGGCGGGAAAGTTGACCGACGACGAACTTGACCTCATCGAGCGCCGGGCGTGCCCCACTGAAGGCAGCTGTGCAGGCATGTTCACCGCCAACACGATGGCCTCAGCGGCTGAGGCCCTGGGTATGGCCCTCCCCACCAGCTCGAGTGCCCCCGCTGTCGACCGGAGGCGCGACGACTACGCCTACGAGTCCGGCCGCACGGTGGTGAGCCTGCTCGAAGCCGGCATCAGGCCCCGCCAGATAATGACCAAGGCGGCGTTCGAAAACGCCATCGCCGTGGTCATGGCGCTGGGAGGCTCGACCAACGCGGTGCTCCACTTGCTCGCCATCGCCCACGAGGCCCAGGTCGAGCTGGCGCTGGAAGACTTCGACCGCATCGGCAAGGCGGTACCGCACGTGGCTGATATGAAGCCCCACGGGCGCTTCCACATGGTCGACCTCGACCGCATCGGGGGGCTGCCGGTCGTTATGAAGGAACTACTCGATGCCGGTTTGCTGCACGGCGACTGCCTCACGGTGACCGGTCGCACCGTGGCCGAGAACCTGGCCGCGCTCGACCCCCCGGGCCCTGACGGTGACGTCGTTCGCGAACTCTCACGTCCCCTTCACGCCGACGGCGGCCTTGCCATCCTGCGGGGCTCGCTGGCGCCGGCCGGTGCCGTGGTCAAGATCGCTGGCCTTGACTTCGACCGCTTCGAGGGGACGGCGCGGGTGTTCGACGGCGAGCAAGCGGCGCTGGAGGCGATCCTGGCCGGTTCCATCCAACCGGGCAGCGTGGTGGTGATCCGCTACGAGGGGCCGAGGGCGGGCCCGGCATGAGGGAAATGCTCGCAGTTACCGGTGCCATGACCGGTGCCGGTCGGGGAGCCGATTGCGCTCTGGTCACGGATGGCCGCTTCAGTGGCGGTACTCGCGGCCTCTGCATCGGCCACATCGCCCCCGAGGCCGTGGATGGCGGGCCCATCGCCCTGGTTGCCGACGGCGACACGGTCAACGTCGATGTCGCCAATCGCCAGATCGACCTGAATGTGCCGGCGTCAGAGTTGGCCACGCGACGCGCCAACCTCAAGATGCCCGAGGCTCGCTACCGCCACGGGGTGCTGGCTAAGTACGCCCGGCTGGTGACCGGCGCCGACAGGGGAGCCGTTACGGAGCCCTAAGCCCGCCTGGGGACCCCAGCCCCAGGCTCCTCCCGGAGGTGGGGACCCAACCCCGCCCCGGGCCGTTGGCCCTAAGCCCGCCTGGGGACCCCGGCCCCAGGCTCCCTCCCGTCCGGAGGCAGGGACCCCAACCCCGCCCCGGGCCGTTGGCCCTAAGCCCGCCTGGGGACCCCGGCCCCAGGCTCCCTCCCGTCCGGAGGCAGGGACCCCAACCCCGCCCCGGGCCGTTGGCCCTAAGCCCGCCTGGGTGGCCCTGGCTACGCCTCTCCTTCATGGGTGGGTTCATGGCCAGGCACCAGTGGGCTCATCAGGGAAGGGTCGAGGATGCCGGCTTCGGCCCAGGTGTAGTCCCCTGACAGCACCTTTTGGGCGGCGCCGTAGTTGTCGTCGTCATCGTTGTGCCACAGCTCCGAGAAGAGCCGGTCAACCCGGCGGCGGGAGCCACGGCAAAACAGCAATGCCAGTTCGACCGCTCCCCTCCTCCCTCTGCCGATTTCCCGTCGGCCTTGCCGTCGTCGAGCAGCATTTTGGCCCGGACGCAGGCGGCCGTCATGGCGAACAGCTCAGCACCGATGTCGACCAACCGGCCCAAAAAGCCCTGCTTCTTTTCCAACCCGGCCTGCCAGCGCGACATCCCGTAAAACGTGGAGCGGGCCAGTTTTCGGCACGAGCGTTCGACGAAGCGCAGCTCCGACGCCAGCGGTTCACCGACCTCTTCATAGGAGCCCGGCTTCAGCCCGGGGCCGTAGACAAGGTTTGGCAGCCACTTGACGTAGAACCCGGCGGCAGACTTCGCGCTCTGGGCTTTGTCGGCCGGCGTCGCCTTGGGGTCGACGAGGGCGCCGGCTACTGAAAGGTGCTGGTCGACCGCTTCCCGGGCGATGAGCAACTTCATGATCTCGGTCGACCCCTCGAATATCCGCGAGATGCGCAGATCTCTCAAGATCTGCTCGGCGGGCACGGGCCGTTCGCCCCGAGCCCGCAGCGATTCGGCCGTTTCATAACCGCGGCCGCCCCGGATCTGCACCATCTCGTCGGCCACCTGCCACGCCGCTTCGGAGCAGAACAGCTTGGCCAGAGCCGCTTCCAACCGGATGTCGTTGCGTTCCTCGTCGGCCAGCATGCTCGACAGCTCGACCACGGCATCCATCGCGTACGTCTTGGCCGCGATGTCAGCCAATTGGAGGGCCACGGCCTCGTGCTTGCCGATCGGCGCCCCCCATTGCACCCGTTCGTTTGACCACTCACGGGCGTACTTGAGGGACAGCTTGGCCGACGCGGCGCATAAGGCCGGCAGCGAGAGGCGTCCGGTATTGAGCGTGGTGAGGGCTACCTTGAGGCCTCGGCCAGGGTCGCCGACCATGTTCTCAGCCGGGACGCGCACGTTCTCGAACTGGATCAGCCCGTTTTCAATGCCCCGCAAGCCCATGAAACTGTTGCGGGTGATGATGGTCACCCCCGGCGAGTGCGCCTCGACTACGAAAGCGGTGATGCCGCCCCGCTTACCCTCGCTCGGCGGGACGACCGCCATCACGACGAGAAGGCTGGCGACAGTGCCGTTGGTGGCCCAGAGCTTCGTCCCGTTGAGGAGGTATGCCGCCCCATCGTCGACGGGGGTGGCCGAGGTGGTCATACGGGCCGGGTCACTGCCTACGTCCGGCTCGGTGAGCAGGAACGCGCTCACTTCATCCCGGGCCAAGCGGGGGAGGAACTTGTGCTTTTGCTCGTCGGTCCCGAAGAGCTTCAGGGGCTGGGGCGCACCGATCGACTGGTGGGCGGAGAGCAGGGTGCTGATGGCCCCGCTGGCCGTCCCGGCTAGCGCCAGTGCCCTGATGTAGTACAGGTGGCTCAGCCCGAGACCGCCGTACTTCTCGTCGATCTTCATCCCGAGGGCGCCAATGTCGCACAGGCCCTTCAGCACGTGGTCGGGGATCTTGGCGTCGTGCTCGATCTCCAGCGGGTCGACGTGAGCGCGCAGGAAGCTCTCCAGCTTGGCCAGGAACTCTTCTCCCTTGGCCATCTGGTCTGCGGAGGGCCGCGGGTGAGGGTGGACCAGGTCGAGGCGCAGCCGGCCGAGGAACAGCTCTTTGGCGAAACTGGGCTTGGCCCACTCCTTCTCCCGGGCGGCCTCGGCCACCTGGCGTGCCTGCTCTCCCGTCGCTCCTGCCTGAGCTGGTGCTGCGGTGGGACTGGACGTACCGCTCGTAGAACTACTGGTCGTATCAGTCATCAATCCTCAAGCATCCCACTTCGCTAGGTTCTTTTCCATGGCGGGCGAGGAGAGCATCAGCCCGGTCCTGCCCCCGGTGCCTGCGCCGGCCCCGGCCCAGCCGGTGAAAGCGGTCCTGTGGGACGTGGGCGGCGTCCTGCTCGATTGGGACCCCCGCCACCTGTACCGCAAGCTGTTCGGGGCCGATGTCGCGGGCATGGAGGATTTCCTGGCCAACGTGTGCACTATGCCGTGGCACGCCCAACAGGACCTCGGCCGCTCCATAGACGAGGCCTGCGCGGAACTCTCGAAGCAGCACCCTCGACAAGCCTCGTTGATCTTGGCGTGGGCGGAGCGCAACGAGGAGATGGTGAAGGGCCCGGTCGGCGGCAGCGATGCGCTGCTGGCCGAGGTGGTCAGCGCGGGAGTGCCCTGCTACGCGCTGACCAACATGGAAAGGGAGAGCTTCGAGCGGCGCATCAGCCTGTACGAGTTTTTCCAGTTGTTCGATGGGTATTTCGTGTCCGGTTTCGAAGGCGTCATGAAACCGGACCCGCGTTTTTTCGAGCTGGCCCTGGAGCGCTTCGCCCTCACCCCAGAGGAAACGCTGTTCACGGACGACAAAGCCGAGAACGTGGCTGCGGCGGTCGCAGCCGGGGTGCCCGCTACGGTTTTTCGCGATGCCGTTTCTTTTCGCCACGAGTTAGTGGCGAGGGGCGTCCTGGCTTAGGGTCTCAGAAGCGGGGTTCTTTGGCCCGGTCCCGCGGCGCGATTTCCCCCAGAGCCTTCGCTATTCGGGACAGGATCTCTTCCAGGACCGCCCCTGTGGTGGCGAAGTTCAGGCGGGCAAAGCCGGTGCCCCCAGGCCCGAAATGGAGCCCCGAGCTCATTTTCACCAATGCGCTCGCGAGTAGCCAGTCGGCCGGGTCGTCGCCGGTGCCGGCGAGACGGAAGTCGAGCCATGACAGGTAAGTGCCCTCCGACAGGAAACCTCGTACGCCGGCCTCAGCCCCCGGCCCTGCCAACCACTGGCCAATAATGTCCCGGTTCGCCCGTAGGCGGGCGAGGCAGCGCTCTAGCCATTCATCGCCAGGGTCGCTCCAGCAGGCGAGCGTACTGGCGAGAGCGACTACGTTGACCCGACCGAGTAGTTCCGATGGTAGGGCGGCCAACTTCTGTTCTACTTCGGGCGGCCCCACATGGCCGACGGCGCAACGCATCCCGCCGAGGTTGTAAGACTTGCTGGCCGAGTACAACGTGACCGTACGACGGGCCAACTCGGGTGACAAAGAGGCTAACGGGACGTGGACGCCGCCGTGGAGGACAAGGTCGGCGTGCACTTCATCAGAGACGACGAGCAGACCGTTGCGTTCTACCAGGTTTCCCAACCTGGTTAGCTCCCGGGAGGAGAGCACCCGCCCGGTCGGGTTGTGCGGGTTAGCCAGCAACAAAAGCTTGGCCCCGCTGGCTTTCTCCTCAGCCTCGTCGAGGTCGAAAGACCAGCCGTCTTGGGTCTCGAGCGCCGGTACCGTCAGCATGCGACGACCCGAGTCCTCGATCGCCCGCCACAGTGGCGGGTAGGACGGCGTGAGCAGGAGGATGCCATCACCAGGCGCGGTGGTCAGGTCGACCAGCACTTGAACGGCCTGAACGACGTCGCAGAAGATCCGGAACCGGCCCGCTTCTGGCTCCCAGCCGTACCGGCTGGCCATCCGCGCCGCCCATTTCTCCTCGAGCGCGACAAGCTCGTCGCCACTGGAGTACCCGAGGTCAGCGGTCCCGACGAGGTCCGCGAGCGCGTCCCTGACGGGCCTCGGCGTCGGGAAGTCCATATCTGCGACCCAGCACGGGATCACGCCTTCGCCGGCCTTGGCCCACTTGGCGCCGGGCTTCGAGCGCAGCCACGCCTCGTCCAGCTCGTCGAAACCGTCGTCGAGGCGAGACCCGGAGGCGGGAGGCAGGTTGCGCGGCACCGTGGCATCGTATAGCGCCGTTCCCCGGCTGCCGCCACCGTTTGCAAACGTTTGGCCAGCTGTGGCAGTATTGCGACCATGGCAGTAGCGCTCAAGGGCACGGCTATACCCGGCGCTACTCCTGGCGCGGCCCTTTTGGGCCTCGTAGTAATTACTTGACGCGCACGTCTAACAGCGTGTGCGTCGAACGACCTCCCTTTGGGGAGGTCGTTTTGTTTCTAGCGTCAACCAGACCGAGGTACCCGACGACAGCGAGGCACCGATGCAACTGAGCGGGGCGCAAGCCCTAATAAAGAGCTTGGAGATGGAGCGGACGGAGGTCATATTTGGCCTGCCCGGAGGCGCCATCTTGCCGGCCTACGACCCCATACTGGACTCGCCGATCCGCCACGTCCTCGTCCGCCACGAACAAGGCGCCGGCCATATGGCCGAGGGCTACGCCCAAGTGGCGGGCCGGCCGGGGGTGGTCATGGTCACGAGCGGCCCAGGGGCTACGAACCTCGTAACTCCCTTGTGCGACGCGTACATGGACTCGGTCCCGGTGGTAGCCATTACCGGTCAAGTGAGCCGGGGAGTAATCGGGACGGATTCGTTCCAGGAGGCTGACACTGTCGGTATTACCCGATCGGTAACCAAGCACAACGAGCTCGTGATGCGGCCCGAGGATATAGCCCTGGCCGTAAGGCAAGCGTTCTTGCTGGCCACTACGGGGCGGCCGGGCCCGGTGCTGCTTGACATCCCCAAGGACGTACTCACGGGGCGCTTGGAGTGGCACTGGCCGGACGACGAGGAGGTCTCGTCCTCCCTCCCTGGGTACAAGCCGACCATCAAGGGCCACCCGCGTATGGTGCGCGAGGCGGTAAGGCTCATAACCAGTTCCCAGCGCCCTGTGATTTACGCCGGCGGAGGGATCCTGAAGGCGCGGGCTAGCGAGGCGCTGCGCAAACTGGCGGAGCTCACCGGGGCGCCCGTCGTCACCACACTCATGGCGCGCGGCGCTTTCCCCGACAGCCATCCTCTGTGCCTGGGTATGCCGGGTATGCACGGTAATTACGCGGCCATCATGGCCATGCAGGAAGCGGATCTGTTGATCGCCCTCGGCACCCGCTTCGACGACCGGGTCACCGGGCAGGTAAGTTCCTTTGCGCCCGGCGCCAAAATTGTCCACGTCGATATCGACCCGGCCGAGCTGGGCAAGATCCGCCGGCCCGAAGTACCGATCGTCGGAGATTGCCGTCTGGTAACGGAGGAAATAGCGCGCGTCCTGATAGCCAGCGGTGAACCCCAGCCGGAGCGGACTGCATGGTGGGGGCAACTAAAGGAATGGCAAGAGCGGTTCCCGCTCTATTACGAACCTCAGGCTGACGGGGAGCTGTTGAAACCTCAAGCTGTGATCGAGGCGATCCGGGACGCCAGCCCTGAGGACACCACCGTGGTCGCCGGGGTAGGCCAGCACCAGATGTGGGCCAGCCAATACTGGCGTTTCGAGCACCCTCACACCTGGGTGAACTCTGGAGGCCTGGGCACGATGGGGTTCGCCGTGCCGGCGGCCATTGGGGCCAAAGTTGGCCGCCCCGACCGCACGGTTTGGGCCATTGACGGCGATGGCTGCTTCCAGATGACGGCCCAAGAACTGGTGACGGCCTCGAGTGAACGCATCCCCATAAAGGTGGCCATCTTGAACAATGCGTACCTCGGGATGGTCCGCCAGTGGCAGGAGCTGTTCTACGAGGAACGGTATTCGGAGGTCTACCTGTCTCCCGATTTGCCGGACTATGTGAAATGGGCCGAGTCGATGGGCTGCGTCGCGTTCCGGGTCGAGCACGCCGACGACGTTGGCCCCGTGGTAGAGAAGGCCAACTCCATAGACGACCAACCGGTGGTGATCGATTTCCGCACCGACTCCCGGGAGAAGGTCTTCCCCATGGTCCCGGCCGGGCAATCCAACAGTGATGTGATCGTCCATCCCGGCCTTCGCCCCGGTGGAGAAAAGGTGGTGCAATAATGGCTGTCGCCAGCCCGGTGACGACGTGGGTCTCTGGTAGCGGGCGTCTGCACCACCAGACCATTTCTATAATCGTCGAGAACCGGGCCGGGGTCCTGGCCCGGATCTCGGCGCTGTTCGCTCGGCGAGGTTTCAACATAATCTCGTTGGCCGTAGCGCCGACCGACGACGAAGCCTTTAGCCGGGTCACGATCGTGGTGGACCTCGAGGAGACATCGGTGGAGCAGCTTACGAAGCAGCTGTTCAAACTGGTCAATGTGGTGAAGATCACGGAGCTCACCCCTGGCGAGGCCATCGAGCGCGAACTGGCACTGCTGTCCGTGCGCTGCGCCCCTCCAGGAGCCCCCGGACCATCGCGCGGTGAGGTCGGTGACCTGGTGCGGATCTTCGGGGGCACGATCGTGGACGTGGGCCAGGAGGCGCTCACGGTCATGTTGGCCGCCCAGCCGGCCGTACTCGACGATTTCGAGGAGCTTTTGAAGCCCTACGGCATTATCGAGATCCAACGAACGGGCCGGGTGGCACTGCCTAAGCTGGAGCGACCGTCCGCCCGCCGCGGCCCCAACCGTTACTAATGCCTGTCAATAAAAGAGCTTTACAAAGAAGGAGGCGGCGGGCGCCCGCCGCCAGCTGGCGGGGCGCCGGACGACCCGCAACGGAAAGGTAAAGGTAAATGGCCACTGTCTATTACGACCGCGACGCCGATCCATCCCTAATAACCTCCCGCCGGGTGGCGATTATCGGCTACGGGTCTCAGGGGCACGCCCACGCCCTAAATTTGCGGGACTCGGGCGTCGACGTCAGGGTGGGCCTGCGTGAAGGCTCCGCCTCGGTCGAAAAGGCGGCGTCGGCGGGCTTGAAAGTGACCGACCCGGCCACGGCCACGTCAGAAGCCGATGTCATCATGGTCCTGGCTCCGGACACAGCCCAGCAGGCGATCTACAACGAGTCGATCGAACCAAACCTGCGGCCGGGGGACGCGCTCATGTTCGCGCACGGCTTCAATATCCGGTTCGGCTTGATCGACCCGCCTGAAGGCATTGACGTGACCATGGTGGCCCCGAAAGGCCCCGGGCACCTGGTGCGGCGCACGTACGAGGGCGGCGGCGGCGTCCCCAGCTTGCTGGCCGTCGAGCGCGACGCCAGCGGTAAGGCCAAACCCCTCGGGCTTTCTTACGCCTGGGCGCTGGGTTCCACACGCGCCGGCGTGCTCGAGACAACGTTCAAGGAAGAGACCGAGACGGACCTGTTCGGCGAGCAAGTGGTGCTGTGCGGGGGGCTCACGTCGCTCATCAAGGCCGGGTTCGATACTCTGGTCGAGGCGGGTTACCAACCCGAGTCCGCGTATTTCGAATGCCTGCACGAGGTCAAATTGATAGTGGACCTCATTTATGAGCACGGGATCACCGGGATGCGCTATTCGATCTCGACGACCGCTGAGTACGGCGACATGACGCGTGGCCCAGGGTGATCAACGACCAAGTCCGAGCCGAGATGAAGAAGATCCTGGCGGACATTCAGTCGGGCGAGTTCGCTTCGGAATGGGTGGAGGAAAACCGCAACGGGCTCCCCAATTACCACCGCCTCCAGAAGCAAGGCGCGGAGCACCCCATCGAGAAGGTGGGGGCCGAGCTACGGGCCATGATGCCCTTCCTGTCTTCGGGTGGGCCTCGGCCGCAGGACGTCTCGGGGGGCTAACCGGCCGTGGCCTATGCGCTCCACCGTCAGGCGGAGGGCGAGGATGCCAGGAGCCAGGGTGCCGGCCACGTCGACTTCGACTTCGACTGATCGACTTCGACGTCATCGTCGTCGGCTCGGGATTTGGCGGGTCGGTGGCGGCTCTGCGCCTGTCTGAAAAGGGTTACCGCGTGGCCGTGCTCGAGGCCGGGGCGCGTTTCGACGCCACCAACCTGCCCCGTACCTCCTGGGAAGTACGCCGGTTCTTGTGGGCGCCTACGCTGGGTTGTTACGGCATTCAGCGGGTCCATTTCCTGCGCGATGTACTGGTGCTGGCCGGCGCCGGCGTAGGGGGCGGATCTCTCAACTACGCCAATACGCTTTATGAACCGCTGGCGGCCTTTTACGATGACGCTCAATGGCCGGCCGGGACCGACTGGCGGTCGGAACTGCGGCCTTATTTCGCGACAAGCGAGACGAATGCTCGGAGTGGTCGACAACCCGGCGCTTACGCCGGCTGATGAGGCCATGCGCCAGGTGGCCGTGGAAATGGGCGTGGAGGAGACGTTCCGCCCGGCCCCGGTCGGGGTGTTCTTCGGACCGCCCGGCAGCGCACCCGGGTCGTCTTTTGCTGACCCGTACTTCGGAGGAGCGGGGCCGGCCAGACGGGCGTGCCGCCAATGCGGCGAATGCATGACCGGGTGCCGCCATGGGGCCAAGAACACCCTTCTCACGAACTACCTTCATCTGGCCGAGCGCGCCGGCGCAGTGGTTCTGCCCCTGACCACGGTCCGGTCTGTCGAGCCTCAGCCAGGGGGTGGATGGGTGGTGGGGACGTCCCGAACGGCTCGGTTCGGGGCCGGGGCGGGGCCCGAGTCAGGCCGGCGCCGGCAGTTTAGGGCCGGGCAGGTGGTCCTGGCCGCCGGTGCGTTCGGTACGCAAAGGCTGCTGCAGGCCATGGCGCTGGCGGGCACGTTGCCTGAACTGTCGCCAAGACTGGGCCAGCTCACGCGCACCAACTCCGAGTCGCTACTGGCCGCTGTGGTCCCTCACGACGCGCCCCGCCCCGATTTCAGCCGCGGAGTGGCTATAACTTCCTCCTTTTACCCACAGCCCGGTACCCATGTGGAGCCGGTCAGGTACGGTCACGGCTCCAACATGATGGGCCTTTTCGGGACGATGATGGTCGAGGGCGGCGACGGGGCGAACGGGAGCGGCCCGAATGGGAGCGGGCCGAATGGGAGCGGGCCGGATGGGAGCGGCTCGGATGGGAGCGGCTCGGGTGGGAGCGGCTCGGATGGGAGTGGCTCGGATGGGAGTGGGCCGAATTGGCGGCGGTTCATTTCCGCGGCGGCCCGGGATCCAGGCGCTCTGCTGCGGGCCTTCGACCTGCGCGCCTGGTCGGAACGTACCGTCATCGCCCTGGTCATGCAGGCCCATGACAATTCGCTGACAATATCGGGAAAGCGGGACCGCTTTGGGCGGACCAGGCTGGTGAGCCGCCAGGGGCACGGCCAGCCCAACCCGACATGGCTGCCCGTCGGTCACAAGGTGGTGCGACGATTGGCCGCGGCCGTAGGGGGTAACCCGGGCGGGACGTGGGGCGAGATATTCGCCATGCCCATGACCGCTCACTTCCTGGGTGGTTGCGTCATTGGCGCCTCTGCGTCGGAGGGCGTTATCGACCAGTTTCACCGGGTTTATTCGTACCCCGGCCTACACGTTGTCGACGGTTCAGCGATGCCGGCCAACCCCGGGGCCAACCCGGCCTTGACCATTACGGCCCTGGCCGAGAGGGCGTTTTCATATTGGCCCAACAACGGCGAGCCCGACCCGAGGCCACCGCTGGCCGCTTTGAGCGACGGCGAGGTGGGGGCGGAGAGCGAACTGCGAGCAGCGCCCGTCGTAGCAAAGTGGCCGGTAGTACCCGTTGGCGCGAGCGGGGAGTTAAGGCTCGACTTAGGGGCGACGGCTGGGCCTGTGGAGTAGGGCGCCGGTGGTGGACCTGCCAGTCCCAATAAGGGCGGCCGCTTTCGGCGCGCTATGCGGTTCTCGGCGTATTTGCTGGCGGATCTGAGCAAGAACCACGCCGAGAATGCCTAACTGCCCCGAAAGGCGGACCTTTCCGGCTCGCCGCCATCCCTAAGACCTCGTCAATACGATTTTGCCGAACTTGTGCCCGGTTTCAAAGCGTTCGTACGCCTCGGCTACCTTCTCGAAGGGATAAGTGGTCTCGACGACGACCCTGGTCCTCCCGGTAGCAAGCAGGGGCAGGACGTGGTTTTCAAGTTGGCGGGCAAGGAGGGCCTTTTCCTCCAGCGACCGGGTGCGCAGGGTCGACCCCCGCAATGTCGCCCTCCGGTGCATCATCGCCCCCAAGTCGAGTTCGACCCGGCTGCCTGCCCCCAGGCCAATGACGACCAGGCGCCCTTGGGGGGCCAGGCAATCGAGCGCCGCTGGTACCCCGGGGCCACCCACCAGTTCGAGCACGATGTCGAACGGGCCCAGGGCCAGGGCCTCCGCCGGGGCCGCGCACGTGGCCCCCAACTCGGCGACCCGGTCGCGAAGGCCTGGATGGCGCACACTGGCCACAACGGTGGCACCCGCGGCCGCCGCTAGTTGGACGCCGGCTGTCCCCACGCCTCCGGCTGCCCCCGTCACCAGTGCCCGGTCGCCGATACTCAGCCCTGCTTGGGGGAAAAGGGCGTCGTAAGCGGTACCGAACGCCTCCGGAAAGCCGCCGGCCTCGACCGGCGAGCACGTGGGGGGGATAGGCATGGCCACTCGTTCGTCTAGTAATGCCAGCTCCGCCTGGGCTGCGCCGGGTAGAAGGCCCATCACTCGATCCCCACGAACGAAACGGCCCACGGCGGCGCCCGTTGCCTCCACCACGCCGGCACATTCCAGCCCCGGCTGGTCTTCTGGCACCCCATGGGGCGGGGGGTAATGACCGGCTTTTTGCATCAGATCGGCCCGGTTCAGGCCGGCGGCCTCCACTCTGACCAAGAGGTCCCGAGGGCCCGGTTCGGGGTCCGGGCGTTCCGACCAGGTGACATCGCCGCCAGAGAACACGACTGCTTTCATCGTTCGAGCGTAGAGCGGGCGGAGAGTGGCGGAAGATAAATGGCCGGGGCGGCCGGGCTCGGCGTTGTCGTGCCCAGGCCTCTAGGGTCGCGCCATGGTTGTCCCTACCAACAAAACGTTGCTCGTCGATTGCGATACGGGCATCGACGACGCCATTGCCCTCCTCTACCTCCTGGCCGACCCCGAGGTCGAGATATGCGCCATCACCACGGTTTTCGGCAACATCTCCGCCACGGCCGCGGCGCGCAACACGCTGTGGGCACTCGACGTGGCCGGTCGCACCGGGGAGGTGCCGGTGGCCATAGGTTCGGAGGTCACGCTGCTTGGAGAACAAACTCATCGCGGCGGGGATGTTCATGGGGACGAGGGACTCGGCGGGACCGAAGTCGGTCAACCCGCTGGCAGCCCGGTAGACGAGAGGGCAGCCGAGCTGATCGTCCGCGTGGCGCGCCAACGTCCGGGCCAACTGCACCTGCTCGCCACCGGGCCCCTGACGAACGTAGCCACGGCTCTGCGCCTGGAACCCGAACTGCCTCGATTACTGACTGGGGTGACCGTCATGGGTGGGGCAGCCCTAGCGCCCGGCAACACTACGCCCGCCGCCGAGGCGAACATTTGGCATGACCCCGAAGCGGCTCAGGCCGTCCTGTCGGCTTCGTGGGCTACAACGTTGGTCCCGCTCGACGCCACCATGCGCCAGGTCATTACAGAGGAGCAACGACGGCGATTGGCCGAATCCGACACAGCTGTGGCCCAGTTCGCGGCCGAGATCTTGAGTCACTATATGGATTTTTACACTTCGGTGTTCGGCCGGCGGTGCTGCGCCTGCCATGACGTCCTGGCGGCCGCTATTGCAGTGCAGGACGTGGTGCCTACGCGGGCGATGACCGTCAAGGTGGCCGTAAATACGAGCCCCGGTCCTGCCCGCGGCGCCACCGTTTGCGATATGCGAGGGCAATACAAAGGGGAGGTCAGGCAGCCTGGCGCGAATTGCAATGTGGTCCTGGAGACTCCTGGCGATTTCCCCGAGCGGGTGCTCCGGCGGCTTTTGCGCATTTAACCGTAGTGGTCGTCTTCACCGTGGGTACGGTGGACGTGGTCACTTTACGGACGTTTACCGGGAGCACGGGTTCCACTTTCGGAGGGCTGGGTAGTGCCCGGGGCGGGAGCCGGTCATTTGTGGGCTCGGTGGCGACAGGGGTGGCAAACGCCTGGTTCAACAAGTCGGTGGCGGTTTCAGTGGGGTTGTAGCCGTTCATGACGACCGCCAGCATGGTGCGATTGTCCCGGGTGGCCGCGGCCATAATGCACACGCCAGCGCGGTCGGTGAAGCCCGTTTTAATGCCGATCGCACCCGGGTATGTGTCCAGGAAGGCGAAGTTCATGCTGGGCAGCCAATGCACCTTCCCTTTAGGGTCGACGAACCGGTAATTCTTTTCCTTCACAATTTGGGCCAGCTCTGGGACGCCCAGCAAGTCCCGTCCGGCTATGGCCATGTCGCGCGCGCTGACGAGGTTGCCGTCCTCGAACCCCAATGGCCCGTCGAGGCCCGCCGGGTCGTGGAAAACAGGGTCATCAGCCATCCCTATTTGCCCAGCCGAACGTTCCATCACCGGTGCGAACCCCCTGAGCGTACCGCTGATCCTGTCCGCGATGGCATAAGCGGCGTCATTGGCTGAAAATACCAACAGGGATTGCAGCACTTCTGGCAGCGGCCACGCCACGCCCTTTTCGATCCCCACCTGGTTGGGGTAGACGTTCTCGGACACCGTGGTCCCTGGCACGCCGTCCTTGGGCGACAGATAAGTGATGGCGATGAGGGCGGTCAGGACCTTGGTCAGGCTGGCCGGCGACAGCCGGAGGTGCTCGTTATAACCGGCCAGGACGTTACCAGTGTCCACATCGACCAGGACGTACGACACGGCGTGCGGGACCGGGATGGACACGGGTCGCGACGTCGGCTTGGGCCCTTTGGTGGTTGGGAGCAGCGTGGTAGGGACCACAGTCGTCACCACTCTGGTAGTCACGGGCTCGCTGGTTACGGGCTTGCTGGTTACGGGCTTGCTGGTCACAGGCTTGCTGGTTACGGGCTTGCTGGTTACGGGCTTGCTGGTCACAGGCTTGCTGGTCACGGGCTTGACGGCAGCCTTGCTAGCCACCAGTTTGCGCCGGGCTCCCTTCCGTGGCCCGATGGCCGTGGAGGAACTACCTCCGCTCGCTGATTCACCGCCTGCGGGCGCGGCCGCCGGCGTGCCCGCTGTCCGGGCGTTCGCTTGGCGTTCCCCGGTGCCGACCGAGACCAGCAGCACGACCACGGCGAGGGCGGCGGTCACCGGAAGCCCGACCCATCGGAACAGGAACACCCGCCGACGCCGGGGAGAGCGCCGCCCATGGCGCTGTGGGCGCCGCGGCGTGGGCCGGACGTGCTGGCCACGCGTTGACGAACGGGGACGGGTATCACTACCGATCGACCGACCATAGTGGAACCGGGCCAGGGGGCCAGTGACCGCGGTTTGCCGGCCTTCTTGGCTGTTGTCCGGTGACGATGCGGTCGACCAGGGACGAGCCGCCGTCACGCATCACTGGCTCGGCGGGTGCCTTATATGGAGTGCGGGCGCGGCGCTGCACGCGCGACCATGGCCCGATGGCACCATTAGATGGAAACGCAGGAGATGGCGGTTCGGCGGGGGGGGCTTCGAGAGGGCGCATCTCGGCTCGCATCGCCGCCGTGGCGGAGTCAGCCACTCTTGCCATCGACGGCAAAGCCAAGGCCCTGAAAGCGGCGGGCGAGGACGTTGTTGGTTTTGGCGCAGGAGAGCCCGATTTCCCGACGCCGCCGCATATCGTCGAAGCGGCCGTCGACGCATGCCGAGACCCGAAGAACCACCGGTACACGCCCGCCCCCGGGCTGCCTGAACTGCGGGAGGCGATCGTCGCGAAAACCAGGCGCGACACCGATTTTTCGGTAGCGGCGGCCCAGGTAATCGTGACCAATGGGGGCAAGCAGGCCGTCTTGGAGGCGTTCGCCACCCTGCTTGACCCGGGGGACGAAGTCCTGATGCCGGCGCCGTACTGGACCACATACCCCGAGGCGATCCGCCTGGCCGGCGGGGTGCCCGTCGAAGTGCCCACTTCCCCCGAGAGCGGATACAAGGTTTCTCTCGCTCAGCTGGAGGAGGCACTCACGCCACGGACGAAGGTCCTCCTGTTCGTCTCCCCCTCCAACCCGACCGGCGCGGTGTACACGGAATGGGAAATCGCCGCCATCGGTGCCTGGGCCGACGAACGGGGTGTGTGGGTCGTCACCGATGAGATCTACGAGCACCTCGTGTACGGCTCGGCCCGGATGCACTCGATGCCAGCGCTCGTGCCGGAACTAGCCGACCGTTGCATCGTCGTGAACGGCGTGGCCAAAACGTACGCCATGACGGGGTGGCGGGTGGGTTGGCTCATCGCGCCACCAGATGCGGCCAAGGCGGCAGCCAACCTCCAGAGCCACGCCACCTCGAACGTATGCAACGTGGCCCAGCGGGCGGCGCTGGCCGCCGTGTCCGGTCCTTTAGATGACGTCGCCCACATGAGGAGCGTCTACGACCGCCGCCGGCGGGCCATCGTCGCGGCGCTGTCGGAACTCCCGGGGGTTGTGTGCCCCGAACCTGAGGGGGCGTTCTACGCCTTCCCGAGCTTCGCCGGTGTGCTCGGCCAGCCGGTGGGGCCAAACCGGCGGGTCCCCACGACCACGCTGGAGCTGGCCGAATTGGTGCTCGAAGAGGCGAAGGTGGCCTTCGTGCCCGGGGAGGCGTTCGGGGCGCCGGGCTGCGGGCGCTTCTCCTACGCGTTGGCGGACGAGGACCTGGCTGAAGGGATGGCCCGGCTGTCCAAGTTCTTCAGCTAGCCGGGCCTGCACGGGCCCGGGTCGGTCCTTTAGGTCTCTTTAGGTCGGCTGAGGCGGGTTGCCTCGGCCCTCGAGCAGCGGGGCGCTCGGTTGCCGGGCGGTCCCACCGATGCCAGCGTTGGCGCCTGCTTCTTCACGGGCCGGACTGTGCGGGGCCGGACTGTGCGGGGCCGGACTGTGCGGGGCCTCCGGGGTGGCCCCCCCCGTCCCAGTCCTTCGCCGCTTCCATGCGATACCCGACAGCGCCTCCAGTACGACCCGGTTCGCCAGGTACGCCGTGACCTCGGCATGGTCATACGGCGGGGAGACTTCCACAACGTCGAGACCGGCCAGCGGCAGTTCCATGGCGCAGCGGCGGACGGCGTCGAGGAGTTCGCGGGAGGTGAAGCCACCCGGCTCGGGTGTGCCGGTACCAGGCGCCATTCCCGGGTCGACGACGTCGATGTCGACCGAGAGGAACACACCATCGCAACCGTTCACGGCCAGTTCGAACACTTCGTCGAGGCACGGCCCAAGCCCCCGGTGGCACACTTCAGCCATCTCGTAGCTGCGCATGCCCTGGGTAGCCATCCAGTCGAGGATCTCGGGGTCAGGCCAATACCCTCGCAGGCCGATCTGGAAGAACCGTTCTCCCCGCACCGCTCCTGACTCGATAAGGCGGCGCATGGGTGTGCCGTGACCGTAAAGCGAACCGAATTGTGTGTTGGCGGTATCGGCATGGGCGTCGAAGTGGACCAGCGCCAGCCGTCCCCAGCCGACGTGGCGAGCCACGCCAGTGGCGTCGGGAAAGGTGATCGAATGGTCGCCTCCGAGCACCACCGGGAGAGAGCCGGTCCGCGCTATCGCAGTCACAGCCTCCTCCAGCCGTCCGAGCGATTTTTCTATTTCCCCCGGGAGCATTTGCACGTCGCCAACGTCCACCACTGCCAGCTCGGTCAAGGGGTCGACCCCGAGCGCCAGGTGGGGACGCATGCCGTCATGAGCCAGATAGTCAGTGAAGCGGATGGCCTGCGGCCCGAAGCGGGCGCCCGGACGGTGGGAGGTCCCCCCGTCGAAGGGTGCACCCACGATGACGGCGCCGGCGCCGCTGAAGCTCTCCGGATCCTCGAGGTCGGCAGCCGGTACGCCGGCGAAGGTGGCGTTCGGGCCGTACATGTTGCCCAACCTCATGCCGGCGAGGCTACTGTGCCGACCTCGAGGTCGCCAGGAGTGCCGGCGGCCGGTGAAGGCGGGGGTAGGCGGGGCAAAGAGGACCAAAGGGCGGCCAAAGAGGCCCATGGAGTGGTCAAAGAGGGCCATGGAGTGGTCAAGAAGGCCAAAGGGGGGCCATTCTCGGCGCGTTAATTGCCTTTCGGCGTGATTTTTGCTGAAAATCGACAGTTATCGCGCCGAGAGCCGCGAACCGCGCCGAGAGTCCCCCGGCGCCGCCCGCCAGGCATTTGCAGCGAAAAGACGGCCCCGGCGCCGCCCGCCAGGCATTTGCGGCGAAAAGACGGCCCCGCGCCCCCACGCCAGGCATTTGCGGCCAGTACCCTACCCGCCGAGCTCACCGAAGCTCCCCCGAGGGCCGGCATTTGCGGCGAAAAGACGACCCCGGAGCCGAGAACTAGGTAATTGTGGCCGGCACAGCGCACCGAGCTTATTGAAACGCCCAGAGTAGATCGGCATTTGCCATGAAAACGCACGCCGCACCGTGCGTCACGCGATGGTGCCCAAAACCTCACGCACTATTTCTTCGGTGGTCCCCGGGTGCAAGAAAATTAGCCGGGCCACGGTGTCGCCCTCCCATTTTGTGGGGGTCACGAAGGCGATCTGCTCGTCGAGCAACCCGGCCGACCACCTCTGGTAGTCCTCGGCCTCCCACCCTCTCCGTCGGAACAGCACTATGGACAGGCCCGGCTCGCGCACTAATTCCAGCCGAGGTTCCTCGGTGATCAGCCGCGCTGTCACCTGGGCCATCGAGAGGGCGGCGTCCACCGCCGCGGAATAGGCCTCTGTCCCACTGACTACCAGCGAGTACCACAGCGGCAAGCCCCTGGCTCGCCTGGTCAGGTGATAGGCGTAATCACTCGGGTTCCACTCGTCGCCGGCGCCCGTGTGGATCGGGTCGAGGTAGGACGCATGTTGGGCGTGTACGGCTTTCGCCAGCGCCGGCTCCCGGTAGAGAAGACCTGCGCAGTCAAACGGCGCGAAGAGCCACTTGTGGGGGTCCACTACGAACGAATCGGCGTGCTCTGACCCCCGGAAAAGCGCCCTCACCGGCTCGGATTTCGACAACAGGGCGGCTCCTCCGTAGGCCGCATCGACGTGGAACCAAAGCCCCCGCCGCCGGCACACCTCCGCCACCCCGGCCAGGTCGTCAACGATCCCGGCGTTGGTTGTCCCGGCCGTGGCCACCACCGCGACCACGTCCGACGGGTCGGCATCAGCCTGCAACGCCGCCTCGAGGCCCTCACCGGTCAAACGGTGCCCGGGACACTCCACGACGAGGACGCCGGCCCCGATCACGTGCAACGCTTTGCTCACCGAAGAATGGGCATCCTGGCTCACAGCCTATCCGCACATCGCGCCCGCCCAGGCGCGCCCGCCCTTTATCCCTGGCCACCACTAACGCCGACAAGTTGGCTGCCGAACCCCCGGACACGAAGCAGCCGCCCGCCTGAGCGGGCATGCCGGCCTGGTCGGCGAGGAACCTGAGGGCCTGGTTCTCGGCCATGACCGCGCCTCCGGCTTCGAGCCACGAAGTGCCCTGAAGGGAGGACGCTGACACGACCATGTCGAACAGGAGCGCCGCCTTTGTCGGGGCCGCCGGTACAAACGCCAGGAACCTGGGGCTATCGCAGGAAATGACCGACGTGACGATGCGATCGGCAAATAACGACAGTATTTCGACGGGGTCTCTACCTTGAGGGCTTATCAGGCCGGCAAATGCCTGCTCCAGGACCGCTTTTGGCACCGGGTGGTCGAGCGGTACCGGGTCCAGGGACAACCTTTCGCGGCAGTAGCTAAAGACGGCTTCGGCCATAGCCGGTTCATAAACGAACATATGGCTGCTTCAGTCGAGACGGCCCAAAAGGTCGACATGGCCCTGATCGGGCATGGCCGTCAGCGACAGGATCTCCTCGTCGTCAAGGGCACCCTCGTGGCCGATGACCGACAGCTGGTACCCGAGAGCCCGAAGCATGGCCAGGTACCGCTTGGCATTTCCCCACGGCGAGGTGTCGAGCGCCAGCGGATAAAACTCGCTGACGAGCAGGGGCCGGCTCTCTGAGATCGTCCGGGTAGCACCCCTAAGGACGAGCGGTTCGGCCCCCTCGACGTCGATTTTGATGGCGTCCACCCGGTTTGCCCCCACCTCGTTGAGAACGGTGTCGAGCGGGTACGTGGCCACGACAAAACTTGCTTCCACAGCCTGTGCCGGCGGCCCGTCGACCGGGATCAGGCGCCCGTTGCTGCCGTCGGTTTCCAGAGCGGCGGCCCCGGGGCGCTCCCCAAGGGCTACGGCGACGACGTCGATATTGTCGAAACCGTTGTCTTTGGCGCTCTCTCTGAGCAAGGCCACATTGCGGGGGTTCGGTTCTATGGCGATGACGCGGCCCGTGGGGCCGACCAGGGAGGCGGCGAGGAGGCTGAACCAGCCAATGTTTGCCCCGATGTCGACGAACGTGGCCCCCGGCGCGATCAGCTGCCGGAGCGTGGCCGAGACCTCGGGTTCGTAGCTGCCCGTCCGGGCCACCGTGTGGCCCACCGCATAGTCCGCCGGGTCGACTCGTATGAGAAAACCCTCGCAAGTGTTCACGGTCTCACCTGTGAACGACTCTCCCGCCGGCCGTTCCACTTGCCTGCGAGCGAACTCGACGCTCCCCAAGAACTCAGAAACCAGCTCTCCGAGAGTTACTTTCCCCACTCCCAGGCGGTGGCGGTAGTGGGCCAACCCGTCAGCGTCCGGTTGACGCCCGAGTAGCAGCCTGTAGCACGCGATTACGTCACTCAGCGTGGCGTTGCCGTCGCCCTCTCCGGCCGTCCGGGTCGCCTTTTCGGGCCACCCGGCGCGGGGACGGCGCGCCGCCATTCCGGCCGCGGCTGCGTCGAGCGCCCTCTCGATGGCCAGGTAAGATTTGACCAGTAGTTGGTTGGCCGTTTTCTGCACGCCGTCAGGTGGACGAACTCGCTGAGGAGGCACGTCGCCTGAAGTCCCATCAAGGCGGCTAGCAGGCACCGCGGCTATGCTACCGCCCGTGATGGCCAGGATTGAGGGACGCTCGCAACTGGTAGACGAAGACGTGGCTTGGCGGACAATGAAGCGCCGCATTGCGTTTGTGACGCCTCGCTTCGGCGCGGAGATTGTCGGCGGGGCCGAGGCGGTAGCGCGAGATACCGCACTTGGCCTGGCCGGACGGGGTTGGGAAGTCGAAATCCTGACAACTTGCGCCGTGAACCCGTACACCTGGGCCAACGAGTTGCCTGAGGGTGCTCAGGAGGATAGCGGCCTACTGGTGAGACGCTTCGCCAACGTGCTGGCGACCAGCGCCAGTGAGGAGCACCGCGTCCACGGCAACATCTACTACGGCCAACCGACCACGCTCGACGAGGAAGTCACGTGGCTGAACGCGCTGTTCCGTACGCCCGGGATGTTCCAGGCGTTGCTCAGAGAGCGGGACAGCTTCGATGCCGTCGTTTTTGCCCCTTACCTCTTCTGGAACACGACGGTGTGCATGCCCATCGTCGCCGACCGGGCCGTCGTCATGCCCTGCCTGCACGACGAGGCTTACGCCCATCTCGGCGTGATGCGCCACGTGCTGTCGCTGCCGGCTTCGGTTTGGTTCCTGTCCGGTCCCGAGCACGACCTCGCCCACAGGTTGGGGCCCGTCGCGCCCAACCACAGCGTCATCGGGTCGGGGATGGACGTACCCAAGCAATACGCGCCCGAAGACTTCCGTGAGGAGTATGGCATTGACGAACCGTTCATCCTGTACGTCGGCCGCCGCGAGGCCGACAAGGGGTGGCCGTGGCTGGTCGATGTTTTCGCCTCGACCAAGACCCACCTCAAACTGGTCAGCGCCGGAGCTGGCCACCCTGACGTGCCGCCCAGGCTGCGCGGTCGCGTTATCGACGTCGGGTACCTGACCCCTGAGCAACGAAATAGCGCCTTGGCCGCCGCCCTGGCGTACGCTCAGCCGAGCCTGATGGAGAGCTATTCACGGACCACGATGGAGTCCTGGCTGGCGGGCCGGCCGGTGCTGGTCCGCCGAGGCAGCGCTGTCGTCGAATGGCACTGCTCGCGCTGCGACGGTGGCCTGGCTCGTTCGCCAACTCGTTGGAACTGGGAAAACACCTGGCCAGGTTTGAGGCGAACCCGAAGGCGGCCAGCGAAATGGGACAGCGGGGCCGCACATACGTCATGGAGAACTACCAATGGTCTCAGGTGCTCGACCGCATGGAACGAGACATCATGACGTTCGCCAAACGCGCCGCAAGCGCCGCTTCCAATGGCCATGCCGCTGCGGGGGGCAA
The DNA here is from genome assembly GCA_963845605.1 of uncultured Acidimicrobiaceae bacterium. Taxonomy (GTDB): domain Bacteria; phylum Actinomycetota; class Acidimicrobiia; order Acidimicrobiales; family Palsa-688; genus Fen-671. The sequence continues at coordinate 383,425 of CAWJSS010000002.1, forward strand.
CGGACGTGCCCTGTAGATCCCATCGGCAGCAGGCCCCGGTATCGCGGTTCTCGGTAGGATCGCGGCCCCTCAGGGGCCGCGATCTTACCTAGGTCGCGGAGTCTTTACCCTTTCGGCGATGAGCCGAGTGGGTTAGGGGTACTCGGGTTCGGCCGCGTCGACGCCGGCCCATCGCTCCCAAACCTGGCCCGGCGCCACGTCCCAGTGCCTCTCCATCTGACCGCGTGTGGCCAGTGCCCATGGCAGCAAGCGGGCGATGCCGGCCCGGACACCGCCATCAGGTCCGTTGCGGGTGCGGTCTCGCAACGCCTTGGCCACTAGCGGGCGTGGTCCGTTACGGACCATGGTCAGAGTCCGGTTGCGCTCTGACATGACCCGTACCCAGGGCCGGTGCTCGCCGCCAGAGCTGGCAGAATGGCGGTGCTGGACCGTAGCCGCAGGGTTGTACACGACGCGCCTGCCCGGCGAGCTGCGCCCGCCAGCACCAGTCGATGTCTTCGTAATAGGCAAAGAACCGGCCGGCGAAGGGCCCGACCTGGGACCATTTCGCCTTCGTTGTCACAAAAGCACACCCTGACACGGCAAAACGGTCAGCAGCCTCATCGAACTGGCCGTCGTCGGGCGTGTTGGCGCCGATGTCGCCCCCGTAGCCTCTGTCGTCCAGGAACGAGCCGGCGCTGTTCACCAGGTGGACCACGCGCCCGGGAGGTGCCGGCTCGCCGTTTACGACCACCTCGGCCCCGAAGCGAGAGCCGGGTAGCGGTACGTACCAGGGCCGTTGGCCCGCGGTCCACCGCCAACGGCCATTGTCGGCCGATCCCTCGGCCCGGTAGAGCCCTGGGCCGACCGCGGCGTCGAGCAGTTCGGCGCCGTCGACGGTGATCGACTTCAGCTGGCGCCCGAGAGGGCGGTTGTCGCCCGGCGCGTACCACTCCTCGTCGGGGTACTGGACCTCGCGGTACCTGGTAGCGAGGACGATCTTGGGCCCGACGGCGGCCACGGACGGGTCCTTCAACGTCTCCGACGCCGTGGCCAGCCAGTCAGGGCCGGCAGTGGCGTCATCGTTGAGCAGGCCCACCAGTTCACCCGTGCAGGCAGCTACGCCGACGTTGACCGCGGGGGCAAAGCCTGTGTTGGACGGAAGCCGCAGCACCCTAGCCCCCACTTGCCAACCGAGCCGCGCCGCGCCGAAGCCCTTTGAGCCATTGTCTACGAGCACGACCTCGTCGGCCTGGCTGACCACAGACTTGAGGCACGAGAGCAGCCAGTCGCCCGGGCGGTACGAGACGACCACGACGCTCGCGCTCACCTGGCCGCCACTCATCTGGCCGCTACTCATCTGGCCGCTGCTCATCTGGCCGCACTCGTCTGGCCACTCGTCTGGCCGTTCCTCACCAGGTGCGGCCTTGCGCCGCGTCGGCGACCCGGCGGGCGGTCTCCTCCCAGTTCGCGAGTTCGGTGGGGACCATGACAGTGGCTACCCCGGGGACTGAAAATGGAGTGGCTTCGTGGCCGGCACCGGGTTGGTCGAAAAGGGCGACGACGCGACCCGGCCACTCGGAGGCCAGCGCCTCCATTACCTCTGCCGATTGCCCGGCGTTCCCGTGTGCCCAGCCAACTATGGCGTCGTAGCCGCCCCGCCAGGGGTCAACCTTTCGCAGGGCGCTCAACGGCAGCGGCCCGTCCTCAGGTGTGGCGCCGGCCTCCGTCGCTGCCCCCGCTGCGCCCTCGGCATCGTGGTGGGCGCCGTTGGCCGCGGGCTCGTAACGGTCGACATTGGCGTACGCGGACACGGCATCCGCCAACTCTGCAGGCAGCCCGATGAGGGCGAACTGAGGGCGACGCCGCCAACCCGGCCGGTAGCGACTGGAGCGTCGAAGCAGATCCTCGAACACGACAGCCGCCTTGTCCGCCACGGCGTCCCAGGTCGGGGGACGCTGGCCGGCCAGCGCCAACAACCGCTCCCGGAACGGTTTGTCGGTCAGCCCTCGGACAATCGCTTCAGCGATGGCACCGGGGTCAGACGGCTGGAACCGGGCGTCTCGAGGCAGGATTTCCTGTAGCGACGAGTTGTCCCCCGCCATTGTGGGGGCGCCACACGCCATCGACTCGACGACGGGGAGGCCGTAGCCCTCGTACAGCGACGGGAAGACGGCCAGTTCGGCGCACTGGTACAGGCTGACGAGGACTTCTTCAGGCACGAAGCCGGGTATGAGCAGGCGGTCCTCCACCCCCAGCTGCTTGGCCATGACCAAATAGTGGTTACGGGTCAAGGGAGGGGCTTCGCACACGATGACGAGCTGGTGGCGTTTGACCAGGTCCGAGGGGAGGGAGGCATAACCTTCGATCAGGTTGTCCACGCCCTTCCTCGGGTTGAAGGCGCCGTTGTAGACGATGAACCCCTTTTCGAGGCCCCATGACGCCTTTTCGTGCTCGCTTGAACGCGCTTTCTCGTGATTCGGGCGGGCGGAAAGTGGGAGCGGTCCCACTTCCAATGACCGAGATGCGTTTTTCCGGGACCCCGAGCAAGCCCATGGCGTCGGCTTTGGCCGACTCGGACAACGTCAGCACCGCATCGGCCGTGCGCACCACCTCGCGACAGCACCGCCAGCGCCGGCGCAGCCCCGGGTCTTCGAGGTACCAACCGGGGAACACATCGGGGATGAGGTCGTACAGCGTCACCGACATGAGCAGGCGGTGGGTCGTGGCCTCTCGAGGCCAGTACACCCGCACGGGTACCTCGGGCTCGAACGCCGAGCTCAAGTGCACGACCGACGCCGCCGCCCAATCAGGTTTCGTGGTCAGCCAGTCGGCCAGGTCATCAGTGCCCTCGGGCGGGTCGAGCTCGGGATGGACCACGATCGAGCTCACGATCTCGGGATGACGCTTCACAATGGCCCGGGTCAGTTCGATGCTGTAACGAGCGATGCCCCTCCCTTTATAGCTTGGGCTTTGCGCCGCCACGAGATCGAAAATGACGCCTCCTCCGGCGTCTGGCTTTGTCCCGGCCACCGGCGTAGCCTACCTTGGGCCCCGCCCGGGCCTGATGAGTTGCGAGCCTGATGAGCTAGGAGCGTGCCTGATAAGTTCGCTCTGTGCCTGATCGCAAGCGGCCTGATCACAAGCGGCCTGATCGCAAGGTGGCGGTGTGCGATGTCGTCGTTATAGGTAGTTACCCGCCGTTACCCGGGCCGGCGACGGCGGCCACTTTGGCCGCAGTAAGGAGGGCGTGGGACGCGGGCTTGGACGTGCGCGTCGTGTCGTACCGCACGGGGGCCGCTGACATAGCCGTGCCCGTGGTGGGCCCGCTCGCCGGCCGGCGAGTAGACCAGATCCGTCAGCTGTTTGCCAACCCGGCCGAGGTAGTACTGGGCCTGCAACGCGGGGTACCGTTTGCCGACCCGCGCCCGTCACAGCAGATGGCGACCGCCGTCGGCCTGGCGGCCGCCCTGCGGCGCTTCCGTCGGGCCACGCTGCTGGTGGGCGAGGACCCCGAGGTCATGCCGGCCTGTTTTCGCATCCTGGCCAGTGCGGTCGAAAGGTTCGTCGTAGCCAGTCCAGACGACGCCAGCGGGCTGGCGAAACAGTACCGGCTCAAACCAGCCATGGTCGTCGTCGAAGCGGTGGAACCGTACCCCCGGTTCCCTGATGGCGTGGACGCCGCCACCGCCGGGCTTTATGCGCCTGGCGCCGGCGCCGGCCTCACTGTGGTGCAGTTGCCCGCGACGACCCTGGCGGACAGGGCCCGGGCCAGAACGCGGCGGGCATGGGGCCGCGCTTCACCTTGGTCCCAAAAGTAGGCAGACTGGCCAAGCTCCGCTTCGAAGGCCAGGCCTGGTTGGGCCAAGAAGCAGCGGGTGAGCCAAGCAGTACTCGAAGCACCAAGGGCAGCAGGAGGGCCAGGGCGTTTCTAGGGCCGACGATTCTAGGGGTGGTCTGTTGCCAAAGCTCCTGAGCGGGTGGGCGCCGCGTGGCGCGCTCGTGGGGCCAACTGTGCTGGCCGGTATCGCACTGTTTGCTTCACCGGCGCCGGCGGGAGCGACGCCGTACACGGTCGCCACCGAACAACTCGTGCTCCAGCTCGGACAGTCCGGGTCTGGAGAACGCCTCTTCGCTGCTCGGAGCCCTGCCCGGGCCGGTGCCCCAGCTCTTGCCCGGGGAGCGCTGGTCTACAGACCTGCCCGATGCTGAGGCGGCATCGATCGAAATGGAGCTGGACGGGCGGCGCGGGGTCAATTACGTGTCACCCGTCGCGCCGGTGCGGGCCGCCGACCTGGTCCCCAACAACCCCTGTTACGACCAGACCTGCGGCCCGACCAAGCCGGTCACGGTGGAAAACCCTTTTGCCGGCGCCGGGGCCACCATCGTCCACCCGAACGGCCAGACGGACCTGTTGGCCATCCACGCCGCGGCCGCCTGGAGCGTCACGACAGGCAGCCCCAACGATCTAGTAGCGGTGCTCGACACCGGTGTCGACCCCAATCATCCCCAGCTCAAAGGCAAGGTGATCATCGGGCCGGATGTGTGTGCTGACGACCGGTCTCTGTGCTCATCGCCCTATGACAAAAACGGTCATGGCACGTTCGTCACGGGCATAATCGCCGCCGCCACGAATGACGGCATCGGCATCGCCGGCCTCGGTTGGAACACCAAGGTCATCGATATCAAGGTGCTCGACGATACGGGCAGCGGTAACAGCATGGACGAGGCGACGGGCATCTACGACGCCGTGTCCGCGGGGGCCAAAGTGATCAACTTGTCCCTCGAGTCCGAGCCCTGCAGCGTGGATGCGTCCGATTGCGGGCCGAACCAAGACGAGGAATCGGCGGTTGAGTACGCCGTCGCCCATGGGGTGGTGGTAGTAGCGGCAGCCGGTAATTACGACTCGACCGACGCCATTTACCCGGCGGATTACCCGGGCGTGCTCTCGGTCGCCGCCAGTACCGACCAGGGTTCCGTCGACCCGGTTAACGGGGGGCCTTACCTGGACTTCTCGGAGTACGGCGATGCCGCAAATATCGCGGCGCCCGGGGTGAACGTCCTGTCCACCTGGTACGACGGCAACTACGCAGAGGAAAGTGGCACGTCGATGGCGGCGCCGCACGTGTCGGCGGCGGCAGCACTAATCATGGCGGCAGACCCGGCGCTGTCCGGTCCCCAGGTCACCACGCTCATCAGGCAAACGGCGGCGCCCCTGGCCTCGGGGAGTGCCTCCATCGACGGGGGGCTACTAAACGTGGGGGCGGCTGTGAAAGCAGCCGCCGCCCGGGCCCTGCCGGCCACGCTCGACGGTTATCAGCTGGTCGGCTCCAATGGGGGCGTGTACAGCTCCGGAGTGGCCGTCGCCCGTGGTTCCATAGCCGGTCAACGCCTGGTGCAGCCCGTGGTAGGAGCGGCCGAACGACCGGATGGGCTCGGTTATTGGCTCGTTGCTGGTAACGGCAGTGTTTTTGCCTTCGGTGATGCCCGTTTTTACGGGTCGGCGGCGAATACGCACTTGGCCCACCCGATAACAGGCATGGCCGCTACTCCAGACGGGAAGGGTTACTGGCTCGTCGCTAAAGACGGTGGCGTTTTTGCCTTCGGCGACGCCCGTTTTTATGGGTCGGCGACCAAAATATCCCCGGCGTCCGGGCCCGCCTTGCCGCCGATAGCCGACATTTCCGCTACGCCGGATGGAAAGGGGTACTGGCTCGTTGGCAGTACCGGACGCGTCCTTGCCTTCGGGGACGCAGTTGTCTACGGACCGCCCGCCACCATGCACTTCACCCACGCCGTGTCCGGTATGGCCGTTACTCCCGACGGCAAAGGTTATTGGCTCGTCGCCAGAGACGGTGGCGTGTTCGCTTTCGGCGACGCAACTTTTTACGGCTCGGCGGCGGGCAAACCGTTGCCTCGCCCCGTTGTCGGCATGGCCGTCAGCCCGTTTGGCCTTGGTTACTGGCTGGTCGAGGCGGGTGGCCAGGTCCTTGCTTTCGGGTCGGCACCATACGAAGTGGCGGCGGCGAAGGTGGCCGTAGCGTCGATAGTGGCCATCGTCTCCTGAAACCGTCTGCAGAACCTCAGCTTCCTCCTCGCATAGACCATCTGCGCCGGTCCCCTGGCCCGAGGTGCTCGGGGGGTAAGCTCTGGCTAAAATTTTGTGCCCATCCTGCCGACTAATTACTATTAGGGCGACTGGGCGGGGACCGGGGCTTATACAGGCACGGAGAGTCATTGCCACCCAAACTCGTCCAGCGTCCCGGCATCGAGCCACCGCACGGGCATGTCATTGGCGGGCCAGCCGTTGGTGCCTCGACGAAAAGGCCGAAGGCCGAAGGGCTTACGCGTAGCCGGAAGCGGCGGAGAACGGCCGCATTTTCGACAACGGTGCCCCTTGCGATTTCTTGTCTGGCTATTTCGATGGTCCCGGCCAGTCCTTCCGGTGCTCAGGAAATGGGGGCAAGGGTCCCCGCTTTCGCTAAAGCTCAGGTGGCGGCCAAAGCTCAAGGCTGGCCAAAGCCCCAATGGCCGCCAAAGCTCCGATGGACAGCCCGAGCTCTTCCACTGTTGAGCTCACCGGTTTCGGCTTCGGGCACGGTCACGGCATGGGCCAGTGGGGCGCTTATGGTTACGCCACCGTGTACGGGTGGGACTACCAGCAAATTCTGGCCCATTATTACGGGGGCACCAGGCTCGGGACGCTGCCCGCTCCAGAACCTGACGTGACGGTCAACTTGACGGGCCTCGATGGCCACAGCGCCATTGCGTCCGCACTCAGCGGGGGACAGCTCGTCGCCACGTGGGCCGGGGGCCCCGGCTTTCGGCGGCGGCGTTCGAAGTGACCCGCTCGGGGGGCGTCGAGGTCATTTCGGCCGGCTCCGGCTGCGCTGGGCCATGGCGGGTACTGGCCACAGCCTCGTCCCCGGTCACGATCGCCAGTGTCGCCGCCATCACTACTTCCGCGGGCGCGGCCACCTCGGCGGTACCGGCCGGGGCGTCTACGTCACTGGTGCGAGCGTGCCTACCGGGCCTCGCTCCCCGGCTGTACCAGGGACTTCTTGTAGCCGGGCTCGGGGGCCAAACGGACAACGTCCTGCCCCTCGAGGACTATGTGGACGGAGTCGTGGCCGAAGAATCGCCGCCGGTGTGGGCCAGCACCGGCGGGGAGGCCGCTCTTCAGGCGCAGGCCATAGCGGCGCGGAGCGTGGCCGTGGCTCTGGTCTCGTCGACGGGTTCTATCTGTGACACAACGCAGTGCCAGGTGTACAAAGGGCTCCCTGACCAGTACGGTATGACCGCCGATGGAGCCGTTAGCTCGACTGCGGGACAGGTCCTGTACTGCGTGGCCGGCAGTTCTTGCGGGCCGGCGGGCAGCGTGGCCGTGACCGAGTACTCGTCGTCAACGGGCGGCTATTCGGCCGGAGGGGCCTTTCCTGCCGTACCGGACCTCGGCGACTCGGTGAGCGCCAACCCGGTGCACACATGGACCGTGCAGATCCCGCTCAGCAAGATCGACGCCGTGTTCCCGGCTCTGGGCGCTGTGCAGCAGGTCGAAGTGACCCAACGCAACGGCCTCGGCCAACTCGGCGGCCGGGTCGAAGAGCTGGACGTGGTCGGGAACCAGGGGTCTCTTGTCTTAACGGGCGACCAGTTCGCCGCGGATTTCGACCTCCTCAGTGACTGGTTCGCCGTCGGGGGCGCCCAGGTGGCCCCTCCAAGCACCTCCCCACTTCGACTGGTCCCGCCACGTCGACCACCGCCGGCACCACGACTTCGACCGGAGGCGGGACCGCGGCGACCACGGCAGGCGCCAAGCCGGTGCCGGCGCCGAGCGAGGAGGCGCGGTCTCTGCTCAGCAACGGCTATTGGGTGGCCAATTCGCATGGCGATGTGGCGGCTTTCGGCGAAGCGACCGGCTACGGGACGGCGGCCGGCACGTCGTTGCAGGGGATCGTATCGGGCATGGCGGCGACGCCTGACAACAAGGGTTACTGGCTGGTGGGCAGCAACGGTGGCGTCCTCGCCTTCGGCGACGCCAGTTGGTACGGGTCGGCCAGCAAGCTCCACCTGGCCCAGCAAATGGTAGGCATGGCCCCCACCCCCAACGGCAGAGGCTATTGGCTGGTGGCCAGCGACGGCGGGATTTTCGCTTACGGGAACGCCCACTTTTACGGTTCCATCGAAAAGCTCCATGGGGGCCAGCCCATTGTCGCCATCGCGGCGACGCCGGACGGGCATGGCTATTGGCTGGTGTCGAGCGCAGGTGGCATTTTCACCTTCGGCAACGCCCGTTTTTACGGGTCAGGTGGCGACATCCACCTGAAGAAGAAGATCATCGGCATCGTCCCGAGCTCCGATGGGCGGGGTTATTTCCTGATGGCCAAGGACGGTGGGGTGTTTGCCTTTGGCGACGCGCACTTCCTCGGATCCCTCCCCGGTAAGGGCATCGCTACCTCTGTCGCCGCCGTGACCCCGACCAACGGCGGGCGCGGGTACTACGTGGTGGGCACGAACGGCCGAGTGTACGCCTTCGGAGCCGCCACACCGGCCCGGGAACTGGAGGGAGCGGGCCTCAGCCTGGCCGGGGCGGTAGCTATTGTCGGCTACCGCTCGCTGGTTTAGCGGCCCCTTCTTTGGCTGCGCGCCGGCATGGGGGGTGTGCCGCTATGCCCCTACCGTCTTCTCCAGTATGGCGATGTCAGCGTCGACCATCATGCGGACGAGGTCCTCGAAGCTGACTTCTGGTTTCCACCCGAGTACCTCGTGTGCCCGGCTCGGGTCACCTATGAGGAGGTCCACTTCGGCCGGGCGAAAATAGCGGTCCTCGACCCGGACATGACGTTCCCAGTCCAGGCCAGCGTGCCCGAACGCGATCTCGCAGAACTCACGCACCGAATGCGTCTCGCCCGTTGCTATGACGTAGTCAGCCGGGCCGGGCTGCTGCAGCATGAGCCACATAGCCCGCACGTAGTCCTGGGCGTAGCCCCAGTCGCGCTGGGCATCGAGGTTGCCCAACGAGACGTGGTCATCGAGGCCCACTTTGATGCGAGCCACGGCGTTGGTGATCTTACGAGTGACAAACTCGAGGCCTCGCCGCGGGCTCTCGTGGTTGAAAAGGATCCCTGAGCTGGCGTGTAGCTGGTAGCTCTCCCGGTAATTGACGGTGGCCCAGTGCCCGTAGACCTTGGCCACGCCGTAGGGGCTGCGAGGGTAAAAGGGCGTCTGTTCGCTTTGGGGGCTCTCGACCACCTTCCCGAACATCTCGGAGGAGCTGGCCTGGTAAAAGCGGACCCCAGGGTCGACCATCAAAATGGCGTCCAGCAGGCGGATGACGCCGAGAGCAGTGACCTCGCCCGTCAGTACCGGCTGCGCCCACGACGTCATGACGAAGGACTGCGCGGCCAGGTTGTACACCTCGGACGGCCTGTGGTCGCGCAGGACTCTTATGAGCGAGGACTCGTCGAGCAGGTCCGCCGCCACCAGCGTGATCTTGTCCGCGATGTGAGCTATGCGTTCGAAGGTCACGGTGCTGCTGCGGCGATGGGCACCTACCACGTCGTAACCCTTCGAGAGCAGTAGCTCCGCCAGGTACGAGCCGTCTTGTCCTGTGATGCCTGTTATCAGGGCGGTCGGCATCCGTCCAGCATTGCCCTCGCCGCCGCCCCCGGGCAAGCCCGTGTGGTCGGCCCCCTCCTGCTCGCCGCCAGACTTGGGTGCCAGCGCCGCCCCTGGGGGGCCGCGCTGGTACCCAGATGGCGGGTCGTGTAGACGTTTCAGGCCCGCATGACGATGACGGCTAGTTCCCCCTTGATGGGCCGGTGCCCGACCCCGTCCCGCCAGGTGGCGCCGGCCCGGACAGCGCTCTCACGGCGTCGTCCACGTTCGTAAACACCCGGTTGGGCCCAATGGCGTCGAGCAGACCGGACCGCCTGAGGTCCCGATGAGCGATGGCCGAGGCCCGGGCTATGCCGACGTGGATCCCGTCTTTCTCCAGCTTGGTCAGGAGCTCCGACAGGGCCTCCGCTCCCGTGTAGTCGATGTCCGGGATGGCATCGCCATCGAGCACGAGGGTGTGGACGGGCTGCGGCGCCGCTTTGATCACCTGGCAGATGCGGTCGGCCACGTGGGCGGCGTTGCCATACCAGAGGGGGGCGTACAGCAGGTACACGACGACGCCGGGGACCTCTTCTGTAGGACGGCCGGCGTCGGTCTGTACCCAATGGTCGGTGCCGGGTTCTCGCCCCAGGACAGCATCACGAGGCCGGGCGGCCAAGCGCGTCCGCTGGGCCAGCGCCAGGATGGCCGCCGTAACTACGCCTTGCTCGATCCCTACGAGCACGACGACCGCCAGCGTGATGACAGCCAGAGCAAACTCGGCCACGTTGAAGCGGTATACGGAACGCAGCACGCCGAAATGGAAAAGCTTCGATGCCACGAACATGAGCACCGCTCCCAGAGCCGCCTCTGGCAGGTCTTTCAATACGCCGGCGGCCACGGCCAGGAGGATGACGACGGCGGCCACTGCCGTCAGGTTGGCCACCTGGGACCTACCGCCGGCAGAAGCGACGACGGCGGTCCGAGGGGGGCTGGCGTCGACGGCGAAGGAGCCGGCCAGGCCGGCGAGCAAGCTTCCGGCCCCGACCGCCGCCAGGTCCAGGCTGAAGTCCTCCGCCGTGGTCTCCCCTTGGCCCGCCGGCACGGCCGTCGAGCGAGCGGTGGCCGACGTTTGCACCACGCACAAAAATGCCACGGTAATGGCCGTCCCCACGAGTTGTCCCAGCTGGTGAAGGCTGGCGTCGGGGAGCGCGAGCCCGGGTAGGGTGGCATGGACGGGCCCCACGATCTTCACGCCATGGCTCACCAACCCGGCTGCGCTGACCAGCGCAGTGGCCCCTACGATCCCGATCAGGGCACCCGGGATCCGGCGGTCGATCACGTCGAATACGACGATGACGGCCAGCACGCCCACGGCGATCATCAACGACCAGATGTTGAAGTGGCTCAGCTGGTCGAAAAACGTGCGCACCCGGCCGATCGTCGTGGTGCCCCCTCCGGGCAGGCCGAGGACAGTAGGCAATTGCTTGACGAATATCTCGACCCCGATACCGGCCAACAGCCCGGTCACCACCGGGACGGGGAAGAAGTCGGCCACCCACCCCAGCCTGAGTAGGCCGGCGACTACCAGGATGGCACCGACCAGCAACGCCGTTGCGCTGACCAGATGTACGTAGGTCGGAGAGCCCGTGACTGCCAGCGTCGCTACCCCGGCCGCAAATACAGGGGCGATGGTGGAGTCCGCCCCTACCGACATCAGTGCGTGCCGGCCGAACAAGGCGAAGAGCAAAGACCCGGCCACAAAGGCGTAAAACCCCGCCACCTCGGGCATACCGGCCAAATGGGCGGTGGCCATCTGCTCGGGGATGGCGATCGCCACCAGGGTCAACCCGGCTAACGCGTCTCCCGCCAGCCACGAGGACCGGTAGCCCCGGAGGGTCGGCAATATCGGCAACGCCCGGGCCGACATTTCCTGCCTATGACGGTCCGGTTGTGGCCCGCGCCACGGGGAAGCCGACCTCGACGACAAGGCGCTCGTCGACGGGCCCCGGCTTCCCCACCCCCCATGCCTTCATCAGCGCCGGTGCGATGACCGGCACACTAGCCAATCTCCCGTCGCGGTCTGAGCAAGGTCGAAGGTGGGGCGGCTTTTCATCGTCCCGGCGCTCCCAACTAGTGTGGTGCGTTCCGCCACCCCGCTCGACGGGTATTAAGGAGAGCTAGTGGACCTGTTCGAGTACCAGGGCAAGCAGTACTTCGCCCGCTACGGCATCCCCGTCTCGCCCGGCGGCCTCGCGGTCACGCCTGACGAGGCCGTCGCAATGGCCGAACGAGTCGGCTACCCCGTCGTCCTGAAGGCGCAGGTGCAGGTGGGTGGGCGGGGCAAGGCCGGCGGGATCAAACTGGCGGGTAATACCGACGAGGCCCACGCCTACGCCAGCAGCATCCTCGGGATGGACATCAAAGGCCATACCGTCCGGCGGTTGTGGGTCGAGCATGCCTCGGACATCGCCCGCGAGTACTACGCCAGCTTCACCCTGGACAGGGGGGCGAAGGCCCATCTAGCTATGGTCTCAGCCAAGGGCGGAGTGGAGATCGAGCAGGTCGCGGCCGAGGACCCCGACGCCATAGCCAAGCTCCACGTCGACCCTTTCTACGGCTTCGACGAGGGCATGGCCCAGCGTTTGGTCGACGAAGCGGGCATCGACGAAGAAGCCAAGCAGGGCACAGTGGAGGTGCTCAGCCAGCTCTACCGGTGCTTCGTGGACGGCGACGCGGACCTCGTCGAAGTGAACCCATTGATCCTCACCACGGACGGTCGGGTTCACGCCCTGGACGCCAAAGTGACCCTGGACGACAACGCCGCTTTTCGCCACCCGGAATGGGAGGAGTTCGCCGCTACTGCGGAACTGGACGAGCGCGAGCGTCACGCCCACGAGTTCGGCTTGCAATATGTGGGCCTCGACGGTTTCATCGGCATAATTGCCAACGGCGCCGGCTTAGCCATGAGCACCTGCGACGTGGTGAACCAAGTTGGCGGCCGGCCGGCTAACTTCCTCGATATTGGGGGCGGGGCCAGCGCCGAGGTAATGGCTAACGCATTAGAGGTGATTAATTCCGACCCGAGCGTACGCTCTATTTTCGTCAATATTTTTGGCGGCATCACCAGGGGCGAAGAAGTCGCCAATGGTATAGTCACCGCCCTCGGCCGGGTCGATATCAAGGTCCCCATGGTCATCCGCCTCGACGGGACCAACGCCGAGGAGGGCCGGGAAATACTGCGGACGGTCGAGTCCGCCAGCGTTATCAGTTCGCCGGACATGATCGAGCGCGGCGCGCCTCGCCGTCGAGCTGGCGGGTGAGGGAAAATGAGCATATTCGTCGACGAGTCCACCAAAGTAGTGGTCCATGGCTTGACCGGTGGCCAAGCTCGTTTCCACGGCCTTCGCAACCGTGACTACGGTACGAAAGTGGTTGCTGGCGTCAACCCGGCCAAGGGCGGCCAGGACGTAGAGGGGATACCGATTTTTTCCACTGCGGCCGAGGCGAGGGAAGCCACCGGTGCCAATGCCAGTTTTGTAGCCGTTCCCGCCAAAGTGGCTCCGAGCTCCATTCTCGAGGCGGCCAAAGCGGGAATGGAGACCATAGTCTGCATCACCGAATGGATACCCGCCCAGGACGAGGCTCGCGTTTATAGCGAGCTGCATCACCTTTACCCGTCATCCCGGTTGATCGGGCCCAACTGCCCGGGCATCATCAGTCCCGGCAAATGCAATATCGGTATAACCGCAGGAGAGATCGCGTTGCCCGGTGGCCCCGTTGGCATCGTCAGCCGGAGTGGCACCCTCACGTACCAGGCCCTGTACGAGTTGAAGCAAATGGGCATCGGCGTCACCACCTGCGTGGGGATCGGAGGCGACCCGGTCCCTGGCACCACCTTCGTCGACTGCCTGAGCGCTTTCCAGGCCGACCAAGACACCAAAGCGATAATGCTCATCGGCGAGATCGGCGGTACCGAAGAGGAAAAGGCGGCCGACTTCATAGCCGCCAACGTGACCAAGCCGGTCGTTTGCTACATAGCCGGGGTGACGGCACCTCCCGGCCGGCGCATGGGCCATGCAGGCGCCATCATCTCGGGCAGCACGGGTACGGCGCAGGCCAAAATGGACGCTCTGGCCGCCGCCGGCGTCAGGGTGGCGCTCAACCCCACTGAGGCCGGCGAGGTCATGGCCGAGGCCGTGCGGTCGCTCTAGCGATGGCTCGCCCCTAACCACAAATGCCAAAGAGGCCGGCCAAGTTAGGAGAAACGGAGCGGGACAACCTCGGGCAGGCGCTGGCCGATGTCCTCCGAGGCGAAGTCCGCTTCGATGCGACCACGCGGGCGGCCTACTCCAGCGACTCGTCCAATTACCGGCAGGTCCCCCTCGGGGTGGTCTTTCCGGTCGACCAGTCCGACGTGGAGGCGGCGGCCCGGCTGGCAGCGGACGCCGGGGCTGCTCTTCTGGCGCGCGGCGCCGGCACCAGCCTCGCCGGCCAGGCTTGCAATGAAGCGGTCATCGTGGACATGTCGAGGCACATGACCCGGGTGCTCGAGATCGACCCGGGACGCCGCATGGCCAGGGTGCAGCCGGGGGTTGTCCTCGACGACCTGCGCCGGGAAACCGAGCGCCATGGCCTCACTTTCGGCCCGGACCCGGCCACCCACGCCTGGTGCACCTTGGGCGGCATGATCGGCAATAACTCGTGTGGCACCCACGGCCTTTATGCCGGCAAGACGTCCGACAACGTCGATCGGCTCACGGTCGTCTTGGCCGGTGGGGAGACGCTCCAGGTGGGCGAGTACCCGCCCGCCGTTCTTGGCGACGTGGTCGCTTCCGGTGGACGGCTCGGCCGGTTGCTTTCGGGCCTCCAGGACCTGGAACAGCGGTACAGGGCTCTCGTCAAGGAGCGCTTCCCCACCATCCCGCGCCGCGTCAGCGGCTACAACCTGGACGAGCTGGCCCCCGAGCGGAACCTCAATGTCGCCCGCGCCCTCGTGGGCACGGAGTCGACTTGCGCGTTTACGACCGAAGCGACGCTCAGGCTGGTGACCAGCCCCGCCCAGCGGTGCCTCGTCGCCCTCGGGTACCCGGATGTCTTCGCCGCCGCGGAGGCGGTGCCCGAGCTGCTGGCCCACTCCCTCCTGGCCCTGGAAGGCTTCGACCGTACCCTCGTCGACCAGATGGAGGCTCATGGGCTGAACGCGGAAGGCGTCGCCCTCCTGCCTGATGGCAACGGTTGGTTGCTGGCCGAACTGGGAGGGGAGACGGCCGATGAAGCAACTTCACTCGCTGCCGACCTGGTTGCGTCCCTCCCCTCTGGGGTCAGTGCCCGTCAGGTCAGCGACCCGGCCACGCAGCGCCAGCTGTGGGCGGTACGCGAGTCCGGGCTGGGGGCCACTGCCATCCGCCTCGACGGCCACCACAACTACGAAGGGTGGGAGGACGGGGCCGTCCCGCCGACGCGCCTAGCTGAGTACCTGCGAGGGATAACGGCTTTATGGGCCCAACACGGGTATTCCGGCGCCTGGTACGGGCATTTCGGGCAAGGTTGCGTCCACACCCGCAACAACTTCGACCTCGGGAGCGCAGAAGGGCTGCGCCAGTACCGCTCGTACGTAACCGCGGCCGCCGAGTTGGTGGTGTCGCTGGGCGGTTCTCTTTCCGGCGAACATGGCGACGGCCAGAGCCGCGGTGAGCTGTTGAAGGTGATGTTCGGCCCCGAGCTGGTGCAGGCGTTCGGGGAGTTCAAGGCGTTGTGGGACCCCGACGGGCTGATGAACCCGGGCAAGGTCGTCGACCCGTACCCGCTCGACACGAACATCCGCTATGCCGACCTGCACGAGCCGGTCAAGCTACGACCGACGGGGTATTCGTTCGCCAAAGACGATGGGTCCCTGATGAACGCCGGCCTGCGCTGTGTCGGTGTGGGCCGGTGCCGGCGCGACGATGCCGCCACCATGTGCCCGTCGTACCGCGCCACCCGCGACGAAGTCCATTCCACGCGAGGGCGGGCCAAAGTGCTGACGGAGATGTTCCAGGGCGACAAGGCACCGGCCTCATGGCGCAACGAGCAGGTACGGGAAGCCCTCGAGCTGTGCCTGTCTTGCAAGGCTTGTGCGTCGGACTGCCCGACCCATGTCGATATGGCGACTTATAAGTCCGAGTTCCTGTCGCACTACTACAAGGGTCGCCGGCGGCCGTCCGCCATGTACGCCATGGGCCTTCTCCCCCTGGCGGCGCGCGCCGCCACCTGGTCCCCGTCGACGGCAAGGCTCGTGAACTGCCTCCCTCGGCTCCCCTATCGTCGGCGCCCAGCTAAAACGCCTGGCCGGTGTCACCACGGAGCGCCCGGCGCCTCGCTTCGACCCGGGAGGGCGACGGACGGGATCCGCTCGCGGAGAGTTCCCGGGCGTACGGGACCGGGAGCCCTCGGCCACCTCAGTGGTGGTGTGGCCCGACACGTTCACCGACGCGTTCAACCCGGGCGTGACCAGCGACATTATCGGCGCGTTCGAGGCTCTGGGCGAGACGGTGGCCGTGCCTTCGGCGTGGGCCTGCTGCGGGCGCACGTTGTACGACTTCGGGCTACTGGACCTGGCCAAACGCTGGCTGCGGAGGCTAATCACGGTCCTGGCTCCGTGGGCCGCCGCCGACATACCTGTGGTCGTGCCCGAGCCCAGCTGCCTGGCCGCCTTTCGCGACGAGCTGCCCGCCCTCTTGCCTGGGAACCCGCGGGCTGCCCGCCTGGCCGCCCTGGCCCGAAGCCCGGCTGAGCACCTCGTCCAGGCTGGCCACCTTGACAAGCTGGCCGCTCCCGTTGATGGAGGAGGGGGCCGGGCCATCCTGCACCCCCACTGTCACCAGCGCTCGGTTATCGGTACCACCGCCGACCAGGCAGTCCTCAGAGCTATGGGCCTCACGGTGGACGTCCTCGACGCCGGCTGTTGCGGTTTGGCTGGGTCTTTCGGGTTTGACGCCCGTCACGAGCCCGTCTCCCGCAAGATCGGCGAGGATCTCTGGCTGCCGAAGGTGCGCGCCGCCATGGCGGAGGCCCCGTCACCGTCGAGCCCAGCGAGTAATGCTGGCCCGAGCTACCTGGTCATCGACGGTTTCAGTTGCCGGTCGCAGCTCGAGCACTTGGGCCCGGACCTAGTCGGGCGCACCACGACACTGGCGGCTCTCGTCCGCTCGCGAGCAGCCGCCGTACGCTGAGCGGAGAGGCTGGGCTTCGGGTCCGGCGCTGCGGCCCGGACGATGTCATAGGCCTGCGCCAGGCCGTGCTTCGGCCTCATATGAGCATCGAGGAAGCCCGTTACGCAGTGGACCGTTGCCCTGGGACGGCTCACTTCTGCGCCGAGGACGAGAGCGGCCACGTGGTTAGCGTGGCTTCCTTATTGAAAGAAGCGCCCGCCTGGCAACCCGATGCTGCGGCCAGCTGGCACCTGCGCGGTATGGCCACCGTTGCTGATTGGCGCGGCCGGGGTGCAGGGTCGGCGGTGTTGGCCGCCCTCTTCGCCTACGTGGCCGCCTCGGGCGGCGGCCTGCTGTGGTGCAATGCACGTCTTAGCGCCGTGAACTTCTACGAACGGGCGGGATTGGCCACGACCGGTGAGCCCTGGGAGGAGCCGGTCATCGGGCCGCATATCGCCATGTTCACCGTCATCAGGGGGTCGCAGTAATTAGCGACGGCGGGACGCCGTTGGTTGCCACAGAAGAGTGAGATAGGGTGCGCTGTGGACGATGTCCCACTAAAGGATTACCGGGCCAAGCGGAATTTCGGGGCCACTCCCGAACCCTCTGGCCAGCGGGCGCAGGCAGAAGACCAAGGCAACCGGTGGGTCATACAGCAACACTCGGCTCGGAGGATGCATTACGATTTCCGGCTCGAAGCCGAAGGGGTCCTCATTTCCTGGGCCGTGCCCAAAGGTCCTTCTTACGACCCGGGCGTCAAGCGATTGGCAGTAAAAGTCGAAGACCACCCGCTCGATTACCGGGAGTTCGAGGGAATTATCCCTCGGGATAATTACGGCGCCGGGTCCGTCATTGTGTGGGACGAGGGCACTTACCGGAACATGACGGAAAAAGGGACGAAGCCCATCCCCGTGACCGAAGCGGTCGCCCACGGGCACGTTTCGGTCTGGCTCGAGGGCCACAAGCTCAAAGGCGGGTGGGCGCTCACCCGGTTCGGTGCAGAGTCGACATCCTGGGCGCTGGTAAAGCGAAAGGACGAATATGCAGATCCGGCAAAGGACGTAACCGGCGACGAACCGCGCTCGGTCAAGAGCGGACGTACGGTCGAAGAGGTGGCCCGAGATCCCGAGGCTCAGAAATGGATCTCCAACCGGCCCGAGCGGGCGGCAGACGATGCCAGCTCGAGCGGTGCTCACCCCGGCGGGGCGGACGACGCCAGCCCGAAAGCGGCCAGCCCAAGCGGGGACAGCCCTAAAGCCGGGCATGCCAGCGGTACCGGCGCCGAGGATAACGGGGCCGCCGGCGCCGGCCACCAGCAGTACGCCCGGGCCGCTTTTCCCGAACCGATGCTGGCCGAGGCGGGCCCGCCCGGAGATTCGGGTGCCCGAAGCCCATTGACGGCTCGAGCCGGAGAGTGGCTGTTTGAGCCGAAACTTGACGGGTTGCGCTGCCTCGCGGTCCGCAACGGGAGAGACGTCTCCCTTTTATCGCGCAACGAGCTGTCGTTCAACGAGCGTTTCCCGGCCATCGTCAGTGCGGTTAGAGCACTGCCCGCCAGCAACGTCGTCCTCGATGGCGAACTGGTCGGGATGATCGAGCGGCGGCCTGATTTCGGCGCTTTACAGCACGGCAGCGCCGCCGATATCGAGTACTGGGTTTTCGATATGCCCTGGCTTCTCGGCCAGGACCTGCGCCACCTCCCGATCGAGGAACGCAAAGGCCTCTTGGTCAAGGCCGTACCCGACGGAGGCCCGATAAGGGTGGTGCCGACGTTGGATGGCGACCCCAACCAGTTGTTTACGGCCGCGTGCTCGCAGGGCTGGGAAGGTCTGGTAGCCAAGCGGGCTGGCTCTGTCTACCGTGGAGGGCGTTCGTCTGAATGGCGCAAGCTCAAATGCGAATGCAGGCAGGAGATGGTGATCGGCGGCTTCACCGAACCTCAAGGGTCGAGGGAGAGCTTTGGCGCGTTGTTGCTCGGGTACTGGGAGGGCGACGCTCTGGTGTATGCCGGCAAGGTGGGGACCGGTTTCAACCGGGCTACGCTTCGCGAACTGTCCAAGACGTTGTCAGGGCTGGAACGGCCGTCGAGCCCTTTTGTCGCCGGGGAAGTAGAAAGAGGCGCTCGCTGGGTGGAGCCCGAACTGGTGGCCGAAGTCGCGTTCAGCAACTGGACCCGCGATGGCCGGCTTCGTCACCCCAGTTTTGTCAGGGCCCGTCCCGACAAGGCCAGCCGCGATGTCGTACGAGAAGAATGCGGGTCTCGGCCGTCGCGCCCGCCGAACCGGGGTGCGGCCCGCCGCCGGTCCGTGCCCTGAAGTACCTCTTCAGAGGGGAGTTACGGCCGTTCTCAACCGGTACACTGAGTGTTACCCGGGGTGGAGTGTTGATAACGTAGGCGTACCCGAAGGCGCCCACAGCCCTCGCGTACCTTGCCAAATAAGGAGGAAGAGCACACTGCCGAACACGAACACGAATACGAACGCAAAGGAGCAGGCGATCCTGCTGGAGGGGACCGTCGTCGAGTCCCTGAAAAACGCGACGTTCCGCGTAAAGACCGACAACGGCCACGAAGTTCTGGCCCACAATTCCGGCAAGATGCGGATGCACCGTATCCGCGTGCTGCCTGGCGACCGGGTCCAGGTGGAGATCAGCCCCTACGACCTCAAACGAGGGCGCATCACTTACAGGTTCAAGTAACAACGTCTACTGGCGGGTAGGCGGCAGCCGGGAAATGGCCCTGCAGTTTTTCTCTTTGCAAGTCGGGAAACCCAACGTTTTTTACGGCGCTACGTGGACCGCGCCCGTGGCCCCCACGAGATGAACGTGGGCTGGCCGCCCCCCAGGCTCCAGTCTCCCTGCGGAGCGCGCTCGGCCGCTGCCACGCTGACCTGGACCAGGGCGCCAAGCAGTTCGGCGGCTACGAGCGCCTCATCGAGGAAGGAGGTGGCCGCCGCCATCCGTCCACCGGCGTGCAGGTACCCGAGGCATGCCTCGAGGACGTCGGCGCCCCCATCCCGCACGAAGATCCGATCTGGCCGCGGCAGGCCGGCCAGGCCTTCAGGCGCATGGACGTTGTGGACTTTGACCGCCGCCGATTGGCGGGTGGCGTTGGCCCGAGCCTGAGTGGCGCCCCTTGGGTCCGCCTCGACGGCGTGGACCTCCAGGCCCGGAGCTAGCAGTGCGGCCTCTATGGCCACACTGGCGGCACCAGCGCCGACGGACCAGAGCACGCCGACGAGGGGGAGGTCGAGCTTCGAGAGCACGGTGGCTCTCACCTCTGGCTGGCTGGCCATCCCGTCCCTGTGTAGGAAGGCGCCCGCTTCTCTCCCGAAGATGGCTCCTCCCAGCCAGGACCGGCTGGCCCCGCTCCACTCGCTGCCCGTTGAGCCGTGGGGCTCGAGCGCTTCGCGTGGCAGCAAGAGGACCACTGACGGCGGGTCCCAGGTGCCGGCGGCGAGACCGCCAAGGTCAGTAAGCGTGACTCGCTCCTGTGTTGTCCCCAAACGGCTGCAAACCGCGACCGATAGCTGTTCACCTGGAGAAGGGGCCGCTTGGCCGCGGCCGCTTCGCGGCGTCCCCGTCGTCGTGTCGCTCGCGGCCGCGTCGAGCATGGCCTGGCCCACTCGCTCCGGCGGGGCGTCGCTGCTGGTTATGACGGCCACCTTGTGACCGCTTGCGCTGGCCCGGTGAGCGACCATGAAGGCGTCAAGGGAGTTGCGGCTCTGGGCTGAGACGACAATGGCGTCGTCCCAGGGCAACCCGAGACGGGCAAAAGCGAGGCTGACAACCGACGGCGCCGGGCGTACCTCCAGGCTGCCGGGCCCGAAGCGATCGGCAAAGACGCGGCCGACGCCGAAGAAGCCCGGGTCGCCCTGGACGAGGACACAAACTCGCCGGCCGCTGGAGATCATCTCGGCGGTGCGGTCGAGGGCCACGGCCAGGCTGGCGCCCGAAGAGCCCACGGGCAGTACGGCCTTGCCTGACGGGACCATTTCGAGGTACCGGAGAGCGCCTACGTAAAGGTCGGCCTCGGGCAGGGAGTCATGCGAAGGCAGGCCGACAACCACGATCGGCGGCGACGACTTCTTTTGCTGGGGCGAGATGGCGGGCGGAAAGGCGCCCGGCGGCTGGCTCAGCGCCACTGGCCCCGCCTCTCCAGCACCTGTTTCAGCGTGGTGGGCCGATCGGTCATGATCCCGTCCACCCCCAGGTCGAGCAATTGTTCGATGGCCGCCGGCTCGTCAACGGTCCAAACGTGGACGGCCAAGCCGGCCCGGTGGCAAACGCGCAGGAAGGCGGCGTCGACGATGCGGACGCCGCGTTGCTGCACCGGGACCTGAGCGGCGACGGCGTGGGTCCGGACCGGGACCCGGGAGAAGACCTTGGCCGCTACCAGCGTCGCTACCGTACGACGTCCGGCACTGGTGGCCAACTGCGGCCCGAGGGCAGCCCGGACCTGCTCCGAGCGCCGGTCCGAGAACGCAGCGACGAGCACTCTTTCCACCGACGCCGTCCGTCTCAGCACGTCCACCACCGGGGCTACGGCCTCGGGCGTCTTCACGTCGATGTTCCAGCGGACATGTGGCCACGCGGACAAGAGATCCTCCAGGCGGGGGATCTCACGGCCATCCTGCAGCTTGTATTGACGAACCTCCGACCACGCCATCTTGGACAGAGGTCCGGGGTGGCCAGTGACCCGGTCGAGGGTCGGGTCGTGCAGAGCGACCGCCACGCCGTCGGCCGTGGCCCGGACGTCGGTCTCCATATACCGATAACCGAGGGAAATGGCGTGCTCGAAGGCGGCCCAACTGTTCTCCGGCGTCTCCGCGGCGCCGCCGCGATGGGCGAAGGCCACCGGGCCCGGGTGGTCCAGGAAGGGGAAAGGTGTCGGCATTGCACCCCAAAGGTATAGGGGTTCGGCCAGCTCTCACAGGCTCAGGCGACCATGAAGAGGGTGAAATTAAGGACGCCAAAGCGGTACGGTTTGCCGGTGAATGGTTCGCCAGTGAGCGGCATAGACATTTCCACCGCCCGCCTCGTCCCCGGGACCGGCACAGACGGGTGGCTAGCCCGGCTGCCGGGCGCCGTCGTGTGGGTACCCGGCAGCGGGCACGACGCTGAGGAGCTGATCTCCGCCTGCTTGACCGCCTCGAGCCCCACGGAGCTGTTGGGCCGGGTCGGGTCCAGACTGGCCGACCCCGAGGCCGCCCCGTGGCCGCCTTTCGCCATCGCTGCCTCTCGTGGGCCCGAACTGGTCGCTGTCGTCCACGGTCCCGTAGAGCTGATAGAAGACCAGGACGGCGAGGAAAGGCGGCTGTTCGGGGGGGAGGACGTCGGTTCGTGGCTGAACCGGCTCTTGAGAGGAGCGGGGGCGTTACGAGCGGGTCAGGCCGGTGACAACGAGGGCCTGGCCGACCTTCGGGAAGGCGTCATCAGAGCGAGTGGCTTCTTGCTGGTGCACTCCAGCCGCCCGGCCGAGGCGCCAGCCAGCTCACAAGCCACAGCCACAACAACAGGCGCAGCCACAGCCACAACAACAGGCGCAGGCCGTGCGCCGGGAGGCCCAGGCTTCTTCGCGCCAAGCCACCAGGGTGCCCGAAGCCGTGCTGCTCGAGGCCGATAGCCCGACCGTCGTGGACCAGGTGTTCACCGACACCGACGTCACGATCGCCGACCAGGAGAGCCCGGAGAGCGCGCTGCTGGCTGAGCGGGAAACGATCGGGGTGGCGCCGGCTGGGCAAGTCGTGACTTCCCACGCGGGTGCTGGCATTGTCAGCGGCGTCTACTGCCCCCGCGACCACCTCAACGACCCACGGGATGAGTTCTGCCGGACGTGCGGGTTGCCGCTGGTTCCCGGCGGTCCCGAAGTAGAGGGGCCTCGCCCGCCCCTCGGGAAGCTGACGTGGGACAACGGAGAGGTGCACGAGCTCCTGGGCGCCGCCCTGGTGGGCCGGGACGTGGGCCTCGACGGCGCCGTCGTCTCGGGGGAGCTGGCCGCCCTCGTACCCTCGGGGCAGAACGACAGCATGTCCCGCGTGCACGCAGAGCTGCGCCCGAGCGGGTGGGACGTCATCGTTATCGACCGGGGTTCGACGAACGGCACGTTCATCTGGGACGAGGCGAGCAAGGCGTGGCAACGGCTGCTCCCGGACGAACCCCATGTGGTGAGGCCGGGTGCCGTGCTGGCCTTCGGCGAACGTACGGCCACGTTCGAGACGGTCGCCGTTCCTGCCGGATAAGGCCACAGCCGGACAACGCCGGTGACCTCCCCTCCGGTGGTTCTACGTGCGGCCGTACTGGGTCAAATCGCGGCCCCTCAGGGGGCCGCGATCACACCCAGAAAGCGAAGGGCCGTCACGGGACGGCAATAACCGCCACTCGATGCCCCGCAGCCAGCGCCTTCGGTGGCCTTGGCCCTAGGACGACGTTTCGGCGCCGTCGCCCCTTCACGGCGCCGTCGATTGTGAGCCGGCTCGAAATGGCCAGGCCAACCGCGCTCCGGGCCACTGGGGCGACCGCGGCGGGCCGGCCTACGGCCGTCTAGCTTGTTCGAAATTGACCCCTGCACGGGCGTCGCCGCGCCCTAGGGTGCTGTTAGTGGCTGACAAGGCGCATTTTGCTGAGCAGGCAATGCCTTACATGGGTTCTCTGTACAGCGCGGCTCTCCGCATGACGCGCAACCCTTCGGACGCTGAAGATCTGGTGCAGGAGACGTACCTGAAGGCGTACCGGGCCTTCGGTTCGTTCCAGGAGGGCACCAACCTCAAATCGTGGCTTTACAAGATCCTGACAAACACGTTCATCAACACGTACAGATCCAAACGCCGGCGCCCGGCCCTGACCGAGCTCGACGATGTGGAAGACCTTTACCTGTACCACCGGTTGGGCGGGCTCGAGGCCGCCGCAGCCAGCCGTAGCGCCGAGGACCTGGTCCTCGACCACTTCACCGAGGGCGAAGTCAAAGCGGCGGTCGAGTCGCTACCGGAGCAGTTCCGATTGGCCGTGCTCCTCGCAGACGTCGAGGGTTTCTCCTATAAAGAGATCGCCGAAATCCTCGATGTCCCTATCGGTACGGTAATGAGCCGGCTGCACCGGGGAAGAAGAGCGCTGCAAAAGGCGTTGCACACTTTTGGTGAGGAGCGGCGCCTGTCGACTCCCGCAGATGTCCCTACTTAGGTGTAGGTGGCAAGAGCAGCGAAAAGGCCAGCGAGAAGAGAATGGAAAGTGAGCAGCCGCCCTCAGGGGCGCCTTACGGTGGATTGTACGACCGTCCCGTGTACGACCCGTGCCAGCAAGCAATCGCGACTTTGTACACTTTCCTGGACGGCGAACTCACGGTCGACCGGCGAGCGACGATCCAGCGCCACCTCGACGAATGTTCACCGTGTTTCGAGGCCTTCGGGTTCGAAACAGAACTGAAGGCAGTTATCGCCCGCAACTGCCGGGACGAGGTGCCTGAGTCGTTGCGTACCCGGGTCGCCGAGGCATTGAGAGCGGAGGGCCTGCTACTTGAATAGGACCGTAGGCTTTGGTGTTGGTAGGCCTGGGTCCGGGAACGAACAGACCATAAAAAGCGTTAGTGAGAGAGATGAGCGAAAGAACACTGGGTGGGCAGATGCTAAGCGGTGGCGAACGGCCTTCGAGGTCTTTCGGGCGTAACCGTGAGTGCCGCCAGGTGGGGTGCACCACCAAACTGTCGATGTACAACAACGGCAAATATTGCTTTCAGCACGAGCCGATGGCGGTTCCGCGCACCCGCGGCAAAAAGATCGCTTAGCGCCGCCAGGTAAATGCACGCTACTTTCCGGGCCGGTAAGGGCTTCGGGCTGTCGCCGAGTACTGTGGGCTGATGGTTGATGGTAGTTCGGCGACCCCGCCGTCGGAAGAGCCGATCTCCTGGGAGCTCGCGGAACGGGTAGCTACCCGGATCGCGGCTCGCCAGGCCTGGTTGCCACGGGGCCGGGTGAGCGTCCTCGAAGAGGAGTTCGCTGAGCTTACGGCTGAAGCCGAGGTCCTCGTCGAAGAAGAGTCCGGCCTTCGTTCCTTGGCGGCCGCCCGGCCCGAGTCACGGACCGCCCCGGGTGGGTGAGCGCCAATGTAGCTTCCTTCCAGCGCCTCTTGCGCCCCTTGACCAAGAAGCTGGAGGCGGCCATGGCCAAGCCGGCGCCGATGCTGGGGCCCGTGGCCATGAGGGTGCCAGCGCAGTTGAGCCGGAACATTAGCGGTGTTCAGCTGGGAGTCCTCCTGGGCTGGATGTCGACGCGCGTCCTCGGCCAGTACGACCAGCTGCTCATCGAAGACGAGCATCCCGAAGACCAGGACATGGTCTACTACGTGGGCCACAACGTCATCGAGCTCGAAGACCGCTATGGGTTCCAACCTCGTCAGTTCCGGCTGTGGATCGCCCTCCACGAAGTCACCCACCGGGCCCAGTTCACTGGAGTCCCCTGGCTCCGGCCGTATTTCCTGGACCTTGTGCGGACCCTCCTGGAAGGTGTGGATCCTGACCCGAGGCGGCTGATCGAGGCCCTGAAGAGGGCGGCGGCTGAAGCCAGGGAAGGCAAGAACCCCCTCGACGAGGGCGGCCTTATGGCTCTCCTGGCGTCACCGGAGCAGCGCCAGGCGCTCGACCGGATAGGCGGCTTCATGAGCCTCCTCGAGGGCCATGGGGACGTCGTCATGAACCGGGCTGCGAAAGGGCGCATACCTCAGGCGCAGCGGTTCGCCAACGTGCTCCAACAGCGACGGCAGCGGACCGGCGCGGCCAAAGTGGTTAGCTCGCTGGTGGGACTGGATGCCAAGCTCAAGCAGTACGAGCAGGGCGAACGTTTCATTGAGGCCGTCGAAAAGGCGGGTGGACGACAGCTGTTCGACCGAGTTTGGCAAGGGCCGGAGTGGTTGCCCACCATGGCGGAGATCCGCGAGCCGTCCCGATGGGTCGAGCGCGCCGAAGGGCTCGGCCGAACCGCCTGAGCACCTGGCAAATTCTGGCGCCCGGCTGAGGGGCACGCGAGTGGCGAGCACTGGGCGTCATTGGCCGGCTGGCACAGAAGCGTTGATCGAGCGATGTTCGTTCCCTGCCGCGGGGACAGGCGTCGTGTGCGCCGTGTCGGGAGGGGCGGACTCGATGGCGATGCTGGCGCTGGCGGTAGCGTCGGGATGTCGCCCCAAGGCGCTGTACGTGGACCATGGCCTTCGCCATACCGGGCCCGAAGAAGGGGAAATAGTGAAGGCGGGCGCCCGTTCCTTGGGAGCGGCGTTCGAAGCTGTCGCTGTCACCGTGGAGCCGGGAGGCGACCTCGAGGCGCGCGCCCGCCACGCCCGGTACGAGGCGCTGCCTGAAGGTGCACTTGTCGGGCATACTGCCGACGACCAGGCCGAGACGCTGCTACTCAACATCATGCGGGGCGCGGGTCTCGACGGCCTGAGCGGCATGCGGGCCTCCGACGCGGGGCCGAGGCGGGTCCGGCGGCCCATCCTGGATTTGAGGCGGAAGGAGACGCGGGCCTTCGTGGATGCGGTTGGCCTCGAAATTGTCAGCGACCCCTCCAATCTCGAACTGCGCTTCCGGCGCAACCGCGTTCGCCATGAGTTATTGCCGCTGCTGGCTGAGGTGGCCGGCCGGGACCCTGTTCCTCTCCTGGCTCGTACCGCGGCCCTGTTGAGCGAGGACGCGGCCTTCCTGGACGTATTGGCCAGTGCGCTCGACCCGACAGACGCTCGCGCCTTGGCTCATGCCCCCCCGCCACTGGCGAAGAGAGCGCTGCGGTCATGGCTGCGCCAAGGGCAGGGCCCCGAGCGCCACCCGCCCTCGTTCCATGAGCTTCAGAAGGTCTGGGCCGTAGTAACTGGCGATACCGTCGCATGCGAGCTCGCCGGCGGGCGGCGTCTGAGCCGTTCCTCGGGCCGCCTCAGGATCGAGGCGAACGCCGTTACCCCGAACCCCAGCGGTGAGGCCAGGGTGAAGCCGGGTGGAGAAGCACGATAAGTTGACGGGTGCATGGCAGCCATGAGCCCTGGCACTCCAGGAGTAACAGCGATGCCCGACGACGGGCCGGCGGGCGATGGGCGGGCGGACGATGGGCCCGCGGACGATGGGCCGGCGGACGATGGGCCGGCGGACTATGGGGTGGCCTCGCCCGATCAAACCGAGCGACCTCCCGGTGTCGTCGACCTGCACGGAACGGACGACCCCAACCTCGGTGAGATCGTCGTCAGCGAGGACGAAATCCGGGAGCGCATCGCGGACCTCGGGGCTCGCATTACAGCCGACTACGCCGACCGCCCGCCATTGCTCGTGGGCGTGCTAAAGGGTGCCTTCGTTTTCATGAGCGACTTGGCCCGCTCCATTTCCCTGCCGGTCGAGTTCGACTTCATGGCCGTTGCCTCATATGGCAGCAGCACCCGCACAAGCGGTGTGGTGCGGATCGTCAAGGACCTCGACACTGACCTGACCGGGAGGCACGTGCTCCTTGTGGAGGACATCGTCGACTCGGGGCTGACGCTCGCTTTCCTGCTGCGCAACCTGGCGGCGCGGCAACCCGCCAGCCTGGCCGTATGTGCCCTGCTGGTAAAGGACATCGAGGTTTCGGTGCCTGAGCTGGCCTATGTAGGGTTCCGCATCCCCCGGGACTTCGTCGTGGGGTACGGCCTCGACGTGGCCGAGCGTTACCGCAACCTGACTTGCGTGCGGCGGTACAACGGTCCCCCGTCCGTACCCTGACACCGGCGCGCCCGTGGACAGGACCGCTGGTTGCCCTAGGGTGACAGGGTGGAGCTACCGGGCCGACCCCATTTCGTAGCCGATGGCGCGTCCGCAGTGGCCAGCGACGGGCTCGGTGTAAGCGAACGGTCACCAGCTCGGGCCAAGGTCGACCAGCCCCGGGTAGCAGCGGCCATCCGGGAAATCCTGATCGCGGTGGGCGAGGACCCCGACCGGGAAGGCCTCCGGGCGACTCCGGCCCGGGTGGCACGGATGTACGACGAGATCTTTTCGGGCCTGCGTGAGGACCCGGGCGAGCACCTGACCGCCACCTTCGAAGCCGACCACGACGAACTGGTCCTCGTTCGTGACATCCCCATTTACAGCGTCTGCGAGCACCATCTGCTGCCGTGGCTGGGAAAGGCCCACGTCGCTTACTTACCTGGAGAAGACGGCCGGGTCACGGGCCTGTCAAAGTTGGTGCGGCTGGTCGAGGGTTTCGCCAAGCGCCCGCAGGTCCAGGAGCGGCTCACATCTCAGATCGCCGACGCCATGGTGCGCAAACTGAGCCCGCTGGGTGTCCTGGTCGTCATCGAAGCCGAACATCTGTGCATGTCGATGCGGGGGGTCAAAAAACCGGGCGCCATCACAGTGACCTCGGCCGTCAGGGGTCATTTCCTAACCAGTGCGGCGGCCCGGGCTGAGGTGCTCGGTTTCGTCCAGCGCTCCGGCTAGCGGCCGCCGTGCCCCGTCCCCCCGCACCCGGGCGGGATGGCCCCGGCGGCCAAATAGCCCTCTGACCTGCGCTTCTGTGGTGAAGCAAGCACGTGGCGTGGCCGTTTGTGCACCGAGGCAGTTTTTTGCACGTCCACTAAGCTGACCGGTTGCAATGACGCTTTTGATGGGGGTGCTAAACGTAACGCCGGACTCTTTCTACGACGGTGGGCACTGGGAAGACAGCGAAGCTGCCGTCGCTCGCGGGTGCCAGATGGCCGACGAGGGGGCAGACATCGTCGACGTCGGAGGCGAGTCGACACGGCCTGGAGCGGCGCCCGTCAGCGAAGGTGATGAAGTAGGCCGGGTCATACCGGTCATCAAAGAGCTGGCCCGGCGGCTCGGGGACCGTGCCCGGATTTCGGTCGATACACGAAAGGCAGTCGTCGCTGAAGCTGCGCTGGAAGCGGGGGCGACCATCATCAACGACATTTCCGCTTCTTTGTGGGCGGTGGCCGCCCAAGGGGGAGCGGGATGGGTGGCCATGCACATGCGGGGCGAGCCGGCCAACATGATGTCGCTGGCAAGCTACGCGGACGTCGTCTCCGAGGTGAAGACGTTTCTTATCGAGCGCGCTGAGCGGGCGACTGAAGCCGGGGTGACCGAAGTTTGGGTCGACCCTGGCATCGGCTTCGCCAAGACGATTGCCCACAACCTGGCCCTGATGGCCCACTTCGACGAACTGGTGGCCACAGGCTGGCCGGTGGCGGTCGGGCTCTCCCGAAAGCGTTTCATCGGCGCTATTGCGTCCCGGGACGAGGCGCGGCCCGCCCCCACCGGGGATCGACTGGAGGGTTCGCTCGCCGGCGCGGTCTGGGCCATGGTAAACGGCGCCGCCATGGTCCGCGCTCATGATGTAAAAGCGACAGCTGAAGCGGCGAAACTCGTGGGAGTCAAGTGACGGGATCGACCAACATGAGAGGTAAATGGGCCGCCGGCATAAAGCCGCGGTTTTTCACCTGGGTCATAAAGGACAAACTCGCGGTGTGCGAGCGTCCCGGCGGTTACGCCCGAAACCACAGAAAAGTGCGCCGGCGAGAGGAGATCCTGTGGCTGAAGTGCCAGGGCTTCACACTCGTCGTCTCGCTCCTAGTGTCACCTCACAACCTCTATGCCTACGACGAAGAAAAACTGGCCTGGTCTCATCTACCTTTTGCCGATAATGACGACCCGGCGTGCGTGCTGCCGGACCTCTATGAGCGCTTGCGGGGTTGGCTGCGAGATGACGAGAAGGTCCTGGTCCACCAGGAGGAAGTCAATGACAGGCTCATGGGGGCTGTTGCCGGCTATCTGTACTGGAGCGGCATGATCCACGAGGGAGCGCAGGCGGTGGCCGTCGTGGAGAGGCTTTTTGGACGCCAGATGGGGCCTGAGGGCCGGGAACTGGTAGCCATGGTGCCTGCGTTCCCGAAGCCAGGGGCAATCCGACCCGGGATGACAAGTGCGGCCCTGGCTGGTCCGGGGCCACAGGATCTGGCGGTCCCTGACGCCCAGGTTTCAAGTCCCGCGACGCCTGAGCCTTCGGCGCCGCATTCCAAAGCCCCGGGTTCTTCGCCGTCGAGCGGGGCCGAGATCGCTCGAACGGCTGGTGCCTGAAACCGTTCGGGGCTCGTCAGGAAGTAGCCACTCACTTCCACAGAGCACGCAGGACCGGATCGAGCTGCGCGGTATGCGGTTCGTTGCTGCCCACGGCGCTCTGCCTGAAGAGGCGCTAAAGGCGCAACCATTCGAGGTGGACCTTGAGCTCGTGGTCGACCTGCGCGGCGCCGGTCGCAGCGATGCGCTGGCTGAGACGGTGGACTATGGCGCCCTTTGCGAAGCCGTGCGGTCCGTCATGGAAGGCCCCCACGCCGTCTTGCTCGAGCACCTGGCCGAGGAGGTGGCAGACAGAGCGCTTGCTGTCGCTGCCGGACGAGCGCAGGGTGTCGTTGTCACGGTGCGAAAGCTGCGTCCCCCGGTGCCGGTCGACATGACGTGGGCGGCCGTACGTATTGTCCGTCCGTGACCGCGCCAGTCCCCGAGCAGCCCAATCCTGACCGGCCCAATCCTGACCGGCCCAATCCTGACCGGCCCAATCCTGACCGGCCCAATCCTGACCGGCCCAATCCTGACCGGCACAGGGTTTTCGTCGCCCTCGGGTCCAACCTCGGTGACCGCTGGGCCAACCTGGGCGCCGGGCTCGCTCAACTGCCCGGCGTGGTCGCCGTTTCCAGGGTGTACGAAACAGAACCCGTGGGTGGCCCACCGGGACAGGGCCCTATCTCAACATGGTCGCTGAACTGCAGACCTCGGCCGCCCCACTCGAACTGCTGGCGGCCGCCCAGCGGGCCGAGGCGCTGGCAGGCAGGTCCCGCACGGTCCGCTGGGGCCCCGCACTCTCGACGTCGATATCCTGCTCGTCGGCGACCTGGTCGTTGATGTCCCGGATTTGCAAGTCCCGCACCCGAGGATGTGGGAACGGGGCTTTGTGCTGGTGCCGTTGGCCGACCTCGCGCCCGAAATAGTGGCCGGTCGCCTGGACGACGTTATGAGGGCAGGCGTCGTCCTGGCCGGTACCCTGGCCCGGGCCAGCGGTCCCCGACCCCACCTGGAGAAGGACGGGCCGGCCAAGACAGAGTGCGCCAGAGATACGTTCGCCAAGAGCAAGGGTGCCAGGAACGGTGATAATAACGACCGAACCAACGGAGTGGAGCGCCTTCTTGGACCAGGCGCGCCAGAACGGAAAGCGAGTGGGCCTGCACCTCACTATGGGCGCACTCCACGCCGGCCACCGCGCCAACATCCAGCGGGCGGCGGCGGAGTGCGACGTTGTAGCGGTCACAATCTTCGTAAATCCTCTCCAGTTCGGGCCGCACGAGGACTTTGGGGCCTATCCGCGGGACCTGGCCGGCGACACCGCCCAGGCCGAGGAGGCGGGTGCCGATATCGTATTAGCGCCGGGCACAACGGCCATCTACCCCGAGGAACCACTGGTTACTGTTCGTGTCAGGCAGTTAGCGGACATCTTGGAAGGCCGCCACCGGCCGGGCCACTTCGACGGCGTGGCCACGATAGTGACCAAATTGTTGGCGCTGTCCGGTCCATGCCGCGCTTATTTCGGCGAAAAGGATTATCAGCAGCTGGTCATTGTCCGGCGTCTTGTTAGCGACCTGTCATTGCCGGTCGAAATAGTCGCCTGCCCGACGGTGCGCGAGCCCGACGGCCTGGCGTTGTCCAGCCGCAACGCCTATCTCGGCCCCGCGGAACGCGTCGCCGCCAGGGCGCTCTATTGGTCGTTGTTGGCGGGTAAGCGAGCGCTGGAAGAAGAGGGGACGACGCGGCCGAGTGAGGTCCGAGCCGCCATGCTCGAGGTTGCTGGCCGCGAAGACCTCGTCGAGCTCGACTATGCAGAAGTGGTGGACCCCGTCACGCTCGAGGTGCCTCGGGCGCTGTCCGGCGAAGCCCGCCTGTTAGTGGCGGGCCGAGTCGGCAAGGCCCGGTTGATCGACAACGTCGGTGCTAGCGCAGTGGCGGCCTGATCCCGTGCTCCTAGCCATCGATGTCGGAAATACGCAGATTGTGGTCGGGTTGTTCAGCGATGATGGTTCCGTGGGCACGGGCGAGCTGGCGCATCATTGGCGGGTCGCCACCCATCCCGTGTACACCGCAGACGAGTTTGCATTGCAGCTCATGGACTTGCTGTCTCTTGACGGGATGAATTTTTCCGTGGTAACGGGCGCCGTTATTTCGTGTGTGGTGCCACCACTGCAGGTCGCCCTGCGCCAAATGACCAGCAAGCGCATCGCCGCGCCCTCGGTGTTCGTCGAGCCCGGGGTCCGTACCGGTATGCCTGTGCTCGTCGACAACCCAAAAGAAGTGGGGGCGGACCGTATCGCCGATGCAGTGGCTGCGTTCGAACGGTACGGTGGCCCGACCATAGTGGTGGACTTTGGGACAGCAACCAACTTCGAGGTCGTCTCGGCCAAGGGCGAGTACCTCGGTGGGGTGTTGTTCCCGGGCGTGGAGGTGTCGCTGGACGCCCTGGCAGAGAAGGCGGCCTTGCTGCCAAGGGTGGACTTCGCGCCACCCCGGAACATTCTCGGCAAGAACACCGTCGAGCAGCTTCAGTCGGGCGTCTTCTACGGGTTTGCGGCGGTGGTCGAAGGGGTCTGCGCCAAGATCAAAGACGAAGTGGGGCCGGCCACTGTGGTGGCCACGGGTGGCTTGGCTCCCCTGGTCTTGCCCGCCACCGAAGTGATCGACCACTACGAGCCGTGGTTGACCCTGCATGGGTTGCGCACCATTTACCACCGGAACCGGTCGGATGGCTGAGGACTTTCCCTACCGCGTCGAGGTAACCGCCCAGGCCGGTGAACTCCAACGACGCTTCAGCGCGCTGGCCCCCGACCAAAATTCCGGGGAGATCGTTACGGTCGCCGGGCGCATAATGCTGCGCCGGGAGATGGGCAAGCTGACGTTTATGACGCTGACGGACTGGACGGGTTCGGTGCAATTGTTTGCGGGGCCCAGTGGACAGATCGGTTCGCCGAATTAAACAAGCTTTCGCTCGGGGACTGGGTTTCGGCCACTGGGGAGGTCGTGCGCACCCGCACCGGGGAGCTGTCAGTGCGCGTTGCCGACTGGGCGTTACTGGCTGAAGCGCGCCGCCCTTTTCCCGACAAACGGCGTGGGATTACCGACATCGACACTCGGTACCGACAGCGTTACGCGGACATGTGGGCCAACGAGCGCAGTCGTGAGGTCCTGCTGGCCCGCAGCCGTGCCGTTTCCGCCGTGCGCCGGTTCCTGGAGGGCAAAGGCTTCGTCGAGGTCGAGACGCCGGTTTTTCACACTGTCCCGGGTGGCGCCACGGCCAAGCCGTTTGTCACCCACCACAATGCCCTTGATATGGATTTGTACCTGCGCATCGCGCTCGAGTTGCACCTGAAGCGTCTGGTGGTAGGCGGGCTGGAAAAAGTGTTCGAATTAGGGCGGGTCTTCCGCAACGAAGGCCTATCTCCCCGGCACAACCCCGAGTTCACGATGCTCGAGCTGTACCAGGCGTACGCCGACTACCACGACATGATGGAACTGACTGAACAGATGGTGGCGCACGTGGCCCGCGAGGTGTCCGGCGGCGAGCAAGTGACCTACGAGGACCGGGCGCTCGATCTGTCACCGCCGTGGCGCAGGGCGACGCTGCTCGACCTGGTTTCTGAGTACTCGGGCGAGGAATTCAGCCTGGAGATGCCCATCGAGGAGCTGCGAAGGCGAGCGGCCCGGTTGGGGGCGGACGTCGAACCCTCGTGGGGCCCGGCAAGATCGTGTTCGAGGTCTACGAAAAGACCACAGAACCGAACCTCTGGGGGCCCATCTTCGTCACGGACTACCCAAAAGAGGTATCGCCGTTGGCCCGTCCCCACCGGAGCACGCCCGGGCTGGTGGAGCGGTTCGAGGCTGTCGTAGCTGGCCGGGAGCTGGCCAACGCCTTTTCCGAGCTCACAGATCCTGTGGAGCAGCGGGCCAACTTCGAGGCCCAAGTCCGAGCCCGGGCTTCGGGCGACGAGGAAGCTATGCCGCTGGACGAGGACTTCCTTCGTGCGCTCGAATACGGGCTACCGCCGACCGGAGGACTGGGCCTCGGGATCGACCGAATGGTGATGTTCCTGACCGGCTCAGAGGCGATCCGCGATGTCATCGCTTTCCCCACGCTCCGGCGGGAATCCGACTACTCGTAGCGCTAGTCGCCAGTACTCTTGCGGCCAGAACTCTTAGCGGCCAGAACTCTTAGCGGCCAGAACTCTTCGGCCAGAACTCTTAGCGGCCGGTACCAGAGCCGGCAGTACGCTAGCCGGCCCGTACGACGAGGTCGTCGAAGAGGCGGTGAGCGAGGCCTCCGAGGGCGGCTCGCACGGGCACTACCGCGGGCCCAGCGCCGTTGCTGCTCGGGCCTGGGACCGGGGCGACGGACGGTAAACCGGTGGGGAGAGGCATCTCGTCGAGCGCCTTGGCCGCCACATCGGCCCAACGCCGGCCCTCGGCAATCGACTCCTTGACGGCGTCGGTGGCCAGGATCATATTGCGGGCCTTGTCGAGCTCGGGGCCGTCGAGGGGCCGGCCCAAGAGGGCAGAGAGTTCTGGTCCCGCTAACCGGGTCCGCCAGCGCCCGTATGACCGGGAGTGTGTACGTCCCTTCGAGCATGTCGTGCCCGGCCGGTTTGCCGAGCTCGGCTTCGGTGCATACCAGGTCACGAACGTCGTCCCAGATCTGGAAGGCCATGCCGAACGCATGGCCGAAGCTGGTGAGGGACTCGACGTCGGAGCGGTCGGCGCCGGCGACTATGGCCCCGATACGGGTCGATGCCGAGAGCAAAGAAGCCGTCTTGCACGCAATGGCGTCAAGGTAGGAATCCTCGGTCCTGCTCGTCGAGAAGGAGTCGTGAAGCTGCGTCATCTCGCCCTGGCAGAGCCGCCCGATGGCGTTCGCCAGCACCCTCACCACCTCGGTGCCCAGGCTGGCGGCAATCTCAGATGCTTTAGCCAAAAGGAAATCACCAGCCAGGATGGCCACGAGGTTGCCCCAGCGGGCGTTGACGCTCTCGACCCCTCGCCGCGAGCTGGCTTCGTCAATGACGTCGTCATGGTAGAGCGAGCCCATGTGGACGAGCTCCACGGACACGGCGCCTCGCAAGACCTCATTCACAGGCCCGGACCCTGTAGAGGCGGCCGCCGCCAGCACGAGCGCAGGCCGCAGGCGTTTCCCACCTGCGTCCACCAGATGGGACGCAACCTCGGTGAGCAGAGGTTCGGGCGAAGTTACTGCCCGGCGCAGCTCCTCTTCGACCCGGGCCAGGCCTTCGTCGAACCCGGGAAGGTAGAGCAGCTCCCAGACGTTCATTACCAGACGATATGCCAATGTTGTCGTGCATTACGAACTGGCCCCCGGATGGTGGCGCAGGCGCCTCACCGGGGAGCGCTGGCCCGCGCCGGCGGCTGGGCTCAACAGAGGGCCTCCATCAGCCGAAAATGCCTTTGGCGAGGCCAGCCCGAGAGAGGCTCCAAACTGGCGCGCTTGGTGGCCGGTGGGTGCCCTGACCGATTGCAAAGGCTGTAGGTACACTGGTGAGAGCAGGAGCCCGGAGAAAGGATAGGGATGACTTGCATGAGCGGCAGGGCAGCAGTGGTTGGGCTGCGCGGTCCTCTGTCATCCCGGCGGCCGGATCCGAGGCCTGCTGAATCTGCTGAGGAGGCTGTCAGCGTTGTTTGAGCGCTTTACTGACCGAGCCCGAAGGGTGTTGGTGCTGGCCCAAGAAGAGGCGCGCTTGCTGAACCATAACTTCATCGGGACCGAGCACATCCTGCTCGGCCTCATACATGAGGGTGAGGGTGTGGCAGCAAAGGCGCTCGAATCACTGGGCATCAGCTTGGAAGCTGTGCGTGAAAAGGTGGAAGAGACGATCGGGCCGGCTGGCACGTCGACTACCGGGTCGCCGCCGTTCACGCCGCGGGCCAAGAAGGTGCTCGAGCTTTCGCTGCGGGAGGCCCTACAGCTCGGGCACAACTACATCGGGACCGAGCACATGCTCCTGGGCTTGGTCCGCGAAGGCGAAGGGGTAGCCGCCCAGGTGCTCGTCAGCCTGGGTGCCGACTTGTCACGGGTCCGCCAGCAAGTGATCCAGCTCCTTTCCGGTTACCAGGCCGCAGGCCCCGAAAAGGCCACAGCCGGTGCCGCGCCGGGAGCACAGGACGTTCCGGCCGGTAGCCCGGTCCTCGACCAGTTCGGCCGCAACCTGACTCAATTGGCCAGGGAACGCAAGCTCGACCCGGTCATCGGGCGCGAGCGCGAGATCGAGCGGGTCATGCAGGTGCTGTCCCGGCGGACCAAAAACAACCCCGTCCTCATCGGCGAACCCGGCGTCGGCAAGACCGCCATCGTCGAGGGGCTTTCGCAGCGGATCGTGGCCGGTGAGGTGCCCGAGACTCTGCGCGGCAAGCAGCTTTATACTCTCGACCTCGGCGCCCTTGTAGCGGGATCGCGTTACCGGGGCGATTTCGAAGAGCGGCTAAAGAAGGTGCTGAAGGAAATACGCACCCGAGGCGACATCATCTTGTTCATCGATGAGCTGCACACTTTGGTTGGTGCTGGGGCGGCCGAAGGCGCCATCGATGCGGCTTCGATATTGAAGCCCATGCTTGCTCGCGGTGAGCTGCAAACCATCGGCGCCACGACCCTCGATGAGTACCGCAAGCACCTCGAGAAGGATGCGGCCCTGGAGCGGAGGTTCCAACCGATAAAGGTGGAGGAGCCGTCACTGGCACACACCATCGAGATCCTGAAGGGGTTGCGGGACCGCTACGAGGCCCACCACGGCGTCACTATCACGGACCAGGCTGTGGTGACGGCGGCCAATTTGGCGGACCGTTACATCGCCGACCGCTACCTCCCTGACAAAGCCATCGACCTGATCGACGAGGCCGGCAGCCGGCTGCGGATCAGGCGGATGTCCACACCCGCGGATTACAAGGCGATCGAAGATGAGATCGCCAAAGCGCGCAAGGACAAAGAGCTGGCCATCGAAAAGCAGAACTTCGAGCAGGCTAAGAAGCTGCGCGAAAGAGAAGAAGAGCTTCTTCAGCGCAAGGCGGCCAAGGAGCAGGAGTGGCGGGCCGAAGGCGTCGACCTGTTCGACGTCGTAGACGAAGAGGTCATCGCCGAAGTGCTGGCCAACTGGACGGGCATCCCGGTGTACAAGCTGACCGAGGAGGAAACGTCCAAGCTTCTCCGGATGGAGGAGGAGCTCCACAAGCGCATCATCGGCCAAAACAACGCCTTGAAGGCCGTTTCTCAGGCCATCAGGCGGACGCGGGCGGGGTTGAAGGACCCCAAGCGGCCGAGTGGGTCGTTCATATTCCTCGGCCCCTCGGGTGTTGGGAAAACCGAGACAGCCAAGGCTCTGGCCGAGTTCTTGTTCGGCGACGAGAGCGCCCTCGTGCAGCTCGACATGTCCGAGTACATGGAGAAGCACACGGTGAGCCGGCTGGTCGGTTCTCCTCCGGGCTACGTGGGCTACGAGGAAGGCGGCCAACTAACGGAGGCCGTAAGGCGCAAGCCTTTCTCGGTCGTACTTTTCGACGAGATCGAAAAGGCGCACCCCGACGTGTTCAATGCCTTGCTCCAGATCCTTGAAGACGGGCGGCTTACTGACGCTCAGGGCCGCACAGTGGACTTCAAGAACACGGTCATAATCATGACCTCCAACCTCGGCACGGCCGACCTGCGCAAAGCGTCGGTTGGTTTTGCCAAGGCAGATGAGGCCGTTACGCACGACCGGATGACGAGCAAGGTCAACGACGCCCTCAAGCAGCACTTCCGGCCTGAGTTCCTCAACCGGATCGACGAGGTCATCGTGTTCCACGAGCTGACCAAGGACGAGATCACCGAGATCGTGGATCTCTACATGCGCCGTGTACGTGGGCAACTCGAGTCCCAGGGCATCAGCGTCGAACTGACCCGGGCGGCCAAGTACCTGGTCGTCGAAAAGGGTTACGACGCCATGATGGGTGCTCGCCCGTTGCGCCGGGCCCTCCAGAGGTTCGTCGAAGACCCGCTGTCGGAGAAGATCCTGTGGAAAGAGTTCCGGGCCGGCGACACCATCATCGTCGATACCGAAAACGACGAGATCACGTTCAAAGCGATGGAGCAGTTTGAGCCGCCGCCGGTCGAGATGGCCGGTGCCGGCAGCAGCGACTAGTGCCCGCGGGTTTGCTCCGCGACCTCGGAACGATCGCGGCCCCTCAGGGGCCGCGATCCGACCGAGTTTGGCAGCAAACTGGCCTGTTGGCCGGAGCGGCGCCAGTCGGCCTGTCATTTGGCCAGTAGTTCCAGTAGCTCCAGAAGCGGCGAGGCCAGCGCCAGTCGAAGGTCGAGCCTGAAGCACAGGGCTCATGGTGGCCGGCGCGCTCGGGCACCCCGACAGCCAATGGCGTTGGGCCGCAGGTTGGAGCGAGCCCGCATTCCCTGGCGATTTCCCAGAGCACCTTGGGCGGCGTTGCTGTTGGCCGTCCTTGTGTCAGTAGCCCTCAGCGCCTGCGGTGCGAACGTCAACCTTCGGGTGGTCGTCGGCCACTCCGGTGCGGGGACGGTCACCCTGGCGGTGACGGTCCCCAACGCCACTGCGGCCCAGATCGAGGATCTGAAGACCGGTCTCCCGGTATCTGACCTGCGCGCCGCTGGATGGGTGGTGGCCGGTCCTGGGCCGGGGCCGGCGGGGACCACCGTGGTTAGTGCCAGCCACAGCTTCTCCAATCCGTCGGAACTGCCGGCGCTGGTGGCTGACATAGCTGGCAATGGGCCCGAGACGAGCCGGCCTTTCCGCCTGTCGGTGCAAGAACAACCAGGGTTCCTGCAGAACAGCTATACGGCTTCAGGCACCGTCGACCTGCGCTGCTCACTTTCCTGTTTTGCCGACCCGAAACTGGCGAAGAGCGTGGGCTACGCCCTCGGCATGCCTGCATCGGAGGTAGCCCAGCTCGTCGGGAAAGACCCTGGAAAGGTGATCGCCTTCCAGGTTGAGGTGCTGTTACCAGGCCAGGTCACTACGACGGACGCCCCGGCCAGAGCTGACGGCGGCACTTTGATCTGGTCGCCCGTCCTCGGCCAGGCGACGTCCGTGGTGGCCTCGACCAAGGTGGTCGATACGGAGAGGGTCCGGGCTCTGGCTATTGCGATTGCGGCCGGCGCCTTCATAGTCGCAGTGACGGCTTTTTATCTCGTGTGGAGCGGCCGGCGCCGCCGGCGCCGGGGCCGCTTGCGCTTCCGGTAGCTCGAGCACCGCCCATCGGAGCGGTTGAACCCCCACTGAGGCGGACAAGCACCTAGAGCCGGCCTGGTTGGCGCCCAGGGAAGGAGCGTGGTTGTGCGTTCTGGGTCGCGGAAGGGCTCCCCAGTGGCCGCTCCGCGTCCCAATAACGAAAAAGAAGAAAGCCTTCGGCGGCTAGGGCCACCGGCGGGCTGCGATCACGGCCGCCGGCGGGGCTGGGGTCCCCGCCTTTACTGCCGCCTCCGGCAACTTTGGCCCGCTGGTCGATCCATGGTCGACGACCACCCAGGCCTAGTCATCCGTGACAAGCGGGCCAAAGTAGGCCTCCGGCAGCAACAG
The DNA here is from genome assembly GCA_963845605.1 of uncultured Acidimicrobiaceae bacterium. Classification (GTDB taxonomy): domain Bacteria; phylum Actinomycetota; class Acidimicrobiia; order Acidimicrobiales; family Palsa-688; genus Fen-671. Next base: position 422,808 of record CAWJSS010000002.1, read on the forward strand.
GAGGAGCCCGGGGTTGGGGTCGCCCGGCGGGTCCACGATATTGTCACCGGCAGCCGCTATCGTCCGGCACGATGAGCAAGCAGAAGAGTGTGCACCGCTGCCAGTCCTGCGGCGCCGCCCATGCCCGCTGGGCCGGGCGCTGCCCCACTTGCGGCGAGTGGAATTCCTTAGAGGAAGAGTTCCTGACCCTCGGTGTTACCCGCGGCTCGCGGGCCGGAGGGTCATCCGGGAGGGCGGGCTGGGCCGGTGGCGGAGACGACCCGGTGGCGATGGCCCTCGTCGACGTCGACATGACCGGCCACAAGCCGCTCCCGACCGGGGTCAGCGAACTTGACCGGGTCCTGGCCGGCGGCCTATTGCCGGGCTCGTCCACTCTCCTCGGGGGGGAGCCGGGCACAGGTAAGTCCACGCTCCTGCTGCAAGCCGTGGCGTCGATGGCCTCGGCGGGGCAGCGCTGCCTGCTGGTCGCGGCCGAGGAGGCGCCCCACCAGGTCCGGCGACGGGCCAGCCGCCTTGGCGCCGATGTCCCGGGGGTGTTCATCGTGGAGGCCACGGAGTTGCCGGGCGTGGAGCAGGCCGTGGCCTCCGTCCGGCCTGACGTGGTGGTGGTGGACTCCGTCCAGGCGGTCAGCGACCCGGAAGTAGCGTCGCCGGCCGGCTCGCTCGCCCAGGTGAGAGCGTGTGCGCATGAGCTGGTGGCGATGGCCAAGGCGGCGGGCGCGGCGCTAGTCCTGGTTGGTCATGTCACCAAGGAGGGGGCGCTCGCCGGCCCCAGGACCCTGGAGCACCTGGTCGACACGGTGCTCAGCTTCGAGGGCGACCGCTACTCGTCGCTGCGGGCCTTCCGCGCCCTCAAACACCGTTTCGGGCCGACCGGAGAAACGGGGCTGTTCGATATGACCGAGACGGGGTTGACCAGCGTGTCCGACCCGAGCAGCTTGTTCCTGGGTGATCGCCTGGACGGAGCGCCCGGATCGGCGGTAACGGTGCCTGTCGAGGGCCATCGGCCGGTGCTAGTGGAGGTCCAGGCCCTCGTGGGCCGGGCGTCGGCCGTCCCGCGCCGATTCGTTACCGGCCTCGACCCGGGCCGCGTCGGTTTTCTGGTGGCCGTGCTCGACCGGCGCTGTGGCGTCCCCGTCGGGGATTGTGACGTTTACGTCTCGGTGGCCGGGGGGGCACGTGCGTGCGAGCCTGCCGCAGATCTGGCCGTTTGCCTGGCTCTGGCGTCCTCGTTGTCAGGCCGGCCGCTGTCCTCCGAACTGGTGGTCATCGGCGAGGTGGGCCTAGGCGGCGAGGCCCGTCGGGTCAGGGGCATGAAAACCCGGTTGGCGGAGGCGCGAAGGCTCGGGTTCCGTGAGGCCCTGGTGCCGGCGTCCAGCGATGGGCGCGCCGACACGGGCGGCCGGCCCTGGACCGAAGCTCGCCGCGAGCGCAGGACGAGGGAGGGGCACGGTCCCTGTGGGCGCCGCCCCGCAACTCGCCACCGTTGCCGAGCCGTCGCTGCGCCAACTGCCGGCCGCCTCCTTGAGCGAGGCGTTGTCGATCGCGCTCAGCGGATGGGCACCGGGTAAGACGCGGCCTGGCCCTCCGCCGAAGTTGGCCAACGTCGCCGCGCTGAGGGAGGAGGACGGTCAATCGTTTTAGTAGGCGAAGGCCTCCAAATGTGGACGGCCCGACGGCTCGGCCAGTGCCAGCCCGTGTGCGTGCGCAGTTTCGCGAGGCTTTACCAGTAACTTTTTAGTCACAGCCGCCGCCTGATCGGTTAGCATCAGCCGGTGCCGGACAGGCTGAGCGCGGCGATGATCGAGGCTTTAGGGTCGATAGCGCCTGGACGGCCTTTACGAGAGGGCTTGGACCGGATCCTCCAGGCCAATATGGGGGCGCTGATCGTGGTGGGGGACGGCCCGGACGTGCTTTCCATCTGCTCCGGCGGTTTCTTGCTCGATGCCGAGTTCAGCCCTCAGCGCCTTTCCGAGTTAGCCAAGATGGATGGAGCCATCATCCTGGCTAAGGACTCCAGCCGGATCGCCCGCGCCAATGTCCACCTGGTGCCGAGCCCTACGGTGGCGACTTCCGAAACGGGGACCAGGCACCGGACGGCTGAGCGGGTGGCGCGATCGATCGACGTACCCGTAATAACCGTCTCGGAAGACCGCTCTGTCATATCGGTCTACAGGGGGGAGCAGCAACGGCCGCTGGTGCCCGTGGAGCGGCTTTTGGCCCGGGCCAACCAGGCGCTGGAGACGCTGGAGGGCTATCGCGACCGCCTCGACGTCGTGACGAATGCCCTCTCGGCTTTGGAAGTAGAGGACATGGTCACCGTGCGCGACGTTGTCACGGTGCTGCAACGCACTGAGATGGTGCGGCGCATCGCAGAGGAGGTCGACGGCTACAGCATCGAGCTCGGGACCGACAGCCGGCTGGTACGGCTGCAGCTCGAAGAAATGCTGGCCGGCGTGGAGGAGGAACGCCGGCAGATCCTGCGTGACTACCTCCCGCCCGACCCAGAGTGGGGTGTCGGCGAGGGCCTCGGTGCCCTCAGCCATTTAACGACGGACCGGCTCCTCGACCTGTCGCGGGTGGCCGGCGTGCTGCGCATCGGCGGCCCTGGCTCTGACCTCGAGAGCCCGCTCCGGCCGTACGGCTACCGCTTGTTGTCGAAGATCCCCCGCCTGCCCGAGCACGTGGTCCGCAATATCGTGGACCGGTACGGCGGGCTCCAGCAGAATCTTGCGGGCGAGCGCCGAAGACCTGGACAACGTGGAGGGCATCGAAGTGGCCGGCGCCCATTTCGTCAAAGAGGGCCTGGCCCGGCTGGCCGAAACGAGCATCCTCGACCGTCTCGGTTAAATCGCACATCGCCGCGCCACCGAGCGGCTAACCGGGTGGAGGCGTCATCAGGCGGTGCCATCAGGTCAGGGCTCTTAGCGGGCGCGCTCGGTCAGCCGCTGCCGGTTCAGTATCCGGTACCGGCGGTCGGTCTGGTCTATCCATCCGAGCCGCACGAACGCCGCAATCGCCTTGTTCACCCGTTCTCGCGAGGCGCCCACCAGCCCTGCCAGCTCCTCCTGGGTGATGGGAAGGACGAACTCGTCGGAGGAACCCGACAGCTCGAGCAGCCTCTTGGCGGTGCGACCTGTGACGTCGAGCAGCATGGCGTCAGCCAGGGCGTCGTCGGTGGCCCGCAGCCGGCTGGCGTAGAGGGCCACGACGTCCCACATCAGCGCCGGCTGAGCCTCGAGCTCGGAACGCATGGCCTCGAACGGCACCCGGACCACCTCGGACCGTTCCAACGACCGCGCTGAGGCCGAACGCGGCTCGTCGTCGAACAACGGCATCTCCCCAAATATGTCACCGGGTTCCATCAACGCCACTAGCGATTCCCGCCCGTCCGTCGACCTCTTGGCTATAGCGATGCGGCCGGTCAGGACCACGAAAAGTTCGTCCGCTTGGTCGCCCTCGCTGAAGAGGGCGTCATTACGCTCGAGCCGCAAAGTGGAGGCCTTGACTGCAACCCGGGCCAGCGCTTCCGCCCCGAGACTAGAGAAGAGCTCCGACCCGACCAAAGGTGAAACGTCTTCCATCCCCGCCAAACGCTAGCCGTTGCCGGTCCCGCGCGCTGGGCCCCAGTGAGGCCTGCTTGGATGAAGGTCCGGAAATGACCTACCCTGGTAGCAGGGCAAAAGCCAAACAAGGTTTGTTGGGAGACGTATGTCGTTTGACGTCGGGGACAAGGTCGTCTATCCCCACCACGGGGCGGCGGTCGTGGAAAGAAGAGAGGTACGGGCAGACTTCGGCGAACAGCGGGAGTACCTTGTGCTCCGCCTCGCGTACGGAGATCTGACTCTCAAAGTCCCCGTCGACTCGACTGCGGATGTTGGTATCAGAGAAGTCATAAATGACGAGGAAGTCGAGGAGGTTTTCGCCGTCCTACGCAAAAAGGACGTCCGGATGCCGACAAACTGGTCTCGCCGGTACAAAAACCACGTAGAGAAGCTGAAGTCTGGCGACATCTACCAGGTGGCGGAGGTCGTACGGAACCTTTCGAACCGGGACAAGGACAAGGGCCTCTCCGCCGGTGAAAAGAGGATGCTCAACCGCGCCCGGCAAATCCTCGTCTCCGAGCTGACCTTCGCCATCGGCGTCACTGAGTCCGAGGCTGAACAGAAGCTCGACGAAGCCCTGCCGTAGTGCTGAGCGGCCCTCCTGAGGCCGGTCATCCCTCGACCCCGGGAGCGACCGCTTGGGCCGTGGTGGTGGCGGGGGGTAGTGGTTCCAGGTTCGGGGGCTATAAGCAGTTCATGACGTTGGCCGGTCGCGAGGTCGTCGAATGGTCTCTCGAAGCTGCGCACGGGGCGTGCGCCGGGGTGGTGCTCGTCGTCCCCGCCGATGTTGTCAATCGATATGCCAACCGGGCCTCGGCGGTGGTGGCCGGCGGGACGACACGGGCCGAATCGGTGAGGGCGGGCCTGCACGCAGTCCCCCTCGAGGCAGGTGTGATCGTGGTCCATGACGCTGCTCGCCCACTGTCAGCCCCGCAACTCTGGCGGTCCGTGATCGCCGCCGTCGAGGCGGGGGCTGATGGCGCGGTACCGTGCGTGCCGGTGTCCGACACGATCAAACAGCGCCAGGATGATGGCCAACTGGTGACCTTGGAACGAGCCCGGCTACTGGCTGTCCAGACCCCGCAAGCATTCTCAGCTGCGGCCTTGCGGGCGGCGCACGCTCGTGGGGGCGAGGCCACCGACGATGCTGCCCTGGTCGAGGCCATCCGGGGGCGAGTGGTGAGTGTCCCGGGCGAAGCCACCAACATCAAGGTGACGGCTCCGGTCGACTTGGCACTGGCTGAAACGCTGATGGCGGTCCGGACGGCGGCGGGCGGTGGCCTGTGAACCTTCGGGTGGGCCAGGGTTTTGACATTCACCCTTTTACCGATGACCCCGACAGAGCGCTCGTGTTAGGCGGGGTCCGGTTGGAGGGAAGAGGTCTGAAAGGCCACAGCGACGCCGACGTCGTCTGCCATGCCGTGGCCGACGCATTACTCGGGGCGGCCGGGCTAGGGGACGTTGGCACGCTGTTCCCCGACACCGACCCGTCATTATCGGGAGCCGACAGCCTGGTTTTGCTGGCCCGTGTCGTCGAGAAGATCTGTGCCGGTTGGCGGGCCATCAACGTCGATTGCACCGTGATCGCCGAGGCCCCCCGACTGGCGCCTTATCGCGAAGCCATCGAGAAAACCCTGGCCGAGGCCGTGGGTGCGCCGGTCTCGGTCAAGGCCAAACGGGGGGAGGGCCTGGGGGCTCTCGGCCGCGAGGAAGGCATCGCCTGCATCGCGGTCGCCCTCATCGAGGGAAAATGAAGGCCGGTGACCGTCCCTATGCCCTCGGCGGAGAACAGGTCGAAGGTCACCACGCCGTCCATGAGCTCCTCGTGGCGGGCCGCCGCCAGGCACGGCGCCTCTGGGTGGCCGAAGCCGAGCCGCTCAGCGAGCCGGTCGAGCGGCTAGCCCAGCTGGCCGCCGACCAGGGCGTGCCCGTGCACATCAGGCCGGCTGAGGTGGTGCTGGCCACCGCCCGGACAGGTGCCCCTCAAGGGGTGATCGCATGGGCGGACCCTATCGTCGCCGTCATGCTCGAGGAGTTGCTGGACATCAGTGCCACCGCCGGCCCGCCCTTTCTGCTGGTGCTCGACGGCGTCACGGATCCGGGCAACTTTGGTTCACTATTGCGCACGGCCGCGTGCGCCGGCGTCGGCGGCGTGGTTGTGAGCCGGCATCGTTCGGCGCCCCTGACCCCGGCCGCGGTAAAGGCGGCGGCCGGCGCTACGGAACACATGCCAATCGCCTCAGTTGGTGGCGTGCCGGCCGCCCTGCAACGCCTCAATCGCGCCGGGATCTGGCTGGTGGGCCTGGACCCGTTCGGCAAAGACGAGATCTGGGCGTCAACGTTGTTCGACGGGCCGGTGGCACTCGTCCTCGGGTCCGAAGGAAAGGGCCTTTCCCGCCTGGCGCGCGAGCGGTGCGACTCGCTTGTCCGTATTCCCCAGCGCGGCCCTCTGGGATCGCTTAACGTCGCCGCGGCTGCCGCGGTGGCGTGTTTCGAGGTGGCCCGCCGGCGAGCGGGTGGCTCTGGCGGCGGGCCTGGGGCAACGGCCGGCCCCTCTTAGGGGGCCTCCTTGGCGTACCGCCCCGCTCGTTTCTTTACTGGGGGCGCTCCTCTGCCGCCGGTGCCGGGGACTCCTCTTCTTCGCCCTTGGGGTAGAGGAATTGGAACAGAAAAGCCGCCAAAGCCCCGCCTATCAGCGGGGCAATGATGAACACCCATAGCTGGCTCAGAGCCGAACCGCCGACGAAGAGGGCCGGGCCGATACTCCGGGCCGGGTTGACCGACGTCCCGTCCACAGGGATCCCGATGATGTGGACGAGCGTCAGGCAGAGACCAATTACAATTCCCGCTACGGTCGCATTACTAACCCGCCGGGTCACGGCCAGGATGACGAAGACGAACGTTGCGGTTAACACGATCTCGATGCCGAACGCGCCCGCCCAATTAGCCAAGATCATTGAGTTCTTCCCGTAGCCGTCCGCCCCTAGCCCCTGTATGCCGATGCGATAGATGGGGGAAGACGAAAATATCCCAAACAGGACGGCCGCACCCGCAATACCGCCGATGACTTGGGCGATCCAATACGCCACTGCGTCAATCAAGGTAATCTTGCGGCGCGGCAAGGAAACCCATCGTGATGGCGGGGTTGATGTGGCAACCCGAAATACCGCCCAGCGCGTAGACCAGTACGAGGACCACCAGTCCGAAGGCAAGTGCAATAGCGACAACTCCGGCTGACTTGCTGGTCCCAAAGAGCTTGAACCCCAGAGTCAACGTCGCCGTCCCTGCGCCAAAGAACACGAGAAGTGCCGTCCCGAGGAACTCGGCAAACAGCGCTCTTGGCTTCACGGCCGCTCCCTTCCGCAACCTCGTCTAATTTGACAGCCTGCAGAGCCAGATCATAGCCCCTGAGCCTGGCGTGGCACGGTATTGCCTTGAAGGCCCGGCCACTAACTAACTGTTGTCACCGCTCGGCGGCGTCAGCTCTTTACATCGGTAACGTTCGTGCCCTTGGGGCCGTTATACGCCGCTTCTAATGCGAACGGAACGCTCGTGAAATTCGCCGGCGCCGTCGCCGACAGCGTCGGGATCCAACCCCTTCACGTGCATCACCGCGACGGTGGTCACTATTGGGCTGTGGCTGACCGTGGCTTCGGCTATGGGTGCCATCGCTCGGGCCACGAAAAGAGCACATCGAGACGGGGAGCGGCCAAAACGCGACGCTTCTAATCCCGTATGCGCGACCTCGGTAGGATCGCGGCCCCTCAGGGGCCGCGATCCTACCCTAGATAGCCGTCCGGCCGAGCATGCGGCGCAGCGTTTGATCTGGGAGCGGATTGATAAGACCGATTGACAGGGGCTAACGCTGTTAGCTAAGATGGCTAATGTTGTTAGCCAGTTCACGAACTGCGATCGAGGAGGCCGCTGTGGCAGACCCAACCACTCATTACCGTAAACCTGGCGCCGTTACGCGCCGGCCCTAAACCCGTTCCTGGTGCTAGCGATGCGCATGGGTATCAGCGTCTGGGGTAGCCGGGTACTCGAGGTGCGGGGGCGCACGACCGGCGAGCCCCGCCGCACCCCGGTCAACCTGCTCACGTACGAAGGGCGGGAGTACCTGGTCTCGCCGCGCGGCGACAGCCAATGGGCCCGCAACGTCCGGGCTGACAATGGCCGGCTCGTCCTCGAGCTGGGGCGCCGCCGCGACGAGCGAACGGCCCGGGAGCTGCCCGATGACGAGAAACCACCTGTGCTCAGGGCCTACCTACGACGGTGGAAAATGGAGGTGGGAGTCTTTTTCGAAGGAGTGAGCGCGGGTTCTTCAGACGAGGAGCTACTGCGGATCGCTCCCAAGCACCCTGTGTTCATCCTGTCCGAAAAACAGAGCTGACGTGCTGGGCCATAACCGCGTCGGTGGCCCGGCCCCGCAGCCCGAGCTGCTGCCCGGCGAGCTCGGACGACCCGATTGGGAGCAAACCCGGACGCCACGCGTGGCCGAGATCGTGGCCGCCGCCCGGCGCATTCTCGAAAACAGCGGCCGGGAGTCGTTGACGATGCGCCGGGTGGCCGACGAGCTAGGGATACAGGCGCCGTCGCTGTACAAGCATTTTGCGTCCAAGGCGGAGTTGGAGCTGGCCCTACTGAACGACGCAATGATCGAGATGGGCGATGCGTCTCACAAGGCGATCCACACAGGCGGTGGCGAGCCCGCCCTCCTGCCTCTGCTCGAGACCTATCGGCGTTACAGCCTTTCGCACCCCCATCTGTACCGCCTGGCTACGGCCGGGCCGCTCGCCCGCGACGGGCTGGCGCCAGGCCTGGAGGAGTGGGCCGGGAACCCCTGGTACGTGGTTACCGGCGATCCCTATCTCGCTCAGGCCTTGTGGTCCTTCGCCCACGGGATGGTCATCCTGGAGCTTGATGGCCGGTACCCTCCCGGCTCCGACCTGGACGCCACCTGGACCGCCGGGGCCTCTGCGTTCGAGGGACCGGCCGCTCGAGGCCGGTCCGAAGCACGGGAGCCAGGGCCGGCCGGCGAGAAACCGCCCGCTGGCCCGGCGAAGGGGTGACGTCAGCGCAGTATTTCCACCAGCAGCACCCATGCGTCCCCGACGCCGGCCACGATGCACAAAATGACAGCGGCGGCCTGGAACCACAGCCCGCTCTGATTGCCCGCCACCAATAGGCAGCCGGCAATAACGGCCGGGACGACCGCCGTCTGGGCCGCCGTGGCGCGGATAAGGAACTCCCGCCGCGGTCGCATCCGCACGGCCCTGCGTCCGGCGAGAAGGATCCACGTGACCATCAACCAGAGAAGGATCGAGATGACGAGGAACTCGGCCCCGAGGGCTCTGATGCTCGTTTGCGGCAGGACGCCAACAAGACCACTGACAACGGGGAACAGCAAGAGCAACAGCGCCTCCCCGGCGCGTGCCGCCAATCCCGGCACGGCCAGGATCTCCTTGAGGTTGATCGATAAGGCCACGAACAGCAGCCCTGTCAAAGCGGCGGCGACGCCGGCTTGGGTCGCGAAAAGCGTTTGCCAGGATCCCATCAGCCGTCCAGGGTCTTCTAAGCTTCCCGCCGTTTATCCGGCCACTCGTGGACGGAGTAAGCAATCGTCCCATTCGGTCTCGACGAAATCGGAGCGACGCACCTCACGTGTGGAACATTATGTGCCGCTGTGAACTAAAGGAGAGCCTCCAGCCGGCGAGCAACCTCGCGGTACCGGCGCACAGGGACGAGGTGGGCCCCGTCGAACGCGCCTGAGTCGCGGAGCTGGCAGACAAGGTCGCAAGCGAACTCCACTCCGGCCTCCCTGTCTGTCTCAAACCGTTCGGTCAGCCAGCCGGGCACTGTGAGCTGAGGGAACTCACCGCTCAGTTTGGCCGCCATCTGAGCGCTCCCGACTACCATTACGCCGGCGTACACGGGTCCTTCGAACTGGACCGATGCCCGCCACTCCATGATCTGGTCGAGCGAGAAACCAACCTGGGCAAACAGGAAATCAGCCTCGACCTTCCACGCCGACAGCGGCCCGAGGGCGGAGGCCACGCCGAGGCGGAAGGGGGAGGCTCCGCGGTTGTGCTGGTGCTCGAAGCGCCGCGCTTCGGCCAGCATGCGGCGCACCGTCAGGTCGTCGGATCTGCGGCCCGACTCCGGCCGGTCGCCATAGACGAACAAGAACTCGTCGACCCCGTACGCAGCCGCCGTAAGCAGGTCGCGCCGGAAACCGAGGGTGTTGCGGTCCCTGGCATTCAAACAGGCAATCGCCCGCCCCCCCATGTCGATTACCTCGCGCGCGACAGCAATGCTCGAGACCGTCGCCCGGCCGATGTGGTTATCGGGGATGAGAAATGTCGAGGACACGGCGCTCAGCACGCCGATCTGGTGCCGGACCCGTCGCAAATCGGGGCTGGTGGCCGGTTCGATCTCACAGATAATCTCGAACGGTCTCTCGGCCACCCCTGCATTCTAGGCTGGGCCGGTGCAGGTAAAAACGTAACATCGCAAGCGGACTTTCGCGCCGATCGATTAAACGACGACGGGGCGGACCCTAGAGGGCCACCCCGTTCGCTTCCCAGCAACTAGTGCCAGCGAATGAGCTAGACGGTTAGCTCCCGCTGTACGGCTGTATGTTGAGGCCGCTCGTGCTCGGGACGGGGACCGCAGCGGTGCCCGCGTAACCGTCGGAACCGAGCTGAGCCAAGGACATGAAGCCGTAAAGGCTGCCCTGGTAGCTCACGTACACCGGGCCGAGGGCACTCAGCACGATCCCGCTGGCGATGCCGGCTGACTTTTGGGCCGTAGTGACAATGCCATTTACTTCCTTGGCTTTGTCGGCCTTGCGGACCGCGGCAAGGGCGGCAGCGTTGGGGATGGCGAAGGCCCTGCCTCCCGCGAAGACGAAGTAAGCGCCTGACGAGTCGACGATGGCGCCGTCAGCGCTGGTGCCGAGAGCATTGCCGGCGGCACCCTGGGATCCGCCGACCGCCCGACCACCAGTCCTCCCAGGCTGGTCACCGTTACGACCAGGGCGGGGTCGTAGCCGTCAGCCGCGAACTGCTTGGGAGTGGCGAAACCGTGCAGCTCGCCGTCAGTGCCGGCGACGTAGATCGTCGCGCCTCCGTTCACCGGGCGGGTGAACAACAGGGTGCCCGGCCTCGGCGCCCTGTTGGCCGGGGCAGTCGAGCTGGCGGGGGCAGACAATACCGCGGCGTGGTCCACCTTCTGGAGCCGAGACAGCTCTGACGAGTTCGCGATGGCGAAGGCCCGACCGCCGGCGAACACGTAGTCGTTGCCGGCGAAACTGACTATGGCGCCGTTCGGGTAGCTAAGGGTTGCCTTTGGGAAGGACGGCAGCACGGTCGCCCCGGTCACATTGCCGACCACGTCGATGGAATAGGTGCTCGACGGGATGACCGGGTTCACGACGCCTTGGACCGTCAGTTCCAGGAGGTCGCCGGAGGAGATGGTGTTGGGGACGGTGACGGTCACTGAATTGGTCCCCCCGCCGGCCACCGGCGCTGTGACGGCGCCCGAACCCGAAGCGCGGCTGGAGTCCAGCACCGCGTAGTCGTTGGGGAAACTCGGAAAGACAGTGCCCGCCGGCCCCAAGAGCCTGATCGTCGATGCTCCCCCCGTCATCGACGAGCTGGCGTGGAGGTTGGCGACGGTGTAGGTGGCAAGTGACCCGGCGCTGTTGGGGACCGGGGTTACCACCACGCCCGAGGCTGGACTGGCCGCGGGGCGGGCGATGGCCCCGACCGTGTACGGCGGGGCGTCGGTCGGTACTGCGTCCGAGCTGGTCGATACGGCAAAGTCAGAGATCGTCCCGGCGGGCGGGTTGGTGACGTTGGCCAGCGTCACGATGAGCGCGTCACCTGCGCTCACGGGGTCAGATACAGGGAGCATGGCCGAGCCGCTGCTCAGCGACGAAGCGACGGCGGCATAATGCCAGCCCTGTGTAACGTCACTCACACCCACGCTGCTGACCGTGCCAAAGTTGGTGGGGCCGCCGCTTTCACCGAGCGAGATGTAGTCCCCCGCACTGAGGCCGCTCCCAGCCTTGAAGCTGACCGTATACGTCGCCTGCGAGCTCGGCGCCAGGCTCGATGCCGAAACGGCTGCGTTGCTGACCGACGTGCCGAAGATGACCGGGTTGGTGGTTTGTGGGGTGCCGTTCCCCGGGCCCACGACGATGTCGTTGGACTGGGGGGAGCTGGCGGCCGGTGGGTTGGTCCCCAGAGCCGTCAGGTTGAGGCTGCCTCCGGTCATGATCGGGTTGGCGAGTGTCAATGTGACCTGCGCCCCCTGTGCGTTGGCGCTTTGCACTGGGTCCGATATCGCCGCTCCACCAGGAGGCGTATAGACGACCGTGTACCCGGACGCGGCGCCATCGTAAAAGGTGAGCGCCTCTGTGCCCCTTGTCACGCCGGCGCTGAGCACGACAGTGTCCTGGGCCGCTTGGTTGGCGCTCAAGTTGAGCACGGGCACATTGGAGATCGTGTAGGTGGTGTTGGCGCCAAACGCATGTGAGGCGGCCGACAAAGACGGCCCGGACGGGCCGACCACGACTGAATTGGAGAGGGCGGCCGTTGTGTTCAGCGCGGTTGTCACGCTGAAGTAGAAGCTACCGGCGGCCGACGGAGCGTTAGCCGTGAAGTCGACCTGCACCCTCGAGCCGGCGCTGATGTTGCATGTGCTGGCCAACTCGATCGTCAGGCCGGTTGCCGCGGAGCTGCCTGCGCCGCCGACGCCGGCGGTGCCCGACTGCAGGCAACCCGGCGTGGAGGTAACGATGCTGTTGGGGACGGAGCCGAGGGCCACAGAGCTGGCTATGCTCAACCAATTGGCGTGTGCTCCCGACAACGCCGTTGGCACCGTAAACGAGACGACAAAGCTGTCCGGTGTCCCGGTGTTCAGCGTCGCGGGGGTGGCGGTGACCGCGCTGACCGGTGCCGAGGGGTTCCACGGCGGCCCACCGATGGTGTAGTTGCCGCTCACCACGTCCGCGTAGGCGGGCGCCGCAGTAACGGCCAGGCCGGCGCCGAGGGCGCCAATAGATAGGGCCAGGCTACCGGCGAGTAGTTTGGCCGGGCGGCGAGCGCAGCGGGCGCTGGCGGCCCCGTCGTTATTGATGGTCATGACAAGCCTCCTGACTATTAGTGAATGCGTAACAAAACGTGTCATCAGTGACGCGATCGGCGCCCAGGCGCGCCAGCACCCAGAAAGACGGATTAGAAAAGTCGAGAAACTGTCGGAGCGAGTGGCGCCGCTCGCAACTGGACCTCGGCGGAAGTGGCCGGTGGCTACTAAGGAATTCCTAGTGGATTTGCGTCACAACTACATTGTGACTTCTCGAGCCCGTCGGCACCCTAGGGATTATCCCTAGTCCTGGGGGATTTGCATGTCCGCGAGCGAAAACCACTGGCGAAAATGAGTGAAAATCGAGCATTACGAGCCATGAGGGGTCAGGCGGGGCGGCTACCCGGGCACACGCGATTAAAGGTGAGGACGGGGCCACGCCGCCCACCTTTTATATTGCTGACCTGTTTGCGTATGCCTGCGGTCAGGGTGTCATGGCCGGGCACCCGACGGCGCCGGCTTCGATGCTCATGATCCGCGGTGCCGGTGACCTTTGGTTCACCTCGGTCGTCAGGTAGCCGACGAGGGGTCCCATCGATCGTTTTGGCGGACCAACTTCCACCTTGCGCGGCCGAAGTCCGCAGGGTGCTTCCATATATTTGGCGCGCTTTCGCCAGGGTGTCCCCCACCCGGAGCCCTTTGAGGGTAGAAAGGTGAGCGCTCGAGAAGGGATGGCCGGCGGGCGAGAGCGTGCTGTAGCCCACGAAGTGCCCCTGGTCGAAATAGCCCGTCAGAACCGGCCACCGCATTGTGGCGTCGATGTTGCAGTTCCCGTTCTCTTTGACTGGCTCCGGGGTCGCGGTGGAGCCCAACGCGGCATCGAGGGCGGTGACGGCCTTCTCTTCGCTCTGGCCAAAGCGGGCACCAACGAGCCCCTGGCCCAAGAGGCCGGCTACGCCGTCGCCCCACAGGACGACGATCTGAGCGGCTGAGGCAGACGCCACGGCCGGGGTGCCGTAAATGGCAGCGACCAGCGCCCCGGCCCCGGCCGCCAGTGAAAGGCTCCGGGCTCGGTGCCCCTCACGCCTTTGCTGACCACGTGTGCTCATTTGTGCCCTCCAGGTATTTTTGACGTCCGTTGCCCGCCGCCAACAATGTGCGCACACTGGGGCGACGCCGCCCTAGGGGATTTCCATAGTTCTGGCCAGCGGATGGCTCGAGGTAGGAGGGCCGGCGAGGGTGCAGAGCCCATGCCGCCTCGCTAGCTATTACGACCAAGGGTCGAGTTGAACTGCGCCCGGCAGTGGCCCGCGACCGGAAAGCCATGCCACGAGCTGGCGTCTATCCGTCTCCCCTTGAACACGCTTGGGCACGGTGGCCAACATCAGCGGCAATTCCCAGTCCACGTACTCGTCGGGCCAATCGGATGGCTCGTAGCCCAAGTCGAGGTCGACGTGGTGCATCTCCACTTCGCGGAGCCGTCGCGAGGGGCTGGCCATCGTAGGCCAGTGGTCGCTGCCCAGCAGCTCGCTGTGCGGCCATCCGGACGTGACACTCCGCTCCCAGACCTGGTCGAGCCGCGCCTGTGAGGCGCGCAGGTCATCCACGATTTTGGTCGCCCCCCGCGTCGCGCCGCCGTCTATGTCGGAATTTCGCTGTGTCGACCCGCCGGGGTAACGGGGCAGGTTTTCTCCTTGTAATGCGGCGTCCAACCGGCGGGTGTGCCCGTCGGCATTGCGGGCAACGTGGGTGAGGACATGTGCCACTGTCCAGCCAGGTAACCGGCTCGGCCGGCGAACCTGCTCGTCCGTCACACCCTGCACCGTCGTGAGCAACCGGGAATGAGCTGCCTGGCAAAGGGCGATGGTGACGACCGGGTCGGATGCAAGGTCTTGAGGCACGATCACAGCCTGCCACACCGAGGGACCGCGCCTTCTATTTGGACGGGCTTGTCGAGGGCCGCGATGCTCGGGCTGGCAAAGCGCAGCAACGCACTTCCCTCCAGGTTTCGAGCACTGCTTGAAGCATTGCGCGACGGCACAGCGTGGGGCGGCCCGTCTGTTAGCGTCGTGTTACCAACGCGCCCGTACCTTCAGTGCCATGGTTGCACCCCGCCGCCGCGGCATACGGGACGTTCTTCCTCTTGCGACGGCCCTGTTTTGCTTGGGTGCCCTCGTGGCGGCGTGCGGCGGGGGAGCGGCGAACGGCGTGGCCAGCCTGGGCAAGAACACATCGACCACGGCCGATCCGAGCGTCGCCGCCACGACGTTGCCGCCGGGTTACTCCGTCCAGAAGCACTTCCAGAGCGCGCTCAAGTTCTCTGCGTGCATGCGTTCCCACGGCGTGGCCAACTTCCCGGACCCCAGTAGCAGTGGCGGTATCGAGATCAACTCGAACAGCGGCATCAATCCCGGGAGCCCCGAGTTCCAGGCGGCCCAAAAGGTGTGCCAGAAGTACCTCGGCCCGAGGCCCACCGCCACTCAGCAAGCCCAAGCGCAGAGGAGAGCGCTCGCCTTTGCCGCCTGCATGCGCGCCCACGGCGTACCCAACTTCTCCGATCCGACATTTGGCCCGAACGGTTCGATAAAGCAGGCCGTCGGGCCGGGTGCCGTCGACCCCAACTCGTCTGTATTCCAAAACGCCACGCAGAAATGCAATTCCTGACCGGCTAGCGATGACGTCCCGTGCTGAGACCGCGGCCGTCGACTAAGAGCCGTCGGGCCACCCGCCGCGGTGAAGCACCATCGGGTGCCAAGGCAGTGCCGCCGTAGGGTCGGCCAACAAGCGTTGGGTCTGGGATAAGTAAGGCCGTTCGCTGCGCCAACAACCAGCTGGAGGTACGAGGCCGTCGGCCAGCGCCGTGCGCCGAGATACAACCGCTGTGAGCGCTCCGCGTAGCGCCTCGTGCTCGAGATAGGCGGACCGTACGCTGAAGCCGTCGAGAGCGTCCAACCCGGTGGCTGTCAGCTGCACCGAACCGCCGTGGTGCTCGGCCAAATGGCGCCGCTCGAGGAAACCAATGGCCATCGCCACCGCCTCCGTCGAAACGCCTGACACTGACGGCAAATCCCGTGTGCGCACTGAGCCGGTGCCTATGACGCGCAGGAAATTGGCGCCCAGAGGAAGGGAAACCTCAGCGTCTTTCTCCTGGCCGAGGGTAAACGCCGTTAGCGTCTGACCCATTAGCGCGGCTAAAGAGGGCTCTTCATCGGTCACTGCGCCGTCGACGATATGGGTGCGGAACCCGTCGGAGGGATGCACCTCGGGCGGCGCCCACGGCAGGGTTCCGTTCAGGGGCAGTAGAGCTTCACACAAAGACTCGATCGCTTCGTTCCCGAAACGGTCCCGCCATCGCTGCTCTACTACGGCGATGGTCCGGGGCCACACGCGACGGGCATACGACCCGGCGCGGGTCGGGCGGAGTACCGTGCCGCCCCTCACTCCCCGATGGCTGCCATAGCCCTCCCGGCGTTTGCCGGTGACGTCACCAACAGAGATCCAGCCCCACCTTTCCAGCCCGCCGATGTTGCAGTTGGCCCTGGCCAGAGCGCGAAGGCCGTCGACCGTAACGCCCTCTTCGTCGATGAGGCGGAGCCCGTTGGCCCACATCGCCATCGAAAGGCGGGACAACCGGCTCAAGTGTTCTGAACCCGCCACCTCCACCGAGTTATCCGCCTCGATCGTGAACGCCACCCACGCCCATGCCAGCAGCGTCGTCAACGGGACCCGCTCGACCACCTGAACGAGCATCCCTCAGCGGCCGGCCAACGCGCCACTAAACGCCTTGGCCTGCACCTGAAGCCGACAGGGTAGCTTGTGTTGCTGCATACGTCGAGGTGCCAAAGGGCACCCGTTTGAAGGGAGGCTGGCCGGCGGGCTCGAGCAGGTGAGCACGTCGCATCTACGACCGATGGCGCGCCGCAGAGTTCTCATAGACGTCGGGCCTCTGCGCCGGTCGAAGGACTTTCGCTACCTGTTCTTCGGCGAGATGGTCTCGCTTATCGGCTCCGGGTTGACGACGGTGGCCGTTCCGTTCCAGTTGTACAGCCTGACCGGGTCCTCGTTGCAAGTCGGTTTGGCCAGCTTGGCCCAGCTGATACCGCTTATCGCCTGTTCTTTTGTGGGCGGGGCCGTCGCCGACACATACGACCGCCGCCGAGTGTTGCTCGTCGCCGAACTGGCTATGGCGGCGTGCAGTGCCGCCCTCGCGCTGAACTCGACGCTCGGGAGCGGGCCCCGGGTGTGGCCGCTGTACGTTTTCAGCGCCGCCTCGGCCGGGTTGTCCGGCGTCGAGTCCCCGACTCGTGTGGCTGCGGCGGCGTCTGTCCTCGACCGTTCAGATATGACGAGGATGAGCGCCCTGTTCCAGGCTTTGTTCCAAACGAGTTCTGTTATAGGGCCCTTCCTGGCCGGGATCGTCATCTCCGCCGCGGGGTTGGGCGCAGCCTACTGGGCCGATGTAGCCAGCTTCGGGGCGGCCTTTGTGGGGGCGTGGTTATTGCGCCCCCTTCCTCCTGCCCACGAGGTCACGGCCCTCGGCGTGAAAGCCGTCAAGGAAGGGCTCCGGTTCTTGCGGAGCGACCGCACCCTACAGAGCGTGTACCTGATCGACTTGGCCGCCATGGTACTGGGCATGCCGAGGGCCTTGTTCCCGGTCTTCGGCACGGTGCTGTTCCACGGCGGCGCCCGAACGGTCAGCTATCTGTACACCGCGGTTGCCGCCGGCGCACTGGTGGGGGCTCTGTTCACGGGATGGGTCGCGCACGTAAAACGACAAGGTCGCGCCGTCGTGATCGCCGTGCTCGTATGGGGAGCATCGATTACCGCGTTTGGTTTAGTTCGTTCCCTTGCGGTCGGTCTGGTGTGCCTGGCCATTGCCGGGTGGGCTGACGTCGTGTCGGCCATCTTCCGCAATTCGATCCTTCAGTTGCGTGTGCCCGACCAGCTGAGGGGCCGTATGAACGCCATTCAGACCGCCGTCGTGGCCGGCGGCCCCAGGCTCGGCGACTTCGAGTCAGGCGCGGTGGCCACCCTGGTTTCGCCCACCTTCTCTGTGGTTTCGGGCGGGTTAGCCTCCATCGCCGTAGCGGCGATCATGACAATTACGATGCCGGTATTTTGGCGGCTTCGGCTAATGCCTGACGAGGCGTCGGGAGCTGTCGCCGGTGAACCGAGCGCTACCACGGAGCCCACCTCGATCCCGGGGGACGACCTTACGGGGCTATAAAGGACGTTGGGCTATCTGGTGGCTGCCCCATGCGGCCACGCTCGAGGCGCTCCTTGGACCGCCTCAGCGCTGAATTGCGTTCTCGCTCGGGCTACCTCTATCAGGAGCGAACCGCGACAGAAGACGCCGCCGGGTCACAATCCAGGAACGCCACCATCCGCACCCTTCGCAGGACGGGGTCGTAGGCCGCCACGTGGTTGTACTACCGGCATCGTTGTACCACGGGGCCTCAGCACAGAAACGCCTACTAAGGGGTCGCCCGCTCCACTGACGACTCGCCCTCCTCGCTTCGAAGGCTCACGAGGGGCCTGTGCCGGTTCCGCCCCGGCTCGAGTACATACCCATGAGAGGCCTACGAAAAACCGCCTAATCGGGGCGTTCGCCGCGCGTCATGGTTCGCTGGCTAACCCCGGCTCGTCGGCCGTGCCGGGGTCACGAGTCCTCAGGTTTGACCAACTTCGCCTGTTCCTCGGCACCCAGAACTTCGTCGAGGGCGCGCTTTGCTTCTTCATAGCTATCGAACACCGCCATGGGGACTTCACCGCCATAGGGAAGGACGCCATGGACCACCCACCTGTCCTTGCGGATTTCGACAGCGTCCCCGACAATCGCGGCGTTTTCTTCGATGAGCTTTCGAATGAACTGGAGCTGAACGTCTGATTGTTGGTCGGGGGGTTCGTTCATGGTCGAAATATCCTTTCGCACTTTGGCAAACACGGCGGAGGCGTGGGTGGCCGAGGGGGTGAGCCTTCGCTTCCCAACTGATCCGTTGAGCGGGCGCCGTCGTTCTGGCCACTATCAACAAGGCGCCCTCCCCGAATGCCGCTGGGCCCGGTAGCGCTCGAGCAGCCGGCCCGGTGGCAACAGGGCACACCATCGGCCGGGTATTCGTATCCCTGGAGAACTCGATCATCTCCGCCTCTTCGAGACCGAGGACTATGCAAGGTTACCGTTTAGGGACGCTAGCGCCTCAGATATCGACACGCCAGTGGAGCCGCGCTTGACCAGGGAAAAGATCGGAAGGCCACTTGCCCCCCGAGGTTGGCGGGTTCAGTCTGGCCAGCTCAAACGCTGAGCCCAGGATCCGAACCCCTGGTGGGCGGTCACAGGTCTTCCGGGGGCGGTAATGAGAGCTAGGTGCGTTGAATACGTCTCTGACCAGCGGGTTCGTGACTGTTTCGTCATCGTGCGACTACGAGTCGGTATGCCTGGGCATGTGATCTCAGCTGAAGGGCTGACGGCTGAAGGCCGTGCCCCGCGTCCTGGGCCGTGGCAGCGTTACGCTGTCCCACTGCATGAGTTGGAAAGCCGTCCCGCTGGCCAGATCGGTGGCGACCGCGTTCGTGGTCGTGGCGGCACTGGCCGGCTTGACCGGCTGCGGCAGTTCCCGGGCGTCGGCGCCTTCGAGTGGCTTTGGCACCGTGTTCACCAAAGCGCATCCTGTGCCGTCAACACAGCTTGTCAACCAGGACGGCCAGGCGATGTCTCTGGGCTCATTCCGCGGAAAGTTCGTCGTGCTGTCTTCTTTCCTCACCCTTTGCCAGGAGGAATGCCCCCTAACGACTGGGATTTTCCAGCAGCTGCAGGCCTCTGTGAAAGCCGCGGGCCTAGCCCATGAGGTGGACTTCGTCGAAGTCACCGTCGACCCGGGCCGGGACACGCCGGCGCGGCTGCGCGCCTACCAGACGCGCTTTGGGGTCGACTGGACGTTGCTCACGGGGTCAGCTGCCAGCATCCGGGCCTTTTGGAAACCTCTAGGCGTTTATTACCAGAAGGTGCCGGAGGGCCACCCGGCAGAGGTCGATTGGTGGACAGGCAAGCCACTGACCTATGACGTCGACCACTCGGACGGGTTCTTCCTCATAGACAGGTCGGGTGACGAACGCTTTGTCACTCAGGACATCCCGTTCTTGCACGGCCATCTTCCCTCACGGTTGCGCAAACTTCTCGACAGCGAGGGCCTCAGGTACTTGGACGTAGGTGACCCTGGTCAGGACTACACGCTCCCACAAGCGGCCGAAGCGCTTTCGTGGCTGGTGGGGCGCACGATCGCGTCCTCTTGACCGGTCAACTCAACCTGCGCCTCGCTCCGCCTTGGTGACGCCGGGCGCCCGTTGTAAACGGGGTCTCAAATGGCGACCGGTCCGGTCCCGGCGGTTGGTCGGGACGCTCCGTCACCTTTCACGCAGGCCACGTTTTCCAGCACCTCAGCAGGTATGGCCAAAAATGCCTCAACCGCCTCGGGCCAAAATTGGGTGCCGGAGCCGTGGCGGAGCTGTACTAAGGCCTCTTTTGGCGGCATGGCGCCCCGGTACGGACGCTCGCTCGTCATAGCGTCGAAAGCGTCGCAAACACGGAAGATTCGAGCGCCAAGAGGGATTTCGGTCCCCTGTAGCCCGCGTGGATAACCGTTGCCGTCCCAACGTTCATGGTGACTATGCACGATCTCCCGGGCGCCGGCCAGGAAGTCGATGCCGTCTAGGACCGAACGCCCGCATTCGGGGTGTGTCCTTACTGCCGTCCACTCGGCATCGGTCAATGGGCCTGGTTTGTTCCGTACAAAATCGGGCACCATTAGCTCGCCGATATCGTGCAACAAGAAGCCGTACTCGAACTGAGGGTCTTCAGCGTGATCGGGCGCCACCAAGGCCGTAAGGAGCATCCCGTACCTGTTCAGCCGGTACAGGTGTCCTCCGCCACAGTCTTCCTTGGCTTCGACGGCCATGGCCAGGCCGCGCAAGGTTGCTTTGTAGGCCTGCCTCAGAGCGTCCAAGGAGCCGACGAGCCGTTGAGAGCGGTCCCGCTCCCTCTGGTAGCCGGAGCGGGATTCGACGAGCAACGCGTCCAACCGAGAACGTTCGGCGCTGAGCTGCTGTTGGCGCTGGTCGAGGGCGGCCACCGTCCGGACGCGGTCAAGGCTGAAAGCAATCAGCTCGGGGAGCTCGCCTAACTGGTGGAGTTCTGTTGCGGGCGAGGCCGCTTGCGCCGGTACGCCGGCAACCACAAGGACGCCCATCAACTCGCGCTCGAGCTCAAGGGGCACGCATAGATAGGGCCCGCACTCGCTCGGGACCGCCTGGCCTGGGAGCAGTACCGCCGCCGCGGCCGAGCCGCAGTCGTGGTTACGTAGCAGCGTTCGTGCCGTCTGGCCCAGGGGGCCTGAGAGCCACGCTTCGGGGTCGTGAAGGGCGATCACGGGGTCCAGGCCACCATCGCGTTCGACGGCAAAGACGGCGCCGTTGGTCCCGGCTACGGCAGCGACGGCGCGTTGGAGCAGCTCTTTGCACCCCTGCGCCGCGGCCGCGGGGGCGTCCACCCTCGTCCAGGGATCCGTCAGTTGTCTGCCCACGCCCCTCGTGACGTCCGCTGTTTGCATTAATGCTCCTGTGGCTTGCACCTCGCCCCGCTGCTCTCGGTGCGCAAGTCGCCCATTGCCTCTTCGGCTCGCCAACTGCGCTCCTGAAGACGACCCTCCGGCTTTGCCTGAGCCGCAGGGAGGTCAGCTGACCCCGGCCAGGTAACGGCTAGCCGCACTAGCCGGGGCGACCCCTGCGAACACCGAGCCAGCGCCAGGAGCCTAGAGCCAGCAGCAGGCCGATGATCGCTGAGACAGCCCGGGCTGCGGTCCACCCGGTCCGCAGCCCGGTCCTGTCCGCGGCTTATCAGTGCTGAGCGTAACCATTTTTCATCCTGTCATTAGACTGGGAGGGTCTTTCACGGGCTCGCTAGGCGCTGTTCCTTCCAAAAACCGCTGCCGTAAGCCGATAAACCCGCTAGACCGCAAGCTCGACATCAAGACTGAGGGTCGATTTATGGTCGTCTCGGCCTCGGTGGTGACGCCGTGATGAACACGAGCGAAACCAAGGTTGACGCCAGGATGGCTGCCACTCCGACGCTGAAACCGACAGTAAATCCGTGCACCTGGGCGCTTTGTACGGTAGCTGCGGTACGAACGTGGCTGGCGACGTACCTTGTGGCCACGGTCACGTAAATCGTATTGAGGAGGGCGATACCTAAGGAGTACCCGATCTGCTGGCTCGCATTGAGGGTCGCACTGGCCACGCCGGCGTCGCGTTCGGGGACCCCCACAAGTGCTGTGCTGTTCAAGGGCACGAACGCGAACCCGAGGCCGACGCTCATGGCCAACTCTGCCGGCAGGACGTGGCTCACGTAGCTCGTGTCGAGCCCGATCTGAGTGAGCCAGGCCAAGCCAACGGCAATAGCGACAAAACCACCCACCATCATCGGGCGCGGGCCTAGCCGGGGCAGTACATGGCTGGCTAAGGCAGCCGAGACAATTACTCCGGCGGAGAAGGGCAGGAAAGCAAAGCCCGTTTTCAGAGCCGAATAATGAAGCGAGCCCTGGAAATAGTACGTGAGAAAAAGGAACATGCCGAACAGCCCCACTCCGCCCAGGAGCATCGCGAGGTACGAGCCGCCCCGGTTCCTGTCGGCCAGGATCCCGAGCGGGAGCAGCGGGTACTGGCTGCGCCGCTCGATGGTGACGAAGATGAACAGGAGCACCCCGGCGCTCCCCAGGAGGGCCAGCGTGGTCGATGAGGCCCACCCGTCCACGCTCGCCTTGGTGAAGCCGTAGACCAAGGCCAGAAGCCCTGCGCTAACGGCGACCGTACCCCGGACGTCGTAGCGAGTATGGCTGCCGGCGCGGCTCTCGTGGACGAGCTTCACGGCGGCAATGGCAGAGATCGCGGCAATCGGCACATTGACGAACATGCACCAACGCCAGGAAGCGAACTGCGTGAGAACACCGCCAAGGATCAGGCCGATGGACGCCCCACTACCAGCGATGGCACCATAAACGCCGAACGCCTTCGCTCGCTCTTTTGTTTCGGTGAAAGTGACTGAGATCAGCGATAGGGCTGCAGGGGCCATCAATGCGGCGAAGCACCCCTGTAGGGCACGAGCCCCGAAGAGCATGGCAGGGTCCCCTGCGGCGCCACCCAGCGCGGAGGCACTGGCGAACCCGATCAAGCCCGCCACGAATACCCGCTTTCGGCCTATGAAGTCGGCTACCCGGCCTCCTAGCAAGAGGAGGCCCCCGAAACCAAGCGTGTACGCCGTGACTACCCACTGTCGGTCGGCAGCCGAAATATTCAATGCATGCTGCGCGGAGGGCAGCGCGATCGTGATTATGGAACTATCAAGGACTGTCATTAGCTGAGCGGCGCCAATAATCGCCAGCGCCAGCCAACGGCGCGGATCTGGAGGAGCAAGCGAGTGCGGTGGGCCAGACCTGTGTGAGATTTCTATTGTTGCCATACCGGTACCTTTCCTAATGGCTCTTAGACGTTGTGTAAATGTAGAGTGGTTGCATTTTGAGCGAGCAAAGCCTCACCACTGTCAGGCAGCAAGCTCGGGACCTAAGACGTAACACGAGAGGTTCCTGTGACAACCACCCGTCCCGGCCCGCACCTGTGCCGGCCCGTCATATCGCCGCGTTGGCGGGCTCGTCCCCGGCCCTGGTGCCGGAGGCCGGTTATTTCGCCACGCTGATTGGGAAGGAATAGCTCCATCGGAGAAGCACAGGCAGGAACAGTGGGCTACCTGGTCACGTGAACGTGAGTTGTGAGGGTTAGTTATCGAACGTTGCTGCGCTCATCGCACGTGCCTTGCTGCACCCGCAACAGCCGTTGCGGCTGTCACAAAGCGGGGGCATCGTTCGTCTAAGGGGATATGCGGTCCCCCCTTAGGAACAGAATGAACGAGCGCGAGGCGTACACCGAGCTTCGACCGCTGCTGTTCTCCATTGCGTATCGCATGATCGGGCAGGTAACCGAGGCAGAGGACATCGTCCAGGAGGCCTTCATGCGTTTCCACCTGGTGTCAGACCAGGCAGGGATCTCCTCGCCCCGGGCGTACCTGTCAGCCATCACTACCCGGCTGTCCATCGATTACCTGCGCTCGGCCCGGGCGCAGCGCGAGACCTATATCGGCCCCTGGCTCCCCGAGCCGGTGGTCGACGACGTTGTTTCTGACCCAAGCGGGCACGCCGAAATGGCCGACTCGCTGGCGATGTCGTTCCTGGTTGTCCTGGAGACACTCTCACCGGTCGAGCGAGCGGTGTTCCTGCTGCGAGAAGTATTCGACTATGGCTACCTCGAGGTGGCCGAGATAGTAGGCAAGAGCGAGGCGAACTGTCGCCAGGTCGCTAACCGGGCGCGGCGTCACCTCGAGGAACGAAAACCGCGTTTCGAGGTCGACCGTGGGCGCGGACAAGAGCTGGCCGACCGCTTCGTCGATGCATTGGCGGGCGGCTCCGACGGCCTGGTGCAGCTCCTGGCGGAGGACGTCGTCCTGTACAGCGACGGGGGAGGAAAGGTCCATGCGGCCCGCCGGCCCGTTTGTGGGCGCCAGCGCGTCGCCACCTACGTCCTGCGACTGGCACGGCACGGTCGCCTCGGGCGGCTCCGTCCTCTAGTCGTCAATGGGCAACCGGGTTTCGCCACCATGACCGGTGACGGGAAACTGACCGGCGTCGCCGTGCTCGACATCGCCGACGAAACGGTCCAAACCATCCGGTGTGTCCGCAACCCGGACAAGCTGCGCCACCTAGAAACGGAGTTAATCAAATGAGGATTTTCCTAGCCGGAGGGACTGGCGTCATTGGCCGGCGGCTCCTGCCCCAGTTGGTCCGAGCCGGGCATCAAGTCACCGTTATGACCCGCCGCACCGACCAGGCCCAAACCCTGCACTCTACGGGCGCGGAGGTGGCCATAGCCGACGTCTATGACCCCGCTCAGCTGGGCCAAGTCATAGCCAAGGCCAAGCCGGACGCTGTCATCCACCAGATGACCGCTCTGCCGCAGACGATCCACCCCGAGAAAATCGAGGCCGAGTTCGCCGCCAACGACCGGGTACGAACCGAGGGCACCCACAATTTGGTCTCGGCGGCCCAAGGGGCGGACGTGAGCCGGGTGGTGGCCCAGAGCATCGCCTTTGTCTACGAACCAACTGGCCGTTCGCTGAAAAGGGAGACCGACCCGTTGTGGCTCGGCGCGCCCGAACCGTTCGCTCGGACCGTGGCCGGCGTCGACACCCTCGAACGTGTCGTTACCGGCAGCGAGGGCATCGAGGGCGTGGTGCTCCGCTACGGCTACTTCTACGGCCCGGGTACGGCCTATGCGCCCGGCGGGAGTATCGCGGGCATGGTGGCTACGGGCCAGTTCCCGATCGTGGCCGACGGGGCCGGGATCTTTTCGTTCGTCCACGTCGACGACGCCGCGGCCGCCGCGTTGGCCAGCCTTGGGCCTATCGAGCCGGGCGTCTACAACATTGTCGACGACCAGCCCGCCCCGGTGAGCGAATGGCTGCCCCTCTATGCCGAGGAACTCTGCGCCCCTGTCCCCCGTAGGGTCTCCGAGGCCGCCGGCCGAGCCGCGGGCGGGAACTACGGCCTCTACCTCATGACCCAGCAGCGGGGGGCGTCGAACGCCAAGGCCAAACGGAACCTCAGCTGGGCTCCTGCCCATAGCTGGAAAAACGGTCTCGTCTCAGGGGACTGAAGACAACCCATATCAAGCGGGCCATATCAAGCGGGCCATATCAAGCGGGCCATATCAAGCGGGCCATATCGAGCGGGCCAGATCGAGCGGCCCATATCGAGCGGTCGAGTCCATCGCACCCCGATCCGCCGAGACTCGACGGCAACGCCACGGATGCACGGCCATCCAGGTGCACAAACCATGACAAGGAGTCATTCATGCCCTACTTAACCGTAAACAACGTAACGCTTTTCTACGAGGACGAGGGGTGTGGGGCGCCCCTGCTGTTCGTGCACGGGTGGGGCACGAGCAGCCGCGTGTGGGGCGCCCAACAAGCCGAGTTCGTCGCCAACCACCGGGTTTTGTCCCTTGACTGGCGGGGCTGCGGGAGGTCCGATCATCCCGTGGAGGGCAACACCAT
The DNA here is from genome assembly GCA_963845605.1 of uncultured Acidimicrobiaceae bacterium. Classification (GTDB taxonomy): domain Bacteria; phylum Actinomycetota; class Acidimicrobiia; order Acidimicrobiales; family Palsa-688; genus Fen-671. The sequence continues at coordinate 448,650 of CAWJSS010000002.1, forward strand.
CGAGGGAGTCGCGGCCGATCTGGCCGCGTTCACGCGCTCGCTCGACCTGGATAGGCCCGTGGTTATTGGCTCGTCGATCGGGGCCGCGTTCGCCACCGAACTAGGCGTTCGCCACCCCGAACTCGTCGGGGGCCTCATCGCAGTCGATGGGCCCGCGTACTGGCCATCCGAGGGCGTAGACCTGGGAGGCCTCATGGAGGCGTTGAGCCAGAAGCGAGCCGCCTTCCTGGCCGATTGGGTGCCGCGCTGGTACGCGCCTGGCTCGCCGCCGGCCCTGGTCGACTGGACTATCCGCCAGATCCTCGACTCGGGGACCTACATCGACGACCAGCTCACGGTGTTGGCCACCTACGACCCCCGGCCGCGGCTACCGGGCCTCAGGGTGCCGACAACCTACATCCACGGCCAGCTCGACACCGAGATCCCTGTTCAAGTCCCCTACGACTGTGCCGCGTACACCCCTGGCGCCCGGGTGGCCATCATCGCGGGGGCCGGCCACATGCCCCATCAGGAACAGCCCGGCCTGTTCAACGCCGCGTTGCACGAGGCCTTGGATAGGACGCTGGTCGCTCGTCAGGCCGCGTGAACCACGGCATGGAGCTAGGCGAGCGGGTGCGCCGGTACGCGCCAAAACCCCTCGCCGCGCCCGGAGCATAAAGAACCAGAGGACGACGATGATCCAACTCGAATACGAGATGACATTCCGTGAGCGCATCGAGGGACCGTTGGGGCTGACGCTCGGCAGCCCCCAGCGTGCCTGCTGGGCCGTCGCGGATGCCTCGCTGGTCGGTCCGTCCGTAAAGGCCACACTGGCCACGCCGGGTACCGACTGGGTCCGAGTCGACCCGGACGGGACGCGTCGCCAAGACCACCGCACGCAGCTTCTCACTGACGACGGTTCGCTCATCCTGTTGAGCTACGACGTCGGCGTCATTCAGCCTGACGATGCGTACACGCAGGCCCTCGGTGCCGGCCGCGAGACCGGCTTCGGGGACCAGTACATGTACATGATCCCCCGGTTCGAGGTCGAGGACCCTGGCTACTTCTGGCTCACGCGCTACCTCTTCATCGGCCGCGGACGATTAGTTGGCCCCCGCCAGATCGAGTACGAGCTGTACCGGCTCCTCTGACGCGAACATGCAGAGCGCGGTCACCCACGACATGGCTCACGACTCGAACAGAAATTCTGAGAAGTCCCTCCGATAGGCCCTTTGACCTGCTGAACCCTGAGCCCGGGAGGAGAGTCGAACTCCTATCGCCTGATTACAAGGCAGGTGCTCTACCGTTGAGCTACCCGGGCCTAACGACGAAACCGTCCAGCAAGAAGCATGCCCGATCTCGACGCCTAGCGCCATGCCCCGGTAGTACAGCTGGCCCGGCTTCGGGCCAGCTCATAAGCTAGGTTCCTTGATTGCGACGTTCTCAGGTGGCAGGGTTGGCCGAATGGCACTGCGTGAACGTGACCGGGCCGTTCTCGACATCGAGCGTGGTTGGTGGCTCGAAGGGCGCACAAAGAGCGAGGTCGTCAGGGCTCGTCTCCGCGTGTCGCTCTCCCGCTACAACCAGCTGCTCGGCGAACTGGTCACCAACAAGGATGCCGAGGCCTATGACCCGCTCGTTGTGCGCCGGCTCCGCCGCGCCAGGGAGCGCCGGCGATGGGCGATGATGGGGGTGTCGCCGGCTAGCGGCCGGCGCGACAGATGAGCAACGGATGAGCAATACGTACCCTCCTGGCGATGCCGGAGACCCGGGTACTCCGGGGCCGCCCTCGCGCGGCCCTCGAAACTCACAGCCTCTGAGGGCTGTGGCCGTGGTCGTTGTCGCGGTTGTGATCGGAGTCCTGGTTCTAGCGAGGATGACCACCCCTGGTAGTAGCGCTACTACCACGAGTTCCGGTACGGCGACGTCTACCACTGTCGTAAGCGGCCGGACGACCACGTCGAGCACGACGTCGACGACCGTGGCCACTTCGTCGACGACGACCACCACCGTGGCGCCCTCGACGGTCACCGTGCTTGTGCTAAACGGATGGACCACCCCGCATGGAGCCCTTTATTTCCAGACGAAACTGTCCAAGGCCGGTTACGACACGCTGGCCCCCAACAATGCCGCCACGAACACGGTCAAGTTGTCGCTGATCTACATCTGCAAGGGGACGGCGCAGAGCACGAATGCCTACCAGGTAGCAGGCATCGTCGGGGTGGGGCCGGCCGCGGTAGTGCACCCGACGCCCGCTAACGCCGCTGCTGTTCCTCCAAGCATGCTTCAGGTCGCCGACCTCGTCGTCCTGGTCGGACAGGACATTTCGGGCCAAATCCCCTCCGGCTACACGGGCGGCTGACCCGAGGATCTGCGCCGCCGCCCGCGGTGTGCGCCCGGCCGGTCCTTCAGGTGCAAGCGGACACACGCAGGTTGTGGGCGCTGGCCACCCGCTCCACGATCTTTTGCACACCCTGACGCAACTCCGGTGGGTCGATGACCTCGAAACGGAACCCCAGCCCGATCAAATAACCGGTGAGCCACTCCGCGTCATCGACACCAATCTTCAACAAGGTGGCGTCGTTGGTGCGCTCCACGGATGCCACATGCCGAGGCACTCGCCGTTTTAGTTCTTCAGGTGATGCGTCAAACCTGACGACGGCGCGGTAGTGGTAACCGGCCGCGCTTATGGCCTCCGACACCAGCTGGCCGGGGTCTTTCAGTGGCCTCGGCACAAACGTGTGCCCGGTGAGGCGCACCGCCTTCGCCCGGTCGACGCGGAACGTCCGCCAGTCGCCCCGGTCCAGGTCGTACGCCACGAGGTACCAGCGGCGGTCGGTCGCTACCAGGCGGTGCGGTTCCACCCGGCGCGTGGTCGCTTTTCCTTCACGAGAGCTGTAGCCGAACGACACGAGCTCGTGACCCTCGCAGGCTTGGGCCAGGCTGGCCAGCTGCGCGGCAGGGACGGTGTCGACGTGGCTAATGAGCGGCACTGTCGCCGCCCTCAGGGCCTTGACCTGGCGTTGCAACCGTGGGGGCAGGAGCCTGTCCACCCGGGCCAGCGTGGCTAGAGCGGCGCGCTCGATCCCCGGGACGGCGACACCCGCCGAGACGCCGAGGAGCACCGCCACCGCCATGGCTTCCTCCTCGTCCAGCAGGAGCGGCGGCATGTCGGTACTAACACCTAGCCGGTAGCCGCCGGCGGTGCCCGGCGTACTGTCGATGCGGTACCCGAGGGTGCGGATCCGGTCGACGTCGCGCCGGACGGTTCGAGTATCGACGTCGAGCCTGTCGGCTAGTTCTTGACCGTGCCACGAAGGCCGGCGCTGGAGCAATGCAAGCAAATGCAATAAACGGGCGGCGGTATCTGTCACTTCCCAATCTTGTCCCAAGTTGAGGACCGAACCTGTCCTAAATGCCGGGGAGCATGTCTTCATGACTAATCCATACGCACTCCGAATGCTCGCTCAAGCTAGGGAAGACGACCTTCGGCGCACGTTTGCGGGCAGGCAGAAGGTCCGGCGGCAAGGTCACGTGCTGCGGGACCTCCGGTCGGCCTTCTCTGGACGGCACCGCGCTCGCCATGCTCAGGTCCAACTGCGAGTGCTGCGCTCACCGCTGGACGCAAGCGCATGCGGCTCGCAGTCCTTACCTCGTCTGCGGTGCCACTAGCCCCCACAGCAACGGGGCCACAGCCACGAGCCCACAGCCGGCCGCTAGCAGCTCCGACGGGCTGTTGGTAGCGTCGGCCACATGAAGCTTAGTTTTCGGCGGCTTCAGCGAGAAGATTTCCGCTTGCTGTCGTTGTGGTTTTCGCAGTCGCATGTCGAGCCGTGGTGGCGCGAGGCCTACGACCTCGAGTCGATCGAGCGCCACTACGGCCCGGCTGTCGACGGAGCGGACCCGACGGAACTCTTCATAGTCGAGGTAGACAGCGAGCCCGTGGGGTTCGCTCAGCTGTACCTCCTGGACGACAACCCGGACTGGAAGCGGTCGTTGGCTCCCGTGGGCACGTTTGAGGACGCTGCCGGTATCGACTACCTCATTGGCCAGGAGGCAGCTACTGGTAACGGTCTCGGCCCTCGGGTTATCGACAGCCTGGTGGAGAATGCCTGGGAGGAGAACGGCGGTCTCCAGATGGTCGTGGTGGGTGTACGGCAGTCCAATCGCCGCTCATGGCGGGCGCTAGAGAAGGCTGGCTTCGAGCGCGTATGGGCGGGCGAGCTCGTGTCCGACGACCCGAGTGACGAAGGTCCCCAGTTCGTCTATGTGCGGCGGCGACCGGCTCCCGGCCAGACAGGACGTTTCTAACCCGTGCCTCGTGTCGTCGCCGCACCGGACAAGTTCCGTGGCACGCTGTCGGCCCGGGACGCGGCCGCCGCCGTTGGCCGGGCCGCAGCTGCGGCCGGATGGGACTGCGATATTGCGCCAGTTTCGGACGGGGGTGAGGGTTTCCTCGAGGTTTTCGCCGATTTTGGCAGGCCGCAAACGGCACGGGCGGTGGGGCCTCTCGGCCAAGAGTTGCAGGTGCCGTGGGTCCTGGGGCACGACCCCGACGACGCCGTCCGCGCCGTAGCGGTCGTCGAATCGGCGCTGGCCATAGGGCTGGCAACCATTGGCGGGGCCTCTCATAACGACCCGGTACGGGCCAGCAGTGCCGGACTGGGCAAAGTGGTAGCGGCGGCGGCCCGCGCCGGGGCGAAGCAAGTGCTCATAGGGATGGGAGGCTCGGCTACGACGGACGGAGGACTGGGGGCCGTCGACGTCCTGGCGCCCAATGGGCGGCGCCCAACCGCCGAACTCCTCGTGGCTTGTGACGTAGAAACGGAGTTCCTCGACGCGGCCGCCATTTTTTCCCCTCAAAAGGGAGCCGCACCGGCGCAGGTCGAGCTGCTCAAGCGCCGCCTCGAGCGAGTGGCTCAGCTCTACCAAGAACGCTTCGGGGTGGACGTGCGCTCCATTAAGGGAAGCGGCGCCGCCGGGGGCCTTGGTGGCGGGCTGGCCGCCATCGGCGCCAAGCTCGTCCCCGGGTTCGACCTGGTGGCCGACAAGCTCTCGCTAGCCGACCGTATCGCCCGCGCCGACCTGGTGGTAACCGGAGAGGGTTACCTTGACAAGCAGAGCTTTGCCGGCAAGGCCGTGGGCGGGGTGGCGCACCTCGCCGGTCAAGCCGGCGTCCCGGTAGTGGTGATCGCCGGCGACGGAGAGGCTGACAGTCCCATCCCGTTCGTGTCACTCGTCGAGCGGTTTGGTCGTGACCGCTCCTTTGATAGCCCGGGCCAGTGCATCACCGAGGTGGTAGCCGAGCGCCTCGGCGTGGCCAACGGCTAACCAGGCCCCGGCCGGAGGCGAGGGCCAGCGATTAGAGCCAGAGGTTAGAGCCAGAGGTTAAGTGGCTGGCGGGACGCCATTTGAAGCCCTAACATGATGTCCATCATCCAGAGCGGTCGAGGGACGGGCCCGTTGACGCCGCGGCAACCAGTGGGGCGGACTGCCTGAGTGCGCAGCCCGGCACATGGTGCCAATGCCCGAGACGATGAGAGGAGCAGAGCCGGTGAGAGAGGGCCCCTTCGTAGAAGGTCTGCGCTGTCGTGAGTGCGCCCGGACTTACCCTGCCGAGGCGCTGCACGTGTGCGAGTGGTGTTTCGGGCCGCTCGAGGTGGTCTATGACTACGAGGCGATCGCGTCGACCGTGTCACGCGAGAGGATAGCTGCCGGCCCGAAGACGATTTGGCGCTACGCGGACCTCTTGCCGGCCAGTGCCCATGGAGCCGTGGACCTCGGCGCCGGTCTGACCCCGCTCCTACGGGCGGACCGTTTGGGCGCCGAACTAGGCCTGTCGGAGCTGTGGCTGAAAAACGACACGGTCAACCCGACTGGGTCGTTCAAAGATCGGGTCGTCTCGGTCGCCCTGACCAGGGCACGAGAACTCGGGTTCAAGGTGGCCGCCTGCGCCTCGACCGGCAACCTGGCCAACTCGGTGGCGGCGCACGCAGCGCGCGCCGGGATGAAGTCCGTCGTATGTATCCCGTCCAACCTGGAGACGGCCAAGGTGGTGACGACGGCTGTTTTCGGGGGCGTCCTGGTCGCCCTCTCGGGCAACTACGACGATGTCAACCGGCTCTGCGCCGAGCTGGCAAGTGAGCACCCGACCTGGGCGTTCGTGAACGTCAACGTGCGCAGCTATTACGCCGAGGGTTCGAAAACGCTGGCCTTCGAGGTAGCCGAACAGCTCGGTTGGACGGCGCCGGACCACGTCGTCGTGCCCATCGCTTCGGGCAGCCAGCTGACGAAGGTGGCCAAGGGCTTCAGAGAGCTCTACAAAGTGGGCCTGCTCGACCAGGAACCACATGTGCGCATCTCCGGTGCCCAGGCCGCCGGCTGCGCTCCCGTGGCCGAGGCGTTCGAGGCGGGCGTCGACTTCGTGCGTCCCGTCAAGCCGACCGGGATCGCCAAGTCTCTGGCCATCGGTAACCCGGCGGATGGGACGTACGTACTGGACGAGGTCCGCAGTTCGGGCGGGGCGGTGGCATCTGTGACGGACCGCGAGATCGTCGACGGCATCCGCCTGCTGGCCCGGACCGAGGGCGTCTTCGCCGAGACGGCCGGTGGGGTCACTGTGGCTGTCCTGGCCAAGCTGGCCCGGATGGGCGTCGTCAAACCCAAGGAACGGGTAGTCGCGTTCATAACGGGCAATGGCTTGAAGACGATCGACGCTGTCGCCGGCGAGTGTGGACCGACCGTGACGGTGAGCCCTGACCTCGACAGCTTCCAGGCCGCGGTCAACCTGGCAGACTGGCAGTGACATGCTCGTCTCCAAGCGATGGGAGCCAAGCACATGAGCGTTAAAGTCCGTATCCCCACTCAACTTCGGCCACTGGCGGGCGGTGCCGGCGAGGTCGACGTCGAAGGCGCCACGGTCGGGGAAGCGCTCAAAGCGCTCGACGTCGCCCATCCGGGTTTCGCCGAACGCCTTTTCGATGAGAGCGGCAACCTTCGGCGGTTCGTGAACGTGTTCGTGGGCGAGGAGGACATCAGGTTCCTGGACGGCCTGGGCTCGCCGGTCCCGTCCGGAGCAGTCGTCTCGGTGGTGCCGGCGGTCGCCGGCGGCTTTTAGCCCCAGTCCGGGGCACTTCTGCGCTGGCGGCGGCGTCAGTTTGCGCGCGAGCGCCCTCTTGCGCTGTACTCTTAGCACTCGACGTGTGTGAGTGCTAACGACGGACCGAACCGGTCAGCCCAACAGAGGGAGCAAAGGACCGAATGCCCAAGCTGATTGCTTTTGATGAACAAGCCCGCAGGGCCCTCGAAAAGGGGATGAACCAGCTAGCCGACGCAGTGCGCGTGACGCTGGGCCCAAGGGCCGCAATGTGGTGCTGGAAAAGAAGTGGGGCGCCCCCACGATTACCAATGACGGCGTCTCGATCGCCAAGGAGATCGAGCTCGAGGACCCATATGAGAGAGTCGGTGCCGAGCTCGTAAAAGAAGTGGCCAAGAAGACCGACGACGTAGCCGGCGACGGGACGACGACGGCGACGGTCCTGGCGTGGGCCATGGTGCGCGAAGGCCTGCGCAACGTGGCTGCCGGCGCCAACCCGATGTCGCTGCGACGCGGTATCGAGGCCGCCGTTGAGGCTGCCGTCGGGAGCCTCAAGGAGCTGGCCAAGGAGACTGAGACCAAGGGGCAGATCGCCCAGGTCGCAGGTATCTCGGCCGCTGACCCCGAGATCGGCGAGCTGATCTCCGAGGCCATCGACAAGGTCGGCAAGGACGGCGTGGTCACCGTCGAGGAGTCTCAGACTTTCGGCATGGACCTCGAGCTGGTCGAAGGTATGCGCTTCGACAAGGGCTATATCTCCGCCCACTTCGTCACTGACCCTGAGCGGATGGAGGCGGTCCTCGAGGACCCGTACATCCTGCTCTACGGGGCCAAGATCTCGGCCGTACGGGATCTTCTCCCGCTGCTCGAGAAAGTGATCCAGGCTGGTCGCCCGCTCGTCGTCATCTCCGAAGACGTGGAGGGGGAGGCTCTGGCTACCCTCATCGTCAACAAGATCCGCGGCACGTTCAAGAGCGTGGCCGTGAAGGCGCCTGGATTCGGCGAGCGCCGCAAGGCCATGCTGCAGGACATGGCCATCTTGACCGGCGGCCAGGTGATCTCGGAAGAGGTCGGCCTGAAGCTCGAGAACGCCACCCTGGACCTGCTGGGCAAGGCCCGCAAGATCGTCGTCACCAAGGACGAGACGACCGTCGTCGAAGGGGCGGGGACCGAGACGGACATCAAGGGCCGCATCAGCCAGATCAAGACCGAGATCGAGAACACCGACTCCGACTACGACCGTGAGAAGCTGCAGGAGCGGTTGGCCAAGCTGGCCGGCGGCGTGGCGGTCATCAAGGTCGGCGCGGCTACTGAAGTCGAGCTGAAGGAAAAGAAGCACCGCATCGAGGACGCCGTCTCCACCACGAAGGCGGCCATCGAAGAGGGCGTAGTCCCCGGCGGTGGGGTGGCACTGCTTCGTGCGCAGTCCGCCATACAGGACAAGGCTGAGAAGCTCGACACCGACGAAGCCGTGGGAGCTCGCATCGTGGCCCGGGCCGTCGAGGAGCCGCTCAAGCAGATCGCCGTGAACGCTGGCCTCGAGGGTGGGGTCGTGGTCGACAAGGTGCGCAACCTCCCCGTCAACGAGGGCCTCAATGCCGCCACTGGCAAGTACGAGGACATGTTCAAGGCCGGCGTCATCGATGCGGTCAAGGTCACGCGCTCTGCTCTGCAGAATGCGGCCTCGATTGTGGGGTTGTTCCTCACCACTGAGGCTGTAATCGTCGACAAGCCTGAGGACAAGTCGCCCGTCGGTGCCGGCGCCCCCGGCGGAGGCATGGACGACTTCTAAGCTCGGCCTTTTGGGCCGCTGACCTACGGGCCGTCGACTCACAGGCGGTCCCTGGAAGATCATTAAGAAAGGGCGTCCTGGTGGCGCCCTTTCTTTAATGCCGTCGTGTCGGGGCCGGAAGACGTGGAGGCCGTCGTTTCGGCCGGCCGGCAAAGCACCCGTTATCTGTGGCTGCGTCATTTGTGCTCTGGCATTTGAGGTTCTGTTACTTGAGGTTCTGGCAATAGAGGCCCGGGCCGTTCAGTCGCCGGCCTATCGGGCGCACGCCTTTCGGTTAGTGACGCTTCGAGTTCGGGGGCTCCTGGGCTTGGCTCCGAGGGCGGTACCGGGCCGGGCGGTACCGGGCCGGGCGGCCCTTCGGGCCCGTCACTAGGCCCGCAGTGGCTACATCCGTCGGATAATGCTTAGCCGCCCAGAAAAGGACGGCCGCACTGGCCGCCAACGGTACCAGCATGATTATGAACGTCCATTTCAAGCCCATCCCGCCTCCACCGAAAACCTGGTCAGAAATGGTCCCGAACAACAGGGGGGCCAGGGCTTGGGCGCCAGAACGCAGGAACGTCCGTATACCTTCAGCTCGCCCCCAAAGCCACGAAGGCATGATGTCGAGCCGGGCGGCGTCGATAGGCGGGTTCTGCGCCGTCAGGGCAGCCGCGCGCGAGGACCAAGTAAGGAAGGGCGGCCAGCGAGCTCCTCGTTATCAACGCGGGGATCAAAAAGACGACGCTGGCACTGGCGGCCACGGCGGCGACGAGGACCCGTCCACTTATTCGACCTCGGCGTAAAAGCAAGTCGCCGACCGGCCCGCCCAACAGGATGCCGGCCACGGCGCCCTACCCCGACCACGAGCAGCAGGAGGTTCGCCACCACTTGACTGGTGCGGTACTGGTCGCTCACGAACTCAGGGCCGAATGTCTGCACTCCGGCCAGGAAAAAGTAAGCGCAAGCCCCGGATGCGATCAACGCCACATTGGTACGGACGGCGAGGACGTAGCGGGTAGCGGCAAAGATCCCCATGTGCGGGTCGGCGATCTCGAGGAGGTGATGGTCGGGTTGGACGCCGCGGTCCAAGGCCAGCTGCTGCGCGTCCGTCTTGCCCGGGACCTGCTCCTCTTTTTCCTCGTCCGGGAGCGCACGCATGGCCGGCCGGGTGCCAGGGTCGGGAGAAAGCTCGCCGGCCGTGCCACGTTCGGGTTCTGGCAGCCGCCACACCAGCCAGGCGAGTACAAAAGCGGGCAGCGCCAGGATGACGAAAGCGGCTCGCCATGAGAAGGACGAGATATCACCCGTCACCACAAAGCCAACGCCGGCGCCGACCAGCTCACCGCTCAGGATGTAGCTGTAGATCTGGCCCCGTTCGTGACCGTTGAACCAGTCACCGACAAGAGAGGCCACCACCGGCCCGGCGGCAGCCGTAACTGCTCCAAGGGCCAGACGCGCGATCAGCAGGTGCCCGAACGAGTTAGCGGTGGCGCTCCAGATCATGGCTGCCCCCCACGTCACGATGGCGATAGCCAGCATCCGCGTGCGCCGGGCGCGGTCGGCCAGGACGCCGAACGGGAGCGAAAAGACGGCGGCTACGAGCGAAGTCACCGCCACCAGCAGCCCGATGTCCGTGTTGTCGATCTTGAGGGCGTGACGGAGGGCAATGGCTGAGGCGCCCACAGTCGCGCTGTCTGCGCTAGACAGCGCGAGCACGCAGGCGAGGACCAGGATTACCTTGACGCGGAGTTTGCCACCAAAGAGGTAGTCCAGTCTGAGGCCGGCTCGCTTCACGCCGGAGTGAAGCACCCGTCGAGCGGAACCTGGCAGTTCTTTCACGCCCTGCCTTGCCATCGGAAGCTCATCTGCTGTCGTCCCTCCGGGCCAGCCTTACAGCTCAGGCGAGCGTGCCCGTGTATCGAGGCTAATGCTGCATTAAACGGCCAAACTGCGCGTCGCTATGTGCCCGCCGTAGCATGTCCTCGATGACCGTACCGCTCGTTCCCGACCAGGGTTGGGGTGTACTGCACCTGTTTTGCAAAGTGACGCCCCACAGCGACGGTGAGGCCATAACCCGAGCGGTCAAGGCGGCCGAAGAAGCCGGCCAGCAGGTCGTCTGCTTCGCCGTGCTGGGCCATAAGGCAGATCTGGGGTTCATGCTGGTCGGGGCCGACCTGGTTGCCCTTCGCCGTACTCAGGGCGCACTCGCGCATTCCGGCCTCGAGCTGACGGCCTCGTACTTGTCGTTGACCGAAGTGTCGGAGTACGCGCGGAAGATGCAGGTCGACGGCCTCGACCACCGGTTGCACCCGAAGTTGCCGCCCGCCGGCAAGCGGGCCATATGTTTTTACCCGATGTCGAAGCGCCGCGACGGAGAGGACAACTGGTACCGGCTCGACTATGAGCGCCGCGAGGCCTTGATGCGTGAGCACGGGGCCAGTGGCCGAAAGTTCGCCGGCCGGGTGGTCCAGCTGGTAACGGGTTCCACCGGTCTGGACGACTTCGAATGGGGGGTAACCCTGTTTGCTGTAGCGCCTGACGACCTGAAAGAATGCGTTCACAAGATGCGCTTCGACGAAGCGTCCGCCAGGTACGCGGATTTCGGCCCGTTCTACACGGGCGTTGTCGCCCCCATCGAAGAGGTCCTCAACCTCTGTGGCATCCCGCAGTGAGGTCGGCCCGTCTCATGGCTGCGCCCGAACCGGGCACGTCCCGCCGTGGGTGACCTGGGCGCGCTGAAGGAGCGTTTGCGGGACCTCGGCCCCATCGTCGTGGCCTTCAGCGGCGGCGCCGATTCCGCCTTCTTGGCGTGGATGGCCAACTCCGCCCTCGGCCATCATGGCGCCTTGGCGGTGACGGCGGTGTCCGCCTCCCTGGCCCCCTCCGAGCTGGCTGACTGCCGGTCATTGGCGGCTGAGTGGGACCTCAACTACGAAGAGGTGGGCACCCACGAAGACGCTCGGCCCGAGTACAGGGCCAATGGGGCCGACCGGTGTTGGCACTGCAAGGATGAGCTCATGCGCTGCGTTGCGCCGATTGCCGCCTCGTTCGGGGCTGGTCCCGGCGGTCCCGGCGCTCGAGTGGTACTGGGGGTCAACGTGGACGACCTCGGCGATTACCGCCCGGGACAAGCCGCCGCCCGCGACGCCGGCGCCCTTTTCCCGCTGGTCGAGACCGGGTTCACCAAGGCCGATGTCCGCAGCACTTCGCGTGAACTGGGCCTGCGGACCTGGGACAAGCCGGCGGCGGCCTGCCTGGCCTCGCGGGTGCCGTACGGCACCGCGGTGACCCTTGGTACCTTGAGCGCCGTATCTAGAGCAGAAGCAGGCCTGACCGCCCTCGGTTTCCGGGCCCTGCGGGTACGGCACTACGGCGACCTGGCCCGGGTGGAACTCCCGCTCGTCGAGCTCGGGCGCGTCCTCGAGCTGCGAGAAGAGGTCGTCCATGCCGTCCAGGCCGCTGGTTACCGTTACGTCACCCTCGACCTGGAGGGCCTTCGGTCAGGCAACCTGAACGCCGCCCTCAGGGGCCCCGTCTGGCCCTGAACAGCCAGCCGGAGGTGGCGGGATGACCGCGGCCTCGGTGCGCGCCCGGCTGACCTTCCCCGAGGACCTCGTAGGCCAACCCATCGTCTCGAGGCTCGCCCTTGACCACGGGGTCATCGCCAATATCAGGCGAGCCAACGTCGAAGACAACACGGGCTGGATCGTGTGTGAGCTGTCGGGGAGCCGGGAGGCCCTCGACTCGGCCATTGCCTGGCTCACCTCGACGGGGATCAAGATCGATTGGCTTGGAGGGCCGGTCGAGAGCTGAGCGGCACACGCTGCTGCCTTAGGCTCAGCGGGGTTTGCGGCCTTTCTTCTTGCTTTTGTTGGACCGGCTGGACGGCCCCCCTCGAGCCGGCGGAGGTGGTAAGCCGGCCAACCCCCGGGCAGAGTTGGACAGGGCCGGGTCGCCTTCTTGCGCCCAACCGGCCGTCGACAGCACTCTGGCCTCGAAGAAAAGGCAACTTTCCGGGCAAGCGAAAGGGTTTTCTTCAGCGGCCCCGAGCCGGCAGCGCTGGAGCAGGTCGCCACCCGCCGTACTGCGCTGGACGTAATGGCGGCAGTCCTCTCGCACACCCATTCGACCATGATCGCGTACCGGCTCTGACAGGTGCCAGGCACTAGCTTGGCGCCAACGAGATGTCTTCCAAGAGGCGCCGGTTACCCGGGACAGGAGCGAGCGGCCGCCGTCTCTCCCAGGTCGTTCTCGACGCCTCTCTAGGTCAGAGCTACAGCCGCCCCGAGCGCCGGACGCTGGCCCTTCTGGCGTCAATTCTGGCGTTGGCGTCGGCCAATGCGGCCACCATCGGCGCCATCGCACCCGAGGTACGGCAGGCCTTCCACGTTGACAACACGGCCATCGGGGTGCTGGCCAGCTCGGCCACCGCAGCTGCGGCCGTTGCTACGGTGCCCTTCGGGATCCTGGTCGACCGGTGGGAGCGGACGCGGTTGCTGGCCACTTCGGCACTGCTTATCGGGGTCGTCACGCTGCTTTCTTCCTTGGCCGGTTCTTTTGCCTTCCTCTTCGTCACGCGTGTGGCCTTAGGCGCTCTCACTGGCGTAGTGGGACCAGGGGTGGCCTCCTTGCTCGGGGACACGTTCCACGAGAGCCGGCGCGGCCGTTCCTACGGGGCCGTGCTGGCCGGTGAGCTGGTAGGCGCGGGCGCCGGTTTTGCCGTCGCCGGAGAGCTGGCAGCCGTCAGTTGGCGGGCGTCCTTTGTGGTCCTCGCCCCGCCCGCCTTCGTGGTGGCGTGGTTCCTGCGGCGTCTGCCCGAGCCTCCGCGTGGGCGTACAGCCGGCAACTCAGACGATGAGCCCAGCGAAGAGGTGGTGGCAAGCTGGCGGCAGCTCAGCCTGCCCCGCACCGTCCTGTACGTGCTGTCAGTGCCCACGTTCGTCATATTCGTGTTCTCCGGCGCTTGCTCCTACTTCTATTTCGCCGGCTTGCGGACATTTGGAGTGGAGTACGCCAGTGAGCGGTACGGGGTGAGCCAGGCGGTGGCGACAGCCATGTTCCTCGTCGTAGGGACGGGCGGGCTGGTCGGGGTGCTCGTGGCCGGCCGCTTGGGCGACCGCGTGGAAAGGCACCACCCGGCCGGCCGCGTCCTCGTGGCCGCCATCGCGTTGCTCGGCGCGTCGGTGGTCATGGTGCCTGCCATCCTGAGCCACTCTTACCTGGTGGGCTTGCCCCTGATGACGGCGGGCGCCTTTGGGTTGGCGGCGGCGACCCCTCCCATAAGTGCAGGTCGCTTGCAAGTCATGCCGCCCGGGCTGTGGGGCCGGGCCGAAGGCATCCAGGGTGTGATCCGTCAGATCGGGGATTCCCTGGGCCCGTTCGCCTTCGGCTTCGCGGGGGACCGTCTGGCGGGCGGGGGCCTCCCCGGGCTCCAGAGCTCGTTCTTAGTCATGCTGGTGGCTCTGGTGTGCGCCGGCGCCGTGCTTTTGTTCGCGTTGCGAACCTACCCGGTCGACGTCGAAGGCGCCCGCGCCGCCGCCAGCCGGCCGCCAGGCCCGGTCGGCGCCCCTGGTGCGGGCTAGCGGAGATGTGGGTGAGCGGCAGATGTGGGCGAGCGGGCTAGGGGTTCCCGCCACCCATCCGGCGATGACGCCAACCGAGGACTTGCAAAACGAACCATGTAACGACGGGAATGGCGATTGAAAGGGTAATGAGCACAGCTTCAGCGGTGTGCTTGTTGCCGTCTCCGACCGGCTTGGTTGCGTCCGCCAGCAGCATGACCGGCGCGGCCAGCGACGTCACGTGCCCCGACGAAGAAGTCCACACCACCTGCAGTTTGTCCTGACCCGGCTGGGCGTGGGGCACCCGTACGGAGGTCCTGAACTTCCCGTCTGAACCGATGACCGCAGAGCCGACCACGACTCGCCTTTGGCCCTCGAACACGATCTTCACTTGACTGTGCGGGCTGAACCCGGCGCCGCTCAGAGGCACCCGCTGGCCCGCTTTGGCATGGCTAGGGGCCGACACGACCGGAGTGGCCACGATCCCGGGTGGCGCCTGACGCGTCGTCGGCGTGGTGTGCGGGCTGCGGGCCACCGTGGTGCTGGTCGTAGGCGAGGTCGTCGAGGTTGGCAGAGTCGTCGAAGAGGTCGAGCGCGGCGAGGTTGTCGAGGTGGTCGAGCTGCTCGGGGCCAGAGCCGCTGTCGAGACAGTAGAGGTTGTTGAGGTCGTCGAACGATCAGGACGAGTAGGCCGAGTAGCTCGAGCAGGCGAACTGGTAGACGTCGAGCTCTTGGGCACCGCTGTTGTCGCCGGGCCTACCAGGCCGGGGAGCGTGGTAGACGTAATTGAAGTAGTCGTTGACGTGGCCCCGTTGGCCGTTCTAGAGGGTGTCTGGGGGGACGACGTCCCCGAGGTCGACGTCGTGGGCGCCGTAGTAGGTACTGCTCCGGGAGGGGTGTCGGGCACGGTGGTGGTCGTGGACGAGGTGCTCGTGACGACCGGCTGGTCGGTCGGGGTGGGCAAGCTACTCGTGGTGGACGGCACTGAGGTGGTCGACATCGGCGTCGTCGTCGAGGTGGTGGGGCTGGTCGTCGTGGTCGTGGTCGTGGTCGCGTCGGCAGCGTGGTCGAAGACGACGTGGTGGGTACGGTCGTCGTCGTGGTCGTGGCTGGCGTTGTGGTGGTTAGGCCCGTGGTCGTGGTCGTAGTAGCCGCGGTTGTAGTTGTGGCCGACGACGAGGGCGGCAACAGCGGCGTTGACAACGACGTGGTGTCAGCGTCAGCGGTCACTTTGGGGGAAACGAAGGCCCCGAGCGCGAGGCCCGTGGCGAACACAGCGCCCCCAGACGTCGCGACGAGTCGAGCGAGCCATTTGCTCAAATTGTGCGAAGACAAGCGCATCCGGGCACCCAACGTTCGTAAGTCCGGTCGGCAGTCCCAGCTCGCCGCTCACTGATGTTAGCGCCATCCGGGCGCTGGCCGCCATTTTTATCGCTTTGACCTGGCAATTTAGTCTGGCTCGACGGTCCCCTGCCGGGGTCCCGCAAGCCGACGCTCCGGGTCGCGACACTTCCCCTCTGCCGGTGACAGGACCCGGCAGAGGGGCGTGGCGAAGGCGTCAGCCGGTGTAGCTCGGCACGTCTTCCGGCACCACCGTCGGGTCAGTCACGTTGGTGGCAGCTGGACCGACGCCGTTGATGACCGAGAGGTCACCTCCCGGGGCGTTGCTGGAAATGTAGACCGTAAAAACGTCGGTGAAGTGGATGCCTGGGTTCAACGGCGCCTGGAACGGGTCGCTGTCAGACAGGCTCGCCGGCGTCTGTATGAAGACCACGTAGCTGCCCATGCCGTAGCCGTTGAACGTCTGGACGTTGCGGGTTACGTCAAACGCCGGGTAGCCGAGCTGGCTGGGGGAAACCTCCCACTGGGCCTGGCTGGGCGGGTCGTAAGGGAGCTCGTTCTGGAAGAAATAGTCGCTCCCGTTCTCCCCGGTCCAAAGCACCTCGTACTTCTGGAAGTGCTCCACCGCCAAACCGTAAGCCGTCACGTTGTATCCCGTGACAGCCAGGCCGGTATCGCCGGTGTTCACCGTCCAGCCCACGCTGGTTGCGCTAGCGCCATGGTCGGCCCGCCAAATCCACGTGTTGTCGATGATCGAATTGTCGGCGTTGTCGAGGAAAGCCACGTTCGTGTGCGCCGGGCTTTCCGCCCCGCCCACCCGGAAGAAGACGTCAGAGATCAAGTCGGGGTCAGTGGCGCTGGCCGGGTTGCGGGCGGGGGTGCCTACCGACATCAGGACGGGGGAGTCGACCGGGCCGGCGTCGATAAGAAGCCCTGAGACCTTGACGCCCGAATTGCGCACCACCACCAGGGCCGGATTGCCGTGCTGAGGAACCAGGGTGGCGAAGCCAAGTCCCAGGATCACCGAGCCTGGGTGCGGGGCGATGATAGGGGCGTCCAGGTTGTAGACGCCGGGGGTCAGGACCAGCTCCCGGCCGATGGCCAAGGCGGCGTCGATCTGGAAGATCGGGGTGTTCGGGTTGGCGATGAAGAACCTGGAGACCGGGATGGACTGGCCGGCATCGCCACCGGGCAACGCCCAACCCGGGCCGCTCGTGTTGTGCTCGAGCGTCGAGAGCTGGACGTTGAAGTTGCCACCGGCGTCGGTGTACAGGAAAGGCTCTTCTTCGGACACTGGTGTGGCGGCGACCGTCGTGTACTGGCTGGCGGGCGGCGGCCCGAAGTTCTGGGCCGGGACAGCGTTGCCGTTGTCGCCGACGAAGACCTGGTTCCAAACGGCGTTGGTCCAAGTGCTGTTGATGGTGTCATTGCGCGTAATGAACTGCTGCTGACTGCCGTTGAGGACGCCGCCGGAGAAAGTCGAGTCGGAAATGAAGCCGCCGCTCGAGTAGTTCTCCGTGTCGCAGTAGTCGAACAGGGTGGTGAACCCGTTGACCACCACCCGGCGCATCGGCGACGCCTGAGAGGAAGCCCACATCTCGTTGGTGTTGTTGCACCCGTTATTGTTGGCGCTCGGGTCAGGCGGGACAAAGTCGTAATTACCCGTCCCCGTCGTCGCATCGATCGTGAGGTTGTAGACCGAGCGCCAGAAATCATCCAGGACCGTGCAGGCTCCTGGGCCGGTGCATTGGTTGAAGGAGTCGATCACGCCATTGATGACGACCCCGGCAGGAGTGGCACCGAGGCCGGCCACTTCTTCGTAGTACCCCACCTCGAACGCTAAGGGGTTACTCGGGGAACCGTAAGTGCCGGGCTGAAACAGCAAGGCGTAGCGCTCGGTACCGAACTGGTTGGGCACTTGCTGGGTGGCGATGTTGTTCAGCACAGTCTGGATGGCGGCTTGCTCCGCAGTGGCGGTCGGCCCAGTGGGGGGCGTGAAAACGCACACGTTGGGGCCAAATTGGGCGGACGCGTAAGCGCCGCAAATGGACGGGTCAGCCAGCGCGCCGTTCGCGGGCGCGGAGATTGAAGTGAGGCCGGCGATGGCGAACGCAGCGGCGACGAAGATGGACGGGCGCCTGAACCGGCGGTTGAGGCCCGGTCTCAGAGTCTCCTCGGGACGACCGGACTTGGTGGCTTCACTCATAAGCTCCTCCTTGTCTCGCTCGAATGAGCTCGCAGCCGACGCGCGCCAGGAGATTGGCATAGCCAGGAAGCCCCCCCTCGCATCGGCCAGGTCTAAGTAGGTATCAGACCTTACAATATGCAAAAAGTCAAGACTTGAGAGATGATCTTAACAAAATAAATTACAGGCTTGAAAGCAGGAAACTTCGGTCCCCGGAGGGGACCGCTCCGCATTGCTCTGCCGGGCTTATACTAAGCAAAAGCGAAGACTTGCTATCTTACCTTAAAGAAAGTCGAAGGCCACAGATTGCGGTGTTATGAACACTGGAGGTGGTGCCTTTCTCTATCGTACGCAGTCGACCCAGCCGTTGCTTTCTCCCGCTCGATCGACGGGCCACAGGCACACGGGCAGAAGGCTTTGGCTGCCGGTCGACATCGTCAGGGGCCGGCTCTCACCCACGTCTTTGGCCACAGCCAGGCCCAGTACGCTCCCCCGGCACGGGTTGTCGCCATTTTGCTGCCATGAAGTCCGCCGGGCCGCGGGGTAGGCTCCTGCGCACGTTTTAGCGACGTTGCCATTCGGCCGGTCAATCAGGAGTAGACCAGAAGTGTTGGTGCAATGACAGGGGGTCTAGGGCCAGTCGTGGTCCTAGGCAGAGACTAGGGGAACGATGCGCTTCATCGTCCGCCGATTGGTCTTTTACGCCGTGGCCGCGTGGGTGGCATTAACAATCAACTTCTTCATCCCTCGTCTTATGCCCGGCAACGCCGTCGAAAACATCATGTCCAAGTTCCCGAGCCTCCAGCCGGCCGCTTACAAAGCGCTCCAGGCCATGCTCGGGATCGGCCATCCGGGTTCGTTATGGCATCAATACGTGAACTACCTGAACGACGTGATCCATTTGAATTTTGGCACCGACGTCACCGAGTACCCGGCCAAAGTGTCGTCTTTACTGGCCCAGACAGTCCCGTGGACGGTAACCCTGGTCGGCACGGCCACGGTAATTGCGTTCGTCATCGGTACCGGCCTCGGGATACTCTCCGGGTGGCATAGCGGCGGCTGGTTGGACCGTGTGCTGCCGGGCCTTACTTTCCTCCAAGCCGTCCCCTACTTTTTCCTGGCCCTCATCCTGATCGAACTGCTGGCGCTCCATGCCAAGATTTTCCCGCTCGGGCAAGGTTATTCGGGGGGTGACATCCCCGGCTGGAACTTGCCCTTCATAGGCAGCGCCGTCTACCACTCGCTCTTGCCTGCGTTCACGCTCATTATCACCAACGTGGCGGGCTGGATGTTGACGATGCGCAACGTGATGATCACGACAAACGGAGAGGATTACGTCCTGGCCGCCCAGGCCAAGGGCTTGCCTCGGAAACGAGTCGTCCTCACGTACGCCGCCCGCAACGCCATCCTCCCGCAATTGTCCGGGTTTGCCAACGCTCTCGGCTTCGTCGTTTCGGGTGCCATCGTGATGGAGATCGTCTTTTCGTACCCCGGGGTTGGCCTGTTGCTGGTCAACGCAGTGACGTCCAACGATTACCCCTTGATGCAGGCCATATTCCTGGTGATTACCTTCGCAGTGCTTTTTGCGAACCTCATAGTCGACATGGTGTACGTGGTCATCGACCCGCGTGCCCGGGCAAGGAGCACCTGATGACAGCCTTGATGGTTGATACAGGTACCACCCCGCCGGTAGAGCGCGAGAAGCGCCAGAAACGGGAGCGTTTCGGGACGTGGCGACGGCTCCCACCCAAAGCCAAAGTCGGGGTGGCGCTTCTGGGCTTCTTCGTCCTCATCGCGATCATCGGCCCCACTCTGGCCCCGTACGACCCTTCCTACCAGAACCCTTCGCCGAACCTCTCGCTAAACGCGCCCAGCCTGACGCACCTCCTGGGGACGACCCAGAATGGCCAGGATGTGTTCTCCCAGCTGCTCACCGGCGTTCGGATGACGCTCGAGCTGGCCATAATCGTAGGCCTCGTGGCCACGGCTATAGGCGTGATTATCGGGATCTCGGCTGGCTTCCTGGGTGGGATGTGGGACGAGGTCCTCTCGTTGGTGTCGAATGTTTTTCTGGTCCTGCCCATTTTGCCACTGCTTGTCGTCCTCCTCGGTTACCTACCCCAAAGGGGTGAGTCGGCGACGATACTGGTGCTGGCGCTTGTTCAGTTGGCCGTGGGGGGCGCGGGTAATCCGGGCGCAGACCCTTGCGCTGCGGCACCGAGACTTTGTGGCCGCGTCGCGGGAGACGGGAGAGCGTGGCTGGCACATCATCATATTCGAGATCATGCCCAACGAGATCAGCCTGATCGCGGCCAGTTTTGTTGGCACCGTGCTCTACGCCATCGGCGCCTCGGTTGCTTTAGCCTTTATTGGCCTGGCTGATCTCAACTCCTGGAGCTTGGGCACCATGTTGTACTGGGCTCAGAGCGACCAGGCCCTGACCCTCGGCGCCTGGTGGTGGTTCGTGCCGCCAGGGCTCGTGGTGGCCTTGATCGGCACCGGCCTGGTGTTGTTGAACTTCGGGATAGACGAATTGGGCAACCCCCGCTTGCGCAATGGCACCGGTGCCATCAAGGTGGGGGGCCGCTGGTGGGGCCAGACGGACCCGACCCCGGTGCTCGGGCAGGTGCAGCGTCGCCCCGGTCGAGTGGCGGCCTTCGTGCATTCGTTCTCGCGCCAATCCTTGACAGAGCGGCCCACTGAGGTCGCCGGGCCCCTCCCGTGACCACGACGGCCGCTCCCGGCATGGGAACTAGCGCCTCACAGTCGGGAACAGCCCGGGGGGGCGGCGACGAAAACCTGCCCGTCCTGGAGATCTCCGACTTTTCGGTGGTCTACAGGACCGAGTTCGGGGACGTGCAAGCGGTGGACGGGGTAAACCTCGACCTGCACGCCGGGGAGGTTGTCGGCCTCGCCGGGGAAAGCGGCTCGGGCAAATCGACACTGGCGTACGGGTCGTGCCGCCTTCTCCGCCCGCCGGCCTTGATAACCGGCGGGAGAGTCATTTACCGGGGACGGCGTTACCCGGCGGGGGTCAACGTACTGGAGAGGCGACCCGACGGCCTGGCCGCCCTGCGCTGGCGCGAGATTGCGATCGTTTTCCAGAGCGCAATGAACGCGCTCAACCCGGTGCTCACGGTGGGCGACCAGATCCTCGACGTCATCGAGGCACATATGCACCTGAGCAAAGACGAAGCGATGGACAGAGTCACATCCCTGCTGGATTTTGTCTCCATACCGCGCCAGCGGATTAAGAGCTACCCTTACGAACTTTCAGGAGGGATGCGCCAACGGGTCATGATCGCTATGGCCTTGGCCACGGAACCCGAAATCGTGATCATGGACGAGCCAACGACCGCGCTCGACGTGGTGGTACAGCGCGACATCCTCGCTCAGATAATCGAACTAAAAGAACGCCTCTCCTTCGCGGTGCTTTTCATTACCCACGACCTGTCCCTGTTGTTGGAACTGGCAGACCGCGTGGCGATCATGTACGCAGGCAAGCTCGTAGAGATCGCGGCGGCCGAAGAGATCCACCACGAACCCGCCCACCCTTACACCAAAGGCCTGCTCAACTCTTTCCCGTCGCTGCGCGGCCCCCGGCGAGAATTGGCCGGCATACCGGGGACCCCTCCGGACCTACGCAGCCTCCCGCCAGGATGCCCGTTTTTGCCGCGATGCATGTACGGGACGGCTGCCTGTCAGGATATTGATATGACCTTGGAAAAAGTGGCGACTTCCGCGGACCCCGACCACGTCACGGCTTGCCCGTTCGTGCTCCCGGGTACGCCGGTCCCCCTTCGAGGTGTTAATCATAACGGCGACGATCCGGCACACTTGCCGCCAGAGACGACGAGAGCCTGATGACGAGAGCCCAATGACCGGGGCCCAGTGAGCGGTACACAATGAACGCCGGGGGAATTACCGAGCCGGTCCTCGATGGCGCGGCTGCCATAGAGTCGCCGGCGGCGGCGCGGGGGCCTCTGGCTATGGAAGCCGTATCTCTGCAAAAAGACTTCAAACTTCGCCGTGGCGAGGTGCTCTCGGCCGTACACGATGTCTCGTTCAACCTTTACCGCGGAGCCGTCATTGGCCTGGTGGGCGAGAGCGGGTCGGGCAAATCGACGGTGGCGAAACTGCTCGCCGGCCAGGAACGGCTGACCTCGGGCCAAGTGCGCCTCAACGGGGAGTCGGTGGCGCTGGCGAACCGAACGGCGTTTCGTCAGTACAAGAGCCAGGTGCAATTGGTTTTCCAGGATCCCTTCTCGTCTTTGAACCCGGTACATACGGTTCGCTACCATCTCGAGCGACCGGTCAAATTGCACCAGCACAAAAGGTCGAAGGTCGAGCTCGACACCGAGCTCAGGGCGCTGATGGAGCAGGTCCATCTCACGCCCGCAGGCCAGTTCCTGGCCAAATACCCTCACGAGCTGTCGGGGGGCCAGCGCCAACGGGTGTCCTTTGCTCGCGCTCTCGCCGCCAAACCGAGCGTGCTTTTGGCCGATGAACCTGTATCGATGCTCGACGTGTCTATCCGCCTCGAAATGCTGAACCTTCTCGACGACCTGCGCGACCGGTTCCAGCTCGCGCTTCTCTATATCACCCATGACATTGCGTCGGCGCGTTACTTCTCGGACGAGGTGCTGGTCATGTACGCCGGCCAGATCGTAGAGCGCGGGCCGGCGGAAGCACTGACGCAAGAACCGGCCCATCCGTATACCCAGTTGCTGGTCGCTTCCGCGCCGGACCCCGACAACATCGGGAGCATATTGCGCAGCGGTGGTAAAAAAGCGGTTCGTACTGCTGACGGCGCTCCGCGGGTAATCGAAGGCTGCCCTTTTAATCCCAGGTGCCCTTTTGTGCAGGACCGCTGCCGCAGCGAGGACCCGCCATTAGTGCGGATTTCCTCGACTCGCGCGGCGGCTTGCTGGCGCCTGGATGTTGCTGCGCCACAGTTGCTCGACCAGGGCAAAGGGGGTGTGGCGCATGAGGGGTTAGGGGGCCCACTCGCATGAAAAGAAAACAACCCTTTTTTGAGGAGGGGTAACTTGAAAGGAAAAACATTGTTAAACCGCAAGGTTATTGCTGCCGCCACGGCCAGCTTGCTGAGCGCTGGGCTGTTAACGGTGCTCCCGGCCGCCAGCTCCTCGGCCAGCTCGCCGCCTCTCATCATGGAGAGCTCTCCTGAGAACACCATTACCCAGGACTTCAACCCGTTCGCCCCGACCGCCGCGCCGTATGGCATGGGCGCCACTGGGCTCATCTACGAGCCGCTGATCCAGTTCGACCTGGCCGCACCGCCCAAGTACTACCCGTGGCTGGCCACCAAGTTCGCCTGGAGCAACGGGGGCAAGTCGATCACCTTCACCATCCGCAACGGGGTCAAGTGGAACGACGGCACGCCGCTCACGGCGCAGGACGTCGTTTTCACCTTCAACCTCGTGAAACGCAACGCCGCCCTCAACCTGTCGGGCCTGAAGATCTCGAGCGTGACCAGCTCGGGCGACACGGTCACCGTGAACTTCCCGACGGCCCAGTACACCAACCTGGAGAACATCGCCGGCGAGGCCATCGTCCCCCAGCACGTCTGGGCCAACGTGGGCAACCCCGTCACCTTCACTGATCCCAACCCCGTGGGGACGGGGCCGTGGATGCTGAGCACCTTCACCTCCGAAGGCTTCACGCTGAAGGCGAACCCGGACTTCTGGCAAGGGGCACCGAAGATCCAGAGCGTCTACTTCCCCGTCTATACCTCGAACACCGGCGCCCTGACCGCGCTGTTCGGGGGCCAAATCGACTGGACGGGCAACTTCATACCGGGCCTGCAGAAGAACTTCGTGAACAAGGCCCCGAAGACCCGCGGCTATTGGGAGGCGCCCGGAGGAACCAACAGCCTCGAGCCCAACATGAACAAGTGGCCCACCAACCAGCTGGCCGTCCGTCAGGCCATCAGCGCCGCCGTTGACCGCACGCTGATCGCAGACGAGGGCGAGGCCGGTCTCGAGGACCCGGTCACCAGCGCCACCGGTCTCACGTTGCCGACGTTCGCGGCGTGGAACGCCCCGGTGAAGTCGCTGACCAACTCAGCTAAAGCTCAAGCCGCCAAAGCGCGGTCGATCCTGCAAAAGGCCGGTTACACGCTGAAAGGCGGCTTCTTCTACAAGGGTAATCAGGAAGTCACGATCAGCATCGTCGACCCCTCCAGTTACACGGACTACGCCGATGACGACGCCCTTGCCGCGCAGGAACTCCGGGCCGCCGGTATCAATGCCACCTTCGATGGCCTCACCGTCAGCGCCTGGAACCAGGACGTTGCCAGCGGCGACTTCCAGTTGACCATGCACTGGTCGAACGGCGGCCTCACGCCGTACAACGAGTTCGACGGATGGCTGGACAGCTCGCTCGCCAACGGCAACAACGCCACCGGTGACTACGAGCGCATCAACAGCCCGACCATCAACGCCGAGCTGGCCAAGCTGGCCGCGGCACCCACTCTGGCTGAACAAACAGCCGCTCTGGCCCCGTTGGCCAAGTACGTGGCCGCCCAGCTGCCGATCATCCCGATGACCACCGCTTCTGAGTGGTTCGAGTACAACTCGCAGCATTTCGTCGGTTGGCCCTCGCAGAGCAACCCCTACGAGACCGGTCAACCTTCGGGCACCAACAATGGCCCCGGCTCGGGCACGGACGAGGTAGTAGCGCTACACCTGTCGCCTCGATAGGCGCACCTCGGTAATACGCCTGTTGGCTACACCCCGCAAATAACCAAGGCCCCGTGGTCGGGAAATACCGACCACGGGGCCTTTTCCCGTAATAGGGGACCACTACGCTCCCAGGCCGGCCCTCGTGTGCCAGTGATCGTCCTACACCGGACCTGTCGAATATAGGCCGGCGGACCGAAGGGGCCCTGTTAGCCTCGACGAAGTGAGCTCCCCTTTGGGTGACGACGGCACGGGCCCAGGCCCGCGGGTTCGTGTCAGGCGCCTCCCCGAACGGGCTCGGTACGACCGGGCGACGGTAGAGGCCATCCTGGACGAAGGGTTCGTGTGTCATCTCGGGTTTTGCTCTGATGGCGAGCCGGTCGTCATACCTACCGCGTACGTCCGCGTTGGCGATGTCATCTACGTGCACGGGGCGCCGGCCAACCACGCGCTGCGCCGCGCCGTCGAGGGTGACAGCGTGTGCCTGACCGTAACCCTGGTGGACGGGCTCGTGCTGGCCCGTTCGGCCTTCCACCATTCGATCAATTACAGGTCCGTCGTGGTCTTCGGCGCCGCCCACGAGGTGGAGGATAACGACGAGAAGCGGTTCGCGCTGTTGGCTTTTGTGGACCATGTCGTACCGGGCCGACGCACCGACACCCGGCCCCCCAGCGATGGCGAGTTACGGGCCACCAGGGTCGTCAAAGTCGACATGGCGGAGGTGTCGGCCAAAGTCCGGGCCGGTGGGCCAAAGATGACCCCGAGGACCTGGCCTTGACGGGGATCTGGGCGGGGGAAATGCCCTTCCACATCGTCGCCGGAGAACCGTTGCCGGATGCCACCACCCCAGTTACGGCGCCGCTACCTACCTACCTCACGTCTTACCAACGGCCGGGACCAGGGGCCGGCTGACCCGTGGCGTGGCCGGGACGCTCTAACTCTTCCGGGTCGGAGCCCTGGTCGTGGTGGTCGTTCCGGGCCGCGTCGCCCGTGTTGTGCCTGACGTGGCGGTGGTCGTGCCGGTGGTTGTGGTGGACGCCTGGGTGAGCTTGTCCGCCTGGGCCACCAGCGCCTCGCCGGCCGCGATGTCCTGCTGGTAAGTGGCCAGGTCGCCCTGATGGAGCGCGGCCTTGGCGTCAGCGAAGTCCTGTTGCGCTCCCGCCAGATCCTTGGCGACGTTGCTGTGCGGCGTCGGTAGTACCACCGTCGTGGTGGCGGAGGAAGTGGCCGGGGTAGACGTCGAACTCGTCTTGGCCGAGCTGGTAGTGGCGGGCACGGTGGTGGTCGTGGTAGTGGAAGGGTTTCCCTTCGTCGGCTGAGTGGTCGTGGTCTGCGGCGGTGGGACGGTCGAGCAGTAGTTGCTGAACGGACGGCTGCCATTGGGGTTGGTTACCTGGCATAGCGCGCCAGCGAGGGAGGGGTCACCTGAGCCCGAATGAAACGCAGTGCCGTCGTAGACGACTACCACGTCGTTCAGGCGGGGGACCCCGTTTTGTTCCGATTCCACATAGACGGGCTGAATGTAGAGCAGCGATTGCCCGATGGGGGTCATTAACACGTTGCCCAGGACGACTTTGGAGCCCCGCTGGCTGAGCAACGTGATTTCTTGAGAGATCGAACTGTTCGTCTCGACCGCGGTAGATACCAGGTACGGGCCGTCGACGGTCTCTCCGGCAGGGATGGTGAACGCGGTGAGCTGTCCATAATCGTCCGGGTCGGAGGACGCAGTAAGAAAGGCAGTCAGGTTTTGCTTGTCACCATTGGAGGCGGGTACGAAGGGCTGCACTAAGACGAAGCTCTGCTGGGTCTGTCCGGGCAACGCCATTAACTCGTAAGTAGGCATGACGCTCTGGTTCGGCGGCGTCGGCGCCGGTAAGCCAATCCCGGGTATCACGGGCAACGTGGTCGTGGCGGAGGCGACCTCACCCGTAGCCGGGTTTTGGGGGATGCTCCACGCCTGAGAATTCGTATAGAAAACCGACGCGTTCTGCTGATGGTAGCTCTGGTACATATTCGATTGCACCGTGAATATGTCCTGAGGGTAACGCCAGTGGCTCGTTATGCCGGGGATGACCGAGTCCGCTTTGCTCATGGCCGTGAACAGTTTCGGGAAGGCATTTCTATAGGTCTGGATTATCGGGTCGTTCGGGTCCTGGACAAAGAACCAGCTGTCGCCGTTATAAGCGTTCACCACCGCCTTGACGGAGTTCCGGACATAATTGAAGGGCTCGTCCGTAAGGCCGCTGGCCGAGGAAAGGCGGCGAGTGTCGGCCTGTTCGGAGTACGGGACGTTATCAGTGGTCGTGTAGGCGTCGACGACCCAGTACAGGCTGCCATTGGCCACCACCGGGTAAGGGTCACCGTCATACGAGAGGAAGGGAGCCGCCTTCTCCAGCCGCTGAACCACGTTCCGGTAGTACATAATCCTGGCCTGGGCCGTGATCTGGCCCGAGATCAGGATGTTGTAGTCGCCGAAGCTGATGGCGTACGCCGCCCGACGGAAGAAGCCTCCGATCGGCACACCCCCAGACCCGTCGTAATGAGTGGAGATTCTCGTTCCCGGTGGCAGGGTCCTCGTAGTCAAGCTCGGGCTGGGCGGAGTTGGCTATGACGTACCCGCCCGCCGACTGAGAATTCGTGTCGAAGTAAATGCGCGGCTGCGATCCGAGAGACGGCTGGCCGTCGGGGGGCAGGCCGCTCAAGACGTAGTCCGGGTAGCCGTCCGAAGGGTCGACGCCAGTCTGGTCTGCCGCGGTTATCACTGCGCCGTACCCGTGGGTGTACTGCAAGTGCTGATTAACCCAGCTGGCCGGGACCCCTCCGGGGTTCAGGTCCCGGGCCGAGATGAGGACCTGCGTCTCGGCCGACTTGTTACCGTTCCCCGTGGGCAGGTCGTAGCGGTCCGTGCTCGGCCCGCTCATGCTGAAATAGCCGCGAAAACCCTGCTGCTTCGTAATGGTCGAGCCCATGATGGTGGGGTCGAGCAGGCGAACGTTGGCCAGGCTCTGCGAGTTGGCCATGGCCTCCGATGAGTTCCCCGTCACTTCCGGTCCGGTGACCAAGCTGTCCCCCTGGAACGCCTGATTACTGACGTTCGACAGCCCGTAGGCCTGGGTCGTGGCCGTGATATTGCGAGTGATGTAAGGCTGTTCTTTTACGTTCTCGGCCGGGTTGACCACCAAAGCCTGCACGAGCGCCGGGTAGACGTTGGCCACCAGACCCCATACCAGAGCCCAAAGAGCCACCGCCACCACCGGTAGCAACCAGCCCTGCTGGCGTACGTTATAGAGGAACAGCCCGGCGGCAATGACGGATATGGCAATCAGAAGAAGCAACGCCGGCCTGACGGCGTGGACGTCGGTGTAGGTGGCCCCGTCCACCACGTACTTGGTCGACAGCACCAGGGACAAGCGCTCGAGGTAGTAGTTGGCGCCTTGCACAAGCGCCAGGGCGGCCAACAGGATTGAGATGTGCGCCTTGACGCGAGGGCTCACCCGCTGGACCGCGGAATGGGGGCGGATCCCCCCGTTCAAGTAGTGGGCCACCAGGCACAACAGCAGGGTGACCACCAATGCGGAGAAGGCCCAGCCCGCCAGCCAGCCCAAGAAAGGTAGCCGGAAAACATAAAACCCGTCGTTCAAGTGGTTCAACGGGTCGACCCCGTTCCACGGGCCAGACGTCGATGTGAATGGGACGGCATTGGAAAAAAGCAACCAGTTGTCCCACTGGCTGTGGGCGCTGATGCCTCCGATCAACGCCAGCAGAGCAGCTACCCCCAGGCGGATCCATTTCATGTGACTGGCGGCCAGTTCTTGCCAGCGGGTCACGAGCTCGTCACCAGCAGGTGCAGGAGTGGCCGGGGCCAACCGGTCGGCCAACCAGAGGTTGCCCCACAGCAGCCCGAAAAACACGACGCTAAAAGTCGCCGCCAGGCCGGCTTCCACGCTTATCGTCTTGGCCCAGACAGAACTGAACCCGAGTGACTGGAACCACAGGTAATCCGTATACAGGGAGGCAATGTGCTGCGCCGAAATGATCAGGGCGATCAGTACCACGACGCCGGCAACTATGGCCCAGCGGACGCGGCGGCTCCCCAGGGACAAGCGTCTCGGTATGTCAGAAGGTGCGCGCATCAGCACACCGGAGCCTACCGGCGCGCCCGCCTGGCGAGGGAGCAGGCCCCAGGTACCAGCGTCAGGTTTCGCCGTCTTCTGGCCATGTCGCGGCCGAAAAGTGAGGACCGGTCAGGGAGCAGGTTATGTAGTGGCCGTACCCGTACCGTCCCCGCCCGCCGGTGCCACTGCGCAGCGGCACCCGGGGTGCGCCGGAGGGTACAGCTGACCAGTCGGCCAGGCCTCGCCTTTGGGTTGCTCGCCGGCGAGAGCATTATCTTCGCAGTCCGGGCAGCGCCCCTCGGCCGAGCCGACCACCCAGCGAAGGAGGCCCCCTTCCGGGAACGTCAGGTACGCCCCTCGCGAAAAGGCCGCCGCCACCTCGTGGTGCGCCGAGGCCTCGATGCGCTGGGTCTTCCACTCCCGGTACGCCGCGCCCAGGGCGTTCGCCACCTCGGCCTGGTCGTCGCCGGCCGACCTCATGGCCAACTCGAGACGCTGACGCAATGGTTCGGCGATGGCTCGGCCCAGCTCTTCCGCCAGGTCGTCGACGTGCTGGGCGACCGCTACGTTGGCGGCGTCGCTGCCGCACAGCTCGCTCGCTACCTGCGCACCGGCCTGGGCCGCTTGCTGGAGCAGAGGCCGTCCGGCGTCGGCGAAATGATCGGGGTGCTCATCTGCGTCAGGAAGGACGCTCGCCGGCGTCACCGGTCCCTTCAAACTGCGCAGCCGGTCCAGAAGCGAGTTTTGCTCGTCCTGCAGGGCTCGCTTGAGCTTCCTGGTGAGAGATGACCCGACGTCGCGGGTCACAGTGGCCCCTCGCTCGAGCAGCTTCTCGCCAGCGTCGACGCCCACTCCAGCGGCGCCGGCCGCCGCAGCCTCCTGCTCCTCCTCGCTCACCGCCGTTAGGGCCCCATTGCTGGCCGCCTCAGGTTGGGCCTCGAGCGTGGCATCTTCCACCGTGACCTGGCCGGCCCCGTTTTGCGTCGCCTCCACCTCGTCCATGCCCGTATCTACGCCGTCTTGGCTGCCGGTGTCCCGGAGGGTCTTGCGGGCCGCACGCGTGGCCTGGTCCCGGTTTTCGCGGAGCCGGGCGAAAAGCCCCTGCACGTCCTTGCCCTGGCCGGCCTCGCCTTCGGCTTCCTCTGTGCCGGCTGTGATGCCTGTCGGCGCGCCGGGTGTGGATGCGCTGGCTGTTAGGTGCGCTGGGTGGCGCTTCTTCCGTCGTTACCTGCGCTTTCGGGGGCGGGATGACCTCTTCGGGCGCCTCTACGGCCGTAGGGTCCGTGCCGTTTGGCTCTATGCGTACGATCCGGACACTCTCGATGGCGTCGGCCCGCGAGACGACAGCGGTATTGTCTTCCACCGGCAAGGCTTCAGAGACCATCTTTGGCGGCGGTGGCGCCACCACGACGGCTGGCGCTTGGGCCACCCGCGCGACTTTCGGGGCCAGGACCACCGGTGTCTCCGCCGTCGTCCGTTGGTCGCCGGCGTGGCCCACGGGCTCGGCCCCGCCAAACGCAGCCAGAGAGTCCCAATGGTCTTCCCGGCGCAAATCGAGCAGTTCGCCGGTGTGTTCGTCGCGGTCCATGCGCCCCACCGCCACAGCGGCGGCCCGGGCTTCGGCATCAGCGCGCTGGAGCTCGTTTGTGACCTCGTCGAGGGTGCGACGTACCACGAGATAGGCGTCAAGCAGGCGTTCGCGTCCGGCCCTCAGTTGCTCGATCTGAACGGTGGCCAGCTTCCTGCGCCGAGCCAGGTCCGTCAGCACCTTTTCGCGCACGACCTCGGCCGCTTCAATACTGTCTTGACCTTTCTGGGCCGCCTCTTCAGCGACGGCTGTCGCATCTTGTTGAGCGGACCGGCGTAACTCCTCTGCGTCGGCCAGAGCCTTTGCCCAGACCTCGTTTGCGGCCACTTCTGACTCTTCCGCGCGTCGCGTTGATAAAGCTTCACTGTGTGCGAGGAGTTCGCCCGATTTTGCTTCGGCGGCCGCGACGCGGGATTCGGCGTTTGCCTCTGCCTTCGCGATTATTTCCGCGGCCGCGGTTCGTGCGCTACGCAGGATGGCCGCCGTCTCCTCGCCGACGGCGGACATAAGGGTGGCTTCGTCGATTCGAGGGTGCAGGGCGCGCTGGTCCGCCTCCCGGCGCGCTGAAACCTCGATATCGAGCCTCTCTCGCAACGTCCTTACTTGTTCTGCTACTTGAGCAAGGAACTCCTTTACTTCTTCCGGGTCATATCCTCGCCAAGTTTGGGCAAAACGCCGGCCCGAGATCAGATCTGCCGAAATATCCGGCATGTCAGCTCTGGCGGCTGGGAAACGCTCTACAGACATGCCCCATTAGCCTAGGCCGCGTACAGCTCAGTTGCGTGGAGGCTTCGTTTTCGGGCACTCGCTCTAAATAGGTCAGGTCCTTGTCTGACCGGCGAAGCCGGCGAGGTCGCCACCGTAGCTGTGTTGGAGGACTTGCAGCACTTGGCCAAGCGTCGCTACGGGGACGATCTTCAAACTCCCATGGGCCACGCTCTGCGCATCTGCGTACTCTGCCTTCGGTACGAAGAACACTTGGGCGCCAGCTTGTTCAACCGCAACGGTTTTTTCCTGGACGCCGCCAACTTCTCCGACATCGCCCTCAGGGTCGATGGTGCCAGTGGCTGCCACTTTGTGACCGCCCGTCAGCTTCCCATTCGACAGTGCATCGAGAATGGCGAGGGTAAAAGCCAGGCCGGCGGACGGGCCGCCAATCGCGCCCGCGTTGACAGATACCGGGAACGGGAGCTCGGGCTTTACGCGCGTCTCCACGTCAAGGCCCATATAAGCGTGACCTTTGAACCCATCCGCCTGAGCGCCGGCTGGAGGCGCCGCCAACCGTACTTTGAGCTCCTTCGCAGGGCCGCCTCCGGCCGGGTGGTCAGTGAGGTTGACCACGTCGCCGGGTTGCAGGGCCGTCAGCGAGGCGGTGAGCGCCCCGGCCGTGAGCACCGGTTTGCCGTCCACGGCCGTAATGACGTCGTTGCACTCGAGGCCGGCTTTCCAGGCTGGCGTACCAGCCAGGACGGTGTCGACCTGTACTCCGAGTGGCTTCTGGTCGACCTTGTAGTTCAGCACGGCCAGAGCGGCCAGGGCCGCGTCCTGGTCGGCCGACACCATCTCCTGGGTGTCCTGGCAGCCCAGCTCCGAAGTCGGGGTGGTCCCCGCGTAGGCGGCCACAGGGACGAACTGGCGCGAGTTGCCAAGCAGCCCAAGCTGGTACTTGGCCCAGTCGAGGGGGCCGGCCTGGGCCACCTGCACGTCGACCATCAAGAGTTGCCCGTCCACTGAGTGGGCTTTGCCCTTGGGCAGTACCAGGCGTACGCATGGCTCCCCGCCGGGTAATGCCTGTTCCCCGTCGGCCGGCTTGCAACTGGCGCTGGTCGTGATCACCGGGGCGGTGCCAGGGGAGAACACGTAATACGAACTGGCCTCGTGGGCGGCGATGCCGACAGGGATCCCGATCACCACCGCCCCCAGGAGCAGCGCCAGTACCAGCACGGCTGGCCAGCGCGACCGGTACGTACGCTCGACGTTGTCGCTGGGCGGGGTTATTCCCTGTACAGTCGGCTCGATGTTGGTCATGGGCAACGCCAGCTCATGTTCTCCCCAGGTTGCCATGCGGCCACGCCGGAATTGTTACCCAGTGCTAGAGCAGCCTCGAGGGCCTCGATGAGCGCGCCCGAGCCGCGCACGCGGTCAAGAGAGGTCTTCCCGGGGCCCAGGTTGCCGGCCTCGGTGGCTCCTTTCCGGAGGGTGCGCTCAGCCGTCGTGCTCGTGGTGCTCAGCGCGCTATTTGGTCTTGCGCTTGCAGCCGCCCTGGCTGCGGGTATCGGGTTCGTGGTGGACGCCCTCCTGCACGCGGTTGGTACCAATTCCTGAACAGGCCCTGGGCAACGCCGCCCGTAGACGTGCTTCCGCTATCGCCGGGCACACCGGTGATGAGCGGGCCGCTCGCGCTGCCCTGACGCGACCCGGCCCACGAAGTGAGGGCCAGCGCGCTTGGCGCTCTGGCCAGGATAGGGGTACTTAGGCCCGATGAGGTGTCGGGCGCTCTGGCAGACCCGGCCCCAGAGGTCCGCCGGCGGGCCTGTGACCTGGCGGGAAGGCTGCAATTCGTCGAGCTGGCGCCTCAACTGACCGAGGCCCTGGCCGACCCGGCCATCGCGGTTACAGAGGCGGCGTGCTACGCGCTGGGGGAGCTAGAAGGCCTGCGCAGCGAGGACGCCGGAGTCGAGGGATCGCCCGACGGGGGTTCGTCAAGCGCCAGTTCGCTAAGCGCCAGTTCGCTAAGCGCCAGTTCGCTAAGCGCCAGTCCGCCAGCCTCGGCGGAGGCCGTCGCGGCAGTTCGGGCCCTGGGGACCATCGCCACCTCCCACCCGGAGCCGCTCTGCCGGGAGGCGGCGGTGGCTGCTCTGGGGTCGTTACGGGTTGTGGCCGGGCTCCCGGCCGTGCTGGCGGCGCTCGACGACAAACCGGCAGTCCGGCGACGAGCAGTGGTGGCCCTGGCCGGCTTCGATGGCCCGGTCGTCGATGCCGCCCTGGCCAAAGCGGCCGAGGACGTCGATTGGCAGGTGCGCCAGGTGGCCGAGGACCTACGCGGCTACCGGCCGCGGCTCAACTGAGACGCGGTCCGGCTCATGTCATCAGCAGGTCGCGGACAGCCTCGAGGTTCTCGATGCACTTACCCGCCCCGATGACCACGCTCTCCAGCGGGGCGTCGACCAGATGGACAGGCAGGCCGGTTTCTTCAGATAGCCGCTTGTCGAGCCCCTTCAAGAGGCTGCCACCGCCGACGAGGTGAAGCCCCTGGCTCAACAGGTCCTGTGACAGCTCTGGGGGCGCCGACCCCAGGCACCGCAGCACAGCATCGACGAATGCGCCTACCTGCTCCTCGATCGCTTCACGGACCTCTTCAGGAGCGAGGATAACGGTCTTCGGCAGCCCGCTCATGAGGTCACGGCCCCGGACCTCGGCCTTCACGGCGTCGTCCATCGGCCAAGCCGAGCCGATGGCCATCTTGATCTCTTCCGCTGTGCGCTCGCCTATGGCGATGCCGTACTCGCGGCGCACATAGGCCTGGACCGTGTTGTCGATGTCGAAGCTCCCGACCCTGATCGCTTCCAGGGCGACGACGCCGCCTAGGGAGATGACCGCGGTCTCGGTCGTCCCTCCTCCTATGTCGCACACCATGTTCCCCAGTGGCTGGTGGATCGGCAGCCCGGCCCCAATGGCAGCCGCGGTGGGCTGCTCTATGAGGCTGACGCTGTTGGCCCCGGCGGCCCGGGCCGCCTCTTCGACGGCTCGGCGTTCAACGGCCGTTATGGCTGACGGCACGCAAATGAGCACTCGCGGGCGCCCGAAGCGTGAAATGCCGGCTCGCTTCAGCAGGAGCTCGATCATCCG
Source organism: uncultured Acidimicrobiaceae bacterium (assembly GCA_963845605.1). Taxonomy (GTDB): domain Bacteria; phylum Actinomycetota; class Acidimicrobiia; order Acidimicrobiales; family Palsa-688; genus Fen-671. The sequence goes on from CAWJSS010000002.1 coordinate 482,839, forward strand.
TTGCGTAATGTCGAAGTCCGTAATGGCGCCTTTGCGCAGCGGCCTTACTGCGACGATGTACCCCGGGGTCCGTCCGATCATCTGCCATGCTTCGCGGCCCATGTTGAGCACTGTGTTGGTACGGCTGTCCAGCGCGATCACGGTGGGCTCGTTTAGGACTATGCCGCGGCCCTTCGCATAAACCAGCGTGTTCGCGGTGCCCAGGTCGATGGCGAGGTCCCTAGACAGGTTCTGCCTCCCCTCTTGTAGCTCGTACGGAGCGTTCTTCTTGCCCGTTGCCGGGGCTGGAGCGGCCAGGGCCAGAGGCCGTCCGGTTCCCCGAACGGTTGTTTGGCGCCACGGCCTGGAGGGACCGGGAGAAGTCGGCGATGCCGTCCTCTATGGACTTTGGCCGGCGCGACATCACCACGATGATGGTGATGATCACGGCCGCGGCTGCAGCGGCGCCGACGATCCACGCCAAAGTCGACCATTGCACAGACGTATGGGACGCTTTCGCGGTGGCGGTCAGCAGTTGGACGCCCATCGTTGCTCAGCTCCCGAGTTGGCTCATGTGGCCTGTCTCATTCTGGCCACTCCCGCTCTCGTGGAGTAGGCCGGCTCCGGCGAGGGGGTGCACATCAAGACCCCAAGCAGCGCCGCCCGCCCACGATTCGCGCTTCCAGACGGGGACTCTGGCTTTTATCGTATCGATACCAAAGCGAGCGGCGTCGAACGCCTCCGGCCGGTGAGGGGCTGAAACAGAAACGACGACGGAAACCTCCGTGGGCGCCAGCCGGCCCGTACGGTGCAGCAAGGCTATGCGGCCCAGACAGGTCCACCGCTCCCGCATCTCGTGCACGATGACTTCCATGATGTGGACGGCGACGTCCGCATACGCCTCATACTCGAGGGAAAGTACTTCGGGGCGGCCCTCGGCGTGGTCCCGGACAGTGCCGGCGAAAGCCACCACTGCCCCACAGTTGGCCAGGATGGGCCACGTCGCCAACCGGTCAAACGGGAGCGGCTCAACAGACAGCGCGACCCAATCGTCCCGGGCAGGAGGGAGCAACACGCGCCAATCGTAGGTCCGCCACCTGCGTCGCGTCGAAAGGTTACGTTGTCTCCCGCGTGCTGCCGGGCCCACTTGCTTCCCTTATGGGCCCGCCCGGCGTCGTTGAAGCCAGAGGGCACCGGAGCATGCCCGAGCCGAGCCTCAACGGCGGGCGATGTCAGCCGGGGCGGACGGCTCAGTAACCTCGCGGATCAGCATGGATCCGGGGGAAGAAGCGGCTCATGGTCCTGGCGAGGAGGACGACGAGGGCCCTTCCACGCCATGGTTGCCGCCCGACGACCGTTTATGGAGGCACCCGTCGGAAGTGCGGTCCAACCCGACCACACCACAGCCGGTCCCATCTCGCCGCCCAGGCCGCTGGTTCCGCGGGGCCGACGCTCGCCCCTGGCTGATAGGCGCTACGTCCGGTGTGGTCGCGGCGCTGGTCTGCGCCGGTATCCTCATGGCGGCTGGCGCCGTGGACCAACCCACGACGGTTACCACACATATCGCCAGCACCGGTGTCCAGGCGACGACCCGCAGTACGGCGGGGAGTACCCCGAACTTGCCGGCCATCTTCGTTTCTGTCGAGCCATCGGTCGTTGGCCTCATGGTGAACGGTGACTCGGGCGTCCAACCGGGCTCAGGCGTGGTTGTCTCCTCGAGCGGGCCGACCTGTTACATCCTGACCGACAGTTCGCTGTTTACAGGGGCCTCGTCGAGCACCTCGGTCCAGGTGATGTCGTACCTGGGCCAACAAGTGAAAGGGCACCTGATAGGGACCGACCCATCGGATGGGATTGCGGTCGTGAGGGCTGACTTGTGCGTCAGGACGGGCAGGTACCCAGCCGTCACCACCGCTCAGCTGGGGACCGTCGCCGACATCCAGACGGGCGAAGAGGTCTATTCCATCGGTTCGACCGCCGTGGCTGCGACCACGAACGGGCCCGACTTCACATCGGGGTACATGGACGACTCCACGAGCTATCTGGCCCCCGTGAACGGGGCATCCAATGCCGTGTTCTCGCTACTCGTGGCCAACGTGACGATCGATGCCTCCGCCTACGGAGGGGCCCTGGTCGACAGCACCGGAGCGTTGATCGGCATTACCAATCAAACACAGGGGGCGACCAAGCCCGGGTTCACGTACGTCACACCAATAGACACCGCGATGGAAGACGTCCCGTCCATCATCAAAACCGGTCAGGCGACGGCACATGCGTGGCTGGGCGTCCTCCAGGAGACCGACATATCGGGGTCGGGGGCCCAGGGATTGAAGGTGCCCGGAGCGATCGAGGTCCAGAACGTCTCCACGGGCAGCCCGGCCGCAAAGGTCGGGATAGCTCCGAACGACGTGATCACGGCCATCGATGGGAGCAATGGCAACGTGATATCAGTAGGTGCGTTCTTGGCGTGGATGGCTCTGGCCAAGCCGGGCGAGGTGGTGAACATCAACTGGCTGCACAACGGGGAGCCGCACCAAGCGCACCTGACCCTCGGGAACCAGCCTGCCGTGGCCAGCCCGAGCTAGGGAGGATAGAGAACGGGGCTACGGAAGGGCAGTCTCAGTGGCGCCGGCGCCACCAGAAGACGCCCCCGGCGGTGGCTCCAGCCACCGCCGCCGCTGCTCCCGTCAGGATGGCCGACGTCTGGCGGTTCGGGGGCAGGTCGGACCAGTGGGCGCGTTCGTCGCTGACCACCAGGGCTTGCTCCGAGCTGTACTCAGGCGTCCATCCAGTGGCCCGCAACTTGTCCCCGGCTATCACCCAGGTGTTCTCTGCGTAGGGCCTCGCCCCTGGGGGCGCCCCCCGCCGCCACAAATGCCAGCGCAGCGAAGTTGTGAGTGCCCTCAGCGGCGCAGGCAGCGGGAGCATGGCCGACCCACCAGCAAGCGCACCCGCTACCTCCGCTTGCACACCGCTGTCAGGGGCGACGTTGAACGTGCCTGCCAGGCCCTCCTCGCAGGTGTGCACGACGGCGGCGGCCAGGTCGTCCACGTGGAGGTATTGAACAAGGCGGCCTTCAGCACCAAGCGGCGGCCGCTTGCCGGCAGCCAGAGCACGGTAGAGAGGTTGCTCCGGCGACCCAACGGTGCAGGCCGGCCGCAGGAGAGCCACAGCCACGTCGGGGTGGTCCTCGGCCCACTGCTCGACTGCGACCTCGGCGGCCCTCTTTTCGACCGCGTACCCCAATTTCGCGTTGGGACGAGGGACGATTTCCTCCGTGAGCGGGACGGCGTTGTCGGGCCACGCCCCGTAAATGGTCCCGCTCGAGAGGTGGACCAGCTGGGCCGGCTCGATGGCGGCGGCGGCGTCCAGGACGTGGCGAAGCACGGTCAGGTTGGCTTTTCCCTGTGGTTCCCAGGCCAGGTGCACCATGGTGTCGGCTTGCTTGGCCAGCGCCGCCAGCTCGTCCGCCGCCCCCGGGGCCGACAGGTCGAACGCATGGACCTCGACCTGTGGCGCAGTGGCGGGCATCGCAACCATATCCACAGCCAGCACTCTGTCGACCGTAGGGCGGGTGGCGAGGCTTGCCGTCACTTTTCGGCCCAGGCTCCCGGCAGCCCCGGTGACGACAACGGTGTTGATGTCGGACCACGTTAGCGCCGTGGCCACGAATGTTCATCACGGGCCGGCGGCTGTTCATCACGGGCCGGCGGCGGGCCTGGCATCAAGACGGTACAGCGCCCGGGGTAACGCGGGCGTCACCGGTAACCTTGAAACATGCTTTGTTGCATTTCAATGGGGGGGATTTGCTATGAGTGACCCGTCGCCATTTTCCGGCGGCCCCCTGGGGGACTTGTTGCGCAACCTGGCTCGTCTGCTGACTGCTCAAGGGCCCCTCAACTGGGACGTAGCCCGCCAGTTGGCCGCCTGGACGGCCACCGAGGGCGCCACCGAGCCCAACCCGGACCCATTGGCCCGCGTCAACATGGAAGAACTCCTGCGCGTCGCCGACATGCACGTGGCCGAAGCCACGGGCATGGCTACGTCGCGGCGTGGCTGGTTGGCATTGGCCACGGTTACCCGGACGGACTGGGCCTCCAGGACTCTCCAGGCGTGGAAGCCGGTCTTGACGCAGCTGGCGTCGTCGCTCAATAGCGGCGCCTCCGCCATGTCGGCGGGGACAACACCGTCGCCGGACGAGCAGCCCTCAGGCGCCCAGGACAACCCGATGGACCAGTTGCTCGGCAACCTTCCCCAGGTGATCGGGCCCCTGGTGTTGGGGGCGCAGGCCGGTGCGATGGTCGGTCACCTGGCCAGCCGGGCGATGGGGCAGTACGACATGCCGATGCCGGCTCCGAGCACCGACGAACTGATGGCGGTGACAGACGCTATCGACGGCTTCGCCAAGGAATGGGGCCTCACTTCCGAAGACGTGCGCATGTACGTCTGCCTGCGGGACGTGGTGCACCATACGGTGCTGATCCGCCCCCACGTCGCTAAGGTCCTGGAAGATCACCTGGTCGCTTACGCCGGCGCTTTCCATGTGCCTATGGACGTCATCGAGCAACGACTGGGCAACATCGACCCGAGCGACCTCACGTCGTTCCAGGCGTCGCTCGGGGATCCCGAGGTTCTTTTCGGGGAGATCCAGAGCGAGGAGCAACGCCGGCTGCTCGTCCCGTTCAGCGCCTTCCTGGCCGCGCTGGCGGGGTATACAGATTTTGTCCTCGACAAGGTCGGTCAACGCCTGGTGGGCTCCTACCCTCTGATAAGCGAGGCGTTCCGCAGGCGCCGGTTGGAGGACGGTCCCGGGCAGCGGGTGCTGGGCAAACTGCTGGGCATCGAACTGGACCAGGAGACGATCGACAGAGGGCACGCTTTCGTGCAGGGCGTTGTTGAGCGAGCCGGCGAAGAGGGACTTTCCGGTTTGTGGGCCAGCGCTTCCAGCCTGCCTACTCCGGCGGAGGTGGACGCACCCGGGTTATGGCTGGCGCGTATGGAGTTCCTTTCCTAGCAGGCCGTACCTCGCTGTGGTCGGAGCCCGAAATACTCACCTTGCTCAAGTACCGGGTAGGACCGGCCGACCACCCTGTATGCAAGAATTTCAGGCCGGACGGGAACCGGTGATCGCTTCGGGCGCGGCATCAATGGCAAACACGCCGACCGCCGCTGCGAACCAGGCGGTGGGCACTGCCTCGCCCCCTGCGTCAGGCTCTGCGCCCCCCGGGCTGCGCAAGACGCAGGCGGGAAATATTCTCGCGTCCCTGGCCAGCCAGCCAGGAGGGTCACCGGCCTCTGGATCTCCGGTGCTGGCGCCGAAAGCCGCTATCCCTCCGGCGGCTTCGGCGCCATCAGCTGCTGCAATCCCGCAGGCTTCGGCGGCTCTTCGCGGCCCCGCAGCATCAGCGCCCATTTCCGGGTCAGCTGGCTCGACCACAGCGCGGGTACAAAGCCCTCGCCCGGCGGCCGCGGCGCCGGCCCCAGCGCCTCGGGAAGCGGTCCCCCAAAACCAGCCACCTCGGGCCGCCGTAGAGGGTGCCGGCCCGGACCTGGCCAATAGCCGTCTGGGCGACAACGTTCTGGCAGAGCCCGACCCCAGTGGCGACGACATACTTCCGTCGAAGCCGAGGGGCTCCATGCGACTGCGGTCCCGCTTCCAGCTACCGCAAATCCAGCTTCCCAAGGTGAAGCTGCCCAACATCCGCTTGCGCTAGAGGCTGAGGGCCGCCCCCCCGTCCTAGGCGTCGAAAAGGTGCTACCAACCCCTCCACTGGAGGCGCCGCCGCGTGCAGTTTTCGACTGGCTAGTCGCGTCTGTAGGACTTTTTATGCGCAGAACGGCTAAAGATGCACGCGACTCCGGCATGACGACCGCCATCCTCGTGGTGCCGGCCAGCGCCCGCCGGCCCAGCTCACGCCCGGCCCATCAAGGGCCCGTGGTCAATCGCTCCCGGCTCGCCCCGTTTCCAGCTTGTAGCCCAGCCCCCGTATCGTCGTGATCCGCTGCGGGTGAGCGGGGTCGTCTTCGATCCGGGCCCGCAGGCGTTTTACGTGCACGTCAAGGGTCTTGGTATCTCCCACGTAGTGAGGGCCCCAGACCCGGTCGATGAGCGTCTCCCGGGTCAGGACCCGGCCGGCGTTGGTCATCAGTAGCTCGAGCAGCTCGAACTCCTTCAGAGGCAGGTTGACCTCCTGGTCCCGCAGGTGGACCTCATGGCGTTCTGGGTCAAGGCGAAGGTCGCCCGCCTCCAGCACTTCGCCCTCTTCCGGGACCTCGTCCGCCGGTGGTGTCCGGCGCAGTACGGCCCGCATCCGGGCCACCAGTTCCCGCAACCGGTATGGCTTACTCACATAGTCGTCGGCGCCCACCTCGAGGCCGACAACTGTATCGATCTCGCTCGTCTTCGCCGTGACCATGATGATGGGCGTTCGCGCCCCGGCAGCCCGGATCGTGCGGCAGACGTCGATCCCGGACACCCGGGGCAACATGACATCCAGCAACACGAGGTCAGGCTGGATCGTGTTGAACTTCTCGAGCGCTTCGGCGCCGTCGTAGGCCACGTCGACGTGGAAGCCTTCTCGTTTCAGCCCGACCACCAGGGCCTCGACGAAGGACTGCTCGTCCTCTACTAAGAGGACCGTGAGCTGCTCAGCCATGGGCTTGCTCCTGGTCGGCTAGAGGCATACACAACGTAAAAGTCGAACCCTCCCCTTCGACCGAATCAACCGCAACGTCTCCGCCGTGGTAGGCGGCCACGTGGCGGACGATAGCCAACCCGAGCCCGGTGCCTCCAGTCCATCGCGACCGCGCCCGGTCAACGCGGTAGAAGCGCTCGAAAATCCTCTCTCGGTCGCGCCGTGGGATCCCGATGCCTTCGTCCCGCACCCACACACACGCCCGTTCAGCTTGCCTGCCCGCCTCGACGTAGACCGCGGCGCCTGGTTCGGAGTACTTGATGGCGTTGTCGACCAGGTTCGAAACGGCAGATACCAGGTCGCGTCGGTTGGCCATGACGTAAAGGCCCGGGTCGACCGGCCCCACTTCGAGGCGAATGCTCCGGGCCGCGGCGGGTTCGCGGAAGCCCTCGACCGACTCACCGATGATGGCCGAAAAGGTGACGAGGCTCAGCCTGCCGGCGCCACCCGCCTCGATACGAGACAAGTCGAGCAGGTCGTCCACGATCCGGGCGAAGCGGGTGGCTTCCGCTCCGACTCTCGCCGTCAGCCGGGCTACCACTTCGGGGTCTTCTTCGTCGTCCAGTGTTTCTGCCAGGAGGCTGAGGGCGCCCAGCGGTGTCTTCAACTCGTGGCTCAGGTTGGCGACGAAGTCGCGCCGCACGGCCTCCAGGCGTCGCAGCTCTGAGACGTCGTCCACCAGGGCAACCGCGCCCGCAGGGGGGTTTGTAACGCCTATGGGGTACGCCTTGATCTCGAGGGTGTGACGGGTGGGGGAGTAGAGGTCAAGGGTCTCCTCGTGGAACGAGCCCCCCAGAGCCCGGCCCAACGCCGCTTCGATGGCTTTCTCAGCCAAGAAGTCCCCGTCCCGGGCGTTGAGGAGGTCGCGTGCGGGGGCGTTGCGAAGTACCACTCGCCCCTCACTGTCGCAGACGACGAGACCCTGGTTTGCCCTGTCGACCGCCTGGACCAGGAGGGCCAGGACGTCATCGGCCTCGCCGACGTTGTCCAGTTCTGGCTCCTGCTCCAGGCTCAAACGGATTCCACCACCACCGGGGGGAAATAGCGAGCAGAGGTAAAAGTGCCATCCTCGCCGTCGAGTGCCCAGACGGAACCCTTGGCTTGGCGCGGGTTCGGCCCAAGGTCGAGCATGTCTTCGTCCGCCAGGGCCACGAGGATCTCGGCGATCACGTCACCGTGCGTGCACACCACCACATTGTCTTTGGCCAAAGCCCTTACGAGGCTCACGGCGTTGGCGCTCTGCCCTTCGGCCAGGTCGTCTTCGGCTTCCACGTCCAGGTGGTGGGCCTGTGCGAGAGGCTCGACGGTCTGCATGCAGCGCAAATACGGACTGGACAGGACACGCGACGGCCGGGCGAAGTTACCGAACACTGCGATCAAACCTTCGGCTTGGCGGAGGCCGTTAGGGGACAGTGGACGCTGGCTGTCGTCGCCTGACCACTCCTTCCGGGCGTAGGCGTGGGCATGTCGAACTAGCAACAGCGGCACTCCTTAGAGTCTTGCAGAAGTGGGGCGTAAAGGAGGAAACGGCGACGGCGGCACGGCCCGCCACGAGGTGTCCCCACCGGCGCGAAACGAGAAGTGACGGGGCTGTAACAGATGGCGGGCGTGACATGTCGCGCCGCTGGCCTTACCGTGGATCTGTGGGCGAACCGGCTGGCGGGCAGCTGTTACCGGGTAGCGGGCGAACGTGGCTGCGGGAGCTAGGGCTGGCACTCGTAACTGCCGGGTTCGTGGTGCTCCTCTTCGCCGCTTACGAGCTGGTGGGTACCAACCTGACTGAAGAGCACAGTCAGGCGGCGCTGGCCCGTCAGTTCCAGACCGCCCTGGCCCGTTCGGCCCGTCCCGAGGTGGCCAGTCAGACGACGGCGGCGACAAATGAAACCGCGGCCCGACATAGAGGGGTTGAAGACCTCTCTGGGGAGGGTGCGGGCGGCACCGCCAGCCGGGCCGACGGCTCGACCGCAGGGAACATGGCCGGGACGAGTAGCAGGCACACAAAGCAGGTCCATGAGGCGTCGCCGACATCGGCCATGCTCGCCGGCGTCAGCCTCCCCATCCCTCCTCCGGGCGGCGCGCTCGACCACTTGGTCATCCCGGCCATCGGTCTTAGCCGTTACGTAGTGCAAGGTGTGGACGAGACCGATTTACAGATGGGCCCGGGCCACTACCCCGGCACTCCTCTCCCGGGCCAACAGGGCAACGTCGGTATCGCGGGGCACAGGACCACGTTTGGGGCGCCCTTTTTCAGGCTCGACGAGGTGGCTCATGGCGACCTCATCCTGCTGACCGACACCTCGGGGACGACGTGGGTGTACGACGTCGTGCGCCAGTGGGTGGTCGACCCGAGCGATACCGCTGTCCTCGACCCGACACACGCCGCCACGTTGACGCTCACCACCTGCAACCCGCGGTTCGAGGCCACCTCCCGGCTCGTCGTCAGGGCCGCCCTCCTGAAGCGGGTCCCTGCGGGGTCGAAAATCCCCGGCGAAGGAGTGCCTTTTGCAACCGGTCAAAGGCCACCCAGCGGGGGTGGCGTCACCGCCCGCCTGAGCCACGTAACTCCGGCGTCAACTACTACGCATGAACTGGGTGCGGCCGGTAATGGGCAGGCCGGTAATGGGCCGGCCGGTAACGGGCCGGGGGAGGGCTCGCCCACGGTCGGGTCTGCCACCGTCGGATCGGCCACTGTCCAGCCGGCGTCCTCGACCACCAACCTCCAAAGCAGCAGTAATAGCGGCAGTGGAGGGACATGGTTGGCGACTATTGGCTTCGCCCTGCTGGCCTTGATGTTCTGGGTGGGGGCCCGAGTTTTCGCCGCCCACCTACGCCGTTACGGAAAATACTTGACGCTGGTGGCCGGAGTGGTCGTATGCCTCGTGCCGCTATGGTTTGCGTTCGAAAACCTGGTCGACCTACTGCCGGCGAACATTTGAGCCCGACAAGAGGTCAGAAAGCGAGTCCAGTACGACCACATCTCGAGGGTAGGTAAGTAGTGTCCGGGCCTCCTCGATAGGAGCCCAGTAGACCTTGTCCACTTCGCGGCGCGCCTTGGGCTCTGGCGCCAGCGGCGTGTCGGGCGGGCTGACCGCCGTCGAGGCATTTGAGGCGGCATCCCCGGGAGATGTCCGCCGGATGACCGTCATCGACCAATAACGCACCAATTTCGGCCGTCCTTGACCGTCGACGTAAGTGGTGCTGGGAAGCTCGGTGCCCAGCCGGCACGCTAACCCCGTCTCTTCGCGCACCTCGCGCACGGCGGCCTGCTCATCGGTTTCGCCTGGTTCCAGCTTGCCTTTGGGGAAGGCCCAGTCGTCATAGGCAGGCCTGTGGACCAGGACCACTTCTGGCCCGGTGGGCACCCGCCGCCACACGGCACCGCCACCAGCGCGTACGGTCTTGGTTGCGCGTCCCCGTGTGGCCCCGTCTTTGGCGGCACCGTCCCTGCCGGCCGGGTCCCTGCCGGCCGAGCCCTTGCCGGCCGAGCCCTTGCCGGCCGAGCCCTTGGCCGGTTGTCTAGCCCTCGGAGATATTCCTGTCTCGCCGGCCGTCTTTTTCGGCTCTCGCGAGGAGCCCGTCACTCGACCGTGGCCAGCCTTTCGGCCTTTCCCCACCGTCTCCCGCGGGCGATCGCCAGTTCCTGGAAATGTCGGTGAGCGTTGAAATGCTTGACGACGGCTACCTTATGCCATGTCTCATCGGGCGAGAGCTCCCACGCCAACTCGTCGTCCGCCAGCTCGACCTCGAGGATCTCCCGCAGCCGCTCCTGGATTTCCGGCGAGGTGACATCGACGAGTGCCTCCACCCGCCTGTCGAGGTTGCGCTCCATCATGTCCGCCGAACCCATTAGATAACGTCCACCTTGTGGAAGTACCGAGTGGGCACGGGCGCCACCGTGACCGCCCGCATTTCGACCGGCGATATTTTGACCGGCAATATTGCCGCCGGCGACGTTAGACCGAGCCACAAAGCGACCCGTGCCGTCGCGCGCATAATCGCTTCCGCCGCCGTTGACAGTGGGAGACCCTGGCCCGTTTGGACTCACGTGCGGGCCCGGGACGAGGTCGTACCCAATTCTCCCCGGAGAAGACGCCACCCCTGTCGCTCGCTCGTGCCCGCTCCCCGCCGGCGTCGCCCCATTGGCAGCCTCACCGAAGTAGTAGATGCGCGAGTGCTCCAGGTACCGCCCCACCAGAGAACGGACCCTAATGGTCTCTGATAACCCGGGCACTCCCGGTCGCAGGCAGCACTGGGCGCGGACGATGAGGTCTATCTGCGCCCCCGCCTGAGATGCCGAGTAGAGAGCGTCGATGACCTTGCGGTCGACAAGGTTGTTGAGTTTCCAGACGATCCGGCCGGCACTACCGTGCTCGCTCTCCTGCTGGATGAGCTCGATTATCCGCGACCGCAGGGCTTGGGGCGCCACAATCAGCTGCCGGTAATACGACTGGCGGCTGTAACCAGTGAGCGAATTGAAAAGGTCAGTGAGGTCTTCCCCAATGGCCGGCGATGCCGTCAGGATCCCAACGTCTTCGTAAAGGCGGGCGGTCGAAGAATTGTAGTTACCGGTCCCTATGTGGCAATAGCGCCGGATACCGTCGCCTTCCTCCCGCACCACCAGGGCCGTTTTAGCGTGTGTCTTCAGTCCTATCAAGCCGTAAACCACGTGGACGCCGGCTTGCTCCAGTGCCCTGGCCCATCCGATATTGGCGGCCTCGTCGCCCCGGGCCTTGAGCTCCACCAGAGCCGCCACCTGCTTGCCTCTCTCGGCGGCCCGTATCAATGCCGTAACGACGGGGCTATCGCCTGAGGTCCGGTACAGGGTTTGCTTTATGGCCAGCACGCGAGGGTCGCGGGCGGCTTGCTTGATGAACGCCTCTGTAGACATGGCGAAGCTCTCGTAGGGGTGGTGCACGAAAATGTCCTCGCTGCCGATGGCGGCGAAGATGTCTGTAGTCCCATCCTCGGGGGCGGTCAGCCGCAACGGGACGACGGGCGAGAAGGGCTCGTCTTTCAGCTCCGGCCGGTCCAGGCCGTGGATCGCCCAGAGCCCGCTGTAATCAAGCAGGCCGTCCAGTTCGTAAACGTCTTCAGGGTGGAGGTCGAGTTCCCGGGTCAGCAGCTCTCGGACTTCCGGGTCGAAGCTGGTGTCGAGCTGGAGGCACACGGCGCGGCCAAAGCGCCGCCTGCGCAGTTCCATTTCCACCGCTTCGAGCAGGTCGTCCGCCTCTTCTTCGGCCAGGGTCAAGTCGGCGTTGCGGATCACGCGGAAGGCGTGACAGCTCTCGATTTCCATCCCGGGGAAGAGCTCTCCGAGAAAAGCGGAGATGACCTGCTCGACCGGGACAAACCGTTCGCCGTCGGGTAGAGCCAAAAATCCAGGCAACAGCGGCGGGATCTTGACGCGCGCAAAGCGACGCTCACCCCGTTGCGGGTCGCGCACCATCACGGCCAGGTTGAGAGAGAGGTTGGATATGTACGGGAACGGATGGCCCGGGTCCACTCCGAGGGGCGTCAATACGGGGAACATCTGGGCCTCGAACACCGACTCCGCGTAGGCGATGTCGGACGGGGTCAGAGAAGTCCACTGCACCAGTCGAGTGCCCTGCTCGGCCAGCTGCGGGGCCAGCTCGTCGTTGTAGATACGGGAGCGGTCGGCCAGCTGGCTTTCCACCACCCCCCGAATGGCTCGGAGCTGTTCCGCTACGGGCAGGCCGTCCGGGGCTGTCCCGGCGACGCCGGCGGCCAGCTGGTCTTTGAGGCCGGCCACCCGGACCTGGAAGAACTCGTCCAGGTTGGTCGAAAAAATGGCCAGGAACTTGGCCCTCTCGAGCAACGGCTGCTCGTCTGCCTCCGCCAGCTCGAGGACGCGCCGGTTGAAGTCGAGCCACGATAGTTCGCGGTTTATGTAGCGCCGGTCGCCGCCTGCTGGGCTGTGGCCGGGACCATCTGAGACGCCATCCCCTGCCATGCCTAGTTCTCGACGCTGCCCATGAACTCGTCCTCTTCGTCTTCGGGAATACCGAGGTCCCAGTCGAGCAACACGTTCTCGCGCTCGGAGTCGCGGACAATGCGTTCCCGGTTACGGCGGAACTGGGGGTCATGAGGGGGCAGCAGGAGCAGGCGGGCCAGGATCCGCTGCCGGAGCTCCTCGATCAGGTTCCGGTCGCCGAATTCCGAGTCGACCCTCCAGTGCGGGGCCACCGGGCCGAGGTACACGACCCTGACGTGCCCGCGAGGCGCCCGCGGCCTCTGGCTGCTGTAAGGACATGGAGGTGAGCTTAGAGGACGGCGTGTCGTCTGGCTATCGTCACCTGCGACGCAGGAGCCAGGTTGGCCGGGGAAAGGGGCTCCCTGGGCACCTGCATACGCCCTTGCGCGGGCTACGCCGGTGTGGCCTTCCCGGGGCCCGCTGCGCACAGGTCATGCCGAGGCCACCCGGAAGACGAGCTTCCCTTAGGCGGGATCTTGGCGCAGTCGGTTGGCGGCGCTCACGACAGCCTGCAACGAGGCGTCGAGGATGCTCGAGTCCATCCCCACTCCCCAGGCCACTTCATCCTCGGACTCGGCTTCAACGTAGGCCACAGAGGACGCGCCGCTGCCGGAGGTCAAGGCGTGCTGGTGGTAGTCGAGCACGGCCAGCTTGACCCCGAGGCCAGCCAGCCCGTTTACCAGAGCGTCGATCGGGCCGTTCCCCTTGCCGACCGCGCTGCGGTGCTCCCCGTCGACCAGCAGTTGGGCGGTGACCTGGGTGACGTGGTCGTCGGTAGCTCGTTCGCTCGTGACTTCGGCGGACATCAGCCGCAGACCTCCGTCTTCGGCGAGGTACGTCTTCTCGAACACCTCCCACAGCTCGGAAGGCTTGATCTCGGTGCCCGTTGCCTCCGTCACTGCCTGCACGGCCCGTGAGAACTCCACCTGGAGCTTCCGCGGGAGGTCAAGGCCGTGCTCCGTACCCATGATGTAAGCCACGCCGCCTTTACCCGACTGGCTGTTGACCCTGATGATGGCTTCGTAGGTCCTGCCGGTGTGCTTCGGGTCGATGGGTAGGTAAGGCACTTCCCACTTGGCGTACGGGACGGGCAATGCGTCCATCCCTTTTTTGATGGCGTCCTGGTGTGATCCGGAGAAGGCCGTGTAGACGAGGTCTCCCACGTAAGGATGGCGGGGGTGGACGGGCATTCGCGTCGAGTGCTCCGCCACCCGGCGGACGGCCTCGATGTCACGGAAGTCGAGTTCGGGGTCGACGCCCTGCGAGAACAGGTTGAGTGCCACCGTTACCAGGTCGAGGTTGCCGGTCCTCTCGCCGTTCCCGAAGAGGGTGCCTTCGAGCCGGTCGGCGCCGGCCAACATGGCCAGCTCCGCGGCCGCCACCGCTGTACCCCGATCGTTGTGGGGGTGCACCGACAGGACGATCGCTTCACGGTTGGTGAGCTGGCGTCCGAACCACTCGATGACGTCGGCGAACACGTTGGGTGTGTACATTTCCACTGTGGATGGCAAATTGATGACGAGGGGAGCTTCCGCAGTCGGCTCGATGACGTCGGCGACCGCCTGGGAAATCTCGAGGGCGAAGTCAGCCTCGGTACCGGTGAAGCTTTCTGGCGAGTACTCGTAGCGAAGCTCGGTCCCGTTAACAGTTTGTTCCAATTTCTTGCATAGCCGTGCCGCGCTGGTGGCGATATCGATGATCCCCTCGGGGGACTGGCGGAACACGACCCTACGCTGCAGCTCCGATGTCGAGTTGTAGAAGTGCACTATGGCCCGAGGAGCGCCTGAGATCGCTTCGAAAGTGCGCTCGATCAGTTCCTTACGGCACTGGACCAGCACCTGCACCGTCACGTCCTGTGGTATGAGGTCTTCTTCGATGATGTGACGCACAAACTCGTAGTCGGGCATCGATGCAGAAGGGAAGCCGACCTCGATTTCCTTAATGCCAATCCCGATCAACGCTTCGAAAAGGGCCAGCTTGCGGGCCGGATCCATGGGATCTATCAAGGCCTGGTTGCCGTCTCGCAGGTCCACGCTGCACCAGCGAGGAGCACGGTGAAGTTGTTTGGCGGGCCAGGTCCGGTCGTCCAGGAGGAGAGGCAGGGTGGCGCTGTACTTCTCGAAGGGCATCTTTTCGGTGGCGATCGGCGGGCGGGTCATCTATTGGCCTTTCTTTACGGGTCTGTATGGGACTTTCGGTCACCGGGAAAGAAAAAACCTCCTGGCCACTGGGCACAGGAGGTCTCGGCGAGCACCGGTCAGGTGCTCGCCTAGGTGAGAAGGAGCAGGCTTATCCACGAGCTCATAGCCATCCATGTTCACCTAACACTCAGCTGCATGTCAAGTTGCTATCACGCTGTTGGGAAAAGGCCGCCAGTACCCTGAACTCCACGTTCTCGTGACTGCCTTGACAGGCGGGCCCGCAGTAAACTAGTAGAGAGAGGCATTGCTGCATGTCCCGCTTGATTAGGCCGCACCCTGGGTCGGCTTCTCCCTGGATAGGAAGCCAGGGACGAACCAGGTACGTAATTCATATCAGCGTGCGATGCACAGGGCTACGGAGGTCAAGTTGGATACTTCCTGGATGGCGCAGGGGCGGTGCAGGGAATTGCCACCTGAGGTCTTTTTCCCTAGTGACGGGGTGGGCGTCGAGGTGGCGCGCCGTTATTGCGCAGAGTGCCCCGTAAAGGCACCTTGTTTGGAGTACGCGCTCGAAAATCACATCGAGCACGGAGTGTGGGGCGGGTGCTCAGAGCGCGAACGCCGCCGCATTGCGCGCAGCCGGCGTGGTCTCCCACCGCGTACCCCTGTTTCGCAGCCGGCTCAGCCGGGGGCGACGACCGCGCGTGCTTCACGCTAGGTAGCGGTCCCGCCGTCATTTCTTTTGTCCCGGCAGGTACCAATCACCGGGGCACTTTTCCAAATAATCTTGGCGACTAGCGTCTGACTTTCCTTTAGAAAACCTGAAGGCGTCGAAAGAACCACGGTTGCCAGTCCTGAAGGAACCCGAAGAGACTGGCAACTGGCCCCCAACTGACGTGCTCGAATGTGTCATCAACGTCAGTGAGGGTGGCGACGAGGTAGTACTAGCCAACCTGGCTGGCGCCGCCGGCGAGTGCCTTTTGGATGTGCACAGCGATTGTGACCACAACCGCAGCGTGCTCACCTTGGCCGGCGAAGACGAAGCCGTACAGGCCGCGGTGCGCGAATTGGCGCGCGCCGCGGTCGGTCTCATCGACCTAGGTGCTCACCACGGCGCTCATCCCCGCTTCGGCGCCCTGGATGTGGTGCCATGGGTAGCCCTGGAGGGGTGGCCCCTTCAGGATTCCACAGACGTCAACGGTGGGGGTGCAGCGCGGGCCAGACAGGCTCGAGAAGAATTCGCCGTATGGGCCGCTAACGAGCTGGCCTTGCCGGTCTTTCTTTACGGCCCGGAGCGGTCTCTACCAGAAGTACGAAAAGCGGCATGGCGGGGTTTGACTCCAGATTTCGGGCCAAACTCGCCCCACCGGACCGCAGGTGCGGTCGCAGTGGGGTGCCGGCCGCTGATGCTCGCCTACAACCTGTGGCTGGCCGACGCCGACATCGAGATGGCCAAGGCGGTCGCCACGGCCATACGGTCGCCCCATGTGCGGGCACTGGCGTTCGTGCTCGGGGAGCACGTGCAGGTTTCCTGCAACCTTCTGCACCCCCTCGTGGTGGGACCTGAGGCCGTCTTTGACCAGGTCGCCAACGCGGTGAGCATCGCGAGAGCCGAGCTGGTCGGGCTGGCGCCTGAGAGGGTGCTCCGTGCTACGGCCGAACCCCGATGGCACCAACTGGACCTGGCCCCCGACCGCACGATCGAGGCGCGGCTGCAACTGAGGGAACGCAACCGGTGATAACGGTGAGGCACGCCGCGAGCGCCATTGCTCGCCGGCGTGCCTCACCGGGGGAAGCTGTGAACGCCCAACCAGCTATGCGACCGGAGGGGCGAGCTAATGCGCCAGGCAGATCCCGCTAGGAGGCCTGGCTGACGCGGTATGGTGCCCCGTTGCGGCGACGCCGGAGCCGGCGGCGTTCCCTTTCGGACATGCCGCCCCAAATGCCGAACTTCTCGCCGTTCTCGAGGGCATACTGCAGGCATTGCTCTCGAACGACGCAGCCTCTGCAGACTTCCTTGGCTTCCCGGGTGGAACCGCCCCTTTCGGGAAAGAAAAGGTCAGGATCCACCCCCAAGCAGTTTGCTGAGCGCTGCCAGGTCGGCTTCTGGATGTCCCAGCGGAGCCCGGTCGTCTCGGCCTGCGTGCGAAAGGCTCGCACGATATCAGTCACCGGCGGCTCCCCTCAGTCGTGGTCTCGTCGGAGAGTGCCCTCCAGACGCGTCCCGGAGGCCTCGCTAGGTCCCAGGCCCGCCTGGTGGCACCCATGTAACTACGTCAGGACGTAACTACACGGGTGTTATCTTCGCTCATTGCGGCCATGTCCGCAAGAGGGGAATTCACGTTCGGGGCCGCGGAGCCCAGCCTCCCCCGGTGTATGTCCGTCCAGCCCTGCTACGCCCGCCGGACAAGCTCCACCGTTACCTGGGCAAAAGAGCCAGGCGGGCCGCTGTATATGCCTCGGACCGGGGCGACGTCGGCGTAATCGCGGCCACGGGCCAAGATGACGTGCCGTTCCGCCACCCTCATGAGGTTGGTTGGGTCGTGGGCCGTCCACGCCCCCGTCCACGCCTCCACCCAGGCATGGCTTTCTCCCACCACTTTGGCCCCGATTGCCCCCGTGGCGTCGGGATAGAAGTAGCCCGAAACGTAGCGGGCCGGGATGCCCATAGCCCGGAGGACAGCGAGGCTCAGGTGAGCGAAGTCCTGGCAGACACCCCGTCCTGCTCGCCAGGCCTCCATCGCCGACGTATATACGTTGGTGGCCCCAGCGCCATACTCGAGTTGTCCGTGGACCCAGTTGAGGGTGGACATCACCGCGTCCGTCGGACCGGCATGACCGTCGCGGAGATCCCCGGCTACTTTCGATAGATCGTTGGGCGTCACAAACGTTGACGGCGCCAGGAACTCATAGAAGCGGTCCACGACTTCCGCCCCCGCCAGTGCCTCCCAGGAAGCTATCTCGACTATGGGGCCATCGGTCTTGCCCTCGGCGTACCCGGCCGCCCCGGCGGGCGCGGTTTCGACAACGGCCCTTGACGTCACAAGGAGGGTCTGGTGCGGGTCGTGAATGTCAAACGCGTGGACCACCGACCCCCAGTAGTCCGTAAAACAGAACAGCTGAGCGGCCGGCCTGACGCCGACCTGAGCTTCGATCACGAACTGCTCCGAGGTGGACAACGGTGTCAGCCGCGCCTCGTTGTAAGAGGCCACGACCGGACGGTCGTACCGATAACTCGTGAGGTGGTTGACCTCCAGCCGCCAGCTCATGCGCTCCACTCCACAATGGCCGCCGGCCTGAAGTACCTGCCCGAGATGGCCGCACTCGCATCCGAACAGCGTTTCTGGACATAGGCCAAGCGGTCGGGCAGGTCGGCGGCCAGGTCGACCGCCGATGTGAACTCGAGCTGTGCACGGGCTTGGCCCAGGTGGCGCCGGGCTACGTCGTCGACCCCGGCCCGCCCCGCGCTGGGGTCGAGCTCGGCCAGGCAACCTTCGGCTGCCCGCAGGGAGAAGTAGATCGAACGAGGAAAAAGGCGGTCCAATACAAGGAACTCCGCGGCCGACGACCCGTCAACGGCCGTTTGGTACGTCCGCAAATACGCCTCGTACGCCGAACACGACCGCAGCGTCGTGACCCAACCGATCTGGCCCCAGCTTTCCCCGTATGGGGCGGACAGCAGGCGGGCGGCCATGTCTACCCGCTCGAGATTGCGGCCCAGTACGAGAAATCGCCAGCTTTCGTCCCTGCTCATCGTGGCACCGGACAGACCGGCCAGGATGGCGGAGCGCTCCTTGACCCACCCAAAAAAGCCATGAGGCATCTGGCCGGTCGCGGTTTCGACCTGCCTGGGGAGCGCCTCGTGGGTGGCGTTTAGGCATTCCCACATCTCCGACGACACTGCCTCTCGGGCGCCCCTGCCGTTTTCCCAAGCCGCCTTCAGGCAGCGGACTATCGACCCCGGATAATCGCGCCCGAACGCCAAGATCCCGGTCAGGAGGACCGAGTCGGTCCCTGCGCCGGGTTGTC
>CAWJSS010000003.1:0-379049 GCA_963845605.1 uncultured Acidimicrobiaceae bacterium
CAGACCTTGGTGGGGATATAGGCCCATGAACCGGCGGGGGTAGTTGGGGACGGACTTGGCGGCTGAGCCCATTGACGGGTGGGGTTGGACGGCGGGTGGTCGAACTGGAGAGGATTGGGCCCGACCTTGTGTTGGACGCGACAGGGCCCCCGCCGCTTTGGAGTTGGTCGCTCATCGGAAGGGGCCCAGAAGGGCTGTTAGCCAATGGCCATGGTATGGCCGACGGCGCTCGGTGTCGAACAGTACGCGGCGGCCGGGCGCAACATCGACGTCCCGCGCTTGGGGTGCCCGGGCTGTAAAAGGCCGATGAGCTACTGGGGCTGGTACCGGCGCGACTTGAGGGTGGGCCGCTCGCGGGCGCTGTTGGTGCGCCGGCAACGCTGCAGACCTTGTGCCACCAGCCACGCCGTGCTGCCGAACTTTGTGGCCCATGGGCGCCTGGACGCCATCGCTGTGATCGGGCCGACGCTGGAGGCAATGGTGGGTGGTTATGCCCGCCGGGCCGCCGGCACCCTCGGCCTGCCCTATACGACGGTGCGGGACTGGCGACGGCGTTTTGTGGCCCGGGCCGAGATGTTGGCTGTCGGCTTTGCCCGGGCGTGCGTGGCCTTCGGCGCGCCGGCGCCCCGGCTGAGCGGGGACCCCCCGGTGGTGGCGCTCAGGGCGCTGAGGTCGGCATCGCGGGCAGCGCGGCGACGCTTTGGCCCGGGCGTGGGCCGCCTGTGGCGCTTCGCCAACGGGCTGGTCGGCGGGCACCTGCTCACCACCAACATACATCCACCCTGGTCAAGCACCTGAAAGTGGTTTTGGATGCCTATTGGGCGGGCCGAGGGCCGGCAACGCTGCCAATAAGGAGGCATTTATGGCCAACGAGCACCACGACAGGGCTGAAGAGCTGGCGCTGTTCCGCTACCGGGTGATCTCAGAAGCGGCGAGCCCCCGGCTCAGCCCCGCCGAGCGGGGCCGCCTGGCCCGGGAACTGGCAGCGCGCACCTGGGTGGCCCCAGAAGGGACCGAGCGCCAGATAAGCCGCACCAGCATTGACCGCTGGCTCGCCGCCTACGCCAAAGACGGCTTGGCCGGGCTCGCCCCGGTGCCCCGAACGGACCGGGGCCGGCCGCGGTCGGGCCGCCAGTGGTTGGAAGAGGCAGCCACGCTGCGCCGGGCTGTGCCGGCACGTTCGTCCGCCCAGATCGTCGACATAATCGGCCGAGCACACGGGGTATGGCTCTCCGAGCGCACCGTCCGCCAGCACCTGCACCGTCTGGGCCTGTCCCGCCAGGCACTGTCGGCTGCCCCGGCGCGTGCGTTCGGGCGCTTCGAGGCGGCCCGGCCCAACGAAATCTGGATAGGCGACGTCTTGCACGGGCCCTTCGTCCCTCACCCGCGCGCCCCCGGCTCCAAGCGGGCCAAGCTCTTCTTGCTCGTCGACGACTACAGCCGCCTGCTCGTGCACGGGCGCTGGGTCACCGAGGAGAACACCCGCGCCGGCCAAGACGTGCTGCGTTCGGCCATTTCCCGCCGGGGGCGGCCCGAACTTTTATATGTTGATAACGGCGCTCCTTACGCGAACCACCAGCTGTCACGGGCCTGCGCCGTGCTCGGCATAGCCCTGGTGCATTCCAAGCCTTACGCCCCCCAAGGCCGGGGGAAACAGGAAAGGCTCAACTCCTATATACGTTCTTCATTTATCGCCGAAGTGGAGGCCCGGGGCATCACCAGTTTCGCCGAGCTGAACGACCTGTTCATGGCTTGGGCCGAGCAGGTGGCCAATGGCCGCGCCCACGCCGAGACAAAACAGGCGCCCATGGAGAGGTTCTTGGAGAGCTTTACGCCAAATATCCCTTCGCCGTCTGAGCTCTCCGAGGCGTTCCGCTGGTCGGTCACCCGTCGGGTCACCAAGACGGCGACCGTGAGCTTGTTTGCCAACCGTTATGAAGTCGGCCCCGAGCTCATCGGCCGGACGGTCGAGCTGCGCTTCGACCCCGAAGACATGGCCAAAGTCGACGTCTACGACAACGGCTTTGCGGCCGGGGTGGCCGTGCCGTTCGTGATCGGCCGCCACGTGCACCCGGCCGTCCCGCAGGCTGCCCCCGAGCCTGCGCCCGGTGCTCCCGGCGTGGACTACCTGGGCCTGGTGGCCGCCGCCCACGCCGAAGCGCTGGGAGAGGGCTCCATTTCCTACCGGTCCCTGCCAGGAATGGAGCCCTGGGGCCACGATGACGACGAGGCGGCGCGTTGATGGGGGCCGTCGATGTCTGGGCTGCCCACTTCGGTTTTGCCCGCACCCCTTTCACCAAGTCGGTGCCGGCCGACAAGCTGTTCGAGCGAGCAGCGCACGCCGAGGCGGTCGCTCGTGTCAACTACTGCGTAAACCAGTCCGCCCTGGGCGTCATTGTGGGCGACACCGGGGCGGGTAAGACCGTGGCGGTGCGCGCTGCCGTGGCCGGCTTGGACAGGACAAAATATACGGTCATCTACCTGGCCAACCCCTCTGGGGGTTGCCGAGGGCTTTACGTGGCCATCGCCACCGCTTTGGGGGCGACACCGAGGTTCCACAAGGCGGAGGCGATAAACCAGGCTGCCGTCCTGCTCGGCGCCGAGGAGCACGAGCGTCACCGCCGGGTCCTTTTGATAATCGATGAGGCGCACCTGCTTTCCCCCGAACAGCTCGAAGAAGTCCGCCTGCTCTCGAACGCTGAGCTCGATTCGGCATCGCCTTTTGCCGGTGTGTTGCTCGGCCAACCCACCTTGGCCTCCCGCCTGCGCCAGGGGATGTTCGCCGCGCTGGACCAGCGCATCAGTGTCCGTTACAGCCTTGGCGGCATGGACCTGGCCGAGTCGGTCGCCTACCTGCGCCACCACCTGGCCCTGGCCGGGCGGGCCGACCCCCTCATTGCCGACGACGCCGCCGCTCGCCTGCACCGTTATGCCAACGGGTTGCCCCGGGCGCTCAACAATGCCGCTACCGCTGCGTTGATGGCCGCCGCCGCCGAGGGCAAGGGCCTGGTCGACGACACTTGTGCCAAAAAGGCGATAGCTGAACTAACCCGCACCTGAGAACTGCCTTCACCTACGGCGCCGGCTCCGGGGTTTCTCCGGGCCGGCGCTGTTGCGCGTCACCGCTCAGTCATGCCGGACCGTGCTCACCCAAAGTCGCCGAACCGTTGTCATCTAATTTTGCCGGCAACACCGCCAAGCCCATAACTTCTGCTAGGGCTTGGCAGGCCGAAGCCTCGTCGACCCAGCGGTCTTCGAGGAGCAAATGGTAATGAACATCAAGAATGCGAGCCGTATCCTCCGCTCGTTCCATGTACCGACCGAGCCAGTACAGCGATTCCGCGATTCGGCTCAACATTTCGGACCTGTCACGCCTGCAAGGCTCGTCCCGAGGTTCATTTGCTGCTGCTGTTGTTGCTGTTCCTGGCTGGGGTCGGCCCTCGCTGGGCCTGGCTCGGGGGCCCACATCGACTGGCGCTGTGAGAGGCGGTTGAATTCCCGCCGGGCCGACGCCGCCAACCGCTCGCGGGCCTCGCCCGTGGGTGTAAGGACCCAGGTGTCCTTGGAGCCACCGCCCTGGCTCGAGTTGACGACGAGGCTGCCACGCGGCAAGGCCACCCGCGTAAGGCCGCCCGGAACGACCCAAACTCTTTGCCCATCGTTCACGGCGAATGGGCGCAGGTCGATGTGCCTGGGCTCGAAACCTTCACCCGTATAGGTAGGCGACGTCGAAAGCGTGATAACGCCCTGAGCGATCCAGCCCCGCGGGTTGGACAGCACCTCTGCGGCGAGCCGGCTCAGTTGGGCATCCGAAGCTTGGGGCCGATGACCAGCCCGTAGCCTCCGGATCCGTCTACTGGCTTCAATACGAGTTGGTCGAGATGCTCCAGCACGTACCGGCGCTGGTCCGGGTCTTCGAGAAGGTAGGTGTCTACATTGGCGAGGATGGGTTCCTCGCCCAGGTAGTAGCGGACAAGCTCAGGGACCCGCGGGTAGAGGGCTTTGTCGTCCGCCACCCCGTTCCCGACTGCGTTCGCCAGGGTCAGGTTCCCGGCCCGGGCCGAGTTCAGCAGCCCCGGGCAGCCGAGCATCGAATTGGGGTTGAACTGGAGCGGATCCAGGAACTCGTCGTCCACCCGGCGGTAGATCACGTCAACGCGCTCTTCCCCCGAAGTGGTGCGCATGTAAGCGACACTGTCCCTACACACCAGGTCTCGACCCTCCACCAGCGCTACCCCCATTTGCCTGGCCAGGAACGAATGCTCGAAGTAGGCAGAATTGTGGACCCCGGGGGTGAGCACGACAACGGTGGGGGTCCCCTTCGCATGCGCCGGCGCCGCGGCTCGAAGGGCGGCAAGCAAATAGGCCGGGTAGTCCGCGACGGCCCGCACTCTGTAGCTGGCGAACAGCTCAGGGAACACGTGTGTCATAGCCCGGCGGTTCTCGACCACATAGGAGATGCCCGACGGTGTGCGTATGTTGTCCTCCAGCACACGGTAGTTTCCCTGACCATCTCGTACGAGGTCTATCCCGGCCACCTGAATGCGGACGCCAT
The DNA here is from genome assembly GCA_963845605.1 of uncultured Acidimicrobiaceae bacterium. Lineage (GTDB taxonomy): Bacteria > Actinomycetota > Acidimicrobiia > Acidimicrobiales > Palsa-688 > Fen-671. The sequence continues at coordinate 4,556 of CAWJSS010000003.1, forward strand.
TTGGCGGGGCCAGGTGGGCCGCCTCGCGGTGGAAGTGCGTCGAGGAGAGCACGAGCCGGCGGGGCAGGATCCGGTCGGCGAATATCTCCTGGGCACCGTAAATGTCGGCCAACAAGGCTTCGAGGGTGCGGACGCGCTGCGCCACGCCGCGCTCGATAACCAGCCACTCGTCCGCCGGGACGACCCTGGGGACAAGGTCGAGCGGGAAGGGACGCTGCTCGCCGGATAAGGAAAACGTTATGCCCTGGTCCCGGAAGTTCCTGTCGCGCGCCAGGCAGCGAGCGCCATAATCTTCGGCCGATAGAGTCCCCAGGACGTCGTTCAGCGGCACATAGTGTGGTCGGGGACAAAGCGGCTCTGATTCGCCGCCTCTTTCGAACATTTCGTCCCAGGCCGGGCCTAGATGGAAGGCGCCGAGTTCCTCGGGAGGGCGGACATAGGAACCGAAAAGGTCACCCATCAGGTACCTGGCTACTACGACCGTGTTTCGGCCGTGTTACCGGCAGTACCCAGTTAGTGGCTGGCTCTGACCAAGCCCGGCGTTTGTCAGCCGGCCCTTTGTCGGCCCAAACTGTGTCAGCCCAACCTGTGTCAGCCCAACCTGCTCAACCTGCTCGCCAGTTGCGCCGGCGCATGGTTTTCTTGCCCTCCAGGAAGTCGGCTAGCACGTAGTCGCCGAGGGTGTCCGGAGAGGTGTAGAAGGCTCTACCTCGGTTGAGTCGCGTCATCTTTTCGATGAAACGGCGCAAGTGGCCGGTGGCGTCGAGGGCGAAGGTATTGATCCTTACCCCTTCGCGGGCGCAGCGGGCCACTTCGACGAGGGTGGCGTCAACCGTCTCGCGAGTCGGCGGGTAAGCAAACACGGGTTCTGATGCGCCGAGTGGCCAATACGCGGTCGGTTCACCGTCTGTAACCATTATCACTTGCCGGGTGCCCCGCTGACGGGAAAGGAGCTTTCGCGACAGGATTAGCCCGTGCTGGATATTGGTCCCCCAGTCATAGTCCCACGACACCTCGGGCAGCTCCTGGAACGTAACTTCCCTTGCATAACGGGAGAAACCTACGATCCCGAGATAGTCCGACGGGAACCGGCTCGATATCAGCGAGTGCAAGGCGATGGCCATTTTCTTGGCCGCCAGGAAATTGCCCCTCATGGGCATCGACAGCGACAGGTCGAGCATTATTACGGTGGCGGATCGGGAAAGCGCCTCGGTGCGCTCGACCTCGAAATCGGCCGGCGCCAGCTCGACCGGAGTGCCTGGCCCGCGCCGGGCCAGGGCGTTGCGGACCGTCCGTTCGATCGAAAGGTTGAACGGGTCCCCCCACTCGTAAGGTTTCGTTTCGCCGGCCCGCTCATGGCCCGCGCCAAGGCTCCCGACGGGGTGTTGCCCGGCCCGGTATTGGGCCAACTTTGCGTACAGATCCGAAAGGGCTTGTTCCCCGATACGGCGCAGGCCGCGTGGCGTCAAGTGCAGACGCCCACCCTTTTGCTCGACCAGACCCGAATCTCGCAGCTCGCGCGCCAGCCGCCCCAGGGCATCGAGGGACCGAGCGTCCTCTTCCCCGAGTAGCTGGCGCGCCCGGTCGATGTCGACTTCGGCCAGAGCGCCGGGGCTGGGTGCCCCGGCCAGGAGTTGTTCGAGACCGCCCAGGTCGGACAACTGGCTCGGCAGCGAGCTAGCCGGCCCGAGACCAAAGGGCAAGCTCAGCAGCTGGTCACCCGGGGTGGCGCTGGCCAGGCTGGCCGCCAGCCGCTCGAGCTCCATGCGCAGGTCCAGCTCGTCTTCCAGGAGGGCTTCGGAAAGTTCGGCCAATTTCGCTCGTTGCTCCGGCGACAGAGAGTCGAGTAGCTCTCTGGCCGCGGCCAGCTGTTGGGCCAGGCTTTCCAGCAGCTCCTCCAGGTTGGCCGGGTTGCCGGGTACAAGGTCACCGAACTCGGCCATGAACTGTTCGAACTGAGGCTGGACGTCTTCGCCGGCGTCTCGCCGCTCGACGAGCCGGTTGAGCGCCGACAGCATTTCCTTGACCCGTTGGAGTACTTCCGGGGGCGTGTTCGAGATTGCTGCTTGTAGCTCCGAGAAGGCGTCCCGGGCGAGCTGAGACCGCCGCCGGCGTACTCGCTCCAGGAGCTCGCGCAGGCCCGCGATGTCCCGGCCGGACGAGTCGCGATAACCGCGCTGCATAAGCCGGCGCAGGGCCTGGTCCGGGTCGCCGTGCTCCATGAGGTCGTCCATGAGGCGCCGCAGGACGTCGTCGCCCGATAGGTCGCCTACGTCCTGGGTGCCATCCCAGCGGGAGTAGTTGGCGCGAGGCACGTCAGCTCCTGGCCATGGCGGTGGCAGGCCCCAGGCTTGAAAGCGCCAATGTCATGAACGCCCGGGTCATGAACGGCGTGCCCTGTAAGTGGCCCCCCGGCCGGCCGAGTGCTTGTTGAGACGCTTGGACAGGTGGAGCCCTTCCAGTATCAACTCCGTGGCCGCGGCCAAAGCGACAGCGCTCTCCGACCCGGCCAGCCGCCCGACCGGCGCCCGAAGGGCCGGATGCTGGCTCAACGCCTCGACGTAGGCCGAGGACGGCAGGTCGTCTCCGACTTCGATGGCTGAGCCGTCGTCTAGCTCGGCGACGGCCTTGGCCAGGTCGGCTGGGTCGACCGTGTCCCTGAAGACGCTGAGGACGGCTTGCCGGGTCAAGCGGCCGACGATGTCTTCCTCGCCGTCGTCCAGAGCATCGAGCTCGACCTTGCCGGCCGTGGAGGACACCAGTGCGGTGAGGTCACTGACTCTGGGGACGGCTTGTTTCTCTCCGAGCCGCAATCCGCGGCGTGCGGCCGCTGCCACCAGCGTCTCGTAGTTGGCCACGCCGAGCCGCACTGAGACGCCCGAGCGCTGGTTGACCTGCGGGCTCTGCCGGGCGAGCTGGGAGATGTGGGCCACGACAGCGGCCATGTAGGGCGGCACTTCCACTTTGACGTCGTCCAGTTTGGACAGGCTCGCCTCCTGCTGGATGACCTCCTCCTCGGTCTCGGCGTCGAGGGGGTAGTGCGTCCGGATCTGTGCCCCGAAGCGGTCCTTGAGGGGGGTGATTATCCGGCCGCGGCTCGTATAGTCCTCGGGGTTCGCAGACGCCACCAGCATCACATCGAGCGGCAAGCGGATCTTGTAGCCCCGGATCTGGACGTCGCGTTCTTCTAGGACGTTGAGCAGGCCGACCTGGATCCGTTCCGCCAAGTCGGGCAGTTCGTTGATGGCGAAGATGCCCCGGTTGGTCCGGGGCACCAGGCCATAGTGCAGGGTGAGCTCGTCCGACAGGTAGCGTCCTTCTGCCACCTTGACTGGGTCGACCTCACCGATAAGGTCCGCTATGGAAGTGTCGGGGGTGGCCAGCTTCTCGCCGAAGCGCTGGTCGCGTCCCACCCACTCGATCGGGCAATTTTCACCGCGGGTTTCGACCAGCTCACGGGCATAGCGGGAGATGGGGTTGTAGGGGTCGTCGAGGATCTCTGAGCCGGCGACGATCGGGAGCCACCCATCGAGCAGCATTACCAGGCTGCGCATGAGCCGCGTTTTGGCCTGGCCTCGTTCGCCGAGGAAGATGATGTCGTGGCCGGCCAGGAGAGCGTTCTCGAGGGCGGGCAGGACCGTGTCGTCGTATCCGACCATTCCGTCCACCACTGGGCGGCCGGCAGCGATACGCCGCGCCACGTTGTCCCGCACTTCTTCCTTGACGGGGCGCGACTGCCAGCCGGAAGCGCGCAGTTCGGCCAGCGTGGAGGGTCGGTCTGTAGAGCTTGGTGCCATTTACAAAACGTACCTTTGCCCCCGGCGCTACCTTGCTCGTCATGGGGATCTGGGCTCGTCATGGGGATCTGGGCTCGTCATGGGGATCTGGGCTCGTCATGGGGATCTGGGCTCGTCATGGGGATCTGGGCTCGTCATGGGGATCTGGCGAGATGAGGCCGGTCGGATGAGCCCGTTAGCCTCGAGGAACCCGGACTTTCGGTGCAGTACTCGGCTCTCGGCGCGTTTGAAGGCCGAAAACGACAAAAAGTACGCCGAGAGCCCAAGAGCGCGCCGAAACAGGCCCCCCTCGACCCGCTTTGGGCCGCTACCAGCACGGACAGTGTGGCCACCGCCTCGGACGGCACCCACTTCACCACCCACGCCCCTCTCGGTCCGGCCGGGTCCCGCCTTTCGGTTCAAAAGGCGGCTCTCGGCGCGTTTGAAGGCCGAAAACGACAAAAAGTACGCCGAGAGCCGAAGAGCGCGCCGAAACAGGCCCCCCTCGACCCGCTTTGGGCGGCTACCAGCACGGACAGTGTGGCCACCGCCTCGGCCGGCGGCCGCGCTCCCGCGGGCACACACCCCACCACACAGGACCACCCCGGCTCCCCTGACCTCGTTGCGCCCCAACCCAAACGACGGCAGCGCTGACGCCGGCAGGCCCCAGCAACCCACTGACCGAGGACCAACGTGACCAGTACCGGCCAGCCCGCAACGGGCGCGGCCGACCTCGACCTCGGTGGATTATGGATGGTGGCCGAAGCGGACGAGGATTTGCGGCGCAGCTTCCCCCGCCCCGACCTGGACGACGATGGATGGCAACCGTTAGTCGTACCGGGCCACTGGCGGTCCGAGCCGGCGTTCGACAGTTCCGACGGGCCGCTCTTCTACCGGAAGCGCTTCGAGATGGCAGGGTTACAACCAGGCCAGCGGGCATGGCTGACCATGGACGGCATCTTCTACCAGTCAGATGTGTGGTTGGACGGCTCTTACCTGGGGGACACCGAGGGGTACTTCTTCCCGCACACCTTCGACATAACTTCGGGCCTGGAGGCGCGGTCAGACCACCTGTTGGCGCTGGAAGTGGTGTGCGACCGGCCGGCCCGGCGGGCGGCCAAAAAGGCACTGCTAGGGGTTTTCGGGTACTGGGACTGCATCGACCCCACGTACAACCCTGGCGGCATCTGGGCGCCCGTCAGGGTCAATGTCAGCGGCCCGGTGCAAATGTCCGGTTTGCGGCTCACCTGCCTGGAAGCGGGCGCCAAGAGCGCGGTCATCGAACTGTCCGCCGTGCTCGACAGCCTCGACGCAGTAACCGTGACGCTGCGCACGGAGGCCCGCCGGGCCGGCACCTTCGACGGGGAAACCACCGTGCCGGTGGCCCGGGCCGAGGTGCGCCAGCCGCTCGCCGTAGGCGCCAATCGCGTGAAATGGCGGCTGGTGATCGATGAGCCCGACCTGTGGTGGCCGCTGGGCCTCGGCGGCCAGCCGTTGTACGACGTATCCGTCACCGTCGAGCTGGCCGGGGAAACGGCCTGTTCGCGGGGACTGCGTACCGGGCTGCGCCAGGTCCAGGCTGAAAACCTGGTGTGGTCCGTAAACGGGGAGAGGGTGTTCCTGAAGGGCGCCAACCTCGGGCCCACCCGCCGTGACATCGGTAACGCGTCGCCTGAGGATGTGGCCAGGGACGTGAGCCTGGCGGCGGACGCCGGCCTCAACCTGCTGAGGGTGCACGCCCATATCGCCAGGCCGGAGCTCTACGACGCGGCGGACGAACTGGGCGTCCTCTTGTGGCAGGACATGCCGCTTCACCGCGGCTACACCGGGGTGCGCCGGCAAGCGGTGCGCCAGGTGGCGGCGGCCGTCGACCTCCTGGGCCACCATCCTTCGATTGTGGTGTGGTGCGGGCATGACGAGCCTTACTCGCACGAGCTGCCCGCCGGCCGCGCCCCCGGGCCGACCCGGGTGCTCCGTTCGGCGGTGGCGCAGGCCTTGCCCGGTTGGAACAAGTCGGTCCTCGACACCAGCATCAAGCGGGCGCTCGAAAGAGCCGACCCCACCCGCCCCGTGTTGGCCCATTCCGGGATGCTCCCGCACCCGGCCTGGGGCACTGACAGCCACCTTTACTTCGGCTGGTACCACGGGAGCTGGGACGACCTGCCTCGGGCTATGGCGGCATGGCCGGCTGCGGGGCGCTTCGTCGGCGAGCTGGGTGCCCAGGCGGTGCCGTGTACTTCGGACTTCATGGAGCCCGAGCGATGGCCGAACCTCGACTGGGACCGTCTGGCAACGCACTACTGCATGCAAAAGAGCATCTTTGACGACCTCGTCCCGCCCTCTGACTACGCCAGCTTCGAAGAGTGGCGCGACGCCAGCCAGGCGTACCAGGCCCGCTTGGTCAGCTTCCAAGTCGAGAGCTTGCGCCGCCTACGTTTCCGGCCGACGGGGGGGTTCGCCGTGTTCTTGCTGAACGATTCCCAACCGGCGGTCAGTTGGTCGCTGCTGGACCACGAACGAGTGCCCAAGGCTGCCTATCAGGCCCTGCGCCAGGCATGCGCACCGGTACTGGTGGCCGCCGATTGGCCGGCATCCAGCTACCGCCCCGGGGCGACCATGTCGTTAGACGTCCACGTCGTGAACGACCTTCTCGAACAACTCGAGGGCGCCGTAGTCGAGGCGAGGCTGGCGTGGCCCGGCGGCGGGCGAAAATGGTTGTTCCGCGGCAACGTGGCGGCCAATTCAGTTTCCTTTGTGGGCACCCTCACCGCCCGGCTGCCTCAATTGGCGTCCCTGAAGGCTGATACGGGTGGCAATTCTGCCGAGGCGGCGCCCTGGCCCCTCGAACTGACCCTCGAGCTCCGATGGGGCCACCCAGTCGAGCTCGAGGCCTCCAACCACTACGAAAGCTGCCTCATCGCCCCGGGCCGCGCCGGGCCACGTGGCCCGGGTGACCTCACGCGTACGGCAACCGTCGACCAGGCCTAGAACACGGCGAAACGGAGCAGCGAGGCGAAGCCGAACAGCAGTGAGTAGATGGCGAACGGCATCAGTGTCCGCGTCTTGAAGTAGCGGCTCAAGAACGTGATAGCCAGCAGAGACCCGATGACCGCGGCGATGCTCCCGGCCACCACCTGGCCGCGGATGTCATGGCCGAGCGAGCCCAGCAGGTCTGGCAGCTTCAGCGCACCGGCGGCGAAAATGACCGGCGTCGAAAGCAGGAAGGCGAAACGCATCGCGTTCTCGTTAGATAAGCCGCGGAAAAGCCCGCCCACCATGACAACCCCCTCCCGGCTGATGCCGGCGAAAAGGGCCAAAGCCTGGGAGGCGCCGATCCAAAGCGAGTTGAGGAACCCGATCCCGGCCAGCTGGTGCTCCGCGTCTTCGTCAAAGGCGACCATGCGTTCGTCACGGAACCGGGCTACCGGCCCTCTTCGTTCCGGCCCCGTGCGTTCTGCGGCGGTCGGGGCGGGCCCCGCGGCGGTAGTCACCGTCTCGGCGACCACGGGAGCCGGAACCGGTCCCTGGGTCCGGCGCCGGTACCACTCGCCGGCGTACAGGATGAGCCCATTGCACATCAGGAAAATGGCGGCGGCCTCGGGCTTGGCGAACAAGACCCGGAACTCGTGCTCGAAGATCAGCCCGATGATCCCCACCGGGACACTGGCTATCACGATCAACCACGCCAGGCGTTCGCTGTCGGTCTCGAGCCGTCTGCGGACCAGGCTACGAAAGAAAGACGAGATGATCTTGGCCCACTCTCGCAGGTAGAACAGGAGCAGAGCTACGGCGTTGGCCAGATGGAGCCCGACTATGAAGGCTAAGTAGGGGCTCTCGGCCTCTGATTCCTGGCGTACCAGCGTGGCCCAGTTGCCCCCGATCCATGACGGGATCAACACCGTATGGCCCAGGCTCGAGAGCGGGAACAACTCGAAGAAACCCTGGATGATCCCGAGGATGATGGCCTGGAAGTAGGTTATGTGGTAGATGGGTGCGTGGGCGGTGGCCAGGAACAAGGGCACTCTCCTCACGGACAGGGGCGGGGTCGTCACTCCGCTTCCGGGATTAGGTTAATCTGCCGGGCGTCCTCAGCAGCTGGTAGATCTGTGAAGTGGCGCGTTTCTTATCGCAGGAGTGGTTCGAAGAGCTGCCCGCGGAAGATGATGAGCGTGACGAGCCCGATCTGATTGTCGAGGTGGCGGTTTCCGGAGCCCCCGGCGGCGATGTACGGTACCAGGTAGTGGTGCGGGGTGAGCGAGCTACGGTTGTGGCCCAGGAAGGCGCGTTCCGGCCGGCTCAGGTCCAGATGAAGAGTGATTACGCCACTATGGCGGCCATAGCTTGCGGGAAGCTTTCGACGATCGACGTCCTGTCGGCGGGACAGGCCCACGTTTCCGGGGACATCGCCGCGCTTTCAGGCCAGCAAGCAAATTTCTCGGCCCTGGACTTGGTGCCAGCGGCGACGCGTTCTGCGACGACGTACTGAGTAATGTTCGATGGCTCGCTATCTGCCGACGAGGCCTGGCTGGTACCGCAACCCTGACGAACCGCGGTCGCTGCGCTATTGGGATGGCAAGTCGTGGACCGGACGGTCCCGGTCTCAACCGGCGTGGGCCAAGCGGGCTGACCCTTTCGAGCTAGAAGACAACGAACTCGACCGCTCCGTCGAAGGCCCCGTCCATCCCCGCGAACTTCGCGAACCGGTCACCAGCGGCGCCTGGGCGAGGGACCTGTTCGGGCCGTGGCGGCCGAGGCAGTCAGACGGGTGGCGAAGGGGCGGAGGGCACCCCTCTCGCCCAATGGTCCCAGCCGGGCCGCAACCGGCCGACCGGCTCGGACCGGCGCGCCGGCCGCTGGTGCTACTGGCTGCACTGGTCATGGTGGCCGCCGCGGTGGTCGTGTCCAGCGTGGCCGTGATGTCGCCTTACGAGACGCGCGGCAACCCCGAGCTTCTGGACCAGGCCGCACAGGCGACCTTCGCCGCGCAGGCCAGCAAAGAGTGCGCGGCGGTGCTCCCCACCTACCGGGTGGTCTTGACGTCCAGCGTCGACGGGCCCAGCGTCTCTGCTGCCGCCGACCAACTGGACCTCCTGGGCCAACATCTCTCGGACCTCCCGGCGACGGGCGGGTTACAGGCACTCGTCGTCGAGTGGCTACAGGCGTGGAAGAACTACACAGCCGACCAACGTCACTACGCGAACATCATCGGGCCGGCACGGCGTTTGCACGGCCACCCAGTGCTCAGGCAGATGCCAGGCTCGGCTCGGCTGGCCGCCAGCCTTGCCCATCAGCAGGCGGACGACCAGGCCGTGCAAGCTGACCGCGAGAGTGCCAACCTGGGTCTGACAGCCTGCCGCCTCGAGCAGGGCCAGACGGCCTGACCAGGGTTTCGGTCCGCCAAGCCGTTGGCCCCCGGTCCCTCCGGTGGCACACGAGCAGCCACCTTTTTGTGCCTCGTCTCTTCCAGGCGCGAGTGACACCGGAAGCTACGGAACGTGAACTTAGGGACCAGAGAAGAAAGCCGGAGAAACAGTTGAAGTGAACGGCCGAAAGGGCGATAGTAATAGGTCAAGACCAAATCCGCCGTCGCTACCCTGGAGGTACAACGTAATGCTCTGCGATGTCGTCGACGACCACTTCCTGTCCAAGTACCGCGCCCTGCTCGATGCCGAAGATGCCGCCTTTGACGAGCTCGAGCACGCGTACGAGGACGGGGACAGGGCCCACTTCGACACTGACCTGACTGCATGGCGGTCCGCTGTAGAGCGAAAGCTTTCGTACCTTCACCGGCTGGGCTTGGTGAGCCCGCCAGTTCTGACTCACTGAGCCCGCTTCGGGCGCCCGTCTCCACTAACTCCTGAGCCGCGGCGGCGGCCACCACTTCTAGGCGCGCGGTGCGCGTGCACCTTCAGCTGCTCAAGGCAGCAACCCCAGGCTGGCGACGCTGTCACGCTCGTCGAGCAGTTCGGCCGTGCTGCGATCGATCCGCTCTCGAGAAAACTCGTTGACTTCGAGGTCCTCGATCACGCGGTACGCCCCGGCCGCGGTCGAAACCGGGAAACTGCAATAGACCCCTTCTGGCGTCTCGTAGGAGCCGTCGGAGTGCACGGCCATGGACGTCCAGTCGCCCTGGCTGGTGCCCAGCACCCAGTCCCGCATTGAATCGATGGCCGCATTCGCGGCCGAAGCCGCGCTGGAGGCACCCCGGGCCTCGATAATGGCCGCCCCGCGTTGTTGAACTGTCGGGATCATGTCCTTCTCGACCCACGCCAGCCCGCCTACTGCCTCCAACGCCGGCCGGCCCGCGACGTCGGCATGAAAGATGTCCGGGTATTGCGTGGCCGAATGGTTGCCCCAAATTGAAACCTTGGTGACCGAGGCGACGGGAACACCAGCCCGGGCCGCCACCTGCGCCACGGCCCGGTTGTGGTCTAGGCGGGTCATGGCGGCGAAGCGCTGTGGGGACAGTGGCGTTGGCGCCAGGCCCGCATTGTGGGCCGCGATAAGGCAATTGGTGTTGGCCGGGTTGCCTACGACGAGGACGCGCACGTCGCGCTTAGCACTGGCTGCTAGGGCCTGGCCTTGAACGGTGAAGATGGCTCCGTTGGCTTCCAGCAGGTCCCGGCGTTCCATGCCTTTGGCCCGGGGCCGGGCTCCGACGAGAAGTGCGATCTCCGCATCCCCGAAGGCCTCCACGGGGTCGGCGCTGATGGTGACGTCTGCCAGCAGCGGGAAGGCGCAGTCCTGTAGCTCCATCACCACCCCTTTCAGCGCACCGAGCGCTGCGGGGATCTCTAACAGCTGCAGCACGAGCGGCTGGTTCGGGCCAAGCATCGAGCCGTTGGCCAGCTTGAACAGGAGGCTGTAGGCGATTTGGCCGGCGGCGCCGGTGACGGCGACACGCACGGGCGTTTTGGCGCCGGCAGGGCCGGTTTGTCCCACTTCCACCATGGCCGTTCAGAGCCTTTCGATGATGGCACTGGCGAACTCCGAGGTTTTCACCTCGGTAGCGCCCTCCATCTGCCGAGCGAAGTCGTAGGTCACAACCTTTTCGGCGATCGTTGCTTCCATCGCCCTCACGATGTTGTCGGCCGGAGATTGCCAACCCAGGTGCTCCAGCATCAGCACGCCGGAAAGTAGGACCGAGCCGGGGTTCACTTTGTCCTGGCCGGCGTACTTCGGAGCCGTGCCGTGCGTGGCCTCGAAGATCCCGTGCCCGGTCACATAGTTGATGTTCGCCCCAGGTGCGATCCCGATACCGCCCACCTGGGCGGCCACGGCGTCCGAAAGGTAGTCGCCGTTCAAGTTGGTGGTAGCGATGACGTCGAAATCCTCGGGCCTGGTCAGGACCTGCTGCAGCGTGATGTCCGCGATGTTGTCCTTCACCAGGATCTTGTCGCCCGGCTGCCCCCCGGACTCCTCCCAGCTCACCGCCACATCTGCGAACTCGTCCCGAGCCACCTCGTAGCCCCATTTGCGGAACGCACCTTCAGTGAACTTCTGGATGTTGCCCTTGTGCACCAGTGTCACGGACTTACGGCCATGGTCCACTGCGTACTGAAGTGCGGCGCGGGTTAGGCGCTTGCTCCGGGTTATCGAAATGGGCTTGATGCCGACGCCGGAGTCAAGGGGGATATCCCAACCAAGCTCGTCGTGAAGCAACTCGATCAGCCTCTTGGCCTCGGGAGTCCCTTCTTCGACCTCGAGGCCGGCGTAGATGTCCTCGGTGTTCTCGCGGAAGATCACCATGTCCACCCGCTCGGGGTGCTTGACGGGCGAGGGGACGCCGGAGAACCAGCGGACCGGCCGCAGGCAGACGTACAGGTCGAGCAGTTGGCGGAGAGCCACGTTGAGCGAACGGAAGCCGCCGCCCACCGGTGTCGTCAGCGGGCCCTTGATGCCTATGAGGTACTCGCGGAAGGCGGCGAGAGTAGGTTCCGGCAGCCAGTCGCCCGTTTGCTTGAATGCCTTCTCGCCCGCCAGTACCTCTGTCCAGGCGATCTTCTTGCCGTCTTTGGCCACCGCGGCGTCGATTACGGCCTTTGCCGCCGGCCAGATGTCGACGCCCGTGCCGTCGCCCTCAATGAAAGGGATAATCGGCTCGTCGGGGACCTGAAGCTGGCCGCCCGGCCCCATTGTGATCTTCTCAGCCATGGCCGGCCAGCATACGCCAGCACGGCCCACAGGCGGGTTGGCGAGTGGCCCGGCGCCGGGTCCTCGCCCCGGGTTGGGAGCGGCCTTATTGTTTGCGCATGATGGAGGGCGTCTTCTTGGCAGACAACCTGGAGGTTCTGCGCCGGCTCCCCGCCGCCTCCGTCGACCTCGTCTATATCGACCCCCCCTTTGGCACTGGTCAGGTCCGCCGGCTCGACGCCATCAGGACCGGGTCGGGCGACAAGGCCCGGCACGGCTTCGCCGGCCGGCGCTACCCGTTCGAGGTCGTCTCGTCCCACCACTACAGCGACCAGATGAGCCTCGACGACTACCTGGGGTTTCTGTACGAGCGCCTGGCAGAAATCCATCGCGCCTTGTGTCCTGCTGGATCGCTTTACCTGCACCTCGACTTTCACGCGGTCCACTACGGCCGGTTGCTCCTCGATGAAGTGTTTGGCCCGAGCATTTCCTCAACGAGGTCATCTGGGCTTACGACTACGGGGGACGGGCACGGGACCGATGGCCCCGGAAGCACGACAACATCCTCTGGTACTCGAAATCGGGGACGTGGACCTTCAACACCGACGACATCGACCGCATCCCCTACATGGCTCCCGGTTTGGTCGGCCCCGAAAAAGCGGCTCTCGGCAAACTTCCGACAGACACGTGGTGGCTGACCATCGTGCCCACCAGCGGGGCCGAGCGAACGGGCTACCCGACGCAAAAACCTCTCAAGTTGCTCGAACGGATCGTCCGGGCGTCGAGCAACCCGGGTGACCTGGTGGCCGATTTATTCTGCGGCAGCGGGACGACGGGGGTGGCGGCTAAGCGGCTGGGCCGGCGCTACCTGCTGGTCGACGACAACCCGGCCGCCATCCGGATCACCAACGGTCGCCTCGCCGACGAGCCCTGACCTCCACCTCGCATGGACAGGCAGATAGAAAGCACGACAAACGACCTCCGAAAGGCGCCGTCAGTTACAGGTTTTCGACGGCAGACCGTCGTCGTGTGCACCTTTCTACGGTATGCGTCGATAAGTGCAACAGACGCGGCCCGGTCGAAAACAGCACGCGACGGCGCTATTAAAGGGCGGGTCTGGCGTCGGTTTTATACGCGGACGGGCGGAAAGGGTTATAAACCCAGGCTCGAATGGATCTGACGCGTCGCCTCCGAGCGGTTGAGCGTATAAAAGTGAAGCCCGGGGGCACCCTTGTCGAGCAGGGCCGCGCATAGTTCTGTAGCCGCATCGATGCCGGCTTTGGCTACCTCTTGTGCTCCTCCTCGCCTGTCGGCTTCCTCGAGCCGCTCCGACAGCCACGACGGCACTGCACAACCCATCTGGGCCATCCGGGGGATCGAGGACAGGCTGGTGACCGGCATGATCCCCGGCAGTACGGGTTTGCTCAGCCCCACTCCTTCGACGTCGTCCACCAGCGAGAAGTAATCAGAGACTTCGAAAAAGAACTGGGTCACCGCAAAATCCGCCACCCGTAGCTTCTCGACCAGGAACCGCCGGTCGCTGACCATGCTCGGTGAGCGAGGGTGGCCCGACGGGTGGGCGGCTACGCCGATGCAAAACCCGCCGATGGCGCGAGCCAGTTCTACGAGTTCGAGCGCGTAATCGAGCTCACCGGCCTCCACGGAGGGGTCAGTCGGAGGGTCGCCGGCCAGCGCCATGAGGTTTTCGACCCCGGACTTCCTGAAATTAACCAGGATGTCCGCCAGCTCGAGGCGGCTATGCCCGGTGCAGGTCAAGTGGGCCATCGGGTTGAGCGTCGTCAGTCGCAACATCGACACGACGAGATCGGTGGTCCGCTGGCGAGAGGAGGGGCCGCCCCGGTAGGTCACTGAAACGAACGACGGCCGCAACGGCTGCAACTCGAGGAGCGTCTGGACGAGGCGAGCTTGCTCCGTGTCGTTCTTGGGCGGGAAGAACTCGAACGAGTACGTCCGCCCAGCGGCTATGAGCTCTGAGACCTGGGTCATAAGTTACCCGTTAAGGAGCACGCTGGCAGTCCGAGCGATACCTTTGCTGCGGTCACGGTACTGCGCAGCAGCATGGCCACCGTCGTCACCCCGACGCCCCCCAGCCGAGGGGTCACCCAGCCCGCCACTTCGGCGCAGCGTTCGTCCACGTCCGATATGACCCTCTTGCCCTCCCAGGTCAGGCCCCCTCCGATCACGCACGACCCCGGGGCGATCACGTCTGGCGTGATCATGTTCGGTACGCCGGCCGCCCCGACCACTATGTCTGCCCGCCGGGTGTGCTCGGCCCAGTCCTTCACGCCGGTGTGCACTACTGTCACCGCCGCATTGGCACCCGGCTCCTTCAACGACAAGAGGAGAGCCAGAGGCCGTCCGAGGGTGGGCCCCCGGCCCACGACCACGACCGACCTGCCCTCTACCGGCACCCCGTAGTACTCGAGCATGGCCTGGATGCCGAGCGGCGTTCCCGGGCGCGGGTGGCCGGCCTCACCGAGGGCAAGGTAACCGAGGTTGACGGGGTGCAGCCCGTCAACGTCCTTGGCCGGGTGCACGTGGGCCATCGCCTCGGCGTACTCGAACCCCGCCGGGACCGGGTTTTGGACCAGGTAACCGTCGACAGCACGGTCCGCATTCAGCTGCTCGACCGCCTGCAGGAGGTCTTCCTGTTTGGCGGTAGCCGGGATGCGCACGTCATAAGAGCCGATCCCAAATCTCTCGCACGCCTCGTGCTTGCGGGCCACGTACCGAACGCTGGCGGGGTCGTCGCCCACCAGGATGGTGCCCAGCCCGACCGTTTTGCCCTCGGCCGCCAGCTTCTCGACTGCCACCCCCACTGACGCCAAGACGGCCTCCGCCACGGGGGCGCCGGACATGACTATTGCCGACATCTCGCCCTCCCTCATTTCTCAATTGGCCTAATGTCTGAACTGGCGCTCGCCGGTGAAGACCATGGCGATCCCGTGCTCTTCTGCCGCCGAAATTACCTCAGGGTCGCGTACAGAGCCGCCCGGCTGCACCACGCAAGCCACGCCCGAAGAGGCGACGACATCGAGGCCGTCCCTAAATGGAAAGTAGGCGTCGCTGGCGCCGGCCCCGCCCTTAGCTCGTCCGGCCGCGCGCGCCACCGCCAATTCTCCAGGGGAGACCCGGTTTTGCTGGCCGCCGCCGATGCCAACGGCCATGCCGTTGGCAGTAAGCACGATGGCGTTGGACTTAACCACCGCACACACCCGCCAGGCCAGCTGCATATCGGTCCAGTTTTCTTCCGTCGGTTGGTTAGCCGTGACCACGCGCCATTGTGCAGGGTCACGGGCCAGCTTGTACGGGTCCTGTACAAGCCAGCCTCCGCTTATTTGGCGGACATGCCGGCGGTCGGCCCCGGGAGTGGGCGCGGAGAGGACCCGCATGTTCTTGCGTTTGGCCGCAAAAAGGGCGAGTGCGCCTTCTGTGTAGTGCGGGGCGATCACCACGTCGGCTTTTGCGTTTGCCACCATCGCCGCCGCCAGCTCTTCGTCGACCGGCGCGGAAAGGGCGACTATTCCGCCGAACGCCGACGTCGGGTCGCATTCGAACGCCTTTTCGTAGGCTTCGAGTAAGCGGCCGGCGACGGCGGCCCCACACGGGTTGGCGTGTTTGACGACCACGGCCGCCGCCGGTGCTAGGTCGGAAATGTCGTGCACCAATCCCCACGCTGCGTCTGCGTCATAGAGGTTGAGGTAGGAGAGCTCCATCCCTCCGTGCTGGACCACGTCATCCCACCAGCTGCCCTCCCCCAGGGTGCGGTACCGCGCTCCGCGCTGATGGGGGTTCTCGCCGTACCGGAGGGGCTGGGCGAGTTCCAGCGAGATATGGACAGTGGCAGGGAGGGGGGCCTCGTCCCCTGGGGCGGCCAACTCGCCCACGCGCTCGTCGAGCCAGCCGACTATGGCTGCGTCGTACGCTGCGGTGTGGGCAAACGCCTTTCTGGCCAAACGAAGCCGCGTGGAGTCATCGAGTGACCCATTTTCACTGAGGCCTTCGAGCACCGCGCCGTAGTCCTCAGGGTCCACGACAACTGTTACGTGAGCCCAGTTTTTGGCCGCCCCTCGCAACAAAGTCACCCCGCCGATGTCGATCATTTCGACAGATGGGTCAGACCGGAACGGGTAGAGGTTGCACACAACCAGCCCGATCGGGTCGATCCCGTGCTGCTCGAGGTCGGACATGTGGCCCGGGTCGGCGCGATCGGCCAGGATGCCCGCATGCAACCGCGGATGGAGCGTTTTGACCCGGCCACCAAGCATTTCGGGTGAGCCAGTAACAGCTTCAACGGTGGTTGGGAGGAGGCCGAACTCTCTCAGTGCGGCTGCGGTTTTGCCGCTGGCCACGAGCTCGAAGCCGAGCCCGGATAATCCTGTGGCCAATTCTTCTAAGCCGGTTTTATCGTAAACAGACAATAGCGCTTTCATTGGGCGGCTCCTCTCGGCTCGCTCCGTTGCCAGCTGGGCCATAAAACGTCTTATCGTGTCAGGATAGAGCCGGCGCTCCACGGTCTTTATCCGTTCGTGAAGCGATTCTTCCGTGTCGCCGGCCATCACAGCGACCTCTTCTTGAGCCAGGATAGGGCCTTCGTCTACCGTCTCCGTGGCCACGTGGACAGTGGTCCCCGTCACGGCGGCGCCGGCGGCCAGCGCATCGCGCACAGGGTGCCAGCCCTTGAACGCGGGCAGCAACGCGGGGTGGGTGTTCAATACCCGCCCCGGGAAGGCGGTGATCATCTCCGGGCTCAGGACCGTCCCGAAGCCGGCCATGGCGACGACGTCGACCCGGTAGCGGTTGAGCAGGGCCACCAGCCGGTGGGTGTACTCGACCCGGTCGAACCCGGGCCCGAAGCTGTCCCGCCTGACCAGTTCGGCGGGCACGCCGGCTCGCCGGGCGACGTCGAATGCCCGGCATGGCCGGTCGACCACGACGACATTTATGCGCAGACCGGCGTCGATGGCTGCCTCGAGCAGCGTCCCCGCCCCTGACGCCAGCACGCCAAGGCGGACTTCATCATCTCCGGCCGTGCTCGCCACACTTAGAACATACCTGGCTGGTGGCCATGACCCGAACCGTAGGCTCGGCCCACCACGAACACCACCCAATTGATCGACCACTATGGGTTTCGAGCGGTGTTTGTGTTTGTGGCCGCTCAAAGGCTCGGCCTGCCAATACCCGGGGAGGCGGCCGTGATAGCGGCCGGTGTGCAAATGCCGGTGGGACCCATTAGCTCAAGGCATGGTTGATTTTCGCCATCGCCTCTGGCCGCCATTATTGGCAATATGGTCCGTTATTGGACCGGGCTCAACGTGGGTTGGCGTTGGCTCGCCGGTACGGGCCGAAAATCCATCTGGACGAACGCAAGCTCAAAGCCGGCCGTACGTATTCGACCGCCAGGGTGAAAAAGTGGTTTTGTCCGGTCGTTTCGCTGCCGCCGAGGCTCAGGTCGCTAGGCCAGTTTTCCTAGGCCCGGGCGTGGCGGTAGTTTTCGGGGGGTGGAAGATACTGAGCGCCGGCCGTTCCCTCACCCGCACCGGTTGTTCCCTGCGGAGCCCACGGTACGCGACCTGGCCATCAAACTGTACGAGCAGGTCAGCAGCCTCCCGCTTATCTCGCCGCATGGCCACGTGGACGCGGCGTTGCTGGCTGACGACGCACCATACGCGGACCCAGTTGCCCTCCTGGTGCGGCCGGACCACTACGTCCTGCGCCTGCTCCACGCCCACGGTGTGCCGCTGACGGACCTGGGTGTGGCCGACCGGACCGCCCCCGGACCGCCAGCCGGGCCGCGAGAGGTCTGGCATCAGTTATGCCGTAATTGGGCTGCTTTTCGCGGTACCGTAATGCGTCTTTGGCTGGAGGACGAGCTGGCCGACCTGTTCGGGATCGACGGGCCGCTCGAAGACAAGATCGCCGACCAGACGTACGACCACATAACCGAGCAGCTGGGAAGGCCAGAGTTCCGGCCGCGGGCGCTTTACCGGCGCTTCGGCCTCGAGGTCCTGGCTACCACCGATTCACCTTTAGACGACCTATCGGCCCACGTCAGGTTGCGTCAGGACCGGTCGTGGGAGGGCCAGGTTGTGCCGACTTTCCGGCCTGATTTCCTGATCGACCCGGCCAGGACGAGCCGGTGGGGCGACCTGCTCGACCAGCTGGAGGCCGTCTCCGGGGTCGCAACTGCCACGTACCACGGCTATATCCGGGCCCTCGAGTCGAGACGGGAGGCGTTTAAGGGCCTCGGGGCGACAGCTACTGACCACGGGCACCTGTCGGCGCAAGCGATAGAGCTCTCGGAATGGGAGGCGGCGCGGTTGTACGACCGGCTCCGCCTCGGCGCCGGCGACGCCTCAGATGCAGGCACGTTCGCTTCTCACATGCTGATGGAGATGGCCAGGATGTCAGCCGACGACGGCCTCGTGATGCAGCTCCATCCGGGAGTCTGGCGCGGCCACGACACCGATGCTCTGGCTCGTTTCGGCCCGGACATGGGCGCCGACTTCCCCATCGCGACGGCGTTCACCGCGTCGTTGCAGCGGCTCCTCACGCGGTTCGGGTCGGCGCCCAGGTTCCGGGCGGTCGCCTTCACGGTGGACGAGACGACGTTCTCTCGAGAACTGGCCCCAATGGCCAGCTACTACCCCGGTCTCTGGTTGGGGGCGCCGTGGTGGTTCCTCGATGCGCCCGACGCGATGGCGAGGTTTTGGGCGGCGGTGACAGAGAGCGCCGGCTTCGCCAAGTCGGCCGGGTTTGTTGATGACACTCGCGCGTACTGCTCGATCCCTGCCCGCCACGACCTGGCCCGCCGAGCACACTGCAGCTTCTTGGCCCGATTGGCGGCCGAGCACCGTATAGAACTGAGCGACGCCTTTGAGCTGGCCGTGGACTTCGCCTATCGGCTCCCGAAACTGGCCTTCCGGCTCAACTGAGCCTGTGGCCATTCAACTGAGCCTGTGACCAGTTGGGCTCGCAACGCGGTCCACATCGACGTGAAGCCGAGACGAACCAGCGGGCCACCGCTTTCGGCGTCACAGTAGCGCCGTTGATAGCCTTGGCCACCAGCCTCGGGCTCAAGGCCGTTGTTTGCTGTTCGCTATAGCTTGTGGCCAGCAAGCCGGGACTGTCAGCCGCGCACAACGCCGAGTAAGTGCGCAATCAACATTGAGGAGCTAGTCGCCCGTGGCAAGACGCCAACAGCCGGGCCCCCGGAGGCCCACCATCGCGGATATTGCTAACCGTGCCGGCGTCTCCAAGGGGTCGGTGTCGTACGCCCTGAACGGCCGTCCCGGCGTGTCTGAGCTGACGCGGAGACGCATCCTGGCTATCGCAGAGGAAGTGGGCTGGCACCCCAACCGGGCTGCTCGGGCCCTGTCGGCCGCCCGCTCCGGCGCATGCGGGCTGGCCCTGGCCAGACCGGCCCGGACCTTGGCCTACGAACCTTTCTTTGCCGAGCTGCTGTCGGGTATAGAGGCCGAGTTGTCGGCCAGGCAAGTGGCGCTCATGCTCCAGATCGTCGAGGACGTCGAGGCGGAAACGGTGGCCTTGAGGCGGTGGTGGGCCGAGCGCCGTGTCGACGGCGTCCTCCTGGTCGACCTGCGCATGGAAGATCCCAGGGTGCCTCTGGTCGAGGAGCTCGGCCTACCCGCCGTAATTGTCGGGGCCCCGGGCCGACGGGCTCCCTCCCGTTTTTCCCCGGCGGCGACGCCAACGGTGTGTGCCAGATAGTCCAGCACCTGGTGATGCTCGGCCACCGGCACATAGACCGGGTGGCCGGTTCACCGGAGTTTGCCCACACACAATTGCGGACCGAAGTATTCGAAGAAGTGCTGGCCGGGGCGGGGGCCGGCGGGAACGTCGTGACCACGGACTACTCGAGCTCTGCGGGCGCCGAAGCAACCCGTCAGTTATTGTCCGGTACCCCTGCCCCCACCGCCATCGTTTATGACAGCGACCTGATGGCCGTGGCCGGTTTGAGCGCCGCTCAGGAGATGGGTGTTGACGTACCGGGAGAGCTCTCGATTGCCTCGTTCGACGACTCTCTTATTTGTGGTGTGGTGCGCCCCTCGCTCACTGCGTGTGCCCGGGATGTCGTCGGCTACGGGGCCGAGGCCGCCCGGGCGCTGATATCCATTGTAGAGGACGAGCCCATGCCCCCTTACGTGGTCGAACCGCCGCGCCTCGTCCCGAGGGCGAGCACGGCGCCCCCGTCGATGGCCGTCGCTTCCCGGGGCCACAGGCGAGCGCAGCGGATGGTGACGCCGGCCGCCGAACAAAGCGGCTAGAAGGCGCGCCTCCGAGCGGCCGTCGAGCGTCGCCGCTCCGCCCAAGCCTGTCCCGGCGGGTGATGGGTGAAGCGAAAGCCGGCCTGGTCACGATCGGTTTCTGTGCCCCAAGTAACGAGCAATTTGCGGCCGTGACTTTTCTTTCTTCTTATTTTTTGGCGGGGATAGCCCTGTTGCCTTGACCGGTTCACCTGACGTGCTTATCCTTTGAGTGCCCGGTACTGAACCGGGTAAGTAATCGGACTGTACTAAGGGGCAGCGTTGGGCTGTAGGGGTGGCAAACAGGCCTCAGAGGGGATGTTCACAGGGCTCGACTGCCAGCGTCGGGTCAGCAACAGCGGTCAGACAAAAGAGGCGTCACGGTCGCCACGCCGGGGGTTCGCGCCATCGTTTCCAGCCGCCCATTGTTGCTCCCCGCCTTCGGCCGGGCCCCGCCCTCCCGACGGCCCCGCCTATTCAGACTGGAGCGAGAGAGCCCGCTGGCCCGGGAGGGCTAGGCGCCGGGGTCCTTTTGGGCCAGACACGAGACAAGGAGCATGTACAAAATGGTCATTAGCAAAAGGAAGGTGGTTACCCGAACGGGTGCCGCCCTTACCGCGGCCGCCCTATTGGTACCGCTGATGAGCGCCATCGCCGCCGGCCCGGCCTCTGCCACCAGGGCCCCGAGCATCACCAGTTTCCCCCGCAGCGAGACCCTGTACACGAGCGGGACGGCTTACTCCCCGCCCAGTAACTGGAACCCTCTGGACAGCGGCAGCCGTTACACCGGGACCATGGGCCTGCTCTACGAGACGCTGTTCCTATATGACCCCATCCACAACAAATACCTTCCGTGGTTGGCTACCTCCGGTAGCTGGACCGGCCCGACCACTTACACCCTTCAGGTTCGCAACAACGTCAAATGGAGCAATGGTTCCGCCCTGACCGGCGGCGATGTCGCCTACTCCATAAACCTGGCCAAGACCAACCCGGCTGTCCCCTATAGCAACCTCGGCCAGTACCTGTCGGGCCCGGGCGCGGTAGCCAGTGGCAATACTGTCACTGTCCACTTCACCAGCCCCGCTCCTTATGCGGCCTGGCAGAACTATTTGTGGAACCAGGCCGTTCTGCCCCAGAGCTCCTGGTCGAAGCTGTCCGCCACAGATCAGGTCACGGGCGCCAACACCAGCCCGGTCAGCAGCGGGCCGATGACGCTGGTGCCGGGCGGGTACAACCAGACCGAAGCCTGCTACCAGGACAACCCGAACTGGTGGGGCTCGGCCCAGCTGGGCCTGAAGTTCCACTTCAAGTACCTGTGCGACGTGGTGAACGGCTCTAATAACGTCGAGCTATCCGCGCTTCTCAGCAGCAATATCGATTGGAGCAACAACTTCCTGCCTGGCATCAACACCTTGATGACCATCGGTGGCAACAACTTCATCCAGACGTACTACCCCTCGGCCCCGTACATGTTGTCAGCCAACACGGCGTGGCTGGAACTGAACACGTCCAAGGCGCCGATGAACAACGTCAACTTCCGCCGGGCGGTGGCTGACGCCATCAATCCGCAGAACATCGTAAGCGGCGTCTATACCGGCATCGTGCAGGCGTCCAACCCGGTCGGCCTGCTGCCCAACCTGGACAGCTTCCTCAACCAGAGCACGGTCAAGAAGTACGGCTTCGGCTACAACGTGGGCAAGGCCAAGTCCTACCTGAAGGCCTCGGGCTACCACGGCCAGAAGCTGACCCTCGAGGTCCCTGACGGGTGGACCGACTGGATGGCCGCCATCCAGATCATTTCCCAGGAGCTCAACAAGGTAGGCATCAAGGTCAGCCCCATCTACCCGTCGGCCAATGCCCGCACCTCCGACCAGGCCAAGGGCACCTTCGACATGGAAATAAACAACAACGTCGGGGCCAGTTCTGACCCCTGGAGCTACTTCGACCACGTCTACCAGCTCCCCATAGGTGGCGCGGGCAACGAAGAAGCTGCGGGCCTCAACATCGAGCGCTTCAACGACCCCGCCGCTTGGAAGCTGGTAGAGCAGGCCAGCACTACCCCCTCGTCCGACACCGCCACCCTCCACAGCATCTACGGAACGCTCGAGAAGGACTTCCTCCAGCAGCTGCCCGAAATCCCGCTGTGGTACAACGGCGCCTGGTTCCAGGGCAACGACACCTACTGGAAGGACTTCCCGTCCAGCACCGCCTCCACCGACCAGAACGTCCCGGTCATGTGGGGTGGGTACCTAGGGGCCATGACGACTGTTTACGCGCTGGCTGCCCTCCGGCCGGCAAAGTTGGCCGGTTAACCACAGCTTCCTGAGCCAGGGCCCACCGCGAGCATGGCCGGAACGGTGGGCCCTCTGGCCCAAGGTACGACCCCGACCAGACGGACCAACCAGAGAGAACCGTGACCCGTTACTTCGCCAGGAAGTTCGCCACTTACGTGCTGGCCTTCTGGTTCGGCGCGACCATCGACTGGCTCATACCACGCCTCATGCCAGGCGACCCCGTCCAGGCTTACCTGAACAAGTTCGCCACCGGGTCGGGTGGGACGGTTGCGCCGGGGCCGTGGCAACACCTGTACGCCGTGTTCGCCAAAGCCTTCGGGCTGAACGTGCCTTTATGGGACCAGTACCTGCATTTCTGGGACGGCATCCTCCACGGCAACATGGGGGTCAGTATTTACGATTTCCCTACCCCTGTAGTCCACCTTATAAAGGACGCCCTCCCTTATACGCTGGCCCTGCTCGTCCCGGCCATCACCCTCAGCTATATCCTCGGGAACCGTCTCGGGGCGGCGGCCGCTCGCCGCAAGTCGCTCGACAACACGGTCCTGCCTCTTGGTTACGTCTTCCAGGCGTCCCCCTACCCCTGGTTGGCGCTGGCCATGGCGTTCTACCTGGCCGCCTACGCCCACTGGTTCCCGGTCGAAGGCGGGTTCCAGGAGACCTTGCTGCCCGGAGCCAACTGGACCTTCATCTGGAGCGCCGTCCAGCACTGGTTCCTGCCGTTCCTAACTATCTTCCTGGTGAGCTTCGGCGGCTGGGCCATCGGTATGCGGAACCTGGTCATCTACGAGCTCGAGACGGACTACGCCCGTTACCTACGTTCTCTCGGGGCGTCGGAACGCCTGGTGCGCAAGTACGCCTATCGCAATGCCGTCCTCCCCCAGCTCTCGGGGTTGGCCCTGGCGCTTGGCGTAGTCGTCGGAGGGAGCATCGTCACCGAGATCGTTTTCCAGTACCCGGGCCTTGGCCACCTCATCTACCAGGCGATCACATACCAGGATTACTTCCTGCTGCAGGGGATTTTCCTTTTCATCATCCTCGGGGTGTGCATCGCCAACTTCGTGATCGATATCGTCTATGTGCTGGTCGACCCCCGGGTCCGGATCAGCATGCAGGGGGCGTAGTCATGAGCCTGATTAGCCCCCCAGGGGGTACTGTCGCTGAACCGGGTCAAACGACCGGCGCTCCCACCGGCGACCAGGTCTCGGCCGCCGTCATAGGGCCGACAACCGCTGTCACCTCCGGTAGCGAGCGGGGACGGCGGTGGGAGTTCCTCTACTTCGCGCTCCGCAACAAGAAGCTGATGCTGGGGCTTTCTATTGAGGCAGTATTCGTGCTACTGGCCATCTTCGGCCCCTACATTGCTCCCTACGGGCCCGGTAAGTTTGTCGCCCCGGCGCATTTGCACCCGTCGTGGCAGCACTTGTTCGGGACCACTTTCTTCGGGGAGGACGTTTTCTCCCAGATGCTCTACGCGCTACGGGACAGCTACCTGGTGGGGTTCCTGGGCGCGCTGTTCGCGGGAACCGTGGGGCTCCTGGTCGGGTTTACGGCCGGGTGGCGGGGAGGGCTGATCGACGAGGTCCTGCAGCTGTTCACCAACATCATCGTCATGATCCCAGCCCTGGTGCTGCTGATCGTGATCGGGGCCTATTTGAAGACACACAGCGCCTTTTTCGAAGGTATCTTCATCGGCCTGACCACCTGGCCGTGGGTGGCGAGGGCCGTGCGAGCCCAGACCTTCACGTTAAAGGAACGTGACTTCGTTGACCTGGCCCGGCTCTCGGGTAAGCGGGGTTTCAGCATTGTCACTAAAGAAATCGCGCCGAACATGGCTTCGTACCTGTTCCTGGTGTTCATCCTGCTGTTTGCCAGCTCGATGCTGATAGCGGTGAGCTACGATTTCCTGGGGCTGGGACCGACCAACGGCGTTTCTCTGGGCGACATGATGAACAACGCCATGCTATGGAGCTCTCTCGAGTTGCATACCTGGTGGTGGTTCATACCCCCCGGTGCCGCCATGACGATCATGGTCGCGGCATTGCTGATTGCCAACGTGGGCCTCGACGAGGTATTCAACCCGAAGTTGAGGGACATGTGAGCTTGGACGTCGACAATCTGCAGATCTCTTACCGGACCCTACGCGGCGATGTGAAGGCAGTCGACGGCGTCAGTTTCTCCATCGCCGACGGCGAGATTATGGGCCTCGCCGGCGAGTCAGGCTGCGGGAAGTCAACTCTGGGGAACAGTTTGATATTCATGGAGGGCCGCATGAAGCAGGTGGGCGGCCAAGTCGAGCTGGACGGCAGGCGGTTGCCTCTTTCGGATAACCGGGCCATGGCCGGCTACCGGTTACGAGACATATCGCTTATCCCTCAGTACGCTATGAGCGCGCTGAACCCCACCAGGAAAATCGGGCGCATGGCGGCCGAGCTGCTGAAGTCGCGCGGGGTGCGTTACAACACAGTGCTCCCGGAGTTCAAACGGCGCATAAACCTGGTCGGGTTACCGGAAAACGTTCTTCAGATGTACCCGTTCGAGTTATCGGGAGGCATGCGCCAGAGAGTCACGATGGTGCTTTCCACGCTGCTCGACCCCTCGCTCCTCATTGCCGACGAAGTCACGTCCGCTCTCGACGTCTCCACCCAGCGTGCGGTGGGAGAGATGCTGATGGAGTTCAGGCAGCGCCGCTTCGTGAAGAGCATGATCATCATCACCCATGACCTGTCCATCCTTGCTCAGATAGCCGACACCATCCTCGTCATGTATGCCGGCAAGCTGGCGGAGAAGGCCGACGCCGCCACCATCGTTGGTTCACCCCTCCACCCCTACACGCAGATGTTGTTGGCGTCACTACCAGAGGTTGGAGTGCGCTACACCGACGCCGCCCTGATCGGGATCCCGGGCCGTCCGCCTTCGCTTCTGAACCCCCCGACGGGCTGCCGCTTCAGGGCGAGGTGCCCGTTCGCCTTCGAAAAGTGCGCCGAGGAGCCCCCCTTCCTCGAACTGAAAAAGGGCCACCAGGTGGCGTGCTGGAGGGCGATGCAGGAGGTGGCTTCCGCGCCAGTGGCCCCCATGCCGGTGGCGAAGCCTCAGGAAGTCAAGCAGTGAGCATGCTCCAGATCGACAGGGTCTCGAAGATTTACAGGTCCGGCACCTTCGGAGGAGGCTTGAAGCTGGCCCTGCAGCAGGTGAGTTTCGGTATCGACCGAGGCGAAGTCGTCTCACTCATCGGCGAGAGCGGGAGCGGGAAGTCGACCCTGGGCAAAATAGTGCTCCGCCTGGCGCCACTTTCCGCCGGCCGGGTCATGTTCGAGGGCACTGATGTCGTTGACCTGCGTAAGAAGCAGCTGCGCGAGTACTACCGTCATGTGCAGGGAGTGTTCCAGGACCCCTTCAGCTCGTACAACCCGTTGTACAAGGCAGACCGGGTGTTCGAGATGTTACGCCAGGAGTACTTTTCGGACCTCTCCCGCCGGGACTGGGAAGCCAAGGTGGCTTCGGCGCTCGAGGCGGTATCGCTCAACCCCGCTGATGTGTTGAACAAGTTCCCTCATCAACTGTCCGGAGGCCAACAGCAGCGCCTCCTGGTGTCCCGGGCGCTGCTGCTGGAAGTCAAGCTGCTCATAGCGGACGAGATAATCAGCATGCTCGACGCCTCGACCCGGGTAGATGTGCTCAACATGCTGGTCAGCTTGAAAAACCGCGGGCTAGGGATCCTCTTCATCACTCACGACCTGTCACTCGGCAATTACATAAGCGACAAGACGGTGATCTTACGCAGGGGTGTCGTGCTCGAAATGGGACTTACCCAAAAGGTGTTCGGGAACCCGCAACATCCTTATACCAAGAGCCTCCTCGTAGCGGTACCGCAGTTGCACCGGAAATGGGAGCCCACGGACCTCGCCGCCCTGGTGAGCGGCGGCTCCCCCAACGGGACCACCAACGGTTCGGCCACCCACGTCGTAAGCATCCCTCAGATCCAGCAGGCCGGCGAAATGGAACAACTGGACGCGCACCTGGGTGAAAACGAGCTCGTCGCCGCGGAGAGCGAACGTTTTTCGAAAGGCTGGGGCAGTGCGGCTTTCGGGGGCAAAGGTACGTCTGATGAAACCCAGCAGGGCCCTCGGCCCAGCCTCATGGACATGCCCGACTCCCCTTGGGCGCGTCGCGGGCCGCGGCCTAACAAGGCACGAGCCGAGGCGTTGCTCCTCAACCAGGCCCCTCCGACGCTGGTCGAGTGTGAGGAGGGCCATTTCGTGGCCGTCGGGGACACCCACTAAGAGCGGGGTATACAAGTGACAGAAATCAAGGTCTTCGGTCAGCAGGAACTGCCCAACCTCCCGTGGGAGGACCGCCCCCTCGGTTCATCGGGGCCTCTCTGGCGCTACTCCGGCAACCCGGTCATACCGAGAGACTTGATCCCGAGGTCCAACAGTATATTCAACAGCGCCGTCGTCCCATTCGAGGACGGCTTTGCCGGGGTCTTCCGTTGCGACGACTGGACCCGCCGGATGGAACTACACGTGGGCTTCTCCCGGGACGGTCTCGACTGGGAGATCGCTCATGAACCACTCGAGTTTTATTCTGATGACCGCGAGATTGGTACGTTCGTTTACGGCTATGACCCGCGCGTAGTCCGCATCGATGAACGGTATTACGTCACGTGGTGCAACTGGTACCACGGTCCCACCATCGGGGTGGCCTGGACCGACGACTTCGAGAGTTTCCATCAAACCGAAAATGCCTACTTACCTTTCAACCGTAACGGTGTCTTGTTCCCGCGCCGGATCGACGGGCGTTTCGCCATGCTGTCACGCCCCTCTGACAATGGGCACACACCATTTGGCGACATCTTCTACAGCGAGAGCCCGGACCTCTGCTTCTGGGGAAAGCACCGCCACGTGATGAGCCCGGTGACCAATTCGTGGCAATCGACCAAAGTTGGTGGAGGCCCGGTGCCGATCGAGACGTCCGAAGGGTGGCTGCTCATTTACCATGGCGTCCTTACGTCCTGCAACGGCTTTGTGTACAGTGCGGGCGTCGCACTGCTCGACCTGGACGAGCCCTGGAAGGTGATCGCTCGGTCGGCACCGTATGTTTTGTCGCCAAGGACCGCCTACGAGTGCGTCGGTGATGTGCCCAATGTCGTGTTCCCATGCGCCATGTTGTGTGATGAGCCTACCGGCCGGCTAGCCATATATTACGGCGCCGCCGACACCGTAACGGCTTTGGCCTTTGGGTACGTGTCGGACCTGGTTGAGTTCGCCAAGGAAGAATCGCTGTGAGCGGGAGGGCCTGACCGTTGAACGCCGGCTCAACCTCCAGCTGTCAGGAGCCTCGTGGCGTAAGGTGAGCTGTCCGGGTCGGGACGAACTCCGGCTGGGCAATCAGTGAAAACCGCCCCGTAGACCTTCCAGTCCCGGGCTGCCACTCGGGTGCCCACCGGCAAATACGCCCGGTATTCTTCCTGGGTGGCGAACCAATAAAAAGGTGGCCTGAGGTTGGCCAGCCCGCCCGGGAAGAACGTCGTCAGCTCGTTATTGGCCCGGTTGGTGTGGACTTGACCGGACAAAAGGTTGTTGGTCGATCCGACGACGGCCAAGATGGTCCAACCCGAGGGCTGCCATCCCTTTCCGCGGTCCTGGAATTGCAAACGCACGCCGCCCTCGTAATTGGAAGCGGCACCGCGGTTCCTGTACAAGAATACGGTCCATGATAGGTAAACGCCTTCGGGGGCAAAAACAATCGGTTTACGGAACTTGAACGAGACCCTCAGTCCTCCCGAGTTGGGCTGCAGGCTTACAGACGCCAGTTCCGGCACGGCGGCCACATGAGGGTTGCCCTGGACCGTCGATGTCCGCTGAGGATTTGTACAGTAGAAGGCGGGCGGTTGGTGAAGCTCAGCCTGTATAGGTCTTGACCGGCTCGCTGGCGCTGTATTGCCGGCGAGCAAGGCGCCTAACAAAACCGGCGTGGCGGAGAGCAAAAACCAAGCCCGGGCCGACTGACGTCCGGCGGGCTTGCTCACGTTATATGAGTCTACAGACCGTTTGGCGCCATAAAGGTGCCGGCTGGATTTTACTGTCGTTCGAAAACCCACCATTGGATAGTGCGTTGGAGGTCGACCACCCGGTCCAGAGGCCAGCCCTCGGCCGTAGCCCATGCCCGCACTTCACCGGAGACTTCACGCATCCTTTCTGCTGAGTACGGCCAGGTCCAGGCGTGCAACTGCCGCTCCCACTCGTCGAGGTCCTGGGCGAGCGTCCGCTGGACGGTCATGACCACCGGGCCGAGCGGACGCATTCGGGCGCGGTTGCCGAGGTAACTGGCGACGTCGTCGGGACGGGAGGTCCCTGGCCGTACCGTCGAAACCCCCAACCGGTCCATTACTTGTTCAGCGGGACTGCTCCAGGGTGCGGGTACACCGCCGCCAAAGTCGACAAAAAGCGCTCCCTGCCCTCCGAGCACTCTGAAGGCTTCGTCAAGGGCGCCATGCCAATTGGCCACCAGGTGGAGGATGTGGCTGGCCACCACGGCGCCGACTGTCCCATCCTGGACGGGCAGATGGGTGGCGTCGGCCAGCAGCAATGGGAAGGGCCGCCGGCCGCCGGCATTGTCCACCAGACGCTCGAGCATGGCGGGGGCGACGTCCGCGCCAACCAGTCGCACTCCTCGCTGGTGCAAGGGCAGGGCAATCCGGCCGGTACCGACACCGATCTCCAGGCAGATCCCTCGGTCTTTTAGCTCAGGGGCCAGAGTGTCCGCCAGAGCGTCGCGGACGTCGTCAGGCAAGCCGCGCGTGGCGTCGTAGAAGCCGGCCGCCCTGTCGAACGAACATGTGCTCACTCCCGAGACGATAGTCAGTGGCGACGACGCGCCAACCTGTCTTGGGACCAGGCCCGGGCGGGGGACCCCCTATGGCCCCTTGTCTGAGACAATGAAATGGTGAGTTCCCCGATTGGGCGCGTAGTGAGCAACGAGGGGGACCTCCGCCTGTCGGTACGGGGCGAGGCCCACCAGATGGTGGCTCCCGACGCGGCCGAGATCGCCGGTCGGTTAACGGTTGGAGAACCGGCGAAGGTAGATGCGGTAAGGGCGGTGGCCGGTGCGCTCGACGAGCTGACGGGGAACCTGGCCACGTTGGGCGGTGTCCCGCTCACTCTGGCTACAACCCGGGCCGCGCTGACGTGGTCGGCGTACTCGGTGGCGACGCAGCCGGAGAGGGAGCACAATCCTCGGACCGGACGGGCGGAGCCAACCGGCCGGGTCCTCGCCTCGGTAAATGTGAGCGTGGTCGCTCGGGATTTTGAGTTGCTGGACCGGCTAGGAAGTGCCTTCGCCAGGCAGAGGGGCTTCTACGTCGACGGCGTCAGCTGGCATGTGGACGACGACAACCCGGCGTGGCCGACCGTTCGGGCCGCAGCCATCGAGGCCGCCGTGCGCAAAGGCCGTGACTACGCCGGCGCCCTCGGAAGCTCCCTTACGGGCATCGAGCACATTGCGGACACCGGCTTGCTCGGCGGGAGTGGCCCGGCGGCACCCGCGTTCCGTGCCGCTTCGATGGCGATGGCCTTCGCCGGCGGCGATGACCTGGACGCTCCATCGCTCGACCCGGTCCCGCAAGAGCTAACCGCGGTAATCGAGGCCCGTTTTACCGCATCTCCCGTCCCGATGGCTAGATAAGCGGGCGTTTGCGGTTCCGGGCGCCGGGCCCGGGAGCAGCCCGGGGCGGCCGCGCATATGATTTCAGGGTCTCCGGGTATGACCATTGCCATGTCCGCCCGACCCGCCGGTGGTGCTGCTCACGAGGCCGAGGAAGTGGCCGCCGCCATCCCGGCAGAGGCCAGCCATGTTCGTTCGGAGCACTGGTTCCAGCGGCTGGCCCGAGTGGGCCTGACTACGAGAGCGGTTATCTACGTGTTGCTGGCTTATATTGCCGCTGAGATCGCTTTCACCCACCGCTCGCCCGCTCAGGCGAACGGTTCTGGGGCCCTCAGCGAGGTCGGCCGGCAACCGGCCGGCCGCGTCTTGCTCGGCCTGCTGGCGGTGGGATTGGTTGGTTATGGGCTCTGGCGCGTAGCCCAGGCCTTGAGCCGTCAAGACCAGGGGGAAAAGCACCGGCCCGAGGCGCAGACGATAAGCACTGTCGAGCGGGTGGGGTGGCTGTGCACGGCGCTTATATACCTGTTCCTGTGTGGCCAGGCTGCCGTGTTGGTGTTTTCTGCCAATAGCGGCGGTTCGGGCGGTGGGGGGCCGTCCGCTCACCCTCAACCTTTCGTGGCCACGGTGCTGCGGTGGCCAGGGGGGCCGGTGTGGGTCGGTTTGGCCGGTGCGGGGCTAGCTATAGGCGGAGGCGCCTTAGTGGTTTGGGGTAGTTTTCACGACTACTCCGAGGTGCTGGACACCCGCAGGATGAGCCAGAAAGCGTTCCTGGGCGCACAAGTCACCGGGATCGCCGGAGAGGCGGCCCGGGGATTATTGATTGTGATCCTATCCGTTTACCTTCTGGCCGCGGCTGCTGCCGATAACCCGGCCAAGGCAAAGAGCACTAATCAAGCTCTTCTTTCATTGGACCGGGTGCCGGTCGGCCAAGGCGTCCTGCTGATAACGGTACTTGGCTTGTTGTGCTTCGCTGTCTACTCGCTATTCGAGGCATTGTACCGCGACGTTTGACCGGGCTGTGATGGACTTGCAGATTTGTGTAGACGTTGTCCCTGGCACATGGCATTTTACGGGAATGGAGTGTGGAGCGTAGGAGCCGTGGGTACGCGTAGTTGAGTACCGCAACTCGCGGCGCCGAATATTTGCGGCTGTCCGCGACCAAAGGGAGGCGCAGTGAGTACAACCTCGATAATAGTCCTGGTAGTTGTCGTTGTCGTTGTTTTGGCGTTGTTAGGGTTGGTCGCTGCCGTGGTGGGCCGCGAGCGGCAACGGCGTGCCCTTAAGGACCAATTTGGCCCAGAATACGGTGTCACGGTGAAGACCACGGGAGACAAGCGACAGGCCGAGGCGGAACTGAAAAGCCGGGTAGAGCAGCGCAAAAGCTTGAATATTCAGCCTTTGAGCGCCGTCGATCGGGACCGTTACCAGCAGGAATGGCGTCGAGTGCAGGGCGCCTTCGTTGATTCGCCGAGCAATGCGCTCGGCCAAGCGGATTCCCTAATCAGTTCCGTCATGGTGAGACGGGGCTACCCGGTCCAGGATTTCGAAGAGCAGGCGGGGCTGGTGTCCGTAGACCATCCTCGAGTCGTAGAGAATTACCGGAAGGCTCATGGGGCGTACGTCGCCAGTCAGACCGGCGTGGTGCCCACGGACGATATGCGCGACGCATTCGTTTCTTTTCGTTCGCTGTTCTCGGATCTGGTCGAGGATGGGGGTACAGACATCCGCGGTGTGGGCACCGAACCGGCGAACCAGTCGACAACCTGAGAGCGGGGACTATCCGTTCGATAGCGTGAAAGGAGAAACAAAGTGGCACAGAAGTACAGTGACCCTTCTCGAGCTAGCGGTCAATCAACTGATGGCGACGCTTATGAACCGTCGCCACAACAAAACGGAGGTTTTCCGGGCCGTTCGGACAGGGCTCAAACTGGTGCTCTCGGCTTCGAACCCCGTAGCGAGAGGCCCAGTAGCGAGAGGCCCAGTAGCGAGAGGCCCAGTAGCGAAAGGCCCAGTAGCGAAAGGCCCAGTAGCGAAAGGATAGCGAGCCAAAGCGCAGGGAACAGGCCGCTTGTGCGGGATCCGGACAACCTTCGGCAGCGTTGGGAATCAATACAGGTTGGTTTTGTGGACAGCCCAAGAGAAGCGGTTGGCGAGGCGGAGAACCTGGTCTCGTCGGCCATTGGCGAGATCGCCAACTCGTTCCGGCAACAACGCGATGGACTGGAGACATCATGGGCTCAAGGCCAAGAGCCCTCGACTGATGACCTCAGAATGGCGTTCCAGAACTACAGGGACTTCTTCGGACGCTTGCTTCAGGTCTGACTGGCGCCTGACATCTCATTACAAGACACGGCGTGTGGCTACGGCCCACGCCGTGTTTTTGTGAGGTTGGGTGCCTGTCGCCGCTTTCACTTTGGGGGCAGGGTGCGGGCGTACGCGGCACCATGCGGCTACCCATTTGGCCAGCTGAGGTTTCGTACGCACGTGCTCTGGAGCAACGCGGAGCCATCCGTCCATGGGCCGGTCTCTCATTATGGCAATTTGTGCATCGGAGGTCGAAACCAGCTTGTCCGTCTCGTGGGGATCGACCCGGACCAGGATCCCGCCCTGACCGCTGGCAGATATGGCCATATTGCCACCAATGAGGAACGCCAACCCGCCGAACATCTTCTTCTCCGTGACGTTTTCCTCAGCCGCCATCAACTCCCGGATGCGGTGCGCCAGATCCTCGTCGTAGGCCACGCATCGGATTCTACGTAATTTGCGGACGCGTGCTTGATAGCGTCAGCTTCGTGGCTGACGGCGTCGGGGTCATCGACTGGCTCCTCGATTCTGACGTGGCGGTTCGTTGGCAGGTGATGCGTGACTTGCTCGACGCCTCTGCGCCGGAGTGGAGAGCGGAAAGGGCCAGAGTAGAGACAGAGGGCTGGGGGGCCAGGCTCCTCTCCTGTGAGGGCGACGACGGGCAGTGGGCGGGCGGTGCGTTTTTCCCTCGTGGTTTCGAGATGCGCGAGTGGCAAGAGTCCGGGCAGCCATGGACGGCAACTACGTTTTCATTGACCCAGCTTCGGGAGTTCGGGCTTGACCCGGCCTCGGCCCGCGCCCGGCGAGCCGTGGAACTGATCGGGGCCAACTCTCGCTGGGATGAGGGCGGTCAGCCGTACTGGGCCGGCGAGGTAGAAGAGTGCATCAACGGCCGGATTGTCGCTGACGGGTGCTACTTCGGTGTGGACGTCTCGCCGATTGTGGCGCGGCTGGTGGGCGAACGCCTCGAGGACGGAGGCTGGAACTGCGAGCGGGTCAACGGCTCGGTCCGCTCGTCGTTCGCCACGACGATCAACGTACTGGAAGGGCTCCTGGAGTACGAGCGCACAACCGGGGGCACCGCACGATCGCAGGAGGCCCGTCGGTCAGGCGAGGAGTATTTACTCGAGCGCCACCTGTTCCGTCGGCTCGGTACCGGAAAGCCGGCAGACGAGCAGTTCCTGGAGCTGACATACCCGACCCGATGGCACTATGACGTTTTGCGGGCACTGGATTACTTTCGTTCGGCGGCGGCCATTGGCGGCGTGCCACCCGACCCACGGCTGAGCGAAGCCGTTGACCACGTCCGCTCGAGACGCCTGGCCGACGGGACATGGCGTCTCGATTGGCGACCGAAGGGCCGGACGTGGTTCGACATGGACGACGGTGTGGGTAAGCCCAGTCGCTGGGTGACACTGCGGGCGATGCGTGTGCTCAGGTGGTTCACGGAGCAAAGCCAAGTCGAGATTTGACGTTCGAGCTGATGAGGCAGGGGCTAACACTGAGTCATGGCGCCGGTTGAAACGGCAAAGCAGCAGCTCAACAGTTCTTCGTAATGACCGAATTCGGGGGTGTCATGGCCACGTCGGTCAGGCGCCGGCCGGGCATTACCGTGGTGCAGACACTTGTCTCCACTCCGTCGGCGATGACGCAGCCGAGCCTACGCTCGCCGGTGTCAACCAGCGACCCGCGATTTAGTACGTGCACGGTGCCTCTTCTCAGGTTCCTCACCGCGGAGCAGAAGAACGCGCCGAGCGCCACATCCCGGCCAATCACGGAGTGGCCGAGGAAGCTCATGTGTGAGACTTCGGCTCCTGCCAATAACAAGCAACGCCGGACCTCGACGCTCGGTCCGAGGTAAGAGCGTCCCTCGACCACCGTAGGGCCGAAGATGGAGGCGTTAGGCCCTACCTCGCAGTGTGGGCCGATCAGCACCGGACCGAAAACGTTGACACCTCCGTGCAGGAGCGAGGTGCGGTGGACCATGGCGTGGCCCTTCCAGTCCCAGGATGGGCTGGCGGTGCCCTCCACCCTCTCGTAGCCGTCGCACTCTGCCGGCAGGACGAGCTCGCACAGCGCCCGGACAACGTTCAACCCCACGAGTTCGTCCTGCCACCATTCCGGATCCGTCAAGCACTCATAGAGGGCCGCCGGGAGTAACGACATCATCTCGATACCGAGGAGTCTGTCGACTTGTCGTGCAGGGGCTCTCATAGTCCGGGGCAAACCCTACTTCTTCGGACTTGACAGCGGGCTGAGCCACGGTAATAATTCTGAACTAAATCTATCAAATCTATGGACTTCACGGTTTCAGTGGAGTCTGACTGGCCTAGGCGAATACCCGCGCCGCGGCCGGGTCTTACCCAGCACGCCTTCCCAGGTAGACCGGCAAGGAGATCACTCGCCAATGACCCTATCCACCAGCAGTCCCGACCATCTGTCCCCCGGCGCCAGGCTGGCGTTGCGCTTTCAGTTCGGCCGGCGCTGCAGAGCGCTGTTGGCCGCCTTCGCCGGCATGGCTATGACGGCCGTGGCGCTCGCGCCTGCAGCGAACGCCCAACCCACTTTGACGGTGGGCTACTTCACGGGTCTCATCGCCGAGCCTGAGACCGTTATCGGCAGCACCCCGAGCCTGGCCAAGGATGTCCCGGCGCACATCAAATGGGTACCGATAACTGCGGGCGTCACTGCATTGGCCGAGGTCAGTGCCGGCGCGTTGGACGTCGTTGCCGGGGTGGGCAATCCCCCGACTGTCGCGGCCATCTCCAATGGGACCAACATCGACGTGGTCTGGGACCAGAGCCTTGATTCGGACAGCCTTATCGTGCCGAAGTCGATCACGTCACCCAAACAGCTCATAGGCAAGACGATTGGTGACCTCGAGGGTTCGTCTGAAGACTACGAGGTCCATGGGTGGCTTTCGTCCGAGCACCTGACAGGCAAGGTGACCGTCGTCGGGTTCCAGAGTGAGCAGGCCGCGGCGGCGGCCTGGTTAGCGGGCAAGATCACCGCCGCTTACGTGCAGGGTGTGCTCGAGATCACGCTCACCGAGCACGGCGGTGTCCCGCTGACCAACGCCAAAAAGATCGCCGCCTTGGGCTATCCCGGCCTCAACGTCCTGGCCGTGAACCACAAGTTGATCGCGTCCGACCCCACACTCGTGCAAGCTTACGTTTGCGCCGAACTGAAGGCGACTAATGACCTGTTCGGGCCGACCAAGATAATTATTTCCGGTCCAGCGCAGGGTTGCTGGGTGTGGCGCCGGCGCAAGCCGTTCAAGCGACAAAGGAGTACCTCTCCTATTACTTTTTGCCCGGCCAGGAAAAGGCCGAGCTAGAGGGAACAGGCGAATCTATCCAGTCCAGCCCGACTGTGCAGGCCTATGTCAAGACGGCGACATTCGATAAGGCTCAAGGGCGCATAACGTCGGTGCCGTCGTCGGCCAAGCTCGCCAGTCATGTGGACCCGACCTTTGCTTTAAATGCCATCTCTGGCCACTGCTCATAACGGTTCGGTCCCCGGCCCGAGCCCGGCCCGGGGACCGTGGTCGGGCCGAAGGCCGAAGGTACGGCCCTGGTCACCGTTGAGCGAGTCGGCAAGGTCTTCCGGCGTCATGGTAGGAACATTAAGGCCTTGGCGGACGTGGACCTAAAGGTCGATGAGGGTGAGTTCGTCTGCCTGCTCGGGCCGTCGGGCTGCGGTAAGTCGACTTTGCTGAATATCATCGCCGGCGTCCTCCCCTACGACGAGGGGAGAGTGCTCGTAGACGGCAAGGTCGTTACTGGGCCCGGCGCCGACCGCGGGATGCTGTTCCAAAGCCCCATGCTTTTCTCCTGGCTGACGACGAGAGACAACGTCCTTTTCGGCCCGAAAGCCAGGCACCAGCGTAATGTTTCTCGATCAGACCTCCGCCAGCAAGCCGATGTCATGATCGAAACCGTCGGGCTGGCCGGGTTCGAGGACGCTTACCCGCATGAGCTCTCGGGCGGCATGCGCCACCGCGCCGCCTTCGCCCGGGCCCTCATCAACCACCCGGCCGTACTCTTGATGGACGAGCCCTTCGGCGCCCTCGACTCGTTGACGCGGTCGCGCATGCACGAGTTCCTGCTCGAACTGTGGGAGGCCCACCGCATGACGATCATCTTCGTGACTCACGACATCGACGAGGCTGTTTTGCTCGGGGACCGGGTATACGTGATGGGGAGCCGGCCCGCCTCGATCGTCGAAGAGATCGCGGTCCCGCTGGGGCGGCCCCGCCGCTACGAGGATGTTGAGACTGAGACGTTCCTCACCACGAAGCGAGGCGTCCGTTCCGCGTTGCACAGACGCTGAGGAAAAGGAGCCCCGATGCTTTCCGGACCAGCAAGAAATGACGTCACGACTGGGGAAATAACGTGCTGAGCGTCCTGGCGGAAGAGCCGTCCTCCGCTCTCGACGAGGATTTCGAGGAAAGGGCCGACTTCGCAGCTGAGCGCCGCAGCCGCCGCCGGCGACGGGCGCGCCACCTCGGCATGAGCCTGGGCGGGCTGGCACTGGCGGCGGTGGTGTGGGAGGTGGCCGCCGCCGTCATCGCCGACAGCACGATACTCCCGACAGTTCAGGCCACCGTGAGCACCTTCTTTCAGTACATCGGCCAGCCGTACCCCAGTGAGAGCGACCCATTGTGGCAGGACATCCTGGTCAGTACCGAACGAATCCTTATCGGCTTTTGCCTCGGGACAATCGCCGGAGTGGCGCTCGGCTCACTGATGCATGCCATACGGCCCGTTCGGCACCTCGTCGACCCGATCATCGAGGTGACCCGGCCACTTCCGCCTTTGGCCTTCATCCCTTTGCTGATCGTGTGGTTCGGCATCGGGGAGCTGCCGAAGATTGTCCTTATCTTCATTGGAGTCCTCCCCATCATGGTGATCGCGACCTTGGCCGCCCTCGATGGCGTGCCCCACGAGCTCGAACTGTGTGCCAGGACGCTTGGGGCTTCCAAACGCTATACGTTGGGCCACGTCCAGGTCCGCGCCGCCATTCCCGGGATCGTCACCGGCATGCGCATAGCTATGGCCGGTTCATGGACCAGCATCGTGGCCGCCGAGATGATCGCGGCGACCTCCGGGGTCGGCTATCTCATCCTCCAGGCGGGGAACTACTTGCGGACGAGCCTCGTGTTCTGCGGGATCATCTCGATAGGGATAATGGGTCTACTTCTCGACGGGTGCCTTCGGCTCCTGCTGCGATGGGCCGACCCGAGCCGCCGTTAGCGTTCTCGCACGGTCGTATCGGTGGGAAAACGAGTTCTGGCCTCTGGCCTTCTGGCCTCTGGCCACGCCGTTTTGGACGGTTTCTTACGTGGGGGCGAATAAACCGTCCAAAGCGACGCGGGTTTGATGCGACCATGGGCGCAGCCGTCTGGCGACAGCGCCCATGGTCGCCCACTCAATTCGCAGAGAAGACGGGTGTCTCCACAAACGGGACGCCTTCAACCAGCTCTGACTCTCGGCCATCAGGACCAACGGGGATTTCGCCGATGAGCGTGACCCGGTGCAGCACCCTCTCGACGCCGTCGAGGTGGTCGAGGTCGTGAGGGGCGAGGTGGGCCGTGGCCCGGTTGTCCCAGAACGCCACGCTGCCCGGTTCCCAGCGGAAACGGACCGTGTATTCGGGGCGGAGCAGCTCGTTGAAGAGGTGCTCGAGGATCCAGCGGCTTTCCAGCGGCGAAACTCCCACGATGTGGTCGACGAAGCCGGGGTTGACGAACAAAGCCCGTTCCCCTGTCCTGGGGTGAACCCGCACTACCGGATGGATTGCGACCAGGCGGTTCTTTTCAATGCGGTTCCCGTACTCGTTCTCGAGGTCGGGAAGGCCCTGCCAGTTGGCCCCGTAACGGTGCTCGGCGCGGAGCGTATCGACGAACGCCTGAACAGGGCCCGACAGCCCTTCGTAAGCAGCCACCAGGTTGGTGAAGGTGGTATCGCCGCCGAAGCTCGGGACGACGTCGGCACGGAGGACCGAACCCGCCGGCGGGTTCACCGCGGGCGTGACATCTGTGTGCCAGCCGCTCGTAAGCGAGCGGGACCGCACCCGACGTTTCTTCGGGTCGACGCCGAACTGGGCCGAAATGCGCCGGTCATCGACCGTATAGATCTCGGGGTAGCCATCGGGGGGAGCGTTGTCGTGAGGATGAGCGTAAGTCAGCCGGCCGAAACGGCGCCCGAAGGCGATCTGGGAGGCGTGGTCCAGCTCCTGGCCTCGAAAAAAGACGACCTTCCATGTGTCTAACGCTTGTTGGACCAGCTCCACCGCGGCGTCGTCCAGCGGCTCCGAAGTGTCCAGGCCGGAGATAGCCGCACCGATCCTTCCGGACACTGGCTCGACCGTCACGCCCGAAAGCGAGATGGCGGCTCCTGGCGAGGTTTGCTGAATGGTCATGGCGGTGCCTCCTTTGGGGGGACCGGTTAGCTGCCGTGCACTGCTGGGCCCACGGTCATAAGCTTACCTGATTACATCTATTGTCTTTATGGAAATACTTGCAACAAACAGCCGACGATGTCAAGGTCGGGCGAAGGAGCCCTTGACGTCGCCGCGTTCAAGCCCGGTCGCGTGTTGTCACGTGTATTGACCTGGTCACGGCTGGCTCGGCACCAATGCGCTGCGCCCGCAGGCGCCGGACAGAGCGGGGTGCGACTTCTACCACCACAAGGGCGACGACGATGGTCCCCGTCCCGGCCAAGACGTCCAAAAGGTAGTGGTTGCCAGTAGATATAACTATCAGGGCGGTCAACAACGGGTAGGCGATGGCGAACACCAAGGCCGCCACTCGGGCCCGCCCACGCCTGGCCAGTCGCCACGCCACCAGCCCGCACCACACGGCGTAGCCGAGGTGCATGGAGGGCATGGCCGCGAACTGGTCGGCGTGTTCCATGAGGGTGGTGTGCCAAGAGCCGAGGCCGCCCGCTTTCTGGACCACGTCGATGAAGCCCGGGAGCATGCGCGGTGGTGCTACCGGGTAAACCCAGAACACGGCAAACCCGATGAGGTTGGCCAGCACCAGTTCGTTGCGCAGAGGCCGGTAGATATCAGGACGCCGCCACCAGGTCCAGGCCGCGAAGCCGAACGTGACCGCGAATATGGCGTTGGCGTAGAAATTTGAGGCGATAAAAGCCAGCACGTGCTGGTGTGCCATCCATTGGTCCAGGGCTCGCTCAGGGTCAAGGCCGGTTTTCGTTTCGAATGACAGAAGGCTCCGGGCGTGCTCGAAGGCGAGCTTCTGGCGAAGAGGGGCCAGGTCCTGCAGCCAGTCATAGATCCAGACCAGGAAAATGAGCCCGGCCAGTTCGAGCAGGATCGGACTGCGTTTGGGCCCTGTCGTCGCCTGATCAGGCTCTAGCCGTTGAGGCGCCTGGCCCGGCTTTGAGACTGTTTCGGTTGAGCGGCCGAGATCGTCCTCCGATATCTCGTGCCCCAGCAAAGTCACCCGACGATTGTAAGGGACGGTCTCAGGATTGGCAGCCCAGCCCGGCCGACTGGGCGGAGGCTCAGTGCCCTAGCTCGTCCGGCGCTCGATCTGGACGGCGATCCCGTCGAGTGCGCACTGCAGCCCGAACGCAAAGCGTTCCTCCCGCGTTTCTGGCGCATCGGGGTCAATGCCCTCGTCGAAGATACGCAAGAACCGTGTAAAGCGGCCCGAAGCGCGGTCCGGGCCGATGGCGTCGATGTGACGTTGGTCTCGCATCTCCTGCAGCTCACGGATCACCGCGCCGAGCACGTACGTGTTCAGCGTCATGAGGACGTCGATGCTTGTGCGGGTGTCGAGCCCCAGGCTGTCGAGCAAGGCGACGGAGTGCTCGAGGTGAAGGATAATGCGGGCCCAGTCTCGGCCGTCCGCCCAGGAAGTCGAACACCGAGGGGTGGCGGAGGAGCCCTTGGCGTTGCTGGCGGGCCATCCGGGCGAGGTCATCCTGCCAGTCCGAACTACCGTCGGCTCGTGGGTACTGCGTCGACCGGCAGTCTGAACTTCGAGCGGGAGCCCGCGGCGCTCGGTGTCCTCGAAGTAACCGCATACCGTTGCCAATGGGCCGGGCCGCCGAGGTCCGGTCGCCCCTCGAAACCATGACCCGTTGCCGGATCGACCACACCGCCATCGCTGCCGGCGGGGGCATCGAGCTGTGCCGACCGGTCGGACAGGTCGAAACCAGGCTGGTATCGGAGGTGGCTGCCGTGCTCAGCGAGGCCGACGCCGCGGCGCGTCAAGGACGGTACGTCGCGGGCTTCGTGGCCTACGAGGCGGCGCCGGCTTTTGATGCCGCCTTCCGGGTCAACACATCGCGTCTTCCGGCCCCAAGTTCTATGGCCCCAAGTTCTATGGCCCCAAGTTCTATGGCCCCAAGTTCTATGGCCCCAAGTTCGATGGCCCGGCGCACATCGGCAGTCCCGCTCGCCTGGTTCGGGCTCTTCGCGGAAGCCGTCCCTGCCCCGGCGGTGTGCTCCTCCGGCGCGGCCTTATCAAGTCTCGGCCCGACCGGCCACCCTCCCTGGGAGTGTGAGGTTGATGCCAGCGCTCACGCCTCGGCCATCGTCGTGATCCGTGACACCATCGCCGACGGCGATGCGTATCTGGTGAACTACACGACCCGGTTCCGCCGGCCGTGGCCATCAGAAGAGAGCGCGTTCGAGCTGTACCGCCGCTTGCTGGTGAGTTATACGAGCGGTTATCAAGCCTTCTTTGAAACTGACCAGTGGGCCGTCGCTTGCGGGTCGCCCGAGCTGTTCTTCGAGCAATGTGGTGCCTCTCTGGTTACTCGCCCGATGAAGGGCACAACGCCCAGAGGTCGGTGGTCCGAAGAAGATATCCGTCGAGCTGAGGAGTTGCGGGCGTCCGCTAAGGAGCGGGCCGAGAACGTGATGGTGGTCGACCTCCTTCGAAATGACCTGGGCCGTATTGCCGTGCCCGGGAGTGTGGCCGTCCCGTCTCTCTGGCAACTGGAGCAACACCCGGCCCTCTGGCAGCTGACCTCCACCGTCACGGCCACGGCCCGGGAGGGGGTGGGCTTGGCGGAGATCTTCGGCGCCCTTTTCCCCTGCGCCTCGGTGACGGGGGCGCCCAAGGTGTCGGCCATGTCTGTCATTGCCGACATCGAGGCATCGCCACGAGGGGTGTACTGCGGCGCAGTCGGCTTCCTCGCTCCGCCCGGGGACCAGTGTCCCTCCGGTAGTGGTGTCAGCCGCTCGGTTTGCCGTTGCCATCCGGACGGCGGTGGTGGACAAGGCGTTGGGGTTGGTGGAGTACGGCTCGGGCGGTGGGATCACGTGGGACTCGTCCGCCGAGCAAGAGTGGGACGAAGTGCTCTTGAAAGCCCGGGCGCCGGTGGGCCCTCCCGCCCCCTCATTGAGCGCCGACGAGGGTTTGATCGAGACGATGGCATTCGCACCGGGCACGGGGGGCGGCGAAGTGCGCAACCTCGACGACCACATGGCCCGGCTGAAAGCCTCGGCGCGGTACTTCGGCCTGGTTGTCCCGCCTAGGGTGGAAGACCTGGTCGCTAGTGCCGTCGTGGGCCTGAGCACGCCTACTCGGGTGCGGCTTGTCCTGCGGCCCCACGGCGCCGTTGAGGTCGAGACCTCAGCACTCGACTGACGAGCTGCCAGCCGGCCCGGTACGGCTTTGTGTGGACCTCGAGCCCGTTCACTCGATCGACGTCATGCTCTTCCACAAGACGACAAATCGTGGGCGCTACGACGACCGCGCCCGGCGGCACCCGACCGCCGACGACGTAGTACTCGTAAACGAGCGCGGCGAGGTAACGGAGACCACCCGGGCCAACCTGGCCGTTCGCCTGGCCGGCCGATGGTGTACCCCGCCGCTCGGTTGTGGGTTGTTGCCTGGGGTTGAACGAGGTCGGCAGTTGGCTGCGGGCCGGCTGGTCGAGCGTGTGGTCACCCTGGACGATCTCCGCAACGCCTCAGCCGTAGCCACCCTCAGCTCACTGCGAGGATGGCGTCCCGCCTACGTCCGACCCAACTGTCGTTGTTGAAGGGGCACATCCGGGAGCCCGAGAAGGGAATCGAACCCTTGACCTACGCATTACGAGTGCGTCGCTCTGCCGTCTGAGCTACCCGGGCTTGTACCATCTGACCTGCTAATTCATCTGGCGCCACCAACTCTAGCCAACCGAGCTCGTCGACGGCCCGTTCCACCTAAGTGGTCACCAATGATGGTCCGGCGCTCGCCCTTTTCCAGGCTCAGCGATCGGGCTCGGTCGCCTTACTCATTGAGTGATCGGCATTCTGACGTGCTATCTCAACCAGGGGCACACACGACCCCGACACATTGGACGGCGCCCCTGTTGCCCGAGGCGAGGTTGCCACCACCGTCGATGACGCCGGCAGCCTCGATGCCGGTACCGAGATTGTTATCGGCCCGGTTGTTGGCAACACTAACGTCCCCGGC
Organism: uncultured Acidimicrobiaceae bacterium; assembly: GCA_963845605.1. Taxonomy (GTDB): domain Bacteria; phylum Actinomycetota; class Acidimicrobiia; order Acidimicrobiales; family Palsa-688; genus Fen-671. Next base: position 47,457 of record CAWJSS010000003.1, read on the forward strand.
CTGGAACGTCAGGTCGATATCGATCCCGTCGCCGGACGCCGAAGCCTCGCCGGCGGTGCCGTTCCGGTTGGCGACGTTGCCCAAGACTTCGTTACCGGGCCCTCCCGTCCCGGTCCAGACGACGCCCACCCCGGTGTTTGCATCTACACTGTTTCCCTCGATAACCACATTGGGGGGGGCCATAAAACATGTGGCAGCCCCGCAGGGGTAGGAAGTATCGGTATCGACGGACACGCCGGTCTCGTTGCCAGACAGTGTGTTGTTGTCGACCGTGAGCGAGGGCGTCGAATACACGTTCACGGCCGGCCCGGCGCTACCCCGGATGACGTTCCCGGAGATGGCGGCGGCGGCGCCGGCGACGACAACCCCCTCACCGGAGCCGGTGATGGTGTTGCCCGTAACGGTAGCCGTATCCTGCCCGAAGTCCCCGGGCCCGCTGAGGAGTATGGCGGAAGCTGACATTCTCAGAAAGCGGTCGTTCGTGATATTCGCTGATCCCATGCCCGAGACGCCCGTCGCACCGTCGGCGAATGTCATGTCGGAGATGGTCGGGTCACTCGCCACCCCCGAGGTGAAGCCGGCCAGGAGGCCGAAGGTGACGCCGGTCCCGAAACCTTTGAGGGTGCCGTGCTCGATCGTCACGTCATCGCGCTCGACGTCGATGCCCGTGCTCGAGCTGTCGCCGATGATCGTGTGCCCGTCCAGGTTGAAGGTCACGGGCGCGTCGGGCGCCTCCACCCCGGGGTTGAGGAGGCCGCCGATGGTGATCCCGGGCTGGCCCCGGCAGTCGAGGTCATGGTGAAGGGTGGTGTCGGCATAGATGACCGCCCCGCAGAAGACCGGCGGGGCGTGGTAGACGACCACGATCTGGCCGTCACCGTGGTTCACGCCATCAGCGTGCCCGACGGGGACGCCCGGGCTGAGGAACTGCGGGTTGACGAAGTCTGAGCCGCCTCCGCCGCCGCCACCGGGGGCGCCGGCGCCTCCAGCCCCACCACCGCCGAAGCCGTAGCCACTGCCTCCACCCCCGCCGTCGCCGCCTGGGTCTCCGGCGGAAGGCTGGCCGGCGCCACCCGTACCACCGGACAATGTCGTGCCGTCCCCTGCCCCCCCGGCGCCGGGACCAGTCCCTCCACCCGCCCCGTTGCCGGCGCTCGTGGCTGGCAAGCCACCCGCCCCACCGGCCGCGCCCGCCTGGCCCCGCGCACTGCTGGTTCCTCCCTGGCCGCCCTGCGCCCCGCCCCCGCCGCCACCACCACCGGCGGCGGAAATGATGCGGTCCCACACCCCCGTGTCGCCAACGCGGACGTCGCTCGAGCCTCCGCCTCCGCCCGAGAGGTCCGGGCTGGGCGATGGCGGAGCCGGGAAGGCATGGGGGCCATCGCCCCCGCCATTGAAACCGCCCATCTCGTTCCCATTGCCGCCCGCGCCGCCGACGGCCATCTCGAGCATCTCGCCGGGCGAGACCATGATCGAGGCCTGGATATCCGCCCCACCACCGCCCGCCGACCCGCCGGCGCCAGCGCCCCCGGCCGCGCCCAGGACCTCGACCTGGAGGACTGTGACCCCAGCGGGTACGAAGAACTCGTCACCGCCGACCCCGCAAACCACCCTTGACCACCCAGGCCGTCCGGGTAGCGCGGTTGGGGCCGAGCACAGCGGGCCGTCGAAGACGCCGTGGAAAAGGTACAGGCCTGGGTCGAGCGGGGTGGCCGACGCCCGGAGGGCCCACAAGAGCGGCAACCCGAGGCCGAGAGCGGTCACCACCAATGCTGTGCGGGCAGCCGGGCGACCTAGGTGACGAAGCACCCTCTTCCTGTCCTCCCTCTCGATCGAGCCCATAGCCAAGACCCGTCCTAGTTGCCGGGCCAGCCGGCAGGAAGGACCTGGCCCTGACCCTGACCCTGACCCTAAAGTAGCCTAGCCAGCACTTGACGTAGCCGCATGTTTGGCGCTGACGGGTCGGGAGGAGGATCCGCACTACGTCGGGCGCTTCGGATGGGTTTATACAACAATGGTCAGGGGCCTAGTCGTGTTAGTGGGGCGGGGAGCGTTTCAGGCGACGAAACGAGGGCAACGATAACGCGGCTTATGGTCTCACCGTGGCCGTCGCCGCCATCCCGCCTGCCTCACCCGATGCCGCGGGGGCAGGTCCACCCCCTCCACGGCTGCGACCCGAGACCTTCCTTGTCCTGCAACGCAACCTCGACAACCGTGCCGCTACCCGCTCAGTGAACCGCGCCAAAGGCACTCTGCTCGGTGGCAACGGCGCCCAGGGTCGGGAACCGCCCGCCACCGGCGTCGATCGGCCGCCTACCCCGCTGGCTAACGGCGTGGGTGTTCAGCGCGACGGGCCGGGACAAGGGGGCGGCGTAGACCCTCAGCAGCTTACGAACGTCCAGCCGGCTTTGAGCCAGTACTCAAAGCGCTGCGGGACGAAAAGTCCCAATACGTCCAAGCATTCGGTCTTCAGATCGTCGAAGACACAAGTACCGTCTCGTCGTAGAGCAAAGATCTATTGCACCACGAGGGCTCAAGTACACCACCGGCTTCCCGGCGAAAAACCAGCAACCTGACCTCGACTGGCTCGGGGTTGCGGCCAAAGCACTTGCTGCCAAACGAAAGTTGGCCGACGCGGCAGCTACCAAGGGGCCTGAAGGGGAGCAACCGGGTGCTGCCCTTGACGCAAGAAGGTCTCGAGGGGCGCACTGGGCCGAGGACGGCAGCGAAAAATCATGGGGGAGAAGGGTTTCGAACAAGCGATAGGCATGTACCATCTGGACAGCGGCAAAGCTTTCGTTCGGCCGGCGGCAGAGGGGGACCTCGCTGCCGCCATGGTGCCCGAGATGACGCAGGCCGTTCACGGGCCGAAGCGGGCTCAGTTCGCTCCATTCATTCGCGAATTTGAGACATGCGGGGCGCAGCGCTGAAGCCCGCCCCACTGGATAAAGCATTCAGGGACCTCACCAAGCGCCTGGAGCCGTGGAGCGAGCCCCTTCTCGAGCGGGCCAACGGGTAAGTACGTACCGGACAGGGGCCACTTCGTCGTCAGCTTCGTAGATAAGATGCCACCATGTCTGAAGGTGTAGGACGGCCATGTGGTGCGTCTTTGGGCCACTCTTTCCCCGGGTTCAGCACCGGTTACGACATCCCTGAGGGGTATTCATGCTGACCCCGGGACAAGTCGAGCAGTACCGGCAATCCGGATATCTGGTCGTCGAGCAAGTCCTCGGTGACGCGCAGGTCGAGGCGCTGCGTCAGGTGGCCGACGACTGGGTCGAGGCTTCCCGGACAGTAGGGGCCAACGGGGACGTGTTCGACCTGGAGCCGGGGCACTCTCCTGACCAGCCGCAAGTCCGCAGGATCAAGAACCCGGCCCTCAACAGTCAGGCCTACGACGCTGTGATGCGCGACCCCGCGCTACTTGACATCGTCGCGCAGCTCATTGGTCCCGACTTTCGCTACCAGAGCACAAAGATGAACATGAAGCCAGCGGGTAGCGGCAGCCCCGTTGAGTGGCACCAGGACTGGGCTTTCTACCCGCATACCAACGATGACATCCTCGCGGTTGGCGTCGTGATCGACGACATGCGCCTCGACAATGGCTGCCTCATGGTCGTGCCGGGCAGCCATCGCGGCCCGGTACTGGACCATCACGCAGCCGGCCGGTTCGTCGGGTCGATCGACCCAGCTGCCATCGACCCTACGAGTTGCGTCGCCCTGGAAGCGCCCGCAGGAGCGATCACTATCCACCACGCAAGGCTTCTCCACGGTTCTGCACCCAACACGAGTGGCGGGTCACGACGGCTGTTCCTTATTGAGTACATTGCCGGCGATGCCTGGCCACTAGTAGGCGCCGATTGGATGGAGCTCCAGCGCCGTCAGCTGAGAGGCGCCACTTCGCCCGTCCCACGGATGGAACCTGTCCCAGTGCGCATCCCATTGCCAGCCAGCGAGCGCTCGGGGTCGATCTACGAGGTCCAGGCGAGCGAGCCCGAGCGAACGAGCTTTGCCGCGCGTTGATTGCCCCATTCGGCCCGTTACCTCCAATCGAACTGTTATCTCCAATCGAACTGTTATCTCCAATCGAAGAGGACTCCTCCGATGCCGGGCTCGTGCGCAGCCAGACGCGTGTACATGTCTGGGGCGTCGGCGGGCGGCACAATGTCCGTTACCAGGCCAGACGTACGCAGCCGGCCGCTACGGACGAGGTCGAACAGGGCTAAATAGTCGTCATAGAGCGACCAACGTCCTTGCCACGGGCCAACACGCAAAGGCATTAGCCATTCGAGTGCACCAATGAGATGGATTCCGCGGATATGGATGTTGCTGAGCATCTGCGTGGCATCACCGCTGAACACACCCCGTGGCGAGCCAAGCAAGATGACCTCGCCCCCGTCGCGGGCCAAGGCCACAGCCGTGGGAGACGAATCAGGGATGCCCGACGCCTCAATTACGAGATCTGGCCGGGACCCAAGCGCCGCTTCCACTACCTCTCGTTCCTCGCCCTCACCCACTAGCACCGCGGTCAGACCAACTCCCTTGGCCAGTTCTACTCTGGGCGCGGACCGGTCGAGCCCGAGGACGCTCAGCCCCGACAGTTGAAGAAGCTGCGCGGCGAAGTTGCCTACGAGCCCGAGCCCAATAACTACGGCGCGGCCGCCCAGGTCCAGGCTCGAGGCTTTGCGCACCGCGGTTATAGCTACGGATGCCATTCGGGATAGGACCATCGTCTCGGCGTCGTCCTCCACCAAGAGCGGCACTATCGGGCGGTTCGACGTCTCGACCACGCCATAGCGGGCGTGGCGACAGATGGCAAAAACGCGGTCCCCAACTTCAAGGTTCGGGTCGAGGCTCGGTGCGGGTGGACCAAAGGCGACAATGTGACCAACGGCTCCATAACCCGGGCGGTGGGGAAAGTAATTCCAGCTTCCGGGTACGCGTGTCGCAGGGTCCAAACCGGTGAAGTTCGCCACCTCGGTGCCCGCGCTTACCACTGAGACCTCAACCTCGACAATGACCTGTCCCGGCTGGAGCTCGGAACTGTCGAGCCTCGCGGTTTCGACGCTGCACTCGTTCGCTCGGTCGAACACAAGCCCGGGACCCTCGAACACGGTCATATTCTTCTCCTTAACAGATCATGCGGCCTTCGTGAGAAGGTCTTTATCAGGTTGGCAGCGGGTTCCCAATACGAGTTCAAAATCATTCGTAGGCCCCGAGATATCGCATTGCGGTCAAAGCATAGATTTTTGCCGCCTGGAGGAGGCTGCCCACTGGCACGGACTCGTTCGGTTGATGGGCTCGAGAGAGGTAGCCCGGCCCAAATGCCGCCACGGTCGGTATACCGCTGCTGAGCTGAAAATAGGTTGCATCTGTCGCTCCTGGAAAAGCCCCGATAGGCAACGCGGCGCCGAGGACGGTACTAGCAGCGTCCCGAAGAACTGTCACCGCCGCGTCGTCGGCACCTATTTCCGTGGCCGGGAGCCACTTCTCGAAGATCAGTTCTGCGTCCAGCACTGGGTCGTCCTTCATCGCCATGCTGAGAAATCCTTGCAGGTCACGCTCGACGCTCTCTCTCGACATGCCCGGCAGCGTTCGAAGATCGCAGGCGAACTCGGCCAGGCCGGGATTTATGCCGTAGAACGTGCCGGCCTGGGCCATAACGCCGACGTTAACCGTGGGCCCACCCGGGACAAGGCGATGTGGCACATAGCTGAGGTGTTGTTTGAGTTCCCGGTCCATCCGATCGATGAGGTGGGCCATCGTGACCGTGGCGTTCACCATCGGCAGCCGGTCCGAGAGGCTCGAGTGTGCTTGAGTACCATGCACGACCACCCGGAACATAGCGATCCCCCGAGAAAGCACATCGATTGCTTCCCACTCGCGGGCAATCCCGCAGGGCTCTCCAATGATGGCGGCCTCAGCTCGCAATTTGCCCGCCTCGGCCAACCACTTCGACCCTTGCGCCGACCCCGCCTCCTCGTCTGCGGTCAAGACGAGCACGAGTGTCCCGCGCCTTCGAACAGCCCCGACGGCCCCCGCTGCGTAGACCATGGCGGCGACCGCTGCTTTCATGTCCCCTGACCCGAGACCGTACAGTTCCCCGTCCTCAATAACCGACGAGAAAGGATCGTGCTGCCACGCCGAGAGATCGCCCGGTGGCTTTGTGTCCAGGTGCCCGGACAATATCAGGCGCGGGGCCCCCGCCGTGCCCGGGACTGATGCGATCAAGTTGGGCCGGTTCGGGCTGCAGCCGACGACCTCGAAGTCGGCGATGCCCAGCTCCCGCAGTTTGGCTTGGGTAATAGCCACAACAGCTTGTTCGTCACCGGGTGGGTTGGGGCTGGGAGTCGAGATCAGTTGACAGGCGAAGTCGATGAGGCCAGTTTGCTGACCTTCTAGCCACGACAGCATGGACCGTTCCGCATGGCCAAGCACATCCGCGTTCATCATGGCCCCGTGGTTGCGAGACAGCCAGCGCAGGCGCCGACGCGCACCGGCGTTACCATCTGGCTCAATTGAGGTTTACCTTCGTCCCGGCAGCAAGAGCGGCACCGATCATGGCTGCATCATTTCTCAGTCGTGCGGGGAGGCATGGTATGGGCACGCCCGCTCGGACCTCTGCCTGCAGCGTTCGAATTGTGTGGCACCAGAATAGGTCAGCGTCCAAATCGGCCAGTCCTCCTCCAAAAACAACCAATTCAGGGTCGAGCAGATTAACAATCCCGCCTATGGCGCGGCCCAGGAACTCGGCTCCCTCGCGCAGTACATACCGGGCCAGCTCGTCACCGTCCCGGGCACGGGCAGCCACCAGGCGCAACTCGCCGTTTGACTGTATTCCGCTGACGGTCTCGTAGCGAACGGCAAGGGCGGGCCCCGAGGCATAAGCTTCGAGATGACCAGTCCGACCGCATGGGCAGAGCGCGGCCTGGTCCGAGCAGTCGACCACAATATGGCCTATGTCGCCGGCCCAACCATGTGCGCCACTCCTAACCACGCCCGAATGGGAAATCGCCCCGCCGATGCCAGTACCGACGGCTAAGTAGAGCGCGTCATCAACGCCTTTTCCGCGGCCCAACTGACTCTCGGCCATGGCCATAGCGTGGACGTCGTTCAAAACGGAAACCTTGAGACCCAGGGCGTGTTCGAGTTCTTGCCTGATCGGGACCGCTGACCAACCAGGCAGAACGCCCGTGGTCGTCGTCACCACGCCTCTTGCTTCGTCCACAATCCCGGCCGTTGCTACCCCCACGGCTGTGACGTAGAGCTGATGGCGCAGAGAGTAATCGACGAGGGAGGTGACCAGGTCCAAGAGCATTGCTAATGTCGCGGCCGCTCCTGGCCGATTTCTGCGTCGGTACTTCAATACGCTTGAGCAGATCTCCGGTAGTGCTCACGATCCCGACCGCCGTCTTCGATCCTCCGAGATCAGCACCAATGGTCACCTCGGGCATCATGGCATCGCCTTCCCCCCGGCGGACGTCATGGTTTGGCCTCGGCTAAGCGCTCAGCGATGGCGGCCACAAAGGCAGTGGTCCTGGCCAACGGGTCCGTGATCGCCTTGCCAACAACGACGAAAATCGCTCCTGCTTCGATCGCGGTGGATGCGTCTTCCGGCCTCGCGATGCGTCCCTCGGCGACTGTGGGTATGCCTCGGCTGACCAGATCCCGAACCAGCTCGAGATCAGGTGCTGGTCGGAGCTCCGACTCAGGGGTATAGCCAGATAGCGTCGTACCGACCAGGTCGGCCCCCTCGGCAAAAGCAGCCTCGCCTTCAATGCGAGCCGACACATCGGCCAACACCGGTACGTCGATGGCCCGCTTTACCAGGCCGAGGTCGCGGGTCAGGCCGAGACGCCGCAGTTCATTGGTGACCTCCACGGCCACGATATCCGCACCTGCAACTACCAGTCCTATAGCGTCCTCGACGCTCGGCGTTATGGCCGGGCGACCCCCGGCCAGTGCCCACTGCGGGTGTCGATACCTTTTTCAAGCCGATCACCGGGATGGCGACGGCGAGTTTCGCGGCCTTGACGGCCTCGATACCTTCTACCCTCACACCCGCAGCCCCGCCCCGTTCGGCACATTCGCAAAGGGTGACAATACTTCGGACGTCAGCGAGAGGGTGCCCGGGTGGCGCCTGGCATGACACAACCAGGCGACCGCGAAGCTGCTCAATGACGCCCACCGCATGTTGGGCGGGACCGTCGGCGGGTGTGTTGGGCTCAATCAAGTGGCTGCACATCCTCACCGGTCGCGCCTTGTGGCCGCCCAAGCGTCACGTGGTAGCTATAGCGGTCCGCCCGGTATAAGGCCTCGGTGCGCTCGACGGGCCGACCTCTCCCGTCGTAGGCGGTACGTTCGACCTTGAAGGCGGGCGAAAATGGGGGGACACCGAGAAGTGACGCCTCGTGCGCTTCCAAGACGGTGGCTCTGATGGTCTGGTCAGCTCGGTCCAACCTCAGCCGGAACCTCCCTGCCAGTACCCCATAAAGAGAACCTGTCAAGTCAAGTTCCAAAAGACCGGGAGCCAGGTATGCGGCGATATAGCACTCCTCGAGGCACATTGGCTGCCCGTCTGCGGTTCGCACTCGCGCAATGTGGAACACCTTCTCCGCCGGGCTCAAAGAGAGCGCTTGTCCCCATCGCGCGCCCGCAGCCGTCTCTTCCAGTTCGACGACCCGTGACCCCGGCGTCATGCCCCGGCTACGCATGTCCTCGGAGAACGAGGTCAGCTCGAGCGACTTTGATATCTGTGCCTCGCTGACGAACGTACCCGCGCCCTGGATCCGGTAGACGCGGCGCTCGTATTCCAAACCGTCGAGGACTCGTCGGACCGTCAGACGGCTCACCGCCAGTTCCTCGGCCAGTTCTCGTTCGGTGGGCAGCTTCCCGTGTGGTCCCTGGTCCTCGACCAACCGTAGAACGTGGTTACGCACCTGGTCGGCTTTGCTGTGAGCCAGTCCTCGCGCCTCCTTCACCAAGGTCGGGTGGCGTCAACAGCACTTTTGGGCCGCCCACGATCGGCACCAGGCGCTCTTTCACGCCGCCAATGGTATACCTGTATAGGGACCACCTGGCGTATTCGTGGCGTAGCTGGGCTGAATTATGACGGGGTCGATTGACATGCGCTCTCAGATTGGAGTATACATATCGTCACTCGTACGCGGAAGAACCGAGGCACGCCATGAAACGGTGCCACGCACTCGCCCGAGGTCCCCCGAACGCCCCCGGTGCTTCGTTGCCCACATCTCCACCCGTTCTTCACATCAACTTTCACATGCAGGCCCGCCAGCTGGTAACGGCGTAACGGCTCCCGACTGTCAGAGGTCATCCTCGGAACGACATAATGCCTGATAGCACGTTATTTTGCCGCCGACAGGCTTCTGCTAGCATGGCCCGGAGCCAACGCACGATTGATCTAGGGATTGCGAACAAAACTGTGAACAATAGGGGGGCCACGCTTCGCCAAGTGGCCGAGCATGCAGGGGTCTCGCTTGCCACTGCTTCCTACGCACTTGGGTCCGGGCGCCGTTCGGTGAGCGAACCGACCCGGCGACGCGTCATTGACGCCACCCAGGAACTTGGGTACCAGCCACGCCGGCGAGGCAGGTACGGCACCTCACGTTTATCGATTGCCGCCATCGTCCCGGACGCGACAAACTCCTTCTTCTCGGAGACCGTGCGAGGGATTCAGGAAGTGGTCCGGTCCCACGGTCATCGCTTGGTCGTCGCCTCGTCCGAAGATGACCCGGACGCTGAGCAGGATCTGGTGTCGTACTTTCGGGGCAAATCCGACGGGCTGATAATGGCGCCGGCGGGTGTCGTAGGGCCAGCGGTGACCGATATGGATGCCGGACCAGTGCCCGTCGTCTTGATCGACCGCGACGGTGCAGCGCCGAGTATTTCCTCTGTTGTCATGGACAATGTCGGCAGCGCCCACCGCGCGACGCGGGTACTTATAGAAAGTGGGCACGACCGCGTCGCGATTATAAACGGACCTGTTAGCGTGAATACGGCAAGAGACCGGTTCACCGGCTTCCGACGGGCGATGGAGGAGGCGGGTATGCCGGTTCAGGACGAATACGTGCGCTCTTCAGACTTCAGCTTCGAAGGCGGCCGCCGCGCCGCGCAAGACCTTTTAACCTTGAATGTGCCACCTCGAGCTATTTTCTCCGCCAGCGCTCTCCTTACCTCCGGGCTCTTATTTACTTTAAAGGAGCACGGGCTGGCGTGGCCGGGAGACGTCGCCGTCGTAGGGTTTGGCGATGCCGTTTGGGCCTCTCTAGTCAGGCCAGCCATCACAGTCGTCGAACAGCCTGCAGCGGAGCTAGGTCGTACCGCAGCACTTTTGCTGCTCGCACGGAAACGGGACCCCCGCACTTCTCAGCACATCGTCCTCGACAGCCAATTGGTGGTCCGTGATTCGCACTGGGGTGCTGCACAACGACGCCTCCGCGCCAAGTGAGTATTCCTAATGAACGCCAACATTCACACTAAACGTTATGCGGTCGGTCTGACGACCGCCGCAAAGGGGACACAACAGTGAGCGTGTTTACCGGGCCAGGACTGGTGTTCGTGGGCGAGCGCCGATGCCGTGTCGAGGACGCCCTCGTCGATGAGGCCTCGCTTGGGCCCGGTGAAGTCTTGATCGAGGTAGACGTGTCGGTGATTAGCGCCGGTACAGAGGTAGCAAACTTCACGGGGCTCGACCCCGGGACCCGAGTCCCCGGGTCCTGGAACTTCTACCCGCACCGCCCGGGTTACGGAGCTATAGGGCGCGTCGTGGCGCTTGGTAGGCCTTCCGCGGTCCAGTCGGAGTACACCTTAGGAGACCGCGTCTTCGCCATCTGTCGCCACGCCCGCTACGCGGTGGCCGATCCCGCGAAGCGTCCCGTCGTCCCCCTCCAGGGCGGCGACGACCCCCAAAGTCTCGTCTTGGCCCGCATGGCATCAGTCTCAATTACGACTCTTCGGAAGTCAGCCAATGTGCAGCTCGGCGGGCGAGCGGTTGTCCTGGGCCTCGGACTTGTAGGGAATTTTGCGGCGCAATTGTTGCAGTTGGCCGGGATGACCGTAGTGGCACTGGATCCTCTAGAACACAGAGTCGGGCTGGCCCAAGCCAACGGGCTAACTGCGGCGCGCTTGCAGGCAGGCAGCGAAAAGGAAACCGTCGAACCCATCCTCGGTCATGGGGCTGACGTTGTCGTGGAAGCATCGGGTGTCCCAGATGCCGCGGCGACAGCGATCGGATTGGCCCGTGACGGAGGCGAAGTGGTCCTGTTGGGATCGCCAAGAGGCAGCTTTAGCGGCAATGCCACTCAGATGCTGAGCCAGGTTTTTCGGCGCGGGATCCATATCATCGGGGCGCTGGAGTGGCTACTTCCCCTGAAGTCAGGGCCATGGCAGGGGCGATGGTCGCTCTACGACGACTACATCGTCCTGTTCGATTTGTTCCGTCAGGGAAAGATCAGCACTGCAGGTCTGGTCACCGAAGTCGCCCCCCCAGAGCGGGCTCAGGAAATCTACTCGCGCCTTGCCGACCGAGAGCCCGGACTGGGAGCTGTGCTCTTCGACTGGGGCGGGAGAGACGTCGCCCAAAGCATGGCCCGCAGCGTCCGTGAGATGAGCGGGGTCGGCGAATGAGCTGGGTCTTGCGGTTCCTGACAGAAATCACGGACCATTCGGTTAGCGACCTTAGATCGCAATACTCGGGAGGAGAAATTTATAGCACTTTGACCATGATCTACGACCCGGGGTGACCCGGGGACCGTGGCTCGAGACTGACCAAAGCTCACAACTGCATCGCTTGACAGAAAGAACCCGGTAACCGCAAAAACAAAGAACAACCACAGAAAGGTAGTTGCGATGGAAGAAAACTCTACAGGCGAGGGCGTCAACGGTACGCCGGCCCTGTCTCGGCGTAAATTCCTAGGAGTAGGAGGCGCGGTCGCGGCGACGGGTGCGGTCGCCGCCCGTGGGGGCGGCCTGTCCAAGCTGCTAAGTGCGCCGCTAATCCGTCCCAGTGCGTCCAAGGCGTCGCCCATTACCTTTTGGGACATGGAATGGGGTGCCGCCGCCTACAACATCGAGGGTGCCGCGCTGGCCAAGCAGTACAACGCCGCCCACCCGAATAGCCCGGCTGTCAAGTACCAGGCGGTGACGTGGGACAACGTGTACGCGAAATTTGCGTCGGCCATCGCGTCCAAGACCAACCCGGACTGCAGTTCGGGATCCGGCTACCAGGCGTTCCAGTTCAGCCAGCAGGGAGCCATCCAACCGCTAGATGGGCTGGTGGCCATGCTCCAAAAAGACGGGACGGCGGCGGACTTCTACCCGGGCCTGCTCGAAGTAATGCGGTACAAGGGCCACTATGTCGCCATCCCCTGGGAGATAGATATCCGGGTGTTGTACTACCGGAAGAGCCTGTTGAAGCAGGTCGGTGGCGCAGTCCCCAAGACCTGGAACGACTTGCTCACCCTCGGGAAGGCGCTGAAGAAGAAGGGCATCTTCCTGTTTAACACCGGTGGCAACCCCTCTTTCAATGGCTGGCAGGACATCATCCCGTTCATGATCGGCAACGGGGGCGGTTTCTTCAACGCCAAGGGCGAGCCGGACGCCACACAGGCGGCAAATGTAGAAGCGGTTGAGTTCCTCCTTCAGCTATCAAAGGACGGTTACATCGATCCCCAATCGATCAGCTTCAACCAGACCGAATGGCAAGCCGCTTTCGGCTCCGGCAAGGTCGCCTTTGCTTACGGGGGCCCGAAAGAAGGCGCAGACTACTCCCCGAGCGTATCGGCTGACCTTGGCCTTACTTCGCCGCTCAAGTCGCCGAGCGGCAAAACGGGGACGATCTATTGGGTCAATAATCTGATGGCGTACAAAGGTTCGTACGATGTCGAGGGAATGTACGAGTGGTACTCGGCCTACGAGTCGCTAATGAAGGCGTATTGGTCGAAGGGGCTCGTGACCGGACTACCCGTGCGCAAGTCCTTCGCCAGCATTCCCTCGGTGGCGAACAACCCTCAGATCTCAATACCGTTGAAGGAATGGCTCCCGGTGGCGAAGACTACAGCGTCCCAAGGTCACTCTCTCAGCCCGGGGCTCAATGCCCTCGAAGGCAGCAGCGGCCTAGCGGTAATGACTCAGCAAATAATCCAGGGAAGTCAGTCTGCGAAGTCCATCCTGTCCGCTGTCCAGCCCGCCATCGAAAAAGCAATGTCCACGTAGCGGCAGTGTCTGCTGCGCCCAATGGTCGCACCCCATCAGTGGCCGGTACGTAGGCTTGATACTGAGGTGGTGCGATCATTGGCGCTGCACTACCCGGAAGCACTCTTCGGCTCGAGGGCATAGGAGGACTTTGTGCAGGCAGCAACGGTAACAAGGGGCGTACCGGCCCAGGAAGGGGGGAGCCCGCATGAGGCGATAGCGCCGTCTCGGCGTAAGCTGCATCGCGACACGGTCCCCATTCGGGCGCTCGCCACTCCTTCGGTGGTCGTGCTTTGCTTGATCGGCGTCTATCCGTTGATATATGCGATCTGGCAAAGCCTTCGGAATGGGACCCTGACGTCGTCCGGCTCCTTCGTCGGCCTTTCGAACTACACGGCCGTGCTGACGACGGCCACGTTCTGGAGCTCGTTCAAGTTCACGGTAATCTTCACACTCGCGGCGGTCATCGGCAGCTACGTAGTGGGCCTGGCGCTGGCGCTCGCTTTTCAGGCGGGTTTTCCTGGAGCGGGCATTTTGAGGCCCTTGCTCTTGCTGCCCTGGGTGGTACCTGTAGTGGTGTCGATGACCAGCTGGGGTTGGCTGATCGGTACACCCCAGGGACTCGGGGACCAAGTGACGCATGCGCTGGGGCTTGGGGACGTTGGCTTCCTGGCCACGCCAACTTTGGCGATTATCTCCGTCTGCGTAGTAAAGATATGGGAAAGCTTCCCCTTCATGTTCCTGGTCTTAAGCGCCGGCCTTGACACGGTCGACCCTGCGCTGTACGAGGCGGCCCGGGTTGACGGCGCCAGCTGGTGGTCTTCGGTCCGCCACATCAGCCTGCCGATGCTGCGGACGATTAGCGTCATGTCATGGATATTGATGGCGATCTTTTCCATCAATGACTTCTCCACCATTTGGCTTCTAAGTGGGGGCGGCCCTCTGGGCGCCACCGAGAGTTTGGTTGTCTACTCGTACCAGCTCGTGTTCCAGGAGTTCGAGACGGGCCAGGGGGTCGCCGTAGCCATCTTCGCTACCCTGGCCACTGCGCTGATGGCAATTGTCCTCTTCCGGTTCATCAACTCCAGTAATTCGAGGCGCGGAAAGATGGCCGTCCGATGAGTGTCAAAACGAGCTCACCGGTTCTGGCGAGGCCGTCGCAGTCCGTGGACCGTGGTCTAGTGCGCCCGCCACGCCGTAAGCGCCGCCGGTCCGAATGGGTGCGCCTGGCTGTAGTCAGCCTGTTTGCCCTCCTGGCGCTCATCCCTATTGCCGTCATAATCATCAACTCGGTGCTCCCCCCCGCCGCGCTCACGAGCGGTGGCCTCACGTTGTTACACGGTTTTACCGGCGCCAACTACCGCTACATCTTCGACCAGACAACGGTGTTGGTTTACCTGCGCAACAGTCTCATCCTGGCCTGTGCCACGTCAGGTCTTACGATCCTGATTGGCGCCCCCGGTGCCTACGCGCTGGCTCGTGGCCTAGGTCGCGACTTGTCCGCCTACTCCCTGGGGTTGTTCCTGTACCAGTCCCTCCCCGTCATCGTTTTCGTAATACCGCTGTTCCTACTGTTCGTGCCCCTCCACCTCGACAACACATTGCAAGGACTGATCATTGTCTATACGGCAGGGAGCCTGCCGTTCGGGATCTGGATGCTCAAGGCTAACTTCGAGGCCATACCGTTCGTAATCGAGGAAGCCGCACGGATAGACGGTTGTTCGTTGATCGGCGGGTTCCGTCGCGTAGTCCTGCCGAACGCGGGGCCGGCCCTGCTGTCGGTGGCTATTTTCAGTTTTCTATTGAGCTGGAACGACTACCTGGTCGCGGACGTCATGTTGCGGTCTAATTCCGTCCTCACGTTGCCTATCGGTTTGGAGACGTTTTTCCAGGAGTACTCGGCGGAGTGGGGAGCAGTCATGGCGATGGCAGTAATCATGCTGCTTCCGCCTGTACTACTGTTTGTGGCCGCGTCGAAGTACTTCCGCGTCGGCGGTATCGGCGGCGCCACAGTGGGCTAATTGGCTGATGACCAAGGTACGATATTGCACCTGCGGTGGCGGTAGACGCAGCAAGGACGTGATCTGAATGAGACGACGAACCGGGTGGTTGGGGTGGGGCCTACAGGACCGGCGGGGCTGACGATGAAGGATTTGGCGACGCTCCCGTCTCCGAGCGAGCTGCCACACATTGCCGGGTTCCCCGACCCCCTCCGGATGTTAGACGGGTCTGTGGTACAGGATAAACAGGAGCTGGGTGTCGAGACGAAGGCCAGAGCTCCTCAGGCTATTCCAGGAATACGAATACGGTGTGATGCCGCCGCCACCAGCCGACATGCAGTGGCTGGTTGTGTACAAGAACGACGAGGCGCTGGGAGGAAAGGCGACCATCCGTGAGTTCTTGGTGAGGTGCTCGCGGCCGACGCTCGAGTTTCGCCTGCTGCTAGTGACGCCTAACTTCTTCAACGACGTTCTCCCATGCCTCCTGGGCCTCAACTTCGCCGGCAACCATGCGGTTATCGACGACCCTGGTATTGCCCTAACCACCGCCTGGATCCTCGATGGGTACAGTGAGGAGCGAGGACAGGCGACGTGGCAGGACAGGGGCCGGGAGAGCGACGCGTGGGATCTGGCCCAGTGTGTCGAGCGCGGGTATTGTGTGGCGACCGTATTCTACGGAGAGATCGTTCCCGATCGAGTAGACCTCGCCGAGGCACGGGTTACAGCGGTCATCGGTGAGTTAGAGCCATCTCGGGTGGGGACGGTGAGGGTAGGTAATGATGTCGGTGGGCTGGCTCTGCGAGCCTGGGCCCTCCGCCGGGCCTTTGACGTACTGGCACAGGAGCCTCGCATCAGCCCGTCGCGTATCGGCGTCTTCGGGCATTCGCGCAATGGGATGGCAGCCATGATCGCGGGAGTGTTCGACGAGCGGATGGCGTTGATTATCCCTCATCACGCCGGCAATGGCGCCACCGCACCCTGTCGACTGCCGACCCAGTCAACGGTGCCAGGGCCTGATGGCAAGCCGCCCGTCGAAACGGTCGAGTTTGCCTCTCGCACCTTTCCTCATTGGTGGTGTCCCAACTTCCAGTATTTCGGAGAGCACGTTGACCAGCTGCCTTTCGATCAGCACTCGTTCATATCGCTGTGTGCTCCGCGGCCAATCCTCGTGCCTACTGCTACGGAGGATATGTGGGCCAATCCGAGCGGGCAGTTCGAGATGGTGAAGGCGGCGGATCCGGTGTACAAACTGGTGGCCGGTGAGGGCCTGGACGAACAAGTCACCCCCAGGGTAGGGCAGGTGCTGAAGAGCCGGCTCGGCTATTTCATCCGCGAAGGCAAGCACCGTGTGACGAAAGAGGACTGGACGGCCTGGCTCGATTACGCTGACGTCTGGCTGTGAGCGTTAGGTTCGGCGAAGCAGAAGGCTCACTTAGCCAGATTGGCGTGGAGCACAAGGAAAGGACAAAACGGATGATGGTCAGGTCGGTGGTGACGGCGAGGTGCCCGGGTTGAGTAGGAGCGAGCGGGGACGCCAAATGAAGCTGGCCTTTAGTACTCTTGCTTTCCCCACGGCCCCTCTGACGGACGTGGTCGCGTTCGGGCTCGAGTGCGGATATGAGGGCATTGAGCTTCGTTTGATCGATGGTGAGCTGATCGATCCCGAGATGTCGCCAAGCGACCGAGAGCGCGTACGTCGGGCCGTGGGGCGATTACCCGTGGTCGCGGTGGATAGCTCCGTACGCGTGACCACTGAGGACCCCGTACCGCAAATCGTAGCGTTCCTCGAGTTGGCCAACGAATGGTCGGCGCCGGTGGTGCGGGTATTCGGCGGCGCGTTACCAGAGAGCGCTCCCGAGCGGGCCAAGGCCATGGAAAGGGCAGCGGCTGCACTCACTGAGGCGGCGAGCGTAGCTGAACGTCTGGGTGTGGCGATTGGAGTCGAAACTCACGACAGCTTCTCGGGCTCGGCGGTCGTGGCGGAACTACTGGCCCTGGTGAGTTCTCCCCAGGTCGGTGCAGTTTGGGATAGCCACCATCCGTACCGGGTGGGCGAGACACCTACAGACGTTTACGAGAATATTGGCGCCCGATTGCTGCTCGCTCAGGTGAAGGACGCGCTCAGAAGCGATGAGGACCCCTCCGGTTGGCGCCTGGTGCTTCTTGGCCAGGGCGAAGTTCCCGTGCGAGAGATGTTCGCCATCCTGGATGAGAGCGGCTACGAAGGTGTTATTTCGGTAGAATGGGAAAAGGCCTGGCATTTAGAGATCGAGGAGCCAGAGGTGGCTCTTCCTCAGCACATCAAGCTACTTCAGCGGTGGAGGGAAGAATTGGCAACCGTCTGAAAGTGGGCGAGCGGGTCACCTTTGCGTTCCTAGCTTATGGGTCATATTCACGGGTTCGGCATCGTCGGATGTGGCGGTTCAGCGCCGCTGCACGCAATGGCAATAAACTCACTTGCTAACGCCGAGCTGGTCGCGGTCCAGGATATTTCGAGTGACCGAGCCAAGCTGTTCGCCGACCGGTTTGGCTCTGACTGGGAGCAAGACATGTCTGGCCTTCTGGCCCGGCGAGACGTCGACGTCGTGTGCATTTGTGCGCCGAGCGGGTTGCACGGGGCAATCGGCGTTGCCGTAGCGTCCGCCGGGAAGCACATTGTGGTGGAGAAGCCGATCGATATTTCACTCGAGGCTGCTGACGAATTAATTCGCCGTGCTCGAGCGTCTGGTGTGATGCTGTCGGTCATATCCCAGCATCGCTTCGACGCCGGCGTGCTCGACCTGAAGCGCTTGATTGAAAAGGGCGCGCTAGGTGAGCTTGTGTTCGGCGAGGCCCGAGTTAAGTGGTTTCGCGATCAGGCCTACTATCGGGCCAGCCCTTGGCGCGGTACCCGAGGGATGGATGGCGGAGGCGCGCTTATTAATCAGGGGATCCATTACTTGGACTTGCTGTGCTGGTGCATGGGCCCGGTATTGGAGGTGACAGCCGTGTGCGAGACGAAGTTGCATGATATAGAGGTGGAGGATATCGCCCTAGCCATGCTGCGGTTCAGATCGGGCGCTCTTGGTACCGTCGTCGCCAGCACGGCCATCTACCCCGGATTGCCCGAGCGGTTGGAAGTTAGCGGATCCGCCGGGACCGTTATTATCGAAAACGGTATTAGCGTGTTGCGCGCCGTTTCGGACCAGGAGCCATCTGACGGGACCATGCCATCGATGTCGTCGTCGCTCGCTGGGACCGGGAGCGTCGGCTCTGGGGCCACTGATCCGCAAGCGGTCGGATATGAGGGCCACGCGCGTCAGATAGCGGATGTCCTGAGTGCATTGGATGACGGCCGGGAACCGATGGTTACAGGGGAAGAGGCGCGCCAGACCCTGGAGGTCGTTGAAGCGGTTTACGAGTCGGCGCGGCGTCATAGTGCCGTAGTACTTCCGTTAGAGGCTGCGTCTTGAGTTAGGTTGGCGACAACAAAAGCCGCCAGAGTTCACGTGATTAGGGATGAGAGGCTATGAAGATTCGAGAAATCCGCGCCGCTGGGCTGATTGGCGCGACGCCGAAAGGGGGCTGGAGTAACGAGCTCGAGGCGGACGACGTGGTGCACACGCTTATCGCCGTCCACACTGACGAAGGTGTGCTCGGGGTCGGCAGCGTCTTCACGTCGGAGGCGCTCGCCCGAGCTTCGTTGGACGTGCTGTGGCCTCTGGTGGCCGGGGAAAACCCACTCGAGCCGGAGCGGGTTAGCGAGAAGCTACACCGGGCCACGTTTTGGCTGGGACGGGGCGGCGCTATCACTCATACGATCGGGGGGATCGACATCGCCCTTTGGGACATATTGGGTCAAGTTACCGGGCAGCCCGTGGGCCGGCTGCTCGGGGGCCGGTGGCGAGACCGGGTTACTGCCTATGCCTCGGTGTTGATGGACGAGCCGGCGCAAACCGCTGAAACGCTGGCGTCGGTGCTCGAAAGAGGGTTCCGGGCTGTCAAGATCGGCTGGGGGCCATTTGGTCGGGCCAGTGCGGCCATGGACGAAGCCATCGTTGCGAGTGCACGCAATACGCTGGGCCCTCATACCGCACTGATGGTTGACGCTGGCGCCAGCGACGGCCTCTGGGGACAGGATCTCAAGTGGGCTCGTCGGACTGCAGACATGTTGGCGCACTACGACGTGAGCTGGTTCGAGGAGCCTCTGCCGCCAGATGCCTTGGGCGATTACATAGCGCTTCGCGCCGCCTCTGCTGTCCCGATCTCAGGCGGCGAGGTTTTCACCCGGCGCCAATCGTTCGGTCCATGGATAGAGGCCGGTGCTCTTGACATCGTCCAGCCGGACGTGACCAAGGTTGGGGGGCTTACCGAGCAGCGCCGGATCGCGTGGTCCGCCGAGGACCACAACCTTCGCGCCATACCGCATGGTTGGAATACCGCCGTCGGGCTGGCGTCGGACCTGCAATTTGCGTCCGCCATGCGGGCTACTGACTTAGTGGAGTACCTTGACGGCTCGCCGTACATAGACGACCTGGTCGAAGCTCCCTGGCGTCTGGACGAAGACGGAATGCTCGGGATCCCCGATGCTCCTGGCCTGGGCCTGTCGCTAGACCCCGAAAGGGTTGCAAGCTACACCGGTGGTGCGGCGCTACTGCGCCCCTAGAGGGCGGTCAGAGCACCAGACGGAGGTTGACGGCGCGCTGGAGGCGCTGATCTCGGTCGAGCACTATAGGACCTGTACTGTGGCCCCGTCGGAACGGCACCAGTCAGCAGATAGGAGGCTTATGGCTTTCACCGAACGTGAGCCGCTGCAGCTGGCATGACGCCGTCGATCCTGTACGCAGCCGGTGCGGGTTCTCGGCCCCCGCAGCTCGTAGACCACTGGTTCGCGCTCGACCTCAACCTCGACCAGATCTTTGCCGCGGTGAGCGCCGGACGCGAACAACTCGATCTCGCGTCTGTCTTCTACGCTCCGCTCGGCCACCTCGACGACGTGACTTACCGTCATGAGGTGCTGGCGGACCTGGAGCGGCCGCCTGTCCGGGCCGAACTGAGAGCCTTTGGCCGAGGGATGCGCCAGTCCCGCGAGATCCTTGGCCAGGCTCGGTCCATGCGCAGCCGTTGGCAGGAGGCCCGCCTGTTCGTGGACGCCGTTTCTGCCTATTGCGCTGCGGTTAACTCGCTAGCAACCGCCTTGTCCACGCTCCAACTGCATTCGCGCGGCATGCGGGAGCTAGAGGAGTACATGTCCGCCTACCACTCCTCCCGGGATTTCACGGCTTTGACGGACGAAGCCGGCGACGTCGTTGCCAAACTGGGCACGGTTCGATATGCGCTGAACATCAAAGACACCAGGGTGACTGTTACTCCTGACCGTGACGAGCCTGATTACGCCAAAGAAATAGAGACGTTCTTCGCCAAGTTCAACAACGGGACGGCGACCGAGCACGCCGCCGCGCTCCCAAACCAGCTGAACATGAACGAGGTCGAGGCCAAGATCCTCGAGGTCGTGGCCCGCCTCAACCCCGGGCCGTTCGGGGCGCTGGACGAATATTTCCGCCGCCACCAAGGCTTCGTGGACGCCGCCGTTTCCGACTTTTATCGCGACTCGCAGTTCTACGTTGCTTATCTCGACTACATCGAGCCCCTGCGGGAGGCTGGCCTGCAGTTTTGCTACCCGAGACTTTCTCTGTCGCCGGTACGCGTACATGCCAATGACGCCTTCGACCTCGCCCTGGCGGCCAAGGTCACGTCGCGGCCGTCAGTGAGCCCGATCGTGACCAACGACTTCGACCTTGGGCCAGACGGTCGCGTTTTGGTTATCACCGGGCCCAACAATGGGGGCAAGACCACTTTCGCCCGGGCCTTCGGCCAGCTGCATTACCTGGCCAGCCTGGGCCTCCCGGTGCCGGCCCGTGAGGCCGACCTGGTGCTCGCTGATGTCGTCCTCACATCTTTCGCCCAGGCCGAGCGGCTCGGCACGGGCAGGAGCCACCTGGAAGAGGAGCTTGTGCACCTCCATGACGTCATCGGACAGGCTTCCCCGCGCAGCGTCGTCATCTTGAACGAAAGCTTCTCCTCGACGACTCTGCGCGATGCAGCCGTCCTCGGTCGCGCGGTGCTGGCCCAACTCGTGGCTCGGGGCTCGTTGTGTGCGTGCGTGACCTTTGTCGACGAGCTCGCTACGGCCAGCGAGGCCACGATCAGCATGGTCGCTGCTGTCGACCCTGACGACCCGGCAGTGCGCACCTACAAGATCGTGCCCAAGCCGCCGGGCGGGCCGGCCTATGCCGCCGCCCTCGCCGAGCGCTATGGGCTTACCTACCGAGCGGTGTCCGACCAGGTGGCCGGTTGAAAAGTGGCGAGGACGGTGACCGAGTGAGGGTCCTGCTCATGCACCCGAGCGAGGATTTCCAGCCCGACCGGGAGCTACCACCCGATAGCGACAGTCTGATCGAGGACCTCGGTCTTACCACGCTGTTCGACGCCATGGCGATGGGTGACAGGTTCCTTTTGGGCGTAGGCAGAGCGGCCGTGCTTTCACCGCTGGTGGAGCCGACCGAGATCGTTTACCGCCAAGATGCCCTCGCCGACTGCCTCGCTCACCCGGAATTCGTGAAACAGCTGTACTCGTTGGCCACGGAGGCCGTTGAGGGCCACAAGAAGGTCATGTCCTGGGGCATTACCCCCTCTCCGGAGAGCCTCCATTACATCTCCCAGCACGCGTTGGAGCTCCTGTTGGGCTACCTCGTCCGCTTGCGCCGCCTGACGGCCGAACAGGGTTCGGAGATGTCTTCCTCGGCGTTCGTCCGCTTCCGCTCGTTGGTCCTGACCGAGCTCGACGACGCCTATCTGAAACTTCTTGAAGAGCATCTGGAGGAGCTCAGGCTCCGTCCCGGGCTCTGGATGAGTGCCCATCTCGGTCGCGCCAATAAGGGCACCGGCTACACGCTTCACAGAGCGCCGGCGGGGGGGCGACGGCCGCGGCTGTCCCGGCGAGGCCAGGACAGCAATAGTTTCACCGTCCGCGACGATGACAACAAGCGCCTGAGGGAGCTGGGCGAGCTAAAAGCGAGAGGGATAATCGTGGTGGCTAACGCCCTCGCCCAATCTGTCGAGAACGTCGTTTCCTTTTTCAGTTCGCTCCGCTCCGAACTGGCGTTTTATATCGGGTGCCTTAATCTTCGGTCCGCCTTGGTGACAAGGGACGAGCCGGTTTGCACTCCCGTGCCAATGCCGGTCGACAGTGCCTGGTTCCGGGCCACTGGCCTCCACGACCCTGGCCTCAGCCTCCGTACAGACGGGCGTACTGTGGGCAACGACCTGAGCGCTGATGGTAAGGCGCTCGTCGTGGTGACGGGGGCCAACCGGGGGGGCAAAACAACGTTTTTGCGCAGCATCGGCCTCGCTCACCTCATGATGCAATGCGGGATGTTCGTGGCTGCGCAGTCGTTCAGTGCTGGTGTGTGCCGGCGCGTCATTACCCACTTCAGGCGGGACGAAGACCGCGCCATGGCCGGCGGTAAACTCGAGGAAGAGCTGGCCAGGATGAGCGTCGCCATTTCCCATATCTCGCCCGGGTGCCTATTGCTATGCAACGAGCCGTTCGCGTCGACGAACGAGCGGGAAGGGTCGGACATCGCCCGGCAAGTTTTCCTTCCTTTGGCGAGCGCGGGCGTGAAGGTGGTCGTGGTCACCCACCTCGTCGACCTGGCCGAAAGCCTTTATGAGAAACGCCTCGGCTATGTCCTTTTCCTGCGCGCGCCGAGGCAAAGCCAGGCCCAACAATTCAGGCTCCTAGAGGGGGCACCGGAGCCGACTGCTTACGCCGAGGACGTCTACAAGCAGATCTTCGGGGAGTTCCCCACCGACGTTCTGGGCGCCCCATCGAGCCCTCAGGCCCAGGCTTAAGGCCACTATCTCCACCCGCTGCAGCCGGGGTACTTCTCGGATTGGCTCTGGCCGCCACGAGGAACCAAGGGAGGGGAACTTGTTAGGTTAGGGCTGACCCGATCGCTAGCCAGAGGACGGACGCAATGAAAATGGGGATTATCGGTGCGGCAGGCATCACAGCCAGAGCGTTGATCGAGCCCGCTCGAGCCGTCGAAGGGGTGGAAATCTGCGCCATCGCGGCACGTGACCCGGCTAGAGCCGAGGCGTTCGCTCAGCAACACGGGATCAAAACCGTCTACCCCAGTTACGATGAATTGCTAGCGGACGGGTCGCTCGACGCCGTATACGTCCCGCTCGCTAACTCTCTTCACGCCGAATGGGCCACGGCCGCGCTAGAGGCTGGACGTCACGTGCTGTGCGAGAAACCTCTGGCTTCAAATGCTGAGCAGGCCGTAGCGATGGTCGAGGCAGCCAAGAAAAACAACCGGCTACTGGTAGAGGCCATGCATTGGCGCTACCACCCAGTCGCCGATCGAATGATCGAACTAGGCCAGATGATAGGCCCCTTGCACCGCGCGGAAGCGCGATTCACCGCCTCAGTGCCGACGGACAACATCCGGTTCGACTTCGAGTTGGCGGGCGGTTCGTTTATGGACCTGGGTTGCTACTGCGTACATATGTTACGGACCGTGATTGGCACGGAGCCACGAGTATTGTCGGCGGCGGCCGAAGAGGCCCCGCCGGGGTCGACCGGTCGATGCAATCAGAGATGTCGTTCGAGGGGAATATTGAAGCTCACATAACCACAAGCCTCGTCGCGGAAAAGGCCACGTGGCCAGAGGCGATGACGTTCAGGGCCTGGGGAGAGGGTGGAGAGCTGGAAGTACTCAACCCGATGGCGCCCCAGTGGGGCCATCGGATCTTGGCCACGTTCAGCGACGGGACGGCAGTCGACGATGTCATTCACGCGCCGGGCAGCTATGAATGCCAGCTCCGTGCCTTTCTTCGGGCGGTGAACGGTCTCGAGGACCCGCTGACCGGAGGCATAGACGCCATTGACAACATGCGCGCCATAGACGCTGTCTACGAAGCAGCTGGACTGGGGGTACGGCGCTGACCGACGAGGATCGTGGGCCGACCGGAGGGGTGGGCGGCCACGAGTTAGAGGCCTGAGGGGCTAAGCGCTGCGAGGTCAGCCCTCAGTACGGGCTCGGCTGGTTGAAGATGATGGCCAGACTGGATATTTTGCCGTCGCGGGTGGCGAAATAGCTCGTCATCACCAGCTCTTCAGGCAGGTTGGTCTTGTCGTACTCACCGTCGAAACGAGCGCGGACGATGGTATCGCCATAATGGTCCACCACTTCGCGGACCTCCATGGTGACCCGGTCACCAACGAACTCCTTGGCCATGAAGCCGCGGATAGCCTCTGCACCACATATCTCGCGCCGGTTGTCGTTGACGTAGGCGTCGGACGCGAATGTTGCCATGATGCGGTCGAGGTCAAAGGCGTTCACGGCGGCGACGTAATCGGCCACGACGCCGCTCAGTGCGGTGGTGGTAGGCATGGCTTGGCTCCCTTCTCGTGTCGGCCCCGTTGGCCGTGAGTTCATCGTCGGGGGTGCCCTGGGGTCAGGGTCAATAGGTTCGCGGCCGTTTGACTCTCCCCTTGGGGGAGAGACCAGACTGGCAGCGTGGCCGCCCCCCTTACGATCGGTGACTTTTCACGGGCCACCTTCCTGAGCGTGAAAACCCTGCGCCACTATCACAGCGTAGGGCTCCTCGAGCCGGCCGACGTCGACGAAAACACCGGTTACCGCCGCTACACGGTCGACCAGATCCCGACCGCGCAGGTGATCCGGCGGTTCCGCGACCTCGAGATGCCGCTGGAGGGCATCCGCGCTGTAATCCAGGCGCCGGACCAGTCGACTCGCGGCCTGCTCATCGCCGCCCACCTCGCCCGGCTCGAACAGGACCTGGCCGACACACAGCGGGCCGTAGCGTCGTTGCGCGACCTGCTCGAGAACCCGGCGCTCAAGGCGGCCATCGACCATCGGCGCGTGATGGCCACGAGGTCGGCAGCCATCTCCACCACTGTTGAGGTCGAGGACCTGGCGCCCTGGTACCAAGGGGCAATAGGCGAGATCGATGCCACTCTTTCGGCACAGGGGATCGCCTCGAGCGGACCGCCAGGAGGGATCTACGCCAGCGAACTATTCTCCGAGGAGCGGGGCGATGCCACTATCTTCGTTCCCGCCAGCGGTGAGGTCCGGGCGGTGGGCCGGGTCCGCCAGTTGCTCGTGCCCGGGGCGGAACTGGCGGTGATCACCCACTCCGGGTCGCACGCCGACGTCGACCGTTCGTACGGGGCGCTGGCCACCTACGTAAGCGAGCACGCCCTCGCCGTCGACGGGGCCGTCCGCGAGTACTACCTGGTGGGCCGGCGTGACACGAACGAAGAACGAGCGTGGCGGACAGAGATCGGCTGGCCGATCTTTGACACCCTCGGGGCTGTTGGACCACGTTGAGCCGTCCCGAGCCGTCGAGCCGGCGTAGCGTGCAGTTTTGCCCGGGATCCGGATAAAGAGCGCTACAGACGCGGCCGCCCCTCGAATATGGCCCTTGGCCGGACCTCCAATGCTTACCAGCGGTCTAAACGTCATCCGCCGGGCCCACGGCGGTGGCTATCAGCCCGCACGGTGGGGATGGACCCGCAAACACCCTACGATCTCAGTTATAAGGATTTTTCGGTTCACGTCGCGTGGGGCGGTATGGGCCCCATTGGGTTTGGTCCCGGCGGCGGTGGCCGCGGCCTGGATCCCGTTGCGGTCCGACCTTCCCAATACCGACGTAGCCGTACTGCTGGTGCTGTGTGTCGGCGCCGTCGCGATGGTGGGCGGGCCGTGGGCGGCGGTTATCGGAGCGCTGGCCGGAGCGACCGCCTTCGACCTGTTCGACGCCCCCCCGTACGGGCAGCTTTACATGACGCGGGGCACCGACGTGGTGACAACGCTCGTGCTCGTCGGCGCCGGGCTGCTTGTGGGCGAACTTTGCATCCGGACCCGCGCCTACCACGGGATAGCGGCCAGCCGCGCCCAGGACTTTACGGTGCTCAGTACTGCCGCTCGATTGATGGCCGTCGGCGAAGATGGCCCGATGGTCGTCGAAGCTCTAGCCGGCGAACTTGTGACCCGGTTGGGCTTGAGCGATTGTGAGTTTGAACAGGGCCCTCCCCCGGGTGACCGGTCGTATGTAGCTCGCGACGGCCGTCTTGTGGCCCCTGAAGGCCAACCTCGGGACGCCATCGGGGACCGGGTCGACCTGCCCGTCTGGGTGGGTACCGAAGTGGTCGGCCATTTCAGGTTGTACGTGTCTACCGGACCGCCACTGTCGCCGGACCGGTTGCTGGCGGCGGTCGGGATTGCCGAACAGGCAGGGGCAGCGTTGGCCGTGTCGCACCCTGCGCCTCCAAGCGCCACCGTGCGGCCGCGCCGGTTGCGGCTAATTCGCTAGGCGGTTGCTCCCTGTTCGGACTCCGGGACCGACAAAAGTTCGTAGTCGGGGTTGAGTATGGCCAGCCGGCCTCGGCGGTCGCCGACCATTCCCTGTGCCACCAACTGTGTGCCCGTCCTGATACCCGGGATTTCACGGCGCCCGAGGAACACTAAAAGGACCTCGCCGCCGCTGGCATCTATAAGGGTGCCTTCGAGCGAGGGTACATCCGACCACGGTTGGATGCGCACCGATCGGAGCCGCCCGGCCACCTTGGCCGGCCGCCGGAAGCGCAAGTCGGCGATGGGTACCGCGCCCGCCACAGTGGCGAACTGCTGGAGGCCCGGCTTCCCCTTACCCACCTGCCCGTCCGTTCCCTGCAAGATGAGCTCGGGCGAAGCCAGGGCCCGCTGGCTCTCGGCCAGGTCCGCCACGTTGAAGGGGACGAGGGTGGCATTGACATGAGGAACGTGACCGAGCACCCGCACGAGGCGGTCGGCGTTTTTGCCGTGCAACAACAGCGCCCAGCTGCGGCGGTAGCTGCGGGTCGGGATCAATACGCTGACCTCGGTTTGACCGTCTTCAGCGGCCTTCGTCGCCATCTCCAGGACGGCCCGGCCCAGCCTGCGGTCCGCCACTTCGATGACCTCGAGGGGCAACTTGGACAGGCCGAGGTCACGCCACCTGCGCATCACTGCTTCGGCGCGACGGTTGTCCACGTTGAAATGGACTGCGTATAACTCGTCGGGGTTGAGGTTGCGGGCGTACTGGATGGCGCGGGCGGTGGCCAGGTCGATACGGTCGACCAGCACAACGGCAGTGTGCCTACGTAATACGGGTGCCTGGCACGCTCGCAGGGCGACCCCTTCGTCGAGGATGGCGTCTTCCTCGCGGTACTCGGCGTTGGTCCTCATCAGCCCGTAGATCAAGATGGGCATGACCACCACTACGACCCACGCTCCCTGCGTGAACTCAGTGATGGCGAAAATAAGGACGACCAAAAGGCATACAGCCGCCGCTGTGGCATTGATGGCTATGCTCCGCCGCCACCCCGGTTCACGGTGCGTCAGGTGGTGCTTGGTCATGCCCAGGCCGGCCATGGTGAAGCCCGTGAACACTCCGATGGCGTACAGGGGAATGAGAGAGGAAACGCGCGCACGCGTCGCCAGCAGTAAGGCGATGGACGCCACGGCCAACACGAGGATCCCGTTCGAGAAGACCAACCGGTGGCCACGCACTGTCAACGGACGGGGCAGGAAGGAATCCTCGGCGACAAAGCTGACCAGGAACGGGAAGCCGGTGAAGCTGGTGTTGGCAGCCAGGATCAAGATGAGCGCGGTGGCAGCCTGCAGGCAGCCGTAAAGGACCGAGCCAAAGGCACTGCTCCCATATACCAGTTTGCCGATTTCGGACACTACCGTCGGCGTCCCCGAACTAAAGGGCCGCGCGTGCCCCAATGCTGCCAAGACCGAGACGCCCAGGAACATGGCGCCCAGGATCGTGCTCATAATGACCAACGTCGTGCGGGCGTTGGCGGCCTGAGGTTTGCGGAAGACGCTTACACCGTTGGAGATCGCCTCTGTCCCCGTCATGGCCGACCCACCATTGGCAAACGCCCGGGCTACGTAGAAAAGCGACACGCCCAGTAATAGCCCCGCGCCTTCGTGGCCGAGGTGCACCTGGCCCGACGACGCGGGCACATGGCCGAGGTCTCCCAATGCGGCGCGGACCAACCCGGCAATGATGAGGACCGCCATATTGGCAATGAAGAAATAAGTCGGGATGGCGAAAATCCGGCCTGCTTCGCGCAGGCCGCGCAGGTTCCCCCACGCAATCAGGACCACGAAGCCTATTGACAAAAATACGGCGGCACCGTCGAGGCTGGGCACGGCCGAGATGATGGCATCAGTACCGGCGGCCACCGACACTGCCACCGTTATCGTGTAGCTGATGAGGAGGGCGGCCCCGGCAATCTGAGCGATATTGGGCCGAAGTTGTCCCGGCTGACGACGTAGGAGCCTCCCGCCTTGGGGTAGAGCTTGACTACTTCGCGGTAGCAGGCGGTGACGACGGCCAGCACGGCCAGGATTACGAGGGTGATGGGAGTCACCAGCCCAAAAGCGGCCAGACCCCCGACCGGTATCAGGATCCGCAGGATCTGCTCGGTGGCGTAAGCCGACGAGGACATTACGTCCGACGAGAGCACCGCTAGTGCGGTTGGTTTACCGAGGCGCTCTTTTGTCAGCTCGTCACTTATCAAAGGCGGCCCCAGAAGGCGTCGCTTCAGGCGGTACGCCATCGTCTCGGGCAGCAGGGCGCTCGGTGACGTGTTGACCGGGCGGGACCAGCCCGGGAGCGACGGAGCTTCATCCTCGCTCCTCTCTCCCGTCTGGACGCTCGAAGGCTCGCTGATCGCCGGTCCCTCCTGCACGAAACTATCTGCCCACAACCTATCTGGCTAGTACCCTAACCCCCCCGTGCAACGGGCGAGCGAGGTCGGTACCCATCGTAGTGGGACGCTCACGACTAGAGCCCACGGGGCTGGCCCCGACAAGTAACTGAGGCGCCATGACGACGTCGCCGCCGAGGTCGTCCCGCCGTTGGCACCGGTCAGGCAGGTATCGGT
Source organism: uncultured Acidimicrobiaceae bacterium (assembly GCA_963845605.1). Lineage (GTDB taxonomy): Bacteria > Actinomycetota > Acidimicrobiia > Acidimicrobiales > Palsa-688 > Fen-671. The sequence goes on from CAWJSS010000003.1 coordinate 76,659, forward strand.
TCCTTGTTCGGCTTGAATGATGCAGCCCGGCGACCGACCATCACCACGCCCACGATGGCCAGCAAACCACCGGCCGTTTGCCAAGCGTTGAGCGATTGGTGAAGGACGACGGCCGCCGCCCCGGCCGCGATTACGGGGTTGACCGAGACAATTACCGATGACACGGATATATCGACGAAGCGATGGGCCCAGTTGGATAGAAGATGTGCACCGCCGGGCAACAACGCCAACAGGGTGAGCCACAGCCAGTCTTGCAGGTTGCCGGCTGTCAGGTGCTCACGCGAAAGCAGAGTAACCGGGACCATGACCACGGCCGCGACGAGCATTACCGCCGCCGTGTACTCGATACTGCCGATCCCTTTTGGTGAGGATGGCTCATCGGCGGTCGGCGCGGGGGGTGACGCGCGTACCCGCTTCGATATGAGCCAGTAGGCGGTCCAACAACAAAGCGAACCGGCGGCCAGCAAATCGCCAAGTACGCCATGTCGGGCCATCGCTCCGCTCGAGCCAAGGATGACCACCGCCATGCCGCCGAGGGCGAGTACCGTCCACATCATGTCTGCCAACCGAACGTGCTCATTGAACAATGGTTTGGCGACAAAAAGGACCAAAACTGGTTGCAGGGCACCGATAATCGTCGCATCAGCAATGCTTGTGAGCTTTACTGCGCTGAAGAACAGCGCAATATCCCCACAGAGCAGGACCCCGCCCGGGAGCGACCGCCACAGGACTGGCCAATACAGGCGGCGACCGCTCACGACCAGCAGGAGCGCAACCAGCGGGACACCAAGCCAAAGTCGTTCGAGGGCGGCGACAAGGGCGGGCTGCGTGGTGAGGACGACGAAGACGCCCGAGAGGCCCCAAACCACCGTCGCTATGGCGGACGCGCCCAGACCCTGAACCGTCCCGGCCACAGGGCGGCCGTTACCGTCTGATAGTGCCGGGCTCACGGCGCCAGCTTACGCTTCCGGCCTCGGCCGGCCGAGGCCGGCTCGGTCCCGGTTACCTGAGGCCGGGCCCCCGCCCGCCGTGGACGACTGTCCTGGGCTCTAGTGGCGCCACGTTGCAGGAGGGCGCTTCGAGAGGTCCATTCAGAGCGCCACCCGGTAGGGTCGACGTGTTGCGGGTTCTGATCACGAATGACGACGGCATCGGCTCGGCCGGTCTTACCGCCCTGGCGTCGATAGCCCTTGAGCGAGGCCACGATGTTTTCGTGGTCGCGCCGAACTGGGACAGCAGCGGGTCGAGCGCGGCGGTCGCCGGGGTCACGGTGGGACGTGAGCTGGTGGCGGAGCGCCACAGTTGGCCGGGCTGGGCGCCCGGGGCCGTGTTGGCCGTCAATGCCACACCAGCTCTGATATGCCGGTTGGCCATAGAAGGTGCGTTTGGGCCGGCACCGGATGTCGTGCTGTCAGGGGTTAACCGGGGCGCCAACACGGGCCGGGCGATCCTGCACTCCGGGACCGTCGGAGCCGCCCTCACGGCGTACAACGAGCGGCGGCCGGCCCTGGCCGTATCGCTGGCCGGCAGCGACTCGTCAGACGGGCAGGGTGCCCATTGGGCGACATCGGCTATGACCGCTGGCCTGCTCTTCGACTGGCTGACCAGCGAACCGCGCCACGTCGTGCTCAACTGCAACGTGCCAAACGTTCCTCGCCACGAACTGCGGGGGATACGGGTCGGACGGCTGGCCGTGGTCGGCACCTCGCAGACTACGCTGTCCGAGCGGGCTGGGGGGACGCTCCCGTTCACGGTGGGCGCCGGCGAGCATGACATCGACGGTCTCGACGGGCTCGACGCTCTCGACGGCCCAACGGATGAGGGCCGGGCGGGCGAACCTACGGATACCGCGCTCCTCGAAGCCGGCTACGCCTCCGTCACGGCCGTACTTCCCGTCGTCGAGGACCTGAGCCTCGACCTGGCCGTCGCCCTGGGACCGGGCGTCCTGGGCCTCGGCGCCGTCGAGCCTGGAATCCACGGGGCATAACCGGAATCCTCGGGCCGTAAGTGGGTTAGCCAACCTACAGGTCGGCCAGGTCAACGAGGGTCTTGGCTCACGAGCCAATCGGCCAAAACATCGACATCGAGGGCCCCGAACCGATAGGTGGCCAGGTCGGTGGGCATCGACCGCAGCGCGCTCGCCATCCTGCGAGCCAGGTCGGGACGGTCCCTCATGACGGCGAGTGGCGCCTGTTCCGTTCCGATCGAGAACAGGGCCCCCGTGCGACCCGGTAGGGCCGTCAAGGTCTGGCGTTCGGTCCGCAGCCAGTGGTCCTCGGGCGCAACCGGTGCGCGTGTAGTCACGGGTCGGGGAGCGTACAGCTCAGGACTGGCGTGGATGGTCCAGTTCCGCCGCCAAACGGCCCGACCCGGGTTGAGCTGGTCGAGGAACCGGTCGACACGGTGGCTCAGTTCGTCGGCATAACGAGGTACGGGCCCGTGGATGGCGGCCACAGGCAGGCCCAATTTTTCCAGTGGGGACCAGTGCGAGGGGAAGCACACCACACCAGCCGCCATCCGCCACGGTCCGTCAAGGCGTAGCAACACCACCAGGTCGTCGGGCACCAGCAAGGCGGCCGCCTCGAGCGGCGGCCATCCGGGCTCCAGCGGGCAGCCCGTGGCCCGGGACACCAGCTGAGCCGCTTCGTCGGCGACAGTGTTGGCGCCGGCGAGACTGACAGATACTTCGTCGTGGACGGCCCGGAGCAGCTCTTCTTTACGGCCGCGCCACACCTCGAGGTCGTGGCCGGGGGTGGCGAATGGCGCCTCCCGGAGCGCCCGCGTGCCCATGGTGAGCCACGGCGGTTCGCTCCGCAGGGTCAGCTCGTCCAGCCAGCCCGGCGCCGCGGAGTCCACGCGCTGGACTGTACCAACGGCATGACAACCGGCGAGAAATAGTTAGTCTGCGGTCCATGACCAGTTCGAGCGGCCCAGGGCCGCAGGACGAGCCGAGCCCATCCGACGAACCCACCTTTACCCACCTGGACGAGGCCCTGTTCGACGGCGCCGACGCGACCAAACGAGATCTCGTCGACTATCTGGACGGGGTCAGTGACCGGATGATCCCAGAACTGGAAGGCCGGCCACTTTCGGTTATCCGGGTGCACCGCGGCCAGGAAGCCTTCATGCAGAAGAACGTGCCGAAGTACACCCCGTCCTGGGTCCCGACCGTGCAATTCTGGGCGGGCACGTCCAAACGAGAGGTGTCTTACGCGCTGTGCAACGACAGGCGCACCTTGCTCTGGTTTGCCAACCAGCGAGCAGTGGAATATCACCCCGCTCTAGTCCAAGCGGCCCGTCCCGACGTGATGACGCACCTTGTACTTGACCTTGACCCTCCAAGCGCCGATGCCTTCAAAATGGCCGTCCGCGTCGCCCGCCTCGTCCGTCAGGCGCTGACGGATGTTGGCCTCGACGGCGCCGTCAAAACGAGTGGCGCCAAAGGTGTGCACGTGTTCATACCGATCAAGGAGGGGTCGCTCGAGGACGCCGCGGCGGCGACCCGGGCCATCGCAGCGCGACGCTGAAGCCCTCGGGCCTGACGTCGCCACCACTGCTTTTATGAAAGAGGACCGTGGGGGCAAGGTTTTTGTCGATGCCACCCGAGTCGGCAGCGGGGCTACCGTCGTCGCCGTTTTCAGCCCTCGTATCAGGCCCGGGGTGCCGGTTTCCTTCCCGGTGACCTGGGACCAGCTCGATGACATCGTGCCGGCTGAATTCAATTTGCATTCGGCTCTGCGCCATTTGGGCAAAAGCAACCCGTGGGCGGCACAAATGCCAGCTCCCCAAACCCTGAGTGCCGACCTGGTGGCCGAAGGGCACGCCATCAGCGAGGGCCGGGTGGAGGCCATGCACGAGGGCAAGCGCCGCGCCCGCGCCCGGCGCGGTTAGGCACCTGGCCACAGACGTCCGCTAATCGCAGTCCGTCCGGCTCCTATTTGGTCGAGTGACCGGGCAAAGCGGCCGATGAGCCGTCGCTGTTCAGGAGTTTCCACATCCTGGGGGTGGTAATGCTCGCGCACGGCCCGCTTTGCTTTACCACTCGCTATTGCCAGGTGGCCCCGGGCATGGGGAACTATTGAAATGCTTCGGTACATTCCTTCACCAATCTGCGCCACCGGCAAGAAAGCGTGGGCTCCGAAGCAAGTCCGAAAGTAAGCGGATCCGCCTGCTTGTGCGTTAAACGGTTGTGTGCATCTGCCGGTTTGCCTCGACGCGTGGGGACCAAGCCGGCCCACGAGTATGGCTGAGGGCTTCGACGCCGGCATGAGAGTCCTCGTGGTCGAGGACTACCGCCCCCTGGCCGACCTCGTCGCCGAGGGGCTTACCGACCAGGGCATGGCCGCAGACGTGGCTTATGACGGGACCGAAGCCGAATTCAAGCTCAACGTCAACGCCTACGACGTCGTGGTGTTGGACCGCAATCTGCCAGGCATCCATGGCGACGCCCTGTGCAGGAGGATTTCTGGCGAAGACAAGGGAGCAATGGTGCTCATGCTGAGCGGCGCCGAGTCGCCCGGTGAGAGAGTGGTCGGCCTGAGCCTCGGCGCGGACGACTACCTGACCAAGCCATTCCATTTTCCTGAACTGGTCCTCCGGGTACGCGCCCTGGCCAGGCGCCGGCCGTGCGCCCGGCCACCGGTGCTCCGGGTAGCCGGGATCGAGCTGGACAGCTTACGCTGGAGCGTTCGGCGCCACGGGCAACCGGTCGAGCTATCTCCCAAGGAATTTGCCGTCCTTGAAGCGCTCATGACCGCCTTCCCCGCCTACCTAAGCGCCGAGGACCTGCTCGAAAGGGTGTGGGACGAAAACGCCGACCCTTTCACCAAAACCGTGACGGTGACCATCGGGCGGCTGCGGCTCAAGCTGGGCCAGCCGCGAGTCATCCATACCATTCCCCGCGTCGGCTACGGCATGGTGCCCGAGGACAGCTGCCATTGTTCGCACCGGCACCGGGCCGGATAGCGGACCTGCCGGTGCTCCCCGCCTTTCCGCCGGCCCTGCAGGGCGGCGTATAAGCCCCCAGGACGGTGAGAGGGTTTATCTGTAGGCCCCGTGAAACGGCCAAGTGGGCGACGTTTCAGTTACGGCTTGTCGCCGGAGCACCCGTCGGCGCCGGCTGTCGCGAGCGCGACAGTGACCTCACCTCGAGACGCCGGCGGGGGCGGTAACAACGGTCGTCGACGCGGATGAGGGGACCGTAGTGGTTGCGGTGCCCGTCACCCCGGTAACGTCAGTCGTCCCGGGAGCGGTGACCGGCGCGGTCCCCGGGGCCGCCGCTCGGCACCGCAGGATCACAGGAGGCCCGGTGTTTTGGGCGCCCGGGGGCAAGCTTGTCGCTGTGCTGTTCGCCAAAGATGTCGTGGCCCCGATGGCCGTAGCCATGGTGGCCCCGGCGGCCGTTGCGGGCGGGGAGGTGGTCGTGGCGGACGGGGGGTCGTGGCGGCGGGGAGGTGGTGGTGGCGCTGGCCGACGGCAGCGTGGTCGTCGCACCCGCGGAGATCGGGGGAGCGACCCGAGCCTGCCCGGCTAGCGGGATGTCGCACCCGGGTGGGTCCATGGAAAAGCAAGACAACGGACCGCCCACCTTTACGAGCGTCATGGCCACGTGGTTCGGAAAGTACCCAATGCTGAGCTCGGCCCGCCTCGGCATGGCCGAGGGCTTTATCACCATGGCCGTCATCTCTGTTTGGTTGCCGGCCGAGCTGGCGTGTGACTGGGCCGCACCAGCCGACGCGGACCTGTACACCACCTGCGTGAAACCGGTCGGCTGGACGGCGGTCTGGCAGAAGACGCCGGAATTTACCACCGCGGCGACACCGGCCTGAGCCAGGGCCTGGCGCAGCCCGGCCGGGTCGAAGTTCCGCTTGGTGGCCAGGGCAACGGTCACGGTGCCGTTTGGGTTGCTGTCGACCGAGTAGGCGGCCAAATTAACGTGTACGGGGCCTGACCCGAGCCGGGGGTGGGTTGCCACTGGGACTGCGCCCCTGTTGACGCTCGTAACAATGACCGGCAGCGCGATCGCCAACCCGACGGCGGCCAAACCCATGCCGGCCAGCCCGGACCGACGCCGGCGGGCTCGGCCTCGGGCCACGATCCTTTCAAGTGGAGGGGCGTCCGGCACGGGGAGCTTGGACAGACCGTCGCGCAGTGCGCCAAAGAGGTCGTCGTCGTTCATGTCGTCGTCGTGCATTTGCTCACCTCCATGGCGAGGGCCGGGGCCATGTCCTGGCGTAACGCGACCATGGCCCGGGAGAGGTGCGCTCTCACCGTCCCGGCGGCGATCCCAAGGTGCTTGGCCGTCGTCTCGGTGTCCAGGTCGAGGAACACCCGTAACGCCACGACCTCTCGCTCGCGTGCCGGCAATCGGCGCACGGCGTTGAGTAAGACGGCGTCCATGGCGTCGCCCTGTTCAGCGATGCCGGCGATCTCCTGGCCCATATACCCTTGGCCTGCGTTCGCCTGGCTTGGGCTCTCTTGGCTTGGCAACGCCACCTCCCGCCGGCGGCGACGCCACCACGACACGCCAGTGTTGAGCGCCGTTCGCACCACCCAGGCCCGCGGGGCCGGGTGGCTCCTCACTTCCCGCCAGGACACCCAGGCCTTGGTGAAGGCCTCCGCCACCAGGTCTTCGGCCAGGCGCGAGTCAACGATGGTGGCGGTGACTGCCCGCAAGCACGGGTCCCAGCTGGCCCTGTAAAACTCCGCAAACTCGAGACGGTCGCGGCCCACTCCTCATTTAACGCACAGGCCCACGGATCCGCTTACCTGCCGAGACAGACGTTTCGAGCCGTCCCCGGAGGACCCGGGCGCGCCGCGGCACTAGCCTGCGATCGGCGCCGTTCACATGTCTAGAAGGAGGCTGGCCCATGGACGCTCTTCGCAGGCTGGCTGAATTGCGCCGTCGGAGGACGGCGCCGTTCCTGTTGGAGCTGGACCTGACTCAGCCCATGCTGGAGGAGCCACCCACCGACCCACTTGCCCGTCTGCAGTCGCGGCGACGGGCCGTTCTCGCCGATGTCCTGAAAGCCCTCGACGATGCCGCTAGAGACCCGAAGGTGTGCGGCCTCATAGCCAAGGTAGGGGCTCGCCGGACGGGCTTTGCCCAGGCCCAGGACGTACGGACCGCCGTAGCAGCTATGCGGGCGGCCGGGAAGCCCACGGTGGCCTGGTCGGAGAGCTTCGGGGAGCTCGCCGTCGCTACGGTGCCGTACTACGTGGCCGCCGGGTTCGACGAGATTCTGGTTGCAGCCTTCTGGGGAGCTGGGACTGGTCGGGGTCAGCGCAGGTTCCCTTTTTCTGGCCGACGCCCTGGACAGGCTGGGCGTGAAGCGCCAGATCGGGGCCCGCCACGAGTACAAGAACGCCGCCAACATTTTCCTAGAGCGTTCCTTCACTGAACCCCAGCGGGAGGCCACCGGCAGGATCGTCAGCTCGCTGTTCGAACAGGTCGTCGACGGTGTCGCCCGGGGGCGGCATCTCGGCCAAGACGAAGTGCGAGGCCTCGTCGACCGGGCGCCTCTCGACGCCCAGCAGGCGCAAGAGGCCAAGTTGGTCGACCATCTCGGCTACAGAGACGAGGTATACGCCGAGACCTTGCGCAAGACCAACCCCGACGCACAGCTTTTGTTCGTCCACCGCTACCGGCGTCAGCAGCCCCTGGCGAAACGGCTTGGCCGCGTTGTCAAACGCCGGCGAGAAGTGGTCGCCTTGGTGGCCGGTATCGGCACCATCCGCCTCGGCCGCAGCACTCATGGGCCGTTCCTGGCTGCGGGGATGGGCTCGGACACGGTCAGCGCCGCCCTCCGGGCGGCGGCCAAGGACGAGCACGTAAGGGCGGTTGTCTTCCGGGTCAACAGCCCTGGAGGCTCGTACGTGGCCTCCGACGTGATCTGGCGCGAAGTGAGCCGCGTCAGGGCCGCCGGCAAACCCGTCGTCGTGTCGATGGGGGACGTGGCCGGCTCGGGGGGCTACTTCGTGTCGGCGCCCGCGGACGCGATTGTGGCCCAACCCGGCACTCTCACGGGGTCGATCGGCGTGCTAGGGGGCAAATTGTCTTTTGCCCAACTACTCGACCAATTGGGGATCCGCCATGATGAGGTCAGCGACGGCCGGCACGCGCGAATGATGACCATTCTCGACGAGTACACCGAAGAGGAGTACCAGCAGCTGTCGAGCTGGCTGGACCGCATATATGACGACTTTGTCGGGAAAGTGGCCGCTGGTCGTTCCATGAGCGTGGAAGCGGTCGACGAAGTAGCCCGAGGTCGGGTCTGGACTGGGGCCGACGCCTTCGAACGAGGCCTGGTGGACGAGCTCGGAGGACTAGAAGTGGCGGTCGCCGTGGCCCGGCGCAGGAGCGGGTTACCCGACGACGCTGACCTGATCAGGTACCCACCGACCCCGCTGGCGCCTCGCTTGCGCCCGCCGCGTTCGAGCGAAGATCCACTGGCCGCGGTCACCACCCTCGACCCGTGGGCCCACTAACGGCACTGGCGGGGCGGCTCGGCCTGCCGTCGGCTGGTCCCCTCGTTATGCCGTCCGCCGTCCTTGGGCAGGGCCCTGACAAAGCGTGACGGCCACCAGGTCGTCCAACTGTTACCGGTTCGGCGGCGCCCACGGCGGCAACGGCGCCTCTGCCACCCCGAGGGCCCCGTTTGTGGGCACGCTCGGTCAACTTCGTAGTCTGATCGTGTGCTGCCCGCTGACGCTCTCCGGAGGATTGCCTACCTGCTAGAGGCGCAAGGCGCTGAAACCTACAAGGTGCAGGCGTTCCGGCGAGCGGCGTCGACGGTGGACGAAGTGGCGCCGGCCGAGCTGGCCCGCCTCCACGAGCAGGGCCGCCTCGAAACCCTATCCGGGGTGGGCAAGAGCACCGCCGCGGTGATCAGTGAGGCACTGTCCGGGTCGACGCCCGGTTACCTGCTGGCCCTCGAGGAACAAGCCGCCGGTCAGCCGGCCGGCCCGGTCGGGGAGCTCTTGCAGTTGCTCCGGGGAGATTGCCACAGCCACTCCAACTGGTCCGACGGGGGGAGCCCCATCGACGAGATGGCCCGGTCGGCCCGAGACCTCGGGCACGAGTACCTGGTATTAACTGACCACAGCCCCCGCCTTACGGTGGCCAACGGCTTGAGTGCCGACGACCTTCGGCGCCAGCTCGACGTGGTGGCCAAGGTCAACGAGGTACTGGCCCCGTTCCGATTGCTTACCGGGATTGAAGTCGACATCCTCGAGGACGGCGCGCTCGACCAGGAGGAAGAACTTCTGAGCCGCCTGGAGGTGGTGGTGGCCAGCGTGCACTCGAAGTTGCGCATGGAAAAGACCGAAATGACGAGCCGAATGATCGCCGCCATCGAGAACCCTCACGTCGACATCCTCGGCCACTGCACCGGCCGACGCATTGTCGGCCGGCCCCGGCCGCAGTCCGACTTCGACCACGAGGCGGTCTTTGCCGCGTGCGCCACCACCGGGACGGCAGTAGAGATCAATTCCCGGCCCGACCGGCGCGACCCGCCTCTCGATCTGCTGCGGCTAGCCGCCGCGGCCGGGTGCCGGTTCTCGATCGACTCCGACGCCCACGCCCCCGGCCAGCTCTCGTGGCTCCGGCTGGGCTGCGAACAAGCGACCGAAGCCGGGATACCTTCAGCTACTGTCATCAACACCCTGCCGCTCAATGAGTTGCTGGCCTGGACGGCGGAGCACTGATCGCAGTTCAGGTTGGGCCGGACGTAGAGCCCTCCCGGACAATCCCGACGCCGTCAAGGGCGCCCGTCAGCATTTCTACCTCCGCAGAGAGCCGTGTCAAAGTGCGGCCGAGGACTTCGGCCACCTGGTCGGCGGCGTCGCCCTGCATGCGCAGTACCCGGTTGAGTTCCACGAGATCGGAACGCAGCCCGCCGACCTCGACGTCCAATTTGCCGATATCTGACCGCAGGCTGGCCATCTCGGCCTCGGTGGCTGTCCGTGCCGCCCTGGCCTCTTCCTTGATGGCCCTCGACTCGTCGACTACCGAGCCCACCAGCGTCTCCCGGACCGCCCTCGACTCGTCGACCACCGACCCGACGACGGTCTCTCGAAGGGCGCGGGACTCATCCATGACGGAGCCGACCACTGTCTCTTTGACCGCCCGTGATTCATCGATCAAGGACCCGACGACGGTCTCTCGAAGGGCGCGGGACTCATCCATGACGGAGCCGACCACGGAGTCCCTGATGGCCCTGGCCTCGTCGCCCAGGGATTCCTGCAACGAGTCCCGAACGCCCCTGGCCTCGTCGCTGAGCGACTCACGCAGAGCAAATGCCTCGTCAGTGAGCGAGGCCTGGAGGGCGGTCCTGATGCCTCGGGCCTCGTCGCTGATCGACAGTTGCAAGGAGTCCCGGACGCCCCTGGACTCGTCGCTGAGCGATTCGCGCGCAGAGTCAATGCCTCATCGGTGAGCGAGGCCTGGAGGGCGTCCTTTACGCCTCTGGCCTCGTCGCTGATCGACGTCTGCAACGAGTCGCGCACGCCCCGGGACTCGTCGGTCACCGCCTCTCGCACACCGGTCGCTCCGTCGTCAACCGACTTCGCCACGAGACGGACGTACGGGAGGAAGAGTTTGTCGAGGGCTTCACGCAAGGAGCGGCTGGTTGGTGCCATGACTATTGAGCCTATGCGCGCTGCGCCGGCGTCGACCGATATCGCCCGGGGTGTCGGCGATGATGGGCGGGATGCCCATTTATGCTCGTATGTCGTCCCGGGACCCGGCCCAAAGCCATCGAGGGTCGAGCCCTCTGGAACTGTTCTTCGACCTGACTTTCGTGGTGGCGGTGGCGGAGGCCGGATTCTGCGTTCCAGCGCGGTTTAGTCGGCGATAGGGAAGGGGCGGTCCTGATCGGCTACCCGATGGTGTTTTTCGCCATCTGGTGGGCATGGATGAACTTCAGCTGGTTTGCGTCCGCTTACGACACTGACGATGTGCCGTACCGGGTCGCTGTCCTGGTGCAGATGGCCGGCGTACTGGTGGTGGCAGTCGGCATCCCCCGGGCGCTGGGCAGCCGCGATTTTGCTGTGATGGTCACGGGTTACGTGATAATGCGCATGGCCATGGTCGGGCTCTGGCTGCGGGCGGCCGTGTCCGACGCGGCTGGCCGGCAGACGGCGCTGCGCTACGCGGCCGGTATAACGGTTGTCCAGGTGGGGTGGGTGGCGTGGTTCTTCTTTGTTCCCCGGGACGTGGCCGTCTGGGTCTTCTTGGTGCTGGTGGCGGCCGAGTTGTTGGTTCCGGTATTTGCTGAGGCCGCAGGGAGGACCGCCTGGCACCCGGGGCACATCGCGGAACGCTACGGCGCGTTTACGATTATCGTGCTCGGCGAAGCTATCTCTGCGGGCACTCTGGGTGTCAACGCGGCCTTGGAGAAAGGGACCCGTTTCTCGGACCTGGCGACGATCGCCGTCGGAGGCCTGCTAACCGTTTTCTCGATGTGGTGGCTGTATTTCGACATGCCTTCGGAACAGGTCGTGGCGTCGGTGCGAAGGTCGTTTATGAGCCGGCTGCGCGGCGCGTTTGGGTGGGGATATGGGCACTACGCCATATTCGCCAGCGCCGCCGCCACGGGCACCGGGCTGGCGATCGCCACCGACCAGGTGTCGCCGCACTCCCAGCTCACTAATTTCGAGGCCGCCCTCTGCGTCACCGTGCCGGTGTCGGTCTACCTCCTCGTGGCCTGGGCCCTGCACGCCCCGTACAAGCCGCCCAGCCCCTTTCGCAACTGGAGTGCGCCTACCGCGGTGGTACTCGTCCTGGCCAGTAGCGTCACGTCGCAACCGGTGCTCGTCACCGGTATCCTCCTCACCGGCTTGCTGGCACTAACACTCGTTTTTCGGGTCGGCCGGTCGAGTGCTGCTGAAGGGTCGGGGATGGAAACGACGAGTTTATAACGAAGATTTCGTCTGCAGGGGGCTCAGAGTACGACCTCGGCCATCGCCCTCATCGTGGCTAGCGTGGACGCCCCGCCAGCGCCTGCCGGGGCCAAAGGCCATACGACCAGGGTGGTGGCCATGGACTCTTGCCAGGCGGCGACATCGTGGTGAATTTTCTCCAGGGAGCCCACGAGCGCCACTTTTTCGACCATGGCGGTGGGTACCGCGGCAATGGCTTGCGCTTTATGACCGCCGAGGTACAGGTCCTGGACTTTTCGGGCCACGTCTTCGAAGCCCAGCCGTACGAAAACATCGAAATGAAAGTTCATCTGCCGCGCTCCCATCCCACCCATGTATAGGGCGAACAAAGGCCGAACGGCGTCGGCCGCCCTCTCGACGTCGGGGTCGATGACGACCGGGCATGACGCGATCACTTCGAAATCGCTAGGCGAATGCTTGGCCTCTGGACGAGCGAAGCCCTCCGCCAGGAACTGGCTGAACTCGCCCATGAGCGTGGGCGAGAAGAAGGCCGGGAACCAGCCGTCGGCAATTTCGGCCGCCAGGGCCACGTTCTTTGGCCCTTCGGCACCGAGCACTATCGGTAGGTCGGAGCGGAAGGGGTGGACGATCGACTTGAGGGGTTTACCGAAACCAGAGCCGCCCGGGTAAGGGAGTGGGTAATGGGGCCCGTCGCTGGTCACCGGACCTTCGCGTGCCAATACCTTTCGGACGATCGAGACGTACTCCCGGGTACGTTCGAGAGGTTTCGGGAAAGGTTGGCCGTACCAACCCTCTACCACCTGAGGGCCCGACACGCCCAGGCCAAGCACAAAGCGGCCGCGGCACAGGTGGTCCAAGGTGATGGCCGCCATGGCCGTGGCCGTGGGGGTTCTGGCCGAGAGCTGGCACAGCGCCGTACCCAGCCGCAGTTTTGAGGTCCGGGACCCCCACCACGCCAGCGGGGTCAGAGCGTCTGAGCCGTAAGCCTCGGCCGTCCAGACGGAGTCATAACCAAGGCGCTCCGCCTCGGCCACAAGCTCGCCGGTGTCGCCAGGAGGGCGCGGCACCCCAATACCCGAGCTGGAGCCCCAGTTTGAGACGGCTCAAACCCCTGCCTCCCCTCCGTTCGTGGGGGCCTCAATGCCGAGTTCGTCCAGAACAGTCACAGCCGGTAGCCGGGTGAAGAGCGAGCCTGGCAGCAGGATCTTTGAGCGCCGAACTCCTGAGCCAATAATTACGGCCGCGCAGCCGGTCACGCGCCGGTCGACGAGTACAGGCCAGTCCGGCGGGAGGCCGATCGGCGTGATGCCTCCGTACTCCATACCGGTCAGCTCCACGGCCCGCTCCATAGGCAGGAACGATGCCTTGCGCACATCCAGATAGCGGCGTACGGTCCCGTTCACATCTGCCCGAGTGGTCGATAGGACCACGCAGGCAGCCAGGCGTTCGGTCCCCTCTCGCTTGCCGCCGACCACCACACAGTTGGCCAACATGTCCGGGTCGAGCCCGAAAGCCTCTTGCGAGGCCGCCGTGTCCGAGACCGCCGGGTCGATCTCGACCACGCCGACTTCGTCGAGCAAGTCCTGGTGCTCGAGCATCTCGAGCGCAGGACGGGCCAGGAGGTCGGGCCGCTGTGACGCGGGCACGCTCGACAATGCACCAAGTGCGAAGTATCCCATGCGAGCCATCCTGTCATCCCGCCGCTGGCCTCCGGCCCTGACCCCTGATCCCGACCGTTGACCCGCTGGCCGTGCGCCGCTCGCCCCGCCTCGCCTCCCGGCGCGATAATCCGACCGGTGGACCAGGAAGAGTACGTGCGGGCGGCGCGCGCCATCCGCGATGCCAACAGCCCGAAGGACGTGATGGGGGTGCGTTCTTCGGTTTTCAACGCGTTGCCGATAGGCGGCGGCCGGCGCATCCTGCAGGCCGTGGCCGAGCTGGTGCGCCACACCGAGACCGAGCTCCGGGCGCTCGACCCTCCGCCGGCTGACCGGCGGGACCTCGAACGCCACTTCCTCCGGCCGTGGTCCGAATTGGCTGCTTACCTCGAAGGGCTGGTGATGGCGCCACGCACTCGGTGGTTGAGCGCCAACGCCGCCCTCGAGCTCATGGAAGAAGGGCCGCCCGAGCGCACTGAGGACGTCGAGTTCTGCATCGCGTACGGGCTAGACGACGACCCCGAAGAGGCTGGAGGGCCCATCGGCGGTCCGCCGGCCCACAGCGGCAATGGCAAGGCCTGACCCCATTTCGCGGCCCGTGAGGGCGGCTCGCGTAAGACATCCATCGCGCCAGAGCCGAGCCCGCAGCCCGTAGTTATGAGTTCATCGGCCCGGCCAGCCGAGCCAGTTCGCTAGCGGCGCAGCCGTTCCAGGAGCTTCGTGGCCAAAACGGGCTCTTCCTCTTCCGCGGCCGGTGGTGGTGGCGGCTCGGCCGGCCGTTTTCCGTCCCCCTGGCCGTCGCCATCCTGGGCTCCGCTCTTCCGGGTTGGCAGGGCGTCCACGGGCAGCGGCCGCTGCCGGCCGATGACGAGGCGCCGAAGGGCCACGTCGACAGGGAGCAAAATGGCGGCCAGGACCAGCAGCCACTCTGCCAGCGATTGGGTCACGCTGACGGGAGGGACGGGTTGAGAGAGGGCCGCTCGCGCCGAGGCGAGCACCACGCCCCCGCCAGCACTGGCCACCTCCCGCAGGAAGGGCAGGTCGGTCCCGATAAAGCGCAGTTCAGGTGAATAGGCGATGGCTACCCCGGTGGTGGCGGCGTCCAGCGCCCGCTCGCCGGCCTTCACCTCTACCCGCATGAGATAGGGCCCGACTTCGGTCGTGGGTATATCCCCCTCGAAGCGTCCGGGGGCCGTCTCGGCCAGCGCGATGTCGGATCCCTGGCCATCAGGGCGGACCACGTGGGCCACGGCAGAGGCGTCGGCAGGTGCCTCCGCGACCTGGGTCGACCAAGTGGGCCTGGTCGCCCTCGACCTGGGCTGAAAGTGACAAATCCCGGCTCGCCGCCAGCGGCAGAGTGGCCGCCACGATGCCGGCGAACAGCCTGCCCGCCAACGGCGAGCGCAGCAGTTCGGCGGTCCATTTCCCTTCGGTGTCGCTCGTCCACGCCAGCGCCGTGCCGAGACCGTATTGCCACTGGGCCAAGATGGGGTCGCCTGCGGGGCCTGACAAGACCACTTGAGCCGCCGGCTTGGGTGTCGACGCCACGTAACCGTCGAGAGGCGGAAGGGACGACGGGTTGACCCCATCGAGGGCGGCCGAGAAGGCGCCGGCGGCCACGTGGAACCGTTCTTGCACGACCCAGGGCTGCAGCTGCGTCTGGCTCTCGTCCAGGAAGATCGACGGGAGCTGGCTGGCCGACTCGGAATCATAAAAACGCCCGTCGCCCTCGGCCGCAATGCCGGCCATATTGGCCATGAACTGGGGCACGCCGTGGACGTCGGCCCCTACGGTCGAAACCGTGATGCCGTGGTGGACGAGGCCGGCCATGAACGACGGCGTGGGAAGAGGGTCGTTAGCGTCGCCGTCGCCCAGGACCACGATGTACTTGGTGTCGCCCGGATGGGCGGCCAGCGCACTGGCCGCATCCTGCATGAAGGGCACGTAGCTGGGGGGGTCACCGAAGCTCTGGATGTCCCTGATGTCCCGCTCGACCTTTTTGCCATCGCCGACCGGTTGCAGGGGCACTACTACCCCCGTTTGACCGTTCGCCACTCCCACCAGGTCTTGGGGCGAGAGGTTGGCCACGAGCTGCCTGGCGGCGCCCCGCAGGACCAGGTCGCCGGCCGGGCTTTCCACTGACTCGAGGACGAGCATGACCGCCACCGGCGGCTTCTCTTGCGGGTTCGCCACCCGCATGTCGATGGGCAAAGCCTGCTCGAGCGGGGTGCCGGCCAGGCCGCCGGGGCCGTAGGTATTAGTGCCGCCGAACGCGGCCAAGCCGACCCCGAGGTCCCTGGTCGCCGTGGCCAGGGCCTGCATGCGCTGGTAGCCCAGTTCGGCCGCGCTGACGTCGACAAGGACCACTGTTTGCCACCGGGCCACGCCCGAGACCGTGGCCGGGACCTGCGCCGGGGTAACGACCTCGGTGTCCACCCCGGAGGCGGCGAGGGCGTGGGCAACGTTGGCGCCCGCCCCGCCTGTCCCCGCCACGACCAGCACCTGTTGGGGCCCGAGGACCTGGAAGAGAGCCTCCCCTACGTCGTTGCCGGGGACACTGTCGCGCCCTGGCGATATCTCGACGTTCACTTGATGGAAACCGGAGCGAGCCGGAGGTAGCAACACCCGAGCATCGGTCACGCCCGCCTTGACCCGGAGGACCGTGTCCATCACAACCTGGTTGTTGTCGAGCGACCAGACCACGCGCGCTGTGGTCGTCTCGTTGCTCACAAGTACGGCGGTTGCTTGCGCCCTCGCCCCCGGCAGGACCGTAGATGGGAGCTGTACAGAGTCCACCCGCACGTCAGGGCCGACAGGTACCTGCAGGGGCACCACGTCCACCCGGGTACCAGCGCTGTGCAGCACCCTGGCTTCGCCCACGCCGTCTCCGATGTTTTCACGGCCGTCCGTTATCAAAACGACGTGGCGGCGCGTCTCCCCGACGGCCATCGACCCGGCCAAGCGCAGGGCGGACTCGATGTCGGTGAAATTGTCGCCGGGTGAGGTGGCGAAGCCCTGAAACTGTGGCCGGTGTGCGGGAGGGCTCTCGACAAGGGCCTCCTGGCCGAAGCTCACCACCCCCAGCAGATCCTTTCGCGGGGAGGCCGGACGCCAACGACGTGACGTCCTCGTTCTCCTGGTATTGCGCTTCCGCGGTGCTGGCACTCCGGTCGGCCGCCACCACCAGGGTCTGGGCGCCGGCGTTATAGGAGCGCTCAGGGCCGGCGAGGGCCAGGACGATGGCGGCGACCAGGGCCAGGCGCACGGCCAGCGCGGCCTGACGTTGCCGTCGGGGAAAGACCGCGGGCCAGTGCCGCCAAATGAGGATGAGCGGTACTGCCAGCAGCAGGGCCGTCAGCCACAGCGGGTGGCTGAAATTAAGTGGCACGGTAACTAACGGGCACGGTGGTAGACCAGCCACTCCAGGGCTAGGACGGCCAGTGCGGCTACAGCGATGACCGTCCACAGATCCTGGTAGAGCGGAGCACTGGCCAAGGCATTCCCCTTCGCCCCGGTCACGTCGAGCTGCTCTTGGGGGGCGATGGCCGTGCCCGGCGCATTGACGGCTATATAGCTGTCTTGTTGAGCGGCGCCGGGCCCCAAGACGCTCACTCTGTACAGGCCCGCTTCCGAAGTGTCGGTGAACAGGAGCGTCCCCCCGCCCGCCGCCAAGCTGGACCGGCCCCGCACCACCACGTCGATGTGACCGTCCGGCCTGGTGACAAGGACGGCCCGAGCGCCGGCGCCGGGGGCCAGGGTGACCGGCGTGCCCGGGCTTTGGCTCAGAGCCGGGACGGCACTGGGCGCCAAGAACTCAGATAGGTGGTCCACCAGGATGGGGAAGGCCGTGCGCAGTACCAGGTCAGAGTCGTGCAGGTAGATGCCCAGTACGGCCGCAGGCGGCGCGGACGGGCTGGCGTTGCGCAGCATCAGTACCGGTCCGGACGGGCTACTGATCACGACCGTCCCGAAGGTCGAGCCCCGCAGGTCGGCACTGGCGGCCACGGCGACGTTGGAGAGGTCGACATCGTAGAGGAGTGGGTTGTCCGCCTCGGCGGGCAAGAGCTGGCCCGGGACGATCGGGCCGCCCGACCCCAGTTGGTGGTCAGGCGGTGGCCCGACGACGAGGTATGGAGAGTGGGCCGGCAGTGCGGGGGGGACGAACCCGTCGAAAACGAAGAGGTCCACGTCGGGGCTAGACGCTTGGGCCGGTCGCCACGACCGTGGTGCCTCGGTAGTCAACGTCACGTCCGGACGCAGCTCGAGCGCCTTCTGCAAGAACAGGTCGCCCTTGGTCACTAGCAGCACCCTGATCTTCCGGGGCGGGCTGGCGACGGCCACAGCGCTGTCGTCGGCGCGCAGGTCCCCACTTGGGACAAGGACCACCCTCACGTAGCTCGTCCCGGGAGGGACCGCAAACGTGAGGTCCTGGCTTCCACCCCCTTGCACGAGGGCGCTCTGAGCATCTGTTAGCTGGCCGTCTGCGAACATTTCGGCCGTCACGCGCTCAGGTTCCTGCCCGAAGTCCTGGACGTGGGCGGTGGCCCTCTCGCCCGTTACCCCGGGGACGACGCTGAGCGCAGTGATGGCTGTGTTCTCGTTGCTGACCCCGACCCTCTTGTACTGGACGGGGAAAGGGAGGGTGGCGGGTTCGGTCAGCGGTTCGGTTATCCCGTCCGAGATGATGATGAGCCGCGTACCCGAGGTTTTTGGGCCGGCGGACGCCACCGCCAGCTGAAGGGCATCCTGCAGGTCCGCCTGTCCATCCGTCGGCTTCAACGTGTCGAGGGCCTGGATTAGAGGCTGGCGCTGCCCGACCGTGCTGGCAACGACGTAAGGGCTTGGCCCCATGGCTATCAGCGTCATCCGGGCATGAGGGCCCAACCGGTTGACCAGGGCCCTGCCGTCGGCCACCGCAACCGCGAACCGGCTGGGGGCGACGTCGGTGGCCTGCATGGTCTCGGAGTTGTCGATCACCAATACCGTCTGGCCGGCCAGGGCCTGAGCCGAGACCAGCGCCGGTCGGAGGAGCGCCCCGATCACCAGGATGGCGGCGAGGGCCTGGAGGGCCAGGAGCCAGGACAGGCGGAGTCGCTGCCAGGGGATGGCGGCCTGGCGGTCGAGGACGAGCGGGCGCCACCAGAGGGTGCTGCTCACAGAGCGAGCCGGCCGGCGCGCCTTCAAGAAATAAAGAGCGACGATCGCCACTAACGAGATGGCGGCGATGCCGGCGAGGGGCTCGAGGAAGGTCACTGGCACAGCTCCGGCTTAACGCACCACCCGGGCCGGCACGAGCTGGCCGAGCACCAGCTGGCGCAGTGGTGCCCCACCGTCGACGGTGACGAACCGGGCGTCATGGGCGGCGGCCAACAGCCGGAGCGAGCGCGTGTGTTCCGACCTGGCCTCATGGTAAGAGGCGAGTGCCTGCTCTCCGAGGGTGAGCTCAACCGCGTCAGCGGTTTCGGCATCGACCAGCCTGACCTCGCCGCGAACGTCGGGTGCCAGTTCCAGGGGGGAGAGCACCTGCACCAGCACGACCTCATGGCCCGCCGTCCGGAGGGCGACGAGGGCTTGTTTCGGTAGTTCTTTGGTGAGGAAGTCCGAAAAGACGATGGCCACGCCCCTCGGTACGGAACGAGCGGCGCCGGCGACGACGGACCAGTCCGTAGCCACGCCGCGCGGAAGAGTAGCCAGGGCGGCCCACAAGCGTGGGGCCGAGCGCTTGCCCCGGACCGGCCCGCCCGCCCAACCACGTGACCGGCGAAACCCACGCAGGCGGCACGGTCATCGGCGGCCAAGGCCAGGTAGGCGAGGGCGCCGGCCATGCCTCTCGCCGCCCGTTCCTTCCCGGCCGGGTCCCAGGCCATCGAGGCGGAGGTGTCGACCCACATGGTCACGCAGGTGTCCTCTTCGCCCTCGTAGAGGCGCACCAGCAGGCGGCCCAGGCGGGCGTAGGCGCCCCAGTCGAGCCGGCGGATGTCGTCGCCGGGGACGTACGCCCGGTAGTCGGCCAGGTCGAGCGAACTGCCGTGGCGACGGGAACGTCGCTGGCCGGCGCCGGCGCCCACAACCCGGCGCCGGGAAGGCAGAGTGAGACGGTCGAGCGCCCGGAGCAGTTCCGGCGTGATGCCGAGGGAAGCGGCATCACCCCTCTCCACTGGCGTGCCCGTTGTCGTCACGTTGTCGTCACGCTGTCGTCAGCTTGTGGTCACCCGCTGGGACCGGCCCCGCCTCGGGGTTCTTGTTGGGCCCCCGACTGGCGGTCATCGGGCGACAACCGGGTCGGGTACCACTGATTCGAGGAGCCTGTCGATGAGCCGGTCGCTGGTCAGCCCGTCGGCCTCAGCCTCGAAACTGAGCAGGAGGCGGTGGCGCAGGACGGGCCGGGCGCTGGCACGAATGTCATCGAATGCGACGTTGAACCGACCGGCCAGCAGGGCACGGACCTTACCCGTCAGCGCCAGCGCCTGGACGGCACGCGGGCTGGCCCCGAACCGAACCTGGCCCGCCAACTCGGGCAACGGGCTGCGGTCGGGTTGGGTGGCGCTGACCAACCTGACGGCGTAATCCAGCACGTGGTCTGCCAGCGGGACCGTTCTCGCCAGGGCCGACATGGCCAGGACCTGGCACCCGTCGACGACGGGGGCCAGACGCGGCTCGCCGGCCCCCGTCGTGCGCCGGGCGATCTCCGCCAGTTCGGCGTCGCTCGGGTAGGGGACCGACAGCTTGAACAAGAAGCGGTCGAGCTGAGCTTCAGGTAAAGGGTAGGTGCCCTCGAGTTCGATCGGGTTTTGGGTGGCGAGCACGAAGAACGGGGCCGGGAGCGGCCGGGTGGCCCCGCCGGTGGTAACCGTGCGCTCCTGCATGGCTTCCAGGAGGGCGCTCTGCACTTTCGGGGTGGCCCGGTTGACCTCGTCTGCCAGCACCAGGTTGGCGAACACCGGGCCGGGCTGGAAGTGGAAGCGCCTACCGCCCTCGTCCTCCTGGATAAGGGTGGTGCCGGTGATATCAGCCGGCATCAAATCGGGCGTGAACTGGATGCGGCTGAACGTAAGTTCGAGGGCGTCGCCCAGGGCACGGACCAGCGACGTTTTCCCAAGCCCAGGGACTCCTTCGAGCAGCACATGCCCCCCGGCCAGCAGGGCCACAACTGTGTCGCGCACGACCTCGTCTTGGCCGACAATGAGCTTTCGGAGCTCCGCTTCCACCTTTGCCGCCGCCACCCCGAACGCTTCAGGCGACATCGACGCCCCGGTCAATGGCAACTCAGCCATGGGCAACTCAGTCATGGGCAACTCGGTCACGGCGTCTCGGATGGGTCAGGTGAGACCGTGTACGGGGCCGTGCTAAGGGCTCTAGGTCCAGGCGTCTCCATGGGGCCGGGATGCTCCAGAGGTGTGGCAGAAAGCGTGGGATAGGCACCGTAGACCTCGACGCCGTTCTGGGCGGCCATCACCTGGACCTCGAGGGCCCCGCCCGGGCCAAGGTGGTCAGCAGCGTCGGGGACCGGGGCCAAAAGCTCTCCTTTATGCGCCTTCACCCGCAGAGCGTCCCAATGGGAGGTGGCGTAGTTGTAGGCCCGGACGGCGACAAGCGGCGGCCCGTACGTCTCACCAGACGCCGATCCGAGGTCGAGCTGCAGCCCGTTCCACCGCGTGCCGGGAAGAAAGAATTGGTAGTCAAAGGATCCGCCGGCGTTCAGCGTCAACGAACCCGTCGTGAGCGCGTACTCCGTTTCACCGGCGACGCCCTTCGACCCGACCAGCTCCCCAGGTACGTCTGACAGGGTCACGTGCTGGCTCTGGTGGCCGGTGAGAGGCACGACGATTACGTCGGTGATAGCCGGGGGTTCTCGGCTGCCGACGTCGAGCGGGAACAACTTGCTCGCCGCCATGGCTACAAACACGGGGGCTCCACCCTGCTCGGTCGAGTACGAAGCGGCCAGATCTCCGAGCGCCATTTGCACTTGGCTTCTGGCCGCCGACTCCTTTTGGCTGGCGGCAGTCGTAGAGGACCGGGGCATCGACTGGGCCGACCGCGGCCCTGCGGCCCCGGTGCCCATGCCCTGCGCGGTGCCGACCGTCGCGGCTCCCTCGGATGAAATTGGGTCGGGTGAGATCGGCACGGGCGCGCCAAAGGCTTGCGGCCACGGGCTACTGCTGGGGGAGACCGCCAACTCGAACTGCGTGGAGCGGCCTGGCCGCAGCGAGCCCAGTTCCTGCGCGGCCTCTCCTGATGCCAGGACCACCTCGGCGTCGGTCAATTTCACGCCGAGGTCGTTCCGGACCGTCCCCAGGAGCACCGTCCCGTTCTGCGAGACGTCCGCGTGGATGCTCCCGGCCAGGCGTTCGGTTTCGCTCACGGCCCACCCGCCCCGAGATCGGGGCCGCCGCGTATCATCACGCTCGTCCCCGGCGCGCCAGTTCCGGGCAGCCTTGGTCGTTGGCCGATAGTCACTTCGGCGCCGGCCCCGGCGGCCAGGTTGCCTATCAAGCCCGGGGACACGGTCTCTGACCCCGGGCTCGCGAGGTCAACGCGACGTGAACCCCCGCCGGGGAGCTGTACCATCCCGAGCGACAGGACCTGAGCCAGGTGTCCGTTGGGGGTGACCTGGGAGACGCGGACCTCATTGACCAGGGGGCCACTTCCAGTTCCGACGCCGGCCAGGATGGCCGCCAGCGCAGCCGTAATGGCCAGGGTGGGTACGGTCGCCCAAACGACGGCCCGGCGGCGGTGCCAACAAAAGACGGCGACCAACACCAACCCGACCACCGCGATGTAGGCGAGCAATAGCAGCCCGATGAAGCCGACTGCCGGAGGCCTCGTCACGGAGGGGACCTGGCCGAGGTAGGTAGCCAGGACGCTGGCGGCGGTGGTCGGGCTCATGAGGGCGGCTCCGGTGTCGAAGTTGCCGCCCAACCCGGCCACCACGGCTGCAGGACTGGTTGAGGGAGGCACGGGGAACACGCCCCCCGCTTCCGCGTAGGGCAAGGGGCTGTCGTAATACCCGGGCTCGAAGGCAGGGGCGAACAGCCGGGTCAGCAAGGCCTGGGCGCCGGCCCAGGTGGACAAGGGCGCGGCCGCCGGGTCGAAGGCACTGAGCACGACGTGACCCCTGCCATACGTCCCTTCGAGGGCGAGGGAGTTCTTTCCTTGGACGAGTGTGTCCGTCGCTCTGTCACTCGGGCGAAGCCCGACCAGGTCCACGTGGCCCGGCACCGGCGTGGTGCGCAGCAGTGCTGCCAGCTCAGGCAGCGACCACGAGGAAACGCCGCCGGTCGGCGTGCCCGGGAGCAACCGGGCGGGGAGCCCGGCGGTCGTCGCTTGCCAGTCGAGGCCGCCGGCCACCAATAGGGTGCCGCCGGCCTCCACGTAACCTTCAAGGGCCTGGGCCTGACCGGGGCTCAAATCGCTGGTATCGGCCTGGTCGATGGTGATGGCGCGGAAGGCCCCGAGGGCAGCGGCCGCGGCCGGCACGGCGGACGGGACTGCGTACTGCAGCTGGGGTTGGGCACCGGTGGGAGCAACCAACTTGCCCAGGACCGAGACGCCCGACGGGCTGTCGGTCACTACCAGGATGGCTGGTTGAGCCAGTCCGTACGCCACCGGCAGCGGGGCGCTGGCCTGGGCCAGCACCGCGCCTGTGGCTCCCTCGACACGGGCCGACACGCCCGCTCCCGGCCGTCCGGTCAGGAGGTAGAGCGGTAATTGCTTTCTGGTCCCGGGCGCCAGGTCGAGTGGGACCATATAGCGGATGGTGGGCGTTGTCTTGAGCGCAGGGGGTGCGCCGGCGGCCGGGCTCGAGGAATAGTCCTCGGCGCTCAGGCAGGTGAATGTGGACGGCCCGTTCGATAAGCAGCCGGGGGTGGAGAGGCCCTGTTGGGCCGCGGGCGCCTGGACGACGATTTCCCCCCGTACATCGCTGGTCCCGCGGTTGGCGACTGACAAGGTGACGGGCACCCAGGTGCCGGGGGGAACGGTGACCTTGTACGTGCTCGCAATGGCGAGCGTCACCCCCGGGACATGCCGGTTCGTGGCCGTGGCGGGTGCCGGTACGGATGTCTGCGCCTTCGGTGCCGGCGGCGAGGGGGAAGCGTCGGTAGTCGACGGCAACGCCAGCGTGATGGTGGCCGCCATTAGGCCTACGGCCGCCCACGCCCGCCCCGCCGCCAGGGCCCGAGCTACCAGACGAGCTGGTCGGTCTCCCCGGTACTCGGCCTTACTGTGGCCACCATTCCTGCGGCCAGCGTTCAGGTCGCCAGAGATTCCTGTGGCCAGCGTTCAAGTCGCCAGCGGTCCTGCGGCCAGCGATCCTAGGTGGCCAGCGATCCTGTGGCCGGCCTTCTGGTGGCCAAGGCTCACCCTCCGCTCCCGAGGGACGAGAAGTACGACCGGACCGCCCCCTGGTCCGCCGGGCTGACCACATGGGAGCCGAGGCCTTGCAGGGCGGTTTTCTCGAACGTAGGCAAGACCTTCTGGTACGGCGTCGTTTTGACGTCAGCACCTGTCCCCGCCTGGGCGCCTACCACCTGGGCACTGGTCCCGGGCTGGCCGGCGATGAAAACTTGGTCAGACGGAGAGGCAGCCGCGCCGGATTTGGTCCCATGGGCGGCCTCGGGCGGTTTAGCTTTTCCGGGCCCTCCCTCACCGCCTTGCCCGTTGCCTCCGGGCCCAGGTCCTGAACCGTTCCCGGAACCGGCCCCGCCCTGCCCACTGCCAGAGCCCCCGCCCGACCCCTGGCTTCCTCCGCCGCCACCGGCCGTGCCGGCACCGCTGCTACCCGCGCCACCGGGAGTGCGCCCCGGACCTCCGGCCGGCACGCCGTTACCGGCTCCCCCGGCCCCGGGGGCGGAACCCTGACTGTGTTGCAGGCCGGCGCCACCTTGCCCCGCTCCGGGTTGGCCTTGTCCAGGTTTCGTGCCGCCGGCGGCACCAGATTGGGCCTGGCTGGCGACTCTGGCCTCCTCGTTCTGGATGGCGGCCTGGTCAGCGGCCAGCTGTTGGTCGACAGACGCGGCCGCGGCTGAGGCCCGGGCGGCGCCGGCGGCGGACTTCAGAACCTGACCGGCGGATCCGAGGTTGCCGCCGGACAGGGCCGAACTGGCCTGGGCCAAACCGCCGGCGAACTGCCCGTTGGTGCCGGACTGGCCAGAGGCACCTCGGCCGCTCCTGGCCTGGTAGCCAGCGGCCGCGGCCGCCTTGCCCAGCGCCGCCGCCAGCGCTTTGCGCTGAGGCTGGCTGAGAGTAGACAGCCGCCCTGCGAGAGATCGGAGGTTGGTAGCGGCGGCCTTGAGGTTGCCGCTGGCCAGGGCCGACGCCGCGTGTTGCGCTCCTGGGGCGCCGGCCAATGCGTCCCCCGCCGCCGCGTCGGCAGCCTGGTTTACTGCGCCGGAGGAGTTGTCCAACTGGGCCAGCTGGCGAGAGAGGTTGGACAAGGCCACCAGCGACGCCAAGGGCGTCCCCGCTTTGGCCAGCTCGGAGAGGGTTGCCTGCAGGGCACCGGCGATCTTCTGGGCCTCCGCGGACGTCGGGCGACCTAGCTCATGGCGAGCGGAAGCAACGACATGGCGGGCTTGCGCCGTCGCCTCCCGGTTGGCCGCCTGGCGGGAAAGAGCCGCCGACTGAGGGTTGGGCGTGATGGCCAGCACCACCCCCACCAGTGCGATTAGCAATGCCACGGCCAGAAGGTCCCGGTGGCGGCGGAGCGGGAACGCCTGGGCCGGCTTGTACCTGGATGCTGCACCGACTGCGTCTGCTCTCAGCCGTCCCTCTATTTCCCCTTGGGCATGGGCGTAAAACAGGGCGCTGGCCAGACGTTCGTTGAGGTCAAGGCGGGCGTCTGCCACCCGAGCGACCTGGACAACGGTGGGCCGGCCCAGGGCCCAGGCGCCGATGGCCATTAGAACGGCGAGGAAGGCGAGGCCGCCGACGATCAGTGTGACATGAGCGGTCGGGGTGACCTTGGAGTAGATCAGGACGACGGAAACGGCGGCGGCCCAGCCGGCGAGGGCGAGCAGAGCCCAGTGGAGGGCGGAGTCGCCCAGAGCTCGCCGGCGCAGAGCGGTCAGAACGCCGTCGAGAGTGGTGGCTACCGGCTTGCGGTCTCCTTCACCGGTGGAGTGACCGCCAGGTGCGGCCGGGGCGCCACTTTGCATGGCGAGCGACGTCTTTTCCCGGTCTGTTCCGGCCCTTCTCGGTGCAGTTTGCCTGTCTCGGCGCGATTTTTGCCTATTTCCGACATGAAACGCGCCGAGAGCCGCCAAGCGCGCCGAAAGAGCCCGTTCAGTGCCGCCGACGTCGCCCTGGCCGGCTCCGACCCCCTGCCGCCGGCGCTGCCGGCGCTGATCAAACCACCTGGAGTGCCGCCGGCGTCGCCCGGCCTCGCGCCAGCCCGCCGGCGCCAACGCGCTGCCCCCTGCCCGGCGCCACCCTGCCCGGCGCCGGCGCCACCCTGGCCACCTTGTGCCGCCGGCGCCAGCCGCGCCCAGCCCGCCGGCGCCCCCGGCCGGCACTGTCCTCGCCCCCGCCGCCCGGGGCCGCATCCCCCGGCCCGCCGGCCTCCGGGCTCACGCCGGTTCCCGCCGGCTCAGGAACAACACGCTCGCACCCAGAGCCGCCACCGCGATTACACCGTCCAAGAAGAAGGTGCCTTCCCACGCCTGCCACGTCCCCAGGGGCCCGAGGTTGATGACGTACTGGCCGCCCGGGCCGCAACCAACCGCGACCGGGACACCGACGCCGGAACCGAAGAACGGGGTCACCACCTCGCAGTCGGACGCGTCGAGGAGGGAGGCGGCGCCGACGGCGGGGCTGAGGGCGTCGACCGTGCCGGTCGTCCCGTTTACCTCGGCAATCGCTAGCGGCGCGGGGCCGTTTTGGGCGGGCTCCGACAACGCTCTGTTCAAGACGTAGCCGGCGGCTATCGGCCCCACCGTCAACGCCAGCATCACTACGTAAGAGACCACGGTGGCCGCGGAAACTCGCCGAAGGAGCACCGACACGAGCATGGACAGCGCCCCGATGGTTATGGCCCCGACCAGCGTGAAGGCCACCACTTCCAGCACCTCGGCGATGCCCACGCCCCCGAGGAGGAAGGCCACGCTGAACAGAGGGAGGCAGGCGATAACCATCAGGACCACGAAGGCCAGCGCGGCGACGAGCTTGCCGACGACGATCCGGGCCGGCCCCAAGGGCGTGACGAGCAAAAGGTCGAGGGTTTGGCGTTCCCGTTCGCCGCTGATGGTCGGGCCGACCAGCCCGGGCACGATAAGGGCGACGGTGGCCATGACCACGCCGGCCAGGGCCCGGAAAACCTGCGCCCCGGTGCTCCCCAGCCCGACGATGTTGCCGGATGCGCCGATGTCCGCGTCGTAGACGATCCAGCCCAATCCGCCGATGACGCAGAGGTACCCGGTGAGCAAGGCGAAGGCGTGCCAACCGCGCATACGGGACCGCAGTTCCTTGGTCACTATCGGGTTCCAGGTGGCGGCGGCCAAGAAAGCGCCGGCCCTGCTGGTCACACCCTTGTCCTGCGCCTTCAAGGGGACCGCGGTCATCCGACCTGTTCCACTGGCTCTGCGCTTGATGGCTCGGTCAGTTGGAGGAACAACTGCTCGAGCCCGTTGTCATCCTCCCTGAAGTCGACGACCGGGATGCCTACCGCCACCAGGGCGCCTAGCAGGCTGGCGGCGTCCATCGGCTCGTCGTCGGGCCCGCGGCCTAGCTCGATCTCGAGCGTGTCGGGCCCGCACCGCCGCACGCTCGATATCCCGGCAATGCCGCCGGCCCGGCGCTCGGCTTCCTCGAGGTCGCCCTGGACGCGTGCTCGCGCTCGACGAGGGCCGAGGTGCCCCAGGATGGCGCCGGCCGGTCCGTGGGCCACCATGCGGCCGTCGTGGATGATGCCGTAACTGGAGCACATTTCGGCCAGTTCGGGCAGGATGTGGCTCGACAAGACGATGGTCTTGCCCATCTCGCTCAACGCCTGGACCAGCTCTCGCATCTCCGCTCTAGCCCGGGGGTCGAGCCCTGAGGCCGGTTCGTCCAGCAAAAGCACCTTTGGATCGTGGACGAGGGCGCGGGCCAGGCAAAGACGTTGTTTCATGCCCCGGGAAAGGGTGTCGACCTGGGCATCGCGCTTCTGGGCCAGGTGTACGAGCTCCAGGAGGTCGGGCACCACCCGGCCGATCAAATGCTTCGGGAGCCGGTAGCACGACGCGTAAAAAGCCAGGTACTCGGCCGCCGTCATGGAATCGTAGACACCGAAGAAGTCGGGCATGTACCCGACCAGCTCATGCAGCTGCCCCCGCCCGCCGGCCACGTCTACGCCGTCGACCTCCGCCCACCCTCCGCTCGGCCGGGTCAGGCCGGCCAGGATCCGAAGTGCTGTCGTCTTCCCGGCCCCGTTGGCCCCGATGAAGCCGAGGACGTCACCTTCGGGGACCTCGAAAGTGAGATCGGACAACGCCTCGGTGTTGCCGTAGACCTTTCGCAAGCCCTCGGCCCTGATCATTGTCTGGCCCGGCATCACGCCGCCCGCCCGCGCGCAGAAGGCCCTGAGGCGGACCCCGACAGGGTTGGCACCTCACCGTAGACATTGAGGCCAGCCGAGGGTGAGGTCAGGCGCACCTCGACTGCGCCACCGGGCCCGATATAGCGACCGGGGGAGGGGACCGCCACCACCAGCTGACCGGAAGGGGCGCGGCTGCTGAGGTGGTCCCACCGGCTGGTCTGGTAGTCGAAGGCGCTCACCACCACGCTGCTACGGGCGGGAACAGCCCCCGGTTGCGAGCTGACGGAGGCACCGAGACCTATCCCGGCGCTGGTCGGGGAGCCGTCGAGCGAGCCGAAGTTCAGGTCGAGTTGAGCCCACGGAGTGGTGGGAAGCACGAACTGATAGTCAAGCGAACCCCCTTCTTGGACTGCGAGCGGGCCGTTGGCGGGCGGGCTGGCCGCGCTGGCGGGCGAACCACGAGAACCGACCAGCTCCGGGCCGAGCTCGACCGCCTTTCCGGCGGGACGAACTGCGGGTAGAAGCGGGACTACGACGGCGTCCGCAGGCCCTAACCGCTCCGCCGCAGTGGCGAAGTCCAACGGGTACAGGGGGTGGTCGGCGAAAGCGACAAGCACAGGGATGCCGCCGGCCTGAGCGGAGTAGATGGCCCCGAGGTCGTAAAGGCTCTGCACCGCTTCGGTGTGCCTCTCAGCAGCCTGTCGATTGGCGCTCCCCAGCGGTATGTCCAAGAACGGCGCCGTAGCCACACCGTTGCCGGAGGACGCGGCCAGGTGCAACAGGGACGAGGCGCCCGGCCCGAGGGCGCCCAAAGCCTGCGACTCCAGCCCCGAGGCGGTGACCACCTCGGTGTCGACCAACCCCACGCCCAGGTTGTTCGTGACGTGGCCGACCAGTGTCCCGCTTGACTCGCTCACTTCTGCCGCCACCGTGCCCGCCAGATGGGTGGTACCACTGGCGCCCCAGCCGCCCAGGGAGTTGTCCGGGCCGTGGACCGTCAAGCTGACCTGCTGCGTTGTGATGCCCGGGCCCACGCCCGCCCCAACAGTCGCGACAGCTCCGACGGCCAGCTGTGCCCCCGCGTCGGCGCCGAGGTCACCGATCAGTGCCGGTGGGGACGAGAACTGACCGGTTAGCGCCACGGTCTGCGACCCACCCCCCGGCAGGTAGACCGACCCGAGCGATATCAGCTGGGCCAAATGCGAACCCGGCACGAGCTGAGTGACCCGGACCTCGTTGACCACGGGCCGCCGCTGCACCCCCGCCCCCGTCACGTACAGGACGAGCCCCCCCACAATGGCCAGGCTCGGCACTACCACCCAGGCCAGCTCACGGCGGCGCAGCCGGGAGAGAGCCCAGAAGCACAGCGGCCCGACTACCAGGACATAGCCAAGCAAGAGGAGGCCAAAAAGGTAAGGCGTCGGTGGCGACGCCCCGGGCATTTGTTCCAGGTAGCCGAGCAAACCCTGGCTGGCCGTCGTTGGGCTCAAGAGAGGGGTGTTGCCATTGCCGCCCGTGCCGGTGCCGATGTTGGTTATTGGCGCTGTTCCGACGTTGTGCGGGAGCGATGGCGTGCCCGCCGGGCCAACCGCCACGGAGGGCTGCTGGCCGTAGTAGCGGTCCTGGAACGCAGGGGCGAACACCCGGCTCATCAAGTCGGTCGTGCCGGACCAGGTAGCTAGCGGAGGGGCCAGCGGGTCAAAAGCGGTGAGAATGACCTGCCCACGGCCTCGTTGGGCTTGAACCGCCAGGACTATTGGCCCCTCAGTCAGGGTCGGGCTCGCCCCGCTAACCGGCCTCAGCCGGGCCAGGTCGACATCGGCCCTGGTAGGGCGGTCACCGAGTAAGCGGGCCAATCCGGGCAAGGCCATCGGGGCACTCAGGCCCTCGACATCCGCAGGCAGCAAACCAGGCGGCAACCCGGCGGTCGCCGCCCGCCAGTCGAGGCCCCCGGCCACGACCAGGGTGCCGCCCGCGTCCACGTAGCCCTGCAGCGCCATGGCCTGGACGGGGCTGAGGACACTCGTGTCCCCTTCGTCGATGGTGACGGCGCCGAAGCCTCCAAGCGCAGCGGCGGATCCAGGCAGGTCCGCCGGGACGGTGTACTGCAACTGGGGGTGCGAACCGGTCGGGGTGGCCAGGCCGGCCATAGTCGGGGCCGCTCCGGCGCTCTCGGTCACGACGAGCACGGCCGGTTGAGGCGTCCCGTACGCAACCGGCAATGGCGCGCTGGCTTTAGCCAGCACCGTCCCAGACTGCGTGCGGATCAAAGCGTGCACGTTCCCGTAGGGAGATTCTGCCAGGACATAGGCGACAAATTGCTTGGATACCCCCGCGGCCAGCGACAACGGGATGGCGTATGTAACTTCGGGTAGCCCGCCGCTGGCGGAATACCCCGAGGAAGGGGTAAATGACGCCCCGCAAATGATGCCCATGCCACTGGCCGCACACGTCTGCCCGTTGGTCACCTGGGCCACAGGGACGCTGACGACGACCTGCCCCGCCAGGTCCGTAGCCCGGTGGTTCACTACTGAAACCGCCACCGGCACCCAGCTTCCTTCAGGCACGTTGACGCCATAACTGTCAGAGACGGCCAGCGTGACACCGGAGAAGGTCGTCCGCGCCACGCCAACAGGCGAAGCGTAAGCCGCCCCGGCCGCGAGGGCGCTGGCCAAGTTGAGGCTGGCCAAGAACGAAGTTGCCAGCGCGAGGGCCCACCGCCGCCGCCACCATTTCGCTGGCACGACCGAGGCTACCGCCATTTCGGCAGCCCAAACACGTCGGAACGCGCCCTTATATCCGGGTCACCCACCCGCCATGAGTGAGCTTTGGCTATCGGGCGGCCGGAGCGAGCTACGCCGACTTGCGGCGAACGAACTCGGTGGGCAGGAGGACGTGCTCCGGCCCGCTGGTGCGCCCTTCGATCAAGTCATCGAGGATGCGTAGCGCCTCCAGGGCGATGTCGGCCACCGGGTGGCGCATCGTCGTGAGTGGGGGGTCAGCCAGGCCGGCGGCTACGGAATCGTCGAAACCCGCCACCGCCACTTGGCGCGGTACCTGTCGGCCCGCTTCACGCAGGGCGGTCATAGCCCCGAGGGCCATGAGGTCCGAGGCGGCGAAGAGGGCGTCGACCTTGTCATCGCGGGCCAGGATCTTCTGCGCCCCCAGCCGCCCGCTCTCGAGCGACCAGTCCCCCTCAGCGACCAGGCCGGGGCGGAACGCGGGGCCGAGCGCTCGCTTGAACCCCGCGAAGCGGTCACGGCCGCCACTTGTATTGAGCGGGCCGGTTACGGTCGCAATGCGCGAGTACCCCCGTCCCACGAGGTAGCTGGCTATCTCGAACGAAGCCGCACCATCATCGATGGCCACCCACGACAGCTCCTCTTCGTAGCCAAGGGGCCGGCCGATCACGACCAGCGGTAGCCGGCTCTGAGCCAGCCGGGCCAAAAGGGGCTCGTCCGAATGAGGTAGCGCCAACAGGGCACCGTCGACGTGGCCGGCGCTCAGGTAGTTGCCGACGAAATCTCTTCTTCTGTGTCCTCGGCGGCCGTGAGTAGGAGGTGGCGGCCCTGGCGGCGCAGCTCCCGGCCGAAGATCGAAACGAACAGGACGTAGTTCGGGTCTTCGAATATGTGCTCCTGGTGCTCGGAGATAACGTAAGCCACCGAGCCGGTCCTGCCGGCGGCCAGGTTGCGGGCGGCCTGGTTGACCGAATAGCCAAGGGTTTCGATGGCGGAGTTCACGAGGGTGACGACCGCCGGGCGCACGTTGCGGCCCCCGTTCAGTACCCGCGAAACGGTACCTCGGGATACGCCGGCGAACTGGGCCACATCCTCGATCGTGGGCCGAACCGCCTGCCGAACTGGCGGCCGGAGGGAACGGCCCTCCAGGTCCAGCGCTGAGCGTCCTGCTCTGGCCGAGCGCCTTGGCGCCAGCCCATCTGTGCCGTCTGGGCCGTCTGGGCCGTCTGGGCCGTACTCGGCCTTCGGGCCCTTCGGGCCGCTCGGCGGTTATGGCCATGTGGGCGGATCCTAGAGGAGCTGACGAGGGCCCGCGACGAGCCCGTGACGACGACCCATGACGACGGACCCCCAACGAGGCGGCCCGGCGTGACGTTGTTCGTCGTCGCGCGGGTGGTAGCTTCAGCGGCCTCAGGTTAGTACGAAGGGGGCCTGACACTCCGAAGGGCCGGTGCCTCTGCTACGTTGCCAAATCGTGGGATTGGGAGCGCTCCCAACTGGCCGCCCCGCCTTTCGGCGGTACGTCCCCCACAGGCCATTGGGGTCGACTACATCGGGCCCGACTAAGTCGGGACTCCTAACGAGGGGGTAATAAATGAACCTCAGAAAACTAATGTCATTGGGCGCGGCAGCGGCCACCCTGCTGGGGGTGCTAGCCGGTACTGCCGCCACAGCGTCGGCGTCCTCGAAGGTCACCCTCACGTGGTGGACCTGGACGACCAACCCGCAAAAAGTTATAGCCAACTTCGAAAAGGCTTATCCGAACATCACCATCAAAATGCCCCCCAGCTATGGTTCGGGTGGCACTTTCTACGCCAAGCTCACCACGGCGATGGCCGGAGGTACCGGTCCTGACGTGACCCAGGTCGAGTTCGACCACCTGCCTCAGTTCATAGGGGCCAAAGACCTCGTGAACATCGCCCAGTACGTGTCGAAGTACAAGAGCGACTTCCCGGCCTGGACGTGGAGCCAGGTGTCCGTCGGCAGCGCTGTCTATGCCGTGCCCGAGGACATCGGGCCGATGGGCCTCATGTACCAGCCGGCCGTGCTGAAGAAGTACAACCTCCCGGTGCCCGCCACGTGGGCTCAGTTTGCCTCGGACGCGGTGGCGCTGCACAAGGCTGACCCGAGCTCAGTACATGACTTACTTCTCCCCGACCGACGCCGACGTCCTCGAGTCATTGTTCTGGCAGGCCGGGGCGTTCCCCTACCAGCTCGAGCCGAACGGCAGCTGGAAGGTCACCCTCGACGGCCCGATCGAGCAGAAAGTCATCAACTTCTGGGGGACGTTGGTCAAAGAGGGCGCCGTCGCCGTCGACCCGGATTTCACGGCTGACTGGGGCCATCACATCGCCGCCGACCGTTATGTATCCATGGTCGGTGCGGGCTGGTCGCCCACCTATATGGTCGACGCCTACCTGCCGACCGGGTCCACACAGCAGTGGGCCGTGACCCAGATGCCCCAGTGGACCGCTGGTGGCCATGCCGCCGCCAACTGGGGTGGGTCCACCAACGCGGTGACGAAGGACGCGCCGGCTGACGTCGTGAAGGACGCCGCCCTGTTCGCCGCCTTCATCAATACCTCCAAGAGCGGGCTTGCCGTCGATGAGAGCCCGGCCACTCCGACAGGTGGAGGCCGCGGTTTGTTCCCGGCCGCGTTGGCCCGGGGAACCGTGTCGGCGTTCTCCGCACCCGTCCCGCACTTCAGCGGCAACATCAATGCCCAGTTCTCCACGTACGCCAACAATGTGCCCATCAAGTTCGAGTGGAGCCCCTGGGACACCGAGTTCGGCAACTTCGTGGGCACCCAGTTGGCTTCGGCCGCCGCCGGTAAGCAAAGCTGGTCCAAAGCCCTCAGCAACACCCAGTCCCAGCTCGTTTCCTACGCCCAGTCCGCCGGTTATACCGTAAGCGGCTAGGCCAAGTTTGGAGACCAAGGCGGGGGAGGCCAACCTCCCCCGCCCGGGGCTGAGGTTGCCAGCGCAGGGTAACTTGCTCGTACGGAAAGGGGGCTGACGTGACGACAGAAACGGCCGGGGCCATACCCCTTCAGGGGACCGGCACGTTGGTAGCAAGTGGGCCCATAAGGCCCCCACGCCGGTTGAAAGTAGAGCGGGGGCGGGCCGGGTTCGGGATGACGGTACCCTTCCTGGTCCTATTTGCCCTCTTCTTCGCCGGGCCGCTGGTGTACTCGGTCGTCTTATCGCTCCGGTCCCCCTTGACCGGCGCCTTTAGCGGGCTGCTCAATTACCGCACCGTTATTCACAACGGCGAGTACTGGAACGGTGTCGTCCGCATGCTGTACTTCGGCGCTATCCAGGTCACCGTCATGATCGGTCTGGCCATCGGCCTCGCCTTGTTCCTCGACAGCCCCTATTGCCGGGGCCGGAGGATCTTTGCTCTCGTTTACTTCCTGCCCTTCGCCGTGCCCGGGGTAATCGCGGCGATCATGTGGGGTTTCCTCCTCCAGCCTGACCTCAATAGCGCGCTAAAGGTCCCCCATGAGCTTGGTCTCGCCTCGGGGGCGATCACCCCGCTGGACTACCGCTTGTCCCTGTACGCCATAATGCTGATCGTCACATGGGAGTTCACCGGCTACAACATGACGATCCTCCTGACGAGCCTCACCACTGTGCCTCACCAGGTCATCGAAGCGGCCAAGGTCGACGGGTGCTCCGAACTGTCGATCGCGGCCCGGATAAAGCTCCCTCTCGTCCGCAGGACGATCATTTTCATAGTTATCCTCTCCATCATCGGCACCCTGCAGCTGTTCAACGAGCCGGTGATCCTCAACAACATTGCGTCGATTGGCAATAGCTTCACCCCCAACCAGATCATCTACAACACGGCTTTCTCATTTGGCAACGAGGAACTGGCGGCGGCGCAGTCAGTCATACTGGCCGCCATCACGATCGTGGCCACGGTGGTGTTCTTTACCGTGGTCAGGCGGAAAATGGACCCCGTTGCCGTAACCAGGGGGCGCTGACCGATGGCAGTGGCTACGATAGGTAGGCAGGGGACCAAGGGTAAGCCCCCGGCGGGGAAGCGTTTCTCGTTCCGGCTGAAAACCACCGTCGGGACGGCCTTTCTACTGGTGGCGGCGCTGTACGTGGTCGTCCCGCTCTACTGGCTGATCATTTCCTCGACCAAGAGCACGCCGCAGCTGTTCTCCACATCGACGTTCCTACCGCCGGCCCACCTGTCGTTATGGGCGAACATCAAGTCGGTCTTTACCTATAACGGCGGCGACTTCAAGTGGTGGTTCGTGAACTCGGTGATCTACGCCACGGCCACCGCCTTCTTTGCCACCTCGGTCTCGACCCTGTGCGGCTACGGCCTGGGCAAGTACAAGTTCAAAGGCAGGAGCGCGATCTTCGGGCTGGTCGTGGGAGCTTTGATGGTCCCGGCCACGGCCCTCGTGGTCCCCCTTTTCCTCCTCGAACACGACATGCACCTGACCAACACCTATCAGGGCGTGATATTGCCGCTGATGGTGTACCCCTTCGGGGTGTACTTCATGTCGATCTACTGCGCCGAGGCGGTACCGGACACGCTCATCGACTCCTGCCGTATCGATGGAGCGGGCGAACTGCGCACCTTCTGGAAAATAGGACGCCCCATCCTCATGCCTGGCATGGTGACCCTGTTCCTGTTGGCGTTCATCGGCACGTGGAACAATTACTTCCTCCCTCTGGTCCTGTTGGGCACCGAGACCCGTTTCCCTCTGACGGTAGGGCTGTCGGCCTGGTCGACCGAGCTCAACATTGCCGGTGCCGGCCAGCCGCTCTACCCTGAGGTGATCCTCGGTTCGTTAATATCGGTACTTCCTATGCTCATCCTGTTCCCTTTCCTGCAAAAGTACGTGGCTCGCGGCCTGACCTTCGGGGCGGTCGCGGGTGAGTGAACGCACCCGCTACGGCGGGGACTACAACCCCGAACAGTGGCCCCCCGCCGTATGGCGAGAAGACGTCCGCCTCATGGGCGAGGCCGGGGTGGACCTCGTTACGGTGGGCGTGTTCTCGTGGGCCGAGCTCGAGGCCGCCGAGGGGACTTTTTCCTTTGGTTGGCTGAGAGAGGTCCTGGACCTTCTGGGGGAGGCCGGGATCGGTGTCGACCTGGCCACCCCGACCGCTTCTCCGCCACCCTGGCTGACGACCCGCTACCCCGACGTCCTTCCGGTCGATGCCACCGGGGCCCGTTATAGCCACGGCAGCCGCGAGCATTTCTGCGTTTGCAGCCCTCCGTACAGGCAAATGGCGCGACGCATAGTCGAGCACCTGGCCGCTGAGGTCGGCGGCCACCCGGCCATAGAAATGTGGCACCTGAGCAACGAGTACGCCTGCCACGTCCCGTATTGCTACTGCGACCACCATGCTCTGGCCTTCCGGCGCTGGCTCGAACGGCGCTACGGTTCCGTGGCCGCCCTCAACGAGGCGTGGGGAACGGCGTTTTGGAGCCAGCGGTACGGCGATTTCACCGAGGTCCTGCCGCCCCGGATGATGCCCACGTTCGGCAACCCGGCCCAGGAGCTCGATTACCGGCGCTTCAGCAGTGACGCCTTTCTGGAGGAAGCACTGGAGGAGCGAGCCATCCTCAGGCAGTGCCGCCCTGAATTGCCGGTCACGACTAATTTCATGGGGTTCTTCAAGCCGCTTGACTACTTCGACTGGGCGTCCAAGCTGGATGTGGCCTGTACCGACAACTACACCGACCCTTCGGAGCCGGAGTGGGCCATGCAAAGCGCAATGCATTACGACCTGGTCCGTTCGCTAAACAAGGAAGTTCCGTGGATGGTCATGGAGCAGACGAGCTCCAGAGTGAACTGGCGGCCGCACAACGCGGCCAAGGTTCCCGGTCAAATGCGGGCTATGTGTTACCAGGCTGTCGCTCGAGGCGCCACCGGGTTGCTTTTTTTCCAGTGGCGCGCTTCACGAGCTGGGGCCGAAAAGTTCCATTCGGCCATGCTTTCCCACTCTGGCGTGGCCTCCCCGGTCTGGAAGGAGGTGACCGAGCTGGGGCGGGAGCTGGCCCGGTTGGGCTCGTTCGAAGGCGCGTCGGTCGAGGCCCGGGTCGCGCTCATTTTCTCCTGGCCGAACTGGTGGGCCCTCGAAGCACCTTCAAAACCGGCCAACGACCTGAAGATGGACGAGCAACTGACGTGGATGTACCGGCCTCTTTACAACGACGGGATCACCGTTGATTTTTGCCGTCCGGACGAACCCCTCGAGCGTTACCAGTCGGTGCTCGTGCCCAGCCTCTACCTGCTGAGCGAGCAAGAGGGCGCCAACCTGGTGTCATATGTCGACAACGGCGGGACGGCCGTCATTTCGTTCTGGTCAGGGATCGTCGACCACCAGGACGCGGTGTACCTGGGCCCGTACGGCGGCCCGCTGCGCCCGCTCATCGGCTGCGATGTGCTCGAAGTGGCGCCGCTGCCGGCCGGAGAAACTCTAGAGGTGGAATGGGACGACGGGTCCCGGACAAAGGCTACCTTTTGGGCCGACATTGCTACCGAAGCTGAGGGACGGGTAGTAGCTCGTATTGCCGACGGCCCCTGGGCGGGGACGCCGGCCGTGGTCGAAACCGATTACGGCGCGGGACGGGCGTACTACCTGGCCGCTCGCCTTGATGCCGCCGGCCTGGCGCGCGTGTACGCCCGGGTGGCCGCGCTGTCCAGCGAGCAGCAGTTGGTGGCGCATACGCCCGGGGTCGAGCGGGTAGTGCGGGTGTCTGACGATCGGTGGTACGAGTTCCTCATCAACCACTCCGATCACGACAAGGGTGTGGAAATTGCCCCATGGGGGTTTGACCTGTTGACGGAGCGTGACCTTGACAGCAAGGTAACGCTGCCTCCGATGGGTGTGGCCATCGTGCGCCACCTTGCGGCCCCGAAAACCCAGGCTTGAAGACGTCGAGCTTGGCTGAAGACTGGCAGGACGAAGGCGTCCTCGAGCGCAGCCGGCTCTCGGGCCGCACCACGTTCGTCCCTTTTCCCGACGTGGCCAGGGCGCGCTCGCACGACCCGTCACTGGCCCCCGCCTTCCGATCTCTTTCGGGTCGCTGGCGTTTTCATTTGGCCCCGCGGCCCGGAGCGGTGCCGTCGGGGTTCTCGCGGGCTGATTTTGCGGACGAAGGATGGGACGAGATCCCGGTGCCGTCGCACTGGCAGTTGCACGGCTACGGGAGGCCTCAGTACACCAACGTCGCCTACCCCTTCCCCGTCGACCCCCCGCGCGTGCCATCCGAGAACCCCACCGGCTGTTACCGCCGGGAGGTACAACTCGACCGCGCCTGGCTCGAGTCGGGATCGGTGGTGCTGCGCTTCGAGGGTGTCGACAGCGCCTTTCACGTCTTCTGGAACGGTGAGCAGGTCGGCTATAGCCAGGGCAGCCGGCTGCCGTCGGAGTTCGACGTCACCAACCAGGCCCGGGCCGGGCGCAACGTTTTAGCCGTCGAGGTGTACCAGTGGTCGGACGGGAGCTATCTCGAGGACCAGGACATGTGGTGGCTCTCCGGGATCTTCAGGGACGTCTCCCTGTTGTGGCGGCCCCCCCTTCACCTGGCCGACGTGGTCATCGGTTCTCCGTACGACGTCTCCAGCGGATCGGGCGACGTCGTGGCCACCGTCTCCGTGGCCGGCGCCAGGGACGGTGGGGGGCGTCCAACCGTCGAGGTCGATTTCTATGATGGCGACGAGTGGTTGGCCGGGGACCGGGTGGCGCTAGAGCCCGACCAGCCCACAGCCCGGGTACAACTTCACCGCGAAGCGGTCATCCCGTGGTCGGCCGAACAGCCCCATTTGTACGAAGTGGTTGTATCGCTGAGGAGCCCTGACGGTGCCCTCATCGAGGTGACCGCCATAAGAGTGGGCTTCCGGCACATCGAGCGCCGGGACGGGCTGTTCTTTTTCAATGGTGTGCCGGTCACGTTGCGCGGCGTCAATCGCCACGAGTTCCACCCCGACCATGGGCGGGCCGTCCCGCTGTCCTCGATGGAGGACGACGTTGTCCTGATGAAGCGGCACAACATAAACGCGGTGCGCACCGCCCACTACCCGCCAGACCCCCGGTTTTTGGACCTGTGCGACATCTACGGTTTGTACGTCATCGACGAGGCCGACCTCGAGTGCCATGGTTTTGGCCTGGCGGGCGACCAGGACCAGCTCTCCAACGACGCGTCCTGGCTCCCGGCCTACATCGACCGGTTGGAGCGGATGGTAGCCCGGGACCGGAACCATCCGAGCATCTTGTTTTGGTCGTTGGGCAACGAATCGGGCTGTGGCAGCAACCACATCGCCATGGCAGAACGAGCGCGAGAGATGGACCCGACCCGCCTCATCCACTACGAGCGCTGCCCCGAGGCCGAGATGGCCGATGTTTACGGCTCCATGTACACAGGCCTCGACGAGGTGGCCGCCCTCGGCCGGCGGACCGACCTCGACAAGCCGCACATACTGAGCGAGTACGGGCACGCCATGGGCAACGGGGCCGGGAGTTACAAGGAGTACTGGGAGGTAATCGAGCAGTACCCCCGGTTGCAAGGCGGTTTTGTGTGGGAATGGCTCGACCACGGCCTTGGCTTCCCCGGAGGCCGTCGTCCCGGAGCGTTCGCCTACGGAGGCGATTTCGGTG
Organism: uncultured Acidimicrobiaceae bacterium; assembly: GCA_963845605.1. Lineage (GTDB taxonomy): Bacteria > Actinomycetota > Acidimicrobiia > Acidimicrobiales > Palsa-688 > Fen-671. The sequence goes on from CAWJSS010000003.1 coordinate 116,101, forward strand.
ACGACCCCAACGACGGCAACTTCGTAATCGACGGGCTGCTGTTCCCCGACCGCCAGCCCCTCGCCGGCCCTGATCGAGCTGGCCAGAGTGCAGCAGCCTGTGGAGGTGGCCTTGCTGGGCCCGGCCTTCGTGGGCCCGGCACAAAACCTGGAACTGCGGAACCGTTACGATTTCGTCTCCCTCGCTCATCTGACAGCAAGCTGGTCCCTGTTGGTCGAAGGAGCGGTTGGTGACCGGCGGGGACCTTGGGCCTCTTTCGGCCGGGCCAGGTTCGGCGCAGACGGCATAGCCGGCCCGTTACCGGAGGTGACAGGGGAAGGCGTGCTCGAGGTCTCGTTCCGGGCCAAGACCCTTTCAGCATGGGCGCCGGCTGGCCACGAAGTGGCGTGGGCCCAATTCGGAATCCCTTCCCACTCGACGTCGAAAGACGAAAGCAGGAATGAAGGGGAGGGAGGCGGCCGGGTTACCTCACCTCGCTTCGCCCCCGGACCGCTTCCCCCCAGACCGCTTCCCGCCCGACAGGGCCACCCGCCCGCCGTCCGAAAGTCGAAGAGCACGCGGACCGTCTGGTGGTGGCAGGTAGTGGTTGGGAGGCGTGTTTCACCGCGGGGTGGTTGACCTCGTGGACGGCGTTCGGTTCCGAGCTTGTGGACCAGGCACCTCAGCTCGAGCTGTGGCGGGCGCCGACAGACAACGACCGCCTCGGCCTGAGGGTGCCCGCCGTAGCCAAAGACTGGGCTGATCACGGCCTTCACCGGCTCCAACACCGGGTGTGCGCCGTGGGGGCACGGAGTACCGACGGGCACGTCGAGATAGCCGTTACTACCAGGGTTGCCCCTGCCGTCCTGGCCTGGGGCGTGCGCTGCACTTACCGCTACCGGTTCGACGCGGCGGGGAGGCTGGCCATTGTCGTCGAGGGGGACATGGAAGGAACTGGCCCCTCCACATTCGGGCGCGTCGGGCTGGCGATGGCGCTGGTCCCGGCGTTTTCCGACGTGGCCTGGTACGGCCTGGGACCACAAGAGACATATCCCGACTCGATGACCGCCGGGCGGCTGGGCCGGTACGAGGCGCGAGTGGAGGAGCTGGAAACCCCCTATGTCGTGCCGCAGGAGAACGGCCACCGGAGCGAGGTGCGGTGGTGCCAGATTTCTGACGGTTACCGTGGTGTACTGGCCGTGGGGGCGCCCGGGTTCGGCTTCAGCGCCCACAGGTGGTCGACGGCCGCCCTGGCCACCGCCGGCCATCGTGACGAGCTGGTGCCGGAGCCTCGCACGTGGCTGCACTTGGACCACCGCCAGCAGGGCCTCGGCTCCGCCGCCTGCGGGCCGGGCCCGCTCGAGCAATACGTGTTGAACAGCGGGCCGTTCCGCTTTTCCGTCGGCCTTCGGCCGGTCGCGCCGCTGGCGCTGGACCCTGGGCCGGCGGCACGCGAGCTGGCCGAGGCGCTCAGACAGGCCGGTTAGCCTCGTCGGGCGTCCTTTTCGACGCATACCGTAGATAAGTGCACGCGACGGCGGTCCGCCGTCGAAAACCCGTGCCCAGCTGCCCCACCGAAGCCGGCGTCTGTACCGCTTTTTATACGGTCTGTTTATACGGCCGAGCTACTGGCCCCGGCATCGCCAGAGCCGGCCCCGGCCGCCAGGGTCTCAGCCGCCCCGCCGCTGCCGGCAGCGGCTCCGGTGCTGCCCCGCAGGACGATGGGATCTATGAGCAATTGCTCCGTGCCGGGCGTCGCCGGGGCCTGGTCGCCGTCGTAGTAATGGAGTATGCGCAGCCTGTACCAGATAGCCATCGTGTCCAACAACGACCGGTAAACGGAGCGCCACGACACTGTGCTCGTGAACTGGTGCCGCAGCCTTATGGGTGCTTCGAGGAACCGCCGGTAGCCGAGGCGTCGGGCAATTACGAACAGCTCGAGGTCGAAGGCAAAGCGCTTCTCCAGCATGCGAGGGAGCACGGCGGACAGGACGTCTCGTCTTACCAGCTTGATGCCGGTCTGGGTGTCCCTGATATTGAGCCGGAACCCGACCCGTACCACTTGCTGGTACCCCCACGAGTACACCCGCCTGAGAAAGGGGTACTCGACCTCTGACAGCGGGTGGCGCTTGCTCCCGAGGATGATGTCCGGGCTGTAAAGGCGCACCATCGTCTGGAAGGAATCGAGCAGGATCGGGTCGAGGTCACCATCGGCGTCGATGAAGCCGAGGTACCGGCCTCTGCCTTTGGCCAGTCCTATACGGAGGGCGGCCCCCTTGCCCTGGTTCTGCGCCAGCACCACGTTGGTCAGCTGGGGGCGGTCGGCCAGGGCGGCGTCGAGTTCGCGGTCGCTGCCATCAGTAGAGCCGTCCGAGACGGCGATTACTTCGTAAGTCGCCCCCGAAGCGTCCAGGACCGACAGGAGCCGCTCGATGGTGGGCACGAGCAGTTGGCCCGGGTTGTAGTAGGGCACGACCACCGTCAAGTCCAGGCCGACGTCCAAAAGGGCCAGGTTCGCCTGCTCTATCAGGTTGTCGCGAGGCAGCTCGGCCCGGCCCCATGCGATCACCAGCATCCCCGCACAGGCCAATGAGGTGGCGACCACCATGACCACCGCGATGTCGGTCATCGAGTTGTGCCAGATGATGGTGCCGACGACCACCACCAGGATCGCCGGCCAGCACATCGCCGCCACCAAGCGGTTCCCGCGGGTGAGGTGGTAGTGGAGAAGCACGGTCACCAGCCCGAGCAGCGCACCACCGAAGCTCAGTAAGCCGACGACGTCGGCGGCTTGGGCATAGCTGGCCCCGAAGAACACTTTGACCGTTCCGGTGGCAAACAGGCTGACCAGCACGGCGGCGGCGAAGCCCGTCGCCGCCACGGCCGCCGACCCCAGGGCGAACATAAGCCGCTGGTTGGGCCGGCTGTCCGGTCCCACCAGCCGGGGCACATCCGAACCGACCAACCGGGGAAAGGTAAGAGCGGCAATGGCCCCGGGCGCCAGCAGGGCGATCTGGGCCACGGTGGCCGCGGCTGCGTACCAACCTGACGCGTCGGCGGCCAACCAATGCCGGGCCGCAATCACGTCGATCGCCGTCAGCAGCCAGTAGCCGGTGAAGGCAAAGGCGGCCCATTTTGTTTCCCCCCACTTCAGCCGAGGCGCGGCCGGGCCGCTCTCTCGAGCCGGGCCGGTCATGGCTTCGGGAGGGCCAGTTGCCGGGGACCGGGTGGGCCGTTGCAGGAACTCCCGCAAGCCGAACAGCACTATCACCGCCGTCACCGCCTCGCCCCAGACCATGGCGACGAAGGCGGCGTTCAACCCACCGCCGTGGCGCACCAGCCAGACGCCGAGCAGGATCCGCACGCCGATCCCGCAGATGAGGCCAGTGGCGAGGAGGCGCAGCCGGCCCTGTCCCAGGAGGACCCCTTTGGGCACCACGCTCACCCCGACCGGTAATGCGTAGACGGCCAGTAGCAAGGCGCTGGTGATCGATGGCAGGTGCAAAAAACGTTCGACCAAAGGCGATACGGCCAGCAGGACCGCACAAAGGGCCAGGCCCCAAAGGCTGGCCTGTACCAGCAAGGGCCGGGCCGCCACTGTGAACCCCCTGTCGTTGGGCTCGGCCGTGAGGGCACGACCCACCGCCACCTGCAGGGCGTTGGCCGGCACCTCGAACAGCAGGGTGATGCCGGCCAGTGCGGCCAACGCACCAAAAACGGCGGGGCTGGCGGACCGCGCTACCAGCACCAGGTAGGCGAAGCTCCCGAGGTTCACGACCAGGGTCACAGCCGCCACCGTCGAACGCCGGTGCTCGCGCCGGCCGATTTGACGCTGACCCTTGCCTGTCATGGGCTCGTTCTCCCAGGGTGGAGCTCGGACATCAAACTACCGAGCTTCACCAAACCCCCTGTGCTCAGCGCCGCCGGGCGGCCGGGCTGTCGCTTCACGTACCTCTACCACTATCTATGTAACGGGAAACGAACGGTCGCGGTTTGCACCCAGTGTGAGGGTGGCTATACTGGCCGAGCCGTGTAACTGAAGTCCATGGCCGCCCGACTGCGTCAAGTAGCAGCGGGGACGCCATGGCACATCATGAAGAAAGCTCCGCCCGGGTGCCCCGAGCGGAGCGTCCCGCGTGTAAGAGGACAGGATGCCCGCGAAGGCCCCACGAAAAGCGATCGTCGGCGAGAAAGTCGGCATGACCCAAGTCTGGGACGAGAGCCAGCGGTCGGTCGCGGTCACGGTTGTCCGGGTTACGCCGGTCCGTGTCGTCCAGGTCAAGACGCCAGTAGTCGACGGCTACTCGGCGGTCCAGGTGACGTACGGTTCCAGGCGGCCCGGCACCATTACCAAGCCGCTCACCGGCCACTACGCCAAGGCCAAAGTCGACCCTGGTCGGGCTCTGGTCGAACTGAGGGTGGAGGACAGTTCTTCGTACTCGATCGGCCAGGAGCTCGGTGTCGACATCTACACCGCCGGGGACAAGGTCGATGTGACTGCTTCCAGCAAGGGCCACGGGTTCGCCGGCGGCATCGAACGCCACAACTTCAAAGGCCAGGGGGCCAGCCACGGCAACCACAAGCACCATCGTGCACCGGGTTCGATAGGGGCTTGTGCCACCCCGGCCAGGGTGTTCAAAGGGACGCGGATGGCGGGCCGGCTCGGTAACGAGCGGGTTACCACCCTCAACCTGGAAGTCGTCTCGGCCGACGCCGAACGCAACCTGCTCCTGCTGAAGGGGGCGGTCCCGGCCACGCGGTGGCATGGTGCTGATCCGCGAGGCCGTGAAGGGGGCGAAATGACTGTGGCCGAGGGAACGGGCTCACAGGGAGCAGGCGCTCAGGGAAGAGGTACCCGGGGGACAAGCACCCCGGTCACTCGGCCTCCCCTGGAGGTGAGGTCGCAGCAGGGGACCGTGACGGCCACCGTCGAGCTCGACATGGCCATGTTCGGCGTACAGCCGAACATCCCGCTAATGCACCAGGTAGTGACCGCACAGCTGGCGGCCGCCCGCGCTGGGTACCCAGAGCACGAAGACGCGGGCAGAGGTTTCCGGTGGGGGGGCCAAGCCCTACCGGCAGAAGGGCACGGGCCGGGCGCGTCAGGGGAGCACCCGGGCGCCTCACTTCGCCGGTGGCGGGGTGGCCCTGGGCCCAAGCCGCGCAGCTACCGTCAGCGCACGCCGCGAAAAATGGTGCAGCTCGCCCTCCGCGGAGCTCTCTCCGATCGTGCCGCCTCAGGCCAGGTGGCCGTGGTCGAGAGCTGGGACTGGGAGGTGCCAAGCACGAAAGATGCAGTGGCGGCTCTGTCGACACTGGGGTTCGAGGGACGGGTGATGGTGGTCCTGTCCGGTGAGGACGAGCGGGCCTACAAGTCCTTCCGCAACATCTCGGGTGTCGACATCGTCCTGGCCCCCGAGCTGAACGCGTACGACGTGTTGTGCTCGGACTGGCTGGTGTTCACGAGGGCGACGCTCCCGGGGAACAGCTCCTGGGCGGAGGCGCCCGCCGTGGCGTCGAAGCCGGCCGCGAGACCGGAGCCGGAGACTACGAAACCGACTTCGGAGCCGGGGCCGGACGCTGAGGCGGTCAGCGAGCCAACGATAACCGCGGCCACGGGCGTCGCCACTGAAGACCAAGGTCCGAGCGGAGGCTGAAGAGGCAACGGGAGTTACAGAGGAGCAGGCCGATGGATGACCCCCGGGACGTTATCGTCCGGCCGGTAGTCTCCGAAAAGTCTTATGCGCTCAGCGAAAAGGGCGTGTACATCTTCGTCGTGCGGCCTGAGGCCAACAAGATCGAGATCCGGCGCTCAGTCGAGCGCATCTTCAATGTCAAGGTCACCAAGGTCAATACCTTGAACCGTCCCGGCAAGCGCAAGCGCAACCGGCGCCAGTCGACATTCGGCAAGCGCCCCGATACCAAACGGGCCGTGGTGACCCTTGAGCCCGGTCAGTCGATCCCGTTGTTCGAGACAAGCTGAGGGTACTGATGCTCCGTTCACGTAAGCCCACCAGCGCCGGCCGCAGGTTCCAAACCGTCTCCGCCTTCACCGAGATCACAGTCGAACGCCCCGAGCGTTCTCTGACCGTGCCCAAGCCCGGGACTGGTGGGCGCAACGCTTATGGGCGCAAGACCGCCCGTCACCGCGGCAGTGGCCACAAGCGCCAATACCGCCTGGTCGATTTCAAGCGGGCCAAGGACGGCGTGCCTGCCACCGTTGCTTCTATCGAGTACGACCCAAACCGTAACGCTCGCATCGCGCTGCTCCACTACCACGACGGCGAGAAGCGCTACATCCTGGCGCCGAACCGGTTAGCGGTCGGCGACGTACTGCGCAGCGGGCAAGGGGCCGAGATCCGGCCGGGTAACGCCATGCCTATGCGCTACATCCCCGTCGGTTCGGTCATCCACAACGTGGAACTGAAGCCGGGCGGGGGTGGCAAGTTGGCCCGCAGCGCCGGGTCGAGCGTTCAGCTGGTGGCCAAAGAAGGCGACTTCGCTACCCTGCGCCTCCCCTCGACCGAAATGCGGCGCGTCCCCATTGATTGCCGGGCCACCCTCGGCGAGGTGGGCAACGCGGAGGCCGAGCTCATAAAGATCGGCAAGGCGGGCCGTAACCGCTGGAAGGGCGTGCGACCACAAACCCGTGGTGTGGCCATGAACCCAGTCGACCATCCACTTGGTGGCGGTGAGGGCAAGTCCTCAGGTGGCCGTCATCCAGTCTCTCCCTGGGGCCGTCCGGAGGGGCGCACCCGGCACGCCCACAGGCCGTCCGAGCGTTTGATAATCCGTCGCCGCCGTGCTCGCGGCGCCAGGAGGTAACCCCAATGCCCCGTAGCCTCAAGAAAGGGCCGTTCGTGGACGGGCACCTTCTGCGCAAGGTCGACGACCTCAACAGCAGGAACGAAAAGAGGGTCATCCGGACCTGGTCCCGGCGTTCGACGATCATCCCCGACATGGTGGGCCACACAATTGCTGTGCACGACGGGCGTAAGCACGTGCCTGTGTACGTGACCGAGTCGATGGTCGGCCATAAGTTGGGCGAGTTCGCCCCCACCCGGACGTTCCGTTACCACGCCGGTCAGGAACGGCAAGGAAAGCGCTGATGCCCGGCCCGAAGACCAACGAGCGGGACGGCACGCGCGCCGTTCTCCGCTACGTCCGTGTCAGCCCCTACAAATTGCGTCAAGTCATCGATGCCATCCGGGGCAAGCCGGTCGAGGAAGCGGCCGACCTGTTGAGGTTCGTCGAACGAGACGCCGCCATCATCGTCGACAAGCTGCTGCGCTCGGCCGTGGCCAACGCGGCCAATAACGACCACCTCGACCCTGAGGAACTGTACGTTTCGGCCTGCTACGTCGACGAGGGCCCCACCGCCAAGCGTTGGCGCCCCCGGGCCCGGGGCCGGGCCACCAGGATCAGGAAGCGTTCGAGCCACGTAACTCTCATCGTCAGCCGGCTCTCCGAGGAGCGCCTGGTCAGGCTGCAGGCGCGCCGGCGGGCCGAGAACCTGGCCATGCGGCAACGCCGCGTCGAAGCCACCCGCCGCGCCCGGACCGAGGGCGCCGAAGGCGCCCAGAACCGCCGGGAGCGCCGCCACCCCGAAACCATTCCGGCCGCCGAGGAAGAGCCAACTGCTGAAGAGGCATTGGAGACGGCACCGGAGAGCGAAGAGACGACGACGTCTGCCGAGCAGGCTCTCGTCAGCGAGGTGGACGACGAAGAGGCGGCCCGCGAGGCCGAAACCGAGGCTGCGCCCGACACCGAGGCTGCGCCCGACACCGAGGCTGCGCCCGACACCGAGGCAGGGGTAGAAGGTCCGCGGGCCGAAGCCGCTGCGGACGAGGCTGTCGGTGATGACGAGGCTGTCGGCGATGACGGGGCCGCCGGCGACGACGACCAAGAAGAAAAGAAGGACAGTTAAGCGATGGGCCAGAAGGTCAACCCGTACGGGTTCCGCCTCGGGAACACCACCGACTGGAAGTCCCGGTGGTTCACCGACCGTGAGTACCAGAACTACCTGATCGAGGACATCCATATCCGGGAGTACCTCAACCGGGAACTAGAGCGGGCCGCAGTTAGCCGCGTCGAAATCGAACGCACCCGGGACCGCCTGCGCGTCGATGTCCACACGGCGCGGCCGGGCATCGTGATCGGGCGGCGGGGAGCCGAGGCCGACAGGCTGCGCACCAAGCTGGCCGAGATCACCAAGAACCCCAAGGTCACTTTGAACATCCAGGAGATCAAACAGCCGGAGCTCGACGCCGCCCTGATGGCGCAAGGCATTGCCGACCAGCTGGCTGGGCGGGTCAGCTTCCGGCGGGCGATGAAACGCACCGTGCAGACGGTCCAAAAAGCGGGTGCCATGGGAGTACGGGTGCAGTGCTCGGGCCGATTGGGCGGCGCTGAAATGTCGCGGCGGGAGTCCTACCGGGAGGGTCGCGTCCCTCTGCACACGCTGCGCGCCGATATCGATTATGGCTTCCGCGAGGCCAAGACCACTTATGGCCGCATCGGGGTAAAGGTCTGGATTTACAAGGGCGACGTCCTGCCTTACAAGACCTCGAACGAGGACAAGATCAGCCGCGAGGCGGCCATGGCAGTAGGCGAGGCGTCAGGTCTGGGCGGCACCCGCCGGGTCGTATCCGCCGGCGGCGGCCGGCGCCGGCCCGAAATGGGCGAGCCCGGGACCCCCCCGGCCGTGGCTGCGGTCGAGCCCGCGCCCGCGACCGAGCGCGAGATCGTGCAGGTCGACCCCGAACTCGAGCGTCTGCTGCAGGAAGAAGAAGAGATCGAGCGCCGTACCCGGGGGGAACACCACGAGACGCCCCATTTCCCGAGGGATTAGCCAGAAATGTTGATGCCCCGGAAAGTAAAGCACCGCAAGCAGCAGCGCGGGCGCATGAGCGGCTTGACGAAAGGTGGCAGCGAAGTCACCTTTGGCGACTATGGGATCCAGGCGCTGGAGCCTGGCTGGATCAGTGCCCGCCAAATCGAGGCCGCCCGTATTGCCATGACCCGGCACGTGCGCCGCGGTGGCAAGGTCTGGATCCGGATATTCCCCGATAAGCCCGTCACTGCTAAGCCGGCCGAGACCCGGATGGGGTCGGGCAAGGGCAACCCGGAGTTCTGGGTGGCCGTAGTGAAACCGGGCCGGGTGATGTTCGAACTGGCTGGGGTGTCCGAGACGCTGGCGCGCTCGGCCATGGAACGGGCCATCCAAAAGTTGCCCATAAAGGCGAGGTTTGTCACCCGCGCCCACCAAGAAGAGATCGAGGTATAGATGACCCGGGCCAGTCAGCTCAGGGAGATGAACAACGAGGAACTGGCGCACCACCTGGTGGAGGTGAGGGAGGAATTGTTTTCCCTACGCTTCCAGCTGGCCGTGGGCAAGCAGGACAACTCGGCGCGGCTCGGGCACGTGCGCCGCGAAGTCGCCCGGGTGCTTACCCTCCAGCACGAGCGCCAGTCCGGGCTCAGCCAGCCGATCGCCGCTGCCCCGGCCCCGAAGCGGTCCAAACAGAAGGCGGCTAAGTGATGCCCGAGAACCCGACCACTGAGCCCGAAGGCGACGCCGTGAGCGACGACTCGACCCCGTCTGCGGCAACCACGACTGAGGCGGTGGCCGCGTTGCAGGAGCCTGGGCCGCAGGAGTCTGGGCCGCAGGAGTCTGGGCCGCAGGAGTCTGAACCGGCAAAGGCCACGGCGGCTACGCAGCCGGCACCGGCCAAGGCGGCCGCCAAAGGGGCTGCTCAAACGGCTACGTCCCGGCGAGCCAGCCAGGCCGCCCCCGCCAGCAGCGAGGCGCCCCGCACCACCAGGCGCAAGGTCCGCGAGGGCATTGTCGTGTCCAACGGTATGGACAAGACCGCCGTGGTGGTCGTGATCGAGCGCGTCCGCCACCCGCGTTACGCGAAGACGGTGCAGCGCACCAAGCGCCTTTATGCCCATGACGAAACCAATGACGTGCGCGTCGGCGACCGGGTCCGCCTGGTCGAGACCCGCCCCCAGTCGAAGCTGAAACGCTGGCGGGTCGAGCGCGTACTCGAGCGGGCGCGCTGAGGAGGTCCAGTTGATCCAGCAAGAAAGCAGGCTGCGCATCGCCGACAATTCCGGCGCCCGGGAAGTCCTGTGCATAAAGGTCCTGGGCGGATCTCGACGGCGTTATGCGTCGATCGGGGACATTTTTGTCGCCACCGTCAAGGACGCCATCCCGGGGGCGAATGTGAAAAAGGGTGACGTGGTCAAGTGTGTAGTCGTCAGGACCCGCAAAGAAAAGCGTCGGCCCGACGGCAGCTATATCCGATTCGACGAGAACGCCGCGGTGCTCATCAATGACCAGCTACAGCCGCGCGGGACCCGCATATTCGGCCCAGTAGGCCGGGAGCTCAGGGACAAGCGTTTCATGCGCATTATCTCGCTCGCTCCGGAGGTGTTGTGAGATGAAGGTCCATAAGGGTGACCAGGTGGTGGTCCTTTCGGGAAAAGACAAGGGCAAGCGGGGAGAAGTCCTGCGCGCCTACCCGAAGACGGGGCAGGTCCTGGTCGACGGCGTCCACAGGGTCAAGCGCCATCAGCGGACCACCCAAATCCGCAAGCGGGCTGGGATCATCGACAAGGACTTGCCGGTGCCCGTCTCGATCGTCGCCCTGGTTTGCGCCAAGGAGCACACTCCGAGCAGGGTCAGGTACAACATCGCTGAAGACGGGAGCAAACAGCGCGTTTGCGTCAGCTGCGGGGAGGCGGTCTGATGTCGCCATCAGGTAAGGGTTCTCCTGGCAAGGGCGGCAAGGCCGGAGGCAAAACCGGCAAATCATCGAAGGGCTCGGCGCGGGGCTCGACCACCGCTCGCCGCGCGGCCACCCCGTTGGCTCAGGCCGGAGGTCGTGGTGCAGGCGGCGGACGGGCTTCTGCCGTCGCCGTCAAAGCGGCGCCCGGACGGCCGTCGCGCCCTAGTGAGCCGCCGCGGCTTCGCGTCCTGTACAACACCGAACTGCGTAACAAACTCCAGAGCCAACTCGGGTTGCCCAACCCCATGCTCGTTCCCCGAATGGAAAAGATCGTCCTCAACATGGGCGTGGGCCGGGCCATCGCGCAGCCTTCGCTGCTCGAAGGGGCGGTGCGGGACCTGACGGTGATCAGCGGGCAAAGGCCCATAGTTACCAAGGCGAAAAAGTCGATCGCGGCGTTCAAGCTCCGCCAGGGCAACTCGATTGGCGCCAAGGTGACCTTGCGCGGTGACCGCATGTGGGAGTTCTTCGACAGGCTCATTTCCCTGGCCATCCCTCGCATCCGGGACTTCAGGGGGCTGTCGCCGAAGGGTTTCGACGGCCGCGGCAACTATACGTTCGGCGTGAACGAGCAGCTGATATTCCCCGAGATCGATTACGACAAGATCGACGCGCCCCGGGGAATGGACCTGACAATCGTCACCACGGCGAGGACAGATACCGAGGGTATGGCGCTGCTCGACGCCTTCGGGTTTCCGTTCCGCAGAGAAGGCGCCGCATGACGCGGCCCTCCACCCAGCTATTTATGAGCAAGTCTTACAGAGGAACAAATTAACATGGCCAAAAAAGCGCTGGTAATAAAAGCGCAACGCAAGCCCAAGTACAAAGTCCGGGCCTACACGAGGTGCCGGCGGTGCGGGAGGCCGCGTTCGGTGTTACGCAAGTTCGGCCTGTGCCGCATATGCGTGCGTGAGCTGGTCCACACGGGCGAGATCCCCGGCGTCACCAAGTCGAGCTGGTAGAGGAGGCGGGCACATGACGATGACCGACCCCATCGCTGACATGCTGACCAGGTTGCGCAACGCCAACGTGGCTCACCACGAAGTGGTCAGGATGCCGTCTTCCAAGCTCAAGGAAGCGCTGGCGGCCATCCTGGTGCGCGAGGGCTACATCGCGGGCTTCCACGTAGCGAGCGACGACAAGCGACCCGGCCGGTTCCTGGAAGTAACTATGAAGTACTCCGCCGATCGCACCCGGACGATCTCGGGCCTCCGGCGCGTTTCCAAGCCGGGGCTGCGTGTCTACACTGGAGCCGACAAATTGCCCCGAGTGCTCGGCGGCCTCGGTGTCGCCGTCTTGTCCACCAGCCAGGGCCTGATGACAGATCGTGAAGCTCGCCGGCTCCGGATGGGCGGGGAAGTCCTTTGTTATGTCTGGTGACCAGGCTGACAGGTGAGTTGAGGAGTTTTTGATGTCTCGAATAGGGCGTAGCCCCGTGCCGGTGCCGTCGGAGGTAAAAGTGCTGCTCGACGGTCGTTCTGTGACCGTAACAGGCCCTCGCGGCACGCTCAGCCATGAGGTGGCAGGGGACATTACCGTTCGCGAAGAAGGCCAGGTGCTGCTGGTCGAACGGCCGGACGACGAGAGGCGCAGCCGTTCGTTGCACGGCCTGACGCGTACCCTCGTCAACAACATGGTGGTCGGGGTGACCACCGGGTTTTCGAAAGACCTCGAGATCGTCGGGGTCGGGTACCGCGCCACACCCAAAAGGCCCGGGACGATCGAGCTGGCGCTGGGTTTCAGCCACCCGGTGACTGTCGATGCGCCCGAGGGTGTGATCTTCGAAGTCCCCGCGCCCACCAGGATCACGGTGCGGGGCAGCGATAAACAGGTCGTGGGCGAAGTGGCCGCCAGGATACGGAAGTTGCGCCCACCCGAGCCCTACAAGGGTAAAGGCGTGCGTTACTCAGGCGAAGTAGTAAAGCGTAAGGCCGGCAAAGCGGCGAAGTGAGGTCAAGTTGAGCAACGCCAAGAGCAGCCAGGTCGCTCGAGCCCGGCGTCATTACAGGGTCAGGAAGAAGGTCAGTGGCACGCCGGCGCGTCCCCGGCTCGCCGTCTACCGTTCCAACCGTCACGTGGTGGCCCAGGTGATCGACGACATCTCTGGGCGTACTCTGGCCGCGGCTTCGTCGCTGGAGGCGTCGGTCAGGACCGCGGGGCATACCGGGAACCGCGACGGGTCGGCCGCAGTGGGCAAGCTGGTGGCCGAGCGGGCCAAAGCGGCGGGCGTATCACAGGTGGCCTTCGACAGGGGCGGGTTCAAGTACCACGGGAGAGTCGCAGCATTGGCCGACGCGGCCAGACAAGCAGGACTGGAGTTTTAGGATATGCCCGAGCAGCAGCAGTACCAGGACCGGACCATCAAGGTGAACCGCGTGGCCAAGGTCGTGAAGGGCGGCCGGCGCTTCAGCTTTGCCGCGCTCATGGTCATTGGGGACGGCGCGGGCACAGTCGGCCTTGGTTACGGCAAAGCCAAAGAGGCCGGGCTGGCTGTCCAGAAAGGCATCGAGGAGGCCAAGAAGAGCCTCTTCAAGGTGCCCCTGGCCGGCTCGACCATCACCCACCCAGTAATCGGGGAGGCCGGCGCTGGACGCGTGCTTCTGAAGCCCGCCGCCCCTGGGACCGGCGTAATCGCCGGAGGTGCGGCCAGGCCCATCCTTGAATTGGCGGGTGTCCACGATGTGGTGGCGAAGTCCTTGGGCTCGTCCAACAGCATCAATGTGGCCCAGGCCACCATGGCTGGCCTGCGGGCCTTGATGCGCCCGGACGAAGTGGCGCGCCGCCGCGGCCTCTCGCCCGAAGAGGTTACGCCCAGTGGGGTCCTGCGGGCCTACCAGGACGCAGAGCGCGCCCCGCGGGTACCGACGGAGGTGGCGTGATGGCGGAGGGCCAAATCCACGTCAAGCAGGTCCGGTCGGCGATCGGGTCAAAACCCAAGCACAGGGGTACCCTGCGAGCGCTGGGGCTCGGTCGCATCGGCCAGACGGCGACTTTGCCGGACCGGCCTGAAATCCGGGGGATGGTGGCTCGCGTAGTACACCTGGTCGAGGTCGATGCCCCGACCGACGGGAAGGCAGTGGCGAAGTGAAGATCCACGAGTTGACTCCGGCTCCGGGCTCTACCAGGGCCCGCCGGCGCGTCGGCCGAGGTATTGCCGGGAAAGGCGGCAAGACCGCCGGGCGAGGCACCAAAGGGGCGGGCGCCAGGGGCAATCCGAAGCCCGGCTTCGAGGGTGGTCAGCTGCCATTAACCCAAAGGATCCCGAAACTCAAGGGTTTCAAAAACCCTTTCAGGGTCGAGTACACGGTCGTCAATCTGGCCGCACTGGAGCAGTTGGGGGCGACTGAAGTCGACCCCGATGTCCTGCGCCAAGCGGGACTGGTCCATAAAAGAGGCCTGGTGAAGGTGCTCGGCGTCGGCGAGTTGACCCTGCGCGTCAACGTGTCCGCCCACGCCTTCTCTGCCTCCGCGGCTGCCGCCATCGAGGCTGCGGGTGGCTCAACTAACGTCCTGCCGCCGCCATTTGGGCACGGGCGCCCGCCCGCCAAGGGCAACGCGCTTACCAGTCGGTAGCCGGGGCTGCTAGGACTGGTAAGACAACATGGACCACCGCCGACAGGGTCAGTAGGACCGAGGAGAACTAAGGGCCGCCCCCATGCCAGTACCCACCAGCCTGCGGAACCTCAGAGCCGCATTCACCATCCCGGACCTGCGGAACAAGATCTTCTTCACCCTGTTCATCATCGCCGTCTACCGTCTGGGCGACAACATCATTGCTCCCGGCGTGGACTTCAACGCTGTGCAGTCACTCGAGGCCGCCGCCCGTAACGGCGGCGTCATCTCGTACCTCAACCTGTTCTCAGGCGGCGCCCTGACCAAGCTGGCCGTTTTCGGGTTGGGGATCATGCCCTACATCACGGCCTCGATCATCGTCCAGCTGTTGATGGTGGTCATCCCCAAGTTCGAGCAATGGCGGGACGAGGGCCCGAGCGGCCAGCGCAAGTTGACCCAGGTCACCCGGTACCTGACCATCGCCTTGGCCATCATGCAGTCAACCGGGTTGGCCTACGCGTTCCACAACGGCGGCGGTGGCTTGCTCGGCACCTCGGTGCCGCTCAATGTGGACCTCATCCCCGACTTCACCGTTCCCCGTGTGCTCCTGATCGTGATCACATTGACGGCGGGCACGGTCGTGGTCATGTGGCTGGCCGAGCTGATAACGCAGAGAGGCGTCGGTCAGGGCATGTCGGTCCTGATCTTCACCAACGTGATCGCTGGTTTGCCATCACAGGGAAATGCCCTGCTCCAGTCGGCCGGGGCGGCCAAGTTCACCTTCCTGCTCCTGCTGGCGCTGGTCTTCTTGGTGGCCATCGTCTTTGTCGAAATGTGCCAGCGGCGGATACCGGTCACGTTCGCCAAGAGAGTGGTGGGCCGGCGAATGTACGGCGGCCAGAGCACATATATACCGATGAAGCTCAACACCGGCGGCGTCGTCCCGATCATCTTCGCCGCCTCGGTCCTGTACTTTCCTTTGTTGATATCGAACATCTTCCCGAGCACGGGCTGGGGCAAAGACGTGCAGACCTGGATCAGCAACAACCTGGCCAAACCCAGCAGCCTCTGGTACATAGCCCTGTACGGCGGGCTCATCATCGTGTTCGCCTACTTCTACGCCGGGATCACGTTCGACCCCCATCAGCAAGCCGATGTCATCCGCAAGCAAGGTGGCTATATCCCGGGCATCCGCCCCGGCTACCCGACCGAACGGCACCTGCAAAACATCCTCAACCGGGTGACGTTCCCGGGCGCCCTTTTCTTGGCCGTGGTGGCCCTCTTGCCGTCCATTTTCCTGGCTATCTGGAACATCCAGAACTACCCGTTCGCCGGCACGACCCTGCTTATCGCGGTCGGGGTTGCTTTGGCGACGATGCAGCAGATAGACAGCCAGCTGATGTTGCGTAACTACGAGGGCTTCCTGCGCTAAGTGGGTGCGGCTGACAACGTCAACGACGCGGAGCCGGCTGGCACCGTCGTAGCTGGCCCAGTCGCGGCAGGCCCAGTTATGGCAGGCCCAGTCGTGGCGGCCAGGCGTGGCGGGCCGGACGCCGGCGGGCGATTGGTCGCCGCGCGTTGTGCTGCTGGGCCGGCAGGGGTCCGGAAAAGGAACCCAAGCCGAACGGCTTTCTGCCCTCTACCACGTGGCTCACATCTCGACCGGTGAAGCTTTCCGGGCCGCCGTGCGAGAGGGTTCCGACCTGGGCCGTACTGCACAGGTGTACATGGACCGGGGCGAACTGGTCCCGGACGACGTCGTCGTCGGGGTCCTGCGGGAGCACCTGGTGAAACAGGCCGGCCTCGGCTCCAGCCGGGCCGGGGGGTTCATCCTGGACGGCTTCCCGCGCAACGTCCACCAGGCCGAGGCGCTGGCGGCCATGCTTAGCCCCGAGGGGATCGACGTGGTGGTCAACCTTGACGTCGACACCGAAGAGGTCTTGCGCCGGATTGCCGGACGGCGGGTGTGCCTGAACTGCAAATCGAGCTACAACGTGGTGGATAACCCCCCGAAGAAGGACGAGATTTGTGACGTCTGTGGTGGGGTGTTGGTCCAGCGTGACGACGACACAGAAGGGGCCATCCGCCGGCGGCTCGAGATCTACGAGTCCGAGACGGCACCGTTGGTCGATTGGTACTCGGAGCAGGGGCTGCTGACTCCGGTCGACGCCTCCGGAAGCCCTGACGAAGTGACGGGCCGGGCGGTCAAAGCCATCGAGGCGGCACGTGCCCGCCGGCCTTCGGCCAGCCCGACGCTCAGGCCCTGAAGTCGGGCACGGGGACCGGTAGCCTGGGGATATGAGGCGACGGCCCGACGAGATCGCAAAGATGCGCAAGGCCGGCCGGGTGGTAGCTGAGATGCTCGAGGCGACCTCGGCCGGTGCCCGCCCGGGCGTGACCACCGCTCAGCTGGACAAGCTGGCCCGTGAGGTGCTCGAGAGGCGGGGGGCGCGGTCCAACTTCCTCGGTTACCACGGTTTCCCGGCGGTAATTTGCACATCGCCCAACAACGTCATCGTCCATGGCATCCCCGGTTCCTTCGTGCTGAAGGAAGGCGACATCATCTCGCTCGACTGCGGGGCGATCATCGAGGGCTACCACGGCGACGCGGCGGTGACCGTCGGGGTGGGCGATATCCCTCCGCTTACAGAAAAGCTGTTGCGGGTGACGGAAGAGAGCCTGGTGGCTGGCATCGGCCAGCTGTCTCAGGGCAACCGGCTGCACGATGTCGGACTGGCGGTGCAGACCGTAGCCGAAGGAGCCGGGTTCTCGGTCGTACGGGGATATGTCGGGCACGCCATCGGCACCCAGATGCACGAGGAGCCGGCCGTGCCGAATTATTGGCCGGGCACGCCGGGGCCCAAGCTGCGGACCGGCATGGTGTTCGCCGTGGAGCCCATGGTCAACGTCGGCGCCGCTGAGACCGTCCTGCTGGACGACGGCTGGACTGTGGTAACTGCGGACGGCAGCCTTTCAGCCCATTTCGAGCACAGCATTGCCGTGACTGACGACGGGCCCGAGGTGCTGACTATCCCCGGCTGACATCCTCGGGCGGGTGCCTTCTGAGGCTGGTGGCCGGGATCGCCACAAGGGCGGCGCTTGGACGCGTAATAGCAGTATGCGGTACCATAGAAGCCCGTCCCGTGCGGGGTCAGTTCTGCGTGCCTTTGTTCGTCTGGTGCAATAGACGGGCAGGGCCGCTCAATGGGTCTCCGGGGACCCGATAGGCCGAGGTGCAAGATCCTGTGAAAGTACGTCCCAGTGTCAAACCGATCTGTGAGAACTGCAAGGTGATCCGCCGGCACCGCCGGGTCATAGTGATCTGCAGCGCCAACCCGCGGCACAAGCAGCGCCAGGGTTAGGCGGCAGGCGATGGCTCGTATTGCCGGGGTCGACATCCCGCGGGAAAAACGGCTCGAGATCTCGCTGACCTATATCTACGGCATCGGCCGTACGACCTCCAACCAGGTCTGCACCCAAACGGGGGTCAACCGGGACACCCGGGTACGGGACCTGACCGACGAAGAAGTAGCGAAGCTGCGCACCTGGATCGACGCCAACCTGAAGGTTGAAGGTGACCTGCGCCGGGATGTAGCCCAGGACATCAAGCGCAAGATCGAGATCGGTTCGTACCAGGGCCTCCGGCACCGGCGGGGCCTCCCGGTGCGGGGCCAGCGCACCCACACCAACGCCCGCACACGCAAGGGACCGAAGAAGACCGTCGCCGGCAAGAAGAAGCTGAGGAAGCACTAAAGATGTCGAGGAACAAATAGAACATGCCTAAGCCCAAGCCCGGGGGCCGCCGCCCTCGCCGCCGTGAGCGCAAGAACGTCGCCTACGGGGTGGCTCACATCAAGAGCTCGTTCAACAACACCATCGTGTCCATCAGCGACCTGGACGGCAACGTCCTGGCGTGGGCGTCGGCGGGCAATGTTGGCTACAAAGGCTCTCGTAAATCGACCCCGTTCGCCGCTCAGCTCGCCGCCGAGGCGTGCGCCCGCCGGGCTATGGAGCACGGGGTGCGCAAGGTCGACGTACTGGTCAAGGGCCCGGGCTCGGGCCGTGAGACGGCAGTGCGTTCGATAATGAACAGTGGCATCGAGATTGCCGGCATCAAAGACGTGACGCCCATCCCGCACAACGGCTGCCGGCCGAAGAAGCGCCGGAGGGTCTGACCGATGGCACGCTACACCGGGCCGGTCTGCCGTCTGTGCCGGCGCGAGAAGATGAAACTGTTCTTGAAGGGCCCCAAGTGCGACTCGATGAAATGCCCCATCGAGCGCCGGCCCTATCCTCCCGGGGAGCATGGGCGGGACCGGGCCCGTCAGGGTTCTGAGTACCTGGCCCAGCTCAGGGAAAAGCAAAAGGCCCGCCGCATCTATGGCGTTCTGGAGAAGCAGTTCCGCAATTACTACGAAGAGGCCAACCGCCAGCAGGGGATCACCGGCGAAAACCTCCTGCGCATGCTGGAACTGCGCCTCGACAACATCGTCTTTCGGGCTAACTGGGGCGCCAGCCGGTCTCAAGCCCGTCAGCTCGTGCGCCACGGCCATGTACTGGTGAACGGCCGGCGGGTGACCATCCCGTCGTACCGGGCGCGGCGCGGTGACGTCGTCTCCCTTAAGGACAAGACGCGGAGCCTGATCATTGTGCGCCACAATGTCGATACCCTGGGACGTCAAGTCCCGCCATGGCTAGAAGCTGGTGCGGACGGCTTCGAGGTCACGGTCCGCGATTTCCCGATGCGCGAGCACATCGATGTGCCCGTCCGCGAGTCGCTGATCGTCGAGCTCTTTTCCAAGTAACGCGCCGCCAGGAGGTCCACCGCAATGCTTATCATCCAACGCCCTGCCGTCGAGCCGCTCGGCGAAGAGGAAGACAACCGCCAGCGTTTCGCCATCGGCCCGCTGGAGCCCGGGTTCGGCCATACCCTCGGCGTCTCGCTGCGCCGCACGTTGCTCTCGTCGATCCCGGGGGCGGCGGTCACCCAGGTCCGCTTCGACGATGCGCTGCACGAGTTCACCACTCTCCCGGGCGTCAAGGAAGACATCACCGATATCATCCTGAGTTTCAAGGACATTGTCCTCCGGGTGGAGACGTACGAACCGGTGACGCTTCGCCTTGACGCTCGCGGCCCCGGGACGGTCACCGCCGGCGATATCCAGACCACCGCCGACGTCGAGATCCTCAACACCGAGCTGCCTCTGGCCACTCTCAACGCCAAGGGCCGGTTGGCCTGCGACATAACGGTCGAACGGGGCCGGGGTTATGTCCCTGCGGATCGCAACAAGCGCTCGTCGACCATCGGGATAATCCCCGTCGATTCCATTTTCTCCCCTATCAGGCTGGTTTCTTTCTCGGTGGAGCCGGCCCGGGTTGAGCAGTCGACGAACTACGACCGGCTCATCGTCGATATCACCACTGATGGTTCCATAACCCCGAGGGAGGCTCTGGCTTCCGCCGGTAGCACGCTGCGCTCGCTAATGGGCCTGGTAGCCGACATGAGCGAGTCCCCTCAGGGGCTCGTACTCGGTGAAGTGGTCGGCGCCGGCAGCGGTTCGCCGGACCTCGACCTCCCCATCGAGGAACTGGACCTGTCGGAGCGGCCTCGCAACTGCCTGAAGCGGGCTCAGATCAATACGGTCGGAGAACTGGTTTCCAAGACGGAGGACGACTTGCTGGCCATAACCAACTTCGGCCAGAAGTCCCTCGATGAGGTATTGCAGAAACTCGACGAGCGCGGCCTGTCGCTCCGCGGCATGCAGGCGCAATAGGGGGTCGGAGAATATGGCTGGTGTTCCCGGTCGCCCGAAGAAGGGCCGCCGTTTCGGTGGAGACGCCGCCCACCAGAAGGCCATGATGGGCAACCTGGTGGCTTCGTTGATCGCCGGCGAAGGGCTGGTGACGACGGAGGCCAAGGCCAAGGCGCTGCGCCCCGTGTTCGAAAAGTGCGTGACCAAGGCCAAGAAAGGCGGCGTCGAGCACCAGCGCCAGGTGGTCGCCTTTATCCGGGACAAGGACATGGCGCACAAGCTTTTCGTCGACATCGCGCCCCGTTACGCTGAGCGGCCTGGTGGCTATACCCGGATCCTCAAGCTCGGTCCCAGGCACGGGGACAATGCCCCTATGGCCCGTATCGAGCTCGTCTAGCCCCGCCGAACCGGAGTCAACCGGGGGTTTCCTGTCCGAAACCCCCGAGGCGGTCGGGCCGGCCCGGGATCGGCGCCGCAACGCCGGCTCCGGTTGCTCGTCGCCTACCTGGGCGCCCCGTTCCACGGTTTTGCCCTCCAGGGTGATCTTCCCACGGTGGCCGGCGTCCTCGGCCACGCCCTCGAACGGGTCCTACGCCACCCGGTCGAGCTCACCTGCGCCGGCCGCACCGACGCCGGTGTGCACGCGTGGGGACAGGTGGTGAGCCTCGACGTGAGAGCGGGCGCCGACCTGGCCCGGGTGCAACGTTCTGTCAACAAAATGCTGGCCCCCAACGTCGTGGTCCGGGAGGCGGCCTGGGCGCCCCCGCTCTTCGACGCCCGCCGCGGCGCGCTCTCCCGCTTCTACCAGTACCACCTGCTGTGCTCGGAGTGGGCCGACCCTCTCACTGCCGCGACCACGTGGCATGTGGGCCGGGCGTTGGAGGTCCGCCGGATGGAAGCTGCCTGTGACGCGCTGCTCGGGGAGCACGACTTCTCCTCGTTCTGCCACCCTGTCCGGGGCCGTCCGGGCCCTCTGGTGCGCCGGGTCCTGCGGGCGGGCTGGTCCGAAGCCGGGGGCTCTCGGCTCTGCTTCGAGATCGAGGCGTCTTCGTTCTGCCACCAGATGGTCCGTTCGATCGTCGGCACCATGGTCGAAGTGGGTACGGGACGGCTCAAGGCCGGCCAGCTCACCTCGGTGCTGGCTGCTCGAAACCGGGCCGCTGCCGGCCCGCCGGCCCCGCCCCATGGCCTCTGCCTGTGGGAGGTGAAGTACCCGCCGCAAGTCCTCGGCGGCGAGGTTACGCGGGGTTCTTGAACGGGCCGTACCGGCGCAGGGCCCGGCGGCCACGCCCCCGAGCAAAACCACCCAGGCCTTGCCCACGAGCTGGCCCGGAAGCGCCACCGCCAACGGGATCCCGGCCAGCGTCAGGAACACGACCGAGTCCACCACATCAGCCACGAGCCCCGACCCGACCACGGCGAAGGGGAAGTGCCTGGCCTGCAGCGGCGTGTACACGAGGAAGTCGCAGCTCTCTGACAGCAAGAACGTCACGCCGGAAGCAACGGCGATGGCGGGGCTGGAGAGCCACCACGACAAAGTGGCCCCGATAGCGATGGCGACGACTCCGACCCGCAGCCCCGCCAGGCGCTGGACGATGTCCCTGGCCACGAACGCCAGCCCGGCCAGGTAGACGCCCGAGGGCGCCTCCAGCCCGAAGCCCACCGGGAGGACGTGGGCTCCCTGTACCGGGCGCCCGACGTGGGAGATCATCCAGTTAGCCCCCGCGATCGAGCCGACGTAGATGGCGAAACCCAACGCAGCCAGGACCGAGCGCGCCCCGTGGGGCCAGCCGCCGGGAGGAACGAGCGAAATTCGCTTACGGTGACCGGGGGCGGCCACCCCGGCAGGAGGGCCGGTCACGGGTGGCCCGGTTGGAGTTGGCCCCGTTGGAGTTGGACCGGTTTGAGTTGGCCCGGTTCGAGCGGGGCCAGTCATGTGCCGGGCTCACGGGCCGCGCCCTGCAAACGCAGCTACCTGGCTGAGCAATCTCAGGCAGCGGACCTGCTCGGCGTCTGACAAATCGGGAGCGGTTCGTACCGCCAGCGGCCTGATGGCGATGCCGCCACGGGCGTTGAAATCGCCGTACACGCGCAGGTACCTGGGGGAGAGCTTGGCTGAGAGATCGTCGGCCACCTGGTTGACGCAAGCCTCGTGGAACGAGCCGTGGTTGCGGAAACCCATGAGGTACAGCTTCAGGCTCTTGCTCTCCACACAAAGGCGGCCGGGAACGTAGTCGATAACCAACCGGCCATAGTCGGGTTGGCCTGTCACCGGGCACAAACTGGTGAACTCGCCGCACAGCAGCGACACCACCCATGGCGAGGAGGGGTAGGGGTTGTCGAAGGCTTCCAGCAACCCGGGGTCGGGCGAGTCGTAACGGTACTGGGTGTGCCTGCCCAGAGCTGCAAACGGAGGTGTTGCCGGGCCGGCGGCGTCAACTTCGGGTGTCGGAGCCACGGGCCCAAGCCTATGAGGCTGCGGTGATCGACTCTGCGCCGTCTCGGGGCAAATTCGACCAGTTCAGGCGCAGGGTGGTCCTCACGCGCACCGTCCGCTCGTCGGGCTGAAACGCGGTAGTCCGGCGCTGGCGCGGCGGCCTGAAGGGCTGGCGCCACTTGGGCCCGCAAGCCGTCTCTCGATTGGGATCGAGGCGGCACGTTTGTGTAGAAAGTAAGTGTCATGACTGCTGTCAGCGCGACGGTCAACCCCCCTGCACACCCGGCCAAGCCGCTGAACCCGGCGGATTATCGCCCGGCGCTCGTCAACGTCGGCACGATTGTCTGGCTGGCCTCGGAGCTCATGTTCTTCAGCGGCCTTTTTGCCGCTTACCTGACGCTGCGGGCGGCCACGCCGGTATGGCCACCGTTGCATGACGCTGTGGACGCCAAGACGGTCGGTGTGGCGACGGTCGTCCTGGTG
This sequence comes from uncultured Acidimicrobiaceae bacterium, assembly GCA_963845605.1. Lineage (GTDB taxonomy): Bacteria > Actinomycetota > Acidimicrobiia > Acidimicrobiales > Palsa-688 > Fen-671. Next base: position 139,098 of record CAWJSS010000003.1, read on the forward strand.
TTGTCGTCAGGATCGATGCAGTACGCCGTCCGGGACTGCCATCGCGCCAACCTGGCCGGTTTCCGGGCCTGGTTGGCCTTCACGTGGGCCTTGGGCGCCATATTCGAGGGCATGCAGATCACGGACTACCTGACCCGTGCCTTCTCCATCCAGCAGAGCGCCTTCAGCGGGGCCTTCTACGTCCTTACCGGTATCCACTTCCTGCACGTGATGGGTGGCTTGGCCGCCATGGTCTTCATGTTCATGCGCACCTTTAACCCCAACATTCGTTTCGGCGGCCACCGCAGCGCACCGCATGTCGAGATGTTGTCCTATTACTGGCACTTCGTCGACGTAGTGTGGGTTGGGCTGTACGCCATGATCTTCTTGCTCCCGTCTACGAAATGACCACGAAGCGGCGGCTGACGAGCGGGGCTGAGGCACCTGCGGGCAAGGGCCGGCGCTCGGCTCTGGCCGGCCCGGCTGCGCTTGTGGGGGCGGTTATGGCGGTCTTCGCCGTTTTGTTCTGGACGCTGCCCGCGCCCGCTCAGACCAAGCCCGTAAAGACCGACCCGGCCAGCATCGCGGCGGGCGAGACGCTCTATGACTTGCATTGCTCGGCCTGTCACGGGGTCGGCGCGGTAGGAGCGAAGGGACCGCCGCTGCTCGGCGTCGGCCCCGCGGCCGTCGATTTCTTCCTTTCGACCGGCCGCATGCCCCTCGCCTCGCCCAATGACGAGCCGGTCGAGGGCCCGGCGTTCTTCGACGACAACCAAATCGCGCAGATCGTTGCCTACATCAACTACCTGGACACCACCCACGGCACCCCTGGCCCCGGCATACCCGATGTGACGCCCCCATGCGGCACCGAGACAGCCGACTGCCCCACGCTTTCAGAGGGCAACTCGCTGTTCCTGTTGAACTGCGCCCAGTGCCACTCCGCCTCGGGTGCGGGCGGGATGTTGAGCCACGGCTATGTCGTGCCCAGCCTGCGCCAGGCCACACCCACGCAGGTCGCCGAAGCCATAAGGGTCGGGCCCCGCCCGATGCCCAATTTCGGCCCGGGCCAGTTCACTGATCAGCAGGTCTCGGCCATTTCTGATTACGTCACCTATATGAGCCATAGCAACAACCCGGGAGGCCTTGGCATCGCGTATTTCGGCCCTGTCCCGGAGGGTTTCGTGGCGATTATCTTCGGGCTGGGGTTGCTCCTGCTCGTCTCCAGGTTTATCGGCAACAGAGGCTAGGCGATGACCACCACCGAACCCCGTAAGGTTTTCCCGAAGGTCCTCACCGGCACGCACGGGCCGGAGGAGGGCGCCGGCGCCGGGACGCCCTGGCCAGATGACGTGCCCCCCGGCCAAGACGACACCTGGTACCCCCTGCGTGACGACCCGTGGCGGGCCGCCCGGCTCGAGTATTTCATCGCCGCTCTTTGGGGCGTCACGGGGCTTTGTGGCATCCTCCTGATGGTCGTCTACTGGACGGGCGGCCAGGCCCAACTGGAGGGATGGCTCCTCCTGGTGGCGTTTGGTTGCCTGGGCGCCGGCCTGCTGCTGTGGGCGCGCAACCTCCTTCCTGGCCAAGAGGTCACGGCAGTCAGGCACCATCACGTATCCGACCCGGAGGTGCGGGCCGCCGTCGTCGATGCGCTGGGACGGGGAGCCGAGCCGATGATGTCGCGCCGTGGCTTCCTGGTGAAGAAGGTGCTAGTGCCTGTGGGCGGCATCTTCGGGATCGCCGCCCTATGGCCGCTGGCGTCGCTCGGGCCCCGTCCGGGTAATGCGCTCTACCACACGAAGTGGTACCCGGGGGCCAAGCTCGTGACCGAGGACGGACGGGCTCTCACCGTTGACGACGTCGTGGTCGACGGGCTGATGACGGTTTGGCCCGAGGGGTACATAGACAGCCCGGAATCGGCGGCGGTACTGATCAATATTGGCGGGGCGCCGGTCGAAGCCCGTCCGGGCCAGGCGGGCTTCCAGGTGGTGTCCGGTGCCAACGGCTTGGTCGCCTTCTCCAAGGTGTGCACCCACGCCGGCTGTGCCGTCAGCTTGTTCAACGTCCTGTCCATGCAGCTCATCTGTCCCTGCCACCAATCGACGTTCAACATCCTCCAGGACTGCAAGCCCGTGTTCGGCCCGGCGTCGAGGCCGCTCCCCCAACTTCCCCTGGGCGTGGCGCCGGGAGGATACCTGATCGCTCGAAGCGATTTCATAGAGCCGATCGGACCAGGCTTCTGGAACAGGGCGGGTAACTGAAATGCCTGGTTGTAACCGTCCATTCCACAGCGGTACGGGGCGCAGGGGTAACAGCCATGAGCACGGTGGCGGAGCGTTCTGCCGCCCGCAAACGGGCGCGGCAACAACAGCAGGCGTTGGACTGGGTCGACGACCGCCTCGGCTCCTCGAGCTGGTTGCGCTCGGCCATGGACAAGATCTTCCCCGACCACTGGTCGTTCATGGTCGGCGAGATCGCCATGTACACCTTCGTCATCCTGATCGCCACCGGCATTTACCTGGCGCTGTTTTATAAAGCGTCTGATGCCATCGTCATTTACCACGGTGTTTACAAACCGCTGGACGGCCAGGGCGTAACCGAGGCGTACGCGTCGACGATCAACATTTCTTTCAGCGTGCGGGCCGGCCTGGTTATACGCCAGGCCCACCACTGGGCCGCCCTCATATTCCTGGCGGCAATTGCGTTCCACATGTGCCGGGTGTTCTTTACCGGGGCGTTCCGCCGGCCGCGGGAAATCAACTGGATCATCGGGGTCACCTTGCTGACGCTGGCCATGCTGGAGGGCTTCTCGGGATATTCGTTGCCCGACGACCTGCTCTCCGGTTCGGGCCTGCGCGTGGTGTTCTCGATAGTCGAGTCGATACCTTTTGTCGGAGTGTGGCTGGCGTTCAACATTTGGGGCGGGAACTTCCCGGGCACCCTGTTCTTCGCGAGGCTGTTCGTCATCCACGAGTTCCTGTTCCCGTTACTCTTGGCCGGGCTACTGGGGGGCCACCTCGCCATCCTTTGGCGCCAGACGCACACGGACTTCCCTGGTCCCGGCAAGACCGAGCGCAACATCGTGGGGAGCCGGCTATGGCCGCAGTACACGGTCAAGTCGACGGCTCTGCTCATGTTCATTGCCGCCGTCATATTCGGCCTCGGCGGCCTCATCCAGATCAACCCGATCTGGCTTTACGGCCCGTACGAGGCGGCCCGGTCGAGTGCGGGGACACAACCCGACTGGTATGTCGGATGGCTCGACGGGGCGTTGCGCCTCTGGCCCCACTGGGAATTTCGAAGTTTGGGCCACGAGCTGGCCAACCCGTTCTTCCCCGGGTTGCTCTTACCCGGGATCGTGTTCACGGTCATATACGCCTGGCCATGGGTCGACAAACGCATCTACTCCGACTACGGCCATCACAACCTGTTGGACCGGCCGCGCGACAAGCCACTGCGCACCGCCATTGGAGTGGCGGCCCTCATCTTCTTCACTGACCTCACGCTGGCCAGTGCCACCGACGTGATCGGGACCGGGCTGCACATCTCGTTCGAGCTGCTGATCGAGATACTCCAGTACGGTTCGTTCATCGGCCCGATCGTCGGCCTATTTGTCGCCTACGAGGTGTGCTTGTTACTGCAAAGAACAGCCGCGCACCCGATCCAAAGGCCCGTCGGTGGCATCATGATCCGCGACGCCCGCGGCGCGTACCACACCATTGGCGCCCCGCACGAGGGCAACGGGGGCAACGGGCACGGCGCCCACACCAACGGCCACGACGAACCAGTGCTGGAGCCAGTGGGCGCCGCCGCGGGAGCGGGGCCCGGAGAGGTAGACGACGACCCGCCCGGCACCGGTGCTGACGGTGGGTCAGCGCTGCCTGGCGACGACGGGCACCCGGGGGAGGCGTAGCCCGGTCCGGCTATCGATGTTCGAGCACCTGGCCGTTCATAACAAGATCGTCGTCACCGGGCCGCAACGATCGGGCACCCGGATCGGGGCGCAAATGATCGCGGCGGACACGGGTCACCAGTTTGTCGACGAGGCTGAGTTCCTCATCAAGGACAACGACCTTTTTCGGCAGTTCCTCGAACGCGACGGCGTCGTCCTGCAGGCCCCCCACATGTTGAAAGACGTGGTCGACGACCCGCCACCGGGCATCTTCATCGTCCTCATGCGCCGGGATCTCGACCAAATCCATGCCAGCGCCGACCGCATCGGCTGGACTGAAAACTTCGGCGGCAACACCAAGGAGTTAAAGAAGTTCGGCCTGACCGAAGGTGACTCGGCGGCAGTCAAGTACGACTATTGGGACACCCACGACAAGTTGGTACCGTTCGTCGAAGTGCCATATGAGTCGCTGCGGGCACATCCCATGTACGTGCCCGACGAGCAGCGCAAGACGTTCGGCCACTGGCAGACCCAACAGTAGACAGTAGGCTCACCCCGGGCGGCCCTGGCCCGGCTGCTCGGCCAACGGGCCAAGAAGGACGGCTCCCGAGTGTTTCAGCCCCGAGTGTTACAGGCCCTCTCCTGGCGGGCAACGGCACCGTGGCCGGGCCTTGCCATTTCTCCACGGGAAGGGGACGACCGAGGCCCCGCCTCAGGAAAACTGGCGCGCTCGAACGGCAGAATTACAAGGACCGCCAATAGGGCGTGGCTTCGAGCGCAAGTAGTCCTTCGGCGGTTCCTAACTAAGGTACGTTGGTCTCGTGCCTCGAGTTCTCTCGATAGTCCTGGCGGGCGGAGAGGGCAAGCGCCTATTGCCTCTTACGCTGGACCGGGCCAAACCGGCTGTGCCCTTCGGAGGTCACTACCGCCTCATCGACTTCGCTCTGTCCAACTTGGCGAATGGCGGGTTCACGCAGGTCGTGGTGCTTACCCAGTACAAGAGCCATAGCCTTGACCTGCATATAACGCGCACATGGCGGTTTTCCACGCTGCTCGGCAGTTATGTCACGCCCGTTCCGGCCCAAATGCGGCGGGGGCCCTGGTGGTTTGCGGGTTCCGCCGACGCCATTTACCAAAACCTGAACATCATCCGCGATGAGCGCCCCCAGTACATACTGGTGTTCGGGGCCGACCACATTTACCGGATGGACCCCCGTCAGATGCTCCTGCAGCACATCGACTCAGGGGCGGGGGCCACGGTGGCAGCGATCAGGGTGCCCCCAGAGCAGGCCGGAGGCTTCGGCATAATCGAGCCCGGCGAAGGTACGATTATCGACCGTTTTGTCGAAAAGCCCCCTGACCCGGTGGCGCTGGCGGACGGCAGGGACCACCTGTTCGCGTCGATGGGCAATTACATTTTCACGGCCGAGGCCCTGGTCGACGCGCTCCGCGAGGATGCGCAAGACGCGAATAGCCGCCACGATATGGGCGGCGATATCGTTCCCCGTTTTGTCGAGAACGGCGACGCTCATCTGTACGATTTTTATACGAACGAAGTCCCCGGGGCCGGCGATCACGAGCGTGGTTACTGGAGAGACGTCGGGACGCTGGACGCTTATTACGAGGCCAGCATGGATCTGGTGGCCGTGCAACCGGTTTTCAACCTGTACAACACCGAATGGCCTCTGTACACGAGCCCGCCGCAGGCACCGCCGGCGAAGTTCGTGTTCGAGGAACCGGACCGTAACGGGTTGGCGTTCGATTCCATTGTTTCCGGCGGGACAATAATTTCGGGGGGGACGGTGCGGCGGTCTGTTATCTCTCCGAGCGTTTTCGTCGAGCAGCGAGCACTGGTGGAAGGCTCGGTAATAATGGACAATGTGCGGATCGGTGAGAATTCCATTATCCGCGGGGCGATTATTGACAAAAACGTCACAGTCGAACCGGGCGCCCGGGTGGGGGTCGACCCTGAGTTCGACGCCAGCCGGTTCACCATCTCCGCCGGGGGTGTGGTCGTCATCGGGAAGGGTGAAAAGGTCGTCGGGTGACCCGCATCGCGCTGTTCACGCGTGAGTACCCGCCCGAGATTTACGGCGGCGCAGGCGTCCATGTCGAGTACCTGTCCCGGGAACTGGCCAAGCTGGTCGACGTGGGCGTTTATTGTTTTGGCGCGCCGCGCCCAGACCCTCTGGTGGCAGGCGCCTACCAGCCCTGGGACTCCCTGGCCAAGGACGGGAAAGGGGCCGCCTTGAGGGCGGTCTCGGTCGACCTCCGCATGGCCGAGGACGTCGAGGGCGCTGACCTGGTCCACAGCCACACCTGGTACGCCAATTTCGGTGGCTACCTGTCCCAAGTCCTCTACGAGCTGCCCCACGTGATGACCTGCCACAGCCTGGAGCCGCTGCGGCCGTGGAAAGCCGAGCAACTCGGTTCGGGTTACCGGCTGTCCAGCTGGGTGGAGCGCACAGCCATCGAGCACGCCGACGCCGTCATCGCGGTATCACGGGCCATGCGGGACGACGTGTTGCGGGTTTACGGTGCCGTTGACCCCGACAAGGTGAAGGTGGTTTACAACGGTATCGACCCGGACGAGTTCTTCCCCGACCCCCGGACGGACGGAATCGAACACCTGGGCATCGACGCCGACGTCCCCATGGTGCTCTTCGTCGGGAGGGTCACCCGTCAAAAGGGGATCACCTACCTCCTCGAGGCGGCCAAGTCCTTCGACCCCGACGCTCAGGTCGTGTTCTGTGCCGGGGCCGCCGACACGCCCGAGATCGAGCGCGAGGTCAAGGGGCAGGTGGCCGAGCTGGCCGAACAGCGCAAAAACGTCTTCTGGTTCGAAGAGATGCTGCCCCGGCCGGTACTGGTGCAGTTCATGAGCCACGCCAGCGTGTTCGTCTGTCCTTCCATCTACGAGCCCTTCGGGATGATCAACGTCGAGGCGATGGCCTGCGGTGCGCCCGTAGTGGCCAGCGCCGTGGGCGGGATACCCGAGATAGTCGTGGACGGCCAGACCGGGTTCCTGGTCCCGTTCGAGCCGAGCGGAGACGCCAGGGGTACGCCCGCCGACCCGCCGGCGTTTGCCACCGCCATGGCGGACCGGGTCAACCAGCTCCTGGGGTCACCTCCACTGGCCAGGGAGTTTGGTTCAGCCGGGCGGCAACGGGCGCTGGCCGAGTTCACCTGGAAGGCCGTGGCGGACAAGACGGTGGAGGTCTATTCGGGGACGCTCGAAGCGCGGCGCGTGTAGTGCGGGGGCGTCCCGGCTATGCTTGCCCGGTGCACGTCGTAACGTTTCACGCCGGGCATGCCGCCGAATGATCCGTTTCAACCACGTCACGAAGACGTATAAAGGCTCTGTCACCGCCCTTCGGGACGTCACGGTAGACATACCGCGGGGTGAGTTCGTCTTCATCGTGGGGCCGTCTGGGTCTGGCAAGACGACGTTCCTGCGGCTTGTGACCAAAGAGGAGCGGTCCGACGGCGGCGACATCTGGGTCGCCGGCAAGGAGGTCGGTACCCTCGCCCCGTGGAAAATTCCCTACCTGCGGCGCAACATCGGGTGCATCTTCCAGGACTACCGCCTGTTGCCCGATAGGACCGTGTACCAAAATGTGGCCTTTGCCCTCGAGGTGATCGGGCGGTCGCGCCATTTCGTCCGCTCCCAGGTGCCCCAGATCCTCGAGCTGGTGGGGTTGGGCAAGAAGATGGACCGCAAGCCCAACGAGCTTTCCGGGGGCGAGCAACAGAGGGTGGCGGTGGCCCGAGCTTTCGTCAACCGCCCATTGATCCTGCTGGCGGATGAGCCAACGGGGAACCTCGACCCTGGCACCACCGCCGGCATCATGCGACTGCTGGAACGTATCAACCAGTACGGTACGACCGTCGTCATGGCCACCCACCAGCAGGTCCTCGTCGACTCCATGCGCAAACGCGTCATCGAGCTCGAGCGCGGCAACATCGTGCGAGACCAGGCCAGGGGTGTGTACGGCATGGTCGATGCCTGACGGCCCGGCGGGCTCGTCCAGGACGTAGGGAGAGTAGAGCAAAACCATGACGATGGTCAGCCCGTACGTGGTGCGCGAAACGGGGGGCAACCTGGCCCGCAACATCGTGATGACGGTGGCGGCCGTGGTCACGATGGCTGTGTCGCTTACGGCGCTCGGCGGGGTGCTCATCATGCGCCAGGCCGTCAACAAGGCCACGGTGCAGTGGCAAGGCGGCGTGCAGGTGGCCATATTCATGGAGCCAAGCGCCAGCACGCAGGAGGTCACGGCCATCCACCACGAGCTGGACGGCATGGTACCGGTCGAGGTCAAGAGCTTCCGCTACGTCGACAAGTCGCAGGCGTACACGGAGTTCAAGGGCATGTTCAGCGGCGAGCCGGACCTCGTCAAGGTCATGACCCCGGCCACGATGCCGCCCTCGTTCAGAGTGGTGCCGGCCGAGGCTCAGAGCGTCCAGCAGCTGGCCAGCGACTACAACAAGCAGCCGGGCGTGTACAACGTTGGCTACCCGGGCCAGGTCATCAAGGACACGCTGGCCCACTTCTCCACCCTTCGGACCGTGGCGTTGATCGTGGCCGGCGGGGTCATGCTCGGAGCAATAGCCCTAGTGGTCAACACCATCCAGCTGGCCATATTCGCCCGCCGGCGCGAGGTGGCCGTCATGAAGCTGGTGGGGGCTACGAACTGGTTCATCCGGGTCCCGTTTATGCTCGAGGGCCTCGTCGAGGGCTTGGTGGGAGCGGCGTTGGCGTTCCTGCTGACGTACTTCGCCCGGGACACCTTTGCCTCTTTCACGGGCAGCGACCCTCTGGACCCTAACCAGCCGTTGTACGTCAGCTCCCATGAGGCGCTGATGACCGGGCTGTTCATCGTGGTGGTCGGCGCCCTGGTGGGGGCGGTGGGATCCGGGTTCGCGGTCAGACGCTACCTGGCGGTCTGAGCCGTCTTCATAGCTCCGTAAGATCGCGGCCGTGAGCCAGCGCATAGAGGATTACGCCTTGATCGGCGACACTCATACGGCGGCGCTCGTCGGGCGGGACGGTTCGATCGACTGGCTGTGCGTGCCCCGGTTCGACTCGGCTGCTTGCTTTGCCGCCCTGCTCGGCACGCCGGCCAATGGCCGGTGGTCGCTCGCCCCCAAGGGGGGCGGACCGGCCACGCGTCGTCGCTATGTGAAGGGCACTTTGATGCTCGAGCAGGAGTGGGATACCCCCAGCGGGACGGTGCGGGTCACGGACTTCATGCCTCCGCGCCACCACCATCCCCGGATCTTCCGCCGGGTCGAAGGGCTGCGGGGCAGCGTGGAGATGGGCGGCCAACTGGTCATCAGGTTCGAGTACGGGTACCAGGTGCCGTGGGTAACACAGACCGGCAACGGCATCCAGGCCATCGCCGGCCCCGACCTAATAGAGATCGATAGCCCGGTCCCCCTGGAACCCGTGCACATGCACCACGAGGTCTCCTTCGAGGTGAAGGAAGGGGAACAGTACGCTTTCAGGCTCCACTGGGCACCCTCCTTCGACGAGGAAAGCCGCAACCTGGACTGCACTACCGCTCTGGAGGAAACCCGTACGTTTTGGCGCGACTGGTCACGGCCCAGCTCGGAAGTGCATGGCGAGTGGGAAGACCTGGTCCAGCGGTCCTTGATCACCCTGAAGGCTCTGACCTACGCGCCCACAGGCGGGATCGTGGCCGCGCCGACCACTTCGCTGCCCGAGGACGTTGGTGGGTCTCGAAATTGGGACTACCGCTACTGCTGGGTCCGCGACGCCAGCCTGACGCTCGACGGGCTGGTGGAGTCCGGCCATCTGGACGAGGCCAGAGCGTGGTTCCGGTGGCTCCTGCGAGCAGCGGCGGGCAACCCGGACCAGCTCCAGATCATGTACGGCGTGGGAGGCGAGCGTCGGCTTCCAGAGCTCGAGTTGGACTGGCTGCCGGGTTACGATTCCTCCCAGCCGGTCCGGGTGGGCAACGCGGCCTCGTTGCAGTTCCAACTAGATGTGTTCGGCGAGTTGATGGAGGCCATCGACCTGGCGCGGACCGCCGGGGCCGGGACCGAGCCCGTCGTCTGGGACCTGCAACGGGTGCTAGTCCAGTTCGTCGAGAACCACTGGGACGAGCCCGACCAGGGCATCTGGGAACTGAGGGGGCCACCGCAGCGCTTGACCTACTCGAGGGTCATGGCCTGGGTGGCTATGGACCGGGCGGTGAAGGGCGTAGAGATGTACGGGCTCGAAGGCCCGGTCGACCGGTGGCGCAAAGTGCGGGACACGATCCACGAACAGGTGTGTTCTCAGGGCTACAACGCCGAGATAGGTTCGTTCACTCAGGCCTACGGTTCCAAGGAGCTTGACGCCAGCCTGCTCCTGATTTCCCGGATGGGCTTTTTGCCCATAACGGACCCGCGGGTCATCAGTACTCTCGAAGCCGTCCAGCGGGAACTGGTGGTCGACGGCTTCGTGATCCGTTACCGCAACAGTTCGGGCGTCGACGGCCTTCCCGGTGACGAAGGGGCGTTCCTCCCGTGTACGTTGTGGCTGGTTACCGGGTTGGCCAAGCTAGGGCGTACGGACGAGGCGCTGGAGTTCTTCAACCGGGTGGTTTCCGTAGCCAACGATGTGGGGCTGTTATCTGAAGAGTACGACACCAAGCGCAAGCGACTGGTCGGCAATTTTCCTCAGGCTTTCACGCATGTGGCGTTGATCAACGCCGCCAGGGAACTGGCGGCGGCGCAAGCCAACGCCAGCGCCGCCGCCTCGTCTACGCACAGTTAGCGCCTTCGCAGGCCGTAGGCCCCGCCATTCTCGGCCCGCCCGTCCCTTTCGGTCCGCCGCCGCCATCTCGGCCGCCCCGTCCCTTTCGGCGCGCCCCGCCCCCTTTCGGTGCGTTTTTTGCTCGATCCGGGCAAAAAATACGCCGAGAGCGGGTTATTGCCCCGAGACAGGCAATTGCACGCCCGGCAAGCCCACCTTGAGCGAGCCATCCACCGCCCCAAGCGCGTTTTGCCCCTGCAAAGGTGCTTTTGTACGCCGAATGAGGCAGTTAGTTACCGTCGAGGCCGCCCTGGGCCAACTGGCCCCGCCGGTGAGCCGATTAGGCCACCGCCCGCCCCATGAAATAGGCCTGGGCCTCATGCAGGCTGCTGAAGACGTGGACTACGCGATGCAGGCCCACCATTTCCAGCACACGTTGAACAGACGGCCGGGCCGCACACACCACCGCTTCGCCGCCGAGCTCACGGGTGCGGCGCACTGTGCCGATGAGCGCACCCAGACCGGCCGAGTCCACGAAGGGAACGGCCGACAGATCGAAGATCACCTGCTTGGCCCGGCAGAGGTGGGCCACCGACTCGCGGAACTCGACCACCGTGAGGTGCTCCAGGTTGCCCGTGAGGTAGCACACTACGCCTGCCTCGTCTTGCTCATATGTCACACTCACGCCGGGCTCCTTTCGATCGGCCCAATTGAATCCGGCCGCTGCCAAATGCTGCCTCACGAATCTGAACGGGACCGCGACGGAATCTTAAGAGCAGCGCGACGGGAGGTAGCGCAGGTATGAACGAGCACGGCGGCCCAGGTCACGGAGGCCTTTTGCGAGTGAAGGCCCTCCATAAATCCCGCCGGGATTAATCAGGCGCGTTGATCATATGACTAGAGGCGGAGGCAAAGTAGCCCAACACCTGGGCCTCGTCCAGAGCGCCGATGTGAGCCTCCTTTACGGCCGCGGTCATGTGCTCGAGCCAATGGTCCCGTTCTTTGGCCCCGATCTTGAACGGCAGGTGCCGGGCGCGCAGCATTGGGTTGCCGCGTTCCGCGTCGTAGACCCGGGGGCCGCCGAAGAACTGGGCCAGGAACAAGCACAGGTGGCGGCGCGGAGCCTCGAGGTCGTCAGGGTAAAGCGGGCGCAGTACTTCGTCTTGAGCCACAGCGTCATAGAAACGCTCAGTTAAAGTCTCGAAAAACGCCATCCCCCCCAGGCGTTCGTACATGGTCGTCGGCGGCACTTTTACCTGGTGGCCCTCGCTTTTTCGCCGGCGGGCTTGAAGTCGCAGGTCTCCGCCGGGCCCCGATCTGCAACCCAGATGCTAGACGACCTCGCCGGCCTGAAGACGAGGCCAGGGCAGGGAAAGTGCAGAGACTAGGCGGCCAAGGCCAGGCCATAGGATCCGCCGTGTGCGGAGGCTAAAGGCGGTGGCGGTCGTGGTGGTCGTCTGTTCCCTGGCCGGCGTCCTCGCCGGTTGCGGAGGCCACCCGGCAGCCAGCCCGAAGGCGACCCAGGCTTTCTTGAACTCTGTCTACAGCAACGCTCCGGACATCAGCAGCTACCGGTCCAGCCGGCAACTGGTCAGCCTCGGCCAGGTGGTGTGTGGCGACCTCGAGTCCGGGGCCTCCGTACAGGAAGTGGGCGACCGCGTCCCGCTCATCGAGGGGAACGTCTCGCTGCCTCCCGGCGACCTAGGGGTGGTGATCTCCGCCGCTGTGAGCAAGCTATGCCCAAAGTTCCGGAGCCTGCTGGGCCAATAGCCCGCGACTTCCCTACAACGGCCAGGCCGACAGGTAAGTCAGCACCCTTCCTCCGCATGAGAGGTGGGAACCATGGGCAAGTTCACGCTGCTCGTTGCGGCCGAGCTGCTCCCAGTCTTGAGCCGCCGGGCCCTGCACCCAGGAACCCCCTTCGGCCCCCCGGTCCACCAGGTATGTTGACCAGTCCCGGATCTGGAGCTCAGCTTGTACCGGGGCCATGGCGTGGCTGGCACCCGCCTTCATAACTATCGCGTCCGCTGCGCCCGACTGGACCTCCGGGGCCGAGCTGGGCTCAGCGCCGATCAGGCACCCCCGCCTGAGCGCCCAGACCGAGCCGTCGTCAGCCAAGAGCACTCCAACTGGAGGGCGGGGACCATTGACCTGAGGCGCGCCCGGGGGGACCGGTCGTCCGCACCGGAGGCAGTTGCTGACTCGAGGATGGTTGAAATGCCCGAGCTCGCAGCGCACCCCCACGACCTCCGGTTGGCCGGGTACGTACGAAAGGGCGGCTGCGGTGGCCAGGGCCAGCGGCGGACGGCCGGCGCCGAACACGCTCCGGAGATCTACCGCCGTTCCCCCCGGGGCGATAGCGGAGATGTCCGGCGCGGCGACGGCACCGCCTGAAACGGCCGCCACTTCGGTCTGTGGCTGAGCAACGGGACCCGCTTGCTGAGTACCGGTTTGCTGCGTTCCGGGCTCACCGAAGGTCGTAGCCCCGGCCGCCATTCCTGCCGCCGCTCCCAGTGCCGCCGCTCCCGCCAGATCCGCAGTCCCGGTCCCCGCCCCTCCAGCGCTGAGGCCGATGCGGCCAGGACCACCCGCACCCGGGCCGCCGGGGTCTCCAGCGGCCATCGCCCCGATGGCCGCGCCACCGGCGGCACTACCGACCGGGGCGTCGTACCCAGCGGGCGCCGGCTGCGGGGTGGCCGTCGCCTGAGGAGCGGTGGCCCCTTGCCCGCCCGCCACGGGTGGGCGCAGCATCACGAACCCAGCACCCGGGACGGCCCCGGCTACGAGGTCCATGGGGTTGCCCTGCTGGCTCTGAGGTGGGGGAGAAGCCCCATACGGCAGGATGATCAGGGGCCACGGCCGACCGATCGATGTGACGATCCAACCCGGCACCGGCTGGGGTGCCAGCCACCGGCCGCTGTCCCAGGCCTGGACCGGCCCGTGGAGGAACAGCGTCAGCCCGTTGGCGCCCGGGCCCACCACTGCGAAAGGCGCCTGCGGTTCGGGGTCGCCGCGCTGCAGGATGGCGATCAGAGAGGTGGCCAACTGGTCCCCGCCGTTCGGCCCCTTGCTCGTGCGCTGGGCCTCGTTGACCAGGTGGACCTGCAGCGCCGGTGAGGCCTGTGGGCCGGCCCAAACGGCGACCTCGTCATAACGTGCGACCAAGCCGGGACCGGTTAGGACCTCAAGTTTGTCAGGCACTGGTGCTCCTACCTCCTCTGCACGGGTTTACCGCTTCGTATGGCATGATCGCCCGGCCCGAGCGTCACCACTTTGCCGCCGCTTCGTCGAGGCGATTGGCCACGTCACTGGCTGTCGGCGGGCGGACGGCGGGATCGACCGCCAGGCAACTGGCGACCAGCTCCGCCACCGCAGCCGGTAGCTGGCCCAGACCGGGCGCCGGCGCCGTTAGAAGCCGGGAGAGGGCCTGGACCACTGGCACTTCTTCGATGCCCTGAAACGGCGCTGACCCGGAAACGACCTGATGGACGGTCGCTCCCAGGGCCAGATGTCGGACCATCGGCCCCCTTCACCCCTAAGTAGTTGAGGGTCCATGAAGGCCAGAGGCGGGTACCCAACCTGGGCCACGGGCCGCTCCCCGTTCGCCAGAGACGGAGGAGCGAGGACGGCGGTGTTCGAGGCTGTACCCGTGGTCCCGACGTCGCCGACCGGCGGGTCACCCTGGTCCGTCGAAACCAGCGCAATCGCCTGAGGGCAGATGGCCCCGTGGAGCTGGCCCTGCTCGTGCAACGAGTGGGCACCACGAGCGGCGGCGGCAATGGCCCGCAACTGCGCGGCCACGTCCATGCCGGGCGGTGGGGAGGCAAGGGTCCCGCTGACCGCGGTTGACGCGCTGACCCAGATAACGGGCCGCTGCGCCCAATCCGCCACCCCCGCTTCCAGCCACTTGGGCAAGTTGTCGCCTCGCACGGCCGCAACGGGCTCGAGCCTCGACCTGGCCAGAGTCCACGGCGTGCGGGCCAGGGGGCCCAGGATCCAGATGGTCACGGGAGCGTTGTCGCCGCCAAGACGGGCCGGCCGGCGCGCCCGTAGGCACGGTGTGGTGCCGTCCTCGAGCACAGAGCTGGTTATCTCGTAATCGGCCAATTGGCTAGCCAACGGGTGGCCTCCTTGGGCGCTCTTTGGTGACGGACCCTACAGCTTTTTGCAACTTGATGTTGGTGGCGTAGGGCGGGGGCAACATAGGGACATACGGCCGGCGAGCTAAGGAAGTGCCGGCGTACGCCCAAAATGTTGCCCCAATTCGAGCCGGGGCTCGCCGCCTGCCGTGACCTTGGCTGGCGGGTGCTCCGCCCGGCGCGTCCTAGGAAGCAAGCGTCAGCGTCGAGAGGGCCTTTTCAGTGGTGGCTGAGTCTCGCGAGGCGACCAGCCAAACCTCGGATTGTGTCGGCTTGACCCAGGCCAGTACGCCGACCGACGACCTTCCGTTCGCCAAATGGAACCGGTAGCGCCAGACCCTGGTGGCGTTAGCGAGCTTCGTCTCCACGACGGAACTCACGTGGTACTTCCATCCGAGAAAAGTGCCGACGATCTCCGGCAGGCGCCCGTTGGCGTTTGGAGCCCGGTCAGCCTGTGTCACGGACTCGCCGACGCCGCCGCCGGCGCCCGAATAGTAGACATCTCCCGAGGCGTCGCTCAGGAACTGTTTGAGCGACCACCCGCCCGGCACCGAGAAGCTGGCGTAAATGCCAGGGACCGACTGCCAACCCGCCGGGACGGGAGGCTTGACTGTCGGGTAACTCCCGTTCATGCCCAGCGCCGCCCACACGACGACCCCAAGGCAAATGGGGCAGAAGGCCAGCAGGGCCGCCCACCGCCAGAGCCGGCGCCGGTCGGCTTTCGTCGGCGGGTCGATCCGGGGGTCGTGCCGTCGCGGGCCCGTCTGATGCAGCAGCGTCTGACCACCAGCCGGAGGGACGTCGCGGGCGTCGCCGTCGCCGGGATGGCCATTTGTAACCCCCTCCTGCTGCCCGTAGCCCGGCTGCCCCAGGTGCGGCCGGCCGTTTTGGACGGGCGCAGGCCCGGCCGGACCTCCCGGTGCCCGGGTTTCAGCCATCGGCCGGCCACTCTCCCAGGACGGGTACTGCGGCGGCCCGTTCACGGCAGTCGGCGCACGTCCCCAGGACGTCGAGGCGGTGGTCCATGGTCTCGAAGCCGTTGATCATGGCCAAACCATCCAGGTACTTGGCCATGGCTTCCTCGAACGCCGGCGGCGGTGTCACGTCGGTCACCTTCCCGCAGCTGGTGCACAGGAGGTGGTGATGATGCTCGGTTATGTCCTCGGCCAGCTCAAAACGGAAGTGGTCGTCATTGGCCGACACCCGCCGGACCACACCGGCCATCTGGAGGTCGACCAGGTGACGGTAGGCAGAGCTGCGAGGGAGACGGGGAGCTCGCTCTGCGATGTCCTCGATGCTTACAGGATGGCCGGCGTCGGCCAGCAGCTCGACCACCTCCCGCCGCCCGCTGGTGTAGCGCTGAGAGACCTGCCTGAGCCGTTGCTCGACCAGGCCATGCAGCGCTTTGTTCACAACGCGACCCTACCTCTGCTGGACCTGAGAGGATTTCGCCCTGCGCCCGGCGACCGCCAACCTCCCGGCCCCATACCAAACGGCGGCCAGGCTGCCCACGAAAAAGCCGATGGGCCAGTTCGACGCGAACGACGCCACGATCGAGACCCAAACCGTCACCAGGCCAAGGCCGGCGGACAGGGCCATGGCCACCGCAGGGCGGTCGGTCAGGAAACGGGCGGCAGCTGGCGGCCCGATCATGAGGCTGAACACCAGCAGGGCGCCCACAACGGGGAGCGCCATCGTGGTCACGGCCCCCACCGCCAGGAGGAACAACAGCTCAAGGCGGCCCGGGCCGATGCCTTGAACCGAGGCCAGTTCCGGGGCGACGGAGGAGAGCAAGAGCGGCCTGTACAGCAGCACCACCATTGAAATGCACACGGCACCTATAAGCGCCGTGGGCAGGAGCTCGCCGGAACTGACGGCCAGGGGTTCGCCGAAGAGGAGCGAAAAGGTCTGCTCCGCGTACTCCGTGCTCATGCTCAGGAAGAGCGACCCGACCCCGAGCAAAGTCACCAGGGCCAACGCCACAACGACGTCGTTGCGGCCCCGACGGCCCCACGAAGCGATGGCTACGACACCGAGAAGGGCGAAGACCCCGACGCCGAGGAGAGTACTGGCGCCGATCAGCGCCGCTCCTGCCGCGCCCGTGAAAGCTCCTTGGGGAACGGCGTGGGCGGCAAATGTTGAGCCCCGCAAGACGACAAAGAAGCCAACAGTGCCAGCCACCACGGCCATCACCGTGGCTTCGAGCCACGTGTCGACCATGAAACTCGAGAACAACCCGTTCAGCATTTCCTAGCCTCTGCGCACTGGCGCTGGCTCGTCGTCGCCGGCCCGCCGCGGGGCGTCAACCACCGACGCTGACAGCGGAGCCCGGCTAGTCCTGCGTTCGCGACTACCAGCCAGCTGCACCAACAGGTAGACGACAAGGACGAGGGAGACGACGAAAAAGCTGACCGGCCATCCCCGGTGTGCCGGCGGCCATGTGTAACTGTCGTAGGCCATGACGATGCCGGCCCACGTGACGGCCACCCCGATGCCCGCCGCCCACGCCGCGGCTCGCCCGGGGCTGCGGGCCAGGCGCAGTGCAGCCGCGGCCGGCCCGATCAGTAGAGCGGTGCTCAAAATGGCGCCGATGGTCAGGGCTGAAAGGGCCACAGACAGCGCCAGCGCCACCGTATAGACCGCTCCGATGAGACGGGCCGGGGTGCCCTGGGAGGCAGCCAGCTCCGGGCTTATCGAGCTCAGCAGCAGGGGCCGGTACACCACACCGACGAGCAAAAGGGCCAGGGCACCGAGCCCGGTTACCAGCGGTAGCGAAGCCGTGCTCACGGCGAAGATCGAACCAAAGAGCACGGTCACGGCGGCGCCGGTCGTGGTCTGGCTGGTGGTGCTTATGTACAGGAACAAGGCGGACAACCCGAGGGCGGCGCCCAGGACGATCCCGGTGGCCAGGTCCCGGCCTTGACGCCGGTTGGTACCGAGCAGTTCCATGGCCCCGGCGCCGCCCAACCCCATGGCCACGAACCCCACCAGCGGGCTCACGCCCAGAACGACGGCGGCAAATCCGCCAGTGGCCGTGATATCGGCGAACGCGTGGCCGGCGAAGGACTGGCCTCTGATCACCGTGAATACGCCCACGGGGGCGCATACCAGAGCGACGACGGCGCCGACGATGGCGGCCGCCTGGACGGGCCCGCTCGAGAAAAACCCTGACGGGAACACAGCGTGGAGGATGCCCATAGTTGCTAGGAACGGCAGCAGTTAGGAACGGCTGCGGCCCGGCGTCGCCCCTGCGTCTCCGACCTGGCTTAGGACCGGCTCGTCCTCGCAGTCCTCGGTCACCACCTCGCAACCTTCTTCGCGGTGTTCGTCGCCCACCGACACGAGCACCCGGCCGTGGGCGTGGAACACGTCCACGTGCCGGCCGTATAGGGCGCTCAGCACGTCACTGCGCACCACCTCGTCGGTCCTCCCGCTGACCGCTTTGCCTCCGGCCAGGTAGATGACCCTGTCCATAACCGGCAGCAGGGGGTTGATGTCGTGAGCGGACAACAGGATGGCTACGTCTTGTTCCTTGGCTATCCGGCCGAGCAAGGACACCGTCTCCTGGGTACTCGGGAGGTCGAGATTGGCCAGGGGCTCGTCGAGCAGCAAAAGCAGAGGGCGGCGGGCGAGGGCGTGGGCGATGAGGACCTTTTGCTGTTCCCCACCCGAGAGGGCGCCGACTCTGGCATCGGCCAGGTGCAGAGCATCAACCGAGGCCAGCAGGCGTTCGACGATGGCGCGTTTGCTGGCGGACCTGACCGGGAGGCCCAGACGGCGGCCGTCCATCCCCAGCTCGACCAGGTCGCGAGCGCGCACCGGCAGGTCCGCGTCCAGGGCCACTTTTTGCGGCACGTACCCGGTCGACTTACGGCCGGATTGGCCAGGGGCCATCTCCACCCGGCCGGCCGAAACCGGCTGCAGGCCCAGGAGGGCGCGGAGGAGCGTGGTCTTGCCTGCGCCATTCATACCGATAAGCGCGGTCACCTCCCCGGCGGCGACCGCAAAGGTCACGTCATGAAGGATCTCCCGGCCGGCCAGCCGCACGG
This sequence comes from uncultured Acidimicrobiaceae bacterium, assembly GCA_963845605.1. GTDB lineage: Bacteria > Actinomycetota > Acidimicrobiia > Acidimicrobiales > Palsa-688 > Fen-671. The sequence goes on from CAWJSS010000003.1 coordinate 157,920, forward strand.
AGAGCCCATCGACACGAAGGGCGGGCGCGGGGCCATCGGCGGCGGTCGTCGGCGCCCCCGGCGCCAGGTTGAGACCGGCCCGCAACGCCATCACAACCCTTCCGCCGACGTCCCTCGAGCCACCGCCCTTTGGAGGGCCTGGACCTCAGCGAACATCCAGGACTGGTAGTCGTAGCCGGGCACCGGCATTGTCTCGTACACGGCGACGACGGGCACTCTCGCCTTCTTCGCATCGGCCAGGAAGGTGCTCGTGAGGCTGTCGGTGACTTGCTCGTTGTACAGCAGCGCCTTGACCTTGTGCGCTTTGATCAGGTTTTCTTCGATCGAGATGTCCTGGGGCGAGGGGTCCGTACCGTTCATGATGGCCGCCTGCAGAGAGGGTGGCGTCAGGATGTGGGCGCCAACCGCCTCCAGCATGTAGTCGGCTACCGGCTCGGTCACCGCTACCGGTGTACCGGGATGGGCCGATTTGAAGTTCGCTATGGCAGATAGCCATGGTCTCAGCGAGTCATCGAAACGCCTGGCGTTCGCCTGGAAAATCGCTCCGTGCGCAGGCTGGAGCCTCGAGAGGTCGGAGGCCACGGCGTGGGCCACCGCCGGCATCGTACGGGGGTCGTACCAAAGATGGGGGTTGAAGATCGAGCTCGACAGGCCCAAGAGATGCTGCACCACGATGACCTGGCGGCCCGAACGGTGTACGGCGCCCTCGATCTTGCCCATAAAGCTGTCGTAACCGACGCCGTTCTGGACGATCAGTTGGGCCTCGCTGACCTGCACGGCCACCTGGGCGCTGGCCTCGAACTCGTGGGGGTCTGTGTTCGGGTTGCTCATGATGGCAGTCACGCTGACGTAGGGACCACCGACCTGAGATATCACGTTGGCGTACTCGTTCTCTGCGCCCACGGCAACGACCTTGGGCCCCGTCGCCGAGTGCTTCTGCGAGGGCGACGCTGACGCCGCCGCGCACCCGGCCAACAGCCCGCCCGCGACCATAAGGGCAGCGAGCGGGCCCAGGGCACCCAAGACCGAACCCTTTCTGGATGCTCGCACCCGACCCATACATGCATCCTATCCCTAGACTCAGTCTCAATTCAAGGTCGTCTGCTCCTAGCCCTGCCGGGCGTCAGCCAGCCCCCGGTTGACGTCCATCAGGTGGTGCTCTCCTTCGTGCACCGTGTGACGGGCCAACCAGGCCACGTTGTGGGGCCCAGCGGCCTCCGCGCTCGGGAGGTTGTACACGAGCGGGCGCTCCCACGCCGCCTGGTCAAGGCCGTCGAACACCGTGGCGCACAGGCCTGCCGCCATGGCCAGCTCGTCGAGGACCTGGGCGAGGGGCTCCTCCGCATAACGGCACAGTTCCACTCGCTCGTCGCGGTACATCCGGGCGAAGCCGGGGTTGTCCTCCACCAGGGCGACGACCGCCCGGTCCCGCTGGACGAGCAGGACGTCTCTCATGTGGCAGGCGTACTCCAGGGGGGACCAGACGGCCGCCGCCGGCCTCCTGCCGGCCGCCCTCGGTTCGCCGGCCGACAGAGCCGTTCGATAGCGAGGGCCCATCTCGCGTAACGTTCCCGCCAGCTTGTCTGTGGGCACGCTTTCGTACGTGAAACCGCATTCTGCGCAGGTTGTCATGGCGCAAAGGATATGGCTACGAGGAATTGAGCGCTTCGCATTGAGAAGGGCGAATTAAGAAGGCCCAATTGAGGAAAGTTGCCTTTGTCATCAACCCTGTTGGGGTACGCCACCTGAGGGCATTGGAGAAGCGCTGCGAGGAAGCGGCGGCCAGCAACGGCTGGCAACCCGAGCTCATGGGTACCGAAGCGGGTGAGAGCCAGGGCCAACTTGTCGACCACCTCCATAGGTACGCGGCGGCCGCCGGGGACAGGCTCGTTTTCGCTATCGGCGGCGACGGGACGGTGCGCACGTGCGTCGACGCGTTGGCGCGCAGCGGCACCGCCCTCGCCATCATCCCCCGGGGCACCGCCAACCTCTTCGCTCGAGCGCTGGGGGTGCCCGCTGACCTCGATGCCGCACTGGAGCTCGGTTTCGGGGCTGAAGAACGCTGGGTCGACCTGGCCGCGTGCGACAGGCGAGCCGGCGACACGGCCGCCTTTGCGGCCATGGCGGGAATAGGTCTTGACGCTGCCGTTGTCCATTCCACGCCACGGTTTTTGAAGGAGCGCCTCGGCTGGGTCGGTTATGCCGCCGGGGCAATGGCCCACCTCGGGAGCAGGCCGCACGAGTTCAAGCTGTCGCTGGACGGCGGGCCGCCGCTGTACCGGCGGGCTCACTCGGTCGTAGTAGGCAACGTCGGCATCCTGCCAGGGGGTTTTTCCATCCTGCCGGGTGCTTCGGTGGAAGATGGCGCCCTCGACGTGGGGGTCTTGGCTCCCCAGCACGTCCTGGGTTGGGCCGTCATGGCGCGCAGGATGTTGGCGCACGGGCACGACGTCGACCGCCAGTTCGAGCACCACCGGGCCAGCACGGTGGAAGTTACGACGGGAACAGACCTGCCGCGCGAACTGGACGGGGACATAATCCCACCCGGTCGCTCACTTTCCGTAAAGGTCATGCCCAAGGCACTGTTGGTCCGTGCCCCGCTCAGCGGCGCAGTGGTGACCGGCCGGCATCCCTAAGCTGCCGGCGTCCCTAAGCTGGCCGTGGGTGGCCCGGCGCCCGGAATATCGCCCTCGGCGTCGCCGTTGCCCTGCCTGATGACGAGTGGGCGACAAAGCGCCAGGAGGCAACGATGCCAGCAGTAACCGTAGAGGACATTCTGGTCCTCCCCCGTGTGCCCAACCCCGTGGTACCCGACGCGGCGCCACGGCCCGTGCTCTCGGTGACGACGGCGCCAAGTGGGTTCGAGGGCGAGGGGTTCCCGGTGCGCAGGGCATTTGCCGGGGTCGCCCTCTCGGACCTGGACCCTTTCATCCATATGGACCAAATGGGCGAGGTGGATTACGGGCCCGGCGAACCCAAAGGGACACCGTGGCACCCCCACAGAGGCTTTGAAACGGTCACCTACATAATCGACGGGATATTCGAGCACCAGGATTCCAACGGCGGGGGTGGCCGGATCACCGACGGCGATACGCAGTGGATGACGGCGGGCGCCGGGATCCTGCATATCGAAGCCCCGCCCGAATCACTTGTGGTGTCGGGCGGCCTTTTTCACGGCATCCAGTTGTGGGTCAACTTGCCCAAGGCCAACAAGTGGAACCCACCCCGCTACCAGGACATCCGGGGAAAGGAAGCCACGCTTCTCACCACCGGGGACGGCGGCGCCCTGCTGCGGGTGATCGCGGGCCAGGTGGCGGGCTATGAGGGCCCCGGGTCCACCTTCACTCCGATCACAATGGTCCACGCCACGCTCAGCCCCGGCGCCGATATGAAGTTGGCCTGGCGCCCTGATTTCAACGCCCTGGCTTATGTTTTGGCCGGAAATGGCTACGTCGGCGAGCAGCAGCGGCCGGTGCGTACGGGCCAGCTCACGGCATTCGGGCCGGGCGACTACATCGAGATCGGGGCCGACCGGGCACAGGAAGTGGCCAGTCCCAACATGGAGGTCCTGTTGCTGGGCGGCTTGCCAATACGGGAGCCGGTGGTCCACTACGGCCCGTTCGTAATGAACACGCGCGATGAGATCGTCAAGGCTATGGAGGACTACCAGGCCGGCCGGCTGGGCCGGATCCCGGCCCAGGCGGTGCCGCACCGTCACCCGGGAGACGTCGAGATCCCGCACAGCTCCCCCAACTCCTGAGCCACTTCATCGTGCGTCTCGCCGGCCCACTAGTCTCAGTTGCCGCGCATGTGCAGGAGGACTGAGGCTCGTAGCCGGAAGGGACGGTATGGAGAGGGCCGTTAGGGCACCTCGAGGGCCCGGGAAAGCACGCCTGGCTGTGGCCGGGTTGGGCCGAATGGGCGCCGTCCATGCCCGCAACCTGGCCTCCAGGTGCCCTTCGGCGCAGTTGGCCGGCCTGTTCGACCCGCGGCCGGACCTCGCGCTACAGGTGGCGGCCGACCTAGGTGCCCCCGCCGTTGCCACCTATGACGACCTGCTATCCGACCCGGCGCTGGACGGGGTCGTCATCGCCTCGTCGACGGCCGCTCATGCCGAACTGGCGTTGAGCGCGGCTCGGGCGGGCAAACACGTCTTTTGCGAAAAGCCACTCTCGCTGGAGCGCGACGCCACTGTAGAAGTCGTTGATGCCTTGAAGGCCGCCGGCGTCAAGCTGCAGGTGGGGTTCCACCGTCGCTTCGACCCCGCCTTCGCGGCGGCAGCAGAGCGGGTGAGGGCCGGAGAACTGGGCGACGTGTACTTGTTGCGGGCCGCTCAGCGGGATATGGCACCACCCCGGCCCGAGTTCCTAGCTGGTTCCGGAGGCATTTTCGTCGATATGGGCATCCACGACTTCGATGCCGCCCGGTGGTTGGCGGGCGAAGTCGCTTCGGTCAGCGCCCACGGCGCCGCCCTGTCCGATCCCGGCTTTGCCACTATGGGCGACTTCGACACGGCGGTCGTCGTCCTTACGTTCCAAAGCGGCGCGCTGGGTGTGCTCGACATCTCCCGGGTAGCCGGGTACGGCTACGAAAGTTCGGCCGAATTGGTGGGCAGCCGGGCTACCGTGCGCGTCGACGAACCCTTCGTTCACGGTTATGAATGGCGCACGCCTGGTTGCGCCGGGCGTCCTCTGGTTCAAACCTTCGACCGCCGCTACGCCGGAGCGTTTGCGGCCGAACTCGAGCAGTTTGCCCGCTCGATCGTCGACGACACGCCCCCATTGGTCACAGGGGCGGACGCTCTGCTTGCGTTCGACCTGGCCCTGGCGGCCGACAAATCCTGCCGGCTCGGCCAGCCGGTGAGCATGGGGCCGGGCCCGGTGACGGCGCCGGCGTCGACAGTGACGTTGCCGTTACTACGGAACGGCGCGCCGCGTTGGACGGTTTCTCACGCCAGGGCAAATAAACCGTCCAAAGCGTTCAGCACCCAAGACTTCAATCGATGACAACGACTGGAACACGATGACTCGACAAGCGATCACCGCTCAGACTGCCGCCCGGAGCAGACGGTGAAGGCGCCGCCCGGTGGCGTCCTCGACCGGTTGGCCGGAGCGCCCATTTCCTGGGGCGTTTGTGAGGTACCGGGTTGGGGGGTCATGTTGCCCCGGGAGCGCGTTCTTTCGGAGATGCGTGGGCTGGGCCTGAAGGCGAGTGAGCTCGGTGCTCTCGGCTACCTCGGGGATGACCCGGCCCAGATCGGGTCGTTGCTGTCGAGTTTTTCCCTTGGCTGCGTGGGGGGTTTCGTGCCCGTTGCCCTGCACGACGCCAGCGTCTGGGAGCAGGCCGAGCAAGACGCCGTGCAGGCCGCCCACCTTTTGCAGGGGGCCGGTGGCACCTATTTCGTGACCGCCGCCGTCGTGGATGCCGACTGGTCGGCGCCGTTCGAGCTCGACGAGCACCAATGGGACGACCTCGCCTCCGGTCTGGACATGGTCGGACGGGTATGCGCCGCGCACGGCCTAATACAGGTACTGCACCCCCACGTCGGCACCCTGGTCGAGCGAGCCGAGCACGTGGACCAGGTCTTGCGTCGCTCTGACGTTCGGTTCTGCCTGGACACGGGCCACTTCTCGATCGGCGGGGCAAATCCAGTGGCCTTCGCCGGTGACTATGGGTCACGGGTGGGCCTGGTCCACCTGAAGGACGTCGATATGTCGGTGGCGCCCGCCGTGCGGGACCACCAGACCACTCTGCTGGAGGCGACCCGGGCCGGGCTGTTCCAGGCGCTCGGGCGGGGCAGCGTCGACATCACCGGGACGGTCCAGGCCCTGGAAGCGAGAGGTTACGCCGGATGGTACGTGCTGGAGCAGGACACGACGGTGGCCGAAGCGGCGGCAGGCTCCGTCGACCCCGCCGCCGACGTGAAGGCGAGCATCGACTACCTGCAGGGGGTGCAGGCCCGCAAGGCGGGCGAGTCGTGAGCAGTACGGTAGCCCCGCGACCGGGAGGAAGCGATCTCGTCCGGATCGGGGTGATTGGCACGGGACGGATCGGCAGGATGCACGCCGAACTACTGGCCGGCGGGGTGCCCGGCGCCACGCTGGCCGCCATTTCCGATGCCGTGACGCCTCTGGCTGACCAGGTCGGGCGGGCGCTCGGCGTCCCTGTGCTCGAAACGGACAGCCTGATCGACGACCCGGAGATAGATGCGGTCGCCATCTGTGCTTCGACGGACACCCACGTCCCCCTGATCGTGGCTGCGGCCGAAGCAGGCAAGGCCGTGTTCTGCGAAAAGCCGGTCTCCCTTGACCTGGCAGAAGTCGATCGGGCGCTGGCGGTCGTCGGCCGGACGGGTACGCAACTGATGGTGGGTTTCAACCGCCGCTTCGACGCGTCCCACGCCGCTGTACGCGACGCCGTGGCCGGGGGGGCCGTCGGCGCCCCCCACGTGGCCCGCATAACCAGCCGTGACCCGGGGCCGCCACCGATGGAATACGCCCGGACCTCGGGCGGGATCTTCCTGGACATGACCATCCACGACCTCGACATGGCCCGCTTCGTCGTTGGCAGTGAAGTTGTCGAGGTCTATGCCGCCGGCACGGTCCGGGTGGTGCCGGAACTGGCCGAGATGGGCGACGTGGACACGGCCGTCGTCACCCTTTGGCACGAGAACGAGTGCCTCACTGTGATCGACAACAGCCGGCGGGCCACCTACGGCTACGACCAGCGGGTGGAGGTGCTGGGCGCAGACGGGTTGGCGGCATCCGAAAACCCGTTGGTCAACACAGCGCTGACCCGCGACGCCACTGGCACCCGTATGGCTACCCTCCCGTACTTCTTCATCGAGCGGTACACGGCGTCCTACGTCCGCCAATGGGAGGCGTTCGTTACCGCCGTCCGGTCCGGCGCGCCGCCGCCGACGACCGGCCATGATGGGCGGGCCGCGCTGGTCCTCGGCCTGGCGGCCAAGCGCTCCCTGGTCGAGTGCCGCCCGGTGCGAGTGGCGGAAGTCGCCGACCTCTCTTCGTTGACGTAGCTCCTGGCCCCGGCCCCGTCAGTTGGTCGTCGGGAAGTGGTACGAAGCGCCGGTCGAGGCCTTGGGCGCCGGCCAGCGGGAGGTAACCACCTTCGCCCTGGTATAGAAGGAGACCCCCTCGGGGCCATGGACGCGGCGCTCCCCAAACAGTGAGTCCTTCCAGCCTCCGAAGGAGTAGTAGGCCATGGGGACCGGGATAGGTACGTTGATCCCCACCATGCCCACCGTGACGCCCCGATGGAACCGGCGGGCTGCTTCTCCCGACGACGTGAACAGCGCCGTCCCGTTGCCGTAAGGGTTCGAGTTGATAAGGGCGACCGCCTCGTCGGCCGTTTCGGCTCGCACCACAGAGAGTACGGGCCAAATATCTCGTCCCGGTAGACCTCCATGGCCGGCGTCACCTGGTCGATGATCGTGGGGCCGACGAAGAACCCGTTTTCGTGGCCTGCGACCTGGATACCCCGGCCGTCGAGAGCCAGGTGGGCGCCGGCCTGCTCGCTTCGGTCGATGTAGCCGAGGATGCGGTTTTTGGCCTCCCGCGTTATCACCGGGCCCATTTCGCTCTGTTCGTCGCGCCCGGGGCCGACCCGGATCCCGGCCCCTTTGTCCCGCAGCACCCCGACTAGAGCGTCTCCTGCGTCGCCCACCGCCACGGCGGCTGAAATGGCCATGCACCGCTCCCCGGCCGAACCAAAGGCCGCCGCCACCACGTGGTCGGCGGCGAAGTCGAGGTCTGCGTCGGGCAGGACCACCGCGTGGTTCTTGGCCCCGCCGAGCGCCTGGGCCCGCTTACCCGAAGCAGTGGCACGCGAGTACACGTACCGGGCTATGGGGGTGGACCCGACGAAGGAGACGGCCGAGATGCCCGGGTGGTCGAGCAAGGCATCAACGGCCACCTTGTCCCCGTTCACCACGTTGAACACTCCATCTGGCAGCCCGGCCTCGGCCCAGAGCTCGGCGACCAGCATCGACGCCGAGGGGTCCCGCTCGCTCGGCTTCAAGACGAAAGTGTTCCCGCAGGCAATGGCGATGGGGTGCATCCACATGGGGACCATTACCGGGAAGTTGAACGGCGTGACCCCGCACACCACCCCCAGCGCTTGGCGGTACGAGAACATGTCGATGCCCGTCGAGACCTGGTCGGAGTACTCGCCCTTCAAGAGTTGTGGTATCCCACAAGCGAACTCGACCACCTCGAGCCCGCGCTGGACCTCGCCTCGAGCGTCCGAGATGACCTTGCCATGCTCATCCGATACGACCGTGGCCAGTTCCCCCACGTGACTGTTGACCAGTTCCCGGAACGCGAACAACGCCTTGGCCCGCGTGCTGAGCGACGACGCCGACCATTGATCGAAGGCCTCCGCGGCGGTCCTGACGGTGGCATCGACTTCTTCGGGCGAGGCGAAAGAGACGTCGGCCGTCTGCTCACCGCTGGCCGGGTCGAAGACCGCCCCGCTCCGGCCCGAGGTCCCCTCCACCGGTTTACCCCCGGCCCAATGCCCAATAGTTCTCATTGATCTTCCTCCGTACCTACAAATACCGGCGCTGGTGGCCCTTGTTGACCTCGTACGCCTTGCGGGCCTCGACGGTGGTGCTCAGGTCGGAGACCTCGGCTACGGCCACGTCCCACCAGGAGCCGCTCGAGGGGGCGGGCACCAATGGATCGGTCTCGACCTCGACCAACACCGGCCCGCTCGCCGCTTTCGCCTTCTCCAGCGCTGTCTTGAGCTCGTCGATCGAGCGGACGCGGGTCGAACTGACGCCGAGGCTCTCAGCGTTGGCCGCGAAGTCGAGTGGCAGCGGGCCACCGTCGAGGCGGCCAGTGGCCTCGTCCCGGAAGCGGTACGACGTACCGAAGCGCTGAGCCCCGACCGATTCCGACAAGGCGCCGATCGAGGCAAAGCCGTGGTTGTTGACGAGGACGACCGTCAACTTGATGTTCTCCTGGACGGCGGTGACGAGTTCCTGAGCCATCATCAAGTACGACCCGTCCCCTACGAGGACGTAGACCTCCCGGTCCGGTGCCGCCATTTTTGCGCCCAGACCGCCGGCGATCTCGTACCCCATGCAGGAGTAGCCGTACTCGACGTGGTAGCCCTTCGGGTCACGCGTCCGCCACATCTTGTGGAGGTCGCCGGGCATCGACCCTGCGGCGCACACGACCACGTCACGAGGTGCGCTTACCTCGTTGACCACACCGATGACTTCGGACTGGGCCGGGAGCGGTTGGTGCCCGAGCCTGTAGGCGTGCTCCACCGTAGCGTCCCATTCCTTGGCCAGTCGGAGCGACTCTTCCCGGTACGAGGGGTCGACAGACCAGCCGCCGACAGCCTCCGCTAACTGGGCCACAGTCGTACGAGCGTCGCCGACTACGGCTATGCCGGCGTTCTTCGCGGCGTCGAAGCGAACGATGTTGCAGTTGATGAACTTGGCGCCCGGCCCGAATGCTGTCCGGGAGGCGGTGGTGAAGTCACTCCACCGCGTACCGATCCCGAGGACGACGTCGGCCTGGCTGGCCAGAGCGTTGGCGGCCGTGCTGCCGGTCGAGCCAACGGCCCCAACGGCTTGAGCATGGTCGTACGGCAGCGAGCCCTTGCCCGCCTGCGTTTCGGCCACGGGTATGCCTGTGGCCTCTGCGAAGGACCGGAGCGCGTCCGTGGCCTCCGAGTAGATGACCCCGCCCCCCGCCACGATGAGAGGCCGACGGGCACTCAGAAGCGTTTCTTTGGCCCGGGCCAGAGCCGCCGGGTCGGGTACCGGCCTGTCGACATGCCACGTGCGCGGAGTGAAGAGTTCCGCCGGCCAATCGAACGCCTCGGTCTGCACGTCCTGAGGGAAGCACACGGTTACCGCGCCGGTCTCGGCCGGGTCGCTCAGCACCCTCATGGCCCCGAGGAGGGCGTCGGGGAGCTGCTCGGGCCGTTCCACCCGGTCGAAGAAGCGGGACACCGGCCGGAAGGTGTCGTTAACCGAAACGTCTGGGAAACCCAGGTGCTCGAGTTGCTGAAGTACCGGGTCAGCTATCCGGGTGGCGAAGAGGTCTCCAGGTAGCAACAGGACGGGTAGACGGTTGATAGTGGCCAGCGCCGCCCCGGTGACCATGTTGGTTGCCCCTGGGCCGATCGACGACGTGCAGGCCAGGGTCGAAAGCCGGTTGCGCATCCGGGCGAACGCGACGGCAGCGTGCACCATCCCCTGCTCGTTACGAGCCTGGCGGTAGACGAGCGCACCGGGGGTATCTAGTTCGGCTTCCAGTAGTGCTTCGCCCAGTCCGGCGACGTTCCCATGGCCGAATATGCCGAAGCAGCCTTCGACCAGGCGGTGCTGCTGGCCATCGTGCTCACTGTGCTGTTGGGCCAGAAAGCGCATCGTCGCCTGGGCCACGGTGAGCCGCACGGTGCTCATTGTGTGCCTCCTGGTTGGTCGAGGGCATTGCCGTCGTTGCCCAGCTTGGCGTTGCCCAGCCTGGCGTTGCCCAGCCTGGGGCCGGGTCGACCGGCTGGTCGGCCCAGGTCCCTCGCACCCAGGAGTGGGCCGGGTCGTCCGTAGCCAGCCAGGCCCGATCACCGGGCCCGGCCATCACGTTCAGGTAGTAAAGGTCGTAACCAGGGGCGGCCATCGAAGGCCCGTGGTACCCGTGCGGGATGAGCACGACGTCACCTTGGCGGACCTCGGCGAGCAGGTCGATGGGACGTTGGGCCGTCCCGTAGACCCGCTGGAACGCAAAACCATCGTGGCCCGTGGGGCTCGAGCCCACCTCGAAGTAGTAGATCTCTTCGAGTTCGGTCTCGTCCAAGAGCTCCTCGTCGTGCTTGTGCGGCGGGTAGGACGACCAGTTCCCGCCGGGCGTGACGACCTCGCAGACCATCAATCGTTCGGCTTCGAACGTAGCCGGCATGCAGTAGTTGACGACCCGTCTCGAGCAGTTGCCGGCGCCCCGCGCCTCTACGGGTACTTCGTTGGCCGCCTGGTACCTAAGCGGCAGCCGTGGCCGTGCCTTTGCGCCCGGCACGGCGAAGCGGCCACCACCCTGGGTAGTGACGCGCACGCTAGAGCCGGGTGGTGCGTAGCAGAAATCCGTCGGTCCCTCGAAGACACTCGCTCGGCCACTGAGGGTGTACTCGACATCACCGCAGGCCAACATGCACGAGCCGGCGAGGGGTAATACGAGCACCTCGTCGTCGCCGGTTTCGAACACGTGGGAGCCACCGGCGGCCAGGCTCAACACCCGCAGTGACGACCAGGACCAGTTGGCTCCAGCCTGCGTGATCTCCAGTGACCAGGGCGTTCTCGCCGACGAACCCGCTGGACGGTGCAATTGGCACACGGTGGCAGGCTCTGCGTCAGGCACCCGCAACCCTCCTTGCCGACTAGCCAGCGCCGAGCACGAGCGTATCAGCCATGTGAGGGCCGGCTCATAGGGCGCGTGTCAGATCAGCCGTCGACACTGCTTAGCCGGGCGTTCGAGGTCGGCCCACATCGACTTTCCCCGGTCTACCCAGCAGCCGTCGATTATCAGTCTCGTAATCGCCACCGTGGCCTCGATCGTCGGCTCGCTTTTAGCCGACGCCGCCCTTGTTGCCGCGGGAGTGAGACTGTTCCCGTCGACGCAGGGTTACCCCCACTTCCAGGTGTCCGATTACTCGAAGCTGACGGTCGTCGGGGTCCTGATCGCTTGCGCCGCATGGCCTGTAGTAACGCGCATCTCGTCGACACCGAGATGGCTCTTTTTCCGCTTGGCCGTCCTGGTTACTCTGTTCCTCTGGCTGCCGGACATCTACATCTATTTGAAGGGACAGCCGGCAGGGGCAGTTGCCGCGCTTATGGCCATGCACGTCGCCATTGCGCTGGTTACGTACAACATGCTGGTGCACGTAGCTCGAGTGCCTGCCGGCGTGCTCCGCAGCTGGCCGTAGGGCGTCGCCGGACCGTCGGACAAATCGCGCTCACCTCTCGGAGTCAACCCGGCGGCACTCGACGAGAGATGAGCGCGAAACCTAACCGCTAGCCATGAGGCCGATGCGTCGGCTGCCAGCGAAGCCGACGCACCTAACGGCTAGCCATGAGGCCGATGCGTCGGCTGCCAGCGAAGCCGACGCATCGGCGAACGGCCCGGGGAACCTCCGGGGGGTTGGAGGCTCCCCGAGCGGACCCGGAGGATTAGTAGCTACCGCTTGAAGTAGTGGTCGGAGAGGCGGGCGCCGTCGTGGTGGTAGTGCCAGCGGGCGCTGTCGTGGTAGTGGTCTCCGGCCGCCGTGGTGGTAGTTGTCGGGGCGGCCGTGGTCGGGGTGGTGGTGGGAGAGCTGCCCGGAACGGATCCAGCCGCAGTAATGACCTGCCAGGTACCCCCGAAGGCCTTGATCCCTGCCCCGGCGGTGGAGCTGTTGAGGCCCTTGAAGAACATGTACAGGGGGTGCCCGTTGTAGGTGACCTGGAAGCTCCCGTTGGCCAACTGGACTGTGCCCAGCTTGGAAGCCGTTACACCGGCCCCGGCGACGGCGGGCTGGCTGGTGAGCACGGGAGGCCAGGCAATGGCGCACTGACCTGTGCAGCTCTTGCCGGAGAAGGCGTAGACGGTGGCGGAAGCGTTCTGCGCTCCCTTCACGGCCAGGATCTTCCCGGCGGACGACGACTCGACCTTCAGCTGGGCGGCGCCTCCGGAAGCGAAGCCTTGCGGTGACAGGCTGTACCAGACGCCGTTAGCGGTGGGGTCGATGACGTTGTTCCCAGTGGCCAGCCCGGGGGCACCTCCGAAGACCAGGTCGAATGCGAACATATATAGCGGCTGGCCGGCAAAGGTTACCTGGGTCGTGCCGTCAGGACGGTGAAGCAGGCCCAGCTGGGAGGCGCTCACGCCCTTGCCGGCGGAAGCCGGCCCGCTGGTCAGCAGCGGCGGCCAGAAGGCCAAGCACGAACCGGTGCATGCGCTCTTAGAGGGAGAGTCGGAGGAGAGGGCATAAAGCGTCCTTGCCGTCCCGAATGCGGCTGTCGTGCTCAGTACGAGGCCGGCCGAGGACGCCTCGATGGCGACCTTGGCCCGTTCGGCAGCGGGATGACCCGAGGGAGAAACCAGCCACCATGCACCGTTGAACGAGGTGACTTCTTCGCCGTTGGTCTGGCCGGCGGCTTTGTCGCCGACGAAGTAGTAGAGGGGTTGGCCGAAGTAGGTTTCCTGCTCGCCCACTCCCTTCCTATTTACTTCACCAAGGCCTTTGGCACTGACGCCCGATCCAGCCGTGACTGCGCTGCTGCCGGGGACAATGGGCCAGGCGGCCAGGCAGGATTTCGAGACACAAGAGGTGGGCGCCGAGAGATCTCCACTGAACACGTACAGGGAAAAGCCCCTCGAATCGACCAGGACCGGGCCGGCCGCACTCGAATGAGCCGAGATGGTGATCCCGGCCGCCGCGGCCGAAGCGGGAGCCACGATCGAGCCCGCTTGCAACAGCCCGGCTAATGCCGCCGCCGAAGCCAGCGCCCCCGCTTTGAAGATGGGTAAGTGGCGGATCTTTGCCGCCAGCGAGCGCCGCGCCGGAGGGAATTCGTCCGTCGTACTTCGCGAAGGGCGCGTTCGACTAGAGCTACGCATGGTTCTTGCCTCCTGGTCGTTACGCGCAAGAACCGTCTTGCGCACCTGCTGGAACTACGGGCGGCCGGCCAAAAGAGTTTCAGGTTCGGACAGCTTCATGCCGACGACCTGTGGCGGGCGAACGGGCCCGACCGTGCCGGCTCTCCGGTCCCCGGCCGTGCGCTGCCCGGCCTCGCCGGCCCCGCTCAGGCGACCCCGCCGGCCCCGCTCAGGCGACCCCGCCGGCCCCGCTCAGGCGGCCTGGCCCGGACCGCCCGGGGTTTCGCCGTGTTCGTAGACTCTCGAGGCAGGCCCGACGATAAGCGGGTCAGGCTTGCCCACGATGCCCGGGTCCTGGTTCGGGTAGTCGAAGAGGCTGAGCACGTAGCGCATGGCACCGATCCGGGCGCGCTTTTTGTCGTTGCTCTTGATCACAGTCCATGGCGCCCACGTGGTGTCGGTCAATTGGAACATGGCCTCCTTGGCCGCGGTGTAGTCGTCCCAGCGGTCCAGAGAAGCCAGGTCCGTCGGCGACAGTTTCCATTGCCGTACCGGGTCGATCCGGCGGATGAGGAACCGCGTACGTTGCTCCGAACGGGAGACCGAAAACCACAACTTGATCACCGCGATGCCGTCGTCTGTGAGCATCCGTTCGAACACGGGGGCCTGGCGCACGAACAGCTGGTACTGCTCCTCGGTGCAAAACCCCATGACGCGTTCGACGCCAGCGCGGTTGTACCAGGAGCGGTCGAACAGCACGATCTCTCCCTCCGAGGGCAAATGGTCAACGTAGCGCTGGAAATACCATTCGCCCTGCTCGCGGTCGCTCGGCCGCTCCAGGGCGACGACGGTGGAACCGCGTGGGTTCAGGTGCTCCGTGAACCGCTTGATGGTCCCCCCTTTGCCGGCCGCGTCACGGCCTTCGAAGAGGATGACGATCCGCTTTCCGTTGTCCTTGACCCAGTTTTGGAGCCTCAGCAGCTCGATCTGTAGCAGGCGCTTGACGGCCTCGTAGTCGGGCCTTGGCATGCGCTCGTCATACGGATAGCCCTCCCGCCAAGTGTCGACGAGGCGGCCGTCCTTCCACCGCAGCACGGGCTCGTCTTCGTCGTCTGTCTCGTCGAGCATCAGGTCGTCCAGATGCTGCGAGAGGTCGACATCGATATCGATGGGGACAAAGGTGCCTGTTTGGACGGTCACCGGCGCTCCAATCCACAGCAACGAGAAGACAAAGCCGAACAGGGGTGCACACGGTCATCTTGCTCGTTCGTAGCGGCGGGTTTCCACTTCCGCCTCGACAATTCATTTCTGCTTCATCTGGTCACCTCTGCTTCGTCTGGTCACCTCTGCTTCATCTGGTCACCTCCGCTTCACCGGAGCGAGGACTTGGCGAAGGCACGACGGGACCGCTTTGCGGTCGCCGTTTTGGACGGTTTCTTACGCCAAGCGAATAAACCGTCCAAAGCGACTCGCGGCCGGAGGTTCAACTGCTTTCTCTCGCTACTCCGCCGGCGCCCTCGGCGTCGCCGTACGCCACGGTCCCGTTCGGGCGACCGTTACGATGCCAGACCGCAGAGTTCGAGGGGCGTGCCGACGTCCCACAAGAGGAGCAGATCGGCCCGAGGGTCGTCGTCGCTCAGGAAGCCCGTCCCTCCGGCCGGCACGGCCAACTGGACCGCATTCGTCGACACGGGCCCGTTTCGGGGCACCAACAAGAACCCGAGATGGTTGGTCAGCCCGGGCGACGCTGGAGGGGTTACAACTCGCACCGAACCCGCCCTCTGGCCAGGAAGAGCCGCAGCCGCAGCCGCACCTGGACTGGTGGGTTGATCGTCTCGGGGTCAAACGCCAAGCACCCATTTGGTAGCCGAGAGACGGTGGAATGGGCTGCGCTTTCGTAGGCGAAATGGCCCGGGAACAGCGCTCCGGCGGAGAGCCGCGTTTTGCCTCTAGCCCAGGTGCCGACGGCCAGTAACCCCCGAGCGTTCACCAGTGCCTGTGCCGTGAGCGCGGGCGTCGGCAGCTGTCCGGAGCGTTGCAGGCGGCCTATGCTCCCCGCTGAAAGGTCCGGGTACAGCCCGATAGGTGACGCCCCGGGTCCGGACACATCCGGCAATCCGGATGCCAACAGACGGGCCGTCGCCACGAGCTCGCTCTTCAGCGTCGATTCGAGCGCCACCTGGTTGCCCACCCACGTTTGGGCCTGACCGACGTTGCCGAGCGCCGTGAGGCAGAGGATGGCCACCACCACCCACCGCCCGGCCGGCCGCACGCTTATCGAGCTAAGGACTCTTGCTATGACCGGCAGCAGTATGGCGAACCCGACGTAGACGTACCGAGAGACCACTGTGGTGGCGCCCGCGGTCGTGTCCCGGCCCAAGCCGGCCACGAAATAAAACGCCACCGCCACCGCGAACAGCCCGACCAGTGCCGGGTTGTCGCGCCACAGGGACTGAAGGTGCCAGCCGACCCAGGCGGCCAGGCCGACCAGGAGGGCGGCGCCGGCCGTCTCCAGGTTGAAGGCCTGCCCGAGGGCTGACGACAAACCGAACCACACGTACTGCGGCAGCGTCGTCACTTTGGTGAGTGATAAGTGGTCAGCGCGAGACGTGAGGCCCAACCGGCCCACGGCGGCGAACCAGATCAGGTAGCAGCCGACAGGCAGGGCCAGCACGGACAACGCTCGTTTGGGAGGGTGGCGAGCAAACAGCAACACGGCCGCCCCGATGACCATGGCGTCGCCGATCGTCGAGCACATCATGCTGGCCAACAGGGCCACGGAAGCGAGCAGGTGGCGGCGTCTGGTGGCCTTGGCGTCACCAGCATCTTGCTCGGGCCGGTCCAGCAGGTCGAAGGCCAGGAAACCGAACAACACCGAGCCGACAAAGCTGACCTGGAACGCGGAGGCCAGGTCCTCGGCGCCGGCGCCGAGGAACCCGAGCAGGCCCACCGCCGCTGTTGCTACCCAAGGGTCGACCCCGTTGCGCCGGCATATCCGCCAGGCCAGGTGCATGACGGCCACCTGGGCCAGTAACACCGGCACCAGGTAGGGCCAATAGGTAGTCAAGTGAAAGACGCTGTAGAGACCTCTCCACAGCAGTATCGGAAGCGTCGACCAGTGCTCGTTGTGAGGGAACCAGATGCTCCGGCTGTTCGTCGGGGGATAAGACAGCCCCCGCCTGACCAGGAAATCCCACTCGTCGCCGAAGAACCAGAGTTTCCGGTCGACCCAGGCCCAAAACGTGAACGCGGCTACAAGGGTGGCCCAATGGACGGTCTCGGCCAGCCGGGCCGAGCGCTGAGAAACTGGGCTATCAGCGACCCGGCGGTGCAGCCGTGCGGGCCGGGCGTGAGCGCGAGACGAGCGTTCGGTTTCGTGCAACGGGGTACCGGGTACGGCGAGCACCAGTTACCGGCCATCCCGGCCATGGTCGTGGTTCACTATGGCCTCAAAAGACGAATGCACCAGGGTGCCCCACCCTGCTCCTTCCTCGGGGCTCAGCGGGTTCGCGGGCCTCGGTACGCTACGGTACACGCGTTGCGACTTTCCCTTGCTCACCTGGACCGCCTCCCCCAAGCTTGGCGCCCATCCCCGGACCCCCAGGAGCTGTCAGTGGGCATCGTCCACCTCGGGATAGGGGCGTTCCACCGCGCCCACCAGGCCGTCTACACCCAGGACGCACTGGCCGCCGGACCAAGTAATTGCTGGGGAATTTGCGGTGTGACACAGCGTAGCCCGGCCGTGGCCGAGGCCCTTCAGCCCCAGGACGGCCTCTACGGCGTGCTGCAGAGGAGCGAGGACAGCACGGGAATACGGGTGATCGGTTCCGTACGTCAGCTGCTATTTGCCGGCGCGCAGGCTCGAGAGCTCATGGACAGCCTGAGCCGGCCCACGACGCACGTGGTGACCCTGACCGTGACCGAAAAGGGCTATCGCTTTGACCCCGCCACTCGCCGCCTGCGCCGCGACGACCCGGAACTGCTGGCCGACGCGGCGGGACGCGCTCCGCGAACTGTCCTTGGGCAATTGGTGAGCGGGTTCGAGCAGCGACGCCGGGATGGCGGCCCACCTCTGACAGTGGTGTGTTGCGACAACTTCCCCCGCAACGGCGCCACTCTTAAAAACCTGGTGACCGAGTTCTGCGAGCTGCGACCGGGCCCCGAGGCGGAGGGCCTGGGTTCGTGGGTATCCGAAAACGTCGCTTTCCCCGAGACAATGGTCGACCGCATCGTCCCCGCCACCACCGCGGAAGACCAGGACTTGGCCCTCGAGCTGCTCGGCCTGGAAGACCGAGGGGTAGTGGTCACGGAGCCTTTTTCGCAGTGGGTTATTCAGGACAGTTTTGCCGGGCCACGGCCGGCCTGGGACCGCGCCGGGGCCACCCTTGTCGCCGACGTAGCGCCGTATGAGGAGATGAAGCTGCGGCTACTGAACGGCAGCCACTCGGCCTTGGCCTACCTGGGGGCGTTAGCCGGCTTCGAATTCATCGCCGACACCGTCCGCGCTCCCGAATTCACCGCCTATGCCAGGGGTCTTATGGATATCGACGTCACCCCGACATTGGACGTCCCTCATGATTTCGACCTCGACACGTACAAAAACGAGTTGATGGGCCGATTTGCCAACCCCGTACTGCGGCATCGTACGACCCAGATAGCTATGGACGGGAGCCAGAAACTGCCCTACAGGCTGCTCGGTACCATCAGTTCCCGGCTGGCCGAGGGCCAGGAGCCGCGTTTCGCCTGCCTGGCCGTAGCCGGCTGGATCAGATATGTGAGTGCCGAAAGGAGCGATTCGGGCGCTCGGTTAGCACTGGACGACCCCCTGGCCGACACGCTCCGGGCCGCGGCTCGGTCTGCCACGGGCACCGCCGGCCGGGTGAGTTCTTTCCTTGAGCTCCGCGAGGTCTTCCCGGCCGAACTGGCAGAAGACGGCACCTTCCGGTCGTTACTGACCGAGGCTTTGCGTCTCCTGGAAACGTACGGGGCCGCCGCCGCGGTGGCGTCGCTCCAGGATTAAGCTCATGGCCAGGATTAGCTCATGGCCAGGATTAAGCTCATGAGCGGGCCATGAAGGAGCGAAACAACCGCACCGTGACGTCAACGTTCGGTGTGGGCCGTCGTGAGAGCCACGATGCCAGTGGTTTCTATGCTCGTTTCGAACCGCCGGAGATGTCGGCCGACGACGTCGTCGCGACGCTCCCCGACCTGCCCCAGGGGGAGGCAGCTTGTATCAAGGCCGACTCGCGGCATTTGAAGAGGCCGGGGGGTGGTGTGCTCCCCGCTAATTCAGTGGCGCTGGTGGTTACCTCTCCGCCTTACTTCTCGGGTAAGGAGTACGAACAAGCTCTCGGCCGTGGCCACATACCTGGCAGTTACCTCGAGTACCTCGGGATGTTGAGGGACGTTTTTGCGGAATGCAAACGGGCCCTGGAGCCGGGAGGCCGGATCGCAATAAATGTGGCCAACTTAGGGCGTAAACCGTACCGCAGCCTGTCGGCCGACATCGTGCACATCCTTCAGGACGACCTGCGCATGTTGTTGAGGGGCGAGGTGATTTGGCGCAAGGGTGAAGGGGCCAATGGTTCTTGTGCCTGGGGATCGTTCCGCAGCGCTGCCAACCCGGTGCTGCGCGATGTCACCGAGCGAGTGATAATCGCGAGCAAGGGCCGCTTCGACCGGGCCAAGTCCGTCGAAAGGCGCCGCCAGCTCTCGCTACCACACAGGAGCGAGATCTCTACTGACGAGTTCATGGAGGCGACCCTGGACGTGTGGAACATGGCGCCCGAGAGCGCAAGACGGGTAGGCCACCCGGCGCCGTTCCCGCTCGAGCTGCCCCTCCGCCTTATCGGGCTGTACACGTTCGGCGACGACCTGGTGGTCGACCCGTTCATGGGTTCGGGGACCACGCTGGTGGCAGCCATTTGCTCCGGGCGACGCTACTTGGGATATGACACTGACGCCGGCTACGTGGCCACGGCCAAGCGCAGGGTGGCCGAAGAACTGAAGCGGAGGGCCGCGGCGGAAGCCGGGCGGCGGCCACCGGCGGCGCCCGCACCAAGGCGAAAGGCGCCTCAGCCCGTCCAACAACCAAGCCGGGATCTTCAGGTGGTTGCGCCGAAAGCCGAGAAGGCGGCGCAGGCCATTGCGGAGGAGCTCATAGGCGACGCCGGTTTCGCCATAACCAGGCGGAATTCGCGCCTCCGAGGTCTCGGCGTAGCCGTGAACTTTATTGCTGTTGATGCCGACGGCGACGCCTGGTACTTCGATGTGTCAGGGGCCTTCACCGTTACCAGAGCAGGGTTGTCGAGCACGGGGGCGCTTTTGAGGTCGCTCGGGCGGGCGAACGTCATGTCTCACAACGCCAAGACGCCGTTGGTGCTGCTGACGTCCAGCCTTCCCAAGCCGGGCAGCGATGGCGACCTGGCGCTGCGGGCGGTGGGACCGTCGGTGATATTCGACGCCATTGAGATGCAGGCAGACGACCAGGTGGCCCGGCTCAAGATCTACGCGGAGGGTGGCCGGCGTTGGCGGCCCGAAGCGGGGTTCTGGCTTGAAAGCCACGTAGCGGACCTGAAGCGATAGCTCCCGCCTGCGGCGGGCCACCGGGGCCGGCGGGCCAGAGGTCTGGGTGGCCGAGCGGCCCCCGGGGGCTCCTCCGTGACCCAGTACGCGTTAAGGGCGACCACCTGGCGGCGTTCTACGACTCTTGCTCGACAGCGGCCCTGGCGCGCATAACTTCGTCACGGGCACCGATGACCGCGTGTTCGGCTGCGTCCAGGGCCTTTTTGGCCGCCCGCACATCGTCATCGGCCACCTCCTCGCGCTTGCGAAGGGCCCGCAGCTGCCGTTCCAGGTCGGCCACTTCCTCAGTGCAACGGTCCCGTTTTTCTCGAACTTCGTTGAGCCGGCGCTGTTTTTGGCCGGTGTCCTCTTCGGCCGCGGTCAGGGCCGCCTCCGCCGCCTTTAATGCCGTCTCGGCCTTAGAGGGGCGTCCACGGGATTGAGGCTCCGGGCCGGGTGGTGCCGCAGCCGCGGCCACTTCATCTTCATCGTGACGGCGGTCAGGTGCACTGAAGGTAACCAGCCGGCCGCTGGCCATCCCGGCGTCAACGTCCGGGACGCTGACCAGTCCGGGGCCTAGGCCTGAATAGTGCAAACCAGTCGTTAGCCGGCCGGCCCGTAGTGCATCTGCCGCGTCGGGATCGGCCGTCGCCGCCTCGAGGGTGTCTGCCAGTTCCTGAGCCACCGCCCCGCTGACCGCCTGGCCATGGCGGTCCGCCAGATGGCCGGCGTCCTGCTCGAGCTTCGTAAGCAGACGATGGCGTTCTTGTGAGAGCCGGCGCAGGTCGCCTGTGGCCAAGGTGGCCTGCGCCTGGCGCAAGGCAGACCCGAGATCCAGCAACTGGGCGACCTCGTCGCGGCGCTCGCGGACCAGGAGGTTGGCCAACCAGGCGCCCGTCGTGGGCCGTCGCAGTTTCTTTACCTCAGCAGCCAGCGCCCGGTCGCCGGCTCGGCGGGCTTCGGCTGCCAGTGCATCGCGCCGAGAGGTGAACTCGGACGGCAGCGAGCCATAAAGTTCGTCGGCCACGGTATCGAGGTCTATGCCGTTATTCTGGCCCACTGCCGCCTCTTTGCCCACTGCGTCAGTCTGGCTCCAGCGGCACTTTGCCCGCTCGGGACGATCATTGAGGGCTTAAGGCACTACCGGGCAAAAGGGTCCAGTCCTACCGGACGTCTGTAGGATGCCGCGATGACGCGACGTAGGCGCTACGCACTGGTAGGCACAGGGTCCCGGTCGTCCATGTACACGACGGCTCTGGCCACCACTTATGCTGACCGCACCGAGCTGGTGGGCTTGTGCGACGTGAACCGCACCAGGATGGCCCACACGGTTTCGCGCCTTGGTGAACTGGCAGGCGAGGGCCACGCCGAACCCGCTTGCTGCGAGCCGGGGGAATTTACCGCCATGCTCAAGGAGCAGCAGGTCGACGAGGTCATAATCACCTCGATCGACCGGACTCATCACCGGTACATCATCGAAGCCATGCGGGCCGGTTGTGACGTCATTTCCGAAAAGCCACTTACGGTCGATGCCACCAAATGCGGTGCCATTCTCGAAGCGGAACGGAGCACCGGGCAAAGGCTCCGGGTCACGTTCAATTACCGTTACGGGCCGCGTAACGCCGCGTTTGCCCAGCTTTTGAGGGACGGTTCAGTAGGCGATCCCATCTCGGTGCATTTCGAGTGGCTGCTCGACACCGTCCACGGGGCAGATTATTTTCGCCGTTGGCACCGGGACAAGCGCAATTCGGGCGGTCTTATGGTGCACAAGGCCAGCCACCATTTCGACCTGGTGAACTGGTGGTTGGGAGCGGTCCCCGTTAACGTGTTCGGCCTGGGGGGGCTGCGCTACTACGGGCGGGAAAACGCCGAGGAGCGGGGCGTGGGCCGCTTCTACGAACGGGGTACGGGGAGCGCCACCGACGACCCGTTTGCGCTCGACCTGTCGACGGACCCGCAGCTCAAAGCCCTCTACCTGGACGCCGAAGGTGAAGACGGGTACCTGAGGGACCGCAGCGTGTTCAGTGACGGCATCAGCATCGAAGACGACATGGCGGTGCTGGCTCGCTACCACACCGGGGCCACCATGTCGTACCACCTGGTGGCCTACGCCCCGTGGGAGGGTTACCGGGTTATGGTGAACGGCACTGAAGGCCGGCTCGAGCTGGACGTCGAAGAGCGGTCTTACGTAAGCGGGAGCGGCGCCGCTGGCCGCGGGGAGGGCAGGACGAGCCTGACCCTGCGCCGGCACTGGGAAAAACCTCAACCCCTAGAAGTCGAGGGGGCCGACGACCCGGGTCACGGCGGCGGGGACCAGCGCCTGCTAGAAGACGTTTTCGGGGAGCCCGCCGATGACCCGCTGGGCCGGGCGGCCGGATCCCTGGACGGAGCCTGGGCCCTTCTGACGGGGGTGGCGGCCAACCGTTCATTTGCCACCGGTTTGCCCGTCGCACCTGGCGACCTGGTCCCTGGCATTGCCCTCCCGCCGGCCGCCAAGGCGAGGCGGCCCATCGAGTGACGTCGGTGCCCGGGGGCGGCGTGCTCAGAGCGGCGGTCGTGGGCGCCGGTACCGGCGGCATGCTGAGCATCCGGGCGCTCCAGTCGTCAGAACGCTACGCCCTGGTCGGCGTGGCGGACGTCAGCGAGGCCGCCCGCACCCGGGCCGCCGGGGACGGCGTCACGGCGGAAATGTTCGCCGACGCCGCCAGCCTGCTCGAGGCGGTCGAGCCCGAGGTGGTTTGCGTCAGTACGTTCGCGCCGAGCCACGCCGGGCTCGTCGGCCAAGCGCTCGAAGCCGGTGTTCGCGGAGTACTTCTGGAAAAGCCGGTCGCCCTGGACTGGGCGTCAGGGCGGGCCATCCTTGACCGCTTGCGGGAGCGGCAGGTGCCCGTCGTCGTGCCCCACGGCCTGCTGGTCCGGCCCGCTTCCACCGAGGTACTGAGGCATATATCTGAAGGTGTTCTGGGCGATCTGGAGCTTATTGAGATCGAATGTCGAGGCTGGGACTTGCTAAATGCCGGTGTGCACTGGGTGGATTTCGCTCTCGCTGCCCTCCGGGACGATCATGTGCAGAAGGTCCTGGCCGCCTGTGATGTTTCCACTCGCACGTTCCGAGACGGTATCGAGGTCGAGACCGAAGCCATAACCTACGCGGTTACGGGTTCGGGGGTGCGGCTCGTGATGCAGACCGGCGACGACGTACGGCCAGCGCGAGAGGGTAGGGAACTTGTCTACCGGTTCTTCGGGCCCCTCGGCAGTATTGAGTTCTGGGGCTGGGAGGACAGTTATTGGTTGCGTGTTGGCCAGGGCCGTACGCGGCCGCCGGTCACCATGACGTCCCCGCTCGTTCCAACCGCCCACCAGGTGTACCTCGAGATGCTGGCCGACATGGTGGAAAAGCAGGAGCCGCAATACGAGCGGGCAGAACTTTCCCTACGGGCACTGGAAATTTGCGAGGCGGCATACGTGTCCCACCGTCACCGGTGTGCCGTGAAGCTGCCCCTCTCGACGTTCACGCCACCCCAGGGGCCCGCATTTCAGTCAGCGCCGGATGGAGCACCCGGTCAGGAATGGGACCCGGGCACACCGTACCGGGGGCACGGGGGGCGCAATGGGCGCCTCCTCTGAGTTTTATGGACGGGCTCAGACCGGGTAAGCCCCGCTGGTGCCACCATTCTGGGCCCGACCGCGGGCGCAGAACGAATTTCGCGTTCGCCGATTTTCTCCTTTAGGGCGCCAGGGGCCGGCGGCCCCCTCAAATACACGGTTCTGCGCCATCCGCCGCCTATAGTTCGCGCAAGAACCCCTTACGGATCCCATTCGGGGCCAAAAGGGAAGCCGCGGTTGTGAGAGCAAACGGAGGTCTCCATGTTAAGAGCGCTTATCGTCGGCATCGTGCTTTTCCTTATCGCCACTTTCCCGGCCACCTTCTTGCTGATGTTGTTCCTGGGGAACATTGACGTGCACTTGAGCTATTGGGGCACGTTCCCACTCGGCATTTTGGTCTCGGTGCTTATTGGTGCGTCCGGCGCCACCGGGTCGAGCGCGTACGACTAAGCGCCTGGCGGTGCCCGGGCGCCGGCCATACGACTGGTGCCGCCAGGGGGAGAGGACGAGCCAGGTCAGGTCGGCAGCGCCAGGGCGCCCGCCGTCATTGCGGCCAACGCGGCCAGGATTTCGAGCCATCCGGACTGGGCGGCGCTGGCGGGCACCATGGCCACGGCAGTGGCCACCACCACGAGGGCCAGGCTGGTCAACAGCACCCTGGTTTGACCTTTGAACACGACGGCGGGGATAGCCGACTCGGCCTGATGTACGGCCAACAAGTAACAAGTGATCAAGACGGCCAGCAGCCCGCTGTGCCAGGGCCGGCTCGGGTGCATGGCTTCCAGCACGATGACAGCGACTGCGGCACCAGTCTCCCAGCCGGCCCGCAGGAGGACGTCGTTGGCTGAGTTGGCCAAGGCTACAAGAGCCCCAGGGAAAACGTACCTTTCCTGTTGGCCCGTGTCTTTACGGGCCAGTCGCAGCAAACCGGCGGCGACGCATATGGCTGCGACCAACAAGAGCAGCACGCCCGGGGCGCCCGTCCCGTGCAACGGCACTGCCGCCCACACTGTGCACGTGGCGCCGAGGAGGGCCACGGCGAGGATGTACCTCATCGCCGCGCCTGCGTGGGCTGTCGCCCGCGCCGCTGCGCCGGCAAGATCAGCTCGTCCTTCCCGGCCCAGCGCACCACCGTGATACCCAGTTCTCCGATCGAGAACATGAGCGCTTGTCGTTCCAGCTTCCATATGCGCTCAGCCAGGCGCTCCAGCTTGTCGCGGGTCGGTTTGGGTGCGACCTCGAGCACGTCGACCACGATCACCGAAAAGCCCCGCTGGCGCAGGTCCCGCAGCGTCTCGATGAACTTGGGGTCCAGGAGCGGGCTGAAGGCGACCACCGCGGCACCGGGTGGGAGGGCGGCGCGGGGAAGCCTGGTGATGTCATTGCCGGACGACCACCCCGCCCGTCCGGCCAGTACGGCATCGATCAGCCTGAAGAACTGCCTGTCGCCCATGCCAGGGGCCAGCCAGCGCATGCGTTCGCCAAAGAAGACCACACCTACCCGGTCCCGGGCGTCGAGATAGGTCCGGGCGACGCCGAGCGCGCCGCGCAAGGCGTGGTCCACTGTCGTCGAGCCCACTTCGCCGACGTCGGATGTGGCGTCAACTATCAGCACCAGGTCCTGGGAGCGCTCGGCGGCGAACGTGTTGACCTGCAGGCGTCCTCGCCGCGTCGTCGCCGACCAGTTGATGCTGCGCTGGCGGTCGCCGGGCGCGTACTCGCGTACGCCGGCGAACTCTCCCCCTTCGCCCGGAGAGCGGGCCGGATGGTCGCCGGCCCGGCTCGCCAGCCGGCCCAGGACAACGGCCCTCCGGTGCACCGCCGGCAGAGGGTAGCAGTCGAGTTCAGGCAGCGGCGCGAAGGCGTGGGCCTCGAACAGCCGGCACCGGTCCCAGACGACGACTTCCACGAACCCGGGCCAGTACCTGCCCCACCGGCTGACGGCCAGGGACAGCGTCAGCGGGGTGGTTGCCCCTCGGTCGTGGCCCGGGACCACCTCGATGCCCTCCGAGGGGTGCAGGACGAGCTCGAGGGCGCTGTCACCGGAGCCGGCCACCGTAACCTCCACGGCCACTTGCTCGCCCTCGAAGACCCGGGCTGCGCTCAGGCGAAGTCCCACTTGTACGGCGTCCGGCTTGGGGCCTCGCCAGGTGCTGAGCACCACCAGCGAGGGCGCGGCTACGGCGACAAACTCGGGCCTCCTGGTCACGACGGCCAAGGCGAGACCGGCCAGCGCGACGAGCGTCAACCGGCGAGCATGCCGGGAGATCCGCCATTTGAGCCGGCGGTTGAGGAGCAGAGCCCCCGGGGCCGATGAGGTCATCGCCGCTCGACGGGGCCGTCCACCGGCCGGTCTGCTGGGCGCCCCCGGGCGTAAGCCGACGGGTCGGTCCGAGGAGTCGGCACCGTCGCCAGGACGCCGGCGATGACGTCGTCGGCGCTGACCTGGCGCACCCATA
This sequence comes from uncultured Acidimicrobiaceae bacterium, assembly GCA_963845605.1. Lineage (GTDB taxonomy): Bacteria > Actinomycetota > Acidimicrobiia > Acidimicrobiales > Palsa-688 > Fen-671. The sequence continues at coordinate 184,153 of CAWJSS010000003.1, forward strand.
GTTCGGGCCTTAGCACCACCCGGTGAGCCAGCGTGGGTACCGCGATCTGCTTGATGTCGTCCGGTATGACGTAGTCGCGTTTGTGCATGAGCGCTTCGCCGCGGGCGAGTTGTACCAGGGAGAGGCTGCCGCGCGGGCTGGCGCCAACCTGGATTTGAGGATGGTCCCTGGTGGCCCTGACGAGGGCGACGGCATAGTCGAGCAGGTCTGGTGCCACCTCCACCTGTTCGAGGGACTCCCGCATGATAAGGAGTTGGCCGGCGTCGATGGCTTGTGACAGCTCGATGTGCTCCTGGCCACGGTTGAGCCGACGTTGTACCATGTCGACCTCGTCGTCGGGTTGCAGGTACCCGAGGCGCAGCCTCATCACGAACCGGTCGAGCTGGGCCTCGGGCAGCTCGTAGGTCCCCTCGTACTCGATGGGGTTGTCGGTGGCCAGCACCACGAAGGGTTGAGGGAGCCGCCTCGTCTCACCATCGGCGCTCACCTGGCCTTCGCCCATAGCTTCCAGGAGGGCGGCCTGGGTCTTCGGCGGGGTGCGGTTGATCTCGTCCGCCAGCAGCAGGTTGGTGAAGACGGGGCCCGGCCGGAAGACCATCTCTCCCGACCGCTGGTTGTAGAAAGGGGCGCCAACTACGTCAGATGGCAGCATGTCCGGCGTGAACTGGATGCGGGCGAAATCGAGCGCCAGGACCTTGGCGAATGACCTGGCGATCAGCGTTTTGCCGAGCCCCGGGAGGTCCTCCAGGAGGATGTGGCCGCCGGCCAGGATGCCGATGAGCACCAGTTCGAGGCTGCGCCGCCGACCTACCACGGCCCGTTCGATCTCGTCCAGGACCTTGGTACAGAGGTCGGCCGTCTCGTTCGGCGTTAGCTCGTTCGGGTTGCGAACAGTGGCGTTCATAATTGCTCCAGTCTCTGGACCAGGCGAGCGAGGGTCCTCGGCGGGATGCCGGGGCCATCTGTCTCGTCCGGGGCATGGCTGGCGGGGTCGACCCACCGCCACAGGTCGGCATCCCTGGCGTTGGCGCAAAAGATGTCCCGGGCCACTTCAGGTTGGCCGTACAAGCTCACCCCGTGACGTTCCGAGAGCCGGGCGGCGAGCACATGTTCCAGGTCTGGCCCGATCCCGGCGCGATAGGCGGCCGTCGACGTCATGGCGTCGGTCAAGCCCCTCCTCATACGCCAGTAATTGATGAACGACGACTTCGGGGCGCGCCGGCCCTCAGGCGCCTCCGGCCGGGCCGGCGGAGCCTCCCCAGAGGGCAACAGGAAACTCAACACGGCTAAGGCCACAGCTGACGAAATGACAACCACCAGGACAGCGGCGGGGCCGCCTGCCGCCGCATAAGCGGCGACGGCACAGGCAGCCACAGCAATGCCCGCCACCACGAGCTCGGGCCGGGCGGCGCGCCATGGGCCGGGAGGCGCGGAGCGGGGACGGTTCACAGGCCGGCGCCTGACCCCGCGTAGCTGAGGTCGAGCTCTGACGCCAGTTCGGCCAGCGCCCGTTCGGCGGCCTCTTTCTGATTGTGGTCGAGAGGATGGCTGGAAAACCGGGCCTCATAGAACAGCGACGTCAACCGGGAGGCGGCATCGGCGCTGATCAACAGCTGCCCTGCCGCCTTGGCCAGCAACTCGTCTGGGGTCTCGGCCACCGACCGCTCTGTGCCCGCCCGGGCCAGGCTCTGCTCCATGGCCACATAGCAGGCGATGATCGCGGCACGGGCGTCGTCGAGCTCGAGCAGGGCTCGCTGGCCGCCCAGGATGGCTTCTTGCAACGTCCCGCCATAGTCCTCAGCGGGGGCCTCGAGCTCGAGCGCGGGCGACAGGCGCCTCTGCCGCCAGGCCTTCAGTGAGAGGGCCACGATGGCAGCCACTAACAGCGCGGCGGCCAGGCCATAAAGCACCTGGTTAATGGGAAGGTGAGACGTCGACGAAGGGGCCGATTTGGGCAGGTGCAAGCGCCCCGGAAGCCCTCTGGGCGGCGCCGCCCTGCTCGCCTGCCCGGCCTGGCCGTGCGGGTTGATGTTCACCAGCAGGTCCAGCAGAGTGACGGCCAGAGCCACGACGCCGGCACCCAGCACATAGAGCAAAGCGGTACGCAGCCGCATGGCCAGTAGTTGACCGCTCGGAGCTCGCCTCTTGCGCACGAGCAAAATCAGGAGCAGCACTACGGCAAGGGCTTCGAGCGCTCCGGCCACCTCGGTGTCGTGGAGCTTGGTGTGGCTACTCCATGCGGGCTGAGAGACGCTGGCGTGCAGGCCCACTACGGCCAGCAGGGTCAGGAGGACGAGCAGGGCCAAGCGGTAACCGTTGGCGTCCAGCTTTATCTCGCCCCGTGGGCTGCGCTTTGTACCCTCAGTCCGGTCTCCCCCAGGGTGGGCGCCGCTCTGCGCCGGCCCCGCTGGTTGCCCGGCTAGCACCGGGCCGCCGACCTCTCCTCCGCCATGCAGAACTTCACGGCACAACCGTAGCGATGATCACAGAAGCCCGAGGTGGCGCTCCAGGGCTTCCACCCGATGACGCAGAGCATCGACCTCCGCTTCGAGGGAGCGGGCGTTGTCCAGCTGCCTGCGGGCACGCGATGAACGAAACGCCCGGTCTATGACCGCTTCGAGCAGGACCATCCGCTGTGGCCCGTGGGTGCCCGCCACCATCCGAGACGGGATCTGAGCGGTGCGGTACCAGGAGCGCAACGTCGAGCGGGACACGCCGGCGGCGGTCGATGCTTCCTGGAGGGTAACCCAGCCCTCTTCCACAGGCTGGGTGGCGAGTTGAGCGAGCATGCTGTCCCAGTCGACCTCGGACGGCATGGGCGCATCTTCGCCTCCAAGTGGGGTGCCACGGCCCCCACCCCGGAGCTCGGTGTCATCGTCACCGTATCGAGCGGTCATGGTGAACAACCCTATCAACTAATACTGTCTTGACAGGGGTAGTATGTTGGGCTCATGTTCGAACGCTTTACTGATAAAGCTCGGCGGGTCCTGGTCATCGCCCAGGAGGAAGCCCGCACGCTGGAACACGCCTTCATCCGACCTGAGCACCTCCTACTGGGGTTGGCCAGGGGAGAAGGCGTGGCATCGACCGCATTGAATGAGGCGGGGTTGCGCTATGCGGTTATGCGGGAGCGCTTCGTTGCCGCCATCTCGTCCACGCCCAACGCGGGCCGGCTGGACAAGGTGCCCTTCAGCCCCCTGGCGAAAAAGACCCTGGAGCTATCGCTTCGCGAGGCCCTCAAACTGGGCCACAACTACATAGGGACCGAGCACCTGCTGCTCGGCGTCCTCCAGGGGGCCGAGGGCCTCGACACCAAGGACAACCGGGTCATCGACCTCATTGGCGGCCTGGCCACAGAACTGCGGGGCCGGGTCCTCGACCTGGTGTCGGGGGCATCCGCGTTTACTCGCCTGCGCTCGCCGGCTGCGATGCAGGCCATGGACCGGGCACGCCAAGCCACCGGCCACGCGCCGATGACCACCGGGGACCTGCTTTTGGCCATCGTCGCTGACCCCGAGAGCCAAGGGTCCCGGGCGCTCAGCGCCCTGGGGGTCAACCATGCGACGTTGAAGGCGGCGTTGGCAGAGGTCGAGGTGGCCAGTACCAGCGACGCCGTACCTGGCCCGAACGTCGAGCTCAAAGTAGGGGAAGTGTCGACCACCATCCAGGACCCGCAGCTCGCAGTGGTCCTCGAAGGGCTGACGGCAGAGGAAATCCGCTCCGCCCTTAAGCGGGCCTTGGGGTTAGAGCCGGACCAGAAGGCCACTGGGTCAGACGGGTAGTTGCCGCTCCGCCCGGCGGCGCCAAGCGACATCAACTTGTGGGTCCTTCGTCCAGGGCCGCTTCTTTCCCGGACGGCCGCGCTTTCGGAGCGGGCCGGCCGACGCACCACGACCGGCGTCGGTGATAGCTCGTCGCAATATGAACTCGATCTGGGCGTTAGTGCTCCGCAGCTCGTCGGAAGCCCAGCGGGCCAGGGCGTCGTGGACGGAGCGGTCGAGCCGCAACAGCACGCTTTTTCGCTCACTTCCTGCGGTATCAGCCATGGCGCGACCGAAACGGCGACCCGGACCGTGAAGGCCTACGAGCCCACCAGCTACTGGTAAAGAGACCCGGCGTTGACGATGGGCTGGGTCCCCCTGTCGCCGCACAGGACGACCATCAGGTTCGACACCATAGCCGCCTTGCGCTCCTCGTCCAGGTCGATGACATCGTGTTCCGAGAGGCGTTTGAGCGCCATCTCGACCATGCCTACCGCGCCTTCGACAATGCGGGATTTGGCGGCCACGACGGCGTTGGCCTGCTGGCGCTGCAGCATGACCTGAGCGATCTCCGGGGCGTACGAGAGCCGCGTGATCCGGGCCTCGACTATGTCGACCCCGGCAGGGATGACACGAGCGGCGATCTCGTCTGCCAGCTGTTGGGCAACCTCGTCCGTATGGTCGCGTAGCGATGGGGCGAAGCTGCCGCTGTTGTCGTAGGGGTGACTGTTGGCAGTGTGCCGGAGGGCGGCCTCGCTCTGGGTATTGACAAAGGCGATGAAGTCTTCGACGCCGTACGTGGCCCGGGCGCTGTCGCGAACTTGCCAGACCACCACGGCGGCGATCTCGACCGGGTTGCCGTCGGCGTCGTTGACCTTCACCGTGGGCGTCTCCTTGTTGCGCACGCGAACCGAAACGCTCCGGCGCAGCGCAAATGGGTTTACCCAGCGCAGGCCAGTGGTCCTGACCGTGCCCCGGTAGCCGCCGAAGAGCTGGATGACCCGTGCCTGCCCGGGCGTGACGGGCGTGAGACCGCCCAAACCGACGCTCCCCAGCGCCAGTAGAGCGGCCCCGGTCCACACGGACGCATTTGCGTGCTGGACGACGAGAACGATGCCAGTTATGCAGATGGCGACCGCTCCGACCAGCACAGGCAGTCCCGGCCATGACCGGTACGGTTGCTCGGTGAGGGGTTCGGCCGGCATGCTTGGCCGGTTCGCGTTCACGATTGGTGCCTCCATCGGATTGCCTCCTGTGACCTGCCACGCCGGCTCGCCCGGCATCTATCAAAGTGATATCGCTTTTTTGCCTGCCTGTAAAGGCCATCATCCGGATGCGCCGTGACCTGCAACCCGCAGCCCCGTCACCTTGAGCGCCGATGGCCGCCCCGTCGTTATGGTGCTGGTGGCGGTCACGTCCTCTACTCCGGCCGACTGATCGGGGCGCCGGCGTCGCCGCCGCTGCGCCGGACCGTTATGTCCCCGAAGGCGGTACGGGCCCGTACTTCCACCGTGGCGTCACCGGTGGCGGGGGCTTCCGTCGAGCCCAGGTTGTTGTAGACCGTGCCGTAATGGGTCTTTAGGTCCAACCAGGCCGCCACCCCACTAGGTACGCCGATCTCGAGGCTGCCGTGTGCCGTCTGGGCGGTGACCGCACCGTGAGCGATCTCGCCGACGCGGACGTCGCCGTTAGCCGTCTTGGCCACCACCGTTGAGCTGGCCCGGTCGACGGTTATCTCGCCGTTGGACGCGCTGGCGCGCAAATCCCCGCTGACTTCACCGACCCAGATGTCGCCGTTGGAGTCCTTGATCACGGCGTCGGCGTCGATGGCGCCCACGCGTACCGCCCCAGAGCCGGTGGCTATCTCGGCGCGGCCGGAGGCCCGGTCGACGGTGATGTCACCGCTACCGGTTTTGACCTGAACAGCGCCCACCTGTTCGAGCTGGACGTCGCCGACGCCCGTTTTGAAGCGGGACTCTCCGAGCAGCCCGTGGCATCGAAAGGCAGCGACACCGGCTTCAGCCTGGATGCAAGAACCCGCTGGCAACTCGATCTCCACGTCGACTGACTCGTTCCCGCCGCGAAAGGTGTACTGCCGCCACCCTTTCGGCGCCTTGATCAGCAAGTTGCCGTCGGCGTACTCGACCCGTGTTTGCTCGGCGGCGGTTACGTCTGTCTGCTTGGCCGGGTTGGTCGGCCGCACTGCCACGACGGTGTCGTTGCGCTGGCCGGCCACTACCCGGAGGTCACCAACTCCAAGCTCTATCTGGGCTGAAATGGGCGCGGGGGTATCGAAGGTTGGCATCGTTGTTCTCCTTTTTGACGGTTTGTAAAGGGTTTGTTGGTTGGCGGCGCCGGGGCGGCCGGCTCGCGGCTTCGCCGCTGCTGAGCTAGCGGCCCCAGCCGACGTAATGTTGGCCGCCGCGGGGAGCCCGCCGTTCGCGCCGGCGAGCAGAGCCCGCACCTTCGATAGCCGCCGCCGCGGCCCGTACCAGCCAGGCATTGACCGAGAGGCCTTCGGTGCTGGCCGCTTGTTCGACCCGGGCCTTCAACTGCTCAGGTAGGCGCAGGTTGACCCGGGCGATCGCGCCCTCGTCACCGTCGAGCAATCCCGGTGCCACCTGCCAGATGCCCCGCATGTCCTCTTCACCTTCGTCCTCCGGGGCGGTGGCGGCTCGGTCAAGAGCCGGCGTGACCACAAACTCAGGTCCTTGCGTGCGCAGCCGCAACTCGACAGAACCGGGCGCCAGTTCGCATGTGATCTCGTCGGCCGCCGCGGCCAGCACGTCTTGCAACGTGAGGCGGAGGGCGGCTTCCAGGGGCGCCGTCAACCGGTCAGCGATCGCTTGGCCCTCTTCCCCGGCGCCCTCAGCGGCTACAGCGAGCTGGCGTTGGATGTTGTCGACGTACGGTCCCAAGTCCATGGCACCAGTATGGCACCACTTTGGCACTATGTCTAGCCTTTGTGGTGCCAAAGTGGTGCGGCTGTGGCGCAAGGCGACCGTGCCGGTCAAGCCGCCGGACGTTATTGGCCGCCCACCCAACGTGAATTAATTCACGCAACTAGAGGTATTTGGCCGGCGCGCATTTTATCTCTGAGTCGTAACGATATTCGGCCAGTCACGCGGCCAGGCAAATCAGATTTCCGTGTGCTCAAAACGGATTTCGGCTCACCTCGTCTCCCGGTTGAAGTCACGTGAATAAGCGCACACGTCCATTAAACAGCTCCGTTCGAAAGGAAACCATGGAACAGAGAACCGTCCCTCTCCGCCGTGAGCTCCGACTGGCCGGTTACCCCGTCAGCGGGGGCAGCGGCACGGCAGGCTCCGGGCCAACCGCCGCCGAACAGGCGTCAGCAAAAAGCCGAGGAAGCTCGAGCCGGTTTGTGCCCACGACCTGGCTGGCCCGGCTCAATTTGCACCTGGCGGTGGCGTCCATACCTGTCCTGGCTATTTCGGCGCACGTCTTCTGGCTGGTTTCGTTGCGCACGGTGGCCTTGTTCGTCCTGCTCCCGTTGGTGGCGTTGTTGGCGATGTTCGTCACCTCCCGCCCCCATCGTTCCGACCGCGTCATATTGGCCGGTTTCGTTTGGGGCCTCCTCGCGTGCGCCGGGTATGACGCTCTGCGGCTCCCCACCGTTTACGTGGCCCACTGGTGGTCCGACTTTTTCCCGGCCGTTGGCGGATGGGCGGCCGGCGATAACTCCAACGTCGTCGTCGGGTACCTGTGGCGCTACGTCGGCGACGGCGGGGGCATTGCTGTCGCCTTCTTTGTCCTAGCTGCCACCCTGGGCGCCGGGGCGTGGAGCCTGCGCCGCATTATGGCGCTGGGCCTGGCCTACGCCGTGTGCCCCGTCTGGACCGGGCTGGTCCTCACCGACCTGCTGGCGCCGGGCGGCCGGGAACTGTTCCCCATCTCGTTCACCACCCTCATCCTCGCCCTGGCCGGCCACCTGCTGTTTGGGGCAGTCCTGGGCTTCGGTTACTGGAAGAGCCGGGGGCTCGAGGTCAACTGGCCGGTCCACGTGGCAGATCTGCCCAAGCCGTCGGCCATGCGGGCCATTTCTTGGGCGCGCGCCGGTTCCTAATGGGGATCGACCATAGGCCGGCGCCGTCCCATCGAGGGTGAGCCTGCACAACGGCGTGTGGGCTCACCCGGAAGTCACAACCTCGCCGGCCCGGCCCCAAAAGGCCAGGCCGGCATCGCCACCAGGGATACCGGGCGCCTAGAGCGAAACGGGCCCGGCCACGAGCACCGCGGTGGTAGGGGCGGGCACCCCTCCGGTTGGTTCGGCGGTCACCATCAGCTCGGTCATGTTCCGTTCCACTCTGAACGGGACGTTCTGCGGCGACCGCCCCAGCACTCCAAGCGACACCACCTTCCCGGAAGCCAGCGCCCAGAGCTGGTATGTGCGCCCGGGTGGTAGGGCGGACAGGTCGTCGTCGACCCAGTAGGCCCGCCCGTCTGGGAGCACGACGACGGTGGCGCGCATCGTCGATCCCTTGGCCATGAGTTGGACCTTCTGGTGCGCAGGGTCCGCCAGTGCCAGAGCGACCTGCTGGCTCGGACCGTTCTGGGCCAAGGCGGACTGCAGCCCACCGACCCGGTTGTCGAGATTGACGACCCGGTAACTGAGGACTCCCAATACAGCCAAGAGGGCGGCCACGAGCCCTATCGCCGCCACCCGCCAAGCCCGTGGCTTCCGGCTCGTGCCGATCGCTATGACCGGCGGCGCCGGCGGCGGTCCGCTCGCAGGCTCGGTCAGCTCGGCGGCGATGCGGTCCCACAGCTCTTCGGGCGGGCTGGTGGCCGACCCCGCCAGCAGACCGGCCACTTCGCGCAGCGATGCCAGATCGGCCTGGCAGCGAGGGCAATCGGCCAGGTGCTGCTCCACCAGCGCCGCCTCGTCGGCGGGCAAGGCGTCAAGCGAGTAGATAGCGAGCATTTCGGAAACCTCGTCGTGGTCCAGCGCGGCCATCAGGGTGCCTCCTCGGCAGTCTGGACGTTGCCGATGACCAAACCTTTGACCGCCAGAGCGTTCTGCATGCGCCGCATGCCAGAACGGATCCGGCTCTTCACGGTGCCCTCGGGTTGGCCAAGTATGGTGGCCACCTCCCGGTAGGTGTGCCCCTCGAAGTAGGCGAGTTCTATGGCGCTGCGTTCTGCCGGTTGCAGGGAGCCGAGTGCCTCCCGGACGACCTCGGCCGTGGCCAAGTCGGAGAACTCCTGCTCCACGTCGTTCGGGCCATGTACCGCACCGCGAGCCTGAAGCTCTTCCCGGCGCCGCCGGGCGATATCGGAGCGGAGCAGGTCGACGGCGCGGGAATGAACCTGAGCGAGCAGGAAGGAACGCAGCGTCCCTCGGTCCGGGTCGAAGCGGGCGGGGTCCTTCCAGAACTTGAGGAACACCTCCTGGACGGCTTCTTCAGCGTTAGGCCCGTCCCCCAGTACTCGCCTGGCCAACCCGTAAACGGGGCCTGCGTTTCGGCGGTAGACCTCCGCCAGCGCCTCCTCGTCCCAGCGGGCCACGGCCATCGCCAGCGTGACGTCACTGGCATGACGAAGGTCGGTCCTCACTTATCAGCCGAGCGGGAAATCGTGGGCTTGAACACCGGATGCCTGAATAGACGGCGAGCTTATTATCGACCAGCCCGCGTGGAAGCCGTAGCTCACCATGAACGTAGCCCGGCCGCAGGAGCGTCTCTGTCATCGTTGGGCATATGCCACCATCCGGCATACGGATCTGGCGCCGGCCTGGATGACACCGCTACCCCAGAGGCCGCCGTCGGCTCCCCGAAGGCGCCAGCGTGGTGACCGCAGCGCAATAGTTCAAGTTCGGGCCGCAGCGGCCGATGGTAGTGAGGTGAGCAGCGAGGTCCTTAGCCGCGTCTCTCTGCCCACGGACAATGACGCAGCCGACCCGGGCCGGCGAGCGCCGGCGGCGGCCTCCAGGCCCAACGGGCCGAGGAACGCGTGGAAATGGTTCCTCGTTTTCGAGGCCGTAGTTGCCCTTATCTACTTCCCGTTTGGGATCCCTTCCGGCCGTCCGCGGATCCTGGGTGTCGTGCCGTGGATGGAGTGGACCGGACAGGTCCCGGCGTGGGCCGTGCTGGGCCTGTCCGCCGTCGCTGCCATCGCTTACGGCGCCCACCGGTACCGGCCCAAGGCTCCGGTGGCCTGGTGGTTCATGGGCGCCGGGGTACTGCTTTTCATCACCGGGGACACCATCTACAAGTCGTGGCACCAGATCATGGGCCAGAACAACATCCCCTTCCCGTCGTTCATCGATGCCATCTACATCGCCATGTACCCGGTATTGGCCGTCGGTTTTCTCTTGCTGGCCCGCTCCAGGGCACGGGGGGGCGACCATGCCAGCCTGCTGGACGGCCTCATCATCACCGTCGGGGTCGGCCTGCTGTCCTGGATCTTCCTGATCGGGCCGAACGTCCGGGCCCCGGGAGGCCTGCTCGTCCGGTTCACAGCCGCCGCCTACCCCCTGGGCGACATCCTTCTCCTGGCCATGCTGGCCCATCTCTGGAGCGCCGGCGGGTTGCGCACGACGGCCGGCCGGCTCCTGGCCATCGGGACGCTCGGGACCCTGGTGGCCGACTCGGTCTACGGTCTGGCCGGTCTGCACACGGGCTGGAACTGGCACGACGGCAACCCGTTCGACCTGGGCTGGATCCTGTTTTACACCTGTTGGGGAGCGGCCGCGCTCCACCCTTCCATGAGGGAGCTGTCTGAACCGCGGCTGGTGGGCCCGCCCCGCACCAGCCGGGAACGGCTGACCCTGTTGGCGGTCGTCTCCCTGATCGCGCCGGTGGCTTTGCTCATAGAGAGCCTGGCCGGCAAGCCCGTCGATGCCGCCGCGGTGGCCGGGGTGGCCGGGGTGATGTTCCTTCTCGTGGTCCTGCGCATGTCGGGGCTGGTCCAGGCGCACCAGCAGGCTGTGACCCGGGAGCAGGTCCTACGGCGAGAGGCGGCCGAGCTGGTGGGGGCGCCCGGGCGCAACGAAATCCACGACGCCACCATAAGCGCAGTCAGCGAACTGGTCGGGAGCCAGGCCGAGGTCTGTTCGATCGGCCTGGCCATGGCCAAGCGGCCCGGCATTTTTTCGGTTGTCGCCGGCTCGGGCACGTTCGACATGGGCCAGATCGTTGACCTGGGTACCTTGCCACTGGCGGCCAAGGAACGCCTGGCCGCCAGTCAGGCCGTCCGCTGCACCGCTCCGGACCCCGACGGCCTGTGTGGCCAGGACGGTGTCAGCCACCTGTTTGTATGCCCGCTGGTCACGGCTGAGGAGCTTAAGGGCCTCATTGTGGTACGCAGCCCCGACGAGTTGCCGATCGACCTGACCAACACGCTCGAAACGCTGGCCGCCCAGGTTGGCCTGGCCCTCGACCGCGAGGTACTGACCGAGGCGTTCCACGCTCGCCGCAGCGAAGCGCGGTTCCAAACTTTGGTGCAGAATGCCTCCGACGTCATCCTTATCGCCCGGCCGGATACCACGGTCGTCTACCAGACGCCGTCGGCCCAGCGCATCCTTGGTTATGGCCCTGGTGCGCTCGAGGGCGTCCAGCTGACGTCCCTGCTGCACGAGAACGACGTGGAGCAGGCGGTCGCCGCGTACGGAGGGGTGGCGTTCCGGGCGGGAACGTCGATAACAGCAGAGTGGCGCATCCGCCACGGGGACGGGTCGTGGCGCCATGTCGAGGTGGTGGCGAACAACCTCCTGGGCGACCCCACGGTCGAAGGAATTGTCCTCACGTTGCGTGATGTCACGGACCGCAAGGGCCTGGAGGAGGAGCTCAAGCACCAGGCTTTCCACGATGCCCTGAGCGGGCTGGCCAACCGAGCCCTCTTCCGGGACCGGTTGGAACACGCGCTCGACCGTGCGGCCCGCTCAGTGACGTCGCTGGCGGTGCTGTTCCTCGACCTCGACGACTTCAAGTTGATCAACGACAGTCTGGGCCATGCCGCCGGGGACGAACTCCTGGTGGCGGTGGCGGGACGGCTCACAGGGTCGCTACGGACCGGCGACACCGCCGCCCGGTTTGGCGGGGACGAGTTCGCCATCCTCCTGGAAGAAACCGAGGACGCCGAGGACGCCCGCCAGGTGGCGGAGAGAGTCCTGGCCGATTTGAGGCCCTCTTTCCAGGTCAAGGACCGTTCGGTGAACGTCCACGCCAGCATCGGGATCGCCTACAGCAAAAGCGGCACGGAGGATCCTGCCGACCTGATGCAAGCAGCCGACGTGGCTATGTACGCGGCCAAAGCGCGGGGCAAGAACTGTTACGAGGTCTACAAACCTGCCCTGCAAGCGGCGGTAAGCGAGCGGCTGGAGAGGTCGGCGGAGCTTCAGCGGGCCGTAGACGACCACGAGTTCGTGCTCCACTACCAACCCATCGTCAGCCTTGACGGTGGCGATTTGATCGCCGTCGAGGCCCTCATCAGGTGGCAGCACCCGCGGCGGGGCCTGCTGGCGCCGTCGGAGTTCATCCCTCTGGCCGAGGAGACCGGGTTGATCATCCCGATAGGGGGCTGGGTGTTAGAGGAAGCGTGCCGGAAGGCCCGGGGCTGGCAGCGGTCTCACGCGCTGGCCGGCAAGCTGCGCATGAGCGTGAATATTTCGGCCCGGCATTTCCAGCACGAAGGCCTAATCGAGGACGTCTCGGCCGCGTTGGAGGTCTCGGGGCTCGACCCTGCCTGCCTGGTGCTCGAAATTACCGAGAGCGTGCTAGTCCAGGACGCAGAATCAGTGATTTCCAGGATGCTGGAACTGAAGGCGGTCGGCGTGGCATTTGCGGTCGACGATTTTGGTACCGGGTATTCGTCGCTCAGTTACTTGAAGCGGTTCCCCATAGACATTTTGAAAGTAGACAAGTCTTTCGTCGACGACGTGGGCGACTCGGCTAAGGCCGCCGCTCTGGCTAAGGCCATCGTCCAGCTGGGCAACTCCCTCAACCTCGACACTGTCGCTGAAGGCATAGAAAAGGCAGAGCAGTTCGACGGGCTCAGGTCTCTAGGTTGCATGTACGGGCAGGGTTATTTCTTCGCCCGGCCGGTGCCGGCAGACGGCATGGACCAACTCATACCGCTCATGGCCTCCGGCGCGCTGGTGGCCAGGGCGAAAGCGGCCAGCGAGGACCCAGCAGCATGACCAGCGTTACTACCTGGGTGGCCGGCGACCCGGCCACGAAGCTGAACGGTGCCATGTTGCCCAGTGAACCGTCGAGGTCCGACAGCCGCTGGGATGACCTGGAGCGGCTGCGTTCCTCGCATCCGATGATGGACGCAGTTATAGAGGAGGTGCGGGGACGGCGGATCCGTATCGGTAACCACTGGCTGTCGGACTTCGCCTCGTGCAATTACTTGGGCTTTGACCTCCACCCGGAGATCATCGCTTCGGTGGCGCCGGCCGTCCAGCGATGGGGGACGCACCCCAGCTGGTCCCGGCTACTGGGTAACCCCCGGCCTTACGTCGAGATCGAGGCGCGGCTTACTGATTTGCTCGGGGCGCCGGACACCCTTGTCCTGCCGACCATCACGCTCATACACGCGTCCGTGATCCCTCTTCTCGTCGGCCAAGGGGCGGTGCTGGTCGACACCCAGGCGCACAAGACTATTTACGAGGGGGCCGCCATTGCGCGAGGCCAGGGGGCCACGCTGCACCGCATCAGGGCCAACGACCCTGACCACCTCGAACAGGTCCTGCGGGCTTTGCCTCCCAACGTCTCGAAGGTCTTCTGCATCGACGGCGTCAACAGCATGACGGGCAATGCGCCTGACCTACCTTTATATGCTCGCATCTGCCGCGCGTACGACGCCCTGTTGTACGTCGACGATGCCCACGGCTTCGGCGTCGTCGGCGAGTCGCCGACGCCACAGATGCCGTACGGGTACCGCGGCAACAGCATCGTGCGCTTTTATGACGAGAGTTACGAAAACCTGGTGCTGGTAGCCGGGTTTTCCAAGGCCTATTCCTCGTTGGCCGCTTTCCTTGCCCTACCCACGTCGCTGAAGAACTATTTGAAAGTGGCCGCCCCGCCCTACCTTTACTCGGGGCCGTCGCCTATCGCGTCGTTGGCCACGGTATTGGCTGGTTTTGACGTCAATGACGCCGAGGGCGACGACATCCGCCGGTCGTTGTGCGCGAAGACCCAACGAGTGCTCAACCAGATCGCCAAGCTCGGGATGCGTACGCTCAATACCTCGGGTTATCCGGTCATAGAGCTGCCCCTGGGTAACGCCGATGACATCGACTCCGTGGGAAGGTTCCTGTTCGACCGCGGCATCTACGTCACGTTGGCGCCGTACCCGCTGGTGCCCCGGGCACAGGTGGGATTTCGGGTTCAGGTGACCGCGGCCAACGACGACAGTCAAATCGATCACCTCAACGATGTCCTGGCCGAGCTCTGTGAACGCTTCGACATGCAGCAGGCCGGCGAAACAGAGTGATCGGCCAAACAGAGTGCTTGGCCAAACAGAGTGATTGGCCAAACAGAGTGATTGGCCAAACAGAGTGATTGGTGAAACGGTGTGATTGGCCGATCTGACCGGCCGGCCTGACCGCGGCCGTCATGTTGCTGACCGCACCCCTGCGCCGGCGGGACTTCAGGCTCCTATGGACCGGCATGACCGTTTCCCTGCTGGGGGATGGCATTTTCATCGTCGCTATCGCGTGGCAGGCGTACACCGTCGCGGACCGGCCGTCCGCCCTGGCCTACGTCGGCGTGGCCACCTCGGCGCCGCAGGTCGCTCTTCTGCTCGTTGGCGGGGCCGTTTCGGACCGCTTCCCCCGCCGGGCCCTCCTGTTCTGGGCCGACGTCGCCAGGGCTTTGGCCGTCGCCGGCTTGTCTGTCTTACTGGCGCTTGGGGATGCTCACCTGTACCAGCTGTGCTTGGTGGGGGCCGTGATCGGTACCGCTACAGCGTTCGCGTCGCCGGCCCTCGACGCGCTCGGTGCCCCAACTCGTGCCCGAAGACGAGCTCACGGAAGCCAACGCCATCGACCAGTTCGTACGGCCTACGGCTATTCAATTGGCCGGCCCGGCGCTCGGAGGCCTGGCCGTCGCCGCGTTGCGCCCGTGGGGTGCTTTCGCACTGGACGCCGCCACCTTTGTTTTTTCCGCTCTGTGCGTCTTGAAGATGCAGCCCCTCCCGGCCCTGCACTCGGCCAGCAGCATGCGCCAAGATGTTCTCGAGGGGCTCCGTTATGTACGCCAGCACGTCTGGTTGTGGGCGACCTTCCTGTGCGCCACGTTCACCTATCTCCTATTCATGGGGCCGACCCAGGTGCTCCTGCCATACGTCGTGCGTAACACTCTCCACCACGGCGCCTCGACGTACGGCGCCGTGCTGGCCGCCGGCGGAGTAGGAGCCATCGCGGGGGCCATATTCACCGGCCGGCGGCGCTACCCGACGCGGCCCATGCTATGGATTTACGGCTGGTGGGCATTGGCCACTCTGGCCGTAGCCGGTTACGGTGTGGCCACAGGCTCCTGGGGGCTGGCGGCCGCCGCGGTCGTCGTCAACGGGGCGGAGGCCGCGGGCGCCGTAGTCTGGGCCACGCTCAAGCAACGAAGAGTGGCGAATGCCATGCTCGGGCGGGTCTCGAGCATCGACTGGTGTATTTCGACCGCGCTGCTCCCGCTTAGCTACGCCCTCACTGCCCCGGTGGCGAGCGCCCTGGGAGCGCGCCAAACGCTCATCCTGGCCGGGGCTCTGGGAGCCGTCGTAACCTTCGGTTTCCTGTTCGTCCCCGGGATGCGGGAAGGGGAAGAACCGCTGCACGTCATGGCCCGGGAGAGGGCCTAAGTCCCGCCACCTTTTCCGGGCCATCGGCCTTGGTGTCCACCTGAGTAGAGTGTGCGCCATGACATTGGAAGGTGAATACGAGCCGAGTGCGGCGCAGTGGGCGAGAGACCAAGTGGCCACGTACGAACGAACGCAGGGACGGGAAGCCAATACCCTGCCCGACACGGACATGCCGGTCGTTATCGTAACGATGCGCGGCAATCGCAGCGGGAAAATCCGCAAGACGCCCGTGATGCGGGTCGAGCACGATGGAAATTATGCGATCGTTGCCTCAAAAGGAGGCGCTCCCACCCACCCCGACTGGTATTTCAACCTGAAGTCGCATCCCGACGAGGTGCGTGTCCAGGATGGGGCCAAAGTCATCGTCGTATCGGTCAGGGAGGTGGACGGGGACGAGCGTGAACAATGGTGGAAAAGGGCGGTGGCCGCCTACCCTCCGTACGCTGAATACCAGACCAACACCGAGCGGCGCATTCCCGTATTTGTAACGTCTCCCAAGGCCTGATTTCGCCTTCGCCTTCGCTTTCGCTTTCGCCTTCGCTGGAGCCGAAAATCCCTGGCTTTCGGGACAGTTTTGCCGTCTCGGCGCGTTTTCTGTTCGATTTCGACATGCAAACACGCCGAGAGTCAGGCTTCGCGCCGAAAGACGGCTCGGCCAGGCCAGCAGAACTGCCTTTTCACAACCTGCGCATCTAACCCGCCGCCTCGGCCCCCAGCTTCTCGGCGAACCAGTCGATGATCAATTGAGCTCGCTCCACCCGGTGGCGGGGGGCGCCCGACCGTGACAATTCGTGGCTTTCGCCGGGGAAACGGACGAACAGGGGATCCCGGCCCAGGAGGCGCAAGGCGATGAACAGCTCCTCACCTTGGCTGACAGGGCAACGGAGGTCATCGTCCGAATGGAGGATTAGGACGGGTGTGGTCATCTTCGACACGTAAGTGATGGGCGACTGGCGCAGGTAGGCGTGGGGATTTTCGAGGTGAGTCTGGCCCACCGCAGCACGAAACGTCCCGCCAATGTCGGAGTTTGCTTCCAGTGTCAACAGGTTGTTGCAGGCGCGCTCGGAACAGGCGGCTTTGAAGCGCTCAGTGTGACCGATCGCCCAGGACGTCATGTACCCCCCATACGAGCCTCCCAGGATGCCCAGACGGTCGGGGTCGACCCAATCGAACCGCCGGCAGCCCTCTTCCACGCACGCCATCACATCGTCGAAGTCCACACCGCCCCAGCCTGACCCGGGGTCGACCTCGCACTCGGGCCAGCGCACCGCCCGCCCCCACGCCTCGTCGTACCCCGAGCTCCCACGGGGGTTGCAGTACAGCACGCCAAACCCGTTCCCTGCCTGGATCTGGAACTCGTCGAAAAAACGGTTCCCGTACGACGTGAACGGCCCGCCATGGACGTTCAGGAGGGTCGGGTAACGCCGGCCCCGCTCGGCGCCGACCGGCATCATGGCCCAGCACGGGACTTCGGTGCCGTCGGCCGACTGGGCCACGAAGGGTTGCGGTTCCGACAGCGTTGTCCTGGCCACGAACGGCCCGGTCAGGTCCGTCACACGCGTTTGCGCCGGGCCACCCGTGCCTTGCGGTTCGGCCGCTGGCCCCAGCCCCTCGGCCTCCCCTGCTGCGAGCCGATGGACGAACAGCTCCGGGAACGTCGTCGGCGTGCTGACGGACATGGCCAGCGTCCCGCCCGCCCAGTCCCACGAGTGCACCCAACGCTCACCTGTCACGACGGCAAAAGGCTTGTTGTCACCGGAAATGGCGACGGCGTACACGTGAGTGTTCCCCGAGTCCTCGACGCTGCACAAAAGGCGGTCGCCGAACCATACCGGCGCCCGCCCGTACCCGTAAGGGTGGCAGTTACGGTCGAGGTCCGTGGTCAGTTCCGCGGTGGCCCCGTTGGACAGGTCCAGCACTCCGATCTGCTCGTGACGGGGGTCGTCCAGGGCGTCCGGGTTGCGTACGTAGGCAATCCGGCTGCCGTCGGGTGACCAAGACGGCAAGGAAAAGACTGCCTTGGTATCGGTCAACCGTTCCGGGTCACCCGACCCGTCGGCGGCCATCGTCCACAGGTCCACCGCACCGTCGAGGTCCCAGGTCTCGTGCCGGGCCGACGCAAACGCGATCCGCGACCCGTCCGGGGACCAGGTTATCCCGGAGGCCTCATAGGCCCTGTGGTCAGGGCCCGGGGTGATGTCGAACCGTCAGCCGGCACGGTCATCACCCGGTTGGGGCGGTCGACCACCCAACCCTCGCTGTCGAGCTGGAAGAGCAAGTGACTGATTCGCCTCGCCGGCATATCCTCGACTTTGCGCTTCTGGCCCGGCGGTCCATAGCGCTGCGGATCGGGTACCCGCGCTACGAAAGCGATGTGGGCCCATTTGGGGACCACGCCAGCTCGGTGACTGGAGCGGGCCAACTCGCCACCACCACCCTTTCACCACCCCCCGCCACGGGGAGGACCGAGATCTGGTTGAGCCCCTCCATTGGGTTGGACGTGAGCGCCAGCCAGCGTCCGTCCGGTGACCACTCAGGTAATTGGTCGTCGGGCCCGGCTGAAAACGGCCGTGGAGGCAGTTCGCCGCCTGTGCTCGCCAACCACACCCGAGAGCGGTAGCGGTTGCCCTCGAGATCCACGTCCGTCACGGTAAACGCCACCATCGCGCCGTCGGGCGATACCCGCATGTCCTGGACCCCTCGCAAAGCTCCTATGTCCTCGGGGGTCATCCCGCCCCCAGGCGTCCCCTTGCTTCTCGTCGTAGTCAATTGGCCCTCCTGGTCGTTACCGACTCAGGATAATGACCGGCGGCTGTCGAGGTCCCGGCTATGTGGGTACCGGGCCATTCGGGCAGGGCCCGCCACGCCCGCGTCGCCTGGGCCGGGAAAGAGAAGTTGGCTGAGCTACCCGAGCCGGCGCCGGCTCGAGTAGTCAAGGGCAAGCTGGGGAGGTGCGCAAGCCAACCAGCCGTCGACGATGGCATCGCGCAGCGCCTTTTTCGTCACGGTCTTCAATTGGACCAAGACGCTCGGGTAACCATCGAAATGCGGGATGGTAAAAATGGCGTCGGTGGAGCTGGCCAACACGGCCTCTTTCTCGGTCAGGTCCGCCACCCGTATGGCGACAATCGGTCCCGCCGGTGGCGTGGCCTCCCCGAAGCGGCGGATGTCCGCCTTGCTGAAAGGCCGTTCCCAGGCGAAGGCCTTGCTGTCGACGAACCACGTGCGGTTGCCGTGGCGCTCGCCTTCAGTTACCTCCGGGAGGCCTGTGGCCATGCGGGAAACGTCGTCCAAGCTCGCCATGCTGGGAACGATAGTGCCCCAGGTGGACCAGCCGACGAGCTATGTACGTGATTAGGGACGGCATTGAATACCGGCTACAGCAGCGACCCGCTCATCAACCCGCGCCTGAAATAACGGTTGGCCGACAAGAACAGTAATAGCGGTACCGCCAAAGAGACCAGGTAGACGGCGTTCGGGTTGCCGATGTCGCCGTTGGAGAGCAGGAGCGGAAGAGTGGAGGCGGACTGGTTGCTCGAATTGAGTACGGCCTGAGCGATTGGTAGTTCTCCCCACACCCACACGACCATCAACACCGACAAGGCAATGATCGTGCTCGAGGAGAGGCGCAATATCAACCTCCTGAGGATCCCGAGGCTGGAGGCACCGTCGACCCGCATAGCTTCGACGAGAGGCACGGGCACGCTGGCAAAGGCGGGGCGTAAGAAGAACACCGCCAACGGCAAGTTAGCGGTGATGTAGAGGACGACGATGCCAATACGGGTGTTCACTAAACCGAGCCAGACAATTTCTTCGAATTGGGGCAGGATGAATATTACGCCGGGTACTGCCAGCGCAAAAAGCACGAACACAAATAGGACCGCCCGCCAACGGGACGTCTTGTAGGCGAGGAAATAGGCCGCCGGTACCGCCAGTACTAGCGTGCCGATGACGGTGGCGGCGCTCAGGATCAGGCTGTTCCGTACACCGGTCTCGATGCCGGGCCAAAATGTGCCGGCGAACTCATGGCGCCCGAGCCAAAATTCGGCTTCCCCGGCGAACGGGAGCAGGACGAGCACGACCATCACGGCCAGCAGCCCCCGGCGGGTGCGTTTGGCCCAGCGCATCGAGTGGCTCAAATTGCCCCGGACCTCGCCGGGGCCGTCGCTGGGCTTTCGGCGCCACGCGTTGAAGGCCCACTGCCGGAAACGGTTCGCCGGACCGGAGGCGGTGCCGGTCGTGGCGTACGGAGCGGCCGTATTGGACAAACGCCGACGGCCGACCGGTCGTGGGAAGGCGAGCATCCAGCCACCCACGGCCACGACGACCAGGACGACGCCGATCATCGTCCCCATGGCCGACGCCTCGCCAAAGTTGTAGTACCCGAAGGCCAACACGTTGGCGTAAAAACCAACCAACTCCGTCGCACCCGGGAAGCTGGGCCCGCCATTGGTCAACATCGCCACCGAGTCGAAGGTCTGCGCTTCGGCCAGGAGCCGGAGCACTATGACGAAAATGAGCATCGGGCGGATCGCGGGCAGGACAATTTGCCACCAGAACGACAGCCCCCGGGCGCCGTCGATCCTGGCGGCCTCGAACGTCTCCTCCGGGCACACGCTCAGGGCGCCAAGCAATAGGAGGAAGCACCAGGGGGCTCCCTTCCAGATGCCGAACGCCACGATGACGCCGAAGGCCAGCCGCGGGTGGTCGAACCAGATGAACGACGAGCCGCCCCCGAAGACGTCCTGGCTCACCTGGTCGGCCACGCCATGGATGTTGAAGAGCCCATAGAAGAGGGTGCCCGCCACCGTCCAGGGGACGACCAGCGGGAGCAAGAAAATCGCCGTCAGCAGCCCCTGGACGCGCTTTACCCGCAGGGTCATCCATGCGGCGGCCAAGCCCAGGACGACCTCGGCGGGTACGGTCAAAATCAGGTAGAAGGCACTGTGCAACGCCGCCACGCGGGCCACGATGTCGTTGAACAGTGAGATGTAGTTCCGGGCACCTTCGAACCCGTGTGGCTTCAGCTGGTACCAGCCCGAGAAGCTGCCGCCGATTTCCTGCCACAGTGGGTAGGCGACGAAGGCGGCCAAGAAAACGAACGGGAACCCTGCCGCTACAACGAATGCGACCCGCCGCCACGCCCCTTCCCTGGTCACGGAGCGGCAGGTTCAGTAGCGCGAAGTTCCCTCAGTCCCAAGCGACCGACAACTTAGCCGAGGATGACCGCGCCCTGATAACAGAGGCTTATGGCCTGGGCCGGTCGGAGCGGGCGACTACGACTTCCCCATAAGGGCTGGCGAGGGGGTTGGGGCGGCATGCCTAAGCTAGGTGGTCGTGGCGAAATTGCGCTCTCCGTGGCTGACGACGATCGGACTGGCCGGCGGCTTCGGCGTCGCACGCGCCACCCATAACCGCCCTCTGGGCGGGGCGGTTTGGGCGCTAGCTGGGGTCCTGTGCATCCCGGACTGGCGAAGAGCGGGGCCCTGGCGGGGCCTGTTGCTGGGCGCTACTTACGCCGGCGCCCTTGGCGGTTCTCATCCGCTGGCCAAGCGGGTCGGCGCCTGGCCGTCGGTAGCGGTCGTGAGCGCGAGCACGGCCGCTCTCAACTGGTTCCTTTCTACACGTGGTTCGTAGGAAGGGTCGGGAGCGGCGAGGCTCGGCTCACAGGTGGTGGGGCCTCCCGGCCGAGGCCTTTAGCGCGTCGCGGTGTCGGCGCGGTGAGGCAGCTTCCAGCCGGGACGCACGAAATGGCACGTGTAACCGTCGGGATAGCGCTCCAGATAGTCCTGGTGCTCAGGCTCGGCCTCCCAGAACGGCCCGGCCGGTACTACTTCGGTAACCACTCTCCCGGGCCATAGCCCCGAGGCGTCGACGTCGGCGATGGTGTCCTCCGCCGTCGCCTTCTGCGCATCCGAGGTGTAGAAAATGGCCGACCGGTAGCTCGTCCCTGTATCGTTACCCTGGCGGTTCTTCGTTGTCGGGTCATGGATCTGGAAGAAAAACTCCAGGAGATCCCGGTACGAGAGCTGATTGGGGTCGAACGTGATCTCAATCGCCTCAGCGTGGGTCCCGTGGTGCCGGTAGGTCGCGTTCGGGACGTCGCCTCCCGTGTACCCGACCCGGGTGGAAACGACCCCGGGGAGCTTGCGGATCAGGTCCTGCACCCCCCAGAAGCAGCCGCCAGCCAGGATTGCCTTCTCATAAGTATCCGTCATCAGTGTGAACCCTTCTGGTCGTCGTTGACCTTGTCGTTGGCCTCGTCGAAGAGCTTGAGGTAGGCGCCATAGCCTTCTCGCTCCAAGTCTTCGACAGGGATAAAGCGGAGTGAGGCGGAGTTAATGCAGTAGCGCAGGCCGCCGGCCTCGGCGGGCCCATCGTCGAACACGTGGCCCAAGTGGCTGTCCCCATGGGCCGAGCGCACTTCCGTTCGGACCATGCCCAGGCTGCTGTCTACGTTCTCGACTACGTTGCGTGGCTCGATCGGGCAGGTGAAGCTGGGCCAGCCGCTGCGGCTGTCGTACTTGTTCGTCGAGACGAACAAGGGCTCGCCGGAAACGACGTCGACGTACAGCCCGGGCTTCTTGTTGTCCCAATAGGCATTGGCGAAGGGCGGCTCGGTGCCGCTCTTTTGCGTGACCTGGTACTGGTCGGGTGTTAGGCGGGCAATCTGGTCTGCGTCCTTCTTGTAATCAGGCACGGGTTCTCCTTCTGGGTCCTCATATCACGCGGGCGGTGTTGGCCGGTGACCGGCTAGGCCGGTGACAGGTCGTGAACTCTGCCTCGCATTGGCCTCCAATAGCTGACCCTGGTGGCCTCGCCGCCGATTGGTGGCGCACCGTGGGTAACAACCTATAGCGAAGGACTGTTCCCGCCGCGTTCGGAGCTTTTACGGCGTCACTGGGGCCGCCGACGGGGGGAAGGAAGCCCTGGTCAAGGGGGTCGGAGCAAGGGTCAGGCGCGAACGAGGGCGCCGAGCCTTTCCGGGTCATAGAGCACCTCTCTTTCGACCGGGCGGCCGTCCAGGGCCCCGGCCGGCGTCCCCTCCGGATCTTGCTCCTCAAACACCCGGTCGGTGGCCAGCACCCACTCTTCGTAACGCCCCTCGGTCACGCCGTCCCGGTAGGCGGGGCTGACCAGGCCGGCGGCCCGTCCCAGCTCGACCAGGTCTGTGGCCGTGAACCCACCCGTTTGCTCTGGCGGCTGGTGGGCGAACAGTTCGCGCCGCAGCTGGTCGAACTTGCCCTCTTCTGCCGCTAACGCGAGGGCGTTGTCGGCTCGAACGGACTCCACGCCAAGGAAGCACCGCATCCGGTACTCGATCGCTACCGCACCCGCGGCAATCTCCCTCAGGAGCAGGTCTCCGGACAGCTTTTCGAACCGGCGGCAATACGGGCACTGCGGGTCCTCGAACAGGACCAGCCGGCGCCTGGCGTTATCTGCTCCCACCAGCACCCCGCCGTCTGGCGTGTGCCCGGAGGGTACGGCGATTGTCCCAGAAGACTCCATTGCGAACTCCTATCCAAACCATGGAGCCTACGGTTGGGCCCTGGGTTGTTGATACCCAAGGTTGGCGCCGACGACCCCGGGCGCGGCGCGGTAGTCCGTGTTCGCCCCGGAGGCGTTCACGTGGGCCGGGTAGGTTCGTATCCCAACCCGGCCCGAAGGACCTTGGACGAGGGTTCAGCCCGTTCGCGCCGCGCCGACGGCTCGAGCCGGGGGTGTATCGCTTCCTAACCGGGCCGGAACGGTCGTGGACCAGCGTTCGGCCAACTGGCGCGCTTCGATGGCCGGCTTTCGGTCCGATACCACGATCTCTCGGCGCGTTTTCCGTCGGATCCAGGCGGTTTTCACGCCGAGAGGCTGTTGCAAAATGACGCTTGTGGCTCTGGCATACCCGCTGGAGGCCCCCGGACGGGGGGGCCGTTGGGGTCGCTAGATGAGCTCGGGTTCCTCGCGTTTTGGCAGCTCAGATGAGATAATTGCCTATGGCCAAGGGTTATATCCCCGTAAATAGGGACCAGCAGTTCCTGTTCCCGCCGGACATGAGGGAGTGGTTAGGCAAGGACCATTTCGTGTGGTGGTTGCTCGATGTGGTGGCCCGGTTGGACACCAAGGAGCTCCATAAGCTGCGCCGGCGAGGCGCCCAGGGCCGCACCGGCTACGACCGCGACATGATGCTGGCGTTATTGCTCTACGCCTATACGCACAAAGTTCGTTCCAGTCGCGAAATAGAGCGGCTGTGCCAGACCGACGTCGCCTTCCGGGTCATTTGCGCCGGCAACGCACCTGACCACAGCACCATCGCCCGCTTCCGCCAGGACCAGGCGGCGCTGTGCGAAAAGCTCTTTGCCCAGGTGCTCGAGCTGTGCGCCTGGCCGGGCTGGCCAGGTGGGGGTGGTGGCCCTAGACGGGACCAAGGTGGCCGCCAACGCCTCCAAGGGGGCCAACTACGGCCGGGCCCAGCTCGAGGCCCAGAGAGCAAAATTAGAGGCAGGAATACAGGAGATGTTTGCCCAAGCCCAAGCGGCCGACAACGACGAGGACGAGCGCTTCGGGCAAGCGGGGTGACGAGCTGCCCGCCGGCCTGGCCGGTGCCACCGCCCGCCGAGCGGCCCTGGACAAGGCCCTGGCCGCCTTGGCCGAGCACGAAGCCCGTCAACGCCCGGGCAAGCCCCAGGTCTGGCGGGCCAGGGCCGGGCGCTACGAGCAGGCCCTGCCCGCCGCCCGGGCGGCGTGGGCGGCCCACCAAGCCACCAAGTGCCCCACAGGCAGGTTGCCCCGCTACCCACAAGGCCAACAAGTGGCCCGTATAGAGGCCAAGTTGGCCCGGGCGCAGGCTAAGGCCGAGGCCGCCAGCCGGGCGGCGGCCAACCGGGCCCAGGTCAACCGGACCGACCCCGACAGCCGGCTCATGCCCATCCCGGGCGGCGGCGCAGGCCTACAACGCCCAGGCCGTGGTCAACTACATCGGCATCATCCTGGCCGCCGACGTGTCCTGCGACCGCAACGACATGGCCCTGTTCCGGCCCATGGTGGCCGCCCTGGCCCAGGCGGGGCCGGCCACAGGGCCAGTGGGGGTGGTGCTGGCCGACGCCGGCTACTGTTCGGAGGCCAACCTGGCCGCCCCCGGGACCGTGCGCCTTATCGCCGTCAAAAAAGACCGCCGCACCCGAGCAGACCGGGCCACCACCTCGGGCCCCGCCCCCCAAGGCCTTAGCCGCCGGGCCGCTATGGAGCACGCCAGAGGACCCCCGAGGGACGCCACCTCTACAAGCAACGTTCCTGGACGGTCGAACCCTGTTTCGGCAACCTCAAGCACAACATGGGTTTCTCCCGCTTCGCCCGCCGGGAGACGCTTACCGCGCCGAAACCTCCCGCCTAGTGGCGCCGAGTGGGACCTCTCAGTTGCGATCGGCCCACAGGCTCAGCACGCGAGCCTCGTCGCACTCACTGTGCGCGGTCGGTTCTTGCAATTGCCACTTTCGGTCTAGATAGTCCACCCACAACACCAGTAATCCCGCCATCGCGACGATGGCCATGAGTGTGAGCAGGGCGATTATCGATGCCGTTACCACTTGCGTCTCCCTCATTGTCCGTCGGCAACACCAACTCGGCATCAGCCCATAGCCACCGAAAGAGGGCTCGGTCGTCGCCCTCTTACGAGCACACGGTTCTTGGTCTTTACGCCTATACTTTCGGCAAAGGTCGCAACGATGATTAGCACTTTCGCGCTTGCCGGAATGCGAGCCGCATCGGGCTCGCTGGCCAAAACGTCGAACACTTCACGTGGTCACTAACGCGACGAGTCGGTGTCGAAATGACCCGCAAACGCTTGCGGATTTTGTTCGCATGGCGCCCAAATCGCATATGCCCCATTCGGACCGCTCAGTAACTTTGCATTAGCCGCAGAAATGCTAGGGTCTGTCTCGCATATCTGGACATTGACCGACGAGTTGGCCCGAGGTGCTGCTGTAGTGCGGAAACGCATCATCCCGAAGAATGGCTGGAAGCGCAAGACAGGTGCGTTGGCCGGGGTTGCACTTGTAACTGGCATTTTTGTCACTGGCAGCACGACTCAGGGCCATCCATGGTCCCGATCGCGGCGCACGCGCAAGCGGCATCGCCAAACGGCCCGGGTTACTGGACGGTGACCTCCAGCGGCAAGGTCTATGCCTACGGCGACGCCCAGCTCTACGGCGACATGGCTGGTCGGAAGCTCAACGCCCCGATAGTTGGGATAATCGCCACCTCGGACGGCAAGGGGTACTGGCTGGTTGGCAAGGACGGGGGCATTTTCTCCTTCGGGAGCGCCCGTTTCCGTGGGAGCCAAGGCAATCACCACGTAACGTCGGTTGTCGGGGGTGCAACTCTCGCCAATCCGCCCGCACCATCGCAGGGCCCGGCGGGCCCTCCCGGGCCATCGGGGCCAACCGGGGCGACAGGAGCGACCGGTGCTGCGGGCAGCTCCGCCGGTCAGGGTGCGGCCGGCGTGACGGGCGCGACCGGTCCGCAAGGCGCGACCGGAGCGCAGGGTGCGGCCGGCGCCACCGGGGGTAACGGGCCGCAGGGAGCTACGGGCTCTCAAGGAACCCAGGGCGTTCAGGGCCCCGCCGGCGGCGTCGGGCTCCAGGGTGCCATCGGTCTCCTGGGAGCTCAGGGTCGGCAAGGCGTCGCCGGTCTCAGGGTGCTCAGGGTGTGCAAGGCCTCGCCTGGGTCCCAGGCGGTGCCACCGGAGCTCAAGGAGAAAGTGGAGCGCAGGGCTCTCAGGGCCTCCCCGGGGCTCAAGGGTCCAAGGTACAGGGCCGCAAGGCTCTCAGGGAGACACGGGTCCCAAGGTTCCCAAGGCTCCCAAGGCAACCAAGGCTCTCAAGGCATCCAGGGTTCGCAAGGTTTCCACGGGAACTCAGGGCAGCCAGGGCGCTCAAGGTACAACCGGGGCGCAAGGCTCCCAGGGTGATGCTGGCGCGCAAGGCACTCAAGGCTTCCAGGGTTCGCAGGGTTTCAAGGAGACAGTGGGTTCCAGGGCGTCCAGGGTTCACAAGGATTAACAGGAACTCAGGGCACAGCGGGCGCGCAAGGCACGACCGGCGCTCAGGGATCAACTGGTGCTCAAGGCGACACGGGGGCTCAAGGCTCGAACGGTGCCCAAGGGGTCACTGGGCCCAGGGCTCTCAAGGTTTCCAGGGTTCGCAGGGGTTCCAAGGCAACACTGGCAACCAGGGCGTACAGGGCTCACAAGGATTGACCGGAACCCAGGGGATCGCGGGCGCAACCGGGGGCACAGGTGCAACCGGCGCAACCGGGGGCACGGGTGCCGCTGGCTCCCAGGGTTCACAGGGCACTCAAGGTGCCCAAGGCTCGCAAGGTGTCCAAGGCTCGCAAGGTACGACGGGTACCCAGGGAAATAGTGGAACCCAGGGCGTAACAGGCGCAACCGGCGGCACGGGTCCTCAAGGCTCCCAGGGTTATTCAGGAGGCCTCCAGGGCGCGCAACGGCGGCACAGGGTTCCGTTGGCTCCCAGGGTACTCACAGGGAAGTAGTGGAACCCAGGGCGTAGCGGGCGCAACCGGCGGCACGGGGTGCAACAGGCGCGACCGGCGCAACAGGC
Source organism: uncultured Acidimicrobiaceae bacterium (assembly GCA_963845605.1). GTDB lineage: Bacteria > Actinomycetota > Acidimicrobiia > Acidimicrobiales > Palsa-688 > Fen-671. The sequence continues at coordinate 211,343 of CAWJSS010000003.1, forward strand.
GGCACCGGTTCCGCTGGCTCCCAGGGTTCACAGGGCACTCAAGGTGTCCAAGGCTCGCAAGGTACGACGGGTGCTCAGGGAAGTAGTGGAACCCAGGGCGTAGCGGGCGCAACCGGGGGCACGGGTGCAACAGGCGCAACCGGGGGCACGGGTGCAACAGGCGCAACCGGCGGCACAGGGGCGACCGGCGCAACAGGCGGCACCGGTTCCGCTGGCTCCCAGGGTTCACAGGGCACTCAAGGTGTCCAAGGCTCGCAAGGTACGACGGGTGCCCAGGGAAGTAGTGGAACCCAGGGCGTAGCGGGCGCAACCGGGGCACGGGTGCAACAGGCGCAACCGGCGGCACGGGTGACAGGTGCAACCGGCGGCACAGGGCGACCGGCGCAACAGGCGGCACCGGTTCCGCTGGCTCCCAGGGTTCACAGGGCACTCAAGGTGCCCAAGGCTCGCAAGGTTCGACGGGTCCCAGGGAAGTAGTGGAACCCAGGGGTGGCGGGCGCAACGGGGGCAACGGGTGCCACCGGCGGCACGGGTCCTCAAGGCTTCCAGGGTTTTCAAGGCTTCCAGGGCGCGAACGGCTGCCCAAGGTTCCGCTGGCTCCCAGGGTTCACGTTGGCTCCCAAGGTTCACGGGCGCCCAGGGAAGTAGTGGAACCCAGGGCGTAGCGGGCGTAGCGGGCGCAACCGGCGGCACCGGCGCAACCGGCGCACCGGCGCACAGGTGCGACCGGCGCAACAGGCGCAACCGGCGCAACGGCGGCACCGGTTCCGTTGGCTCCCAGGGTTCACAGGGTGCCCAGGGAAGTAGTGGAACCCAGGGCGTAGCGAGGCGCAACCGGCGGCACCGGTTCCGCTGGCTCCCAGGGTTCACAGGGTGCCCAGGGCAAGCTAGAGGAACCCAGGGCGTACACAGGCGCAATGGGCGGCACTGGTGCAACTGGCGCAACAGGCGGCACCGGTTCCGCTGGCTCCCAGGGTTCACAGGGCACTCAAGGTGCCCAAGGCTCGCAAGGTACGACGGGTCACAGGGGTCGGCGGGTGCGCAGGGGGCTACGGGTGCAACTGGTGCCACCGGCGGCACGGGTCCTCAAGGCTTCCAGGGTTTCAAGGCGTTCCAGGGCGCGAACGGTGCGCAAGGTACCGCTGGCTCCCAGGGTTCACAGGGCACTCAAGGTGCCCAAGGCTCAAGGTGTCCAAGGCTCGCAAGGTACGACCGGTACACAAGGGTCGGCGGGTGCCCAGGGAAGTAGTGGAGCCCAGGGCGTTGCCGGCGCAACTGGCGGCACGGGGGCGACAGGCGCCACCGGAGCAACAGGCGCCACCGGCGGCACGGGTCCCCAAGGCTTCCAGGGTTTTCAAGGCTTCCAGGGCTCAATCGGTGCGCAAGGTTCCGCTGGATCCCAAGGTTCACAGGGCGGCACGGGCGCGACGGGCGGCACGGGCTCCACCGGGTCCCAGGGCACTCAAGGTGTCCAAGGCTCGCAAGGACGACCGGTACACAAGTCGGCGGGTACCCAGGGAAGTAGTGGAACCCAGGGCGTAGCGGGCGCAACCGGGGGCACGGGCGCAACCGGCGGCACAGGGGTGACAGGTGCGACCGGCGCAACAGGCGCAACAGGCGGCACCGGTTCCGCTGGCTCCCAGGGTTCACAGGGCACTCAAGGTGCCCAAGGCTCGCAAGGCACGACGGGCGCCCAGGGAGGTAGTGGAACCCAGGGCGTAGCGGGCGCAACCGGGGGCACCGGTGCAACAGGCGCCCAGGGGCCACAGGGGTTCCAAGGACCCGCAGGGGCCACCGGCGCCACGGGCTCAACGGGAACGCAGGGTTCCGCTGGAACTCAAGGTTCATCGGGCGCACAAGGATCGGCCGGCACACAAGGATCGGTCGGCACACAAGGATCGGCCGGCACACAAGGGGCAGCTGGCGCCCAAGGTTCACAGGGATCCCAAGGCGTCCAAGGTGCTCAGGGAAATCAGGGCACCGCTGGCTCCACCGGTTCGAGCGGTCCTCAGGGGGCTGCTGGCGCGCAAGGGTCAAACGGCGCGCAGGGCAGCAATGGGGCTGCAGGCCCGCAGGGTCTACAAGGACCCACGGGGGTCACCGGCGCCACGGGCGCGACGGGCTCCACCGGTTCGAGCGGTCCTCAGGGGGCTGCTGGCGCGCAAGGGTCAAACGGCGCGCAGGGCAGCAATGGGGCTGCAGGCCCGCAGGGTCTACAAGGATCGACGGGGGTCGGGGCGCCACGGGGGCCACAGGCGCCACCGGTTCGAGTGGTGCTCAGGGGCCTGCTGGTGCGCAGGGCTCGAACGGCGCGCAGGGGTCAAACGGCGCGCAAGGCGCTCTTGGCTCTCAGGGGACTCAAGGCCTCAAGGGTGCTACCGGCGCCACTGGCAGCACCGGGTACCGGTGCTACTGGCACCGGGACGCAAGGATCTCAGGGATCCCAAGGAGCAGCTGGGGCACAAGGGTTCCAGGGTGCCGCGGGCACGCAAGGCCCGCAGGGTGCTCAAGGTGCTCAAGGCCCCGCGACCGCCCACGTCGTCACCGACCTCTGCGACAGTGAGCTCGCCGGGGAATGGGGCGACCCTTCTCGTAAGCACATCATGTCCCACGGGCTCGATCGCACTTGGGGGCGGTGGCAACGATCACCGGCGCGACAGCCGGTGAGGACGTCTCGCTCAACCAGTCGATCCCGACGGGATCGACTCCGCCTACTGGCTGGCAAGTCCAAGCCGAGCAAGGATCAACGGGCTCGACGAGCTGGCAGTTGGTGATTGACGTTGTCTGCAGCCCATGACAGCCCCAGCTTGTCGATTGGTGATGGCACATGCTCGCTGGGCCTGGCTGGCAGTGGCCTTGGAGGGTTGAACGCGGCACAAGGAGCAGGACCAACCGTAGGCCGGATGGATGGCCTTCACCAGGGCAAGACCGGGGCTAACCAACAAGATGCACCTTCCAGCGAGTAACAGCCCGAGCCCCCACCGAGCAAGCGCTCGACCGGCATAAACAGGTGCGGTAGCATGGGCCGCTCGTGAGCTGCGATGGGACGGCCGTCCCTTTGGCCGGCCGACAGTCATTTGTCCAGCTGGCCCCGAGCGGCCGTCGACGATGGCTTTATCACCACAGGTAAGGCCACATGTACGGGATGCCGCCCGTAGACACTTCTGTTGGGGCGCTGTCATGCGATGGGGCCTCATTGCCGGACGCCTGCTCATTGTGGCGCCCCTGCCAGTGTACGATATCTGCAGCGCGTGACCGATGGCTTTCGCGGCATGGGCGTCTAGTCGATGACCACTATCTCTCGTAAAAATCGTCGTTCAGAAGCGCGTCGAGTCCTTGCATCGGCGTTGACAATTGCCATCGCGGTGCTCGCTGCAAGTTGCGGGACTTCTAATCACACGGCCAGCCCTCCTTCGACGACGGCCAGCGCCGCCGGAAGTGGGGCAGCCGACGCGACGAGCAATTCGGCTGCGGTCTCCACCCTCCTGAAACAGGGCCTCTCGCAGGCACAGGCGAGACAGCTGGGGCAGGCGGAGACGACGTTCAAGAACGTGTTGCTTTTGGACCCCAAGAATATCTACGCCCTTTATAATCTGGGCGTAATCGACCAAACAGACAACAATAATGCCGGCGCCCTCGATTATTATGATAAAGCAATCAGCGCCGATAGTTCGTACACGCCGGCTATGTACAACAAAGCTATCATTCTCGAGGCGACCAACCTCGATGCCGCGCTGGCTCTGTACAAACAGATAGTCGCTATCAACCCCAAAGCCTCCACAGCCTACCTACGCATGGCCTTCGTATACGCAAAGCAAGGTCAGGCCATAAAAGCCAACGAGGCCAGGGCTAAAGCCGTCGCACTCGACGCCAGCTTGTCGAAGTACCCGCTGCCGGCGAAGTGCAGTGGAACGAGTTGCTGAGCGTCTTCACCCCGAGCCACCGTCCTGATTTTCTGGCGGAGTGCTACGAGAGCCTGCGCGACCAATTGTTCCAAGACTGGGAGTGGGTCGTCCTACTCAACCAGGGGGCGAGGTGGGAGCCGCCCGCACAGGACCCACGGGTCAGGGTCCTAATCGACGACGACGTAAAGGGAGTGGGAGCGGCCAAGGCGCGGGCCTGCGCGGAGGCAAGGGGAGAGATCCTGGTCGAACTCGACCACGACGACATACTTGCCCGACGCGCTTTGCAGGCGGTTTACGATGTCTACTCGAAGCGTCCGGATTTGGCACTGGTGTATAGCCACTGCGCTCAAATCCTTGAAGACGGCAGCCGGGACAACTCAAAGTTCAATACCGAGATGGGGTGGGAGTATAGAGAGGCGGTGGTCGACGGGCGCAGCGTGCAGCACGCGGTGTCCATGGAACCGACGCCCCACAATGTGTCATACATCTGGTTCGCTCCCAACCATGTCCGCGCTTTCTCGCGGCGGGCGTACGACGAAGCTGGAGGGTACGACCCGGAGCGGCGCGTGCTCGACGACCAGGATCTCATGTGCCGTCTTTATCAGGTGGGCGATTTCCATCTAATTGATGAATGCCTCTACTTGCAGCGCATGCATCAGGCCAACACTCAAAGAGACGAACAGACCAACTCGTTTATCCAGTCCGAGACGGTCGAACTCTATAGCCGTTACATCGAAGGCCGACGCGCTGGCGTGGGCGAAGCGCCGGTCCCTGCTCGCCCTCGATATGGGCGCTGCTCACGCTCACCCATCGGGTTACCTCGGGGTGGACCGTGTCGCCGCAGATGGTGTCGACATTGTGGCTGAACTGCCGACACCTTTGCCGCTGGCCGACAGTTCAGTGGGCGTTATTCGGGCGGTCGATTTCCTGGAGCACGTGGTCGACAAGATCTCACTGTTCAACGAGCTGTACCGCCTACTTGCCCCAGGCGGGCTCCTCCTGAGCCAGACGCCCAGCACCGACGGCCGAGGCGCTTTCCAGGACCCTACCCACGTGGCTTTCTACAACGAGAACTCTTTCTGGTATTACACCGAGGCCAACTACCGGAACTTTGTCCCCGAAATACAAGCGCAGTTCCAGGTTTCTCGCGTTGTCACTGGTTTCCCGAGCGACTGGCATGCCGACCACAACATATCGTACGTGACGGCCAACCTCATAGCCCTCAAGGAGCCGATGGACCGCAACGGCGGTTTGGTCTTCTGGTAACTTTTCGAAAGGTGGTCGGCATTTCGGGGCCGCCGGGTCGACCGTTGCTAACGCAATACGCTGATGCTATCGTCGAGCGTCATGGCGCCCTCGCTCAGGCCAAGGCGTCTGTAGGTGGCCAAGGCGTGTTCCCTTGCCGACCCTCCTATCCGCAACCCGGTGCGTGCCGCTTGGTATTCGGCCCCGCAGCTCTGAAAAACAGCGAGCGCTATTTCAAGCTCCCCTCGCGCCCGCGCTAGGACGGCCCGCGAGTAGGCGCCACCTTCCAGGACGCCCTCAGCCTCGTCGACGGCGGCGCCGCCGATAGCCTCGGCCCGGATGGCCCCGTGCCAACCCTGCCATTCCCCGCTCAAGCGAGGCGGCGGTTTGTCCAACAACAAGGCCGCTTCTTGGCGTCGGCCGTGGTGCAAGTGCACATCTGCCCGCATGAGCAGGGTGAAGTCGCACTTCCAATGGCAACTGGGATCGCCCGCCACCTCCTGTGCTCGCCCGAACCAGCGCGCCGCGCTGTCATCGTCGCCTCTGTACCCGTAAACGGCACCGGCACACGCAAAAGCGCGCACAAGCAGCGAGGCGCCGGTATCCCGGCGGTGCGTCATTTCCCAATAAACTCCTGCAGCCAACTCGAGGCACTCGTCGAAATTCCCCAGGAAAAAATGGGCTGGCGCCAGATGGGTTAAGCCGCCGTAGAAAGTACCCCGTTGCTGGGCCAGGTGGTGTAGCTGCAAACCCCGGTTTAGCGTGGCCTCGAAATCGCCCATCAGGAGCGATCACGTCAGAGGCCATATAAAGGGCATCCATCCTTTCCAGGACCTGCCTGGCATTTTGGCCTGTGAAGTTTTCCGATAAACGAAGCCGCTGATCGATTATCCTGGCTGCATCGGCGGAGCGAAGGCTCTGAAGTGCGGCGGCACTTTGGCCGTCAAGGGCCGAGGACAGCACGGCCGGGTCGGATCCAAGCTGCGCCGCTTGTACGGCCGCCTCTGCTGATTTGTTTATGGCATCGAGGTCGTCGCCTCGGCGGGTTAACCACATCCGGGCCACGGCGGCACGAGCCAACGAAGACGCATCACTGGCGACCTGGGCGGCCACCTCGCTTCGCTCTACGAGCGCCACGCTTGCCTCGGGCGGCGGGATATCCCGCATCGTGCTCCCGTAGCGGTTCATCACTTCTGTCGCACCGGTGGCCGCCCGCACTTCAGAAGCGGCGTCGCTACAGGCCAAGGCCAGAGAGGCGGCTAGTTCAAAGAGCGCCACGGCCCGGTCGCCGTGGCCGCGGCTCCAGGCCAGCTCGGCCCCGGAAATAGCAGGCGCGGGCTCGTTTGATGCGGTGGCCGCCACCTCGTACAGCGATTCCGCCGCCGCCCAATGGCCGTGGCCAATCTCTTCCCAGGCCTCGGCCAGGCCCTTGGCCAATGCGGCCAGCTCGGGGCGGCCCAAGGCCTGCGCCGCCTCTGCTGCGGCAAGAAGGTCTGCCTCATCACCTCTCGTGAGGCCTTCGTCCAGGGCGGACAATGCCCAGTTGACAAGCCGCTCCAGTACAGCGGGCTCCTCACCGACGGTGCGCAACCGGTCACGAGCGTCGGCACGAATGAGATCGAGCTGGCGATAGCGGTCGCCTTGGCGAGCTAGAAGCGAGCTGTCGACGAGCCGGGCGATGCCGGCGGCGACCCGCCCAGGATCAGATGGCACCAAGTCCTCCGCCAGCACGAGCCGGAACGGTCCCCGTAGCACGCCAAGAGCCCGGTACAAGGCCTGCTCCTCGGGGCTGAGTAAGTCGTAACTCCAATCGAGGGTGGCGCGCAGGCTCCGATGACGGTTGCGAGAACGACCCGGCCCCAGGAGTTCGATCGCCTGGTCGAGGCGGCTGCTGAGGTCGGGAAGGGTCAAAGCTCCCAGGCGGGCTGCGGCCAGTTCGATTACCAGGGGGATACCTTCCAGGCGCTGGCAGAGGTCGGCGACCTGGCCGTTGTCGAGGACGGCGCCCGGCTCGACGGTCTCCGCCCGCTCCTTGAAGAGTTTGGTGGCCGCTTCAACCGGGAGCGGACCGATCTGCACTACACGTTCTCCAGGCACGCCCAGGCGTTCCCTGCTCGTGGCCAGGACATTACCGTCGGTACTCGACAGCAGTCGCTCTGCCACCATGGCCGCCCCATCGAGCAGGTGCTCGCAGTTGTCGAGCACGACGACCGCCTCGGCCGAGGACAGCGTGCTGGCGATAGCGTCGAGGACCTGTTTGCCGGCCGGTTCCACCATCCCTAGGGAGGCGGCCACGGCACGGGCCACCACGTGCTCGTCGGAGCCCGCGGGCAGCGACGCCAGGTCTGCGAAGGCCGCGGGCCGTTCCGTGAGCGCCCGCAGGGCCAGGCGGGTCTTGCCGACGCCGCCAGGGCCCGTCAGGGTAACCAAGCGGTGCTGACAGATGGCATCCGCCAGCTCGGCCAGCTCGGCCTCCCGGCCGACGAAAGAGGTCGGCGGCTCCGCTGGCCATTTGAGCCGGACGTTGGCTCTGACCGTCTGCTCTCCGGCGTAGGCGGCCAAGCCGCGCCGGTCCGGCAACCCGAGCTTTCGGAGCAGGGCGGACACGTGGCTCTCGACCGTACGTTCCGATATGAACAGCGCTTGAGCGATCTCGGCATTGCTCAGCCGTCGGCCGACGAACTCGAGGACCTCGGCCTCTCGCGGCGACGGCGCCAGTTCCATGACCGCCATCTTGGCCTATGGCCAAACGAATGCCCGTTTTCACGGGGTGGTCCGGAGCTTCCAGAGATATCTAGGTGGAAGTTCCGTGCTGGTTTCCGTACCGGGTACTGACGGCCAGCGTCGAACGGCCGCACAGGCTGGCGCACAGAAGCTTGACCAAGGAGCGCAAGATGCACCCAGCGATAACAGAGCAACTGGCAGTCCAACGCATCAGGGAGCTGAAGTGGCGCTCCGCCCAGCCTGGTTATCCCGTCGAGGCCAGGAAGAGCACGTGGCGAGGTATTGTCGAGCGGGCCACGCGGCGCCGGCGGCTCGCCCGTCGCCAGCCAGCTTGCGCCGTGGTCGTCCCCTTCGCCCGTCGGGAGGCGTAGGCCGTCGCCGGCACCTGCGACAATCCCGAGGCTCACGTCCGAGCCTGTTGGGGCTGTCCTGCCAGGATGAGGCGAGTTCGGGTTTGCTGGTATTATTCTGGTTAATCCGTTCTGATGATTACCCATCCGCTCGAAGGACGCGTCGCCATTGTCACCGGCGCCAACCACGGTATCGGCGCCGCTACGGCCATCGCTCTCGCTCAGCTCGGAGCCAAAGTGGCGGTGTCGTACTTGCGCCTCGAAACCGAGGACGACGATCCCAGCCGACCAGCGGCCTACGCCAACTACCGGCGTCAGGACGCCAGCGCTGTCGTGGAAGCGGTCCGGGCGGCAAACAGCGACGCCGTAGCCATCGAAGGTGACTTGGGCGACCCTGCCACCCCCGCCCGACTGTTTGACCAGGCCGAGTCCGCCTTGGGGCCGGTGTCGATCCTCGTGAACAACGCGAGTGGCTGGCGCAAGGACACATTTGGCGCTGCCTTTATGGATGCGCTCGGGCGCCCGAACAGTCCGGTTACCTCGGGATCGATCGATGCCCAACTCCTCGTCGATGCTCGGGGTGGAGCCCTGATGATCTCAGAGCTTGTTCAACGCCTGCGTCGGCACGGAGCGGAACTGGGGGCGCATAATCAGCCTCACGTCCGGTGGGCCGATGGGCTTCCCCGGTGAGGTCTCCTACGGAGCTGCCAAAGCAGCATTGGAAAACTTCACCATGTCCGCCGCCACCGAGCTGGCCGAATTCGGCATCACGGCCAACGTCGTCTACCCCCCGGTGACCGACACCGGGTGGGTCAACGAGGCTGTAAGAGCGGCCGTGGCCGCTAACCCCGTCCTGCACCACATCGCCCAGCCGGCGAAGTCGCCGAAGTTATCGCGTGGCTTTGCACCGATGCGGCGCGGCTCGTGACCGGGAACGTGATCCGGTTGCGCTGACTCCCCAGAACGGCGGGCCAGAACCGCGGGCCAGAACCGCGGGGCGGTCCGGGATCAGACGAGTTTACGTGAAGGTGAACACGGCCCAAATTGGGGGTGAATTGTTACGGAACTCCTGACCTCCAGCAACAGTTTTTGTTGGCCCTCATCGCAGCTGGTGGTACCGTCCCGTCTTGATGAGCACTGCGGCGGCACCCTCAGCGAGCGCCGATCCTTTTCAGGCGCTGGACGACTCCAAGATCACTCGCTTCCAGATCAAGACCATGTTCGTTTCGGGCATGGGCTTCTTTACGGATGCCTACGACCTGTTCGTCATCGGCATCGTGGTGTCCATCCTCAAGACCCAGTGGTCGCTAGACACCACCCAGGTATCTTGGCTCAACTCTGCCACGTTGCTTGCCTCTGCTTTCGGCGCCATCATTTTCGGCCGGGTCGCCGACATGCTGGGCCGGAAACGGATTTACGGCTACGAGGTCCTTATCCTCGCCGTCGGCGCCATCGCGTCAGCCTTTGCACCAGGCTACATATTCCTACTTGTTTGCCGGGTTATCCTGGGGATCGGCATCGGTGGCGACTACCCCGTGTCCGCCACGATCATGAGCGAATACTCGGGCAAGCAGTCCCGCGGCCGCATGGTGGGGTTGGTGTTCGCCATGCAGGGCCTCGGGCTTATCTTCGGCCCGCTGTTCGCGTCGATCCTGCTGGCCTCTGGCATCTCCGACAACTACGTCTGGCGTATCCTGCTTGGGTTTGGCGCTATACCGGGGCTGGCCGTGTTCTACCTGCGGCGCCAGATCCACGAGACGCCGCGCTTCGCCATGGCGGGCGGCGCGCACGAAGAAGCTCAGCTCGCCATTGCCAGCGCGACGGGGGCTCAAGTGGCGGTACCGACCGGCGAGTCAAAAGCCAAGCATGGTCAGGGCGCCATGGACGGTTTCTACAAGATCATCAGGAACAAGCGGTTGCTGATCTGGTTACTCGGCACCGCTGGGGGCTGGTTACTACTCGACTTCTGTTACTACGGCAATACCATTTCGTCGCCGGAGATCCTCAAACTCATAAACCCGAGCGCCACTCTGCTCGACAACACTTTGACTCAGCTGGGCATCTTCGCCGTGTTCGCCTTGCCCGGGTACGTCGTCGCCATCCTCTTGTTAGACAAGACAGGGCGCAAGACCATCCAGGTCTTGGGCTTTACCATGATGTCGCTGATGTTCCTGCTCCTCGGGTTCGTCCCCGGGGCGACGACCGTCGTGGTCCCGTTCGTGCTCTTGTACGGTGTCAGCTACTTCTTTACGGAGTTCGGGCCAACACGACGACGTTCATCTACCCGGCCGAGCTGTTCCCCACCGATGTCCGCACCACCGGTCACGGCATTTCGGCCGGCGCAGGCAAGTTGGGCGCCTTCGCCGGCGCCTTCTTGTTCCCCGACTTTCTTGACTCCTCCGTCGGGCTGACGGGAGCGATGATCATCGCCGGAGTAGTGGCTGCCGCGGGCTTGATATTGACGATCGTTACATTGCCCGAACCTCGGGGTAAGAGCCTCGAGGAATTGACTGAGTACGCCTACGCAGAAGAGCCGGCCCGGGTCGGACAGGTCCAACCCGCGCTGGGTGGTTGAACGGCGTGAAGGGCATAGTGATCTGGCCCCGTTGGCGCAATATGCGGCCGCCACCGATAACGCTCAATGACATTCGAGGAGGTGAAGCGGTACCGGGCTCACGTTCGGGGAGGGTGCCCTGCCGCCTACATAAATGACCTACCGCATCGTGGTTGGCGTAGACGGGTCCCCCCACAGCGACGCCGCCGTCCGCTGGGCAATGGAGGAGGCGGAAGCCCGCCGTGGTGAGGTGACGGCCGTCTTTGCCTGGCAGCTGCCGTTCCTATCCTTTCCAGGCGCCTTCGACCGGGACGAGCTCGAGCAGGCGAGCAAGGAGTTCATCGTCGACAACGTGAGCCGGATCGTCAAGACCCCACCCGTCCCGCTGCTCACGCTGGTGGCCGAGGGCGACCCGGCCGCCTCATTGATCGAGGCCGCCAAGGGAGCACACTTGCTGGTGGTGGGTACACGAGGGCGGTCCCCATGGTCTGGTCTTCTGCTCGGCTCGGTGAGCCAGCGCTGTGCCGCGGCGGCGTCGTGCCCGGTGGTGCTGGTGAAGCTGCCGAACGAGGACGTCAGCGAGCGGGCCGAGCCTGTTGAGACCGAAGAGGCTTGAAGCGCGGCGGGCAACCGTGCGCTATCGGCTCAATTAGCGAGCCTGGGCCTCCTCGTCCCACCGGAGTTCCACGGGAGCACCGCATCTACTGCACCTTTCGGTGCGGACGACCCCGAGTCCTGCGTCGTTGTCCTGACCGGGACGGCCCGCCATCCTGACGGGCGCGATGTTCAAGTGCCCGCCCGGGCAGGTGCCCCTGTACAGGTACCAGTCCTCCTCCACGTGCCCATGATCGCGCTGGTCGCTTAGCAACTGCCCTTCCCTGAGGGAACCCTGAGATCGGCGGACCAGAGGCGATGCGGACGCTCCCACGGCTAGCCTGAACCCGGAGCCTAGAGAGGGGAGCCGCCATGGCGGACACGAGCCCTTTTTTCAATGTTACTGATTTTGGGGCCACCGGCAACGGGACTACTGACGACACTGCGGCCATAAACGCGGCTATAGCCGCAGCCGCCCCGTCGTCGCCCCGGACCGGCAACACGGTCTACTTCCCGGCCGGGACGTACCTTGTTAGCTCTACGCTGGCTGTCCCTTCGGGGCTGGTACTGCAAGGTGCAGGTTGGGACACACCGGGGGCGCAGAACCAAATATTTGCCGGCAGTTGGATCTTTGTGGAGGCCGGGGCCAACTTCAGCCCGGTTACATTGTCTTCGAACGGTGCGTCCGTGCGCGACCTGGCGTTCAATGTCCCCAACCAGAGCACTACCACGGGGCCGGCCAGCGCCGAGCCGATGATCATGATAACGAGTAACAACGCGTTAGTGGAAAATGTCTGTCTTTACAACCCATACGGCGGGATCTTCATAAACGGTGGAGCACAAGCAGTTATCAAGCGGGTCTTCGGCCAGCCCATCCAGTTCGGGATCAAGATCGACAACTCAAAAGACACTAACTATATTGATACCATTCATTTCTGGGTCTATTGGCAGGACGCGAATACGCCCGAGAGTGCTTACCAGCTCGCTAACGGGACGGCTATAGGGTTGTTCCGGTGCGACAACCCTCTTATCAGCAACGTCTTCGCCTACAACTACAACGTAGGCCTCAGCCTGTCCAACTCACCCACCGGGATCCCCCACAAGGTCCATCTTGTAAACGCGGACTTCGATAATTGCGTGACAGGGATCCACATCAATTCTCCGGGTGCCCCGGGCAACCTGGCCAGCATCCAGATGACAAATGTGACAATACAGGCGCCGACGGGGAGTGGCGCCCCCACCGGTAATGGGATCTGGGTCGAGACCGGGTCAGGCTTCGCCATGATCCAGGCGAGCGGGCTTCGGGTTGCTCACTCAGGAAAGAGCGCCATCCAGATCGACGCCGGCAACGTCAATTTCTATGGCGAGAACGTTTCTATAGAGAACTGGGCCGGGAGCATCGGGTTTTCCATCACGTCTACGTCATCTTTTGCTTGGCTGGGGGTAGGGTTCGCCTTCACCCCGGGAGGGACGCCGTTCCAGCCGGCGTCCCAGTTCCATTTAGCTCAGCACACGTAGGCCTCACTGCCCGGCGCCCGAGGGGCAAGGGTCAGCTGACGAAGGAGGCCAGATCCTGGCTTTGTCGCAGACGACTGTCCTCATGGACGTACATCATGTGGCCGGCCTCGTAGTAACAGAAGGACAGGTTGGACCTGAGCTCGTCAGGGAGGCGGAGGTGTTCGACGGCGTGTTCAGCGGCGAAATATGGTGTGGCGCCGTCGTAGTACCCGGCAGCGATCTGGACCCGTAAGTGGGGGTTGGCCCGTATGGCGGCCGCAAGCCGTTCCGCCACCGACACTTGGCGGGCTTCGAACTCCTTATAGGACCATGGTCTCACCCTGTCGGTGAGGACCTCGTACGGCAAGTCGTTTTTGTATTCCAGCTCTGCGTTCAGATAGTGGTTGCATGCGGCGGAGTAGGGGCCGAGAATGGCGGAGTAACTCGGGTCGACGGTCGCCACCTCTCCGGCGGCGTCTGCCTCCCATCCGGTGAACCGACCGTCTAGACGCCCGATAACGAGGCCCCGGTCGCGGAGCAACTCCCTGAAGAACCGGTGCGACGCCACCCGTAACCCGGCTCGGTCGACCCACTCCGGGCGGAGCCCTGTGAGGCTAGCTAGTCGTGCGACCACGTCCCGCCGCTCCGGGGAGGGCAATCGGTTCCCCAAGAGCAGGGCACGAGCGTAGTCGCCTACCGCGAAGGCCTCGGCTTCGGCCCGGACATCGGCCAGATCACGGTCGCCCAGCAACCCGTGATAGTGGGCGAGGCATGCGAACGTCGGCAAACTGAGGACGAAGGCGATGTCGTTCCCATCGGCGTCGTCGTCGAGGGTGCCCATGTCGAGCACGGTGGACACGAGCATGAGGCCGTTCAACGCGAACCCGTACCGAGCCTGGAGGTGGCCAGCAAGGGCCGCCGCTCGCAGCGTCCCGTAGGACTCGCCGATGAGGTACTTGGGCGACAGCCAGCGGCTGTGGCGGGACGTCCATAGCCGGATCACGGCCCCCACGGACTCGAGATCTCTTTGGTAACCGTGGAAATCGGCGGCCTTGTCGCCCTCGACGACGCGTGAGAAGCCGGTCGACACCGGGTCGATGAACACCAGGTCTGAATGGGCCAGCAGGGTTTCAGGGTTGTCGGCCAGGCCGTAGGGAGGCGGCGACAGAGCCCCGACATCACCCATGAGGACGCGCCGAGGGCCGAGGAGCCCAAGGTGAAGCCACACGCTGGACGAGCCAGGACCGCCATTGAAGGCGAACGTCACGGGACGTGACCCGAGCTCGCTCGAGTCGGCGAGGTAGGAGACGACAAACACCTCGGCCTTGGGCTTGAAGCCCCGAAAAACGCCGTCCTCCTGGACCTCTTCGCGGAGCACCACGCGGCCGGCCGATGCCGCATAGGCCAGCGTGCCGCTCGGGGTCACGAGTTGATGATGGGTGGTGACGAGGTCGTCTATGGGGCTAGGCGGCGTCGCCGGTTTCGGCGGCTCATCCGTGGTTTGCTCAGCCATGCTGAGCACGGTAGCCGCCATGGCGCCGCGGCGGTCCGATGGTCCCGGCGAGCCGGTCGCCGGCCATGTTCAACTATGTCGTTAGAGGGTCGGTGGTTGGAGGGTCGGCGTAGCCCACGGGGAACCAGATGCCCCGCCAAATCGGTGGCTCCATGTTTGCCAGTACGTAGTCGCCCAGCGTGGAAACGTCGACGTCAGAAACAACACGGTTTACGGCAGGGACGGCGCGCCCGGCGAAGATCTTGGCTCGCAGGATTTCGCGGCACTCCCGCTCGTCGCGCCCAGTCACGCCCACGCCTGCGCCTCTGGCGGGCGGCATGGTCTCAGGGTGGTCCTGGGACAGGCCCCTGGCCTCGAGCTGCGCCAAAGTGCCCGATCCGAACTCGAACCAAAAACGCCTCATACCCGGTTCCACGAGGGGACACCCTACCCGGCCGGGGCTCACTCCCTGATGTCGAGGCGTTCTTCGTCATCGTCCTGATGGAGGCGCGGCAGCGTACGAGGAAGCCCGAAACGCGCCAGCAAAGCCTTATCGCCGAAGCGAGTTATGCCGCACACCCCCTGGTCCGACAGCGTCAACACGAGCAGACCGCTCGCCCGCCAGATGGAGGCAGTCGGGTCAGCAAAGTAGTAGCCCAAGGCGGGCTGAGCGTTGGCGCGAGTGGGCACGAACCTGAGCCCCTGGCTGAGGAAGCCTCGGGACCGGAGGAATTCTGCGATCGCCGGGGCGCCACGGTACTCGACTGGCTCTGGCGGCATCGCCAACCTGGCGTCCTCTGTGAGCACCGCCGCCAGCCGGTCAGGGTCACCTAGTTCGAAGGCTTCGACGAAACGAGCGACGACCAGCGCTTCTTCGGCCGACCGAGGCAATGGGACAAGTTCTGGACGACGTGAGGGGCGAAAACCGGCCCGGGCTCGTTGCAGCGCGCTATTTACCGAAGCCTGGGTCGAGCCCAGGATCTCAGCCGTTTCGGCGGAGGAGAACCCCAGGACGTCCCGGAGGACCAGGGCGGCGCGTTGCTGCGCCGGCAGCCGTTGCAAGCCCGCCACGAAGGACAGCGCGATCGATTCGCGCGCTTCGTACCGGGCTTCGGGACCAGGAGTGGCGTCGTCCAACAGTGCGTCTGGGAACGGTTCGAGCCACCAGGGCTCGCCGTCGCTGACTGGCCCAGGCACAGGAGGGGCGGCGGCGGCCGGCCGCCGGGCGCCATCGCGCAGGTAGTTGAGGCACCGATTGGTCGCAATGCGGTACAACCACGCCTTTAGCGATGCCCCGTCGAACTGGTCAAGCGCGCGCCATGCGGACAATAGGACCTCCTGGAGCACGTCCTCGGCGTCTTGTACCGACCCGAGGATCCGGTAGCAGTGCACGAGCAGTTGTCGGCGGTAGGGGTCGACCAGGTCAGCGAACGCGTCCTGGTCTCCCGCCTTGGCCCGGGCCAGGGTGGAGCTGGGGGTGCTCGTCACCGTTCCTCCTTCGGATCATGCCCTGCGCAAGTAACAACCCCCCGCGAGGCACTAACTCATCGCTCAAGCTGGGTTGGGCTGTGGCCGGTACCATCAGCCCGGGCCTCAACGGACGATCTCGGCGCCGCCAAGGCCTCGTCTCGACCCTACGCGTATCAGCCTCGGCGCAACCTGCTCTCGTTGAGGACCCTAGAGAAGCTATCGCAGTGGGATCTCCACCAAAAAATTCACCTGTTCTCCATCGGTTCTACCAACGAGCAACGAAAGTCTCGGACATCGCAGTGCGCCGGCCCGCGTTGACGGCGGGAGGCCCTTAGCAGCCAACTACGCAGTCTTGCGACAGGTGCCCCGGCATTCTCAGCCTTCCCGCGTCCCGAGGTGGCCAGTCATGGCCGCCGGAGGCGGACAACTGAAAGGAGATCCGCAATGAGCGCGGAGGACCAAAAAGCTGCCAATGAAAACGACGACGCCGGGCAACGGGGCCCGACTCGCCGGCAGTTCCTGGCCGGGATGGCTGCCGCAGGCGCCGGTTTGGTTGCGACCACGTCGGGGACGGCCGGAGCGGCTTCGCTTGTCACCCGTCGGAGCGCGGGCGGTCGAGCCCATGCGGAGCCCGGGTTGCGGCCCGGAGCGCCGGCTAGCCCGCAGCTCTTCGGGAGGCTGTTCCCCAAGTTGCCTCCCTTTGCCCCAGCTACTGACGCAGTTCGGTCTGCGCTCATGGAAGTGGGCATGGCCGGGGGGATCCTCGATGCCCATGACAACCTCTCGGCCGGGCCGCAGGCGCTCATCCTCGACTCGTCGGTGAACGGCAACCCCACTCCTGCCAACCCATACGGCACGAACCCAGACAACCCGACGATGACCGCGGGGTCGACGTTCGTAGGCCAGTTCACCGACCACGACATCACCTTCGACCAGACGTCGCAGTTAGGGGTGCCCCAAGACCCGCTACGGTCGCTCAATACCAGGAGCCCGGCCCTCGACCTCGATTCCGTCTTTGGAGGCGGGCCTGGCCTGCGTCCGGACCTTTATGTCGAGAACGCCAATGGCTCCGTTGGGCCCCAGCTGAAGATCGGAAGTGGCGGTGTCCACGAAGATGTCCCCCGCATCGCGAATGGTGATGGGACGTATTCGGCTCTTTTAGGGGACCCCCGCAACGACGAAAACGTGGTGATCGCAGGATTGCACTCCGCTCATATACTGTTCTATAACCAGGTGCTGAGCCAGCTCGACCAGTTAGACCTGCACTATTTACCGTCAGCCACGGCAGGGACGCGTTCCAACCCGTACGTGCAGTTCCTCATAGCTCGCGAGCTGACATTGTGGCATTACCAGTTGCTGCTGGTCAACGAGCACTTGCCACAAATTGTGGGCCAAGATCTGGTCAACGACGTACTCCGCAACGGCAACCGCTTTTACCTTCCGCCTATCAGAGACGCGTTTATGCCGATCGAGTTCGGTGCTGCTGCCTACCGTTTCGGCCACAGCATGGTCCGCCCGTCGTACCGAGCGAATTTCACCAGTGGCACTGGCGACTCGGGCAGCCCGGCGGCCGACCCGTTCTTTGCCCTCGTCTTCGACGCCACCACCGCCGACTTCTCCGGTCCCGTCAACTATGACCGTGACGACCTGCTCGGTGGTTTTCCCGCCCCTCGACGTTATATCGGTTGGCAGACGTTCTTTGACCTTGGCGATGGTCAGGTAAAAAACAATAAGAAGATCGATACGACGATTTCGAGTGTTTTGTTCACTTTGCCCGTACCCGCGATTGCGCCTCACACGCAAACGACGCCTACCGTACTCCCACAACGGAACCTGCTCCGCCAGTTGACCTGGGGGCTACCGTCCGGCCAAGAGGTGGCCAGGGTTATGGGCGTAGACGCCCTTAGCCCTAGCGATCTTTCCGACATCGGGACCGTCTACGCTCCTTTCGCCAGTTCTACCCCGCTTTGGTACTACATCCTGGCGGAAGCCAAAGTCGTTATGGGAGGACTATCGCTCGGGCCGGTAGGCGGACGTATTGTGGCCGAGACGCTGATCGGGCTCTTGCGGGCCGACCCGACCAGCTACCTGAACGCCTACCCTCGTTTCCAGCCGTTCTTGGGCAGCGACCTCGTCATGGGGACTAACCCCAATCCCAACATCACTGGCAACCGCAGTTACACCCGGGCCAACTTCCTCTACTACGCCGGAGTGGTGAACCCCGGGACATACCGGTAACCTTCGCTTTCTCACGCGAGCAGGCGTACGCGGGGGTCGACAAATTGGCGGGGAGCCTGCGCTCGCCTCCGACTCGCGTCGCGCTCAGCAACTGTGGCAACATGCCTGCGTGGATCTTTACGAAGCGCTTTATACGACCCGGGCCATGCGTCGGGTCAAACCCGACCCGGTCCCCGCCGACGTCCAAGCGTTGGTCCTCGACGCCGCCATCCGCGCCCCGAGCGGAGGCAACGCCCAGAGCTGGCGGTTCTTGCTCGTCGATGACCCGGCTATAAAGGCGCGCCTCGGCCCCCTTTACCGGCAAAGCCTGGCCGAGTTATGGCAAACCGCTTACAAGGACCGCCGTGCCGCCGCGGAGGCCGCGTCCGGCTCGGCCAGCAGCACCGAGTTCTTTCGGATGGTGCGATCGGCTCAGTCTCTGGCCGACCATTTTGAGGATGTGCCGCTCTTCATGTTCGCCTTTGCTCCAAACGATCAATCTGGTGGGTCGATCTTCCCCTCCGTGTGGAGCGCCATGCTGGCGGCGAGGGGAAAGGGCGTCGGTTCGGCCATGACAACCGTACTGGGTCGCTACCGCGCCCAAGAGACCATGGAGGCGCTCGGGGTACCGCCGGACGGTGGCTGGGTCAACGTGTGTTGTGTCTCCTTTGGCTATCCCTTAGGGAAGTGGGCGTTGGCACGGCGAGAGGCTGTTCATAAAGTCGCTTTTCGAAACCAGTGGGGCGCCCCGATCGGGCTAGAAATCCCGGGCCCACTCTGGCCCGGCTCTAATTGACTTAAGCTAGAAGTACGCGGCGGCCGAACTGCGCTGATGAGGTGCCTTCGGGGCCGGCGACGATCAGAGTTGTTATGTCAACGGGATGGTGAGGTCACAGACGAGCGTGGCCGGCGTGGCCGTCCGCTGGTCAGCGATGAGGACTTGGCGCAGTGGGCCGGATGGTCGCCTCCGTTTGTCGGTTACCCATGCTTCCAGCGCGTTGACCGCCGGTAGTAGCGCCGGCCAGCCCATGTCCTTAGCCGGCAAACGGATAAACAGTTCTTGGTGAGCGGGCTCCACTCGGAGCTGCATCTCTGATGTGGCCTCGGCCGAGCCGGCGTCAGGTTCGGTAGCCACAGGCCGGCACAGCTCGAGCGGGCCGTCACTGTCTTGGCTGATCTCACCGTAGAACACAAGGAACGGAGCGCCGGCGATCCCCTCGAGCCCGGGCGCGGCGGAGCGCAGACGGGCGAAGGCTTGGTCGAAAAAGGCATCCGTCTCGTTCGAGTGAAGGTGGCGGCTAATCGTCAGTAACTTCCGCTCGGGGATGTCCCGGATTTGAAGTTCGTAGTCAGGCATGTCGGCTCCTGTCAATGTCGCTTGGATGTACGAAACGAGTGCTCGTCGTTCGGCCGTAAGCGATTCGATGCCGGCCCAATATTCGCCCACGGCCTCGGCCGCCTGCGTCGACGGTCGGCCCAAGATGTCGGTTATAACCACCAGTGGCATGTCGAGACGGCGCAAAAGCCCGACGAGGCGAGCGCTCTCGACTTGGTCCTCGCTGTAGTAGCGATAACCGGTAGCGGGGTCAACCTGTGCCGGCGACAGCAGCCCCAACTGGTCGTACAGACGTAAGGCTTTGGGCGAAAGCCTCGTACGGTCAGCGAAGGCACCTATTGTCATCAGTTCCATGAGCAACTCCGTAGCCGGGGGGTGAGGGGCCGCGCTCATAAGTGTGCAGGTTGACCCGGGGGGAAGGTCAAGTGGCACCCGACACGGTGACGGGTTACCCGCGACGGGGCGTTGCCGCCGTTTAGGTTGGTGGCGTGCCCGAAATGATCGAGGTGGAAGCGTACCGAGCGCTGGCGGAGCGGGCCGCCCTTGACCGCCCCATTGCCGTCGTCGAAGCGCCGGACGCGTGGTACTTGAAAGGTGGGCTGACGCCCGAAGCGCTGACGGTCCTGATCGGGTCCCGTTTTTCCTCTGCCCGTCGCCGGGGGAAACTATTGACGCTGGAGACCTCAGGGCCGGAGGGAGGCCCCGGTCCGGTGCTGGGCCTGCGTTTCGGGATGAGCGGCCGGCTCCTGGTGGACGGTACCCCTGGCGTGGCCGAACTGCGATATGCGAGCAACGAGCCTCTGGAACGGTACGACCGCTTCGGTGTCACATTTGCTGACGGCGGTCATCTGCGGGTTCGAGATCCTCGTCGGCTGGGTGGCGTCCAGCTTGACCCTCGCGAGGAGGCTCTGGGCCACGACGCTGCCACCATCACTGCCGCCCAGTTGGGCCGCGCCCTGGCCAGGAGCCGTGCGCCTCTCAAGGCTCGGCTCATGGACCAGGCTCGGGTGGCCGGTGTCGGCAACCTGATCGCGGACGAGGTCCTGTGGAGAGCGGGGCTGGCGCCGGAACGGCCAGCGGGGTCGCTCACAACGGCCGATGTCCGCCGCCTGCATCGCCATTTGCGAGCTGCCCTGCTCGAGATGACAACGAGGGGCGGTTCTCATACAGGGGACCTCATGGAGCAACGCCGGCCGGGGGGCGTATGCCCCCGGGACGGTGAGCCCCTTCGGCGGGACACCGTCGGAGGGCGCACGACGTGGTGGTGCCCCGTGCACCAGTGCTAGGGAGCGAACGCGGGTGGGCGATTTCCTCCGGGGTGTTGCGTTTACCTTTCCAGTTGCGCCGGGTCCAGCTTTGCTACCAGGCGCTTGGGCGCGATAGTGCGAAAGGCGTCTTCGCAGATGGTTTCGACTTCCCCCCAGTCCACCGACCATCGAGACGCATGCCGATCCATCCCCTCGAGCCGACATAAGGCGGCCGGAAGAACTTGGCCGGCCCGCCGACACGAGCCCTTCCTGCGCTCCTGCCGGCGCCGCGCACCACATATGGGCAAAGCCGTTGTCGTGGTGGCCGTGTGGCCACAGCATGACGAATTGCTTGCCGACGAAGAAAGCGGGCGAGCCGTGGCTGAGCCTCTCCGTGACGTCGGGTAGGGCGAGGCAGATGGCTCTGACCCGGGTCTCGACGTCAACGGCGCTCACCTCTCCCAGCCTACGACTACGCCCTGTGCCCGTGCGGTTCGGGAGCGTGGCGGACCATTGGTCGTCTGCGCCTCTTTGGGTGAAAATGGCTAGTCTCGGCGTGTTTTTTGCTCGGATCCGGCGGAAAACGCGCCGAAAGCCGGGAAGCGCGCCGAAAGCCGGCTATTTTGCCCCGTTTTGTGGTGACGGAAGCGCCGGGAGCAGCGTCTCCAGGCTACTGGTGCTCGCCGACGCTCAGAGCCGGCGCTTCCTCGGGTACTCCAGGCAAGCCATCGAGGCTGACTTGGTTGTTGGCCGTCCTATACCGGGCCAGCCCGTCCTCGCCCATTTTCTCCGCCCACCGCTCGAGCTTGTGCCGGTGACCCTCGAAACTCATGAGAGGGACGCCGAAGCCGCAGGAGTCAGAGATCCGCTCCACGTCTAGCACAATGAAGCACCGGGTAAGTTCTGCTCCTCCGAACTGTTCGGTCAGGCCGCCGAACTCCTCGTCGTGGTCGAAGACGGCCCGGCCGTGCCCATGTAGGCGGACAATCCTCGGCGGCCCGTCGAAGGCGCAGAACATCAACACCATGCGCCCGTTCTCGCGCAGGTGCGAGATGGTCTCCACGCCGCTACCGTTCAGGTCGCGATAAGCGACCTGGCGCCGGCCCACGACCTGGAACGTGCCGTTGTTGCCTTTCGGGCTGCAATTTATGTGGCCGTCTGCGCTCAACGGAGCCGTGGCCACGAAAAACACCGGCTGGGCGACCAGGAAGGCAGCCATCTTGTCGTCTATATATTTAAATGTCTTCGCCATACCTTCCTCCGGAGGGACAGCGTGGCGTCACCAAGAAGCTAACCCTTAACGGCACCCGCGAACAGTGACGTGCCACCTGTACGGCGGGAGAGCAACACGTACAGGGCCACAGGCACTGCGGTGAAGATTAGTGCGAAGGCGCACAAGCCGCTGTAATTTATCGTGTGCTCGCCGAAGAACTGGTAGATGGTCACCGAGGCTGGGAGCTTGGGCGTCTGCAGCAATACGAAGGGGACGAAAAAATTGGACCACGACTGGATGAACGTGAACAAGGCTATGACCAAGAGGCCCGGGATACTGAGGGGGGCGGTTATGTGCCGCAGGATCTTCAACGTCCCGGCGCCTTCCGTCGCCGCCGCTTCTTCGAGCTCTATGGGCACACTGTCGATGAAGTTCTTGGCGATCCATACCGCGAAGGGGAGCGATGTGGCGGACAGGAAAAGGACGGTCCATAGTAACGAGTTGACGAAGTTCAACGAGACGAAGATGTCGTAGGTGGGGATGACCACGGCCACGATCGGTAGTCCGGTGGCAAAAACGATGGCAAGGATCAGGATATTGCTCCCCGGGATGTGGAAGCGGGAAAGGGGGTAAGCCGTCAACACGGCAACGATGGTCGTTATGACCATCGTCCCGGCCGACAAGTAGACGGAGTTGAGGAGGGCGCCGCCTACGCTCTCGCCGATCGCTTCCGCCGCGCCCGTGGAAGAGAAGAGGCTGGTGAAATTACTGGTGGTGAGGCCACCCGAAAGCGACAGCGATAACGTCCCGTTATGTGTCAGAGCGGTTACGACCAGCCATATGAACGGGACGAGGAACACGATCCCGACCACGATAGCGAGGAGGTTCCATCCCCAATGGGCCTTGCGTTTGTCGACAGCTCGGCGCGGGCGCGGCGCAACGCGAACCTTGTCGCGCCCCGCCCGGTCAACCCTCCCGAGAGAAACCGTCTGCGCCATTTGCCGTCAGTCCGCCTTCCGAAGAGCTCTCACGTATAGCAGGGACAGCACCACCCCGATGATGAGCAGGACGACCGACACGGCGGTGGCGTAGGCGATCCGGTATTCGTTAATACCCGTCTGGTACATGTACGTCGACAAGACCTGGCTCTCGTTGCCGGGGCCACCGCCCGTCATGGTGAATATCAGTACGAAATCGTTCAACGTCCCCAGCGTGACCAGCACAACGGCCACCAAAATGGTGCCCTTGAGGTTGGGGAGGACGACGGAAATGATGCGCCTGACCGGACCGGCGCCGTCGACTTCAGCCGCTTCCAGCAAGGAGTCCGGGAAGGCGGCCAAGGCCGCGGTGAACAGCAGCATCGAGAACGCTACGCCCCGCCAGCAATTGGCCAGGTTGACGGCCAGCATGGGATGGGTCACCAGAAGCTGGCTGAACGGCAGGCCTAGAGCCTGAGCCGCTTGCTGTAGCACCCCGTCCTGGCCGAGCAGGGCGTACCACATGAACCCGGCGATCAGCTCGGGGACGACCCAGCTGAGGATAATGATGCCCCCGACTATGGCCTGAACGACTCTATTACAGCGCCGCAGCAAAAGGGCAAGCACGAAACCGAAAACGATCTGGCCCAAGTAGGCGGACCCGACCAGGTACTGCAACGTGTGGACGAACGAGGCGCCGAAGGCGCCGTCATGGAAGAGCTCAGTGAAGTTGGTAAATCCGATGAACTGGCGGTGCAGAGCCGTAGCCCCTGTGAGCTGCTCATTAGTGAAGGAGAGGACGAAGGTCCAGACGATGGGCCAGCCCAGGAGCCCACCGAGAAGGACCGCGAACGGGGCCATCATGACAATGCCCGTAATCAGCCGGCCTCGAGTTCGCCGGCCCACTCCGGACCGCGCCGGGGGCGAGCCCGATGACCTCCTGGGCCTTGCCTCAACGTCTGCGCTGCCTAGCAGCTCACCGGGCGCTAGCGACACCGGATGCCTCCAAACATGACGAAGGCCGGGCCTTCGATTTGTACTCTACTGGCGAACGACCCGGCCTTCATTTTCTCGGCTGGCTTTGGTTACGAGGACATCATTTGCGTATGACTGGCGCCGGCCGCTTGAGTCACGTCCTTGGCGTACTCCTTCTCGGCCTGGGCGGCGGTCAGCTGACCGAGGGATATTTGCCCGGTAATAGCGGCGATGTCGGCGGATATTTGGGTGTAAGGTCCGAACCCGGGCCTATATGTCGTGTGCGCCACGTAAGTCGTGGCTTTTACAAACAGCGGGTCGTCCTTCACCAGGTTTTTGAACGTCGGGTTGTTGGCCACGTTCGGCTCCACCGGGAGCTGGCCGGTCACGCCGTCGAAGTTGGCCAGAAGAGAGGGCGTCGTGGCTGCCTCGATGAACTGGACGGCGAGGGAGGCGTTCGGGGACTTGGCCGGGACGGCCAGCGTCCAGCCACCGGACTCGTTGGTCACACCGGCACCCTGCCCGTTTTCGGTCGGCCAGTCGGCCACATTGTACGTCTTGTAGGCCTGCGGCCAGGGCTTGCTCCCGCCAGGCAGCCAAAACGTGCTGACCCAGCTCCCGTCCATGTCGATGCCGACCTGCTGTTGTGGGATCAACTGAGTGGCAACGGTGTTGCCGCCGTTGGGGTTGGACCAATAGTTGGCGCTCTCGGTCAGGCCGTCTTTCTGCAGGGTCTCCAGGAAGTTGAACACAGCGTTGAAGCCGGGGCCACCTGTTTCCCACTTCTTGGTGGCGCTGTTATAGAGCCAGTCGTTGGTCCCGCCCAACAGGACCTCGAAGCCACGGAACGAGGAAGCTTCACCCATGGGAGTGCCCGTATAGATCCACAGCGGCGTAACCCCCGAGTCGTGGGCCTTGATGGCTTTGGCCGCGGTGATGATGTCCGCCCACGTCTTGGGTTGCCAGTTAGTGGGAAGACCGGCCTTCTTGAACAACGCCATGTCGTAGTAAAGCTGTTGCACGTCCGTCTCGATCATCATGCCGTAGGGCACGCCGTTGTACTCCGTCATGCTGTGGAACACGGAGTACTGGTTTTTCCATTCCGGGTTAGACGTAAGTTGCGGCAGGGCGCGTATATACCCGGCGGCGGCGTCGGACTGGACCAAGAACGAGTCTTCGTAGGAAATATCCGGCGTCGTCGACGAACTGCGCTCCGCCAGGTCCAGCTTGGCATAATAAGTGGACTCACTGTCCGTAACAATGTTGCGTATGGCGACGGTCACGTTCGGGTGGGTCTTTCTCGAACCCCTTCGCCGCCGCAGTGATCCAGTTGTCCAGGCTGTTGTTGCCGTTGTACTGGGATGTGAACACCAGAGTGACCTTGCCCGCAGCGCTGGCGGCGGCTCCGGTGGCGACGAGACCAGCCGTCGCGCCGACTGCCGCCATGAGGGCGGCACAACTCCTTCTTCGTGTTGCCTTCGAGAACATCAGGTTCCTCCTTGTTGATGATTTTTACAGCACACACGACATGATTCCGGATGCATTGGCTATGCGCCGGCAGAGTCTTCGAATGCCAGGTGGGAAATCACCCGTCGCCGGCGCCACTTCGCAACTATTTACCTCCTTCCGCCTGAACCGGCGAGTTCGTTGGGCGCTTCCTGCGACGGGGTGGCTGTGGTTGAACGGCGAGCCTTCGTGGCTCGTCCGTTTGGGCGGACAGAGAAAGGGTCACGAGCGGCGTTGCTGGTGGGGGCGGCACTGTGGGGCAGGCGTTCATGCAGCACCAGGGCGGCGGCGCCTATGGCGTTCGCCTCCTCTCCCACATCGGTCGTCTTGAGGGTCACCGGGGCTATATGACGCCGCAGCACTTGCGTGTCGATGGCGGACTGCAGGATAGGTAGAAAAATCTCCCCGACAGCGGCGAAGTGAGCGCCACCGATAACCACCTCAGGGACGTCAGTAAGGTTTATGGCGCTAATCAAGGCAGCAGCCATTTGGTGGGCCGCCTTTTCCAGCAACTGCTTGACCGACGGCATGTGCTCGGCCGCGGCGGCCACCGCCTCGATGCTCGAGAATTGCCCGAATTGACGGGCATCCCGTAAGAGCGCCGCGGCCGACGACTCCGCCTCCAGGCACCCTCGCCCTCCGCAGGCGCAGGGGCGGCCGTTCTCGTTGACGACTACATGGCCCAGCTCGGCCACGTTGCCGGTGCTCCCGCGGTAGGCCTCGCGGCCAATGACGAGGCCGCCGCCTATACCCAATCCCCAGTAGCAATACAGGAACGAGCCATGGCTCGGGAGCATTTGCCATTCGACCCCGAGCGCGGCGGCACTGGCGGCGTTGTCGACCAGCACTGGCAGGCCTGTCCCCTCCTCGAGCCAGCTAACGATGGCGACCTTCTCCCATCCAGGAAAGTCGGGAGGCCCCACAATCGTGCCTTCTGCCAGGTTGATCGGGCCGGGAGCGGCGACGCCCAGGCCTCGAGTGCGGCCCCGGGCATGGCGGAAGCGCGGGCTCCGGAGAACAGAACGGACGGCGGTAGCCATACTCTCGAGGATGTCAGTAGGTGGCTCTCCTGGCTCGACCGGACGCTTGTACTGCCATAGCTGTGCTCCCGAGAGGTCGACGAATACTCCTGAAAGCGAGTCACGTTCGAGCCCGAAGCCAAAGGCGAAGGCCCCGTCGGGACGCAATTGAATCCCGGTGGCGGGGGCGCCTGGACCTTCCCGTCGGGCCATCGGCCGCTCTTCTATGAGGCTCATCTCGAGCAGGCTCTTGACGATAGCGCCCATCGCCTGGGGAGACAGCCCGGTCCGGTCGGCCAGCTGTGCCCGCGAGATCGGCCCGTTACACCTGATTTCGTGGAAGACGGTCCGCTCGTGCCGCCGGCGCTGGGCGGCTTGAGGAGTCGGGTCCTCGGCGCTCATGGCCTGGTTTTCATTTCCAGGGCTGAAGTTCCGGTATGTCCGTCTCGATTACCTCGGAACCCGAGCCATCTGGGAACAAGAGAGTTTTCACTTCAAATGGCCCCAGAATTCCCTTCCATTCACGACCGAGGCCCTCTATCGTCAATTCGGCCTGGCTTCGCTTACCCACCAGCTCGACAACCCGGGCCACCCAACCCGACCCGTCTTCCGCCCGCTTGAGGACCGGGACGGCCACGTTGTCCGGCGCCACCGCCGTGCCCCGGTAATTTGACCCGAGCGGTCCTGTATGCCAGGTCTCGGTCACGGCGCGGAAGTCCGTGCAATGCTCCTCGGCCCGCTGAGGGATCCGGGCGCTGGCCCAATCGCCTCCATGAGGTAGCAGCAGGAGGGAAACCCGGTGGGAGCCCTGGTCCGTGTACGAGGATTCGATGCCGCGGTCATGGGCCCAGGAGGCCCCATGATCGGCCCATCTCGGGCTGCGGAGCACGGTCAGCCGGAGGCGTCCAGTTGAAAGGTCATAGCCATAAGTGACGTCGGAGATGCAGGCCAGGCCGCCACCTTGCGCCTCAACATCGACCCACCGTTGCATCACTTCCTCACGACCGTCTGACGGCCTGCGAACAGCCCCATAGGGAAGCGCCACCCAGGCTGCCGGCCCGGCGCCGGCGACCGGCACGACCAGCTTCAGCAGCTGGTGTTTTTCGTGCCAATCGACCCGCAGCCTTAGGCCGAGGCCCCCGGACCCGGCCAGGAGGTAAAGGTCCTCATAAATAAGGGAATTGTGCCAGCGGTAGGTGAGGCGGACCGTAGCCCGGAGGGGGCCGCTTTCTGCGGCTTTGACATCGAGGAGCTCGCAGGGTTGCTCCTCACCTTCGTACCTGATGACACCGTGAGACCACGTATCGGACGGATCGTCGAGCACTACCGGTCGAATGCCCTCGGCCTCCACCCACTGACCGCCCTCAGCGTCCTTCAACCCCGTCACGGCGCCAGTGGTGGAGTCGATGTCCACGTCGACCACGCCATTGCCGATGTGGGTCGGCGACGCAGCCATCGCTGTTTGCACGCGTAGGACGTCCGGGCCGGCCTGGTCGGCCGAGGTCCGTTCGTGGATCCAGAACACGCGGAAGCCTCCAGGCGGCAGGTCCACAAATGTCAACGGATGGGTGGCATAACGGGTCCCTTCGCCCGACGCCACCGGCTGTACGGCGACCGGCTGGCGGCCATCGTCGGTGACCGTCGCGGCCTGGTGCGGGAGCACAACTGGCACGTGCACGTCCCATGACAGCGGGTTGAACACCACGACCGGCACCGGGTAATGCCCCACGTAGGGGGTAAGAGAACGGAACCGGTCGGCGCGCGCCGCTTCCTCGACCCAGGTATCGGCCCGCGTCGACACGGCTTGCGTAGCTCTGGTGGCTACGTCGTCCGCGATCGTCAGCGCATACCCGTAGAACTCGCGCAACTGGTCGTGCACTTCGGCGGTGCAGGTACCCCCAAGGCTGTCGTGGAACTGGTTGAACAGCACCCGCTCCCACGCAGACGCCAGTTCCTCGTTCACGTTCAATGGTTGGCCTGTCGCCAGTTCCGCCAGCGCCGCCAGCCGCTCGGCTTCGACCAGGGCTCTTTCGGACCGGGCGTTGAACGCTTTCATCCATCCCACCACGCTGTAACAGCCGACGGCGTGCATGTGAAGGTCGCCTTCTACGGTCTCGAGCGGCATCGAGCCGGCGCCGAGAGCGACATCGAAGTAGTGGGCGGGGGTCGAGAACACCACCGAGCCCGCATCGCGCTGCTCGAGCCCGCGCAATTCCTCAATCGCCACCCGCGTGGGGCCGCCGCCGTGGTCCCCCACCCCAAAGAAAAACATCAGCGGCCGTTTCTCCGCTTCAGCGCGCTCGATAAGCGAATTAGCCCGTTCCCGCACTACATCCGCCTCAGTACGGTCGGCTTGTTGGCCCGTTGTATAAGCGATCGGGATCCGATAGGTCGGGAGCTCCGTGCCGTCAATTCCGCGCCAGTTGAACAACGAAACGGGAATATCGCGCTCGTGCTGTTGCGGCCTCATCATTACGTAGGCGCGGAGGCCACCTTTGCTCAATAGCTGCGGCAACGAACCGGCGTGGCCGAAGGAATCGACGTTGTAGCCAATGGAGGCGGGGGCTCCAAAAGTCTTCTGGAAGTAGCGCTGGCTGTAGAGCAATTGGCGGCAAACGGCCTCGCCCGATGGCAGGTTGCAGTCGGGCTCGACCCACTCTCCGCCCACGACGTTCCATCGTCCGGCACGCACATGCTTTTTGACCCGCTCGAAAAGTGCCGGGTCCATTTGTTGGGCCCACACATAATAAGCCGCCGAACTGGCGGTGAAAAAAAT
This sequence comes from uncultured Acidimicrobiaceae bacterium, assembly GCA_963845605.1. Classification (GTDB taxonomy): domain Bacteria; phylum Actinomycetota; class Acidimicrobiia; order Acidimicrobiales; family Palsa-688; genus Fen-671. The sequence goes on from CAWJSS010000003.1 coordinate 240,440, forward strand.
ATCCTCGCAGTTGTCCAACCGGTCGGCAGCGGCGGTAAAAGTGGCCACCACCTCTCGCATGCCCTCACGCCAATCCCAGATCCAGACAGGGTCGATGTGCGCGTTACCTATTGCAAATACCGAGGCGCTCGCCTCCTTTTGCACGGTCATGCCAACCCCCTATAAGCCGAAGTCGTCCCCGTCGGGACCAACCAGAACCCCTCATTGGTCGGTACTCGTAAAGGTGCCCAATTCCTAAAGTGACAGTACCAACCCCCCTCACCTTCGTCAAGGCCCGGCCCGGGGGCGGCTAGGTCCTATCGGCGGCCGGTTTCTGAGCCCTTTCCAACGGGGCCCCGCCCTCGGTCATCCTGCCGCGGGCGGCTGGGCCACTGCTGCAGGCCCCGGTCGTGAAGTGGGCCCGATTGACGCCAAATGCAGGCGCGACACGATCAGTGCGCATCAACTACTGAAAGTGGCGGTCAATGCGCTGCGGCCGCGCTCCTGGACCGCCGCGTTCTACCTAAGATTGCGCGATGGCTCTGTACGAGTACCTGTGCCGTGATTGCCAGACCTCGTTCGAAGTTCGCCGCCCGATGGGTGAGGTAGACGGCGGCGTGGCTTGTCCGAGCGGGCACACCGATGTGCGCCGGAAGCTTTCGACTTTCATCTCCGTGGGGGCGCGGGCTACCACGGCCACCAGCGGCGCCGGTACCGCTAGTTCCACCGGAGGGTGCTGCGGGGGGAGCTGCGGCTGCGGCCGCTGACTGGCTTAGCCCTCGACCACACTGAATTTTGGGCCAGTTTGCGGGCCTTAGAACGCCTTGGCCCGGGCCCGGGGCGTTGTGATCGCTATGCCAGGAGGACCTTGTCCGCCGGGCTCAGGCGGTCGCTGACCGACTTGGCCTGGTGCCAGAGGGGGTAGGGCAACGGTGACGAGCTCGCCGCGTTCAGTCGCTCGACTTCGTCTGGTTCGAGCACCAGGTCAGCCGACGGCAACGTCTGGGAGATTTGCTCCGCGGTCCTGGCGCCGACGATCACAGAGCTAACGCCGGGTCTGGCCAGCAGCCACGCCAGCGCCACCTGAGCGGGCGGGACGCCCCTGTCCGTCGCACTGCTAACCAAGACATCGATTACGTCATGGACCTTGTCCTCGTCGTAAATGGGCGGTTCGTTCCAATCGTTCAGGTGGCGTGCCCCCGAGGAAGGCTTCACGTCCCGGCGGTATTTGCCCGTCAGCAAGCCCCCCGCCAACGGGCTCCAGACGATTATCCCGAGCCCCTGGTCCAACGCGGCGGGGACGAGCTCGACTTCAGCGTCGCGGCCGATGAGGGACCAGTAGATTCTGGTGACTGGCGAAACGGGCCAACCCTTTGGTGTCGGACACGGACACGGCCTTCATCAGGTGCCAGGCGGAATAGTTCGAGCAACCGATATAGCGGACCTTGCCCGCCCGCACCAGGCCGTCAAGGGTCGACAGGGTTTCTTCGAGCGGCGTTTGGCCATCCCAGCCGTGCAACTGGTAAAGGTCGACATAGTCGGTGCCGAGACGCCGCAGGCTCCCTTCGAGGGACCTCACGATGTGGTGTCGTGAGCTGCCGGCTCCGTTGGCCCCCGGTTCTGTCCCAAAGCGACACTTCGTGGCCAATAACAGGTCTTCACGTCGGCCCTTTACGATTTCCCCGACGATCTCCTCGGAAGCTCCGTCGGAGTAGACGTCGGCCGTGTCGATCAGGTTGACCCCGGCGTCGATACAACGGTCCAGGACTTGCCTGGCCTCGTCGATGTCAGTGTGGCCAACCTTGGCAAAACCGCCGGCGCCACCAAATGTCATGGTGCCGAGCGAAATAGTCGATACCCGCAGCCCACTGCGGCCTAATTGCCTGTACTCCATCGGCCTCTTCTCCCGGCCGACGTCTCGAGCCCTGTAGGTGTACGAACGCATCGCCAAACTTTCCTGAGGTTATGCGCCACCGCCCGGGGCGCACCAGTGGGCGACGCCAGAGCTGCAGGCCGGCGAGGCCACGCCCCTTTCGGTAATGGCGGCGCGCCCTCGTGACTTGAATGCCGTGCCAGTTGGCGCTCGACCGCGTCGGGTGCACTTTTATGTGGCATACGGCCAAAACCTTGTACAGGCGCGGGCTGGTCGCGGTTGCGCCGCTCGAGTTTGTATAAATAGGAACAGTGAAGGACCCAATGCCTGTCACCGTGACTGCGGTCTCTCCTTCGGGGCCCGACGCCCAGAGCCTCCTGTCGGCCTATTTTCAGGAGCTAATTAGTCGCTACCAGGGTCGACCGGGACACGCTGAAGAGGTGGAAGCGGCGATGTCGGACTATCCCAGCGACGACCTAGTTGCGCCTAATGGGGCGTTCCTCCTAGCCCGTAGCGGTGGCACCCCTCTCGGCTGCGCTGGCCTGAGGGTGCGGCCGGGCCGGGTGGGGCCGCATCGGCTGGAGCCGGGCCGGGTGGGGCCGCATCGGGTGGAGCCGGGCCGGGTGGGGCCGGGCCGGGTGGGGCCGGGCCGGGTGGGGGAGGTCACGAGAGTCTTCGTCGTGCCGTCTGCAAGGCGCCTGGGGCTAGGCGCCAGGCTGCTAGCGGAGCTGGAAACGGTAGCGCGGGCATATGAGATCGTGCGGCTGGAGCTCGACACTAGGGATGATTTGGTGGAGGCGCGTCGGCTATACGTGCACTGCGGTTTCGAGGAGGTCCCCGCTTTCAACGCCAATGATTACGCCGAGCACTGGTTCGTCAAGTACCTGGACAAATAGCGGAAATTTCGGCCGACGAGCACTAGCACTCCCTCGCCCATAGGCTGACGGCTTGGAGGGCGAGGGGGGCGCGAAAGACAACGGCGTGGTGGGCCTGCTTAGGCGGTGAGGTCCCTGTTCTCCGGCACGAACTGGCCGGCGACGAAAGTCGCACCCTGGGGGTCCTTGATGACGGCCAGCCGGGTCCACGGGGCATCGTATGGCCCGGCGACAACCTCGCCTCCGAGTTCCTTTGCCTTTGCCGCCGTAACGACGGCGTCGTCGACGCCGAAGGTGACGTTCCAGTGCGCCGGAGTTTGGGAGTCGTTGCCGGCAATCGGGTTTAGCGCCGCGACTACGTCGATGAAGCCGTTGGGCGCACCCATCTGCCCCATTTGCTGGCGCAGCCCCGGTGTCCGCTCTTCGAGGTGGTCGCCGTAGCCAGGTAGCGTCCAAAGTACGCCCATCGGCATTTCCAGCGTCCCCCACCCAAAGACGGCGCGGTAGAAGGCCTTGGCCCCCTCGACGTCCCGGACGGCCAGACCATTGAAGTTGAGGGCGCCGTGCTCGTTGACGATCTTGGCACCCTTGTGGTCCTTGGCCTGCCAGACGTTGAAGGCGGCTCCCTCGGGGTCGGTGATGACTGCCATGCGGCCGGCTTGCATAACGTCGAAGGGCTCCATCGCCACCCCGCCGCCCGCCTTAAGGGCCTTGGTGGCGGTCTCGTCAGCGCTGTCAACCCAGATGTACGTGTTCCAGGTGGCTACACGCGGCGCACCTTGGGGGATCGTCCCCACGGCGGCGACGTCACCGCCGCGAATGTACCCAACGAAGTAGTCGCCCCCTGAGCCTTCGGGCATCACGTTATTGAACTCCCATCCAAACAGGCCGCTATAGAAGGGGAGAGACGCTTCAGGGTCGGGCTGGCTGGTATCGACCCAGCAGGGGACACCGGGGATGTACCCGTCTCGCTCGGACATGATGGTCACCTTTGTTCGGATGAGTTTTTTCGAATCCTACGTGGCAAAAGCGGTCATCTAGTGACCGGTTCAGAACTAAGCTACGAGAGCCGGCCGCACCCCGTTCACGTCATCGTCACACTACTGGAGGCGTCATCCTTGACCGACGGCCGCGCTCGAAGGTGGTACGGCTAGGCTTGACCAGAGCGTTGCCAATGTCAAGGTCACCGATCCGAACGGCCGCCACGAGAAGATCTTCCAGGCTTCCCCGGTCCCTTACGGTCGTCGTGCTGAAGGCCGCTAGAGAAGTGGACCGTAGCGAGGTGGCGCCTCCTCGCACTGACCACACGATGTCATTCGTACTCGTAGTAGGGACAGAGCCGACGCCGTGAACATCGATCACTTCATCGCCCACTATGGCTACCTTGCCGTGTTTTGCTTTGTGGCCATCGAGAGCCTGGGTATCCCCCTCCCCGGGGAAACGGCGCTTGTCACTGCAGGGATCTACGCGGGCAGCACCCACAAACTGTCTCCGTGGTTGATCTGGTTGGTCGCCTCGGCGGCGGCGATAATCGGGGACAATATTGGCTACCTCATCGGGGACAAGGGCGGCTATCGGCTCGTCCGTCGCTATGGGCCAAGGTCCACATCGACGAAGCCAAGCTGAAGGTCGGCCGCTATGCCTTCGACCGCCAGGGGGGCAAAGTCGTCTTCTTCGGGCGCTTCGTATCGGTGCTGAGGACGTACGCCGCCTTTTTGGCCGGCACGAACAAGATGCGTTGGCCACACTTCTTCGTGGCTAATGCCGCCGGCGGCATACTTTGGGCCGCTATATACACCTTCGGCGCCTATTTTGCGGGCAACACGCTTCGCCGGGTTTCGGGGACGATCAACATCGCGCTGGGGGCGGTGGCCGTAGCGGCCATTGTCATAGTTTTCCTGGTGGTGAGGCGCCAGACGAAGCGCCTCGTTGCCGTGGCCGAGGCCGCCTATCCCGGCCCACTTACTGATTGACCGGACCTCGACCGGACTTCATGGACGTTGAGGGTGTGTATCTTCTCGCGCGACTGGCCGTCTAGCATTCGTGAGCGTGAGGAGGAGGGCAGCATGAGCGTGCCAGCGCGGGACAATCACGATGCATTTAGGTCCGACGTATTCAGCTCCGGCCTATTTCGGCCCGAGGTGCTTATGACGGGCAAAGGCGAACCGGGAACGGTTCCCATCCCCGGCTGCACGGCCCGCGATTTTCCTTGCCGCCACCGCAGGGCGGGCGGGCGAGCCCGAACGGCCCGTGTGGGCCCGGCTGCTTCCCTGGCTCTTTGCGCCTCCATCTTTTTCGGGCCATTGCAGTGTGCATCAGCCTTCGCTAGCGGGCCGGGCTCAGGTCAGCGGTCAACGGCCGCGTCGGTTATCGGCCGGCGCCAGTCGAACGGTGCTGCTCAAAACTGAGGCACGCATAAAGATCCCGGTAGCGGCAGGAGCAAATTTGATCGCCGCTGAAGCGCCTGACGGTGCTGTGTTCTTGGCCCAGGTCGGTGAAGAGAGCACGACCGTCGTGTGGGTGGTCGACGGTAACGGCCCCGCCGCCGTGGCCGAGCACGTGAGTGGCGCCGTTCAAGCCCTGGCTGCTGACTCGGAGAACCTGTACGTCGCTACGTACCAAAACCTCCTCGCGTTCAACCGTCGTTCGGGCGACGAGATTGGCCATTGGCCTGCGCCCAGGACTTACCGCGCCAACGCATCAGACGCCCAGCTGCTATCGGTTTCGGCATCGAACGGCACGGTGGTAATGCTGGCGACGCGCAATAACAACGTCGATATTTATCGTCTGAATACCGCCTCGACTTCCGGTCCCCACATGGTCGCTGTCGGCACCAGCGCCGCGTTCGGCCCTGACGGCTCTGTTTACTTCTCGCGTGGTGACCACCGTCTCGCATCAATGACGGCCACGGGCGCCACGATTGTCGGCCCCAAGCTGACCTACCATCCGAACGGCCTGGGCGGAGGCGTGCAGTTCGTTGACGCCGTCGCTGGAGGCGTCATTTGGGTGGTCGAGCCGGCCGGCCAGGGCCTCGACGCCACTTTCAGCAGCTTTGACGCCCGCACACTGAGGCCGATCGCCCACTGGTTCCAGCCGGTCGACGGACAGATAGTAAGCAGCGACAAGGGGACGTTGGTACTTGGAGGCGATGGGTTCTCCCACTGCCCGCAGCCCTCGCAAGTGGCCACCGAGTGCGTGTACCGGCTCTCCTCCGCCGGCGCTCTAAGCGGCTCTTCACCTGTTGGCGCCGCATCCGTGCTGCTGGGCCCCGATCCTGCCGTGGTCACGACGTCCACAACGGGCACCGTTACTTACCTCGACCGCCTCTCGTGACCAAAGGGCCCGACGTCGGCCCTTGAAAGCCCCGAAAAGGGCCGTGCCCGCCGAGCCTGGTTAGGCCACGGTCCACATGGACCACGATGGGAGCTCGACTACGTTCCACGTCCATGGTGGCGGACTGGTCATCTCGCGGATGGCAAAGGAGTTCGGCATTGCCAAGAAGGTGGCCGCCGCCATCGAGGACGCCTTCGGCGCAGCCCCGGCCGGTCCCCCGCCTCGCTGACCAACGCTTCTAGATGACCACGCCGGGGGCGCCGTCAGCAGCTTGAAAAGTTAGCCCCGCAGCGGCCCACGCGTGCATCCCACCAGCCAGGTTGATGGCGTCGAACCCCGAGGAACCCAGGAAAGCGGCAGCTCGGCCCGAACGAGCGCCGGAGCGGCAGACGACCACCACTTGACGGTCTTCGGGCAGCTCGTCGACCCGCTCAACGAGCTGGCCCAGCGGGATGTGCACGGCACCCGAGACGTGGCCGGCATCCCATTCGTCGTTCTCTCGTACGTCGAGCAATAATGCGCCGGACCGGATCATGCCCTCGGCGTCGTGCGGGCTGACCTCGCCCCGGGTGGTCCCGTCCGTGGTCATCCGTGCAGCCTAGCGGCGGGCCTGGAGTGACCGTTAGCCGCTGCCTCGCGCCTTGCCGGTGGCGGCCCGCCGGCGGCCAAGGAGGTCAGCGCCGTTTCTCCGCTGGTGCCAGCACCTCGGTTTCCAGGTGGGTGAGGGAGCCGGCCGACTGAGCTTGACGTAGCTCGCCTTCGCTGGTACATTAGTCAAGTAATGAACCAGCGAACGTTTCTAGAGGCCAGCGTCGCCTGGGGAGCGGTCCGTGCTCGATGACGGGGTCCCCCTCTTCTCTCAGATCGCCGAGCTCCTCTCCGAGGAGATCGCCGATGGAGCTCTCAACGAGGGCGACCGCGTCCCGTCCACGAACGAGTTGGCCGCCTACCACCGGATCAACCCCGCCACCGCAGCCAAGGGGATCAACTTGTTGATCGACAACGGGCTCCTGGAAAAGCGCCGGGGCATCGGGATGTTCGTGGCGGCCGGCGCCCGAGCGAAGCTGCTCGAGGACCGACGGAAACAGTTCGCCGCTCGCTACGTCGAGCCTATGGTCGCCGAGGCCAAACGGATCGGGCTCGGCACGGAAGCGCTGCTGGACCTCGTCAACGCTTCTAGCAACGCCAGCACCAGCAACGGCACCAGCAACAGCAGCACCAGTAATGGCAGTACCGGGAACGGCAAAGGAGACACACAGCCATGACACCGGCAATCTCAGTGAGTGGCCTGACTCGTCGCTACGGCGACCACGTGGCGCTCGACGACGTGACCGTCGACATCGAAGGCCCCACCATCACGGGGCTCTTGGGCCGGAACGGTGCGGGCAAGACCACCTTGCTCCGGATCCTGGATGCCCAGGAGTTCCCGTCCTCCGGCCACGTCCGGGTCCTGGGGGCTAACCCGATGGAAAACGATGCCATCCTGCGGCGCATTGTCCTGGTCCGCGAGGACCAACTGTTCCCGGATTTCAAGGTCGTCCACGTCCTGCGGGCGGCGTCGTGGTTTTACCCCAACTGGAGCCCGGATGTGGCCGAGACCCTCGTCCAGGACTTCGAGCTGCCGACGAAGCGAAAGATCAAGGGCCTTTCGCGAGGGATGCGCACTGCCCTCGGCATTGTGATCGGGTTGGCGGCCCGAGCAGAGGTGACGCTATTTGACGAGCCGTACGCGGGGTTGGACGCGGTGGCTCGGCAGCTGTTCTACGACCGGCTGCTGGCCGAGTACGTCGAGCATCCCCGGACCTTCCTGCTGTCGACCCACTTGATCGACGAGGCCGCAGACCTGCTCGAACGGGTGATGATGGTCGACCATGGGCGGGTCGTGCTCGACGCCGTCGCCGACGACGTCCGGGGCGCGGCTACGACTGTGAGCGGCCCGACGGCTACGGTCGAGGCTTTCGTCGCCGGCCGGCAGGTCTGGGACCGCCGGCGGATCGCGGCCCAGGAGTCAGTCGTAATCGGCGAGACGCTCGATGCCGGCGACAGGGCGCGGGCACGCGAGTTGCACCTGGACCTACAGCCCCTGTCCTTGCAACAGGTAATGGTGCACGCCGCCGGGCGGGGCCACCAAGACTCCAACGAAAGGACATACGTATGAAGACGCTCGTTAACGTGGCGCGGTACCACCTGGTCGACCGCTTGACCTACATCGTCCTGCCGTGGGCGTTGCTGGCCTTCGTCTTCGCTGTCAATTTGATCATCGTCGCCATGATCACGACCGGCCCCGACCAGAGCGTGCCCGTCGGCGGTCTGTCCAGTTTCTACGTGATGATCCTCGTGGCCGGCTTGCTCAGTACCACGCGGTCGTTCCCGTTCGCTCTGACCCTCGGATTGAGCCGCCGGTCATACTTTTTGGGCACCGCCGGTCTCGCTGTCGCCATGGCCGCCGTCTATGGGCTGTTGCTTACCGTCCTGCAGGTCATCGAGCGAGCCACCGGAGGCTGGGGTATCCGTCTGCGCTTTTTCCGGGTCGGCTACCTCTTGCCCGGGCCTTGGTACCTCACCTGGCTAACCTCGTTCGTGGGCCTCACACTGGTTTTCGTCTACGGCAGTTGGTTCGGGCTGGTGTACCGGCGGTGGAACATCCCCGGGCTGCTGGCGTTTATCGCCGGCCAGATCACCGTGCTGCTGGCTGGAGCCCTAATCGCCACTTGGGCCGGCGCCTGGACGAGCGTGGGCCACTTCTTCACGACGCTTAGCGCCGCGGGCCTGACCGGTGTACTGGCAGCAGTGACGGCGGCGTTGTTTGCCGGGGGATTGGCCACGATCCGCCGGGTGGCGGTCTGAGCCGCGCTTGACAGCGCTCGGTCCAGCCTTCGCCGGGGGCTCTGGCGACGCTCTGGACGGTTTCTTACGCCCGAATAATCCGTCCAAAGCGACGCGGACGCCTAACCGGCGAGATATTGCCCGAGGTGGCCGACCACCTCACGGGCGTCGTCCTCGATCCCGTGAATAAAAGTTGACTTACGCCGGCGTAACACGGGGAGCCCGAGCGCATACAGCCCCGGCCCGTCGACAACGCCTCCGTCGTGGCGTAGCTGGCCTTTCGGATCGAGAACGGGAACGTCGAGCCAGCGGTAGTCGGGGCGGAACCCCGTCGCCCATACGATCGTACGGATCTCACCGCTGCGCAGGTCGAGCTGCAACCGGGCTGCTTCTGGCACGCGTGTCGGAGCCAAACGCTCGGGCGGCCCCAACTCGGGGTCGTGCCCGTGAGCCCGAGCGTGAGCCTGAGCCCATGAGCCGCTCTGAGCCCATGAATCAAAGGTGTCGAGCAGGCGTCCCATCTTGAGGTCGGCGAGGGTGAACATGTTGCGCAAGCCGCCCGAGAACAATGCGCGGCCGTCACGCACGTCCGCCCAGCGGCCGACGAGCTCCGCCCCCATGGCGGTCAGCGCGTTCAAGTCGAGTGTGGCCCGGTCAGGCGTACCGACGAGCTGCGGGGATGGGAGGCGTCTGGCCCGGGTCAGGTCGTCGATCTCGTCGTGGCGCTGGTCCCAGACGCCTGAGGCGTACATCCACCACAGCACGTCACGCCCGCGGTAAGTCCGGGGCAACCGTACGTGCTCTCCCACTGACAGGGTCACCGGACGCCCGGAGCGCAGAAGCTCCGCCGCTAACTGCACGCCGGTGGCGGACGCTCCCACGACGAGCACTCCGCCCTCGGCCAAGTGGTCTGGGTTGCGATAGTCGAAAGGTGTCAGTTGCTCGACGGAACCCGGCACCGCATTGGCGAACGCCGGCAGCGATGGCTGGTTGCAAGCGCCGCTGGCGATTAGGACCGTCCGGCTCTGGAACTCGCCGCGGCTCGAGGCAACGCTGTACCCGTCGCGGTGGGGTCGGAGGGAGGTCACGTTCGCGTCGGTGACTACGGGGGCACCCGTTTCCTTGGCGAACTTTTCTATGAACGCGACCACCTCGCCCATCTGCATGTAGCCGTCAGGGTCGGGGCCCTCGTAACAGTAGCCAGGTAGCCGGCTCTGCCAGTTTGGGGTCAGCAGCCGGAGCGAGTCCCAGCGTTCTGTGCGCCAGGAGTTGGCAACCTCTCCGCGCTCGAGCACCACGTGGTCAATCGACTGCTGGCTCAGGAAGTAGCTGGCGGCGAGGCCGGCGTGGCCCGCGCCGATGACGACAGCGGCGGTGCGCTCTATGGCCCGACCTCTCAGGCGACCTCGACGGTGATGTTCGTCGGGTTGGTCAGGGCATCGAACACCGCAGAGCGTTTCTGGGACTGCGCCACCAGCGCTTCGATGTCCTCCTTGGAGGCATCGGCGTCGATGGCGAAGGTCACCTTCACGTCGTTGAACCCATTGCGGACGTCGCTATCGACACCGAGGATCCCACGGATGTCATGGTCACCTTCGACGGTGGCTTCAACTGACCGCAACTGGATCCCGCGGTTTTCCGCCACGGAAGCCACTCCGGCGGTAAGGCAGCTCGCCAACCCGACCAGGAGGTACTCGATGGGCGTGATGCCGTTGTCCGTGGCTGCGAAGACTTCCGGGTGGTCGGCCTCGAACACCGCCTCGACCTTATGGGTCTGCTCTTCCCCGAGGCCGAAGAAGCTTTGTACCTTTGTTTGGCTATGCACGCCGTTTTGCCACCTCGACTTGGCTCGCCAAGTGAACTGAGCGGCTTCGGGCGCGTCCTTAAGCACCTCGCGGGCGTCGAGCAGCGCCTGTACATTGACTCCGTTAGTGACTGTGGTCATGTCACTGATGCCCTCTCTCTGACTTTCATGCGCACATGGAGAGCTTCTCCACTGGTTCCGTCGAGAGACTGTACAATACGTCGCGCCGGGAAAGGCTTGCGATGATGGCACCTATGGCGGCAGCCGCGAAACAGTTGGCCGGATCTGTCGGCGTAGTAGAAACCCAGTACCTCGACCTGCCCCGGCCCGTACCGCTGGACTGTGGTCAGCATTTGCAGCCGGTCCGGGTGGCGTACGAAACCTATGGCACCCTCAACCAGCAGCGTGACAACGTCATTTTGGTTTGCCACGCGCTCAAGCGGTGACGCCCACGCCGCCGGCGTGTCCAAGTCGGCGCCCCAGGAAGGCACACGCGACGGGTTCGGGGCCGAGGCGCGCGACGGCCTGTCCCGCAAGGCGCTGGGCTGGTGGGACGGGATGATCGGCCCGGGCAAGGCGTTCGATACCGACCGCTTCTTCGTGGTCTCCACCAACCTCCTGGGCGGCTGTCGCGGGACTACGGGACCATCGTCGCTCGACCCAGCGACGGGCAAGCCGTACGGTGCGAGGTTCCCGGTGATCACTGTGGCGGACATGGTCCGGACCGAGCGCGCCGTCCTCGAGGAGTTGGGCGTCCACCGGCTTGCCGCGGTAGCGGGCGGTTCCCTGGGGGGGATGCAGGCATTTGAATGGGCCATCCTGTTCCCTGACCAAGTCGGTGCTGTCGTGGCCATTGCCAGCACCCATGCCCTCCACCCCCAGGGCTTGGCCTGGAACGCCATCGCGCGAGAGGCCATCATGCGTGACCCTGCGTGGCGAGGAGGCAACTATTACGGCACGGGAAAGGCCCCCGGCGCCGGAATGGGGGTGGCCCGGATGGTCGGGCACATCACGTACCTCTCCGCCGAGGCGTTGCGCGATAAGTTCGGCCGGCGGCTGCAGTTTGCCGATGACATCCGCTACACGATCACCGAGCCGGAGTTCGAAATCGAGAGCTACCTGGACCATCAGGCCGACGCCTTCGTCAAGCGTTTCGACGCAAATACCTATCTGTATACCTCACGCGCCTTGACCTATTTCGACCTGGCCCGCCAGTACGGCGAGGGGTCGTTGATGCGAGCACTCGAAGGCGTCTCGGCCCGCACGCTATTGATCGCCTTCAGCTCTGATTGGCTCTACCCGCCGGCCGGGTCCCGGGATATCGAACGAGCGCTCCTGGCACTGGGCAAGCCGGTTGAGTGCCACGTCATCGAAGCGCCGTATGGCCACGATTCTTTCTTGCTGGAAGAAGCGCAACAGACGCCGCATATCCGTCGCTTCCTGGCCGGCGCCGGAGCCCGCGAGTGACCGACGCCAGGAAGCCGTCCGATGCTCGTTCGGCCGAGGCCGAGGAGGCCCGCGCCTTCGGCTTCGAGACCCGGCAGCTGCACGCGGGCCAACGGCCCGACCCCAATACGGGGGCTCGCGCGGTGCCGATTTTCCAAACCACCAGCTACGTGTTTGAAGACCCGGAATCGGCCGCCGCCTATTTCAACCTGCAGGAGTACGGCAACACTTACTCCCGGATAATGAACCCGACCGTCGCCGTGCTCGAGGAGCGCGTGGCGAACCTCGAAGGTGGTTGCGGAGCCGTAGCGTTCTCGAGCGGGATCGCGGCTCAGGCCGCCGCCCTTTTCACGCTGTTGCAGCCGGGCGACCATGTTGTTTCGTCCTCGGCTTTGTACGGCGGCTCGGTCAACCAGCTCAAGCATCTCCTGCGAAAAATGAGCGTGGAACTGACATGGGTCGACCCGGACGACCCCGACGCCTGGCGCCACGCCGTCCGCAAGGACACCAAGGCGTTCTTCGCCGAGACGATCGGCAACCCTGGGGGCAACGTGCTGGACATCCAGGCGGTAGCGTCCGTTGCCCACGAGCACGAGTTGCCGCTGATCGTGGACAACACGTTCGCCACGCCGTACCTATGCCGCCCGATCGAATGGGGGGCCGATATCGTTGTGCATTCGGCGACAAAGTTCATAGGCGGCCATGGGACGAGCATTGGTGGCGTGGTAGTGGACTCCGGCATTTTTGATTGGTCCAATGGGCGTTTCCCCGTCGTGGCGGGCCCGTCGCCGGCCTATCACGGCTTGATGTTCCACGAGACTTTCGGGACATACGGCTATTTGATGAAGCTGCGGGCCGAAACCCTGCGCGACCTCGGCGGCGCGCTGTCGCCCTTCAATGCGTTCTTGTTCCTGCAAGGCCTCGAGACGCTGTCGTTACGGATGCAACGCCATGTCCAGAACGCGCTGGCCGTGGCCGAGTTCCTCGAGGGTCAAGAGCTGGCATCGCAGGTCACCTACCCTGGGCTGCCGACCAGCAAATACCAGGCCTTGGTCGAAAAGTACATGCCACTCGGCCCTGGCGCCGTGTTCTCGTTCGACTGCGCCGGTGGCCGAGCGGGTGGGCAAGAGCTCATACGAGGGTTGACGCTCTGGTCGCACCTGGCCAACGTGGGCGATGCGAAGAGCCTGGTCATACACCCTGCCAGCACCACGCACCGCCAGCTCAGCGACGATGAACTGCAGGCGGCCGGCGTCCGGCCCGGGACGGTGCGGCTGTCGGTGGGTACCGAGTCGGTCGACGATTTGACCTGGGACCTGGAGCAAGGGCTGAAGCGAGTAGCCATCCTGGCTACAGGAGCAGCGACGGAGTGACCGACTTGGCCAGTTACCAGGACCCATTGGTCATCCAGCGCCTGCTCCATACTTCGAGCACGATCGCCATCGTGGGGTTGTCGAGCAACGAGCTTCGGGCCAGCAACTTCGTCGGCTACTACCTAAAGCGGCATGGCTACCGGGTCATACCGGTGAACCCACGCGAGACCAAGATCCTGGGCCTGCACTGCTACGCCCGGCTGCAAGACGTGCCCGAGCCGGTGGACATCGTGAACGTTTTCCGCGCCCCTGACGCCCTCCCCGGCATCGCCCGGGACACGGTCGCTATCCACGCCGGGGCGCTCTGGTGCCAGTTCGGCGTCATCAACTTGGAGGCGGCGAGGATGGCCGAGGACGGCGGTGTCACCGTCGTCATGGACCGCTGCATCAAAGTCGAGCACGCTCGGTACATCGGCAGGATGCACTGGCTCGGTTTCAACACACAACGCATAACGTCGGTACGGTCCGGGCTTCAATAACAGCCCGGCCCCCCTGGTCCTCAGCCGAACCGGTCCAACGCCTGGCGCAAGTCGCAAACGAGGTCGTCGACGGTCTCGATCCCAACTGAGAGCCGGACGAGCGCCGGGTCGACCGCCAGCGGGGAGGCCGCCACCGAAGCGTGCGTCATACGGTGCGGGTGCTCGATGAGCGATTCCACGGCTCCTAGTGACTCTGCCAGCGTGAACAGACGGGTGGCGCCCGCGACCTTCACGGCGGCGTCCTCGCCCCGGCGAAGGGTGAAAGAAACCATGCCGCCGAACGCCCGCATCTGGCTGGTTGCGGTCCCGTGGCCGGGGTGGGTGGCCAGTCCGGGGTAATTAACGCGGTCCACTGCCGGATGGGAGCTCAGGAACTCCACGACGGCCTGGGCGTTGGCGCAATGGCGGTCCATCCGTACGGCCAGGGTCTTGATGCCGCGCAGTACAAGGAAACAGTCGAAGGGCCCGGGACCGCCCCGGCCGAGTTCTGCACGAAAGCGAGCCGGCTGGCGAGCTCTTCGTCCGAGGTGGCGATGAAGCCGCCGACCACGTCGCTGTGACCCCCCAGGTACTTGGTCGTCGAGTGGACGACGGCATCAGCGCCCAGTGACGAGAGGTTGCTGCAGGTAGGGGGTGGCGAAGGTGTTGTCGACGACCAAAATGGCTCCACGCTCATGTGCCAGCTCGGCCACAGCGGCGATGTCGACCACGCGCAGCAGGGGGTTCGAGGGAGTCTCGACCCACACCATCCGGGTCTCGTCGGTGAAGGCGGCGGCCAGAGCCTGAAGGTCGTGGGTGGCTACTGGTTGATAGCCCAAGCCGGCAGGGGCGTGGACCCTGGACACGAGACGGTAGGTCCCGCCGTAGGCGTCGTCGGGTATCAGCACCCGTTCGCCCGGCCGCAGTTGACGGAGCAACGCGTCAATGGCAGCCATCCCGCTGGCGAACGCCAACCCTCGGGTGGCCCCTTCCAATGCCGCCAGGCACTCCTCCAGGGCAGTGCGTGTCGGGTTGGCGGTACGGGAGTAGTCGTACCCGAGGTGCTGTCCGACCCCCGACTGGGCGTACGTAGAGGTCTGAAAGACCGGGGTGACCACGGCGCCCGTACCGGGGTCGGGTGGTTGACCGGCGTGAATGGCCAACGACTCAAACCCCATGGGCCGAGTACCTGTCCCGGGGGTGCCCGTCATGTGCGGGCCAGGTAGGCGAGGAGGTCCGAACGGGTGAGGATGCCCATAGGGTGCCCACGGTCCAGAGCCAAAACGGCCGGGTGGTCTTGCAAGCGCTCCGCCGCCTGGTCGATGGTCTCCCCGGTGCCGATCGTGGGCAAGGGCCGGTCCATCACCGTGGACACGGGGTTGTCGATCACGCCCGGGTCGCTGAGCGCCCGTTCCAGGAGGGCTCGGTCGGTCACCGAGCCGACGACCTCGGCCAATGACAGCGGCGGCTCGGCCTTGACCACCGGCATTTGCGAAACCTCGAACTCCCGCAACAAAGCGATGGCGGCCCGCACCGTTTCGTCGGGGTGGACATGGACGAGAGGCGGCATGGCCCCACCTTTCTGAGCCAGGACCCTGGCCACGGTAGGCCCGGCCGCTTGCAGGAAGCCGTGGTCTGCCATCCAGGCGTCGTTGTAGAGCTTGGACAGGTAGCCGCGCCCGGAGTCCGGCAGCAGAACCACCACCACCGCCTCGGGGCCGAGGTCCTGAGCCACTTCGAGGGCGGCCCAAATCGCCGTACCGCAGGAACCCCCGACGTGGAGGCCCTCCTCCCGGGTCACACGCCGAGCAGTGGCGAAGGAATTGGCGTCAGGCACGGCGATCACCCGGTCGACCACGCTGGGATCGTAGGTTGTCGGCCAGAAGTCTTCGCCGATGCCCTCCACCAAATAGGGCCGTCCACCGCCACCAGAGTAAACGGACCCTTCCGGGTCGGCTCCGATGACCTGGATCTCGGGGCGCTGTTCTTTGAGGTAGCGGCCGACCCCGCTGATCGTACCGCCGGTGCCGATGCTGGCCACGAGGTGAGTGATGCGGTGGGCGGTCTGACGCCGAATCTCCGGGCCGGTCGAACGGTAGTGGGAGGCCGGGTTCTCCGGGTTGCGGTACTGGTTGGGTTGGAAGGCTCCCGGGGTCGACGCCGTGACCCGGTCCGCCACCGAGTAATACGACTCCGGGTGCTCCGGCGCCACCGCCGTCGGGCAGACGATCACCTCGGCCCCGTAGGCACGCAATAGTTGCATCTTTTCGCTGGCGATCTTGTCCGGCATCGTGAAATATGCAGTGGTAGCCGCGCAGCGCCGCCACCATGGCCAAACCAACCCCCGTGTTGCCGGAGGTCGGCTCGACAATCGTGCCTCCGGGCAACAACTTGCCCTCCCGCTCGGCGGCGGCGATCATCGCCAGGGCCGGACGGTCTTTGACGCTACCTCCGGGGTTCATGTACTCCAGCTTCACCAGGAGATGGCAGGCAATGTCGCGGGCGGTCCGGTGCAATGCCAGCAACGGGGTCTCGCCCACGAGGTCCAAAAGGCTGTCGGCCATCTCCATGGGAGGCCCGGGGTCGGTAGCGGGACGGACGTCGATACCTCTAGGAACTTCCATTGTCGGGTCGTCAGTGAACACCACGAGCGGGAGGCCGGCGTCGTGGACCTGGGTAGCAACGGCGGCGGCCGGGGCGCCATGGCCGAAGACAACGACCAGTCGCGGGAGCCTGGCGCGCAACTCGGCCAGCGTGGCTGCCGGCAGGCTGCCTTCGGCCAACGCGACGACGCGTCTGGCCCGGGCCGTCAACCAGTGAGGCGGCTCCTCCGGCGGTACCGTTACCAGTACGTCTATGTGAGCAATGGGCATCGCCGACCATCATCCCGCCCCGTTGTCCAAAGAGCCACAACTTGGCCCGAATTTGTTCTGCCGGGCGGGTGCGACGCCAAGCCGGGCTAGGATTCAATACGGCGCGTGGGGCGCCTCCAGGTCCGCGGAAAGGGCTGAGCCCACCCATTGACGAGGGACCATTGCGTCGCTCTTGGCCACCCTCCTTTCGATCGGCACCGCGGACCGGCCGGTAGAACGAGAGGAGGCTGCGATGGCGACTGCCGCGCTACCCCAAGACCCTGACCTGGACCAACTTCGGACGCAGGCCCGTGAGCTTCAACGCGCCGTTCGCGCCGGCGCACCAGCGGCGCTAACTCGGGTGGCCACATGGCATCCCCGGCCGCCAGAGCCCGAAAAGTTCTCGCTGACGGCAGCCCAGTTGGTCCTGGCTCGTGAACACGGTTTCACCAGCTGGGCCCGGGTCCGCCGATACATCCAGATCGTAACCGCCCGCGCCTGGCGGCCCGGCCAAGCGGCCCCGGCCAATGAGCCGCTGGGCGACCGGTTCCTGCGACTGGCCTGCCTGACTTATAGCGACGACGATGCGGCCGACCGCGCCGCGGCCGCACAGCTCCTGGCCGCCCACCCCGAGTTGCCCAGCCAGAGCCTCTTCGTGGCGTCGGCGTGCTCAGAAGTGAACGAAGTGCGCCGCCACTTGGACCGGCTTTGGGCCGGCACTTGGACCGGAACCTGGATGGGCATGGGGCGGCCGCTGCCGTTACCGGTGGCCCGCACGGCTGGTCGCCGCTGCTGTACCAGGCCTATGCCCGCCACGACCCCGACGTCGAGCTGGTGGCCACGCTGGAAACGACGCGGCTCTTACTTGGTGCCGGCGCCGACCCTAACGATGGCCGGTTCTGGCACGCCTTGCCCACGCCGTTCACGGTGCTCACGGGCGTACTCGGCTACGGCGAACGACGCCAACCCTGGCACCCCCACGCCATCGAGTTCGCCCGGCTGCTGCTGGAGTCAGGCGCCGACCCCAATGACGGGCAGGCTCTTTACAACCGCATGTTCGGCACGAATGACGACCACCTTGTACTGCTCTTCGCTTACGGCCTCGGGAGCAACACGCGCGGGCCCTGGCATCGGCTGCTCGGCGAGTCCATCGAGTCGCCCACCGAAATGCTTCGCAGCGTGCTCGGATGGGCAATCATCCACGATCAGCGCGACCGGGTCGCCCTGCTCGCCCAGCACGGCGTCGACATAGTGAGCCCCTTCACCGAGCAGCGCACTCCCCGGCGAGGCACGCCCGTCGAAGTAGCGCTCATGAACGGCCACCCTGAGCTCGCCGAGCAGCTCCAGGCACTGGGCGCGCCGCCCCCTCGGCTAAAGGCCGGTGACGCCTTCGTTGCCGCTGTCCTGGCGGGTGAGGCCGACGCGCTAGACCGCACTCCAGCGGAAGTCGTAGCTGCGGTAAGACAAAAGCGGCCCGGCTTGGTGACCTGGGCCGCCGCCGAAGGCGCACCCGGGGCCGTCGAGCTGCTTATCTCGGCCGGCTTCGACGTCAACGCACGAGGCCGCAGCGACATCCCCAGCAACGAACCCTGGCATACCGCACTCCACGTCGCCGCCGAGAACGGCGACTTAGAGCTGGCGCAACGGCTGGTCGAGCTCGGGGCTGACCCAAACATCACCGACAAGCACTACAAGTCCACTCCGCTCGGTTGGCCCGGTACTTCGACCGGCCCGCCCTCATCGGGCTGCTCGAGCCGATCACTCGCCGTACGTAAAAGAATGACGGCCAAGTGTCGGCGGCGGCGAGGTTCGGACCGCCTCGGCGGGCAGCTGGTGACGGAACGGTGACCCGGTTGCGAACGGTGCCGTCTGCGAACATCGGCGGCAACCAGGTCGTCCAACTGCCACCTGTTCGTTCCGAATGGCGCATGCCCAACTCGGCCGAGATCGAACCCACTGTGGGCGACGACGAGACGGGTCGGTACCTTCCCCATACCGATCCCATGCCGACAGCCCCGCGGCCGGTGAAATTGTCCTCAAGGCTTGGTCAAAAACTGTGACCAGCCGCCGGGCAGGGTGGTTTGGCCGACCTCGATCAGGTGGCCGTCGGGATCACGGATATAACAGCGCATTTCAGTTTGATGCACTTTAGGCGGTGTGAGAAATTCTGCCCCTCGCGCCGTCCACTCTGCATACGCAGCCTGGATATCGGAGACCCGGATGTTGAGAAAGGCGCTCGTCCGGTCTAGGTCGGGCGGCGCCTCGAGTGTCACCGTTGGCTTGTCATCGGTCGGGCCACCGCCGACGTTGATGATGATCCAGCTGTTGGCAAGGGCCACGTAGGACGGCTCACCTGAGCGGATCGTCGTGCCGCCGAGGACCTCGGTATAGAAGCGGACGGAGCGCTCTACATCGCGAGAAACGATGAAGTGAGTCAACGCCATTTCAAAGGTGCTCTGACGGCCTTCAGTCATTTTGCTCCTCCAGGATGTGCGGACATAGCCACCGGGAACCCGGCATAATTCTGCCCCGCGTAGGCTGGCCGCGTCGTCGGGCAGGGCTACGAGTCGCTGCGGCCCCGGGGACGCCATCTTATAAGTCGGTCGGGAGGAACAGGTGACTGAACCCCGCCGCCGGAGGTCTCCGGGTCCGGCGAGGTGGCACGGCCGGGCTGGACGAACTGATGGCTCGACAAGCCCGCCCTGGGCTGGAGCAGATGAGCTCGACGGCCGGCCCGGCTCGTTCCACGCGGTCATCGCTGATGTAGCGCCGGCAGACGGGGTCTGCTTCGAGGCTGGTGCCGCCCACGGCCAGCAGCGAGCGGGCTCGATGCCGTAGGAGGCCAACCGCCTTGACCGGGCTGCCCGCTACCGAGCAGGCTGGTGCAGCCAGGCACCGAGATCGCCAGTCGAGCTAACGCGCGGGCGTCATGTGGTGGTCCCGGGCCGCGTTGCGAGCGGCCGGAGTTAAGGCCGGCCAGTTCGGCCGAGGTGTGGCAGACGCATCGCCGGCACCGGGGTCCGATCGACAGGACTGCGCCTTGCGATGAGCACCTGCCGCAGCGCCGAGCCCATCGGGCTGCCCCCCGTAAGGGCAGGTCCTATGGTCGCCCGGCGCGACCCGAGCAGTCGCACGGCGAAACTCGACCATAGAGGGTACAGAAGCTAGTCGACAGGCACACTCGGTTCCTCGCGGCACCTGAACTCACAGGATCTACACGCCATCTTCATGCCGTCTCCAGATGATGCATCTTCCGACGGCATTTAATCGCGTGTAGGGCGCCGGCGCGGACGAGAAACCTAGGTGCGCAACAAGTTGAGCCGGTGCCAGGCGTCATCTTTGGCAACCCAAAACGAATTCTGGGCGTCGAAGGGCACTCCAATGGGAATTGCACGCATAGGGGACCGAATACGCTACGAGCCGACGCGTATGGGCACTGCGGAGGTCGAGTTCCGGCGCCGGTACCCGCAGTTTGACCCGGACGGCGCCCTGGGGGAATTGAGGAGATCGGAATACGCCCGCCTGGACGACAGGAAACAGATCTACCTCGACTACACGGGCGGCGGCCTGCATGGCACCAGCCAGGTCCGCAGCCACGAAAAACTTCTACGCGAACAGGTCCTGGGCAATCCGCACTCGAACTCGCCGGCATCACTCGCCGCGACGGCACTGGTGGAGCGCACCCGCCGAGCAGTTCGACAGTTCTTTAACGCTCCGCCCCACGACTATCTGTGCATCTTCACCGCTAATGCGAGTTCGGCATTGCGGTTGGTGGGGGAGTCGTACCCCTTTGGCCCGGGAGCACGTTCGCCTTGAGTGCGGACAACCATAACTCGGTGAACGGCATCAGGGAGTTCGCCCGGCGCGGCGGGGCAAAGGTTGTTTATCTCCCTGTGACTGCTCCAGACCTACGCCTCGATCAGACGGCAGTCCGGCGGGTACTGAACTCAGCCAGGGCTGGCGCTCATAATTTGCTGGCCTTTCCGGCTCAGTCCAACTTTTCGGGCGTTCAGCATGGCCTCGACCTGATCCACGAGGCACGAAATGCCGGGTGGGACGTGCTGGTCGATGTGGCCGCGTTCGTGCCCACCAACCGTTTCAACGTGGCGCGGGCGCGCCCAGACTTCGCCGCCCTCTCCTTTTATAAGATCATGGGCTTTCCCACCGGCGTCGGATGCTTGCTAATGCGCCGGGACCGGTTCGACGCCCTCACGCGGCCTTGGTTTGCGGGTGGCACCGTGACAATCGCCTCCGTTCGAGGCGACGGTCACTACCTGCGCTCCGACGAGGCTGCGTTCGAGGACGGCACCCTCGATTATCTGAACCTCTTCGCGGTCACGGTCGGGCTCCGGTATATCGACCGGGTTGGCATGGACATCATTCACGCCCGCGTGCAGTGCCTGACCAGCTGGTTACTCGATGCTCTCCAGGGCCTCCGCCACGAAAATGGGCGGCGGTTGGTGCAGATCTACGGGCCGTGTAGCACTGAGGGCCGCGGTGGGACGGTGGCGTTCTCGATGTACGATCGGGACGGCCGGCCGATCGACGACCTGCGTGTCGAGGAGCTGGCCAGCAGCGCCGACATTTCCTTGCGCACCGGGTGCTTCTGCAATCCCGGCGCTGGTGAGATAGCCCTTCAACTGAGCGCCAAACTCTTACGGAAGTGGTTCGGGCACAACTCGCCCGTGCCCTATGAGCAGTTTCGTGATCAGGTCCATCTCGAGCAGGGGAGGTTCCCCTCGGCCATCCGGGTATCGCTTGGAGTGGCTACAAACTTCGCCGACGCATACCTGTTCCTCTGCTTCCTCCAGCGGTTCGTCGACCGGACGGTGGCGGAGATCGATCACACAGGCTTCCTCGCCCGCCGCTCAGCTGGCCCGGGCAGGCGCAGTAGGCCACCACCTTGAAAGGACTCCATTATGACGAAAGGCTTCGCGGCCAACATCCTCGAGGCCCGAACGGCGGACGGCCGGCATGTCCTTGCTCCCGTCGTTAATGAGCATGTCGTCCGCGTTGCCGCCGGCACGACAATGGTCATTGGTGCTATCGCATTCAGCTTTGCATATTTCGAGAAGCGCTACTGGCCGTTACAGGTCGTGGCCGTTTTTTTCTTCATCGAGTTTTTGGTTCGGGTCAGCGCGGGAATTTCACGAAGCCCGATCGGTCTGCTGACTGGCTGGATGACACAACGACAGCAGCCGGACTGGGTGTCCGCCAAGCCCAAGCGGTTCGCGTGGACGCTTGGCCTGGCGATGTCGGGTTCGATGGCTTTCATCACGAACTACGGCATACGAGGATGGCTGCCGAGGTCTATTTGCCTGGTCTGTCTCGCTCTCATGTGGCTCGAATCGGTGCTCGGGCTCTGCTTGGGTTGCGAGATCCATGGGCTCCTGGTGCGGCATGGCTGGGCGTCCAAGGACGAGGCCTTCGAGATTTGTGCCCACGGTGCGTGCGACGTCGCCGTTCGGCGCAGCTCGCTCGAACCCGCAGATCCTTAATTCCCTAGAGCAAGTACCCGATGGCGATGACCGCACCAGGCGGTGGCGGAACGACCAAACCGGGCCGGCGTCAGCCGCGGCGCGGTAGCCTCGTCGGCCGCCTCAACCGTACCGAGCGGCGTTACGAATGCTTGGCCCAGGCCTTCCCGCACGCACCGCCGTCAGTTGCTGATCGAGGCTACGGGCCGGCTGCGGCGGGCCGGTACCGGCGCAGTGACATCATTGTGGCCGAGGGTGAGCCGGCGGACCGGTTTTACATCATGACCGCGGGCGAAGCGGAGCTCGTCCAGCGCGTCGAGGACCGCGACGTGTATGTCTGCACGTTTGCTCCAAGCCAGTGCTTCGGCGAAGTCGGCCTGGTCACCTCGCGTCCACGGAACGGGACAGTGCGAGCCGTCAGCGAAGTGGAGGTGTTGAGCCTCGACAGAGAGACGTTCCGCCGGATGGCCGACCATTCGCAAACGGCCGATGAGCTGGCCCAGGTGGTCCAGGCGCGGTCCCTCCGGCCGGAGCCGCGCGATGACGCCGCCCCCCTGCCGTCGTGGACGAGGCTGATGCAACGGATCTTCAAACACCCCCGCCTCATGCACTACAACCGCCTGATCCTCCTCGTCATGGCCCTGAACGCAGTGGTGGCCTGGTATGGGGTGTCTAGTCAGTGGTGGAGCAGTCAAGGGAGCGACCTCGCCTCGATTGCATTGGTGGCGCAGGCCAACTTCGCCTTCGCCATCATCGTGCGCCAGTCCTACGTCATCAACTTCCTCGGCTGGGCGGCGACGCGGGCGCCGACGTCCTGGCCCCTGCGCCTGCGCTGGACGCTCGGGAAGTGGTTCCACTTTGGCGGGCTGCACGTCGGTGCGGCGATAGCGGGGACGCTTTGGTACGGCGCGTTCTTGGGCTCGCTCACGAGCGACCTGGCCCGGGGCCTCCTCAGTGTGCGAGTCGCCATCGTCGCCGTGTTCTACGTCATCGGCGTCCTCTTCGTTGCCATCATCGTCATGGCGTTACCTCGGTTCCGGACTGCCATGCACGACAGGTTCGAGTTCACGCACCGATTTTTCGGTTGGGTTTCGTTGCTCCTGGTTTCGACCAACACCGTCGCCTTTGTGGCCAGCGAACGGGGCAACGACACCGTCGCAAATGCGGTGCTAACTGCGCCGGGTGTGTGGCTGCTCGTGGCCGCCGTTGCCTGCAGCGTGTGGCCGTGGGTGCTGCTGCGCAAGGTTGCCATCTCTGTCGACCGGCCATCCCCGCACTCGGCCGTGGTCAGCTTTACCCACGGAGCGACACCTGCTACCGGGACGACCCGGCCCATTAGCCGCCACCCGATCGTCCAGTGGCACCATTTCGCCATCCTCCCGGCCTTCGACGGGGGTGAGGGTTACCGGATGGTTATCTCGCGCGCCGGCGACTGGACATCTGCGTTTATAGACGACGCACCACAACAGGTGTGGGTGCGGGGAATTCCCACGGTCGGCATGGCCATTGTCAGGAGGTTGTTCACCAAGGTGGTCTTCGTCGCCACGGGGAGCGGCATCGGGCCAACGCTGCCCCACCTCCTGACGAGAGAGGCTCCCTCGCGGCTCGTCTGGGTGACGAAGGACCCGCGGTTGACGTATGGCGACGCCCTGGTGGACGAGATAACTGAGGCGCAGCCGGACGCCATCATCTGGAACACGGACAAACGCGGTAAACCGGACGTCCTCCGGCTGGCGTACGCCGCGTACCTCGAATCCGAAGCCGAGGCCGTGGTCTGCATAAGTAACAGCAAAGTCACGTGGCAAGTCGTCCACGGATTGGAGAGGCGAGGGATCCCGGCGTTCGGCCCGATCTGGGACTCCTAGGGCCAAGTCTGACTGGTGGGTTGCCCCTGCGCTCTACTGCTCGCGCCCGTTGAAGAAGCGGCTATCTGTCACCTCCCGCGCCTCAATTGGGGTTCCTTCCCTCGCTGAACAGAGCGACCCGATCGCGACCCGCAAGTCCCTCAGGCCGTCCCGGCCGGTGTACCGGGACGGGTGGCCGCTGGTCAGGGAATCAACAAATTCGTGCATGCGGTGGGCGTGGGCACGGCTGTAGTACGACACTTCTGATTCCCAGATGTCGTCCGGGCCTTCATCATCGAACCGGAACGTCTCGGGCTCCTTGCCATCGCGGTGCAGCACCAAATGAACGGGACGGCCATCCCAATACAGCCCTCCGCCGCCCTCGCCGAGGAGCTCGATCAGGCCATGCTCACCGATGACGGTTACCGAGAAGCCGGTCATGAAGTCGTACTTTCCGTTGAGATGCTCGGCCCGCATCCAGATCCCCTGGCAGGCCGGGTCCTCGTATGTCCAGGTCATGAGCGGGATATCCTCTGCCGTGTTGACCTCATAGAGGTTGTCTGCGGCCTCCTTGCCCGTTTCGATTTGGGCTCGGTCGCGCAACCAGGAATTGTCTGCTTTCACGGAATACACTTCCTTGATGGGGGAGTCGTCCATCAGGTACTGCGCGGTGGCAAAGAAGTGAATATTATGGTCGAATTGCCAGGGAAAGCCGTTGCCGCCTGCTTTGCCAGAGTCTGCGCGCCACTGCTCCGGACTGGTAGGGCCACCATGGACCACCTCGAGAACTCCGGCACGGTCTAGCCATGCACCGAAGCGCTGCCGGATCTGTCGTGGCTTGCCAATCTCGCCGGCATCGATGAGGCCGCGTGCCTTGACGATTGTGGCCATGAATACGTACGTTTCATCAACCGCAAGGGCAACGTTGTGCTTCTCGGCCTCGTTGCATATCTGCTCACCCTCCGCCAGCGTGAGGGCGAGGGGCTTTTCGCAGTGGATGTTTTTGCCCGCCCGGGCGGCGGCAACAGCCATCGGCCTATGCAGATAAGTGGGGGTCATGACATCGATAGTGTTGATATCGGTGTCTGTCAGCATCTCGTCGTACGACGTGTAACACCTGGGAATATCGAACTTTCTCGCCACCCTCTGTAGCCGGTAGTCATCCAGATCGCAGACGGCGACTACGTCCGCATGGGGGTGGGACAGGTACCCCTCGATGTGGGCAGACGAGACCAACCCGAGACCGACGAGACCGACCTTGACCTTATCGACCTTCACGAACCTGTTCTCCTTTGCCGGTATTGTGCCAGACCGACCAGTCTTGGCCAGCCTCTTCACGCCTCGGGACGTGCGGTAGCCCATTTACATTATTGTGCGGGGTTCCCACTCCTTGCCATGGGCCACAATTGCAGGGTGACTGCCATGCCAGACGGTCCCTTGTCGCAATTCGGTGCGTCGGCTGCTGATGGGGGTGGCAGAGTCGATGCCGTGGCCGTCGACTCGACGCAGCGTCTCATGCTGGTCCGTGCCGGGTGGCTGGACGCGGCCGTACCTCGGACGTGAACAAACGACCACGCTTTGTCGCCCTGTCCGCTTTGGTGGGCCGGCGCTTCCCCGATGTGGACGACCCCGAAGCCCTGGTACTGAACGGCTTCGTGCTGGTCGACGGGGCGCCGATCTCGAACCCCAGGGCTTTCGTGCGTGCCGACGCCAGCCTCCAGGTGCTGGCCCCAAAGCCCCTCAGAGGCACCGTCAAGCTGGCGCACGCGCTAGCGAGCTTCGGGCTCGAATTGACCGGCCTCGTGGCGGTGGACCTGGGTGCCGCGGCCGGAGGTTTCACCCAGGCTCTACTGGACGCCGGGGTTAGGCGCGTCTACGCCGTCGACGCCGGCGTGGGTCAGTTGCGCGGGTGGTTGCGGGCCGACTCACGGGTGGTGAACCTGGAGCGGACCAACCTGGCCGCCCTCGACGGCCGGCTCGTCCCAGAGCCGGTTGACGTGGTCGTCATGGACCTTTCTTACCTGGCCATCGCCTCCGCCCTCAGCCAGCTGGGTGGGCTCAGCTTCGCGCCGGGAGCATTGCTGGTGGCGTTGGTCAAGCCGACCTTCGAGCTTCACAGCGGGCGCCTGGCGGACCGGCCCGAGGAGATCTCCTCCGCCGTCGCATATGCAGAGCAGTCGATGCGCGCGAAATGGTTGGGAGCCATCTGGAGAAGTCGCTTCACCGGTGGCCGGCTCTCGAGGCGCTATCGAGGCCTTGGTCCTGGCCAAGCGGGGCGCGACCTCCGCGGGCAAACTCATCCTCTAGCTGGGAACCATTTGCCGTGCACCGCCGTTGGGAACGACCACGCCATTATCGTGCTCTGCCCAGGCCCGCCTCGCGTGCGACGATAATCGCCTGCCCGCGGTCTTCAACTCCGAGCTTGGTAAAGATCATGGAAAGATGGTTGGCTACCGTCTTCGTACTGATCCCCAGTGCGTCGGCGATGGAACGATTTCGTGCTCCTCCGGCCAGCAATACCAGGATCTCTCGTTCGCGGCTCGTCAGGTCGGGCAACACCCCGACGAGCCCTACGGCGGGTTTGGGCTCATGTAGACGACTCAGGACTTGGTCGGCAATAACCGCCGAAAAGAGCGCGCCCCCACTGGCTACGGTGTCAACTGCCCGGATTATCTCGTATTGGCTCGCGCCTTTCAGGAGGTAGCCGCGTGCGCCGGCACGCATCGCGTCATCGATTGAACCGCTGTCCTCTGACATGGTGAGTACAAGCACCTTGCATTCCGGACAGGCCTGGGCGATGGCGCGGGTGGCGTCGATCCCTGACCCGTCGGGCATGTTCAAATCCATCAGGACGACGTCGGGGCGGTAAGCCAAGGCCTTGGCGACGGCGTCCGGGCCGCTAGCGGACTCGGCTACCACGGACATGCCGTCGACGGTCTCGAGCAGGCTCGAAAGGCCCTCTCTGACGACCGGATGGTCGTCGACTATCAGGATCCTGGTCAAGGTTGTTCGTCTTTCTGGTGCAGAGGGAAGGCGGCGACGACCCGACCGCCATCCGCCCCTGGCGCAGCACTAAACGAGCCACCACAGTCAGCTGACCGCTTGGCCATGCTTGTCACCCCAAACCCAACTGTCCAACTCGTGCTCGCCGATGTGCCGTCGTCAATGATCTGGAGCGTCAACTGGTCGTCAGCCTTGATGACAACGCGCGCACTTGAGGCGTTGGAGTGGCGGGCCACATTTGTAAGCGCTTCAGTGGTGATCCGGTATACGGCTACGGCGATCTCGTCGCCTAAGGGCGGGAGCGACGTCGGGAGGTCGACCGAAACTATTAGAGGGTGCCCATCGAGCCGACTCGTAAACCGCGTGGCCTCGAACGAGACCGCCGCGAGCAAGCCGTACTGGTCGAGCGTGGGGGGACGCAGCCCGTGGGCGATCCGGCGGACGTCCCCGACCGCGGCCCGCGCCTCGCTGCCGATCTGGTCAAGCAGCTCCTTGGCCCGGCGCGGGTCGCCCTTTAATACGTTGCCCGCGGCGTCCGCCTTCAGGGCCACTGCTGTAAGTGCGGGTCCCAGCCCATCGTGAAGATCGCGGTGAAGACGGCGACGTTCGAGCTCCCGCGCCGCCACTAGTTCCTCTCGCGATTCCTGGAGCTGATCGTTGAGCCTCACCGAGTGAACTGCAGTGGCCAAAGGACCGGCGACGACCCGAAGAGCGGCGCGATCGTTGGAGTCGAATTGGCGCTGGCCGCGCCGAGGCCACGCCATCAGCTCACCGACGGGTTGGTTGCGGTAACGGAGCGGGATCACCTCCGGCGGTGAATGCGGGTCGATTGTGCCAACGACTCGGTCCTCGACTGCCACGGCGGCGTACGGGAGCCGCAATGACTGCCGGATGGCATGGAGAGCGGTTGACAGCTCGTCGTCAACCGAGCTCTCCAGGCTCGCCGCCAGGCTGGAGAGCGTTTCCGCGGCATCGCCGCGACTCCCGAACATCAGGCGGTCGACGAGCCTCTGCACAAAAGACCGGCTGGGCACGAACACGACGGCTACCAGGGCTGCAGCCAACAGGGACCCTCCGAGCTCGGCCTGCTGGCCAATCGTCAGGCGGGCCAGCTCTACAGCGCCCAGGTAAATAGCCAGCAATCCACCCGAGAGGACGAGGTAGACGAGCGTGCGATTGACGACGAGGTCGATATCGAACAGCTGGTGACGGACTATGGCGATGGTGCAGGCAACACAGAACAACGGCACCCCAATCAGCATCGACGTCGCCCAGTAGCTGGTAACGCCCCAGGCGGTCGGGAGAAAGAGCCCCACGGCGACAATGGCACCCGCTAGGAGCCAAAGGAGCTGGTCGTGGGTGCGACCGGTGGCATGCCGCCAGCGATGAGCCAGAGGAACGACGGACATTACGAACACGACAAGCAGGCCGAAATTGGTAACGGTCTCTGTGCGCGAAATGAAGTCGGACCAGGGCGGGCGAATACCCAGCAGCGGCGCCGTGTCTTGGAGAGACCACGTCACCATCCAAATGAGCCCGTCGGCCAGGAAGATAGCCACTAGCCAGCGCCACCTGGGCGAAGCAAGACGGCCGTCGGGGAACAGGAACAGGATCAGGGGGAAGCAAACCGCTACGCCCGCTGTCCAGGTGTTGCTGAGCAGGACTACCCCAAGGCTCAGGTGGGCTTCGTTGCCGGCCACAAAAGCGGGGGTAGTCAGCGCGATGCCATAAACCGAAGCGCCGTACAAGACCCCGAAGGCCAAAAAAAGCCAGCCGACCACAACATCGGGACGCCTATAAGCGACGTAGGCACCGAAGGGCGCGAAGCTGGCGCCCAACCAAGCGTTGGTGACCCCGTAGGAAAGAAGCAACTGCCCTGCAGGGAGGCCCAGAGACACCAACCGGAACAGAGCCAGGGCGATGACGAGCTCGGTAGCGGCAAAAATAACCAGAGGAACACCTCGGCGCCAGCGATGGTACCCGCCGCCCGCCTGTGTTGGAGCTTCCGCTGAAAGGATGTTCTGCACCAGCCTAATCATGCCATCTGCGCCAGGGCCGCGAAAAGGAGAAGGTTCCCGGTCGCCCCGGGAGGATCTCCCGTCTTGACGGGAAAGACGGCTCTTCCGTGCCGAAGCCGACGTTGAGAAACTGCAATTAGGCGACAGTGGGCAGCCCGGCCCACTACTCATGACAGCGAGGAATAAAATGAAACACTACGCAACGAAAACAGCAACCGTCGCGGTCCTGGCGGCGCTGACGTGGAACGGTGTAGCGGCCGCCCAGTCACCTGTAATCACGAAACATTTTTCGTTCTACGAGAAGAACTCGTCCCTGGTCTACACCGCGCCCAACGGAAAGATAGCCACCCTCCCGGTGGACGGCCCCCCGGCGCCAGGCAGCCAGATCGAGTTCACCGACCTTGATTATTCGGGAACGCTGGCTCACCACTCCAATCCCTGGAGTGGCAGCGACCACTTTGCATGTGCATTTGCCGCCGACGGCAAGCCTACATGTAGCGGTCAGCTGGCGATAGACGGGTCAATGCTGATCGCACAGGGCCCTGGCGGCCAGGGTACGTTTTCGATCCCTGTCGTCAGCGGCACCGGCTCGTTCCTCGGCTATCGCGGGACGCTCGATGTTTCCGACATCAGCACGACACTGAACGCCAACCTGGTGGTTGTGATATCCAAGCAGTAGGGGTTTGGGTCCTGTCGATAGGGCTCCGCTTCAGCCGTCACCGCCCTCGTTGTTCCGGGGGTGGTGTCGGGAAGGGCGGCGGTAGCCCTCAAGTACGACGTCAGTGCAGAAATCTCCATCGCAATGATGACGACGTGGATGCGGGCACGCTATTACCATTTGTCTTGAGTAAGTTCCCCGGTGCAGTGCCCAAGCCCGAGGGCTCGGGCACGTAGCCGAAATGTTTATCTTCTTGTATTTCGAGCACTCGTATCAGCGTCTCGTAAGCATGGGCCAAGGCTTCGGTCCGGCCACGCCAACCGGTTCTGGCCCGTTGAGGGTCGAGAGGCTCTCCGCGACGCTGCGATGTTGAGTCGCGTTCGGATTAGTTCGCTGTGTATGGAAGGAGCCGAAGTCGAATGAGCGCAACAGGTGTTCACGAAAAGTTGGCCCCAATCGAGCCCACAGAGACTATTGCCCGGTTTCTACAGGATAACCCCAGCTTGACCACGCCCTTTCTCGTCGTCGACCTGGACCTGGTCGAGGCGCGGTACCAACGGCTGATCGAAGTTTTGCCCGCCACCCGTGTCCTTTTCGCGGTAAAGGCCAACCCGGCGCCAGAGGTGCTCCAACGGCTGGCCGACGTCGGGTCCAGTTTTGACGTGGCCAGCCCGGGCGAGATCGAACGGTGCCTCAAACTCGGTATCGACCCGGCGAGCCTATCGTTCGGCAATACGATAAAAAAGGAGCGAGACATCGCTTACAGCGCCCGCTGCGGTGTGACAACTTTCACTGTAGATGCCGAAGCCGAGCTTGACAAAGTCATTCGTCAAGCGCCGGGCAGCACGGTGTACGTGCGCATCACTACCGATGGTAAAGGGGCGGAATGGCCGCTGTCCCGGAAGTTCGGGTGCAGCCCAGGCGAGGCGCTGTTGCTACTCCACAAAGCCGCCTACGCCGGCCTCGCGTTTGGCGTGTCATTTCACGTCGGGTCTCAACAGCGGGATATTACGGCGTGGGACCGGCCGCTGGCGACGGTGGCGTGGCTGTATGAACAAATGGCGAAGGAGGGCTTCGAAGCGGCCGGCGTCAACCTGGGTGGTGGGCTGCCCTGTCGTTATCAGGACCCCGTTGCCGATATTGCGGCGTACGGCCAGGCGATCCAGCATTCGATCGACACCCAACTGGGCCGTCATTTTCCCGGACAGATCCTGATCGAGCCCGGACGCTACCTCGTGGGCGAAGCCGGGCTCATCGAGACCGAGGTCGTACTGATCTCGCGCCGCTCCGCCGATGACGAACGACGCTGGGTCTATCTGGACATCGGCATGTTCAACGGGCTTACCGAGACACTCCAGGAGGCGATCCGGTACCGGGTCAAGACGCCAGGCAGGGACGGGCCATTGGGGCCCGTAGTCCTAGCCGGGCCATCGTGTGACAGCGCGGACGTCCTATACGACAGGTCCGGCTACGAGCTCCCATCTGACCTCAGAATCGGTGACCGGATCCATTTGATTTCAACCGGCGCCTACACCTCCTCTTATTCCTCAGTGTGGTTCAACGGGTTCGAGCCGCTACGCACCTTCTTCGTATCCGCTGGCGCTGAAACCGGTGGTGACGCCATGAGTGGGTACCCGACCTACGGACGCCTGTCCGGCCCCGTGGTGATGATCGGCTTCGGCTCGATCGGCCGAGGCGCTCTGCCATTGGTCCTTCGGCACTTCGACGTCGAGGCGGGCGACATAGTGGTGGTGGCACCCAACACCGACAATGACGGGCTGCTAGCTCACTTGGGCGTTCGCAAGCTTACGGCAGAGGTAACCGCACACAATTATCAAGCCCTGCTCACGCCGCTGCTGCGCAGCCACCAGGGCCAGCCGTTCTGTGTCAACCTCTCCGTGGACACATCGTCCGTGGCCATCCTCTCGCTTTGTCGCCAGCAGGGTGCGCTCTACGTCGACACCGTTATCGAACCTTGGCCCGGCTTCTATGACGATCCCGCCGCCCCACTCGAAGCACGTACGAACTACGCACTGCGCCAGACCCTCCTGGCCGAACGAGCGGCCCACCCTGACGGGCCGACGGCGGTGTCTGCATGCGGCGCCAACCCCGGGATGGTGTCTTGGTTCGTCAAGCAGGCGCTAATAGACGTCGCCGCAAGAGTGGGCCTCCACCATTCAGAGCCAAAGACCCGGGCCGAGTGGGCGGAGCTGATGCGAGCCACCGGCGTGACCGGGATCCATATCGCAGAACGCGACACCCAGCGCAGCTGCCGGCCGAAACCGATACGCAGCTTCATCAACACCTGGTCAGTCGACGGGTTCATCTCGGAAGGATTGCAGCCCTCTGAGATCGGATGGGGCACGCACGAACGGTGGCTGCCGCCGTCGGCCTGCCGTCACGGCGACCCGGACGCGCCCTCCATCTTCTTGTCCCGACCCGGTGCCGATACGCGAGTGCGCACCTGGTGCCCCACTGCCGGGCCTCAGTACGGCCTGTGCGTGACCCACAACGAGTCCATCTCGATTGCGGACTACTTCACCGTTCGCGACGGAGCCGTGGTCAAATACCGCCCGACGTGCCACTATGCCTACCATCCGGCCGACGACGCCATACTCTCGTGGCACGAGCTGCTGGGGACGGCCGGTAAGCCAGCGCAGCAACATCACCTTCTTGATGAAACAGAGATCGTAGATGGCATAGATGAGCTCGGAGTCCTTCTCTACGGGCACCAAGCGAACGCCTATTGGTACGGGTCACGACTCTCGATCGAGGAGACCCGGTCCCTCGCCCCGTACCAAAACGCCACGGGCCTGCAGGTCACATCCGCAGTACTGGCGGCCATGGTGTGGGCGGTCGAGCACCCCGAAGCCGGCATTGTGGAAGCCGACGACATGGATTTTCAGCGTTGCCTGGAGGTGCAGCGCCCCTATCTCGGCCCAGTAGAAGGGCACTTCACAGACTGGACGCCCCTTTCGGCACGGTCCGCGTTGTTCCCCGACGACATCGACGAGACCGACCCATGGCAATTTCGCAACGTCCTGGTCCACTGACGAGAGCGTGACAAAACGTGCCGGTCCTGTTGCGTCGTCCGCTTTTCGCGCTCGTGATGGCCTCTGCCCTGTGGGGTGGGGCGGTTACCGGGACGAAATACGCTTTGGGCGGGTTCGACCCGATCACGCTGCTCAGCGTGGAACTCACGGCGGCCACGGCCGCCCTTTGGGCCGTCCTCATGGTCCGTGGCTACCGGCGACCGCGGACCTGGCTGCTCCCGGTCCTCCTCGGACTGCTCGAGCCGGCTTTGGCTTACCTGGGCGATACCGCCGGGCTCTCGCGGACCTCCGCGGTCGACGGGTCCATTCTCTCAGGGCTCGAGCCGGCCCTCGTTGTCGTGCTGGCCGCCCTTCTGCTCGGGGAGATCGTGACGCGTTCTGTTATTTTGGCGGTCCTGCTGGCCTTCGCCGGGCTGGCAGTGCTGGCCGGTGCCGGGCGTAGCCACTCGGCCAGCATGGGGGACCTCTACGTCGCCGGTGGGATCCTCTGCGCCAGCCTCTATACCATCGTGGCCAAACGCTTTGATGATGGCTCCGACACACTGTCGCTTACCACGTGGCAATTTTCGGCGGCCACGATGGTCTCCCTGCCGATTGCCGCCATGAGATGGTCCAGTGGCAGCGGGCACTCGTTTCTGGCGGTACCACCCAGGTACTGGATGGCAGCAATCGGAGTGGGAGTCGGCGGCTTGGCTTTTAGTTTCCTCCTTTACAATGCGGTGATAACTCGAGTCGACGCCGGGTGGGCGGCCGTGGTCCTGAGCCTCATTCCCGCCTTCGGCCTCGTGAGCGCCGTCGTGTTCCTAGGTGAGAAGCCCACCGTTTCCGCCGGCGTTGGATCCATCCTCATCGGCTCGTCCGTGGTCTATTTCACCATCGCCGACCGTCGAGGAGCTCGCGGCACCGTCGAGCCCGCCGAGGAAACACCGCAGAGCAGTGTGGCCATGAATGGCCCGCAAACTGGCCTTGCCTCATTGGGAAGGACGAGTGAGGACCAACATGAAGTCACCCCCCTCGTCGGTCCACGTGCCTTCGGTCGCGAGGCCACAGTTCCTGAGCTCGGAAACTAGCTGTTCGGGCTGGAACTTTGTAGAGATCTCGGTCAATAGCTCTTCTCCCTCGGCGAAAGTCACTTCCATCCCGATGGCGGGGATGCTTACGAGTTCGGGCTGTGCGGCGCGGAGCCGCATCTCGATGCGGCTGGCCGAACCGTCCCATACGCAGACGTGCGCGAACCGTTCCGGGGCAAAGTCGGCCCCGAGTTCGTTGTTGAGCACATGAAGGACGTTGCGGTTGAACTCAGCAGTAACACCGGCTGCGTCGTCATACGCGCGAATGAGACGGCCCGGGTCCTTGCGCAGGTCAGCGCCGAGCAGGAAGCGGTCGCCCGACTGCCATTGTGGCGGCAACGTTACAAAGGAAGCCGCGCCTCACTTCGGGCTCGAAGTTCCCGATCGTGCTGCCGAGGAAAGCCAGGAGCCGCCGGCCTCCAGGTGGCAGTGTGCCGAGGTGATGATGGAAATCGCCAACTATCGCCGTCACATTGACTCCGTAGGCGGCGTGGACCTTGGTCGCCGAGCCCACCAGTATTTCCTCGCTCACGTCGAAGGCAACGAAGTGCCGGAGTTCCTTGGCCACCATGGCGTCGAGGAGGAGCCGTGTTTTTTCCGAGCTCCCTGAGCCGAGTTCGACCAGAGTGCTACAACCGGCGAGCTCGGCGATCTGGGGTGCGTAGGAGGACAGGATGCTGCGCTCCGCACGGGTGAGGTAGTACTCCGGCAACTCGGTGATGGCTTCGAACAACTCGCTCCCGCGTTCGTCGTAAAACCACACCGGTGGGAGGGACTTCGGCGTCGATGCAAGACCGATTCGGGCATCTCGCTCGAGGGCCTCCCGCCGTGCAGACGCGACAAGGTACCGCTCGCATGTTATGGCCATGGGGCGGGCGCCTAAATGTCGCGCGCTAGGCGCAGGCCCGTGAAGGGCCACCGGCAGTGCGGTGCAAAAAAGTTCCGGTAAGTGGCCCGTGGATGGCCCGGGGGTGAGGCCGCACAGCCACCGCGCAGGACGTGCTGGTTCACCATGAACTTGCCGTTGTACTCGCCTACGGCGTCAGCGGAGGGCCGGAACCCGGGGTACGGCAGGTACGCCGATGCCGTCCATTCCCATACCTGTCCGGCGGCTCCTGTGGCCTCCACGCCCATGGGGCGCGGGTGGGCGCGGTCGGGGTCGAAATAGTGGGCCAGGCCGATCTCGCTCACCGCGAGTTCCCATTCGGCCTCGGTGGGCAGCCGGCCCGCGGCCCAGCGAGCGAACGCGTCCGCCTCGTAATAGCTGACGTGGCACACTGGTTCGGCGGGGTCGAGCCGTTTAAGGCCGCCGAGGGTGAAAACAGCCCATTCCGTTCCCTCTTTTTCCCAGTAGAGGGGAGCCTGCCAGCCCTCGTGTTGCACGGTCGACCACCCGTCGGACAGCCACAGCTCGGGCCGTTCGTAGCCGCGGTCGGCCATGAAGCCCAGCCAGTCGCCGCAGCTCACCGGCCGGTCGGCGATGGCGTACGGGCCTAGTACGACGCGGTGGCGAGGCTCCTCGTTGTCGAACGCGAAGCCGGTGCCGTCGTGGCCGACAAGCCCGGTACCGCCGGCGATCTCCACCCAGTTGAGGCCGGGGTTGGGATGAGGCCCGCCCGGGATCTCATGGTGGTAGCGGGGGCGGAGTGGGTTTATTGCCAGGAGGCTCTTGATGTCCATCAGCAGCAGCTCTTGGTGCTGTTGTTCGTGCTGGATACCGAGTTCGGCGAGAAATGCCGTCCTCGGCTCTGTCGGGCCAGCGAGCAGCTCGCTCATGGCCTCGTCCACCTGGGCCCGGTAGGAGGCGATCTCGCCGATGCCCGGCCGGGTCACCAGGCCCCGCTGGGGGCGGGGGTGACGGGGGCCAATCGTCTCGTAATAGGAGTTGAACAGGTAGCCGAACAGGGGGTGGTAAGGACGGTAGGCGGGCAGGGCCGGTAGCAGGAAGGTCTCGAAGAACCAGCTCGTGTGGCCCCGGTGCCATTTGGCCGGGCTGGCGTCTGGCATCGACTGTGCGGTTTGGTCTTCGGGCGAAAGCGGGGCGGCGAGCGCTTCAGTGAGGGCTCTCGTCGACGAGTAGCGGGCTTGAAGGTCGGATGCGACCAGCTCGGTGACGTTGGGCATAGGGATGGTCGTCACCGGTCAGTCCGGGTGGACCGCGGCGGCGATCCAGTTGAGGTTGCGGGCGGGCTCGAGCCACTCGTCGATGCTGCTGGCAGTCCTCGGGTTCATGGAGTGATAGGGATCGGGCGTCATCTTGGCTCCTCCTTTGGTTGGTGGGTCTTTGGCCGACCCTAACGGGAGATGGGCCAAACATGACTTTTCTGAGCAATAAGGCCGTGGCCAGCGAGGATCCGACAGGCACAGGCGACGGGGGTCGCAACGACGACAATGTACTTGTGCGCCCGATCAGCGTCGT
The DNA here is from genome assembly GCA_963845605.1 of uncultured Acidimicrobiaceae bacterium. Taxonomy (GTDB): domain Bacteria; phylum Actinomycetota; class Acidimicrobiia; order Acidimicrobiales; family Palsa-688; genus Fen-671. The sequence continues at coordinate 276,801 of CAWJSS010000003.1, forward strand.
CATGCTGTGCCCGGCCGGGTTCGAACAGATCGCTGAAAATGCGGCCGGCCAGGAGCTCTCGGGATTTGTCGAGGAGGCACGCTCGAGCGGCTTCATCCGAGGCCGCACCGTTGCGCCCGTCCGCCAACTCCGTTCGTTTGCGTGTGCGACGAACGTCTTCTGCGTGCTCGACCAAGTCCCGCGTACCACAGTGGACCGTGAACTGGCCGGCCTGCATCATCGTCTGCGACACCTTGAAAGGCCGATCGGGCTGCCAAAACGGGGATCCTTGCGCTTGCGGGTCCACGACGACGGTCGGTTCACCGGGACCAGCGGGGCGCCCGCCGTTCACCTTGAACGAGCGCTCGCCGCTTGGAGCGGCCTGGACGTCTCCCGGCGGGGGGCTGTGCTCGAGGTTTGGCTCCTGCGCCGGACTGATGAGGCTTGCTCGGTGCTGGCGACCAAACTCTCCGAGGGTCTACGCCCACCGGACCGTGGTGTCCTACGGCCGGAGATCTGTGCCGGCCTGGCCCGCGTGGAGCCCCTCAGGGGAGCACAACTCGTCATGGACCCCTTCGCCGGGAGCGGGGCGATCGGGCACGCTTGCCTCGAGGCGGGAGCCAGGTCGGTGTGGCTGAACGACAGCGACGGTACCCAACGGAACGGGGACAGGGTTCGGTGGACGCATCGAGACATCCGTGAGCTCGCCGTTCCTCCTGCCAGTGTCGATGCGATCGTCACCGACCCCCCGTGGGGTCACTTCTCGTCGGTGCGGGGCGGGACCGAGAGCCTGTACGCAGACATCGGGCGGGCGGCGGGGCAGTGGTTGGCGCCGGACGGAGCGATAGTTGCCCTGACCGGTGCGCCTGAACCCGCAGTCCAAACGCTGCTTGCGGGCGGAGGACTTGCGCTCGAACGCGAGTACCCCGTACTGGTCAATGGTCGGAAGGCCCTGGTGATCAGAGCCCGCAAACGCGGTGCCCCCCAGTTAGGGCTGGGCGGTTGAGCCGCCTCCCACACTTTTGACGTCGCCCTCGCTAACTTCTTGAACGATGAGCTGTACCTATCCCACGCCGCCCACAGGGGCCAGGTTTGGCTGATACCGCCCGGGCGCGGCGAGCGCCGTTCGCGTCGGCATGGCGGCGGGCGCACCTGACCGTGGAGCAGCGGGTGGCCCGGGGCCGGGCGGCGCGGCTTAAGGTGCCACGTTCAGCCCATGGGCGATGGGAGCCCGCGCCCGGCCGGCCAGATCCAGTGGCCCTGCTGGAGGACCAGGCCGCTTCCCGAGTGCCGATGCTCGTCCCTATCCGGTACGGGCGGATGCTGGTCTCGCCGTTCACCTTCTACCGGGGCGGTGCTCTGATCATGGCGTCCGACCTGGCGGGCACGCCGGTGTCGGGGGTGACGGTGCAGCTGTGCGGTGACGCTCACTTATCTAACTTCGGCCTATTCGGTACACCCGAGCGCCAGATGATCTTCGACATCAACGATTTCGACGAGACGCTGCCGGGCCCATGGGAGTGGGACGTCAAGCGCTTGACGGCCAGCTTCGAGATCATGGGACGCGACCGCGGCTTCTCCCCGGCCGACCGCCGCGCCATCGTGACAGCGGGGGTGGGCGAGTACCGCAACCGGATGCGCCAGGCCGCCGGGATGGGAGGCCTGGACGCCTGGTACGACCACCTCGAAGCCGGGATGCTGCTCAAGCTGGTCCGCCAAGAGGTCCGCGTCAAACGGGTGACCAAAATTGAATCCCGGGCCTTCGAACGGGACGTGGGCAAGGCATATACACGCGACAACACCCGGGTGCTCACCAAACGCGCCGCCCAGGTCGACGGCGAGCTGCGGATCGCCTCCGACCCACCGATGATTATCCCGATCGAGGACCTCATCACCCCGGGGTCGGAGTGGGAGGACCCCATACCGCAAATCAAGAAGCTGCTCAGCAGCTACCGGCGTACCCTCGGGCACCAGCACCACCCACTGGAGGAGTACCGCTACGTCCACTCCGCCTACAAGATGGTCGGCGTGGGTAGCGTTGGCACCCGCTGTTACATCATGTTGATGCTCGGACGCGACCACAACGACCCGCTGTTCTTGCAGATCAAGGAGGCACAAGCCTCAGTCCTCGAACGCTTCGTGGGCAAGAGCCACTACGCCCACCATGGCCAGCGGGTGGTGTCCGGCCAGCGGCTCATGCAAGCGGCGACGGACATCTTCCTCGGATGGATCCGTATCAGGGGCCTCGACGGCGTGACCCGCGACTACTACGTGCGCCAGTTCCAGGACTGGAAGGGCGGCGCCGACGTCGACAACCTGCTGGTGCCCGGGGCCACCCTGTACGCGCGCCTCTGTGCGGCAACCCTCGCCCGGGCCCACGCCCGCTGGGGCGACCGGATCGCCATCGCCTCCTACCTGGGAAATGGGGACGCCTTCGACCGGGCCATAGCCGAATTCTCCACCGTCTACGCCGACCAGAACGAGAAGGACTACGAGGCGTTCGCGGCCTCCGTGCGATCAGGACGGCTCGTTGCCCAAACCGGCATTTAGACGACGAGCAGGGGCGCAACTCGGCGGCTGATGAAGGCAGCCCGATTCAACCGGTTCGGGGGCCCGGAGGTCCTCGAGGTCGTGGATCTCCCGGATCCGCACGCGGGTCCCGGCCAGGTCCGGATCGCGGTGCGGGCAGCCGGGATCAACCCGAGCGACTGGAAGAAACGCAAGGGCCTTATGGACCGGCAGCTCCCCCAGACCATGGGCTACGAGGCGGCGGGCATAGTCGACGAGCTCGGCGAGGGCGTTGTGGACGTCGCTCTCGGCGATCGCGTCTTCGGTCTGTCGGCCGAAGGGTCCGCCCAGGCCGAACTGGCAGTACTTTCCTACTACGCGCCGATCCCGAGGTCAATCGACTTCCCCGGGGCTGCCGCGCTGCCGGCTGCCATCGAGACAGCCACGCGGGCGCTCGACCAGCTCGGGGTGGGGAGCGGCTGCACATTGCTCATCAACGGTGCCTCTGGAAGCGTCGGCAGCGCTGCGGTTCAGCTCGCTCTGGTGCGCGGCGCGCGTGTGATCGGTACCGCAAGTCCGGCCAACCACGACTACCTCCGCTCGCTGGGGGCCGAGCCCGTCGCCTACGGCGAGGGCCTGGTCGAGCGAGTGCGCACGCTGGCGTCGGATGGCGTCGACGTGGCGCTCGACGTCGCCGGGAGCGGCGTCCTGCCCGATCTCATCGGGCTCGCAGGTGGCCCGCAGGACGTCGTGACGATCGCCGACTTCGCCGGCGCGCAGGAGCACGGGGTGATGTTCAGCAGTGGGGACGCTGGCCGCGCCGTCCACGCCCTCGCCGAGATCGGCGACCTGATCGACTCCGGGCGCTTCTCGCTAGCAGTTGGGCAGACCTTCCCGCTCGCAGACATCGCTGAGGCGCACCGCGTCAGCGAGGACGGTCACGTGCGCGGGAAGCTCGTGCTGGTGGTCGGCTGACATCTGGGTCAACCCAAGCGAGAGCTAAGTAACCTCTGGACCACCACCGGGTTGGCTTTTCCTTGGGATGTCCTGAGCACTTGGCCTACGAAGAACCCAAACAGGCCGGTCTTGCCGGCGCGGTACAGGTCCACCTTGTCCGCGTTGGCGGCCAGCACTTCGTTGACGATCGTGGCGATAGCGTCCTCGTCGCTGACCTGGGCCAGACCACGTTCGTCGATGATCTGGCGCGGGTCGCCACCTCGTTTGACAAGCTCAGAAAAGACGTCTTTGGCTGCCGCCCCGGTGATCTCGCCTGACTCAACCGCCAATACCACGGCGCCAAGTCCTTTGCCCGTGAGCTTTGTCCCATCGAGGGGCCGGTCGCCTAATTCGCGGGGCAGCTCGTTGATAACCCACCGGGCCACGACGTCCGGTGGGGCGCCGGTACCGACGGCGGCCTCGAAAAGGTCACCCGTCGGTCGGTCGGCGGTCAAGAGATCTACTTCGCCCTCCCCTAACCCGTACTTCAAGGGCCAGGCGGCGAAGCGGTCTGCCAACAGAGGGTCTCGAACACGTGCTTCTGCCCGGTACTCGAGGCGGCTCTTCTTCGGCGGGCGAGTGTTGGCTCTGGCCGTCTTTCGTGCTGGGGCCAGCGGCGGCGGCTGGATCTTGGGCTGCCACGAGTCTCGCAGCGTGACGGTGCGGTTCAATACTGGTTCGCCCGGTTTGGAGTCCGCCGTATCGAACACGAAATAACCGACGCGTTCCAGCTGCCAGCGGCTGCCGGGTTGGGCGTCGGCCAGGCTGGGCTCGAGGCGGGCGCCACTTACCACCTCTAGAGATTCTGGGGTTGAGCTCGTCGTCAGCGCCCTCGTCGGGCCGGGCCTCCGAGAACAAATGGTCGTAAAGGCGAACTTCGGCGGGCACCGAAAGTGTCTCCGGCACCCAGTGGATGACACCCGATACCTTGACGCCAAGCGGGTTTTTCCCTACCGAGTCGGGGACGTGGTGGCAGCGGACTTCGACAACCTCGTCCTTTTCGGTGACAACTTCATCACAAGTGATACAGGGGCCATGGCGCAGGCGGACCGTCCGGCCCGGGGAAAGCCGCTGATAACCAGGCGGCGGGTCAAGGATGAAATCGTCCTGTTCGATCAAGATTCTGACGCTCGAAGGGGATGGTCCGCTCACCCGGTTTGCCGACATCGGGCGGGAAGTACGGCCCGGTCATGTCCTCGACGTTGCCTTCCGGCCAAGACGTGATAGTGACCTTTAGGGGGCGCAGGACGCCCATGACCCTTGGCGCCGTCCAGTTGAGGTCGTCTCGGACACAGAACTCGAGCTTTTCCAGGTCGACCGTCGAGTTGACTTTGGCCACGCCAACCAGGTCGGCGAAGGCGCGGATAGCTTCGGGGCCGACGCCTCGGCGGCGCATCGCGGCGATCGTTGGCATCCGTGGATCTTCCCAGCCGTCGACGTAGCCATCGTCCACCAGCGCCAGCAGCTTGCGCTTGCTCAGGACGGTGTAATCAAGATTGAGACGGGCGAACTCGTACTGGTGGGGCCGGCTGAACCCGTGGCGTTCTGAGACGCGTGTGTTGTCGATGACCCAGTCGTACAGCTCGCGGTTGCTTTCGAACTCGAGCGTGCATAGCGAGTGGGTGACGCCCTCGATGCCGTCGCCGAGGGGGTGGGCCCAGTCGTACATAGGGTAGATCGGCCAAGCGTCACCAGTTCGGTGGTGCCGGACGTGGCGGATCCGGTAAAGCAAGGGGTCGCGCATCTTCATGTTGGGCGCATTGAGATCGATCTTGGCTCTGAGCACGCAGCTCCCGTCAGACAAATCCCCGGCCCGCATCGACCTGAACAGGGCCAGGTTTTCTTCTTCTGTCCGTTCCCGGTACGGCGACGGGCGACCCGGCTCGGCCAGACTGCCTCGGTACTCCTTTATCTCCTCATCGCTTAGGCCGTCGACGTAGGCTTTCCCTTCGGCGATGAGTTCCTCGGCCAGCTGGTACATCTCGTCGAAATAATCGGACGCGTACAAGGCTTGGTGGCCAAGAGAGAAACCGAGCCAATTTACATCGGCCACGATCGAATCGACGTACTCGGCGCCTTCGGTCAGAGGATTGGTGTCGTCGAAGCGAAGGTTGCAACGGCCCCCATATTGTTCGGCCACGCCAAAGTTGAGGCAGATCGACTTAGCGTGACCAATGTGTAAGTAACCATTCGGCTCCGGTGGAAAGCGGGTGACGACGCGGCCGCCATGCTTGCCGGTGCGTAGGTCGTCCTCGATGACCTCCCGGATGAAATCAGAGTGGCTTGCTCCGGCGCGTTCCTCACCTATCATCACCAGCCATTCTACCGGCGACCACCAGCGGCTCCGTTTCGGACCTCAGCGAGATCGACGTCATGTCCATACTTTGGTGACCGGTGCAAATGCGTACCATCACGGGCTGGTTCGACAGCCCAAAACGGGCATGCACGGCGCCTTCGAGGTAACTTCGCCGACTCCGCGCCAGCCGGTCTGGTCGCCTCCTCATCGCGAATCAGTTGTTTCGGTCCGGCCTCGTTGCTACTTTGGGTGTCGGAAGTGCAGCCTTCGTAAGGCACGATAGGCCGGTTGCTACTCAGTGTGGTCACCGTAGACGCGATCCAGGTGCAACTGGAGGGGCGGTATGAATCGAGCGGCGGCAGGTCGGTCTCCGGTCGCACCCTGTCACTCAGTCTGCCCGCTCGCAGGTGAGACAAGGTCCCGGCCGTGATCCCCGGGTATCTCCCCTGGGGGCGGCACGCGGCCTCTTTTGTCTACGGCGACCCGAAGTTTCGGGCCGCGAGCGACCTCGCCCACCACATCGCTCAGGCCGGGCGCGTGAGGGGTTTGCTCGCCGCCTCGACCCGAGATCCCGCGGCGATGTTGCCTATCCTCGTAGCGCTCTGGAGACTTCCGGTCCGCTATCTCCTCCACACCGTCATGCGGTCGGACCTGCGGTCCCGGGGAGTGCGGCACCTCATAGGGGGCACCACGATCGGGACCTCCCCCGGACTGCAGTACTTTCAGTACCTCCTCGGTTACGAAGTTCGCAACCTGGACATCACCGTGCGGGGGCCGGTGCATGGAAGTCATCCTCGCCAAGGGTTCGTTCCCGGCAGCCGCAGCCGCCAGCGGGATGGAGCGAACGAACCAGAACGCGGAGATGATGGATATCCCGAGAACCATGAGCATCAGTGGGCGGTCCGGCCCCTTCATCTCCGTATTTCATAAAGAACAACCGATATAAACATGTTTCGACGCTGCAGACGGTCTGTCGCCGTAACGCACGCCGGGCCGGTTGGAGTGGGCCACTCGTATAAACGAGTGGGCCGGTGGGGCATGCGCCTGGCCCGCAGGGCACTGCCGATCTTCCTAGTCATCACCATAGTGACAGGCCAGCTTGTTGCCCTCGCCCCGCCGGCTCTCGGCGCCGGTGCCCCTGTGGCCGGGCTTTCCCTATCGCTCTCAACCGATGCCTCAGCCGCATCGCAAGTCACTTACACCATCGACTTCACCACGTCGGTTAAGGGGGCGCTAGCGGCCAATACCGGCACCATCAGCGTCCAGGCGCCAGCAGGGACGTTCCCGGCGCCACCTTTGTGTAGCGGGACCATATCGGTCTCAGACCTAACCACGCACGTGTCGGATACGACCGCCAGCATGTGCTTCTCGGAGGTCGGCAACCAGGGCAGCCTGCTGGTGATCTCGTCTCCAGTGGCCATCGCAGCGGACAATCGTGTCGAGCTGGTCGTCCCAGGGCTGGACAACCCAGCAGCCATAGGGCCGCAAACCCTGGCCGTGCGAACCTCGTCCGACAGCGTTAGTTCTGTCGGTTTTCACCTTATGCCGGCGGCCTCAATTAAGGGGCTGTCGGTTTCGCTGTCGGACCACCAGCCCGGTGCAAGCGCCGTCACATATACGGTTGAGTTCACGACCTCTAATACAGGGGCGCTGGCGGAAAACACGGGCACAATTAGCGTCCAGGCGCCTGAGGGCACGTTCCCGCCCCCGCCGTCGTGCTCCAGCGCCACGGCGACGGTAACCGACCTCACCACGCACGTCTCGGACACGACCGCCAGCATGTGCTTCTCAGAAGTTGGCAACAAGGGCAACCGGGTAGTGATACCGTCCCCGGTGGCCGTCGGCGGGGCCAATCGCGTCGAGGTAGCTATCCCGGAGCTGGACAACCCGGCCAGCAACGGCCCGCACACCCTTAGTGTAGGGACGTCGTCGGACGGCGCGAGATCAATCGCCTACGCCGTCTCTGCCCCCACCCAGACGGTGGCTCATTTATCGTTGTCTCTCACCACCGCTGCGGCGCGAGCCACCGAGGTTACCTATTCCATCGGTTTCACTACCTCGGTGAACGGTGCGCTGGCGGCCAACTCGGGGACGATCGCGGTGCAAGCGCCGCCCGGGACCTTCCCGGCAAGACCTTCCTGCGGTCAGGCTGTCGCCTCCATCACCGACCAATCGACCAAGGCATCCGGGCAGGTCGACCTGTGCTCAGGCCAAGTGGCAGTTAGCGAAGGCGGCGGACGGCTACAGATGCTGACCCCTGTGGCCATCGGCCCCGGGGAACAGGTGGAGGTGGCGATCACCGGCCTGGACAACCCGGCGGTGCCTGGTCCCGCGATCCTCTCTGTTTCAACTTCGTCGGACGGCCCCCGGTCGGCCAGCTACACCATCACCGGGCTGGGCATTCCGGTTGCGGCTCTCTCGGTGGCCTTGTCGACGCCGGCGGCCGGAGCGACCAAGGTGACCTACACGGTTGATTTCACGCCCTCTGCCAACGGTGGTTTGGCGGCCGATTGGGGGACGATCTGGCTGAGCGGGCCGGCGGGGACGTTTCCCGTGGCAGCGCCGTGCGGTTTAGTCGTGGCCACGGTCACCAACTTGGGCTCCAAGGCCTCCGGCCAGGATGACTTCTGCTCAGCCAAGGTGAGCGCAAGTGGAGCAGAGGCGCAGCTGTCAACTCCCGTGACGATCGGCGCCGGTCAGCGGGCCCAGGTAGCCATATCAGGGCTTGACAACCCGGCTGCGCCCGGCCGCCAGACGCTTACTTTCTCCACCTCTTCCAACAGCGCCCGCTCGGCTAGCTATCGCATTGTCCCCGGCACTCCGGTGGTCGGCGCGTCGGTTGTCCTCTCAAACGCGGCCGCGGGTGCCGTAGCGGTTACGTATGCGGTCGGGTTTACTGCCCCCCGTTCCGGCGCCCTGGTGGCCAGCTCGAGCACGATAGCGCTAAGCGCGGCGCCAGGGACCTTCCTCCCGCCTGCGATGTGTGACCAACAACAGGCCACGGTCAGCGATCTCACGACGAAGGTCTCGGCCACTGCCAGCTCGTGTTTTGGGGCCACTCAGCGCAAAACGCCCGTCATTCGGAGTGATCGTGCCGCTGGAAGTAGCAGCGGGCGACCGGGTCGTGCTAACTGTGTCCGGTTTGAGCAACCCGCGCCACGCGGGGCCCGAGAGCTTGTCCCTCACGACGTCCTCTAGCGGCGTGGCGGCCAAGGTACCTTTTGTCACCTTGGCCGCGGGGCCGATCAGTGGCCACATCGGGGACACCTCTGGCAACGCCGTCGCTGGTGCCGACGTGCAGGCCTGCTTGCCAAAAGGCGGGCAGTGCTACGACACCTCGAGCACACCGAGCGGAAACTTCAAAGAGGCTGTGCCTTATGGTCGCTACACCTTGACAGCCTTCCCGCCTGCGGAGACCTCGCTGGCGCAATCAACGAGTTCGAGGTCATGGGCTGTGAGCGGCCCGGCGGGTGTGGCGGGAGCCAACGTCACCATGCCGGTGCTCCAACCCCTGCCTGCGGGGGTAAGTATTGGTGGTCAAGACGGGGGCGTCCCGGTCCTGTACTCAGGTGGCCCGGCACCAATGACCGTACGGGGTTGCCCGCACGGGGTGGGAGCGGTCGAAGTGCGGGGCACCAATGACCTCACGGGCAAGCGGGCTGTAATCCTTGTCCCGCTGCTGGAGTCCCCCCCGGGCTCGGGCCGCTACTCGGCGACCATCCCCCCAATATGGCCGGTACACGGCAACATCACGATCACCTATGACATCTACTGCGTAGAGGCGGTAGCCCCGACGGCCGACCTCGCCTCCGGAGGGAACGTCGTCACCATTCACGGGTCGGGCTTCACCGGCGCCACCGCGGTGAAGTTCGGCGCCACGCCGGCGACCAGTTTCACAGTGATATCGAGCTCCCTCATCGAGGCCGTGGCTCCGCCCGGGTCTGGCACTGTCAGCGTCTCGGTCACGACACCACACGGCTCCACGGGAGGCGGGCCGCTAAGCGCTTATACATACATTTCCTTCCGTTCGGTCACCCCTTCGGATGGGCCTGCCCACGGGTCAACCGCCGTCGTGATCAAGGGCGACAACCTGGAGGACGTGAACACGGTGTGGTTCGGCGACCAAATCGCCACCGACGTGAAGCTGGTCTCCGACGACGAAATCGAAGCGGTCACACCGCCAGGGACCGGGGACGCTCCCATCACAGTCGGGCAGATCGCCTACAGCGTCCAAGGGGCGCGTGCGCAGAGCGGGCCAATACCGACCGTGTTTTTTCACTACGGCGGCGTGCCCGGACAGCAAGCTTCTGGGGCGGGGGAGACCGTCGTGGCCAAGGCCCCGCTTGCGGTAACTACGGTGGCCGCGGTGCGCGGCGCCGACAGCGACCCCGACATCCCCAGCTTCGACCCGTTCCCGTTCGAGCCTGGCGGGGGAGGGAACGCCCAGAGCCCAGGCGGAACCGGTGGGTCCTCGTGGGTGCTCACCAATTCTTCCCCAAAAAGCCTGGGATTGATCTACATGGCCGTCATTCTGGCCGTCTACGCCTTAGCTGCTGCTGAAGTTTCCCCCGTTTTGTTGACGGCTTCCCTGCTTCTGATCGTTCTGGCTGTCGTCATGAAGGGTTCGTCGAACCACGGGCTCAACGCCGAGTCCGACCCAAGTGGCACGGTATCGGCGACCGACGGCACGCCGATACCGGGCGCTACAGCGGTGCTCGAGCAGGCCCCAACGGCTGAAGGCCCGTTCAGGCCGGCAATGGCAGCGAGCCCGGGTATCGACCCGCACGTAAACCCCCAGAAGACGGGGCGCAACGGTGAGTTCCACTGGGACGTCATTAGCGACTTCTACAAGGTGGAAGCGTCGGCCCCTGGTTGCCACGCTCCCGGGGACCCGGCCGAGAAGACGGTGGCCACTGCCGTCCTCCCGGTCCCGCCACCGCGGTTCGGCCTTGACCTGGTCTTGCAGTGCTCCCGGCAGGTCCCCCCGGCGCGACCGACGATAACGTCGTTATCCAAGGACGTCGTCAGCAGCAAAGGTGGCACCCAGGTTGAAGTCGTCGGCACCGGGTTCACACCATCCGCCGTGGTCCGTTTTGGCCTAACCCGGTCGCCATCGGTCATGTATGTCTCGCCCAACCTGTTGCAAGCGACCGTTCCACCCGGTCGCGGAAGCGATCACGTTTTTGTCACTACTGCTGGTGGGCCCTCGGTAGCCAACCTGGCCGATGACCTCACCTATCGCCCCGCCCCAGTTGTCACGGCTGTGAGGGCGGCATCAGGCCCACCCGCCGGCGGGACCCGGGTCACCATCCGTGGCTCTGGGCTGGCGGGGGCCGAACTCGTGACCTTCGGCCAAACAACCGTCACGAACTTCACGGTTATCGGAAGTGTCCTCGTAGCCACGACGCCTCCCGGCCGGCCGGGCACTGTTGATGTCACAGTGACAACCCCGGTGGGAAAGAGCGCTGTAACTCCGGCCGACCACTTCACATACGCCAACCCGCCAAGACCTCGTTAGACCAAAGAGCCTGTCAGTCGGGAGTGGCCCGTCGCCATGAGCGTGCCGGTATATGGCTCCAGGCCACACGCAGGACCGCCGGATTAGCGCCGTCGCGCTCGCCCCCGGTTTCTTCGTCCTCCTGCCAACGGAAGAGGAGACGATCGGCCGACGACCCTTTGGCGGGCTAAGCTCACCACCCTTCATCTCAGATATCTCTGCTTGCGATTGTTTTCGACGTGCGGAAAGCCGCCAGACAAGGGAGCCCCATGACGAGCAGCACCTCTTCTATCGGGACAAGACGGTCGACGCGTCGCCATTTCCGGTCTTTTGGCCTGCTACTTGGCGTTACCGGCACGACTGTTCTCGCCGCCTGGCGCAGGTGTCGCCCAGGCGTCTTCGGTCCCAGGGCCGTCACCTGCGGCGATCTGCCAGAAAGTAAATGCAGCATCCGTCTCTGCCATCGTGGGCTTCCACGTTCCCCCCGCCACGGCCTCGACTGACGATTTGAAGCCGACCAAAGAAAACCACGAAATCTCCGCGGTGGTGACGTCATGTGCGTACGGGCCCGAGACGAGCCTCGCGGCGCTGGCCAAGACCGTCGGCCTTGTCTACGAGGTCACCTCGAGGCCGCTTACGGCAGCGGAGTTGAAGAAAGGGCTCAGCCAGGGCCAAAAGCTCAACATCAACGCCGTCGCCTACTCCGGCCTCGGCTTGCCCGCTTTTTACTACTCGTTCACGATGGGTGGGGTGTTCACTCAGGGAATCACCGGGCTGAGTGGCAAGAACGAATACGGGGCGTTCGTTTACACCAAGGCCGTGCCGAGGGCGAAGCTCGCCGCACTCGTCAGGCTGGCGGAAAAACTTTGAACTGCCGGACGCGTCGCAGTTTGGCGGAGCGCAGCTGGCTTCGGTTAGTCGGCATCCGGCCCGGTTCGTCCAGCCGGTTTGTACTCGTCGCTTTCGCTGCTCTGTTAGCACTGGTGGGGGTGGCGGTCACGGCTCAGCCGGCCGGGGCGACCGCCGAACGGCCATTTGCGGTCGGGGCCCGGCTCGGGCCACTCGGCCAGTCTCCTCAGGATCTCACCGCCAACTGCATGCAATGGGTGACGGCTCCACCGTCGGTCGACCATTCACTGGCGGAGGGGGTGTGCGCGGACGTCGTAAGCGACCTCGCCGGTATCGGCGCGCGGCTCGGTTTGCCGATCCTGGCGCCAACAAATTCTCGTTTCACCGACCCGCTGGCGATCGTTTTTGCCCCCGCGAACGCGAACAGCAGGACCCTGGCGGTTTCTGGCTACTTCAACGGGGTCAAGACCCCTGGCTCTCCCAACGAGGGCTTCGTCAGGGAGCCGTGCCAAATCACTCTGTACCCGCTCCTGTACGGCGGCGAGCAGGCGTCGCTGGGTGGGGTGTCGGACCGCCTCCACGTCATTCTGTCGCACGAGGTCGTCCATTGCTACCAGGCCGCGGTGTTCACGTATGACGAGGCAACTAAAGGGCTCCCGGCGTTCATGACGGAGGGTTCGGCTACCTACCTGGCCACCAGCTACGCAGGCTACGGTGAGCCCGGCACCGCCAGCTTCTGGAGCCAGGGATGGCTCGGGAAACCGGGCCGGGACTTGACTTCGCGGGGTTACGACGCCGTCGGCTGGTACTCGCTCGTAGCCCACATCACGGGCAACGACCTGTGGTCGAAAATGGTCGCCGCCTGGCGCGCCTACGAGTCCGGTGGGTCATCGGCGTTCATCGCTGCGCTAGGCGGGGACTCGGTCGCAGTCGAGAAGGCCTGGGGAGCGTCCGTGGTCGACCAGCCGACCTGGGGGGACGAATGGACGACACCGGGGATCGGGGTGCCGATAGGCGCGCAGCCGGCGGTGGTTGCCGATGTCCTAGGGGCGACCGGCGGATCGAACGGTGGCACGCTTCAACCGTGGGCCGCGGTGATAGACAAAGAGTCCTCCGTGCCCGACGGTTTGCTCGAGATAAGCGTCAGTGGCGGCTACGCATCGGTCCACGACGGATCGGGCCATCGCGCCCTGGGGTTCACCGATGAAGTGTTCTGCGTCGGCTCGAAGCCCTGCCAGGACACTGATGTCAGCTGCACCTCGGGCGGCACTCCCCTCAACCTGGTGCCGCTGGCCGCACCGTTCACGCTGGCGGTCAACAGTACCGACGCCGACGCACGGTACACGATCACCTCGATCGCCTCACCCGGGAACCGGGCGACGCCAGTGGACCTCCCCCGCTCGGCCGGGGACTGCAACCCGGCTCCGCCCGGGAACGGGACCGCCGTCGCCTACTCCGAGGGCGACCCTCACCTCGCTACCTTCAACGCCGGCGCCCTCGATTTCCAGGCCGCCGGCGAGTACACGCTCGTCGAGTCCAAGGACCACTCGCTCGAGGTCCAGGTCCGTGAGCAACCGGTGAGCGGGTCATCTTCGGTGGCCGAGGACACCGCCTTTGCGATGCTCGATGCCGGCACCCGTCTCGAGGTGGACGCCGGCACTTCGGCCCGGCTGCTCATCAATGGGGGGGTGACCCACTTGCTTGGCACCACCATCCGCTCGTTGCCCGGCGGCGGCCGCGTCCACGCCGACGGCCAGGGCGACATCTTCGTGAAGTGGCCCGACGGTTGCAGCGCGGCGATCGAGACCTTCCCTGGCGGCCTCAATTTGTTCTTCGGGGCTCCGCAGTCGCTGGTCGGCGGTCTTCACGGGCTGCTCAACTCGGTCGTCCCGGGCGCGAGCCCGCTTGCCACCGACACCGTCCTGATCGGCGGGAACGGGAAGCACTACCTGGTCGACCCGTCCACCAACTCGGGTTTCCGGACGATATACGGGTCGTTCGCACCGAGTTGGGCGGTAACGGAGAAGGACTCGCTGTTCACCTACCTACCGGGCAAGAACGCCAGCTCTTACCTCGTGAAGGGCTTCCCGGAGCGTAACTTCGACGCCGCCACTGTCCCGCCCCTCCTGCTGCCGCTTTACGAATCACAGTGCCGCGCCAAAGGCGTCACCAATGGCAACCTGTTACGGGGTTGCGTGATAGACCAGTCCGCCCTCGGCACGAAGTACATCGACCTGGTGCTGCGCGCTGTCGTGCGGGCGTTTGCGCTGTACACGATCACCGAGGGCCCTGTCCCGCAGTCAAAGTCGCCGAGTTCGGGGCCGCCCCCGACCGCGTCAAGTACGAGTTCCACCGTCCCACCAAAAGTGACGGGCGGCCCGACCCTGCCTACCAATGTGAGCCAGTCAGTTGTAGAAACGATCATCAAGCACCCGTGCACCTTGCTGACCGAGGCGGAGGCGGATGCTGCAGCAGGTACTCATTTCGCCACCAAGTTCGACCTCGCGGCGACCGGCCTGTGCGAGTACGTGGCCAACCCGGCCGGCAATTCGACCATCAACGTTTTTGTCCAGCGCGGGACCGTCGCCCAGGATCTGCCACCGAAGTTTGCCAATACCTTCGTCCCTGAGCCGAAACTCGGGACGGGCGTCGTCTGGGTGGTGGAAAAGGGGAGCGCGAAGGGCTCTGGAGAGCTGTGGTTCCCACTCGGCCAGCTCGGGTCGGAGAGTTACAGCGTACAGGTCAGCCTGGCCCGCGGTGGCTTGCCCGAAGCCGTGACGATCGCGCGGGACTGCTTTTCGCACATGTGATTATGGGCCACCAGGCTTTGGCGGCTCATCCAAGCTCACGCAGGGCCTAGATAGAAGGAGACGTGCCAGTGGGGAAGGTGCTCAATATGGTGACGGCGGGCACGGTGCTCGGGCTGGCTGCCTTCGTGGGAGGCCAACCCGAGATCTACGCCGCCGGGCTTTCGGCGGCGCCATCGGCCAAGACGACCGAAGCAGCACAAAATCTCTTGCTGACGAGCACAGTGCGTTCCGCCCTCCTCACCGCCGGCGCCTCCCACTACGGGCTCCCGGCTTCGGATTTCGTGGGCCTGGGTGCGGCTCCGGCGAACTACCCGGCCTATTACGCGTACGATAAGGCGACTTCGACCTACTGGGCGGCGGCGAGCCTCGTGCCAAAGAAGAGCTCCTATGCCGCGCAAGTAGTGGTCCAGGATGATGGCGCTTACCTGATCTTCCATCGCACTCCGCCCGGTACTTGGCAGGCGCACGACGTCGGGTACACCGACACCGTCGGAACTTGCGCCGATTATCACGTGAGCATCCCCGCCCCGGTCGTAACCGTGTGGCACTGGGCCTCGGGCACGTGCCATCCGCCCGCCGCGACCACAACCCCAAACAGCGCCTCGAGGCCCCCCGCTCCGGCCTCGCCCGTGGGTGGAACGGCGTCCAGTCTGACGGTTACCAAAACCCTGGACGCTCAAATTCGCGCCAGCTATTTCCACGCTTACCTGGCTGACCCCGAGCCGCAAGACGCGTTCGGCGTCCCGGCGGGTGTCCCCGAAAGCCACATACAGGGCCCCACCATCGAACACGCCGGCATCGTCCACGGCAGTTCGGCTACTGCGGGCTCCTACTGGGTGGTCGCCGACATCTGCTTCGATATCCCGACCGGGTGCGAGGACATGGGCGCTTTTCAGCTCTTCCGCCGAGACGGCCCTATCGGCGACTTTACTTACCTGACTTACCACAACTTCCCCTTAGGCCTCTGCGGCATTCCTCAAGCCCTGGGACAGCGATGGTTCCCCGGAGGAAACCTCCCCATGGGTGCGAAATGCGCCCCCATCACGACGCCCCCGGGCCAGCCAGTGCTCGGCTCGAAGGCGTTCATCCCCCGGGTCGGGGTCGGGTGGGGGTCTTATCAGCCAAGGGAAATATTCAACGGCGGCGACCCCTCAGGGATGGTCAAGCGTATTACCTGGACATATTGGGGTCAGCCGGACGCTTACGGCTACGGTCAGACCTACATCTTCAAGCCCAAGGGCGGGTACTACCCCGGTAGCGTGACCGCTGAGCTTCGCGCCTACGACCTCGGGCGTTGCACTGCCAACGGGCCCTTTCCTATCAGCGACTTGATGCCCGCGTCCCCTCAGCACCAGGCGGCAAGCTGGGCCAGTGGTTCGCCTGGGACAACGGCAAGACGTTGTGCCAACCCTATTCCTGAACTGCGTCGAGTTATCGGCGCCGCCACGAAAGGCTGACAGCCACGCTCCATCGGCGTTGGTGAATTATCAGCAGGGACCGCCGCGGCCGGGTCGCACAGACCCGGCCGCGGCAGCCCTGACGGCTGGCGAACGGTCAGCCGACGGCACTTAGGGGAGTCGCCGGTCCCAGAGTCAGCGTTCCAGGCTCGTACTCATCCCGGTTGAGCAATGCGTCGGTACCGTTGAGGTTGTTGAGGCGGATATCGCTGTGGACCAATGTAGAGCCGTTTTCCAGGATCCCTTGACCTATGTAGGTCCCGTTGACGGTCAGGCTGACCAATGTGTTGTCCAACCCCGTCTGGCTGGTCGTCACCTGTACGTCATTGGCGTCCACCAGTGACCCGTGAAATACCGGGGTGACGAACTTCAACGGCGCGTTGCGCAAGATCGGCATCGAGGGGTCGCCGAAGGCGTTGTACTCGAGGGCGCTACCGCGGGGCCCATCGTCGCTCGTCATGTTGGCCGCCGTCTCTGTTTCCATATAGCTTTTTGCGGCGACGACGAGCTGTCCAAGCTGCAGCACGGGAGCGACCGGGGAGCCTCCGAGCAAGACACGGAAGATGTTGCCTTCTTCGGGGAACAAGCTGGTACCCATGCCCTGGAGCAAGAAGCCGTCCTGGTAGATGTAGCTGATCCGCGAGGAACCGACGGTCCCGACAGCTTTGCCGTCTTCGAGCCAAAATTCCGAGTAACCGGGCACTACGCCCGGGGTCACGTACGGTGACGACTCTGTATTGCTGTCGAACTTCCCGCTGTCGCAGTCGCTGCTCCAGACCACGGGTAGCTCGCTGTTGCCCGGCTCGGCCAGGGAGCTGATGTCGCCTTCGCCGTACCCGGGCTCATACCAGCCGCTCCCGTTGGTGTAGCCGTGATCGCTGTGCCAAAGGAGGAAGGCGCCGGCGTCCAGGTCGTTGCTGATGTCAATGTCGGATCCGTTGAAATTTATCCCTGACGGAATTGGGCTTCCTGTGTCGAAGGTCTTTGGGTTTATGGTCACGCCCGGGTCATTGTTGGCTTCGTCGCTGGCCACCCGCTCGAACGTCTTGCCCGCTACCGAGGCCTCCGTCCCCACAAATTCCGAGGTGCGCAGGAACGACTCCTCGTCCTGGCCTGTGGGAGTGTAGGTGTAAGGAGGGTTGGCCGTGCGCCCGCAATCGTCCTGGATGTCCGGGCACGGCTGGAAGAACTCAGCGCCGACCACGTTCTGGTAGAAAGCCGAGCCTGCTGGTGGCGGGTTGTCTTCATAATTGTGGATCATGGTCAGCTCAGCCGCAGCGGCTGCCGCCGAAGGCTGGCCGTCGTTGTCGGGGACCGGCACCCGGGCTACGAACAAGTCCGGGTTGTAGTCAGTGATCTTGTCCACGCCGGACGCCAAAGAGGCGTCAACCTGGCTCGCTTGGTGGATGAAACCATAAGGCATATCGGTGGCCACCACCTCCTCGGGGAAGTTGGGGGTGGTGGTGCCGTCGGTGGTTGTCGTCCCGAACCCGATCTCGAAGGTGGGGACAACGGTGGTGTCGCCCAACAGGAGCACGTAGGACGGATGGGGACGGCAGGCCGGGTTGTCGTACTGTTTGGCAATGAAGTTGCGGATTTGTTGAGGCGTGGTGCCGATGCCGCCGACGGCAGTTGGCCCGGTAGTGAACACGTTGGTCAAGATGCCGTCGGCAGTGCGCTGTCCGGCGAAGGTCTTGGCGGCCGACATCAACGCCGGCGACGTGATGATCATCATTTCTTCTCCGCACACGTCGTTCGGCGGCGCGTAGGGGCCCAGGTACTTTCCGATCGTGTTGTAATTGAGCAGGCTGGACTGCCACAGGGTTACGAACGGGAGGTCGTCCGGTGTCATCAGTTGCCTGGTCCCGAACACGTTCTGACTGTTCCCGCCATAGCTGACCTGTACCTCCATGCCGGTCAGCACCCTCAGCAGCCGTTGCGCCGGTCGGTACTGGCCGCCGGCCAGCGCCACCCCAGCCACCGCCAAGCCGTGCTCGGACTCGGGCGGAGTGGCAACGGCCAAGGCCGACGGGTACTCCTGCGAGGACCTGTAGCCGCTCTGGTTGATCGTGAACGGAGGTGCGGGTGGCGGTAGCGGAGCGCCTGTGCTCGCCGTGGCGGTGGCCTCTGTGCCGGGCTGCAATGGCCACAGCTGCACCGCCGGCAAAAGGTAGCTCGAAGTGTGGAGGACCTGGACAACAGCCGATCCGCCCTGGGGCAGGGCGATCTCCTCGCCTGTGACGGGCAACTGGGGCAGCCCCACCGCGGTCGACCCGGCCTGTTGTGCCTCCCCCTTCCGTGGAGAGAACATCGATGACACGTCGCCCATCGCCGGAGAAAGGACTTGCGTATAGGGGATGCCATCGCCCACTTTC
Source organism: uncultured Acidimicrobiaceae bacterium (assembly GCA_963845605.1). GTDB lineage: Bacteria > Actinomycetota > Acidimicrobiia > Acidimicrobiales > Palsa-688 > Fen-671. The sequence goes on from CAWJSS010000003.1 coordinate 295,568, forward strand.
TCGGAGAACTGCGTGGCCGGGAAGCTGACGTGGAAAGTGACCTGGGTGTTGTCCGACGACACGACCTTGGTCAGCGGGAAGGCAGCTGGGCTCGCTGGCGCGCTGGCCCCGCCGCACGCCACTGCGTGACCGGACGACAGCAGCAAACCCTGGATGTCGAGCATGTCGGCCTCGAGCTGAACGGCCAACAGTGGGGAGACGGCGAGTGTGCCGACGGTGGGGTTATCGCGTCCGGTGCCGGTGAGCAAGCTCGCACGCATCCGGGCCAACGTGGGCAAGATGGCACAGGGGCTATTCGGTTGAACGTCAATGCGGCGATGGGCCAGGACGGCCTGATCGAACAGAAGCTCCTTTCGGGCTGGCCCGCCAAACGACTTGGACGGGCTGCTGGCAATGTCGGCCATGAGCTTGGCGAAGTCGATGTCCACCTGGGCCGGGTTGTGCGCGATCACGGCGGCGCCCGCGGTGGCAACCGTCCCGAGCCATCCCGGGCCCGCCCCTAACCCAAGCGAAAGGAGGGAAGTGGCGATGATAGAGGCCGAGAAACGGTTTATCCGGGGCCGCTTAGCTGTGGCGCCGCCTTGTCCTGGAACATTGGGGAGCGGCCCCGATGCCCTTTTCGGGTTGAACGTCAACGTTGTTGCCTCCTGTCAGTTGTGGAAGCACCGCGCTCCCGTGCGGCCGTCAGTGGCGGACGGGCGCACGGGAGGCGGATCCTCCTGTCGCGGGTCAAATACAAAATCGTCTTACGAGCTTTAATCAAGGCCGACCGAGCGATGGGCCAAGCGCCTTAAAGACGGTTTACCGCCGGGGAGGTTACAAAGGTCGAGCGGAAGTCAAGCGCTGACGGCGGGGGAATGCCTGCCACTACTGCCGCGCAGGTGCCGTCCGATGCGGCTTTAGTCCTTGATGGCTAAGGCGAGCCAAGACTCCTCGGCCGCTTCGAGGGCGGCCTGGGCGTCGGCCAGGGTCTGGCCCAGCGTGGCCATGTCCTTGTAGTCAGACGCTGAAGCCAACGCGTCGGTTATGCGGGTCACTTCGCCGTGCAGCCGAGCCATTTCTCTTTCTGCGTCCCGCAGCAGCCGGGCCTGTCGCGAGGGGTTCACGCGTGGTGGCGCCGCTGCACTTGGGCCGTCGGCACCGTCGGTCCTTATGGCGGTGGACCCAGAGGGGACGACGCGTGAGCTTTGCATTTCGTTGAGGCGAGGCTGCCCACCCACCGCCCGGTCGATCCAGCCGGCCACGCCGCCCGGGACTTCGGCAACGGCGCCATCTGGTCCTACTTCCACCACACGGTCCGTGACCCGCTCCAGGAACGTACGGTCATGGCTGACGACCACCAGTGCCCCCGGCCAATCCTCTAGAAAATCCTCCAGCGCTCGTAGAGCGTCCAGGTCGAGGTCGTTGGTGGGTTCGTCCATCAACAGGACATTGGGCCGGGCCGCCGTGAGCAACAAGATTTGCAACCGGCGTCTTTCACCTCCGGACAGCGACCCGACGCGGGCGAACTGCAGGTCGCCGCTGAAAAGGAACCGTTTCATCAGGTTGATGTCCTCGGGTGACCCCGGTGGACGGTACGGGCCAGCAACCAGGTCTCTCACAGTGGCATTAGGGTCGAGGTCGGCCGTCAGCTGGTCGTGGTACCCGACCACGACGGTCGGTCCCGTCTCCACCACGCCTTCAGTCGGTTGGATCCGCCCAGCCAGGAGCTGCAGCAGGGTCGTCTTACCCGCACCATTGGCGCCCACAATGCCGAGACGCTCCCGCCGCCCGACGGCCAGGTCAACGCCGGAGAGGACCTTCGGCCCGTCCTCGTAGCGCAAACCCACCCCTATGCACTCCACGACCTTGTCGCCCAGGCGAGGCACGCCGAAGTTGCCTTGGAACTCAGCCGTCCCCGTCCCGGAGGCCGGTCGTTGCTCGATCAAGCGCAAGGCTGCCTCGACCCGGGCGTGCGGCTTTCGGGACCGGGCCTGGGCCCCCCGGCGGAGCCAAGCAAGTTCCCTGCGGGCCAGGTTGCGCCGAGTGGACTCAGCCGACGCGGCCTGAGCTTCGCGCTCGGCCCTGGCTGCCAGGTAGAGCTCGTAGCCTCCGTCGTGAAAGTAGGTGTGCCCCCGGTCCAGTTCCAACACCACCGTGGTGAGCCGGTTCAACAAATGCCGGTCGTGGGTCACCAACACGAGGCCACCGCGAAAGGAGCTCAGTTGGTTTTCCAGCCAGGCCGCGGCCCCCAAGTCGAGGTGGTTGGTGGGTTCGTCGAGGACGAGGAGCTCGACGGGGTGAGCCAGTAACCGAGCCAGCGCCACACGTTTTCTCTGGCCGCCGGAAAGGGCCCGGGTGCTGATACCCATCTGAGGGCCTAAGCCCAGACGGGTGAGGGCGGCCTCGGCCTCCCAACCTTCGCCCACGGCTTCTTGAACCGTCCCGTCAGGCAGTTCAGGCTCCTGGTCCAAGAACCCGATCCGCGCTCCTCGGCCGCGGCGCACTACCCCGGCGTCAGGGACGTCCTTCCCGGCCAGGACGCGGAGCAGAGTGGACTTGCCTGTACCGTTCACACCTACGACGCCCAGGCGTTGACCGTCGGCAACTGTCATCGACAGCCCTTCAAAGAGCACGCGCCCCACCCGGCCGACGGTTACCTGCTCCATGTCCACGAGAACAGTCACGAGGGCATCAAGATACCCGCCGGCTCAACTGTGACCGCAGACAAGGTCGGATGACAGAACTGAAGGCCACGGCCGTCAATATGAACTCCGGCGCGCCGGCCCAGCCGTCAGTCGGAAATAGCGTAGAGGCGAGGAAGGTAGGTTTAGGTTTACTGAGATGCCGCGGGAAGACCCGATCTTGCAAGCAGCCAGTCGCCTATTTGGCTACCGGTCGTTGCGGCCTGGCCAGCGCGAAGCCATCCAGAGCGTGCTCGATGGAGTGGACACCCTCGCTGTAATGCCCACAGCCGGCGGCAAGTCGGCTATCTATGAGCTCTCCGGGCCCTTGCTGACGGGGCCAACCCTCGTGATCTCGCCCCTTATTGCCCTGCAGAGAGACCAGCTGGCGACCCTGGAAATGGGAGGGAAACTCACAGCGGTGGCCCTCAACTCCACGGGGACGGCGCGAGAACGGCAGCACGCCATTGATCGCCTTTGTCTCGATGGACGCTCTCCCGACTTCGTCTTCGTAGCTCCAGAGCAACTGGCCAACGGCGACGTCTTGCGGCGGCTGACCGCGCTGCGACCGGTCCTGTTGGCGGTCGACGAGGCGCACCTAGTGAGCCGATGGGGCCCCGACTTTCGCCCTGATTACTTGCGGATCGGCCCGGCGCTCGAGCACCTGGGCCGTCCCACAGTATTGGCGGTAACCGCCACCGCGGCGCCGGCGGTGCGGGACGAGATCGTGCAGCGCCTCAAGATGCGAAACCCGGCCGTCTTGGTGCGAGGGTTCAGCCGGGACAACATCAGCCTGGCCGTCCATGCGTACTTCACAGACGAGAGCCACAAGCTGGAAGTGCTACAAAACGACGTGATCGAGGCAGTTCGGGACCGGGGCCATGGCATCGTGTACGGCGCCACTCATCACCGGGTCGAGACGGTGGCGGCCAACCTGTCGGCCCACGGTTTGCGGGCGGCCGCTTACCACGCCGGCTTACCTGACACGGAGCGCAGCCAACTCGAGCACCGGTTCCACGAGGACGAGCTCGATGTAGTGGTCGCCACCATTGCCTTCGGCATGGGGATAGACAAGCCCGACGTCCGGTGGGTTTTCCATGCCGACGTTTCCGGTTCGCTTGACGAGTACTATCAGGAGTTCGGTCGGGCCGGGCGGGATGGCGGCCCTGCGGACGCAGCGCTGTATTTCCGCGCCCAGGACCTGGCGTTGCCACGCAGGTACGCGGCGAGCTCGGGGCCCAGCCGAGCGACTCTCGCCGCCGTGGCGGCCACGTTGGCGTCGGAGCACAGCCCCATGACACTCGACGACGTCCGGGGCAGGTCTGGGCTGTCCCGGCCGCGGACCGAGGCCGCGGCTATGGCCTTGATGGATGCCGGAGGAGTAGCCGTAGATGCTGAGGGCGTCGTGACCATCACCGGGGATATGGCGGACGCGGTTGAAGAGGCCGACAAACAGGTGCGTACTAGGCGAACCGTCGAGCGCGCCCGGACCGCGACCATGGAGGCTTATGCACACGAGGTTGGTTGCCGCTGGAGGTTCTTGCTCGATTACTTCGGCGAGCCGGCAAAGCCGAGATGCGGGCACTGCGACAACGACCAACGCGACGACGCGGCCATGGGCGAGGCGGACGGTTCACGGCCATTTGCTCGAGGGAGCCGAGTGCGGCACGCCGTCTTCGGAGAAGGCGAGGTCGTTGGTTATGCCGGCAACCGGATCCTGCTCACCTTCGACGAAGCCGGGTACAAGCGACTGGACCTGGGGCTGGTGGCCGAGGGTCACGTGCTGGAGGAAGTGAACTAGCACCTGCTCCGCCGCTGATTGAGCAGGGGGCGGAACGCCGTCCCGAGGATCGGGCCTGAAATTCATGTCGCTCGACTGTCCAATTAGGTGGTGGCCCGTTCGTCGTTGGAGTGAACCTGCGGATTTTCCTAGATGCGGGTTCGAGGCAGTTTTCACAACCAACGAGGAGGGACAGAATGTACCCGCCAGCAATTTCTTACGAGGTTTACAAAATTGAGCGTGGCCTGACCCTTACGGGCGCCGATCAGCGGGCGGCTGACAAGCGTGCCGGCGAGATGGCCGCCGCGTTGGGTCACCAGTGGCGGGCATTGGTGAGGCTTTTAACCCTGGCCGCGGCGCGCGACGCGTGGCGCCGGTGGAACACCCCCAGGCGCGGTGTGGCCAGGCCCATCCCGTTGCACCCGGTGCCCCCGATGCCCCCCGGCGGCGCCAACGCCCTTCGCTTTCTGGGTGGGATCGCGGCCCCTCAGGGGGCGCGATCTGACCCAGTACGCGAGCACGTCGGGCCAGCGGAGGGGAGGCCAATGTTGTCGCCATTTCCGCTCATAAGACGAGCAAGTTCAGAGTGGAATTAGCCAATTAGAGAGGAGAAACATTTGCAGTATATGCTCATGCACGCAATAGACGAGAACGTCGAGCGGCGCGAAACGCAGCCAGCCAGGGACGCATCGACCACGCCCACATGGCTGGAACAGGACATCAGCTGGGGGGTAGACCTCCATGGCGACCGTTTGCGCCCGACCGCCGCAGCCACAACCGTGAAGGTCCGCAAGGGCGAATTGCTGATGAGCGATGGTCCTTTCGCTGAGACCAAGGAACAGGTCGTCGGCTACGCCGTCCTCGAATGCTCCAGCCTTGATGAGGCCGTCGAGTGGGCAGCGAAGCACCCGTCGCCCCTCATCGGTTGCATCGAGGTCCGTCCCCTTCGCGCCGACCGCCCGGCCGCCCCGCTGCCGCCGCCCAGGGAAGGCAAGACCAGGTACATGCTGCTGGTCTGCGTCGGACCGGACTTCGCCATGGGACCACAGGACGAAGCCGAGATGGGCCCGGCCACCGACGCCTGGGTGAACGAGATGGACGGCAATGGTGTGCGGCTGTTCGGAAGCCAGCTGGAAGGCGCCGACCAGGCCCGGACGGTGCGGGTCAAGGACGGCCAGGTGCTGGTGACCGACGGCCCCTTCGCGACGACCAAGGAACAGATCGTCGGCTTCGACATCATCGAATGCGCGAATCTCGACGAAGCCCTTGAAGTAGCGGCCGCGCACCCGATGGCCAAGTTCGGCATGATCGAGGTGAGGCCGTTCTGGCCCTTCGGAGAAGGATCAGGCCGAAGTGGATTAGGTCGGAGTGGACCAGGTCGGTCTGGTTAGCGGGGCTCGGTCCCCGAGCCGTCCCTCTCGGCGGTCGCAGACTAACCGCCGCCCTACTCGTGGCTCGGTAGAGACGATTTCGGCGTGACCGGCCCGGCCTGGGCCATCAGGCGCTCGGTGTCACTGGCCTTGGGAGCAGTAGCGGCAACGCCTTTAATCAAGCCAAGCGCCCGAACGGCGTCGGTGCAGGTGGCCTCGACCACGGCCGTGACTGCGGGGATCGACTCCGGCGGGAACTCCAGGGGGCGACCAAGGCTCGCCGCCAGGTCCCAGGCGTGGCACAACGCATCGATCGTCGGGAAGTTGATGACGACCGAACCTGGGAGTGGTCGAATGAGCAAGAAGGTCACCGTGCTTGACGATGGCTGCACGGGCACGGCGAGACTCTAATGCCTGCCAAGCGTTAAATCCGTGGTCCCGCCGGCACGGAGATCCTCAAAGATGGTCTCAGAGTTTGATCGGATCGCAGGGGTACTCACACTCCCCACCCGGGCTCTGCTCCAGCGCAGAAAGGCAGAGGTGCTACTATGTAGCACTATGGAAAGGATCGGAGTACGCGAACTTCGCCAGCACGCCAGTCGCTACCTCGCCCGCGTGGCCACCGGAGAGACGATCGAAGTGACCGATCGAGGCCGACGCGGTAGCGCTGCTAGTACCCACCCGGCAAGACCGGTGGCTGGACCTTGTGGCCGCCGGCCAAGTGGTCCCCGCAGCCATCGAAGGAAACCTGGTAGACGAGGCACCGGACGACTATGGCATCGACGCTTCAGCCCAATTGGCCGCTATGCGTGACGACGAGCGGTGAAGCTTTACTTGGACTCGTCGGCGCTCGTGAAGCTCGTCCAGCGAGAAGCCGAGTCCGACGCGTTGCGGCAGTTCCTGCGCCGTCGGCGCAGAGACCAGTTCGTGACGAGCACCTTGGCCCGGGTCGAGGTAGTCAGAGCAGTCTTGGCCGGTGGCCCTCTTGCCGTTGCCAAAGCGCGCCGTCAACTTTCTCGGCTCGACCAGATTGTCTTGAGCACGGAGTTGCTAGACCGGGCTGCCACCTTGGCCCCAGCTCTCAAGTTGAGGAGCCTGGATGCCATCCACCTGGCAGCGACGCAGTTGATCGGAGACGAACTTCGAGCCGTGGTGACGTACGACCTCCGCATGACGGATGCTGCACATAGCCTGGCCTTGACGGTGGAAACGCCGAAATGAATAGAGGCGCTTTTAGACAAGGCCGACAACTTGGGCGCTCGGTGTGCGTAGCGCAGTTACATGAGGGTCCTCGACCGTGCGATCGGCACATCGCGGGTGAAACAAGCATGCGAGCCCGGGACCTTTAGCGTCATAGAGCACCGGTGCTGGTGGGAATTGCCGTTACCGATGCTCCACAATTTCCATCCACGGTGTTGCCGGCGGCCCGCTCACCCCGGGCCTAACGGCCCACACGCTGCCGGCCCGCCGTTGCTGGCTCAACGGTTCTCCTTCGAGGTCCCGGCGAGCGGTAGTGATGTACAAGTGGTCCAGGTCGGGACCGCCAAAGCAGCAACTCGTCGTGTAATTGGCGGGCACCTTCACAACCGTGTCGAGCTGTCCGTCTGGCGTGTAACGGCGTACACAGCCTCCGCCCCACAGCGCCACCCACAGGCACCCTTCGTTGTCGGTGCACATGCCGTCAGGAAAGCCGGCGTCCCTTTCGATAACAGCCAGAGTGGTTGGCTCGCCCACCGAGCCGCTCTCCAGATCGAAAGGGTAGGAGCGGATCTCTGATGTAGCTGTGTCGATGAAGTACATGGTCCGTTCGTCCGGGCTCCAGCCCAGGCCATTGGAGACGCCGACCCCGTCCAGGACCAACGTCACCTGCGGGCCCCTGTCCAGCCGGTAGAGAGACCCCTCCGTCCGGGATTCGTCGTAGCTCATCGTGCCGACCCAGGCCCGGCCCGAAGGGTCGCACTTGGCGTCGTTGGCCCTGTTGCCCGGTAGGTGGGCTTCGAGCGCAGCTACATCGCGGAGGTTCCCGTCCGGCTGGAGGTGGGCCAACCGGTCCGTAAGGGCTACGAGCCACCCTCCCGATGCCGCTGGGAGCGCCGCGCCCACGTGCGAAGGGAGCCGGAACTCTGCCACGAGCTTCCCTTTCGAGTCGCAGACCTGCAGCGTCGAGTTGAGGATGTCAACCCACGAGAACTGGTTCGACCGGGCGTCCCAGGATGGTCCCTCGCCGAGGAGCGAAGGGGCCTGCAGCCAGAGGTCGGCTTTGAGGTTCCTGACCATGTGTGCTTACTACCACGTCTACAGGCGTCCCCACGAGAGGGGTACCGCTCGAGCCGCAGTGCCAGGGTTTCCCCGGGTGCGAGTGGCACTCGCCGGCGGTCAGGGTGGCCACCAGGAACAGCCCTTGCATCACCTGACCAACAGGAGGAACCCTAAATGAGGAAAAACTTCGCCCTGAAGCTGGGGACGTCGGCCCTGTTCGGGCTGGCCGGGACCTCAACGCTCTCCGGGAAGCTACATCCCCGCGATTCCGGGAGGTGACGGTCAGAGGCTCAACGCCCTGTGGCGGCCGTCCGCACGGCGTCGGATAGCATCCGCTCGCGGCGAGCGCCAGTATCATCCGGAGCGAGCGTCACGGTACTGCGTCCGGACGCGTCGTTTGCTAGTGCGTAGCGCGCCGGCCTGAACCCATTGGTCAGGAACGCCATCGTCAGCTGAAGGTCGAGGTCTCCCCATGCCAGGACGGTGCCGGCGCCCTCGTGGTAGAAGGTCCGGGAGTTGCTGTCGGTTCCGGGCGTCCGCGCCACCGGCTCGTGCAGCCCGCTCAGGTTGAACCCAAGGCACCGCCGCACTGGTCCACCAAGGGCCTGGTCCCACTCTCCGTCGACGACGACGGCAAGGGCATACGCCACTGTTTCCGTCCCCAGAACGCGGACGCCATCCATCTCGCCGCCGGCGGTGAGGGTGGCATAGAACCTCGCCATGTCCGGCGCCGTCGATACCCCGAACACTGGAGCAGGCAGCCGGTGAACCCCAGGATGGTTGAACCGGACGGCGTCGAAGTTCTCCGGAGAGGCCGCCTCGGTCAGGTGGGTGGGCGCCACCCCGGCCTCCAACTCGGCGGGCAAGCCCATGTGCGTGTCGTTCATTTCCAGCGGGCCGGTGATTTCCTCGCGTAGATACGTAGGGAACGGCCGGCCGTCCACCCGTCGCACCAGTTCTGCGCACACCCATTGCTGCGCGAGGTGGTAGTAGCTGCTGGTCGTGCCAGGCGGGTACCGCAGGGGCAGTTCCTCGAGCGCTCCGGCAACGGCCTCGTTCGTCGAGCCACCGGTTCGGCTCCAGATCACCAAGTCCGTCGGCGAAGCCGCCCCGGTGCGTGAGCAAGTGCAGTACGCTCACCGCGCCCTTGCCGTGCCGCTCGAACCGCGGCCAATAGGTGGCCACCGGAGCGTCAAGCTCCAGTCGGCCCCGCTGGGCGAGCTGTAGAAGGGCGACGGATGCAAGCGGCTTACCGGCCGAGCGCAACGCGAAGAGAGTGTCGGCGCTCACGGGCACTCCTAGCTGGGTGTCGGCCAGTCCGGCTACCAGATCCACGACCAGCCTGCCGCGATGGTAAACGGCGAGCGCGGCGCCGGGATGCAGCCGCTCGACGGCAACTTGCGCCTGGAACAACTCCCGCAGCGATTCCCAGCTCATCGGAAAGTCAGGCCACTATGAAGCCTGGCCCACCAAAGCGCGACCAGGGCGGAACGATGAACGTTCATATTGGTTTCCTCTTGAGTAGTACATCAGACTGCATTGGCCCTCGGGTCGGTCGCGTCCCCGCAGATGTAATGAAGTTGGTCGACGAGGCCCTCCGGTTGCACCTGGCTCTTTGACGTTTTTATCCCGGACGGAGCTGAAACGCCGGGCCAACGCACAGCTGGAAGAGCCGGCCCTTGCCAATGCTGGGCGTCCCTCACCCGCGATTTCCTTTGTCGAGGTAAGCCTCTCGGACAATCGGGTCGACCCTGACCGCGATCACGTCGGCTCCATCGGAAGTGTCGTAGCCCGTTTCGAAAGGGGTACCATTTAGCGCCTGCATCTAACCCACTCCCATCGCGGGGCCGGTTGTCATGCTTTCAGCACAGCCGCCGTGCGGCAAAGGGAGGACCATGTCTACGCCTGCTGGGCACCGATTCCTGGAAGAGTCCTTCGCCCCGGTGGAGGAGGAGGTCACCGCGCTCGACCTGCCGGTCACCGGTCAGGTACCCGCCGGACTGAACGGCCGGTACCTGCGCAACGGGCCGAACCCGCTCGGTTTGGACGACCCCAACTACCACTGGTTCGTGGGCGCGGGCATGGTCCACGGCGTGCGGCTGCGCGACGGCAAGGCCGAGTGGTACCGCAACCGGTGGGTCCGTTCGAAGACCGTCGCTGAGCAGCTGCACGAGAAGTGGCCGGCTGGGCCGGTCCACGAGGACATGGATTTCGCCGCCAACACTTGCATCATCTCCCACGGCGGCCACACCCTCGCCACGGTCGAGGCGGGCGCGCTGCCGTACGAGGTGACCGATGAGCTCGACACCGTTGGCCCATACGACTTCGACGGGACCCTGCCTGGGGGCTTCGCCGCCCACACCAAGCTCGACCCCGCCACTGGCGAGCTGCACGCCATCGCCTACTTCTGGGCCTGGGACCACGTCCAGCACGTGGTCGTCGACGCGGGCGGCAAGGTCACCCTGACCACCGACATCCCGGTCCCCGACGGGACGATGATGCATGACTTCGCGCTCACCGCCCACTACGTGGTCCTGCTGGACTTGCCGGTCACGTTCAGCTTGAAGGCAGTCACCAAAGGCACAGAACTGCCATACGTGTGGAACCGCGCCCACCAGGCTCGGGTTGGCCTGCTCCCGCGTGACGGAAGCTCGTCCATCCGGTGGATCGAGGTCGAGCCGTGCTGGGTGTTCCACTGCCTCAATGCCTATGAGGACGCCCACGGCCGCATCCTCGTCGACTTGTGCCAGTACAACGACGGTTTCGACGTCTCTACGATGTGGGCTGCGCACGGCCCGGTAACCCTGGACCGGTGGACCATCGACCCAGGCGCCGGCACAGTCACCCAGCAGCGCCTGGACGACCGAGGACAGGAGTTCCCCCGGGTAGACGACCGGGTCGTCTCCCGGCCACACCGCTATGGGTATAGCGCCGTCATCGGTGAGGTCTTCCGCGCCATCACAGCCACCGGGGACTTTCCGGACGCCGCTTTCGCCAACGCCATCCTCAAGCACGACCTGGTCCACGGCACCGTGCAGGCGCACGAATTCGGCCGCGACGCCACCGCGGGCGAGGCCGTGTTCGCCCCGGCCACACCGGACTCCGCCGAGGACGACGGCTATGTAATGGCGTTCGTCCACAATCCCGACCGAGGTGCGGCCGACCTGGTCCTCCTTGCGGCCCAGGACTTCACCTCTGAGCCGGTGGCGCGCGTTCACTTGCCGGCCCGCATCCCACTGGGCTTCCATGGCAACTGGATCCCCGACCACTAACTCCCTAACTCGCCGACTGGCCACCGCCGGGCGATTCGTACTCTCCCGTACCGCCAAAAGCCCCATAACAATTCTCGCCGACCTAAGGCCAGTAGTTAGATTGCTTTTCGCCATCGTCGGGTCGGTTCGTTAGTTCGTCGGGTGGTTCGTCGTGGGATGTTGAGAAACTCGCGGATCAGCCTGTGATAATAAATGCGTTGAGCCGGCTCACAGGTTAATGCCCGGGTTAGTGAGTCATCGAGACCAATCGGAGGTGTCGGGCGTGCGAAAGATCGTCGTGTACGAGTTGCTGTCCCTCGACGGGGTTGCTGAGGACCCGGATAGTTTCTTCGCGGACTGGGATGAAGCGATGGACGCCAACCTTGCTGCGGTGATCACGACACAGGATGCGGTCATTCTCGGCCGCCGTAGCTATAACGAGTGGGCGCAATTCTGGCCGAGCAGCCAGATACAGCCATTCGCGGCATTCATCAACGGGGTCACGAAGTATGTCGCGACGTCAACGCCCCTTGACCGAGATTGGGCCAATGCGACCGTGCTCGATGGTGGGCTGGTCGAATTCGTCCGGGATCTCAAGGAGCAGCGCGGCGGCGATGTTGGCGTCCACGCAAGTATCTCGGTGGCGCAGGCGCTGCTCGCCGGTTACGTTGTCGACGAACTCAGGCTCGCGATAGCGCCGAGGATCGCCGGCCGCGGACGACGGCTCCTCGAGGGCTTGCCATCGATTCAGTTCGAACCGATCCGAAGCGAGATCTCACCGACTGGCTATCTGCTCGTCGACTATCGCGTTATCGGTTAAGCCCCGTTTCGACCAATTGTTGGCACACGACGATGTCCCGCCTATCTCGACATCTCAACCGAAATTCCGGACGAGCAATCGTGACGCCACTACTGGACTGATCGTGTCCTGACGCCAAATGCCCTGGACAAAAGCTCATGGTCAGAGGGCCCAGAATGTTGTTGATTTGTCGGTCGCCGTTCGCGGGATAATCGCAAATTCTCTGCTCTCGTTATTCGTGCCCTTCTAACGGAACGAGTCCGGTGACACTCACAGTGGCCTGGCCTAAGTAAAGGCATTTAGGCAGCAACATCCATGAGCTTTTGGAGCTTGTAGCCGTCCATTTTGCGCGCACGCAGTACCGCTTCATTTCCTATGCGAATCGGTCAATAGGCAAACGAGGGCAGCCAAGCCCCCGCAGCAAATTCCTCCGCCGGTAGGATTCGACCGATGGCTGTGCGCAAGTGGTCGGTGAGCATCTAGGAAAATCTGGCGAGTCGGGTCGAACAGCACGTGGGTGGCCGCCGCCTCAGCGGGTTTGTGGTGAGGGCGGTTGACCACGAACTGCAGCGGGACGCGCTGGCTAGTTACCTCGACGGCCTGGAGGACCGGTTCGGACCCGTCTCGGCCGAACGGTCGAGGGGTTCGATGCGCTTTGGCCCTGATCCTCGATAGTGAGGGCTCTCCGCCCTCGCAAGACCGGCGTTGGGCGCCACAGCGTCATGACGGGTGCGGGCGGACATGCGCTCGGCGCAGCGACGCCTGGAGCCGGTGCGGGCCCCGTCTGCGGTGCTCGTGGAGTTATACCGGGGGGCCGGTGTCGACGAGGCGATCGGTCTCGAGCTCGCCCGGGGTACGCGAAGGTCCTCACCACAGGTATCGGCATCGCCCGGATTGCCGGTCATCTCCTGGCGTCCATCGGCGCGGGCAGCGAGTTGGCGGTAGACGCCCTGGTGGTGGCTATGGCCGTCCGTCTCGGGGGCGGGCTGATCGTCCCGTACGACCCTTCCGACCTCCAGCCGCTTGCTGCCGGCGAACCGAACGTGCGGGTCGGCGCAGTTTGAGGAATTCCCCGAGCCCGGGCGCGTGTATACCTCTACAAGCACTTTTGTACTAAAGAGGTCGTGGAGGTGGCGGGAATTGAACCCGCCACTCTGGCTTTTTGGCCGCTCCTGGTCCAGGCTATTTCTTGCCTTTGACCAGCTTAAATAGCTGACCACTGCTGACCGCTGGTTACCGCCGGAAGCCGTCCATCCGCGTCCTCGGCGCGTCCTCGCGTCCTCACCGCGTCCTTTCTGGTCACCGCGGCGCGCTATTATCTGCGTCGCCGAAGGAGCTCTCCGGCAAATTCCCTCAGGGGTTTTTAGTGATGGGGTTTATAGAGCCGACCGCATTCAGATGGGCCACCGATAGTGGTGGCAAGCGGCGCAAGCAACCGGTCCGCGGCACGCGCTGGAAGGCCCGCTACCGCGACGGGGACGGACGTCCCCGGTCGCGATCGTTCGCCACAAAGACCGAGGCTCAGGACTTCCTCGCCCGCACGAGCGCCGACATGCAGCGAGGGGACTACATCGATCCCATCGAACGTCGTCGGCACTTCTCGGACTGGGCCAGCATTTGGTGGGATACCACGGTGAAACTGCGGCCGACAACACGCCGGGGCTATTGGCAGTTACTTCACGGCCACGTCCTGCCCTACTTCGGGTCCCGGGCCATGGGCGGCATCGACTATGTGGACATCGAGAAGTTCATCGCGGCGAAGATCGCCGAGGGCCTGTCGCCGAAGAAAGTGCGGGACGCGGTCTCTGTCGTGTCACTCGTGATGAGGTGCGCCGTGCGTTCCAACGCCCGGAAGGACAACCCGGCCGCCGGGCACCAGATCCGGGTGGCCCGGCGCAAGCTTCGGCCTGGTGACGTGCCCGACATGGCGGATATCGAGCGCCTCGTCGCTCACGTCCACGACCCGTACAAGCCGGCGGTGTGGCTCATGGCCTTCACCGGTCTGCGCCCTTCAGAACTGTGCGGCCTGAGGGTGGGCAGCATCGATTTCACCCGTCGCCTCGTCCGGTGTGTCCGAAACCCTGTTACCGGTGCACAGTTTTGGCGGTTCGCGGTATGCGCTCGTGAACGGACCGCCCAAAACTAACGCCGGCGACCGTGACATCCCCATACCGGCTTGGCTGTGCGACGACCTGGCCGCCATGCTGGCCCAGCGGAGCGCCGGCAACCCGGGGGGCCTCCGCCGCAGCGATTACCTATTCCTGCGGCCGACTGGTCTTCCGCTCAACCTGGACAAGTTCCGCCAGGATGTGATCCGGCCCGCCCTGCCGCGCCGCCGGCCTGCCCGAGACGCTGCGTACCTACGACATCCGCCACAGCCACGCCAGCCTCCTGATCGACCAGGGCGCCAATCCCCTCGCTGTCGCCCAGCGGATGGGTCACACCGATCCCGCCGTCACGTTGCGCGTCTACGGCCACCTGTTTGCCGGTGCCCAGGAAGAGCTCACCGAGCGACTGGACAACCTCCGGCGGGGGAGTAGCCAACGTCCCGCCAAGAGCGAGGTCGTGGACTTGTCCCGCGTTAGCCGCTCGGCGAAAGCCTAAGGGTTCCCGGCTCAAGGCGAGCGATAGAAATGTGGGCCTTTTCGGACGAGAGCGAACGCTCCGGGACGATGCTCCTGAGCGTGGTGCTTATCCGGCCAGCTCACATACCGGCGGCCAGGGCCGCTGAGCGGGCTATTGTTGCGAGGCCGACGCAGCCTTCACACATCGGACGAGTCGGCCCGGCGACGCAGGCTGATCCTCGATGCCGTGGGGTCGACCGCCGGCCTCTCCGCCGCCGTATGGCGCTATCGCAGACCTCCACGGCGTCGACCGACCGGCCGGGCGCAACTCGTTGCTGCAGGTGGGGACGGCCTTCGTCGTGGGCTCGGGGGTCACGTCCTGGGCCCTTGATGACCAAGAACCACGTCAGATCGCCCGTGATAGAGCTTGTATCGCACACGTCCTCCGCGGCTTTGACCGCCAGCTCCACCCGACCTATGACCATCGTCCCAGGCATTCCGAGCCGTTGTTGTGGGCCGCCGATGCCGTGTGTTGGGCCGCGGGCGTGGGTTCAGAGTGGCAGCAAAGGCTTGTGGGTACATTGACGGTCCGCGAAATAGCCCCTTGACGCGCACAACCCGGCTACTCCCCGTCCGGGGAGCTCGCCGGGTGCACTTCCCGCCGCTATTGCGACGAGCAACTTCATTATACCAACACGGTGTAATGCATCGCAGCGAAAAGCCAGCGCCTCGCTAGGCACCCGCCGGTGGGTCGCACGGTTCGGCTGTCATTTCGGTCCACCTCCGTTGATGCGGTCACGCTTCACGGGCTGGCGGCCGTCGTCTAGCCACCGGACGATCTCAGCAGAATCGAACCTAACGTAGCGGCCGACCTTGAGGAACGGAATGCGTCTCTCGGCCACCAAGCGGCGGATGTGCCGCTCGGAGTCACCGAGCCGATCGGCCAACGTCGTGATATCGATCAGCTCGGGCAGTGCTGTGGTCATGTCTTCCTCCAGCCAGTTGTCTCGTAACATCTACCGGTCCACGACAAGCCCCGAACGCAACATCACACCTCCAAAAAGTTGCGTGCGGCGTCCTTACCTACCGGCGCTCGTTCGTCCGAGCTAGCGACGTCGACCCCAAGAGGTAACGCACATCGATGGAGTGAAGTGCGGAGAGCCAGAGAGCGACCAGCCGCCGCGGCGGAACGGTTACGACTCACGTCGTCCGGCGGCAATTGATTCGGTCTGCTGCCCAAACCGGCCTGTCGGTGTCGGTGGCTATCAGTAACTGTCCACGGGCGGCCATATGAGAGGTGGCAATGGCCGCCGCTCTCGTGGCCGTCAGTGTGTCCCGAAAACTGGTCGGGTAGCGCCGAACGCCGAGCCTGTGCTCCGATTTTGTCGGAGCCTCCTGCGGTCACCTCGTCATGCCCGCACCTTCTGTATTCATGGCTACTGTGCCAACGTGGCCGACGAAACTGCGAACCAGCGACGGTGGCGATTAGACGCCGACACCCTCCACGAGGTCGGCGCGCACATCGTCTCATCTGGGGTCCCGACGGTCGAGATTCGGCTTCCGGCCGAACTCGCTCGCCGAGCCGGCCAAGCCTGGCAGCGCGACGACGAGCAGGATGACTCACTTGACCGGGAGAGCCCAGAACAGGCCGCTATACGCGACAAGGCAGCGACCCTGGCTCTGATCGGGCTTGCCATTACTGAGTCGGGTCGGCACGACGGAGCCGAGGTCGTCGTGAGACTCTCCGCTGACTTGGTTGGAGGCGCCGTGGTCGCCGCCGATGACTCGTAGTTCGGTCCACGCCGATCGGCGATTCCCGTGCACTTGATCGATCGGACTATGGGAATCGCGGCGCGAGACGGAATACTCGGCGTTCCCGGTATGCCCTTGGAGACCAGGAGTCCTAGGGTAACGTCCAACGGCACTTGGAACTCGGTCGTCCATCTCCATCTCCTCAACCAGGGCAAGCACCTCTACTCGCTCGTCGTCTGTGAGCGCCCGCTCATCTTCGGCCAGCACGTCAGCGATCTGCTCCAAGGACAGCACGAACTCGCCGACGTCCATGAACTCGTGGATTAGCTCGGCGTCGCGTCTCGATAGTCGATCGTCGAAGCCGATCAGTAGAGCGAATAGCCGACCGCGGAGCCGATCTGCCTGAAGCCGGTCCACCGTTCACAGCCTGGCAGATTCTCATCGCAGCGCGGCCGCCGATTTCGCGCTCTGCGTAGTTCGGTAGAAGAAGTGCTGCAACCGTGTGCGAAAAGCGATTATGTACCCACCAGCGTTGAGGTTCCGTGCGGTCGTTCCGGTCTATTCACGTTCGCTGGTCCTCGGCCTCAGCGGAATCCCGGTGCGAGGCTGTGTCTGCCGTCCATGGCACCTGTCGCTACCGCCCCCGCCGCCGGCCGTCCATGGCCGTCGGCGAGGTTGGTGACCGTTTTCTGACAATTGCTCCATAAGTGCCCGCAATTGTCCGTAATTCACCGTTACTACTCACGACGCTCGCGTACCACAATTGGTCCAGCATTAGGCAGCTAAACCATGGACGCCAAGAACACAGTCAGGGCCTCGACAATCGAGTGACCTCGCGCGAGCACGACCTACAAATAGTCGGCCCAGACCCGAGCTCTTCTCAGAAAAAGGTTCTCACAGTTCTTGACCGTTCGACGCCGTTATTGACCGGTCACGAAAAACTTCTTCCAGTCTTGGAACTTTATCTGTATAACAACAAAGAGCCTTCTGACACGTTTGCAACGTGCCGTTGCCAAATACAAGTGACATCGCAATTAACCGGGGGTGGTCGACGGTTGGCTTGGATGCGGATGATGGGGGCTCACTCGGTCGCCTACCACGAGCACACGTGGCCGGCCGGGGCGACGACGGTTAATTGTGATGTGGTTTGTTTTTTAGGGTAAAGGTAAGTTGTAAAAGTGTGGGAAGATTATTTGTTGTTATAAGAAATAAAGTTTTAAGATTGGAAGAAGTTTTTAGTGAATGGTAGATGGAGTAGAAGAGTGTAAGATTATTATGAGAAGAGATGGGAAGAGATTGGTAGTGTTAGAGTGAGGTGTTAGATGTAGAGTTTTGAATGTGTTATAGTATAATAGTTAGTTATTTAATGTTGTAAGATTTATTGTGGTGTGAGAGTTTAGGTATGTGAGTAGTAAAGGTGAATTAAGGATAATTGAGAGTAGATTATAAAGATGTAAAAGAGTATGAATTTCACCGACGGCGTACACAGCGAGGTTGGTGACTGGTTTTATTAAAATTGTTTATATAAGTGTGAGTAATTGTATGTAATTAAATGTTATTATTAAAGATGATAGAGTATGAAAATTGGTATAGTATTAAGGTAGTTTAAATCCATGGACGCCAAGAACACAGTGGGCCTCGACAATGGATTGACCTCGCGCCGAGCACGACCTACGAAATAGTCGGCACAGACCCGAGCTCTTCTCAGAAAAAGGTTCTCACAGTTCTTGACCGTTCGACGCCGTTATTGACCGGTCACGAAAAACTTCTTCCAAGTCTTTGAACTTTATCTGTATAAAAACGAAAGAGCCTTCTGACACGTTTGCAACGTGCCGTTGCCAAATACAAGTGACAGTCGCAATTAACCGGGGAGTGGTGGACGTTGGCATGGATGAGGATGATGGGGGCTCACTCGGTCGCCTACCACGAGCACACCGTGGCCGGCCGGGGCGACGACCCGGTGGCCAACGCCCTCGACTATTACGCCTCCCGGGGCGAGACGCCAATGTCCTGGGGCGGTTCGGGTGCGTCTCTCCTCGGCCTCGAAGGCGAAGTGGACATGGCCGACTGGCGGGCACTGTTCGGCCCCGGCGGCCCCCACCACCCCGAGAGCGGGGAGCGCCTGGTGGCCTGCATGCGCCCGGGCATGGAGCTGGTGGTCAGCCCGGGGAAGTCGGTGGCCGAGCTCGGCGTCATCGGCCGGGCCGAAGATATGCACGCCATCTTGGACGCAGAAACCGCCGGCCACCCTCGGGTACCTCGACCGAGGTGACAAGAGAGCAGGGCGGGCGCCGGGGCCGAGCGCAAGTGCGCACCGGCACGGGTGGGCTCACCTGGGCGGTGTCCCGTCACGCCACAACAAGAAGTAGGGTGACCCCCAGCCTCACGATCATGTCTTGATCGCCAACGTGGTGGCCGATGGGTGACGCAAGAGGTGGCTGGAAGGCGCTCGACACGGCCTTATTGCGTGACCACCTGCACGCCGCCACCGCCATCGGGCGCCTGGCGGCGGCGGCCAAGGCGGTCGAGCTGGGTTATGGGATCGAACCCGACCCCGGCCCCTCGGGGCGCCTGGGAAGCTTTGCAATTTCTGGCATCCCGAAAGAGGCCTGTGAAGTCCACGCCACCCGCTCGGCCCAGATCGACGCCGCCGTGGGCCGGGAGGCGTCCTACCAGGCGCGCTCGATGGCCGCCCGCACCACCCGGGACAAAAAGGAGCACACGATGGTCGAAGACCTGTTGCCCCGCTGGTGGGCCGAACTGGCCAAGGCCGGTTACCCGCCGGCTGAACTGGCGGCCGCCGTGGAGCGGGCCGGCCGCGCCTACGTGCCGCCCGGCCGGACATCGTCGACCAGCTGGCCGAGGAGCTGCTCGGCCCCGGTGGGCGTTTGGCCGCCGAGTAAGACTTTCGACCTGCGGGACGTGGTGGTGGCGGTGGCGCCGCTCCTTCATGGCCTGCCTGTCTCGATGTTGGACACCGCAGTCCAGAAGGTCCTTTCCGACGAGCGGGCCGTCGCCCTGCCGGCGGTGGCCGGCGCCCGGGGCCCGGTGTGGGCGGCGCCTGCGTGCTGGAAGACGAACGGCGGGTGCCGAGCTGGCCGACCAGCTGGTCGAGCGGCAAGACGCCGGCCGTCCCGCCGAGGTCGCCGTTAGGCGGTCCTGGGGACGGAGCTGGCCCGAGGCGCCCGTCTCAATGAGAGACAGGCTGAAGTGGCCAAGGAGCTGCTTACTTCCAGGCACGCGCTCGACTTGTTGATCGGTGTGGCCGGGAGCGGGAAGACCACGACCGTGGCGGCGGTGCGGGCCGGCTTCGAAGAAGCCGGCTACACCGTCATCGGGCCGCCACCTCAGGCCAGGCGGCCAAAGCCCTGGAGGAAGGTGCCGGTGTCGACTCCCGGACGGTGGCTTCACTCACCTGGCGCCTGGAGCACCAGCGCGAGGCGTCTCGGCCCCGTCATGTGCTCATCGTGGACGAGAGCCGGCATGAGGACCGACGCCGAAATGGCCAAGCTGCTGGTGCCGTAGTGGCCTCGGGGCACGGGCCATCGTGGTAGGCGATTACCGCCAGCTGGACGCCGTCGGCGCGGGCGGTGCCCTGGAAGCCCTGGCCCGCCGTCATCCCGGCCACGTCTTGGGCCCTCACGCGAGAACCTGCGCCAACGGGACCCGGCCGAGCGCCACGCCCTCGACCAGCTGCGGGCCGGGCAGGTGCCCACAGCGGCGGCCTGGTACGTATTGAACGGCCGTGTCCACCCGGCCCCCACCCGGGGACAGGCCATGCTGGACATGGTCCGGGCCTGGGCCTACGACGTCGCCGAGGGCAAAGACGCCCTCCTGGTGGCCTACCACCGCGACGCGGTGGAGAGGCTCAACGGGGCCGCCCGCCTGGTGTGGGAGGAGCTGGGCCATCTTTCCGGGCCGGAGCTGGAGGCAGAGGGAGGGAGGCGCTACCAGGCCGGCGACCGGGTGGTCACTCTTTCGCCCGGGCCGGGCGGGGCCTGGGTCACCTCGCAGCGGGCCGTGGTCAGCTTGGTCGACCCGGTGACCGGTTCCCTAGCGGCGGTAACACCAGAAGGGACCGAGCTGCACATGGGCCCGGGCGACACCGGGGCCGAAAAGCTTGCTCATGCTTACAGCGTCACCGCTCATCGGTCCCAGGGCCAGACCGTGGACACCACCCACGCCCTGGAGGACGGCGGTGGCCGGGAACTGGCCTACGTCGCCATGAGCAGGGCAAGAGGCGAGAGCCACGTGCACGTGGTCGCCCCGGACATTCGCCAAGCCGTCCGCCGCCTCGCCTGGGCCTGGGGCCAGGAGCGCCGCCAGCGCTGGGCCGCACGCCAGTCACCGGAGGAGCGCCTGGCCCGCCTGTACCAGGAACGCCAGGAGCTCCGGGCTTCGCTCCCTCCGGACCGCTCGGCCGAGCTCGACCAGGCCCGTCGCCAGCTGCTCGCGTGTTCGAGCAGGACACCGCCGACCTGCATGCCGGCACCGGCCGCTGGACCGGCACCACTCCCCGGGGTGGCCGCCCGTGACCTACATGAAGCAGCCGATGGGTTACAAGCGGGTCTCAGCAAGAGCCTGAATCCGGGGACCTCGGCCCCTGGGGGCGGCACAAGGCCCGCCGTCAAGTGAGGGAGGGATCGACTCGCTTCGACGGCGCCAAGCAGGCCTGGGAGCAGCTTGGCCAACCCTACGCTGACCAGCTCGAGGCGACCCGGGGCCAGGTAGCCCAGCGGGTCGCTGAGCTAGAGCAGGGGCAGAAGGATCGCGAAGCCTTCCTGGCCGAGCACCCCGACGTCCCTCGTCGTCTGGCCGACCTCGACCGGGCCATCGAACACGAGCAGGAGTTCCGACGTCGGCATAGCTACCAGCGCATCCTGCAGCGCGAACAGGTCCGCCACCTTGCTATTTCTCACGAAGTGGACAGCGGCCTTGGCATCGACCTCTGATGCTCAACCCGCAGGGCTTCGCCATCGGGCCGATGCCGGCGACAGCCGGCGGTTAGCGGCGCCCGGTCACGCTGCCGACGTCGTGAGCCTCATGCCTTCGCCCTATGTCCCGCCAGGTTGCACCACTGGCCGCAACTGACGGCCGTGTCAGAGTCTCATGCAGGGAGCGTCCGCGGCGGCCCTCACTGCGCCGGCTACTGGAATGCCCGCTGCCAACAAACCGTGTGCGCTGCTGCTCCTACGAAGCTCTTTCAGCTCAACGAGCTCGGCGTCATCCTGTGTGCGCGTTCTGGTCGGGCAAAGAAGTTGGGCTGGACGGGCGCGAACATGATCGCCAATGCTGGTCGACTCCCCTGGCAGCTGCGGAGCGAAGGTCGGTCGCCAAGGGCGCCCCGCCATTCCCCCAGCGCGGCGGGCGCCGTAGGGCGAGCGGCTGCCCAGCGTCGCCTCGGGTCTGGGCCGAATTTCATGGATCAAACGCTCCAAAATCTCCGGTACCCAATACCAAGGCCGGTAACCGTCGAGGCGGTGAAGTGCTCTTGTAGGACGAGATGGAAACGGAACAGGTAGGCGAGTGGGTACGGCAGGCCCAGGGCGGCGACAGAACGGCGTTCGGCTGCCTCGTCGGAGAGTTCCAGGACCTCATCACCGCTGTCTGCCTTGGGCATCTCGGGTGACCCGGAGCGGGCCCGGGATGCGGCCCAGGACACCTTCGTCACCGCTCTCGGGGCCATCAACAGCCTTCGGGAGCCTCAGGCCTTCGTCGCCTGGATGCTCAAACTGGCGTGGACGGCGTGCCGACAGCGGCGCGCCCGTCCAGAGGGCGAGCTCCCGGCCGATCTGGCCGACCCGGCACCGGAGGCCCCCGGTGCCGCGGGTGCTGTTGTCCTGGTCCGCGCCGGCATGGCCGCCTTGAGACCACCCGATCGGATGGTGCTAGCACTGGCCTACCTAGGCGGCTACTCCCAGTCCGAGATCGCCGAGTTCCTGGGCGTGCCCGTCTCGACCGTGAAGAAGCGGGCCTTCGATGCCCGCCGTCGCCTGAGAGGAGTCCTTCCCATGGTTGAAGCCAGCCTGGAGGCCCATCGGCCCTCCCGCAGCCCCGAGTTCAGCAATGTCATCCTCCTCTACGCGGCCATCCGCCGGGGCGACACCGCCGCCGTGGCCCAGCTGGTGGACAGGGGATCCTGGCCTGGTGGAGGCGGAAGAGGCCTGGGCGGTCGACGAGGGACGTTCCGCCGGTCTCGTCTGGCCCGGCCGGGCTACCCCGCTCATCAGGGCCGCCGAGGCGGGCCATCTGGACATCGTCGAGGTGCTACTCGGTGCGGGGGCGGGCGTCGACGGTCGGTGCCGGTGCGAGACGGGCGAGTCCGCCCTGTGGGCGGCGGTGGCCAACGGTCGCGCCGCCGTGGCCGCCAGGCTCCTCGAGGCTGGCGCCGATCCCAACTGCTCCTCGGACAGCGGTACCACCGCCCTGCACATCGCCGTCTACCGGGACCGCCAGGACGTGGTCGACCTGCTCCTTGGAGCCGGCGCGGACCCGGGTCGGGTCGACCGCTCCGGCCGCAGCCCCGCCGACTGGGTCTGCGCGCTCAAGCCCCGGGCAGCTGGAAAAACAAGGGCCGACGGTCCTGCTCGGACTCAAGGCCCTGGACCTGTTTGCCCCCCTCCCCCGGGGAGGCCTGGTGTACTGGCACGGTTCCTATGGGCTGGGCCAGATGGTGATACTCGGCGAGATCGCCACCGCTCTAGCCCCGACACAGATCTCCTGGATCGGCTTCGAGTGCGACCTATTGGACCGGACCGAGGTCGCCCATCTCCAGGCCGAGATCGGCTTCGGGGACTCGGCGTTCAGCATCAACCTGCTACCGGTCGACCTGGCGCCGGAGGACGAGGCACCCCTCTTGGAAGCTGCGGTGCGTAGCCTTGAGCGGCGGGCCCTGCCTGCGCCCCCAGCTCGCCGTCCTAGTGGGGCACCCCGAGCGAACCGCCGCGCTGGAGGTTTACCTGCCCCGGCTGCGGGCAACCCGCGGGCTGGCCGCCACAATCTTTCTCTCGCCCCGGTTCGACCCCGGCCCCCCGCCCGAGGCCATCCCGGCGGGCTACGACTCCTTGGTCGTCCTGGACCCGGAGCGAGCACGGCGGCACCTTTGGCCCGCCCTGGACTGCCGTCGTTCTCGGGCAAGCCTGTACTCGAGCGACCGTCACTGTGAGCTCGCCGAGAGGGCTCGGATCGCTCTCGCTGCCGGGGACGAGCTGTCGGAACGGTTGCATGCCTACCTGACACAACCAATGAGGGTCGGAGAGCTCTTCTTGGCCCAGCAGGCAGAGACCGTCCCGGTCCTATCCCTGCTGGACGATGTCGAGGGCCTGCTTGATGGCGCGTATCGGCGAGGTGGCCGTCGAGGATCTCATGTTTCGCGGCTCCCTTGGTTCCTGAGTCCCTGTTGGGATGAAACGGGCTGTGACGCAGCGGGGCAGCGGGGCGCACTTTGGTCCGGATAGTCAGGATTCGTGAACCCGTCCGACGCTGAGCACATCAGTGGCGTGCAGTGTGATTTCCCGAGACGCGCCAGAGAACGCGACAACCCCAACATCGGTCAGTCGGTCGTGTACCCCGATGGCACCGCCCGCCGGGAGTCTGGTGTCGTTTCACGCCACCCGGAACCCCCTGAACTGCTCCGGTGTCGAGGCGTGCTTCGATAAGTACGAGGGTCGTGTGCCGCCGTCCCTTCTCTGCCGCTTTTTCGTGGATCGGTTCACACGTAAGCCCTCTACGAAGACATGTCACCGAAGCAAAACGCCTTGCACTATCACGGCTATTCGAGGTGGGCTCCGGGTAACGGCCAATATGGTTGGGTCAAAAAAAGCATGGAGTTACCACGAGAATAAGCCACAACGACGGGACTGTGTGCGGCGTCAGGACATCAGGGTCCGCGACAGAATGCGCGTCGCGGAGCTCTGTCTTTCGCCCGCGAGAGGACAGAGGGTCGACCAACGGCTCCGAGGAAAGAGCCGGTCGTCAGGGAGCCTTGAGCCAGCCGAGGTGGGCAACGTTGTCCAAGGCTTGTTTATGGAGGTCGGGCAGTACGACTAACCGGGCGACTTCACAGCGTTCGTCGCCGCCGACCTCGCTCCTTCAGTCGCCATGGTCTCCGCGCTTGCTTCGTGGCGCGCCATACCGCCTGGCCGTGTGACCAATGGGTCGCGTCTGAACGGAACGGCCGGCGGTAGGCGGCATTCACCCTTCTGACCGCTGCGGACGGCCATCTCAGCGATCACTGGCCGTCGCGGACGAAAGTCAGCGAGGTTGGGCGCTCTCGGTCCTTTTATTTGCCCTTTGGAAGCCGCCAGCGACCGCAATTCATCGTCATTGCCCGCGTCCTGCCGCGTCCTCCACGCGTCCTGACGCGAGGGGAGCCCTCCAAAAGAGGGCTCCTACCAGCACTTTTGTACTAAAGAGGTCGTGGAGGTGGCGGGAATTGAACCCGCGTCCTTCAACTCCTCACCGAGCCTTCTCCGAGCGCAGCCAGTGACTTTTCTCGGCCGCCGGCTCGCCACTGGCACCGGCCGACAGCCCTAGCCAATCTTGATTTTCCCTACAGCCGGTTGGCGCAACTATCGGGTAAGCCCCGCTTTATGACGCCCGCTACTGGCCCGCAGGGCTGGGGCCAGACGAACGAGGCTGTGTTTTAAGCAGCCAGCGCCAAACTTACGTTTGGCGTTTCTACCGTTGAGTTGGCAGTTATTGGTTTTCCCAGTTGTTTAACGTGGCATCCGGGGACCACGGCTCGCTTCTCTCGGGTCGACAGCCAAAGTCGAAACCTGTCACCCCCATGTCAATGTCCTGAGCTGATCAGTGTACCGCAAGCCCGCTCAGGCGTACCCTGAGGGCGCTGGAGTGGGCGGGCGAAGTGTGGCCCAAGTCCGCTTTGGGACCGGCGTGCCCCTCGCCACCATGGCCGCGATGTCGGCAGCCAGGATGACGCCGACGGTGGCGCCATGGGCGACGAC
The DNA here is from genome assembly GCA_963845605.1 of uncultured Acidimicrobiaceae bacterium. Taxonomy (GTDB): domain Bacteria; phylum Actinomycetota; class Acidimicrobiia; order Acidimicrobiales; family Palsa-688; genus Fen-671. The sequence continues at coordinate 320,972 of CAWJSS010000003.1, forward strand.
CGGCAACGCGGCACCCGCCCGGCCGGCCAGAGCCAAGGCGGGCTGGTCCGGGCCCAGAGGGGCTTGGCCTCCCGGTGCCGGAGGGGCCAACGGAAGGGCGACGTCCTGTGCCCTCACAGAACCCTGCATGCTGGGCGGGACCCCCGCCAGCTGCTGGGCCGTCACGACGCCCTTCCACGTGTCACCGCCCCACGATTCCAACAGGAACGCCGAGTCCGGGTAGCGGTTCACCCACTCGTTCCAGAACGCGCTCACCGTCAGCCAACCCGGCGCCAGCACAGCGGGACGCATGATGTCTGAGACCTGGGCGTCGCCCAGCACGTGTTGTGCCCGGCCCGCCAACTGCTCTCTCTTGGACGACGAGATCACGAACCAGCCCATCACCAGCAGGACGACCCCATCCAGGGCGTCGCTCTCGTCGAAGGCCAATAGGCCGAGCAACCCGCACGCCACTCCAAGTACCATCCCGGCCCCGGCCGCCAATCGAGTGGCCAGCCACCGATTTTTTGTCACGGACCAGATCAGCCCGTGCAATACCCGACCACCGTCTAACGGAGACGCCGGCAACAGGTTGAACACGCCGAGCAGCAAATTGATAAGGCCGAGCCAGCGCAAGGAGGCGGCGGTGAGGTCCCATCCGGCGTTTTGGGCCGGCCAAGCCAAGAGGAGGGAGAGGGCGCCGATGACGCCACTGGCCAGAGGGCCCACTAGCGCCACCACCAGCTCGGTTGAAGGCTTACGGTTGTCTCCGTCGATCCGGGTCACACCGCCCATGAACCAAAGCGTGATGCCATCTACGTGCAGCCCGGCGCGTTGCGCCGCAACGGCGTGCGCCACCTCGTGGACCAGCACTCCCGCCAGCAAAGTCACTGCCGTAAGGGCACCCGCCAACCAATAGCCACTATCGGTGTAGCCGAGAGCATCGGCGGGCAGCCGGGACGTCGCCAGGAAGTAAGCGACGATGGCAGCCAGCGCAAACAGGCTCCAGTTGGCGCCTATCTTGACTCCCACGAGACGCCCCAACTTCAAGGTGTCCTGCACGCTGGCGACTCCTTCTAAGGCCCTGCGCCTACTTCATTGTTGCAACCACAACCGTCTTACCAGACTTCCCTGTGCCCCACCTATGCGCGAGCTGAACTGCAGCTGGTAGAAGCGGCTCAGCGCCGGACCTGCCTTCGCCTTTGAGCGGCCACTTCGCGACGGGCTTCCATATCCGCCTCGCGCTCGGCGATCGCCCTCCTTTTGTCATAGGCGCGCCGGCCTCGGGCCACCGCCAACTCCACCTTCACCCGCCCATCTTTGAAGTAGGCCGACAGTGGCACGAGAGTCAGGGGGCCTTGCTGGGTCTGGCGCGTTAGCTCGAGGATCTGGCGGCGGTGCAATAACAGCTTGCGGGACCGGTCGGGATCGGCGTACCCGAAGCCGCCGGAATAGGCGTACGGCGAGATGTGCATGCCATGCAGCCAGACCTCGCCGCCCTCGACCTTGGCGAACGAGTCACGCAGCTGGACCCGCCCCTCCCTGAAGGACTTGACCTCCCCACCGACCAGGACGATGCCGGCCTCGTAGGTATCCAGGACGTCGTAGTCGTGGCGCGCCCGGCGGTTCTGGGCCACGAAAGCCCGACCGGGACCGGTCTTAGGTGGCATCGGGCTTAGGAGTCATAGGGCCATCTAAAGATGTCCCGGGAGCCTAGCGAGCCGCTCACCTCACTTCGACTGGGGCGGGAGCGACGCTTTGGACGGTTTCTTACGCCAGAGCGAATAGACCGTCCAAAGCGACCCCGAAGGCCGATGCCCGAAGGCCGATGCCCGAAGGCCGCTGCCCGCTGGCCGCTGGCCGCTGGCCGCTGGCCGAAGGCCGATGCCCGAAGGCCGATGCCCGAAGGCCGCTGCCCGAAGGCCGCTGCCCGAGGGCCGCTGGCCGGGGCCGATGCCCGAAGGCCGCTGGCCGCTGGCCGAAGGCCGATGCCCGAAGGCCGATGCCCGAAGGCCGCTGGCCGGGGCCGCTGCCCGGGGTCTCGGCGCCGATAGCGTCGTCTGCGTGCTCTCGCTGCCTGTGCCTCTGTGGGAACGGGTCGTAGCCCATTGCATTAACGGGCTCCCCCTCGAGGCTTGTGGGCTCCTGGCCGGTCGAGAGGGGCAGGTCCTCGAGGTTTACCCAACGGCCAACGCCGCCCGTTCGGCCCGCATTTACACCGTGGAGCCGAGGGACCTGCTCCGGGCTGACCGGGAGGCGGAGGCCGCCGGTCACTCGCTGATAGGCGTCTGGCACTCCCACACCCATACCGCCGCTTACCCCTCGCCCACCGACATCGAGCAAGCCCCGGACCCCGACTGGCACTACGTGCTGGTGTCCCTCAGCGATACCGACCCCGTGCTGCGCAGTTACAGGATCGTGGCTGGTCAGGCCCAAGAGGAGCGCGTCGTTACGCCAGCTTGAGCCGGGATACCCTACAATGGTGACTGGAAATGTCGGGTTTGTGACCGGCGCCCGCCTTGCGAGTTGGGAGAAGTCGTGACCGTCGAAGTGCGTCTACCAAATATCCTGCGGGCGAACGTGGGCGGGGAAGCAACAGTCAAGGCAGACGGGGTCACCGTAGGCGAGATCTTCGATGACCTGGCCAACAAGTACCCGGGCCTGCGCGGGTCACTGTTCACGCCTGAGGGCGAGATGCACCGCCACCTGAACGTGTTCTTGAACGACGACGACGTCCGTTACCTGGGCAAACTCGACGCCAAGGTGGGCGATGGCGACGTCGTCACCTTGATGCCGGCCGTGGCTGGGGGCTGAAGGTGGCCCGGTACGAAAACGTGCTGGACACCATCGGCAACACGCCCTTGGTGGACATCAGCGAGTTGAGCCCAAACCCCCGGGCGCGGGTGTTCATAAAGCTCGAGGGGCTCAACCCGGCCGGTTCCGTAAAGGACCGGGCGGCCAAGGCAATGATCGAAGAAGCAGAGAAAAATGGCAACCTCCGTCCGGGCCAACGCATACTCGAGTCTTCGTCGGGTAATACGGCTGCCGGCCTGGCCATGATCGCCAAGGTAAAGGGCTATCCCTTTACCGTCGTCGTGCCCGAGAACGTTTCTCCCGAACGGGTACAGCTACTCGGAGTTTTTGGCGCCGAGATCATCCGTTCGCCTGCGGCTGAAGGTTCCAATGGCGCCATGCGCCGCGCCCAGGTACTGGCTAAAGAACACCCGGATTGGTGGTTTTCCTACCAATATGGCAACCCCGCCAACCCGAAAGCCCATTACGAAGGCACGGGGCCTGAAATTTGGCGAGACTGCCCTGAAGTCACCCATTTTGTGGCCGGCCTCGGCACATCGGGCACGATTATCGGGGTCGGGACCTTTTTGAAGGAGCGCAACCCCGAGGTTAGCATTTGGGCGGTCCAGCCTCCGGCGGGTGAAACCGTTGAAGGGCTGAAGAACCTGGACGAGGGGTTTATCCCGCCCGTCTTTTCGGACAATGACGGGTATTCACTTCTTGACCGGAGCCGCGTCGTGGGCCCGAAAGAAAGTATTGAATGGGTGCGGCGCCTGGCGGACGTGGGCATATTCTCGGGCATTTCGACCGGGGCGGCGATGGCCGGTGTAGCCCGCTGTGCGTCTGAGATAGACGAGGGCACGATCGTCACCTTGTCCCCGGACGGGGGCTGGAAGTACCTTTCGGCCGACGTGTGGGCGGGGGACCTGGACGAAGTCGTCGAGCGAGCCCGGCACGAACTGTACTTCTGACCTGGCCGGCGGGGTCCACGGGGCATTCGTGCCCGTCGCCTAGGCTCGCCCGGGAATGGATGACCGGCCAATAGGAATGTTCGACAGCGGTTTCGGCGGCCTCACGGTGGCCAAAGCGCTTACCGACCTTCTCCCGTCTGAAGATCTCGTTTATGTGGGGGACTCAGGCCGGTACCCCTATGGGCCGAGGAGCCTGGACGAAGTGCGCCGCTTTGCGGCGCAAATAACGCACAAACTGGTCGCCGCCCACGACGTCAAGCTGGTCGTGGTGGCTTGCAACACAGCTACAGCGGCCGCCCTGGACATGTTGCGCTACGACTTCGATGTCCCACTGGTCGGGGTCATCGACCCCGGGGTTCGCGCCTTGTTGTCGGTAACGCGAACCGGGCGGGTCGGCGTAATCGGGACGGTGGGGGCCATCGGGTCCGGCGCCTACGAGCGAGCCGTGAGGACGCGCCGGTCCTTGACGGCCGCCGGCCTCCCGGTCGAACTCACGAGCGCGGCCTGTCCCGGGCTCGTCGAAGTCGTCGAGCGGGGCCGGACAAGCGGGGGCGAAGCACGCGCCCTGGTGCAGCGGCTGCTGTCGCCGGTCGCCGCCGCCGGGATTGATTCGCTCCTGCTCGGGTGCACCCATTACCCTTACCTGGCGCGCACAATTGGTGAGGTGATGGGCCCGGAAGTGGTGCTGGTCAGTTCGGCCGAGGAGACTGCCTTCGAAGTCCGGGGCATCCTCCTGGAGACGGGCCTGAACCGCCGCAGCGTCGCCAAAGGCAGTCACCACTGGATCTCTTCAGGCGAGGTAGGCAACTTTGTCCACTTGGGACAGCGGTTCTTTGGCCCGGAGCTCGACCACGCCGAGCATTGGACGCCGCCGGTGCCGCGCTCGGCGGGGTACGTGGGCCAGCGCTAAATGAGTGAACCGGCGCCGGGAGACGGCCGTTCGTTTTCCCTTACCGTGCTTGGGTCAGACGGTAGCTATCCCGGTCCTGGGGGCGCGTGCAGTGGTTACCTGCTGCGCAGCGAGGGCTTTGTCACCTGGATGGACGCCGGCCCCGGGACAATGGCCAACCTGCAATTGCACATTCCACTGGCCAGCATTGATGCCGTGGTGGTCAGCCATTCGCACCCCGACCACTGGAGCGACCTCGAAGGCCTCTATGTAGCGATGCGCTATTTCCTGGAGCGACGGGGCTTACCGATTTACGCCCCTCAGGGGTTGCGCGACTTGATGAGGGGCGAGAACCGCGACGGTACTCTCGACTGGCGGGTGATCGGAGACGGCGACAGCGCCCAGGTCGGCCCGGCGAAGTGGATCTGGTCGCAGACTGATCACCCGGTGGAGACGTTGGCATCAAGGGTGGAAGTCGGTGGCCGGGCGCTCTGCTACTCAGCAGACACCGGCCCGGCATGGCAGCTGAGCGCGCTGGGTGAGGGCGTCCAGCTGGCACTGGTCGAGGCGTGCTTGACGCTGGAGGCGGAGGGGGTCATGCAGCATTTGAGCGCTCGTCAAGCGGGGGCGATGGCGGCCGACGCGGGCGCGGAGCGCCTCGTCATCACCCACTTAGCCCCTCCCATCGACCGGGCGGTGGCCCAACGGGAGGCGGCGGCCGCGTTCGGCGGCCCAGTCGAGGTGGCCGAAGTGGGCGAGACGTGGGCGATATGAGCCGTCAAGGTTTGCCCCGGGCTGATGGGCGCAGGGCAGACGGATTTGCGCCCGGTGCAGCTCGAGCGGGACTTCACCGAGTTCGCTCCGGGCTCGGTCCTGGTGAGGATGGGGCGTACCGCGGTCCTGTGCACGGCGTCGTTCTCAGAGGAACCGCCGAGGTGGATGAGAGGTAGCGGCAAGGGTTGGGTTACGGCGGAGTACTCGATGCTGCCCGGGTCATCGCCGGAACGGATCGACCGGGAGGCGGCGAGGGGCCGCCAGTCGGGGCGCACACAAGAGATACAGCGGCTCATCGGCCGTAGCCTGCGGGCCGTTACGGACCTCGGCTCCCTGGGAGAGCAGCAGGTAACACTGGACTGTGACGTCCTCCAGGCCGATGGAGGCACCAGGACGGCAAGCATCGTCGGGGCGTGGGTGGCCTTGCACGACGCTTGCACCCGGATGGTGGCGGCCGGGCACCTTCCCTCGCACCCTGTCAAAGAGGGCTGTGCGGCGGTATCGGTCGGGATAGTCCGGGGTACCCCGATGCTGGACCTCGCCTACATCGAGGACGCCGGGGCGGAGGTCGACATGAACGTTGTCATGACGGGTTCTGGAAGCCTGGTGGAGGTGCAGGGGACGGCAGAGGGTAACCCGTTCTCGAAGGGGGAGCTCGATACCATGCTGGCCCTCGCCGAAGCGGGCATCGCCGAGCTATTGGCGGCACAAGCCGGGGTCATCGCTACCGCTCCGCCCCCACGAGATCCGCGGGGTACCCCCTCGCGTGGCTGAGGCCTGTGGCTGAGCTGGGCCCGTTCGTCTTGGCTACGACCAACCCGAACAAAGCCCGGGAGATCCGCCAGATCTTGGCTACCGCGGGCCTCAAGGTCGACCTGCTCGACCGGCCCCCGGATGTGGCCGATGTGGAAGAAACCGAGGAGACCCTGCTGGGCAACGCTCGCCTGAAAGCGGTCCGCCCTCGTCAAGGAAACGGCCATGGCGGCCATCGCCGAGGACACCGGGATAGAGGTGGAGGCGTTGGGCGGCGCCCCGGGGGTGCGGTCGGCCCGGTTTGCCGGAGAGCCACCGGACGAGCAGGCCAACGTCGACAAGGTCCTGGCTGAGCTGGCGGGCCGCCGTCGCCCGGAGCAGCGCCGGGCCAGGTTTGTGACCGTGGCGGTGGCGATCTGGCCGGACGGGAGAGAGGTGAGCGCGGAGGGGACGGTAGAAGGCTGGATAGCGGAAGAACGGCGGGGGAGCGGCGGGTTCGGGTACGACCCGGTGTTCGTGCCGTCTGAGCTGGACGGGCGCACCTTCGGAGAGATCGCGGAAGGCTCGCCCGAAGCCAAGCACGCTTTGTCTCACCGGGGCCGGGCCTTCCGGGCGCTGGCACAGAAACTAAGTGGCCCTGCCTGATCGGCGGAGCGAAGCCGGTGAGACAATGGGCTCATGAGCGCGCTGAGGCGCCGCCGGCAGGACGGCCGCCTGGAGCCGGCCGGTGCTCCGGCCGCCAAAGCCTCCGGCTTCAGCGCCCCCGAGGCCGGCACCGGTTCAGCCAACAGTTCTGCCAACGGGGTAAACCACGACGGCGTAGAGGTTGACCAGCCCAATTCAAATCGGCCCAATTCAAATCGGCCCAGTTCAAATCGGCCCAGTTTAAATCGGACCGGTCTAAACGGGTCCGAGCCCGGCGGTGGCGACCTAAGCGGGACAGCCGCGCCCGAGCACGGCGTGAACGGAAGCGGTCCCGGCGCGGGCGGCGAGCAGAGGGGGCCTGAAGCGCCGCCGTCGGGCAAAGGCGCCCCGGCCAGGCGGCACAGGTGGTTGCCTCGTACGGTCCGCCACCTGGCCGAACTGTTGCTGGTCGGCTTTATCGTCGAGTACTTCGTCGTCCCTCAGATAAGCGGCACCCACAAGGCCGTCCACGTGCTGGCTTCGGTCAACCCCTTCCTGCCTGTGCTGGGCGTCCTGTTGGAAATGCTGTCGCTGGTCTGCTACTTCGAGCTGACCCGCGCCCTTATCCCCAAGAGCTCGGACCCGGGCTTTGCCACGCTCTCGCGGATCCAACTCTCGACCCTGGCCCTGAGCCACTGCTTGCCCGGCGGCAACGCCATGGGTTACTCGCTCGGCTACCGCCTGCTCATGCGTTCAGGAGTCGGCGGAACTGACACGGCGGTGGCCTTGGCTACCCAGGGCCTGGGTTCTGCCGTCGTGCTCAACGTCATCTTCTGGCTGGCCTTGCTGGTGTCGCTGCCGCTGTACGGGCTCCAATCGGGGTACCTGTTCGTCGCCGTGATCGGCCTGTTGCTGATGGCGGCTATCGCCAGTCTCGTCATCCTGCTCACAAGGGGCGACCAGCGGGCCGCCGCCTTCCTGGCCGCCATAGGCAGGAGGGTGCCGTTCCTTCATCCCGAGACCCTCCCCAGGCTGTTCGGGCAGCTCGTGGCGCGCGTCGAGGAGTTGTCCAAAGACCGCCGCCAGATGGGCAAGGCGCTGTTTTTCGCCACCGGCAATTGGTTGTTCGACGCCGCCTCGTTGTTGGTTTTCGTCGGGGCGTTCGGGCACTGGGTAAACCCGGTGGCCGTCCTGGTCGCGTACGGGGTGGCCAATATCGCCGCCGCCCTCCCGATCACTCCCGGCGGCCTCGGGGTGGTGGAGGCCACGGTTAGCGGCATCCTGGTCGGGTTCGGTACGCCCAGGTCGATCGCCATCTGGGGGGTCCTCGCCTGGAGGCTCGTCAACTTCTGGTTGCCGATCCCGATCGGAGGGACGGCCTATCTGTCGCTGCACTTGCACCCGCCGGCCGGCAGCCAGGCCGGGTTGGCGGCCCGGCGAGCGCTGTGGCGAGCACGTTGGCGATGGATGGCGCAGTTGTTCAGAGCTGATACGCGAACCCCGGTGGTAGAGGACGAGCTGCCGATCATCGGGACTGTCGTGCCGGTAGACGACCCCGACGAAAGACCGCCTGGGGCAGGGGATAACGGAGTAAGCGGTGAAGCCGCGGAGAAGGCGAGGTAGGCCGGCTCTACGTGGCGGCGGGTGTGCCTGCTGCGGGGTCGGGTGCCGGGTGCGGGTGCCGCACGCCGTCTGCACTTGCCCTGTGGAGCCGTTCGGCCGCCGTCTGGGCGGTCGTGGTACCACGGAGTGTGCTTGTCCTGGAGGGGCTGGACCACCGCAGACCCGGTTTTCGGCGCGGTAATCGAGTCTCGGCGCGTTCGATGTCGTTTTCCGGCAGAAATTGCGCCGAAACCCGGTCTGTGCACCGAAAGAGGCCCAGGTCGCGCCGGTGGGCACCCCCTTTGAAGGTCCGCGGCGCACACAAACGCGCACGCGCCCTGCTCCGGCCGGCCACGCGCCGATCCAGCCCGGCCCGAGCCGCCGGCAAAGCCTATTTCGTCGGTTTCCGACCGCCGCCCGGGTACCGGGCCCAACGCACCGTCTGAGCAGCCCCGCCTGCTAGGCTCCCCCAGACAGCCGGTCCCAACGGCGAGTGGGCCACCAGGTTGGCCCCGCGCTGACCTCGGGGACCACGCCGCTGTGACACCGGACCGACAGAGCACTAATGGAGCAAGAGCCCAACCGGAAGCGTATCGGCGGGCAAAGGTAGCCGGACGGCGGTGGCCAACTGGCGATGTAACTAGACAAACGCGGAGCATGGGAGCCAGCAGTGGGATTTGACTTGGACGTAGTAGTGGTGGGGGGCTGTGGTCATGTCGGCCTTCCTCTCGCCATCGCCTTTGCCGACCGAGGGTTGCAGGTAGGTATTTATGACCTGAACCCGGCGGCGGTCGAGAAGGTGAAGTCCGGGGTGATGCCCTTCGACGAGCCGGGGGCCGAAGAAGTGCTCGGGCGGGTGAACGCCGCGGGCCGTTTGGCACCCACCACCGAAGCCTCGATCGTCTCGAGGGCCGAGCACGTCGTCGTCGTCATCGGGACCCCCGTGGACGAGCACCTGAACCCCGACCCCAAGGTGGTCCCGGCGGCCGTCGAGGACCTGGGGGCGCACCTGCGGTCCGGGCAACTCCTCGTGCTCCGTAGCACGGTCTACCCGGGCGTGACCGCGTTGGTGGAGCGTCGCATCGGCAATCTGGGCCTAGAGGTGGACGTAGCCTTCTGCCCGGAACGTATCGCTGAAGGCAAGGCCCTCCACGAGCTGTTCGAGCTGCCCCAGATCGTGTCGGCCAGAAATCCCGCCGCCGTGATGAGGGCGCGCAAGCTCTTCGAGGTCCTCGGGAACGAAATCGTCGAGCTGTTGCCTGAGGAAGCGGAGCTGGCGAAGTTGTACACCAACGCCTACCGCTACCAGAAGTTCGCGCTGGCCAACCAGCTTTACATGATGGCCAATGATTTCGGGCTCGATTACGAGCGCATCCGCCAGGGTGTCATCTACAACTACCCGAGAGCGGCCGATTTGCCGGCCGCGGGCTTTGCTGCCGGCCCGTGCCTACTGAAGGACACGATGCAGCTAGCCGCGTTCAACAACAACAACTTTGTACTGGGGCACGCCGCCATGATGGTCAACGAGGGCTTGCCCTTGTACGTCGTGGACAGAGCCTCCCGGCGTTATGACCTTCCCAATATGACGGTGGGCATCCTCGGTATGGCGTTCAAAGGCGAAAGCGACGACACCCGTTCGAGCTTGGCTTACAAGTTGAAGCGGATACTGCGTTTCAAGGCGGGCGGGGTTGTCTGCACGGACCCCTACGTGACCGTAGACAAGGAACTCGTCCCGCTCGAGGAGGTTCTCGACCGCTCCGATCTGCTCGTGATTGGCGCTCCCCACCGTCGTTACGCCGACCTGGTGACGGACAAGCCCGTCATAGATATCTGGGGAGTGCGGGGCGAGGGCGTCAGGGTATGAAAGCCCGCTGGCGAACGCTCGCCAACGGGCCGGCACGACGAGTCGCCCTGGTCCCCACAACGCCAACGTGGACCGTCCTCGAGGACGACGAGGCTCCGTCCCGCCCGTGAAGCCCAGAGTTTCGGTTGTAGTCACCGCTCGTGACGAGGGCGAGGCCATCATCGCGGCGCTCCGCCGGATCTCTGAAGCCGTCATCCTCCCATGCGAGGTCTTGGTCGTGGTCGATTCGGCTGAGGACGCGACGGTGCCGTGGGTCGAGAAGTACGCAGAAGAAGATGACCGCGTTCGCATGGTGCTCAACAGCTACGGCTCCGGGCCAGCGCGCGCCATCAGGGCTGGCTTTGACTCGTCGGTGGCTGACGTCGTGGTGGTGACGATGGCCGATGGTTGTGACGACCCCCAACAGATCGACCAATTGACCCGCCTGGTCGAAAGGGGCGTCGTCGTAGCCGCCGCCTCTCGCTACTCGAGGGGCGGCCAACAGGTCGGCGGGCCACTGGTGAAGGGCCTGATGTCGCGAGTTGCCGGCGCTAGTCTGCGCATCCTGGCCCGGGTGGGGACGTGGGACCCGACCAACTCGTTTAAAGCGTACGACCGGCGCTTCGTTCAGGAAGTGGGCATACACAGCGACCAGGGTTTCGAGGTGGGGCTCGAATTGGTCGCTAAGGCGCGGCGGTTGCGGAGGCCTGTGGCCGAGGTCCCGACCATTTGGCTGGACCGCACACTGGGGGTGTCGCATTTCAAGCTGGTGAAATGGGTCCCGGCTTACCTGCGCTGGTACCAGTTCGCCTTCGGGTCGCGCCTCGACCTGGAGAGAATGCACCAATTGTTGACGACCACCTCGGAAAGGGGAACATGACGAAGGTTCTGGTGACCGGGTCCGCAGGCTTCATCGGCGGGTATGTGGTCCAGGAGTTGCTCCAGCGGGGGTTCGAAGTTATCGGGGTCGATAACTTCTCTAAGTACGGCCGAGTCAAAAGGCCCTACGACGCCCACCCCTCATACCGGTTCGTGGAGGGAGACTGCCGGGACACCGAACTCCTGGACGATTTGCTGGTGGGGGCCGAGCATTTCATTGCCGGGGCGGCGATGATCGGTGGGATCTCTTATTTCCACACTCATTCGTACGACCTGCTGTCGAACAATGAGAGGATCATGGCCGCCTCGGTGGATGCCGCGCTCGCCGCTCACCGCAATGGGCAGCTGCGCAAAGTGACGTACATGAGCTCGTCGATGGTCTACGAATCGACCGACCGCTGGCCCTCTTTGGAGGGCGACGAGTTAAAAGTGCCACCACCGCTGTCCTCTTACGGGTTCCAGAAACTGGCCGTCGAATACTTTGCCCGCGCCGGCATGGGACCAATACCAGCTCCCGTACACGATCGTGCGCCCGTTCAATTGTGTCGGGGTGGGTGAGGGCCGGGCCCTGGGGGATATTGAAATCCTTTCCGGGAACGTCAAACTGGCTATGAGCCACGTCGTGCCGGATTTGGTGCAAAAGGTACTGTTGGGACAAGATCCCCTGCATATCCTGGGTGACGGCTCCCAGGTAAGGCACTATACTTACGGGCGCGACCTGGCGCGTGGAATTGTAATTGCAATGGAACATGATGCGGCCCTCAACGAGGATTTCAACTTGTCAACAGCCACTTCCTCCACGGTGCTCGAGGTGGCCGAGTTGATTTGGCAGAAGATCCGGGGCCGAGAAGTGGCTTTCCGTTATGTGAGCGACCCGCCGTTCGAGCACGACGTCGCCCGCCGCATACCTTCGGTCGAAAAGGCCAAGCGGCTACTCGGTTTCGAAGCCACCACCTCACTCGACGACATGCTCGACGAGGTCATTCCCTGGGTGCGCGATGCGCTGAAAGAGGGCATTATCTGAGGGGGTAGAGCTTGGACCATCGGCGGGCACCAAGGGCAGGGCTGGTCGGTAGACCATCAAGGCACATGAAGGACCTGGCGCTGGTGCGCGTCCCTGGAAGGTCGTCGTCGCCGGCGAAGTGGGCAATCGTCGTCTGCCTCGCCGTTTTGTTGAGCGCGCTGAGCGTTATTGGTGGAGGCACTGGCAAGGCCATTTCTCAGACGGTGGCCAACGGCTACTGGGTTGTCAGGGCAGACGGCACCGTATCCGGGTTCGGCTCGGCTTCTCTGGGAGACCTGTCGAAGGTCCAACTGAGCACCCCAATTGCGGCGGCAGCAGCTTTACCGGGCGGCGGAGGTTATTGGCTGGTGGCCGCGGGCGGGGGTGTGTTTGCCTTTGGCCAAGCTCAGTTCGACGGCTCGCCGGGTGGCGCCCACCTCAACAAGCCAATTGTGGGCATGGCCACGACTCCCGATGGTGGCGGCTATTGGTTGGTGGCTTCGGACGGGGGCATCTTCGCGTATGGTGACGCCGTTTTTTACGGGTCGACCGGCGGCGACCAACTGAACAAGCCGATTGTGGCTATGGCGGCTACTCCCGATGGCCGCGGTTACTGGCTAGTGGCTTCTGACGGTGGCATCTTCGCTTATGGCGACGCGGTTTTTTACGGTTCCGCCGGCGGCAGCCCGCTTACCGCCCCGATAGTGGGGATCGCCGCTACGCCGGATGGGCGCGGGTACTGGTTGGTCGCTTCGGACGGCAGCATCTTTGCTTATGGGGACGCGACGTCTTATGGGTACCCCCCGGCGGCGAGCCTCCCAAGTCCAGTTGTCGGCATGGCGCCGACGCCCGACGGCAAGGGCTACTGGCTGGCAGAACAAAATGGCGGCGTTTTCCACTTCGGGGATGCTGTCAACCTGAGCCCGACCGGTACTCCGACATCTACCGCTGCGGGCGTGGTGGCCATTGTCCTGTCGCTCAGCGCAACTACAACCACCGGGCCAACTAGCACCACAACTGCTTCGAGTAGCACCAGCACGACCTCCGCTCGGACCACGACGACTACCGGCCGCAAAACGACCACCACGTTCCGGTCCACGACCACGACATCGGCCAGGACGACTACAACTGTGCCGAGGACGACGACGACGACGGTACGTAGCACGACGACCACCGTGCGCCGGACGACCACCACCCTTCCGAGGACAACAACCACGGTCCCGACCACCACTACCACCCTGCCCGTCCGCAGCATCGGGGGACGAGACCCTTACGGAGCACAAATCATCGGTTACGACATTTCGTGGCCACAGTGCTCACCGCGAAGCTCGGTGCGGGCCCAAGCACTGCCGAATAAACACCCATATACCATCGTCGGCGTGAACAATGGCAAGATCGGCCAGTTCAACAGCTGTTTTTCGGCCGAGGCGAAGTGGGCCGGGGCCAATCTTTCCGCCTACATCATTTTGCAGGCCGCTCCCGGAGGTAATCCTCCAATGGAAGCGAAGGGGCCCAAGGCTTCCTGCGCGCGCAAGAGTAATTCTTGTGAGGGCTACGACTGGGGCTACAACTATGCCAAGGCCGATATGGCCTTTGTAAAGGCCACTGGCTACAAACCCAAGATGTGGTGGCTCGACATAGAAACCGGTGAGAACTGGCCGACTACGCGAGCGGACCAGAAGGTCAATGCCGCCATCATCCAGGGTGCGCTCGATGCCATAGGTAGCGCAGGGCACGCGGTTGGCATCTACAGCACGTGGTACCAGTGGGGCCTAATAACCGGTTCTTATGTGCCGCCGAGCACGCCTGCCCTCTGGGTGCCGGGAGCGGACAATCCCACAGGGGATGTCTACAGCGCTGCTTCGTTCTGCCAGCGGGCGCTACTGCCTGGGGACCCGTCTCGGCTGGCATCCTCGACGTTGGGGTTCGCCGGCGGCGCACCCTGGCTCGTGCAGTACGGGTACGGCGGTGCGCCCATACCGTTCGGCGTCGACGCCGACTATGCCTGCGGAGAGCCCGTGTTGGACGGGCACATGAGGCCGGCTTCTGTTCCCGGGGGCGAGGTGGCGGGAGGCGGGGCCACCGTCGGCCTGCCCTAAATAACACGGCCCAAAATTTAGGAGGGGCGCCCCCCGCCGGGACGCCCCTCCTAAGGTGCTAGCGGCTTGCGCCGGTGGGCTTAGCGACCGTGGCCGCCGTGTCCTCCACGACCACCGTGGCCCCCATAGCCACCACCGCTGCCATAGCCTGAGCCACCACCACCGTTACCGCCCCGGCCGCCGCCGTTGCCGTAACCATTCCCGCCGCCTGATCCGCCACCGCCATAGCCTGAGCCACCGCCACTGTTACCGCCCCGGCCGCCGCCGTTGCCGTAACCTGAGCCGCCACCACCATTGCCGCCCCGGCCACCGCCATTGCCGTTACCAGCGTGACGGTGGGACTTCGGCTGCGGGGTGGAAACGACCGTGACTGACGTGGCGTTTACTGCTCCGGCGCCAGCCTGCGCACCCGTTGCTTGGACGACGTCGCCGACCACCAGGTCCGAGATACCGTTTCTCCCCTTCTGTCTCCATTGGCCAATGAAGTGCATCTTCTTTCCTTGGCTGAACTTGGTTGAGCCTGAGACATAGACCGTGACCGTTGTGGGCGACGCGGCGCCAAGAGTCGACACGGTGCCCGTAAGCGTGAAGCTCAATGTCCCGATCGCGGCCACGTAGCCGGTGTCAGTGACCCCCGGGATTACCACTTTCTTGGCGTCTATGGTCGTGCTCGATTGGGAGCCCGTGGCCTGGACCACGTCGCCCTGCACGATGTCAGAGAAGTACCCATGTCGGGTGCCAAAGGCCGTGATGACGGTCTTCGACGTCACGTTTACTGTCACGGTCGAAGGAGTGGACGTCAGGGTGGAGCTCGTCCCGGTCAACGTGAAGGTGTCGGTGCCGACCGAGGCCACAGTGCCCTTGACGGTGACTGACTGATGCCGGCCGCCGCCTCCCCAGCCATGGCCACGGGAACTGTCTCCGCCCCCGCCACCCCTGTGGTGGCTCTTGTGGCTGGCGACCTGAACGCTCTGGTGGGCTGAATGGGGGGAAGCGCTGGCGATCGCCGCGCCTCCGATTGGGGACCCGACTATGCCGACTGCGAAAGCCAGGCACAAGGCAAACCGGGTGGCTCTCACCGCAAGCAGTCTCCGCATTGTGCCGTGCCGGGGGCTGTCGCTCAGGTCACTCGGTGACGTCCTGCGTAGCATGTTGCCCTCCCTGTCATGTCGCATGCCCATGGGGCACGAACGGCTCAGTACAACATCGCCTGTGTAGCTCTACCCTCTCCCGGCAGACTGTGCTCCATTTATATGAGCAGTCTGTGATGATTCTGTGATGAGCGAGCTGGCCGGGTTTATATCGTGCCGCTGGTGTGGACGACAGAAGGGCTGGCGGCCCCACAGCGCGTTCGGGCCATCATTTTCAGCGGGCTAATCGTTGGGCCGAGCTCTTGGGCGCCCTACTTCTCCGGGTAGGTACTGCCATGACCGAGCCGCCATGGTTTGGTGTCAAACCGGCGGGGCGGGGTCGTACTGGATGGCGCGCCTGACTTGCTTTGCTCGTTCGTCACTTGCGAGCCGGGCCACGAGGTGGAGGGACATGTCGATGCCAGCGGACACGCCCGAGGCCGTTACAACTCTCCGGAATCGACCCAGCGTTCAGAAGGCCGGAGCTCGATCGTCGGGTCCAGCTGCTGGAGTTGGTCGAGCTCACTCCAGTAGGTAGTGGCCGGGCGCCCCCTCAGGAGCCCGGCGGCCGCGTACACGAGGGACCCGGTGCAAACACTTGTCATCAACGTGCCCTGGTCGTACTGGCGTCGTACCCAGTCGAGCATGACCGGGTCTTTTAGTAAGGCCCTTGTACCTTGGCCTCCAGGGAAGACCACGACGTCGAGATGGGGTACATCGGACCAGCCATAAGCCGCTCTGACTATTAACTCGATGAGAGGCTCGATCGTAGGGTCAGCTGCGGTGGTCAAGTTAATTCAGTAGTAAGACGGAACTCGAGCGAGGGGCCGGTACCGTGGAGGCAGATGCAAAACTGCATGAACGTATATGTAGTACTGGCGTCGTACAGTCGACCTGACCGGTCGTTATAAGCTCTTGTACCGATGCGTGGCGCGGGGTGGGCGAGTGCAGGGAAGACCACGACGTCGAGATGGGGTACATCGGACCAGCCATAAGCCGCTCTGACTATTAGTCCTTTCGCACACTCGACATCGCCGGCAGTGGGCGCCAAGGTCAAGACCTGCCAGCCGTCTTCTGGCCAATTACGGGCCCAACTGGTGAGGACCTCCCACGGCCCAACCGCGTCGAGTTCCTCTACACCAGGGAACAATATGATGCCGATGGTTTGCACTCGGTCACAGTAGTTGGCTGCCATGACGCAACGGTCCGGAACGCCTCCGGGTGGCACCGACGCCAGTGGTGTCAGCAGTTCGCGATGAAACCGTTCTTGATGGCGAGATGCTGCGGCCCTGCTACGTCTTGGCCACTCTGAACAGGAAAAACGTGCGGGCGAGAGGACTTGAACCTCCACCCCTTTCGGGACCAGGACCTAAACCTGGCGCGTCTGCCAGTTCCGCCACGCCCGCATGAGTTCGTGACCTGCGCATTTACTCTACATGCTCGCTTCCTGGGTGACTCGAAGGCGAGACGTTCTCATCGACAACACACTACGAGCGAAGACCATGGATGCCACTTACGCGACGTCTGCCCGCAAACCGTTTGCAAACCAGGCGCGACAGGGGTGGAAACCGCCAACCGGGCTAGCCTTGCTACACTGTAGCACGATGAGTTCGCCCACCAACGTCCGGTTCCCGGACCCCGTTGACAAGCGTCTCGTGGAATACGCCCACCGGGCCGGCGTGAAGAAATCCACGGTGGTCGTCGAGGCTCTCCGGGAGTGGCTACGCATGGAAGCCCATCCTGGGATCGTGTTTGTCAGGACCGTCACCGGAGAACGTCGCGCTGCACTCGCAGCCGGGCCGCAGGTCTGGACCGTCGCAGAGGCATGGCAGCAGCATTCGCCTCGCCAACGTGAAGTAGCCGCAATTGCTGCCACCCTCGGGTTAGCCGAGCGTGACGTCGAGACGGCGTTGGCTTACTGGGCCGAATACCGGGACGAAATCGACCAGTTGATCGACCGGCACAAGGCAGACCAAGACGATGCCCTCGTGTCGTGGGAGCGGCGTCGAGCGCTGGATGCCCTCTGAGCCACCGGCGGTTCGCTATCTGCTCGATGAGCACTACCCGGGCTGGCTGGCCGAGGCCCTTAGGTCCGAAGGTATCGATGCGGTCGCCCTAACCGCGGATCGGCCCGAGTTGCGAGGCGTCGATGACCGAACGGTCCTTGAAGCAGCCATCAACGAAGGGCGCGTAGTGGTCACCGAGGACGTGAGCACTTTCGCCGTGGCTATCGCCTTGACGGGTCCACACGTCGGTGTCGTCTACTGCCATTACACCCGTTTTCCACGGACTGGGCCGGGCCTCGACCGACTGCGACGCGCCCTCGTGGGCCTGGCCAAGCAGCCCCCGCAGGGTCTGGGCCAACACCCAATCGAGTGGTGGCTGTCGGGCCCGGGCACCGATGTCGATAAATAGTTGCGCCGGGCGGTCATGCCCCAACGTCACGCTGGGGACGGCACCGGCTGTGCCGGGATCACCAGTCCGGATTTTGGCAGTACCCTGCAAGCATGTCCCTTCCACACCAGCTAGCGCTGCCGGTTTCACAGGCCGCTGTCCCGGGCGCCGACCCCAGCGCGGACGTGTACCAGCGGTTGCTCCGTGAGCGCATCGTCTTCCTCGGTACAGAAGTCGACGACCGGTCCGCCAACCTGATCTGCGCCCAACTGTTGCTGCTGGCCGCTGAAGATGCCAGCCGGGATGTGAGCCTTTACATCAACTCGCCGGGTGGCTCTGTCACCGCTGGCCTCGCCATTTACGACACGATGCAGTACGTACCCTGCGACGTCTCGACTGTCTGTATGGGCCTGGCCGCCTCCATGGGACAGTTCCTTCTCTGCGCTGGTGCTCCTGGGAAAAGGTACGCCCTACCTCACGCCCGCATTTTGATGCACCAGCCCTCGGGGCAGATGCAAGGACAAGCTACGGACATAGCCATCCAGGCGGAGCAGATCGTGTACCTGAAGCGGATGATGGCCGAGCGCATCGCCTACCACACCGGCCAGTCGGTGGAGCGCATAGAACGCGACTCGGACCGGGACCGTTGGTTCACCGCTGACGAGGCCAAGGAGTACGGCTTCATCGACCAGGTGATCTCCAGGGCTCGCCAGGTCGGCGAGCCAGCTCTGGCCTGAGCTTCAGCTCCGGCCTGAGCCTCAGGTCCGGCGAGTGAGCCGCGCCGCTTTGCTGGCCGCGCTCCGCATTACCTGGCCGACGCCGCCCTGGCGGTAATGGAAGCGGACCAGGTCCGAGAAACTGCGTTTACCGGGGTCGGCCGCGGTCTGGCCTGGTGGCTCCGAGGTGGGCGGAGCGCCGGCGGGTCCCGGCGCCGGCTCCGGAGCCGGGGGTGCGGGGGCGTGGGCCCCGATGAGGTCGGGCGCCGGTTGAGGGTGCCGGCAGTACGCCACCAATGGGTCGAGTACTACGGACCATCGAAAACGGTCTCGCACCTCGCCGACCCGGGCACGGCAGCTTTCTGCCAGTTCCCAGTCACCGAGTAGCCGAGCCAGCGCCTCCTCCAGCGCTTGGGGGTCCTCGGCCGGGACGGTGAGGCCCAGCCCCTCATGCTCGATCAGCTCGGCAAATGCGTCCCCGGCTGTGGCGACGATGGGTAGGCCGGCCCACAGGTAGTCGAGAGCCCGGGTCCGGAACGAGAATCGCGTCTCCGCACTATCGAAGTGCACCGTCACGCCCAGGTTGGCTTCGAGCAGGAAGTTCTGGCGCTCGGAGTAATCGACCCAGCCTTCGTTGAAAAAGACGTATTTGCCCGAGACCCCGAGCTCGTCCGCCAATGCCCTGGCGTCAATGGCCATTTGCATCGGCGGGACGTCCGGGTTGGGGTGGCGAAGGCCCATGAAGTAGAGGCGTACCGATGGCCGCTTCTTGGCCAGGCGGGCGACGGCGCGAATAAGGGTCAGCGGGTCGAACCAGTCGTAGATCCCACCCGCCCACACGATCACGTCGTCCGTTTGGCCAATGCCCGGTACGACACCCCTCAGCACTGCTCGGCGGTGTTCGGGGGGCTGGTCCGGGAGGCCGAACGGCGCCACATCGATCAAACGTCGCAAGGTCGGGTCGGCGTCGTAGGTGAGGGCGTTGGCTCGCCCCAGCGCGCACAGCTCACCAATGAACAGGTCACGTTGGCGCTCGCTGGCGCAGACCAGGAAATCGCCCCGTTTGATCTGGTGGTTCAGGTTCTCGACGGAGATCCGGACGTGGTCGTCGCGTGCCGGGCCGAATGGCCCTTCGTGAGCGCCAGCGTCTCCAGGTGAAGCGGGTCATAGATGTCAAAGACGATGAGCTTTCGCGACGTCCCGAGCACGGGGTGGTGGTGGGTCACGTAACCCTGGAGGACCATTACGTCGCTCCAGGCCTCGGCGTCTGCGAGCTCGTCTGGTCCCGCGGCCAAGGCGGTGAAGCCCTGGGGGCGTATTTCGCAGTAGGGCGACGTCGTGACCAAGCGGACGTCGTGGCCATCCTCGGCCAGGCGTTGACAGATGTGCAGGGCGCGCATTGCCGGCCCCGCCATCTGCGCCCGCAAAACATCCGCCGTTACCACCAGCACTCTGGTCACTGACTGTCTCGTTCTTGACTGTCTCGTTCTTGACTGTCTCGTTCTTGGCTGTCTCGCGTCCCCCGGCGGCGGCCGGTAGCCTCACGGCGATGGTAGAGCCCACGGCCAGGAAGCGTACCCATACACGCGTGGTCGTGTTCACGACCGACCCTGTGGGGCCGGAAATGCCGGGCCCTGCCATCCGGGCCTGGGAGCTGGCCCGTGCCCTTGGCCAGGACCTGGACGTCGTGCTGGCCAGCACCGTCTCGGTTTCGGGCTCTCATCCCAACGCGGAGTTGCGCTCTGGCCGAAGGCGCGGCCATAAGAGAGCTGGTCGACCAGGCCGACGTCGTATTCGCCCCCAGTGCGCTCGTCTACATGGCGGCCGAGCTCCGGGAGACCGACCACCCCGTTGCCGTCGATGTTTACGACCCCTACCACCTGGAAAACCTGGAGATGGGTGGAGGTGACCGGCCAGAAAGTGAGAGGGCAGAGGAGGACCGGGCCGTGACCCGTCTGGCCGGTGTCGCTAACGCCGGGCTCCGAAGGGGCGACTTCTTTACCTGCGCCAGCGAAAGGCAGCGCGATTTCTGGCTCGGTTCCCTGAGCGCCCTGGGCCGCGTCAACCCGTACAACTACCTGGGCGACCCCCTGTTGGAGGAGTTGGTCTCCGTGGTGCCCTACGGGCTGCCTAGCGAGCCGCCTCGCCGGCAGGGCCCGGGCCTGCGTGGCGTCGTCCCCGGGATAGGGCCGGAGGACAAGGTCGTTCTGTGGGGCGGAGGGGTGTACAACTGGCTCGACCCCATTTCGCTGCTGCGAGCGGTCGACCGTTTGAGCCGCCGCATCCCCGAGCTCCGCCTTGTCTTCCTCGGCATGCGCCACCCCAACCCGGCTGTCCCCGCTATGCGGGTGGCGGCCCAGCTTCAGGAGCTCTCGAGGAAGCTCGGCCTCACAGGCAGGCACGTGTTCTTCAATGCCGGGTGGGCCCCGTATGACCAGCGGGCCGACTTCCTGCTCGACGCGGACGTCGCCGTGAGCACACACCTCGACCACATCGAGACCCGCTATTCGTTCCGTTCTCGCGTCCTCGACTACCTCTGGGCCGGCCGGCCCATGGTGCTGACGGCCGGCGACGTCCTGGCCGAAGAGGTAGCCGAAGCCGGTCTGGGCATCACCGTCCCCGCAGAAGACGACGAGGCCCTCGAAGAAGCTCTGGCCGCAGTTATAGCCCACCCACCGCCGCAGGAGCTGTTCGCGCCCGTCGTTCAGCGCCACACGTGGGCGCGGGCGGCGGCGCCTCTTTTGCAGTTTTGCCGCAATCCGCGGCGGGCGCCCGACCTCGAGGTGGCGCGCCTCTCACCCGAAGAGGCGGCCGGGCCATACGCCGGCTACCAGGGAGGGTGAGGACGAGCTAGTTCTGCGGGCCTTGCTGGCGACCGGAGAGGCCGCGGCGGGCCACCGAGACGAGGTTGTTGGCGGCGGCACGGCTGTCCTCGTGGAGGCGGCGCAGCTCGTCCCGAAGAGCGGCGTTGGTGGCCCTCAGCTCCTCGGTAGCGGCGTTGAGGTTATGGACGTGTTGCTCCCCCGTCTCCACGCGCTGGCGGAGCTTGCGGAACTCGGCCTCGAGCCTTTCGATGTGGTGGTCCTTCAGCTCAGTGGCCTGTTCGAAATGGAGCGCCTTGTGGCGCTCGTCGTCGTAGGCCGCCTCCATGCCGGACCGGTCAGCCACAGCGGCAAAGTACTCGGCTGTCGTGACCAGGGCATTGGCTGGTTCAGAGCGCAGCTTCTGCGACGCGTTCAACTCCAACCAGCCTTCGGGTTGTTCGCGGAACCACTGGTACAGCGATAGTTGAGCCCCCGTTAAGACTTGCTCGTTCGAGGCGTCTTCCGCCTCGGTGCGGTGGTGGCGCATCTCGGGGGAAACGAACGCTACCGCCTCGCCTCCACCGGACGGCGCCTCACCGCTAGCGGCGACCGGCGGGGCCGTTTCCGGCGGCAACACCTCCGTCAGTTGCTGGAGGAGAAGGGGGCCGCTGCGGGCTGGATCCGCCACGAAATCCTCGTATCGGACGAGGAGTACGCGCCGGCCGGCCAGGCCCTCCAGTAGCTCCGTGCAGTAGAGCTGCCAGATGGCCAGCGCTACGTAGAGCGGCCGGCTGTCCCGCTTGCGCATCGAGAGGGCAACGTCCATCGGGCTGCGGTCGACGATCACGATGGCGAAGCGGCCCTGGTCGAGCACGGGTAGCCACGCCGGCAGCAGGAGGCTTATCCTGGGGTCCTTCAGTACCAGCGGGCGACCGGCGGCCTGGGTGGCCAGCGTGGTCAGCATTTGTTGGACTTGCGGGCGCCACTCGTTTGCTCGGCGGAGAATCCCGGCGCGTCCCGGCGGCCTGTCCCATGCCCCGTCCAGTTCGGCCAGGAAGTTGTCGTTCAGCTCGTTCACGTCGGTACGTTCGAAGAACCCTCTCGGGTTGTCCTCGGCCGCCTCCAGCAGGTCGGCGTCCTCACCAGCGAAGAAGCCCGCATTCGCTAGGAACCCCGCCACCGCGCTCGTACCGCTGCGGTGCATGCCGAGTATGACGACGCCCGTCGTTGTTGCTGTTTGATCGTTCGCGTTCACTGACCCAGAAGCTACCGGAACGGAGGCTCATATATCCTTTGAACGCAGATGACCAAAGTGACGGCCGGGCTACTCCCGTGGCGCCGGCGCCAGGACAAGAGGCCGGGCTTGCGACTGCTCGGCGTGCTGCTTTGCTACAACGACGGCGACCTGGTGGAGGACGCCGTTCGCTACCTGCGCGACCAGGGCCATCACCTCGTGGTCTGGGACCACGGTTCGTCCGATGAGACGCCCGATGTCCTGAGCCGCCTCAAGTCGGAGTTCGTCGAACTCCAAAGTATTCCCCGAGCGGCCGATTTCTACGGGCTCTATCAGGCCATGTCGGCTCATCTGTTGGAGGACTATGTCGATAAGTACGACTGGATCTCATGGCCCGACCAGGACGAGTTCCTGGAAGGACCGGACCGGGGCCGCCCATACCGAGACTGGCTCGAAGACGTCGCCGCCTCGCCATATGACTGGATCCAGTTCAACAATTTCAATTTCTGGTGGACGGAGGCAGACGACCCAACTGTGCCCCGGGCTGTCGAGCGCGTCCGCCATTACGGTCTTTTTGCCGACTGCGGGCCGCGTATCCGTTCCTGGCGGGCGTCGTCGACCAATGTACGCGAGTTCAACCACAATCCTCCCCTTGGTGAGCGTTACCCGCGGCTGTTCAACCTGAGGCACTACCCGATGAGGAGTGCCGGCCAGATGGAGCGCCGCCTACAGGTGGACCGGGCCGGCCTGCGCCGTGGGGGGGCCAATTACCATTATGACAACATGAGTTCTTGGCCCGAGCGGCTCGTGGTCCCCCCTGAGAAGTTGCACGTGGACAACGGGGGCGAGCTCGACCCGTCCATAACCTTCGATTGGCGCTCCGTATATGGCAACGAGAATTCGCGTGCCTGACGGTCGTGGGCGAGAGCGCTGACGTTGGAGGTGGTCACGGGCAAAGGTCGAGACGTGACTGCCATGGGGCGGGAGCGGGCAGCGGCAACGATACCACATGTCACTTCAGTTAGCTGAGACGGCGCGGCCCCAAACGGGAGGGCAGGTCCGCAGCTGGCGGGGTACAGGCTGGGCCAGGGGGTGGCCAGGAGTGGCGGTAATCAGCTTCCTGGCTGCGGTATTCAGCTGGCGGCCCTACGAGTGGCACCCCGTTTATGCCGGGATCGACCCCGCGTGGGAGGTCGGTCTGGCTATGGGCTTCATGCGCCACCTCCAGTGGGGGCCGTCCGTTATATTCACGTTTGGCCCTTTCGGCTTTGTCGATGGCATCTTTCCCTTTTACCGCTTGACCGCTGTCCTCAGCATCCTGTACGCCCTGGCCGTAATTTGGGGGCTGGCCGCATTAGTCGTCTCGGCCCTGCGCCCGTCATGGGGTTTGCTGGGTGCTGGCGTGGTGACGTGGGTTGCCTTATCGCTGGCGGCGAGCAGAACCGGCTATGCGGACGTGGCTTCGGTCACTGCGCTGGCCTTGGCCATGGCGGTGCTGGCCGCGCACCAAGAGCGGGCCCGTCTGGGACTGGTGGTTCTGCTTGGAGCTCTGACGGGGTTCCAGTTGATGGTGAAGACCAACGACGGTTTGCTCGCCCTCGGGCTCCTAATCGTGGTTGTCGCTTTCGGTGAGCTCGCTTGGCGGAGGGCGGCGCCGGCCGCCGTGGCACCGATGGTGGCTGTGTTTTTTGGCGGCTGGCTGGCTGCCGGCCAGAGTGTCAGCAACCTCGCCAGCTACTGGCGAGGTTCCGTTTCGGTGGCCATTGGTTACAGCTCGGCGATGCAAGTCTCTAGCGGACGGAGCGCCGAAAACTGGTACGCCGTGCTGGTTTGTGCCCTGATCGTCGCCCTCTACGCCATATCGCTACGAGGACAAACGGGGCGGTACAAGGTGGCGGTCTGGCTGCTCCTGGCGGGTTGGCTGTGGGCGACGCTCAAAGAAGGTTTCGTTCGTCATGACCTCCACGACCTCACGTTTTTTGGCCTGGCGATCGTGGTCGTGCTGTTGGCTCGCTTGAAACGCCCCTATCTACCGCTCCAGGGCGGTGTTTTTGTCGTCACCTCGGTCATTTTCTGCCTTGCGGCCGGCACCGTGCCCGAACAGCTCCACGCACCCGGAGCCACCACGTCGGCGTTTATCCAAGATGCGGGCCACGTACTTGGCATTGGAAGTCTGGGCCAGGCCGAGGCGGCGGAACGCGCCCGGTTCCTGGCCACTGGCGACGCCCTCCCTCCGGCTACCCTCGCTCTGCTCGAGGGCCGCAGCGTCGCAGTTGAGCCGGTGGAGAACTCGATTGTCTACGCCTACCCACAACTTCACTGGGACCCCGAACCCGTGTTGCAGAGCTACAGCGCCTACACCAGTTACCTCGACCGGCTGGACGCTGCCTTCCTCGCTTCAGTGCGAGCTCCGCAGCGCATTGTCTACCAACCGTGGGTGGTGATCGATGGGCGGGACGCCTTCCTTGACCCCCCAAGCACGGTGGAATCTATGTACTGCCATTATTTTCAGGTACCGGCACCAGGCCCGGCGCCGGTGCTGGAACGCGCTCCCGACCGTTGTGGCCAGCCGGTGGAGGTGAAAAAGGTCAGCGCCCGCTTTGGTTCTCCCGTCGCTGTGCCAAGCAAGCCCGGTGAAATGGTCGTGGCCACGTTTTCGTTGGGGGTGCCCGTTGGCGCCAAATTGGCAGGCATCTGGCTGAAACCGCCTACCATGAGCCTGACCACATGGACCGGCGGACCTGGGCCTAAAACCTACCGTTTCATCACCGGGACGGCCGCCGACGACCACGTCCTGTCGGCGCCCGCGTCGCTCGGGTACTCGGCCGCTCTCACCCCACCCGACATAAAAAGGCTCACCCTCTCAGGCGGGGGATGGCGACCTGGACAGGGACGTTTTACGGTCACTTTTTACACCGTCGCGCTTCGGTCCCGGTGAGGCGGCGCCGCGTCTCGTGCACTTCTGGCCGGAAAACGGGCAAAATGGTCGACAGACGCGGGCGGGGCGTCGAAAAGCGCACCAGACGACGCTGTCGAGAACGGGGTTTGTACCGACTTTTATCCGGTCGGCGTAACCGTTGGCCTCAAGCCACCTCGTCCTCGCCCAGATTGACCGTCTGGCGGTCCGGGGACGAGAACGAGACGGCTACGACGAGACGCTCGGCGCTCGTGGTGCGGGCGCAGTGCGGCGTCCCCCGGGGCACGCATATGGCCATCCCCGGGCTCAGCGCGACAGTGTCATCGCCGAGACGGTGCTCGCAGGTACCGGACACGACGTACAGGATCTCCTCGCAGTTGGGGTGCAGGTGCAGAGGGTTGGACTGGCCGGGGTTGATCGTCACCACGCCGAAGGTCTGCTCCGCGCCCTCAGTGACCACTTCATTTATAAGCCATGAAACGGTGCCCCAACTGGTGGCTACCGCTTGGCTCTCGTCCCACCGGGCGGTGAGGTGCTCCGGAACTGTCATTTATCCTCCCGTTTGCGTTTGTGTGGGCTCTGCTTGCCGGCGTCAGCGCCGAGAGCCTGTCAGTGACGAAGTCGTGCGACAGCTTCAACGAGGTGGCAATATCAGCCCCGCTCTCCTCATCGACGCACAGCCACCCGGCGTAGCCGGTACGGCGGAGAGCGCCGAAGACCGGGTCGAAGTCCAACTGTCCTTGCCCTAGCGGCATAAACGAGGTGGCCTGTCGCGCTCCCGACGGCAGGCGGGTACCCGGGGCGTCGTCGCGGCAGTCCTTCAGGTGGACATTGTCCAGGATGCCGGCGAATTCCTCGATGGTGGCGCCCACATCGTCCTGGCCCGCCATCCACATGTGGGCGGTGTCGATCGTGAGCCCAACGCGGCCAGGCTCGACCAGTTCGAAGAACAGGCGGATGTCCTCGGCGAACATGACCGGCTGGTCGTAATGATGATGAAGGGACAGCCGGGTCCCGTGGTCCTGTGCGTAGGACCCGAGACGGGAAAGGGCCATGGCAAAACCTCGCATGTCATCGGCCGTGACCTCTCCCTTGGGAAGCCCGTGGCAAAACACGACGCGTTCGGACCGGACGCTGGCCGCGAGCTCGATCACCTTGCGCAGGGTGCGCTGCCCGCCTTCGTCCAGGCTGCCTCCGAATATGAGCCCGGAGAAACGGCCATGATCCTCTCGAGCGGCTCGTCGTGCCGTGCCTGGGTCGTCGAGGTAGGCCAGGTACTGGCCGCTCTTGAGCTGGAGCCCCGCGTACCCGAACTCCGCGTACCTGGCGTAAAGCACCTCCTCCTCCGAAGATGTCGTGGTCGGTGACGAAAAAGCGAGCTTCACCGGGCTAGTCCCGAGGCCACCATGACCGGCTCGCCGGTCTCGGCGCTCTTGTACGCCGCTTCCAGGAAAGCCACCGTCGAGAGGTTGTCCCGCCCGCCGTTAGACGGGGTCGAACCGCTCTCGATCGCCTGCAGCAACTGGTCGAAGGTAAGGAAGGTGGCCTCAGGCTTGTCCACGCCGACCGGGTGGCGGGCCACCGCGGGCGCACTCGCTTCGGCCAGAGCCCATTCGGAGAGCTCTTCGCTGTCGAGCCGCAGGCTGCCTCGTTCGCCGATCACGGTCGTCTCGAGCTCGTAGCCCGGGAACGAGAAACTCTCCACGTACGAAACGGTGGCCCCTCTGGCAAATGAGGCCTGCATGACTACCTCCGTCTCACCGTGGGCACCGACCGCCGGCGCCGAATGTAGCTGGCACAGTACGTTTACGGGTTCGTCGCCGAGCATCCAGCGGAACCCGTCGAGCCAGTGGATCCCCATCACCGCCAGTGCATGCCTTCGCGTCGTCGTGCGCCAACCCTCATCCTGGCGGAACATGAGCTCACGGTGGGCCACAGTCGTGACCCCGCCGATGCGCCCGGCCGAAATGACCCTACGAGCCATGTCGAAGGGGTAGAAGTAGCGGAAATTCTGATGGACGGCAATAAGTACGCCGGCCGATCCACACGCATCGACCATTTTGGTGGCGTCGGCCAGGTTGTCCGCCAGTGGCTTCTCCACGAAGACGTGCTTGCCCGCCTGTGCCAGCTCGTCCACCACCGCAACGCGAACGGGCGTAGGCGAGCAAACTACGCCAATATCCCAGGCCGCGCCGCGCTCGGCCGCCTCGACTGAGGCGAAAGCGGTGCACCCGGTTATGCTCGCCGCAAGTTGCTCCGCCCGGTCAAGGGCCGGGTCGACGGCGGCCACCACCTCGACGCGCTCGGGGTGACGGGTGTAGGCCGTCGCGTGTAACTGGGACACACCCCCGCAGCCGACGATCGCAATCTTGAACCGGCGCATAGTTCCCTTTTAGTCGTTCCGCCCCGCCGGCGAAAATCCTATCCCGGTGGCGCCACCACCCGGCACGGCAACCTCACGGTCCAAAAGGGGGGGTCGATCGACAGCGTGGCCACGGCCGTCGCGCCCCGCCGGCAAACGGCGGTCGCTTTGGCCACCTCGGTCGCCCATGGTGGGCCGGATGAACGCTGGTTTGGCCCCCGGAAGTCCGCCACCCAGCTAGGAATTAACAGAGCGGCGCATACCGTCACCGCGACGACGAACGGGGGGCACGACCGAGCGACGGGGCAACGCCTGAGGGCTCTTGGTCTTCCCGTCGAGTGCTGAAGAGTTCTAGTACTGCCCTCCCGGGCGAAATGATCGGCCAGCACAACTAGGGCGCTGGTCAACAGCAGGACGGGTACGGCCTGATAGCGGCCAGCGAGACGCACCGTACCGATCTGCATAACCGTAGCCACATCCCGCAGCCATACAGGCACGACGAAACATACGGCCGAATATGCCGCCGCTATGAGGGTAAACATGCGAACGCGGGTCGACCGGGCACACGCCCCGGCCACGATCACGATACCGATGACCACGAGGCCCAGCGCGGTGCTGGCACTTCGGGCGTGGACAACCAGCCAGTCTGTCCCTTTCACGCCGCCCACCATCCCGAGGCCCACCCTCACGGCGAAAGATTGGCCCACGTCATGTATGCCTCCCGGGCTCGAGAGTGCTTGGGCGCCCGCGGGCAATATCACGACTGCTTGGTACAGGAGGCCCAGGACGAGGCCTCCAGTGGCCGCCTGTTCCCGGCGCCGGGGAAGCACGATTGCTCGGGCCACGGCCAACGGTAAGAACAGGGCCACCAGTGCCTCTGAGGCTGCGGCCATAAAGCACACGAGCGCGGCACACGTCCGCCCGGCCCAGGAACGGGGCCGCCACAGCAGGGCCCAAAAGGTGGCAAAGAAAAACCACCACGGCACGTTGACCACGTTGTTGAGGAGCTCGACGTTGGCCACGGGCAGAAGGACCATGCCGGCGGCCAACAAGGCCCGCAATGCCGGCGAGGCGATATGCCCTTTGGCCATATGGAAGACCAGGGCGGCGAGGCACCCCAGGCTGAGGGCACCAGTTATGGCCAAGAGATCGGACACATCTGCCAGCGGGACGACGCGAGCCAACTGGGCCGCCAGGCGGGGGAACAGCTGCACGTAACCGTTGTGCAGTGTGGTCAGTGTGGCCCAGAAAGACATCGTCCTCGCCTGGGCATAGAAAATACGGCCGTCTTCGGCCCAGATTGTCCTGGTGGCGGCCACGCCGGGCTGGCGCAGCAGTGCCGCGATGGTGATACCAGCCACCCCGCCGAGATAGCCAAGGGCCAGGAGCCAGGACGGCAGGCCGCTCTTGGTGGCGACGGGGAACAGTGAAATACCCGGGCGCACGCGGGTGCTGGCTTCGCGCCGGGAAGACGGGGAAAGTAGGCCCGTCGACGTCACGTTGAAGCCGAAACCCCGCAGAGCTTCAGTGCGGTACCGGCCGTCCACGTCAAGACGACCTTGGCCCCGGCATCATCGTCGCTCAAGTAACCCGTCCCGCTACGGGGCACGACCAGTTCAACCGGAACCGAACTGGACGGGCCGCTGGGGGGCACCAACACCGCGGCCAAATAATTGTTCGCTCCGGCCGGCGCCGGGGCCGTCTCGACCAGTACCGAGGCGGAAGCCTCGCCAGGCGCCGTACGCAACCATATTTGAAGAGGGCGGCCAGACCCGCCGGGCGAAAAACGCAGGCAGCCGGCGCCGAGCGGGACCATTGACCCGTGCTGAGACTTCAAGTACTCGAAGTGGCCAGCTACCAGAGGAGAGGGAGAGAGTGCGGTGTTGGACCCGTTCCAGTCGCCCACGGCTAGGAGGGCGCCGCCATTTGCCATGTCCACGGGCGTCAGCGTCGCCGGTGGCAGGAGGTGGGAACGCTGCAGGTGGGCGAGGCCGGCAGCCGACAGGTTGGGGAAATAACTGATGGGCGCGGCATCGGGCCCGGTCACATCCGGAACGCCCCTGCCCACGAGCCGGCCAACGGCCAAAACGTCCGTCTTCAGTCGAGAAGTGAGGTCTACTCGGGATTTCACCCACGTCTCGGCCTGGCCTACATTGCCGACCAAAACGACCGCTAATACGGCCACGGCTCCCCATCGAACAGGTGCTGGCAGGCTCCGGGGGCTCAGCAGCGTGGCTATAACAGGCGTCAGCAAGCGCGATAGCAACATAAACGTAACGGGAAACGTCGGGCGTGCCGGTGGAAATGTCCCGGCCGAGGCCGGCCAGCAAGTAAAAAGCTACGGTGGCTACGCACAGAGCCAGCAAAACCGGTTGCCGGCGCCACATTTTGGGCGCGTTCCAGACGGCCCAAACGATAAGGACCACGAGGATCACGACCCCCGCCGGCTGCAGGTTGGATGCTCGGCCCAGGGCCCACGACAGACCGTCCCACATGTAACGCGGTAGGGCGGTCAAGGTCCCCAGGGTGAACCGGTCGGAATGGGCCGATAGCCCGAGCCGGCCGACACCGGAAAACCAGAGTGCGTAAGAGAAGATAGGAAGCGTCAGTACTGCGAGCGCCCGGCGCCACGGGAGCCGAGCGAAGGCCAATACAGCCGCCCCCACCACCATGGCATCCCCAATGGTCGAGCACATGAGGCTGGCCACGAGGGAAACAGAAGCGAGCACCAGTTGCGGCCATCCCGGTCGAGGTCGCCGGTCGAGCAGGTCGAAGGCCAGCAGCCCGAACAGGACCGACCCCACGAAGCCGATCTGGAAGCCCCACGCCAGGTCTTCGGCGCCGGCGCCCAAAAACCCGAGCACAGCCACCGCAGCAGTAGCTACCCAGATATCGGCGCCAGCGCGCAGGCTGACCCGCCAGGCGAGGTGCATGACGAGCACTTGGGCCAACAACACGGGAATGATGTACGGCCAGTACGTACCGAGATGGAAAACGCTGTAAAGCCCCCTCCAGAGCAGGACGGGCAGCGTCGACCAGTGCTCGTTGTGCGGGTACCAGATGCTCTGGGGGTTCGTCGGCGCGTAAGACAGGCCCCGCCCGACCAGGAAGTTCCACTCGTCGCCAAAGAACCAAAGGCCCCTGTCCAACCAGGCCCAGAAGGCGAAGGCTGCCGCCAGGCTGGCCATGTGGGCAATCGTCGCGGCGCGTTCGACGCGGCGTGCCGCCGGTCGCCTAGACAAATAATGGTGCCCCTGGCGGTCCGGCCCAGCAGACAGCGTGACTGGCCGCCAGGTCCGCTCTCGCGACGGTGGGGCCTTCGTGCTCGGAGGTCCTGTCAGCAAAGCGCCAACTCGCTGAAGTCGTGCCCCACTGTAAGGAGCGTAGTGGCTGCCCCCTCAGCCAACAGCAAGATCGTCTTGGTACGCGTAGTCAGACACGCGGCCGCGGCGGTGGCGACGTCGCTCACTACAAGTGGTTGGCTGCCTGCTCCGCGGGGTACATGGCTACCGACGATGAAGACGCCGCCTCCGGTTTGTTTCGTCCTCGTGGTGCACAAATTGCCTACGCAAGTGGGCCGCCTCGTGGACGCCGTGTCGCCCTGCCCTGTGGTGGTGCATGTAGATGCGCGGTCCAGTCAACAGATCTGGAAAGGCTTTCAGGACCTGGCCGCTCGCCGGCCTCAAGTCCAGCTCATCGACCGGAGGCGCACGGGGTGGGCGTCCTGGGGAGGCGTCGACGCCCTACTTCAGGCGCTGGAACGTTCACAGTCGCTTCATTGCACTCATGTTGTCCATATGACGGGCCAGGATTACCCCCTCAGGCCTGTCGACGAGATCGCCTCTTTCCTTGGGCAGGGGCCGGCTACGTCGTGGATCCCGCACGACGAAATGCCCGTTGCCTTCCTATCCGATAGCGATGGCGGGTTGTCGAGAGCCTGTCAATGGAACATGCCAGTCCGGACGCGCCGAGTAAGAGTGCCTGTAAAGCGCCGGCCGCCCGAAGGTGTCGTCTTTTACTATGGCCAAGGTCAGCGGGTCCTATCCATGGGATTGGTCCGGCAGCTGCTCGACCAGATCGACAAACGCCCCGAACTCGTCAAGTTTTTCCGCCGCACGTGGATACCTGACGAATTGTTCATCCCTAGCCTGGCGATGAGCTTGCCTTTGGAGGGCGAAGTTGTGGGCGCCAACCTTTGGTTCAGCGATTGGGAGGCCGGCGGTCGTCACCCCAAGGTGTTCCGGACTGAAGACATCGACCGGCTCACGGCCGTGGCCCACGGCCAAGCAGGGGAGTTACCCGGCGGCGCCACAAAACTGTTCGCTCGTAAGTTCGACTTTGAAATCGACGCCAAGGTCGTGGACCTGGTCGACGAGCGCCTCCTCGGGGGCGGTAGCGCACGCCCGGTCTCGAGCTAGCCAGGCACCGCCTCCGTACTCGATTTCCCTTCGGGCCACGCCCAGTGGCGGTATGGCCACAAATTGCGATAAAGCGAGGGACCATTGCCAAACGGCCGCCGGGGCCAAGTAGCTTACTGCCAGTCCATGCTCGCGACTAACAATAGAACGGAGCGTCGACGGCTCGAGGAGGCCCTGGTCGCTGCGGTTGGTGGCAGCACCGGGGCACGTGGTGCTGAGGACCTGAAGACGCTGGTGGAGCGGACTGGCCAGGACGCTCTGGTTGAGTTCGCAATTGCCCAGCGCGTCACCGTGCCAGCCAGCGAGGCCCTGGGAGAGGTGCTGGCCGAAGGCCCGCGGGCCAAATTGAAATCCAGGGCTCACATGGACATGTTCTCCAACCTGTCTCATCTTGCCCTTCTGGTGCGCTTGAGCGTATCCCTGCGCGACGCGGAGATCCCCTGGGTGGTGGTGAAGGGCCCGTCCTTTCTGAGCTGGCCTACGGCGGGGCACCCCGTTACTACTCAGACCTGGACGTGGTGGTGCCGGCCGAGCACTTCCGGTTGGCCCTCTCGGTGCTGGCGTCCACAGGCGCGTCCACTATGGACCGCAACTGGGACCTGGTGACCAACGACCTTCGGGGCCAGCTCCACCTGGCGTTCGGCCCCGAACTGGTGGACCTTCATTGGCACCTCGTCAACCTGGCCAGCCAGCGCCAGCGCTTTGCCATACCCATGGCCGAGCTTTTCTCCCGCCGCCGTCAGGTGCGCCTCGGGACCGTTACCACATGGACGCTCGACCCGACCGATGCCGTGCTGCACGTGGCCCTCCATGCCGCCCTCGCCGGTGGGCACCAGCTGGGCTGGTTGGTGGACGTCGAACGGTCGGTCAGTAACCTTGGCCCTGACTGGGACGCCCTGGTGGCGCGCAGCCACGCCTGGCGCACGGACCTTCCGGTGGCGGTGGCGTTGAACAGAGCCCGGGACGTCCTCGGAGCGCCGGTACCGCCGGAGGTTGTCGCCGCGTTGAGCGGCGGCACCGC
Source organism: uncultured Acidimicrobiaceae bacterium (assembly GCA_963845605.1). Classification (GTDB taxonomy): domain Bacteria; phylum Actinomycetota; class Acidimicrobiia; order Acidimicrobiales; family Palsa-688; genus Fen-671. Next base: position 354,177 of record CAWJSS010000003.1, read on the forward strand.
CGGGCGCCTGCTGGTGCACAGTTTGCGCAGGTGGAGGTCGAGCGGGAACCTCCCGGGAGGGGGCTCGTTCGATAGGGCGGTGACGCGTTCGCTTCGCGATGGTTACCCCGCGACTGCGGCCGAGGTCACGCGGTCGGCGTACGAAATGGTGCAGCGCCGCTTCGACCCACACCAGTATTGGCTGGACCCTGAGGACCCCCGCAACGTCCTGCACAGTTCGGGCGAAGCGGGAGGGCTCGAACGCTACCTGGAGCGCGTTGCCGGCACCGACCCGTTAGGTCACAGCCCGCGCCCACCCTCGTAAACGGCCACCGTTCCTAATACGCTTTCGCCCCTACCCCTTCCAGGCAGCCGGGGCAGCCGGCTAGGTGGCTTCGTAGAGCCCGAACGCAGACGCCTGCATGGTGAAGAGCTCGGCGTAAAGCCCATTTCGGGCCATCAATTCGTCGTGGTCGCCATGTTCGATCAGACGGCCTGCGTCCAATACATATATATGGTCGGCCAAGCGGACGGTGGCGAACCGGTGCGATATCAACACCACAGAACGCCCGGCGAACAACTCACGTACCGCAACGAAGAGGGCGGCTTCGGCCCGGGGGTCGAGTGATGCCGTTGGCTCGTCGAGGATGACCAGTTCAGCGTCTCGGAAAAAAGCCCGGGCCAGGGCGACGCGTTGCCATTGCCCGGTCGACAGGTCGCTCCCCCCAAAGAACTGTGGTCCCAGGTAGGTGTCGTAGCCGTTAGGAAGAGCCTCGATGAAATCGTTGGCGCCCGACCGGATGGCCGCCTGCCTGATGGCGGCTTCATCCTCGGCTCGCTCCCACCGCCCCACCGAGACGTTTTCCCGGGCGGACAGGAAGTACTTGACATAGTCCTGGAACAGGACGGCCACCCGTTTGCGGACCTGTGCGATGTCCATGCTGGCCAGGTCCTGCCCGTCCCAGCTGATGCGACCGACCTGGGGCAAGTACAAGCCAGCCAGCAATTTGGCCAGGGTGGTCTTGCCCGAACCGTTCTCGCCCACCAGTGCGACCACCTGGCCGGCGCCAATATCGATGTTGACGTCTTGAAGGCTCGGTGCCCGACGGCTCGGGTAGGTGAACGTCAGGTCCCTTACGCTCAAATGGCCTATGTGGGCCGGCAGCGGCGCCGTGCCAGTGAACACGCTGGTCCCCGGGGCCAGTTCGGTTTGCACGAAGTTATTGAAGTCCTGGATGAACAGGGCGCTCTCGTAGAGCTGCCCCACTCCGCTGGCCAAGCCCTGGAGCTGGGTGCCGAGCAGGATCAGCGCGGCGGCGGCGGCCCCGGCGCCGGCTAATGAGACGTCGCCCTGAGAGACGAACAATATAAGCAACCCGAGGACGGCCCCCGAGACCAGGGCGGTGAGGCCTCCGCCCAGGACGCCCTGGCGGGCTCGGCGGCGAACGAGCTGGCGCAGAGCCCGGATCCGCCGCTCGTACAACGCCGCGAACCGGGCCCTCAGGAACCATGCCATCTCGTAAGCCCGGATTTCCTTGGCCGGGTCTTTTTCAACCAGTAAGCCCTGGATGTACGTCCGTTCGCGATCGGTGGGCGTCTGCTCGACAGCGAAGCGGTACAGGGCGCGACCAACCCGCAGGCTGGCGAGCGTGATCGGGACACCGGCGATGAGGCCCAGCACGAAGAACAAGGGGTCGATGAACAGCAGGACGGCGCCCACCGCTACCACCCCGGTCAGCGCCGTGCCGACGGCCAGCAGCCCGTTGGTCATCTGCAATGGCCTGATTGACGCATTTACGATCGCTCTCTGAAGGCGGTCGTGGAACGCCGGGTCCTCGAAACGGGCCAGGTCGGCGCGACAAGCGGCGTCCACCACCTGCTGCATGGAGGAGCGGGCCACCAGTTCCGCCAGCAGGCGCTGGACTTCGTTCCGTACGATCAGCGTGATCGAGGTCACCGCCAGGACGACCGCGAGCAGCACTACGTAGGGGACAGCCGACGAAAAGTCCTTGGTGGAATTGTCGGCGAGCAGCTTGGTCAGCAACTCCTTGCCCACGAGCACCTGCAGGGCCAGAGCCGCACTACCCACCGCCAGGAGCACGACGTTTAACACGAACTGACCCCGGGCGGCCCCCCAGACCAGGCGCAATGCTCCAGCTAGCAGGCGCGGGAGCTGGCGGATGCTCCGGTCCACCTGGGGCTGGTACAGCTGCCGGACATCGAAGCCCTCGCCCGCCTCCGCTTCTTGGTCGGGGGCGGGTTCCTCGCTGAGCACTCCTCCGTCCGCCGACGGGCCTTCCGGAGCCGTCACGCGGTCCCTTGTCGGAGACGCTGTCCTCGTCGGCCACCGTCCCGAGGCTATCCAGCCGGGGGCGAGAACCCGCTCGCCCTATACTTGCGCCGGTGCTGGTGGTCCAGGAACGCCGCCGCGTTTACCGAGAGGCCATGACCGTCTTCTTGCGGCGTCAGCTGGGGAAAACGGAGGTGTGGCCCGGTGTCCCAGACGCTGATGCGCTACTGGCGCTGCCAGGGCAGGTCCGCCTGGACCACGCGGTGATCGAGGCGGACGGCGTCCCCTGGGACGTTGGCGCCCTGGCCGCTTCGCTCCGCAGACGGCACCATGGCATAAACGTGATCGGCCTGACTACCGCGGGCCGGCCCCCACTGGTCGAGGGTGTGGCCGTGCTCCCAAGAGGGGCCACGCCGGACCAGGTCCTCCAGCTGGTGGAACCGCACGCGGACCGGCCCACGCCGTTTGTCCTCAGTGTGGCCTCCGGGAACGGGAGCGGGCCGCTGACGGACCAGCAATTGCGCGTCCTCGCCCTGCTCAGCCTGGGCTTATCCGTGTCGGGGGTGGCGGCTCGCCTGGGCTTGTCCGAGCGGGGAGTGGCCAAGTCCAAGGCAGCTATATTTTCCAAGCTCGGTGTCCAGAGCCAGGCCCAGGCCGTCGCTACCGCTCTGGCCAATGGCCTGCTTGGCCCGTCCGCCCGCCTCGAGCACCCGTGAAACCCGCCGCCTATCGCAGCCCGGCGGTACGCGCCAACGTATACCGCCGCGATTTGCCCAAGGTTGTCACCGTCCATGAGAACCGCTTCGTGGCGCCCGGGCTGCTCGAAGCGCTAGCCGGACGAGCCGAAGTGGTGGCGGACAGCGCGTACGGGGCCGCGGCTTTGGGGCTGGCTGACCTGATCGCCCCAGATGTAGTGGTGGCCGGAGAGCTCCTGGGGGACGGGCTCATCGACCACTTCCTCCCGGACCTGGTGCGCCTGGGTGCCCGTGTGCTGCTCCTGGTGGACGAACTCCATCCAGAGCGGGTGCTCGAGCTGGTGGACCGGGGTTTGTCCGGGGTGTGCGCTACCGACTGCGGCCTGACCGCGCTGGCCGATGCCGTGCTGGACCTGGCGTCTGGTGGCGTCTCGCTCCCCCCGTCACTCACGGCGGCAGTGGTCACGCAGTGGAGGTCAGGACGGCGGACCGGGGGCCCGGGGTCCCAAAAAGAGCTGACGCTGCGGGAAATGGAGGTTCTCAACGCCATGGCAGACGGCCTATCGACGAAGGCCACCGCTCGCCGGCTAGGGGTAGCCGTCAAGACGGTGGAAAACCACAAGACGAGGGTGTTCGCCAAGATGGGCGTCCACAGCCAGGCACAGCTCGTCGCAGAACGACCCGTTCCATCGTGATCCGTGCCTTACTGTTAATCGGATTATGCCGCCCGATGCTGCTGACCAGCCCCCCGCTGAGTTGACGTTCGCGCCCGACGAACCGCTGGCCCTCGACGCCGAGCGAGCGGTATGGCGCCAGGTGGGCGACGAAGTGGTGATACTTGACGTGCCGACGGCCACCTATCTGACGCTGAACTCCTCGGCCGTGACCCTGTGGGACCTGCTCGCCGAAGTGGCCACGCCGGCCGAGCTGGTGGCCAAGCTCGCCGCCACCTATGACATCACTGCGGATAAGGCGACGAGAGACGTCCAGCATTTCCTCGGGGCGCTCCAGGAGCGTGGCCTGATCTTGCCGGCCAAGTGAGCCCACCCGGGCCGGCGGGCCGGCCCTGGGCGGGGGCCTCCAACCCGTTTGGCCTGACCGAGCTCGACGTGGCCAGCGGTGTGGTCCTGGGCACGTCCGAACCGGCTCTTTGGCCACCGGCGAGACGCGATCCTCTTGACGTTCTGTTCGACGAGGCCAATCGGATCCTGAGACGCGGCCGTTGTGTGGTGGCATTTTCCGGCGGCAGGGACTCCTCAGCGGTGCTCGCCGTCCTATTGCACGTGGCCCGGCGGGAAGGGTTCGAGGAGCCCGTGGCCCTCACGTCCCGCTGGCCAGGCGACGTGGCCGCAGATGAGTCAGCTTGGCAGGAACACGTGGCTCGCGAGCTCGAGGTCCGGCGCTGGGAGATCATCACCCCTGGCACCGACTTCGACCTGCTCGGGCCGCTCGCTACCGAACTGCTCCGAGAGCACGGGCTTGCTCTGGCCGGCGCCCATCGGCGGCTCTTATGCCGATGATCGAGGCTGCCGGGGATGGTGTCCTGGTTACCGGGCAGGGGGGTGACGAAGTCTTCGGTACATGGTCGCTGGCCTGGGCCTGGGCAGGAGCGCGCCGAGGGCGCAACCTGCGCTCGTCGCTGCGTCCGCTGGTAGGCGCGGCCGTTGCCCAGGCCCGTTCGGCTGCGGCGAGCTGTGGCGCGGGCGCAGCCATACCAGCGCTGGTTGACACCCGAAACCCGTTCGCTCCAGATCGAGGCCTTGGCCTCCGAGACCATGGCCGTGGCCCCTCTTTGGTGGCCGGCCTACTTGCGCGAAGTCAGTTCCGAGCGGGGCTTGGACTTGGGGACGCAGGCACAAGCGCGCTCTCTGCGCAGCTCGGGGTGGGTCGTTCGAAGCGCCCCTGCTCTGTCCCGGATTCCTGGCCGCTCTGGCGCGGCGCGGCGGACGATTAGGCCTCGGCGGGCGTACGGCCGCGATGCGGGCCGTGTTCTCACCCGCTGCTGAGCGACGCCATCTTGAGCCGGCGTTCCAAAGCGACATTTGGCCACGTGTTCTGGGGGCCGGCGAGTCGTCAATTTCGCGGACGACTGGGACGGCGAGGGCTCTGGACGCTCGATGGGTCGAAGCCGATGCCCTCAAGAGCGGCCTGGTCAGAGCCGCAGCCCGTTTACGGCGCCGCCCTCCCCTTACAGGCTGCGTGGCTGGCGAAGCAGGAGCGGAGCACGGGACCGGCCACCTCAGGAGTGGCCACCCCTGGGCCAGCCACCCCCGGGCCAGCCACCCCAGGGCCAGCCACCCCTAGGGGGGTTGTCCCCCTATAAGGCGCAGCGCCGCCGGCTTAGGCTGGGACCGCAACTTCCAGTGCATGGCCGCCCATGGCGGAAAGAGAGGCGTGATGACCGAAAAGACTGACAAGACGTACGAAGAGCCGGAGATCCGCGTTCTTGGCGAAGTAACGGACCTGACCCAGATGTCCAAGCCGGGCACAGTTCTTCGACTTCCCGTTCTCGAGTGAGGGCAACACCACCAGGTTCCCCCACCTGAGCTGACGAGCTGTTTCGCGCTTCTCCCGGCGCTGGTTAGGCCAGCGCCGGGAGAACCGTCCCGGTGGCTTGGTCGTTCTCGCTCCCATGCATGGTGACATCGGGGTTGTGCGCATAACCGCTTCACCTTTGTTTGTCCGTGCCTGCCGTAATGCCGCGTGACCGTTTACCGGTGCGCAAGCCTTCTTATTAGTTCGCCCGTGGAGCTGGCGGCTCCTGAGGGCGACGGGGCACCCGACGTCGAAGATAGTGGACGGTGGCGTCCGCGAGGTACCACTTGAACGTCCATCTCCGGACGTCGTCGCCGAACGGGTGGTGAACGGCGAGGCGTGGTACACCTTCGCTCGCCGTGGAGCGACGGTTGTGGGGCGGTTCTATGGTCTCGCTGACTTCGAGATTTCCGGCGGGGGCTGGCCCGGCGTCGGAGAGGATAGGCAGCAGGTCACGTTTTACCGTGCTCCCACGGCACCTCCCGATCTGATTGCCATCCTGATCGCCGGGAGCGTGGCCGCCTACCTTCTCAGCGCTGATGGGCGTCTCGTGCTCCATGCCAGCGCAGTAGAGGTGGACGGGAAGGCACTGGCCTTCGTGGGCCAGAGCGGGCAAGGAAAGACGACGATGGCCACGCTTCTTTGCGCCGCCGGCTATCCCTTTGTCGCCGATGACCTGTTGCCTGTCGGACGAAGCGGAGAAGAGGTCAGCTGCGTCCCGGTCGGGACCGAGCTGCGGGTACGGGAAAAAGTGGAGGCGCTGTTGGGGCGCTTTGACGCCCGGACGGCCCGTCGGCTCACGGTTGACGACCGTCATGCGGTGGCGCCCCGGACGACCAGGGCAGGTAAGTTGCCGTTGGCGTCAGTCGTGGTGCCCTGGCCCGACAGGGAGGCGGCCGATGTCACCGCTCACCGGCTAACGGCAGGAGAGGCTGTCATAACCCTGGCTCGCTGTCAACGCATCGAGGGCTGGGTCCCCGAGCCCATTCTGCGTGCTCAGTTCGCCGCGGTCAGTGCGGTCGCCCGCGACGTACCCGTACTGAGCATGCGGGTCCCGTGGGGCCCTCCATTTGCCGAAAACCTGGCGGCGGACGTTGTCTTGCACTCAGGCTTGGGGCCGAGCGTCATAAGCTCATCGACCGCCACATGAAGTTTTCGTTAAAGAGTTTTTTTATACTTGAAAAGAACTCTTCGGGCCTGGGCTTATGGCTTGGCCGGCGGCGGTTCCATTTCGCGTGGGAAGAGGGCACGCTCCACGAGGGCGAAAACTATATGGCCGGCAACTAGCTGAAGTTCCTGTATTTTGGCCGTTTCTGTGGCCGGCATAGCCAGGACATAGTCGGCTCCGGCCATTTCCCGGGGTGCGCTGCCTGTAAGCGCAACCGTAGTGATGTCACCGGCTGTGGCTACGGCCAGGGCCTGGACGACGTTTTTTGACCGTCCGGACGTGGAGATCCCGACCAAGACGTCACCAGGCCGTCCCAGAGCTTGCACCTGACGAGCAAAAACAGCGTCATAGCTGTAGTCATTACTAATGGCGGTCAATACCGAGGTATCAACGCTCAACGCGATACCCGCCGCCGGGGCGCGGTCGTAGTTCTGGCGACCGACCAGTTCGGCCGCCAGGTGCTGGGCATCTGCGGCTGAACCTCCGTTGCCACAAAACAGGACTTTTCCATTGTGGCGAAGGCATTTTACGATAGCCTGCGCCGCGTCCGTCATGGCTACGAGGTTGTCGTCAGCGCAGAGCCGCGCCAGTCCATCCTGGAGCTTGGCTATCTCCGTGGCGGCGAAGTCGATGGCCTCGGCATCGCCGGACGACCCAACGAGGGCAGTCCCCGTCTGGCTGAAGTCAGTATTGCTCGTCAAAGGATGGCTCCTCGCTGGTCAGGCGCGCTTTTTCCGCTTTTTCGCAATCCGGCCGCGCCGGGTCGACTACTGCCCGGTTTGGGGCGGTCAGAAAGGGGTATACCCAATGCGGCTGGAGCATCACACGGCGAGGAGTTCCTCCTGACCTTGGAGCTTGACGACCAAAGCAAAAATCAATTTGATAGTCGCTCGTCCCTGGCGAGCCAAACGTCATCGGCAAACGCGGGCGTGCACCATAAGGACTTTGGTCCGGCGCACATTACGCTTATGTCAGTGCGGCTGGATAACCTCTCCGAAGAGGAAGCGGCTGAACATGTGGTCTCTGCCGCTCAGCGTGGCGAAGGAGGGCGGCTAGTCAACCCAAATGTCGACGTTATGCGGCAAGTTGTCACGGACCGTAGTTTGGGTTCTCTGCTGCAGAGCGCGGACCTGGTCCTCCCCGACGGGATGCCGCTCTTGTGGGCGGCCCGTTTGCAGGGGAGCCCGCTCAAAGAGCGCGTACCGGTATCGGAGGCCATCAACACGCTGTGTGATAAGGCTTCGGAGAGAGATGTCGGGGTTTTCCTGCTCGGTGGGTCACCGGGGACGGCTGAGAGGGCGGCGGAAATATTGAAGGAACGCTCTCCGCAGTTGTCGGTCGATTACTTCTGCCCTCCGTTCGGCTTCGAAGGCGACGAAGTGGAGATGGACCGGATCTTCGACGCTTTGGAGCTCGCCCGGCCGGGCATAGTGTTTTGCGCTTTCGGCTTCCCCAAGCAGGAACGTCTCATGAGTGTCTTGAGCGAGCGCTTCCCGGCCACCTGGTTCGTGGGCTCTGGCGGGACGTTCAGTATGGTGGCTGGCGATACCCCCAAAGCGCCGACCTGGATGCGCAATATTGGGCTGGAGTGGGCGCACAGGTTGCGTCTGGAACCGCGTCGGCTCTTCGAAAGGTACATTGTCCACGATCTCCCGTTCGCCTGTCGGATGCTGGCATCGAGCGCTGTGGCCAGGGTGGCAGGCGCCGAGCCAGCCAATTACACAGGTGTAGGAAATGAGGAGACGGGAACTTGAAAGCTGCGATTGACCTGCGTCTCGGTGATGTCGCCGATCAGTCGACCAGAGGCATTGTGCGGGCCAGGACGCCGCTGCGAATAAGTTTTGCGGGCGGTGGGACCGACGTATCGCCGTTCCCAGAGACAGAAGGCGGTGCTGTCCTTAGCGCCACCATCGACCGGTACGTCCTGGGTTCCTTGGCGGCGCATGCCGACAGTCACCTCCGTATCGAATCACGCGACTTCGGCGTCAGCGTTCGACTGGCCCCGGACGAGGGTTTCCAACTGGACGGTAACCTCGACCTCATAAAGGCGGCCTTGCGCCGAGGGTGGCGGGACGGCCCGAATGGCTACGGGATCATCCTTTCGTCGTCGGTCCCACCAGGGTCTGGCCTGGGTGCTTCCTCTGCCATGGTCGTCACTGTCGTAGCGATGCTCAACGAGTACTACGGGATGCCGATGGGCGAGTACGAGGTCGCCCACCTGGCGTCGGTAATCGAACGCGAGGACATGGACATCGCCGGCGGCCTGCAGGATTATTACGCGGCCGCGTTTGGCGGCTTCAACTACATCGAGTTCGGCCAACAAGTCGTGGTCAACCCACTGCGGGTACGCGACTACATCATCGGTGAGCTCGAGATGAACCTCGTTTTATGTTTTACAGGCGGGACACGCCGGTCCGACCACATCATCTCGGACCAGACCGAGCGGTACACGCGTTCTGAAGTGGACACGACCGAAGGGTTGCGGGAGCAGAAAGAGCTCGCTTTGGCCATGAAGGCGGCCTTGCTCAAGGGGCGGCTGGACGATTTCGGTTGGCTCCTGGGCGAGGCGTGGCAAGCCAAGAAGAAGATGTCACCCAGGATCACCACGCCCTTCATAGAGGAGATTTACGAGGTGGCCTTGAAAAACGGGGCGGCCGGGGGCAAGGTGACCGGAGCAGGCGGGGGTGGTTTCATGCTGCTGTACGTCGACTTCGAAAACCGGCCCCGGGTGGCCGAGGCGCTGGAACGTCTTGGCGTGACGGCGAGTGGGTTCTCGTTCGCTCCGCTGGGGGCGCGGGCGTGGAAGCGCTAGACCTGTAGCCATTTCCAGCCCCTACGCCGTGAGCCCGCTTGACGCGGTGTTCCTCGACCGGGACGGGACCATCAACGTGAAGGCGCCCGAGGGCTCCTACATTTGCTCTCCGGCCCAATTGCGGCTGCTCCCGCACGCCGGGGAGGCGGTACGGGCACTGAATGACGCCGGCATCCCCGTGCTGGTCGTCACCAACCAACAAGGAGTGGCTTCCGGCAGGATGACTTTGGCCGACGTCCACTACGTCCACCAGGCTTTGGAAGACCGGCTTCGGCGTTTCGGCGCCAGGCTTGACGGCTTCTACGTCTGTCCTCACGCCAGTGGCACCTGTGATTGCCGTAAACCGGCGCCCGGCCTGTTTTTCCAGGCCCGGCGAGAGCGCCCCCGTCTCCGTTTCGACCACACCGTGATGATCGGCGATGCCGAAACAGACGTACAGGCCGCCACTGCCGCCGGAGTCCCCGCCATCAGGCTGGCCAACCAGGACGACGGGTCGGCGGCCTGCGCGCTATACCCCGATCTTGTGTCCGCAGTGAGGGCGCTGACTGGTTCGAAGCCGAACGATCGGACGACCACTAGTTCGATAAAACCACGCTAAGGGACCGCCGAAGGACTACTTGCGTGCTCGAAACCACGCTCCGTTGGGATTCCTGGTCCTTTGGACGTTCGAGCACGCAAGGTTTCCTCAGGCGGGCGCTAAATAGCAGGGAGTTTCGGAGAGGTTAATTCTCCCTCCGGCCTGATACTGATACCGCCGCGGTGGGTACATTGAAGGCGGCGCTCGATGGGAGCCCGCAAAATAGTTACATCAATGTAAATATCTTTTGTGGGCCGGTATTTGAGCAATATGAAGATTCTGTGAAGACCATTTGATGATCCTGTGATGGAACTACCCCGCGCAGCTGGAGCCTAAACGTGATTTTGTTTTCTTATTTTTGGCTTGGCACGCACCGCCCCAGGAGTTTGCCCTGATGCCGGAGCGGGCAGGCTCGCGGCACATTAGGGCTCGACATCGACCTGAGCGCTGCGGACGCCCAGGCGATCGATCGTGCTGTCGACCTGACGTGGTCGCCTCCCGACGTCCCTGAAGTAAGCGCCGTCTCGCCGGTCCGCCGGGGGCGCTATCTGGTGGTCCTGACGGACGCCATCAGCCTGGGCGCCGCCTTTGCGATCGGCTCATTGGCCCGCCAGCCCTTGGGACGCCAGGAAGGGCCGCTCCTCGGGGCCAGCCTGGCCAATGAGCTCCCATATGTCGCGGTGTACATCGTCGCCCTGGCCGCCTACGGCCTGTACCGCCGCGACGGCCGCCGCCTGCGCCCGAGCTCGTTCCTCGACATCGGGCCGCGCGGGCATGCGTTGGCTCTGGGTGCGATATTGACGCTGGCCATTTCGGCTGCCCTGCACCGGGCCGCGGGCTGGCCGAAGATCGGTTGGGCGGAGGTCCTGTTTATGACCGCTCCTGCCGTCGTCTTGGTGCCCATGGGGCGGGGCCTGGTCTCGCTGGCCCTGCGAGGCCATGAGGTCCAGAAGTCGCGCGTGGTGATCGTCGGCTCCGGAGTAGTGGCGACGTCGCTGGCCAGGCGGATGCGACGCTTCCCCGACATCAGGCTCCTCGGGTTCGTGGACGACGACCCGCGCCTGCCGATGGCCGAGCTGCTCAGCACCTACCTGGGCCCGATCGGCAACCTCCCATCAGTGTGCGAGCGGATGCAGGTGGAGCGGGTCTTGGTAGCTTTCTCCAAAAGCCCTCCTACATCCGTGACGGAGGTGCTCCGCCAGCTTTCCCCCGGGGTGCGCATCAGTGTCGTGCCCCGACTGTTCGAGCTCGTGACCTGGCAGTCCCAGATGGAGGAACTCCACGGTCTGACGGTCATGGACATCGCCCCGCCACGGCTCGGCTTGTGGAACCGAACGGCCAAACGCGGCCTCGACCTATTGGTGAGCAGTACCTTGTTGCTGGTCTTGCTTCCCGTGATGGCCGTCATTGCCGCGGTCATCAAGTTCACTTCACCGGGGCCGGTGTTTTTCCGGCAGGACCGGGTCGGTTACAAGGGCACGACGTTCAAGATGATCAAGTTCCGGAGCATGAAGGTCGGCGCGGACGTGGTGAAGCTGGACTTAAGGGAGCACAACGACGCGGACGGGCCTCTCTTCAAGCTGCGCAAAGACCTCCGCGTCACTCGGGTTGGGCAGTTCCTTCGGAGCACGAGCCTCGACGAGCTACCTCAATTGATAAACGTCCTGTTGGGCCAGATGTCCCTTGTTGGGCCCCGCCCGTTCGTACCTGACGAGTCGGCCGGCATCGATGGTTGGGCGGCAAAGCGCTTCGACGTGCGGCCCGGCATGACGGGGCTTTGGCAGACCTCAGGCCGCAGCGACTTGCCCTTCGAGGAGCTACGGCAGCTGGATTACGCCTACGTGGCTTCGTGGTCTTTCTGGTGGGACCTCAAAATACTTTGGCACACGCCGGGGAGTGTTCTGCACAAGCACGGGGCCTATTGAGCGAGCCTCCCGTCGGGTGGTCTGAGCGATGACGTACCGGTCACCCTCGCTCGGCGCCAGGTATTGGCGTGCCCGGTTAGGCCGGTGGCCCGTTTTTGCTCCCACCGCCGTCGAGGATGGCTATACGCTGCTCGTGCCGGTACCCGGCGACCTTCCCGTGTTCCTGAGGGTCGCCTTGGCCGTGATCAGGCATCAGCAGGCGGACCACCGGGTGGAAACGCTGGTGATCCCGGATGTGGTCACGACTGAGGTCCGTGACATCGTGGAACGAACCCGTGCCGAGTGGACGGGCCCGCTCCGATTGCGGCCGCTCCCTGTCCCGGAGCGCTGGGCGTTGCCTCGACTGAACAACCCGGGCCGAAATCACGCGGTGCAGCTCATCAGCGGGACGGCCCACTCCAGGGCCTCGCACGTGGTGTTGCATGACGCCGACCTTTTTCTGATGGAGCCAGACATCCTTGACCGGCAGTACGTCACCTGTGCAAAACGCCGGCTGGCTTGCCTGGGCGTCAGCCCCGTCTGGGACCCGTGGTTCGCGGCCCACGACCGTTACCCTGCGGCCACCTGGGAACTTTGCGCGCGTGCGGACTGGTTGAAAAGCTTCGTCCCGGCCTTGCATATGGCTCACGAAAATGAACTGTTCGGTGAGCGTCACGCCTTCGACACGACCCTTTACCCGCAAGCCATCACCCATCCCGACCTGATTGGTATCGAGCCCTCCACCGATATTGTACATTTCAACTATGTGATTTCTCATTACCGTCACTTCCTCAGGAACACGGCAACCCCCTTTACAGACAATAGGTTCTTGCTCCTCTTCATCCGGCTTCTGGTCGATCTTTTTGATGCTTCCAGCAGCAACGACTACCGGCTCCCGTCCTTGGCGGATCTCGGCGCCTGTTTGGGTCGACCCGACGCAGAGGTTGCCTTTCCCTCTGTCGAAGAGGGGTCCGAAGGCTACCTCCATTTCCGCCAACAGATCGAACGTATTCTTTCCGGACCTTGGGCTGACGACCGGCAGCGTCAAATGGCGTCCAGTCAATTGCGACCGTTCGACCAGTTCTACTCGGGAGCCCAGCGAGGCAAGCCATGACGCGGGGCGATGCAAGTTCGCGCTCCGGCGGCCAAGAGTTTGAGACTTACGCCAGGCAGCTCGAAGCCAGTAACTGGTCTCCCAACAGTTTTATCGGTAGTCCTCTGCCATCGCTTCCCGCCCGGGTGAAAATCGAACGTCTACTTGTCCCCAAGCCCCTCCGCTACCGGGCCAAGGCCACGGCGACGGCCGCAGTACGGCCGTGGGAACGGCGTCGAGCCGCGGCGCTCCTGGCCTCGGATGACCATCTGAAACTCCACTTGGGTTGCGGGCAGAACCGCATTGATGGTTGGGTCAACATCGACCTACTGAGCACCGCCGCCGACCTCCCGTGGGACTTGAGGAACGGGTTGCCCTTCCCCGCAAATTCAGTAGCCGCCGTTTTCCACGAGCACCTGCTCGAGCACCTACCGTTCCCCGCCGCCGTCGCCTTCCTCCGCGAATGCTACCGGGTGCTCCAACCGGGAGGCGTGATGCGCGTGGCGGTTCCGGACTTCGGTCGCTTTGCCCGAGACTACGCCGGTGACCAGAGCGCGCTCGGGTCTGTCCGCCCGGGGCGGCCAACTGCGCTGCTGGCCCTGGCCGAGTTGGCGTTTTGCTACGAACACGAGTCGGCCTGGGACGATGAGACACTTGTCGCGTTGCTCCAAGAGATCGGGTTCCGCGAGCCTAAAGTCCGCGATTTTGGTGACTCGGCTCTGTCCCCTGCGCCCGACCACGTGTGGAGGAAGGACGAGAGCCTCTACGTCGAGGCAGAGAGATAAAAATCGCAGCTACCCTTGAGGCGGTGCCACAGCTTGCAGGCTCGACCAGGGGAGGCTGGCGACGACTTTATACTCGGGCAGCCCGTCCCAGCTCGCAGTTATCGGGTCCATGCCGGAATTGCCTTCCTGTGCCCAATCACTGGGTTCCTCCGCTTGTAACATGACGGCCCCGGCGAAGTCGGTGACCACCGCCCCGTAGCGCTGGAGAGCGGTGAACACCATCTGGGCAAAGGGAGTTAGACCGGCAGGCATCGACAGGCTGGCCGGCAGGCGGAACCACTGCCCTTCGGCCGGTTGGCCGGGATCCGACCCACAATCGTGGCGGTCGGCCGGGTACACGTACTCGTTGCACCGTGGGATCTGGATGGCGATGGCGTGGTCGATGTGGCCAGAAGCGACGTCATCTTCAGTGATGGCCGTAGCCAGGTAGCTGATGCCGGTAGCCGACAACCCGAAAGGAGACGGGAAGACCCCGGACGAAGAGGCCATATCGAGCTTGCCACCCCAACAGGCGGAATAGGTGCCGTTGGCCGTCTTCGTTGTCCGCCACAGCTCCCAGTCCGTCCTGGTTGACGGCTGGTATATGACGAGGGGGTTGTCACTCGAGCCGTTCAGCGTGACGTACGGCGGGATGGGGATCTGGTCCCCCGTGTCGGGCAGGAAGCTGTTGCAACCTGACAAAACAGATACCGGGACATCTGGCTGGTCAGCGGGCACACGGTAGATGGGCATGCTGTTGACTCCGACCGAGCCATAATCCTGCGTGTAGTCAGCGACAATGTCCGAGGCAAATTTGGACGATGTGGACAGGAGTGGCCAGTTGGCTACGTCCGGCTTGGAGAAAATTCCTTTCGGCCACAGGGTTCCCGGCGGAGCATACGTCGAGTGACGGTAATTCACCGTCGTCGGGGTCGGTTGCGTCGTGCTCGGAGGTGGGCGTGACGTCGAAGGGGGAGCACTGGCCTTGGGCGACGAGCCACAGGCGGCGACTACGGACCCAACAATCAGTGCAGTGCTGGCCGCGGCCAGTGACCGGGCAGCTCGCGTGAGGCCGAGGGGTCGGCGCCGCCGAGTTGTGCCGGCGTGCTCTGGCCGCGCCCCACTCACCCGGGCCCACCTCGGGATTAACGGCGGGGTGGACGGGGATCCTGAGGTGCAGCGGAGCTAGCTCTCGCGGGCGATCGCGCACGATGGGAGCGCGGGCCCGAGCGTAGGCGGGCACGCGCAGCTCGCTGGTGTAGGGGATGGCCAAGACGCCAAGCCAGGTCCAGAGAAGCGTGTTGGGGAGCGCCTCGCTGAAAGGCGTGAGGTTGGCTATGACCAGGAAGCACAGCACGATCGCCACCCCCCCCATCCGCCAGGGGTCACGCCAGCTCCAGTCTTCGGGCGGTGCTCGCGAAGCGGCGCTCCCGCCGCGGCCGCGCCACCAGGGGAACGGAGAAAATGCCCGCCACAGAGCGCCGAGAAAAGCGACCAGCCATAACAACAGGCCGGGTATGCCTAGCTCTGCCGCGTGGGACAGGAAGATGTTGTGGACTTCGAGGCCAACGCCGGTGATGGGATAATCGGGCTGCTGGCGCATGTACTGCGAGGACACATTGATGAAATTCTCCCAGCCCACCCCCGTGAGCGGGTACTTCGAAATGATCTTCAGGGCGGCGATATCGGTGTTCTCGCGGTCCCATACAGGTGATTGGCTCTCGGTACGACCGATTGTCTCCGAGCGGATGCGGGGTGAAACCGCCAACGTCACTACCACTGCCACCGTCCCGATGAGAAGGACCGGGACCAAGATCTTCCTGGTTTTGTGGCTTAGCAGCATGGCGCCGACGACGCCGAGGAAGCCGCCGATCCATACGCTCCGGGTAAGAGTGAAGAATAAGGCCGCCCCGCCTAATGCGATGGTGAGGTAGCAGGCCAACCTGGCCCATTGAGAGCGCCACGACGTGAGGGCGATGGCGGCGGCCACCATCCCGCACAAGATGCAAAATCCATCCCCGGTGCTCTCCAGGATGGGCCCTCTCGCCCTGCCGAACTGGATGCCGAAGTCCGGGTTGGCGATGTAGCTGGGGAAGACCAACCGCCAGATGTGGAGGCCCTCGAAGACGCCCGTCGCCCCCAGGTACAGCCCGATAGCGACCAGCCCGATCAGCAGGTTATTGCGCTGTTTAGCGGTCCCAAAGATCAACGGCGCGAGGGTGAACATGGCAAAGGGCACGAGCCCGAACCGGTCCAGCAGCGAGTAAAAGCCGAGATGGCCGACGAGCGTGCCGGCGATGAGGCCCGATGCGACCGCCCATGTGGCGGCGCAGAGCATGGCCACGTGCAAGGGCCGCAATACCAGGCGTCTTGCGCATACCCAACGGGCACCTTTGAGCACCAGAACGATGAGTGCGACCGCTAGGACGACCCGGTCCAGGGGCAAAGGTATGCCCATGAGGGACCAGTTGCCCGAGAAAAGCTGCAAAAATAGGCCGACGACCACGATTACGGACAGGTCGAGACGGCTCAGCAGGTAGCAACCAGCAAGAGCTATGACCACCAAGGCCATCAACGTCGCCACGTTGAGCGCGGTCGGGTGGTCGAGGAACTGCGTTACGAACTGCAGACGGTGCACTAGGGGGCGCCGTCCCGGACGTTAGCGAGCAAAGGCGCGTGCTCCGCGCCGGCCCCTGCGGTTATCCAGCCAGGCCGCTGCAGCCAGGCCGACGACCAGACCTCCGACCAGGCCCAACAGGGCGGCTGCCTCGATATAAGACTTGCGATTGCTCCCGCTATACGTGGCCACGCCGATCCGTTGGACCATCTCCTGCTGTACCTGGAGCGGGGGCACGGCCGAGTAGTACTCATTCGAGTAGTTGCCGCTCTCGAGCTTGTACGTATCTGCCTTCGTCAATGCGGCCGCGATCTGGGAGTTGAGGTAGTCCTCGTACTTCTTGGCCGCTCCGGTCGCAGGATGGTTGCCGAGCTCACCAAGGAACGTGTTGAGCTGGTGCTGCAGGAGGTTGTACTGCGCAGTGGCCTGTTCGTACTGGGCGTCGGCCTTTTGGAAGGCATTAACGATCGGCGCTACCTGGGACTGGTTGTCGTTCGTGATCTGAGTAACTATCGTCTCCAGGGCGGCGGCGCCGGCATTGGCCAGTTTGAGCGATTCGGCTTCGGACGAGGACGTGGCCTGGACGTCGACTATCGATGATTGAGCGATCGGCGACGCCGACAGCGTCCCGGGCAACGAGTCGACGTGCAGTTTGGCCTCGACGGCAGCGATGACGTTGGTTGATGACCCCAGCCGGGCGTAGTCTGCGGCCAGCTCCTGTTCGGCGACGGCCAGACCGGGGATCTGGTCCTGGGCCAAACTGGCGGCGCGGCCCACGATCAATTGGGCGTCCGCCGTGTACGTCGCCGGGTGCTTGTAGCCAATGGCCGTCCCCACCAGCAACCCGATCACTGCGATCACCCCGACGAGGACCGGGTGATGGAGGGCCGAGCGGCCGATCGACTCGTAGCCACCGGTGGGACCACCGCTGTGACCGTTGTCGTCCCAGCGAGGCTCGTCCAGCCTGTCGGTGCGGCTGCGAGCGTCGGGGCCATACTCGTTGTCGGGACGCGTTTCTACGCCTGCTTTGTATTGAGAACTGGGTAGCAAGAACGTTCCTAGTCTGTGATCGAGAAAGCTTGCGGACCAGCGCTATTCGACGCTCGTACGCCTACCTTGGATTGCTGCCAAACCAGGCACTGACCACCAAAACTATACCCCGAAAAATCGCTGGCGTAACCTAAAACGCTGGTGAGAATACGCTTACGGTCCGGCATAAGGGCTCTTCGGCCGGCTAATTGGACGAACGATCGGTTACGCTCACGACAACATGGCAGTCCCCGACCTGGCCGAGGTGCGCCGGACGCTGCGCAAGGTGCAGAGGTTCAGGCAACGGCTGCGCGGCGAAGTCGACGTCGACGCTCTGGTCGAACTGGGTCTACAGATCGGCAGCAACGTCTACATAGCCCCGTGGGTCCTGATCGACCCCGTCGCCGCCTATTTGATCAGCATCGGGGACGGGTGCCGACTGGCGCCCCGGGCCCACATCCTGGCTCACGACGCCACTTCCCGAGAGGCACTGGGGTTCACCAGGCTGGCTCCGGTGCACATCGGGTGCCGGGTCTTCGTGGGCGCAGACACGCTCGTGCTCCCCGGGGTAACGATCGGGGACGACTGCGTGATCGGAGCTGGCAGCCTGGTGAGCTCGGATATCCCGCCTGGCTCGCTTGCGGTCGGCCGGCCGGCCAGGGTGGTCGGTGACAGTCATGAGTTCTTCGAGCGGCGCAAGGCACGCATCGAGGCCTATCCCAGCTTCACACTGTCGGAAGCGGCCACGCCCGAGGGCAGGGCGGAGATCCGCCGGCGGATCGAAGAAGCGGGGGAAGGATATATCCCCTAATTCCGGCCTTCGTCGGTCGCTGCTGGACGCGACCAAGGCGTCCGGCCGCTTTCTTCACACTTTCATCATCAACTTGGGCCAGTTTGTTCGCTGAGCAGCGTTCGCTTCAGATGTGAAGAAAGTATTAAACATTTGACCTCCGGAGATGGGGTTTTCCCTCATGCCTTGGGCCAGCGGCGACCTCCTCCTTTGTCAGCGCGGGTTGGCGGCAGCACAATGAGGGGTAGAAGAAGGCCGAGCCTCGCCGGAGCTAGAGGAGACCGTTGCCTACACCAACGCCGAGCGTCGTGGTGCGTGCCAAGGACAAGGAACAAACAATCGAAAGAGCACTGCGTGGCCTGCGCGCCCAGACGGTCGAAATGGAGATCATCCTGGTGGACTCGGGTTCGACCGACAGGACCGTGGAACTCGCTCGCCCCTACTGTGACCAGGTCATAACTATCCCCGCTGAGGCTTTCACGTACGGGCGCGCCCTCAACCTGGGCGCTGAGCACGCCAGCGGCGAGGTGGTTTTCGCCCTTGTCGGCCCACTGCGTGCCACCGAGCCCTCAATGGGCCGAGGTCTCGCTTGGGGCGTACGGCGACAAGCGATGTGGCCGGGACGTGGGGGCCCCGACCCGCCCGGACGGTGCCCCGCTGACCGCGCCGGCCACCTTCGACCTCGCCGATCTGGCGACAGACGTGACATGGGGTTTTTCCAACCACGCCTCGTCCTGGCGCAAGACGGTCTGGGAGCGGTTCCCTTTCGACGAGCAACTCGTCGCCTGCGAAGACAAGGAATGGATGTGGCGTGTCCTGGAGCTGGCGCTCAACGCCTATGGCGATGACGATGTGGCCGGGACATGGGGACCACTGGACCGTCCGGACGGTACGCCGCTAAATGGCCCGGCCAAATTCCGCCTCGCTGACTTGGGAAGGGACGTCACGTGGGGGTTTTCGAACCACGCGTCGTCCTGGCGCAAAACAGGTTTGGGAACAGTTCCCCTTCGACGAGCACCTCGTGGCGTGTGAGGACAAGGAATGGATGTGGCGCGTCCTGTCGGCCGGCTTCAGCTTGTACGCCGACCCGCGCCTGGTGGTGGACTCGTCACACCGGAGGGGTGCAGGCGTACGTCCGCTGTACAAGAGGGTCCATCGGGAACGCCTGGTCTTGTCAGAGATGCTCGGCTACCTGTGCCTGACTTTCCCAGGCTTGATGCGGAGGTGGTGGTCGGACTTCCCGGATGGCAGCTCACGCCCTGACTGGCAACGGCGGCTTAGCCCCTGGCGGGCAGCCGAGTTCATGGGTGAATATACGGGCGACCTGGCTGGTACAAGGCGTAGGGGCGTTGGCGGTCGCTCCCAATCGTCATGGTCGTGGACGCCACAGGTCCAAAGGCCGGACGACCCGTCGAGCGGGGCGGGGCTAGGTGGCTGAGTCTCCGTCGATGATGTCCGCCGCATTGGGACCTGACGAGCGCTGAGCAGCTCAAGACGGTCGAGCACCCGGGAGTCGACATCTTCGTCGAACTTCCGTTCGAAATGTACAACCGAAACGACCATGCCGCCCATGTCGTCTACGGTAAGCACCTCGGGATGAGGCTCTCCTTCGGTCCAGCGGATGTACCTGCGTAGGTCGGTGCGAACGTGAGGCCAGTGGCGTTATGCAGGACGGTGTGGCAATACGCTTCATCGGGAATGGGCACGTGATGGAGGAACGAGGCCACTCGTCTCGGAAGGCCTCATGTGTGCCGCGATGCAGTAGCCCACCGTCATGGTGCTATCCCTCGGAGGGTGGTCGGACGAGGGTCTTCGCTCTGGGCGCGGTCCAGGCCACGGTGGCACACCCGGGCCCCGGTAGGGTTGACTTCCGTCTGACGATGAGCCAAATGCAATTGTCGAGGCAATCTTGATCGACCCCACAGAGACTACGGGGATCCCGGGCCTGGCGACCCCGTTGGAGGCGACGGGCGTTTCGGTGCCTGGGCCTCCAGCGGGCACCACCGAACCCGATCAGAAGCTTCCGGGCTTGCGGGGCATTGCTCGGGGCTTCAGCTTGGGTACGGCAGGTCAGCTTATCGGGGTGGGTGGCAACCTGGTGCTTACCCCGTTCATTATCCACGGTCTCGGGGTGCAACGGTATGGGATATTCGTACTGGTAGTGACGATAAGCGGTATGTTGACCAGCTTCGATGGCGGTGTCTTGGGGGCAGCGCAGCGTTACTTCGCTATCTATGCCGGCACCGACGACAGGATGTCGACCACCGCGCTCCTGACGACTTTCTGCGTTCTGCTGACCGTTCTCGGGATTGTTATCAGCACCATTGCGTGGTTCCTGTCTCCAGTCATCGTTGGTTTCCTCAACATGTCGGCCATCTGGCGTCCACAAGCGATTTTCTTATTCCGTACTCTGGGCATCCTGGTCACGACGTTGTTCGTCCACACTTTGTTCCAGTACGTCCTCAATGCCCGTCAGCGCTATGCCTGGAGCAGTATCTCGGGCCTCCTCACCTACGCCCTCTATGTCGTCGGTTTTGTCATCGTTATAGAGACTGGGCGAGGCCTCCGTGGTGTTGCCTTTATCTTTATTGGCCAACAGGTCCTGGCGTCGGTGCTCATTATCCCGGTGGCCGTGCGCTACCTCGACCGGCGCGGGATCAGCTTTGTCCCGTGGAGCAAGTTGCGGTCGATCTTGAGCTTCTCCGGCAAGCTGCAAATCGGCGCCATTACGGGACTCGTCATAACCGAAGTCGATTCGCTGGTGATAGGCGGAGGACTTTCGGTCCACGCGCTGGGCATTTACTCGCCAGGGGCGAACTTCGCCAATCAGCTTTCGTCCGTGGCTTTCAATGGCCTCGGGCCTTCGAGCGTGCATCTTGGGAACGTCTATGGGCGCGAAGGCGAAGAGGGCACATTCCGCGAATTCGTACGGCTCCAAAGGATGTGGGTCGTGGCAGTCACGGGTTGGACCTTGGTCGCGATGGCTTCTGCTTATTTCGGGATCTTGGCCTGGCTCGGGCCCCGCTTCAGCCTGGCGGGCTGGGTTTGTATCATCCTCATCGCCGGCGCCGCGGTCCCGCTGGTCACCGGCCTCATCAGCATCTACGCGCAGGCTTTAGGCAAGGCGGGAGCCTTGGCTCGTTACGGGATAGTGAGCATGGTCGTCAACGTCGCCCTCACCGTGCCCATGGTGCTGCTGGGAACGCTCGGTGTTGTGGCGGCTACCGCTGTCGGCCAACTGGTTGCCGGCGTCTACATGCTGCACGACGTCCGCCGCACCGTGCGTAGTGATCTTCCGAACCCGCTGCGCTACGTACCATTGCTGCGTGGGGTGGTGGCTGCAGCGCTCACCTTCGGCCTGGAGGTTGTCATCCGGCCTTACCTGCCTAGAGGAGCCGTGGGGCTGCTTGGAGCCGGCGTCCCTGCCGTTGTCGGCCTCGGGCTCTTCGCTTTGCTGGCTCTTGGGGCCCACTCGGCGCTAAGAATTATCGCCAAACCCCGATCAGCCGTGTCGGAGTTGCGCGATTGGGCGAACTTGTCGCCAGAACCGCCCCCCAGGGCAGGCACATCTGCTGAGTACCGGCCCAGGCACGCAAGAGTGGAGGTTGGTTCGGTCCCTGAGGTGGAATCGCTCTGATGGGCCCCAGCAATGATGGGGCGTCAGCCACCGGAATGCGCGCCATGGTCACTGCCATCATCCCTACGTACAACCGTCGCGAGCTTGTCGTGCAGGCGGCCCGTGCTGTCTTATGTCAGACCTGTCCAGAAGTCGAGTGCCTAGTGGTCGACAACGGGTCGTCGGATGGGACGGCCGAAGCGCTTCAGGCTCTTGGCGATGAGCGCCTGGTCCTAGTGCAACGTGACATGCCCCTCGGGGCAGCGAAGGCCCGCAACGTCGGTATCGATTCGGCTCGAAGCGCGTGGGTGGCATTCCTGGACAATGACGACCTCTGGGCGCCAACCAAACTCGAACTTCAATTGCGGGCAATGGTCGATTACCCGAGCGCCGGCTGGTGCGCTACCGTGTGCGCCTATGTGGGTGCCGACTTGACAGTTCGCCCCGGCGGACGCCTGTTCGAGGGGCCGATGGGACCTCCGGAAGGGCAACTGCTAAGCAGCCACGACCTACTCGCCTTGTTGGCACACGACAACGTCATTCCCGGCGGCGGCTCCTCGGTCCTGGTTGCCCGGGAATTAGTCCTGGCGGCGGGCGGTTTCCACGACGACGTGCCGGGTTGCGAGGATTGGGACCTTTGGGTCCGACTAGCTCGGATGTCACCCCTCGCCTACCTGGACCGCCCTCTGGCGGCATGGCGAATATGGGAAGGCCAAGGTTCCACCGACGCACGGATGATGCTGCATAGCGCGAACGTGGTGCGCACCAAGTACTTCCCCGAACTTGGCCCAGCTGACCGTCAGTATGCGGAAGCCTGGCTAGGGAAGGCAGCACGGCATTACTTGCTTGCCAACGACAGAGTTCGGGCCTGCGAGCAGTTCCTACAGCTCGCTCGGATCGGCAGGGCACCCGGCCAGTTAGCGTACGCGGTGGCGGCCTTGATTTCGCCGCCGTCGGTCGCCCGCCGACTCGAGCGGATGGACCCGGCCCAACCTCAGGCCGGACCCTGAGTGGAGGGCTCTGGCCGAGCCGTGGCTACGCGAACCTGGCGGCGTTCGCCAAGTTGGACTGAGGCTGAAGCGCCCCGAACCATGCACGTAGCCGTCGTCTGCCCATTCCCCCCCTTCGATGGTGTTCCTCATGCAGGAGGCGCATTCCTGCATGCCTACCTGACGTCCCTCTCGCGCCACCACAGGGTTGACCTCATTTGCACCACAGAACCGGAGCCGCGGACCGTCGCCACGTACGACGGTCGGGTGAGCGTCCATTTTTCCCGCCCCGCCATTGAGGGTGGTACGAGCCGCCTGAGGCTACAGGCTCGTACCCTTACGGGCTTTAATATTCGGGCGCCTGAGGTCGACGGCCTTCTCCGCGACCGCCATGCCCGAAGTGTCTTGGCTGCTGCGGACGTCGTTGACATCCAGTGGGCGGAGTTGTTGCGGGCGCTGCCGCTTGTGCGCCAAGACCGCGGGCGAAGGCCGATTGTTGTGACAGAGCACGACCTCTTCGCGCGTGGTTTTCGCCGACTGGCCCGTTCTCAGTCGGTCGCGGTGGAGCCGATCCCCCTCCGGAAACGCCTTTTTGCCCCCCTTGCACTATTCACAGAGACCTATTTCCTCGCTAAATGCGATCTTGTGCAAATGTTTAACCGCGACGATATTGCACTGCTACGGCGTTGCGGCTTGCGCCGTCCTTGCGCCGTCCTCGACCCCTTGATCGACCTTTCTCCTGAAGTTCTGATATCAGAACGCTCAAACAAGGTAATATTTGTCGGGGCTTTCGCCCGTGGTCCTAACGTGGAAGGGGCCACCTGGTTCCTGTCGAAGGTCTGGCCGTCCGTGCGCCGCTGCGTCCCCGCGGCCACCGTCGTTCTGGCTGGCAGCGGTTCCAGCGAAGTGCTCGCATCGTGCCCGGCGCCCGGTGCCAGTGCCACGGGCTACGTGCCCGACCTGAAGCACGCTTACGCGGATTGCGCCGTAGCGGTAGCGCCACTCCTAAGGGGTGCCGGCCTGAAGTTCAAGGTACCCCAAGCCCTTGCATATGGACTGCCGGTTGTGACCACCAGCGTGGGGGCCGAGGGTATGCCACCCGCCTGCCCCGCCGTGGTGGCCAACAGCGCGCCTGATATGGCTCGGGCGGTCGTGGACTTGCTCCAGTCGCCGGACAAGGCACTGGAACTGGGAGCAAAAGGTAGGGCGTGGGTAGCTAGGGTTTTTGACTTCGAGCGCTCGATGGAACAGGTCGAGCTTCGCTTCGAGGCTCTGGCGCGTCAGGGCGGGCGATGAGCCTGTCGGGGCTAATTGGTCGAGCCGAATGGAAGGTGGTTGGTGCGGGCGAACGCCTTTGTCGGGCGTCGCTCGGACGTGAAGACGGCAGGTCGCCGCACCTCGGGGTTGTGCTCGCGGCCTGGGACCCCATCGCCGCCGCCGGATCGGTCGACTTGGTCCTCGGGCGGCTACGCGGCTTGAAAGGCGTGACGTGCTCGATGGTTGTGGTGGCTAACAATACGGTTGTGGCCCGAGCTTTGGCTCGGACCGATGGTGAGTACAGGGTCGTGACAGGGTCAAACCGGGAAGCTGAGTTCTCAGCCTATGACGAAGGGCGTCAAACGCTCATGGCGGAGGCACGACCGGCGCCCGACGTGTGGATGATCCTGAACGACCGCCTTCCGTTTTACAAAGCAGACTGCCTTTTGGGCGTAACCTCCGCACTGTTGAGATTTGCCAGTTCGGAGCCCATTGCGGCCGGCAAAATCGACTTTCTCCCACACTACTTTCAGCTTTGGGAACATAGGTTTCGCTGCTACATCCGTTCCAATTACATTCTGGCGTCTGCTGCTGCCATCGACCGGGTGGGCTCAATATGCTCTATAAGCGCAGAGCAGTACGCCTCAGAAGTACCCGTCGCTTTTCCTGGCCCCGAATGGCCCCTTTCTTGTTGGCTGGGGACAGGGCTGGGAGAATTCCTGCGTGAGTTTTTGACAGAACCCGGGGGGGAGAGCTGG
>CAWJSS010000004.1:0-197577 GCA_963845605.1 uncultured Acidimicrobiaceae bacterium
CCGACAGCGTCGCCCGAGAGCCGATGAAGCCGGATGGGTTAGCAGAGGGTAAGTCGGACGGCCGGCTCAAGGCAGCGGGTAACGGGCCAGCCCTTGCATGTTGATAACGAAAGTGCCGGCGCCGGCTCCAGCAGACGTGCTGCCGACTGTCACCTCTACACGGTGCCGGAAGGCCGGCGGCGTGCTGGCCAAAGCCACATAAGCCATGTCTTCCAGGGCAACCGGGACGGCGCTGGTGGGGTAGCCGAACTCGTCATAGCGGACAACGGGGGCAAAGCCGTACACCGAATCTGCTGGGACAAGCTCCAATACCTTGACTGCTGGGAGCCGGGACGCCGCTTCCACCTCAGTACGCATGTACTGCCATTGGAGGCTTTCGGGCTGGGTGACCTCCGAGGAAACGTCCCTATACGCAAATAGTGCGCCGACCCCGAGCAGAGCTGTCAGTGCTGTCGCGGTCGCAGGCATCGCGTAGCGGGACCGCCACTGTTCTACGATGCTGACCAGACCAAAGGTGGCGTACAGAGCCACCACAGCGGTCAATGCGCCTTGGGTGCGGTAGGCCGGCCAATTGAGCGTTGTGACCAAGTTGGGAGAGTAGGCCATGACCATGGTCGCTACCGCCACTGCGAGCTCGGAACCGAATACCACGGGCCAACGAACTGACCACCTCGATCGGGCCGCGAGTGCCGGCCACGATAACCAGGCCGGTGAGTACGGCGCAGAGCCGTCGAAGGCACGATCTTGGACATGTTGAACGCATCTCGTAGCGCTTGCCCGAAGTCGGAGAGTTTGCTCGCCAGGTCAGTGGCAACGGAGGAGCGGGGGGAGGCGATTTGGTGGCCATAGATGACGTAGGGAAGCACGAGCGACACGAGGAAGTCGTAGGGATGAGCCCTGACGCAGTGACGGCGACTTTAACTGCGACTTTCGGGCCGATCTTGACCTGGGCGCGGCGGGCACCAGGATCAACCTGGCTCCGGTGAACACCCAGAAGTACGTCGCCGCGGGCTGGTAGACAGCCGCCGCGACCAGAACGCAGTCGGTCGCGCTGGCAGTAGCGCCATCGATGCTCCGGGTACGATAACGCGCGGTCTGCCAGAAGGGCGCCAGCTGCTGAAACGAGGCCAGCCAGGGCATAAGGCGAGAGGGACGCCCATGTCTGATAAAGGGCTAGAGGCGGCATTACCACGACGAAAAGAGGGACGAGCACGGCAGCCCAGAGGCCGGCACCGAGCTTGCGCAGGTACCAGCTCAGGAAGAACGCCAGGGCGACTAATGCCGCCAGCGAGATGACCCGCAGGGCCACGACCTGGCTTACCGTGTGCAGGTGGCCGAAGGTCAGCTGCTCGTACAGGTCATAAAGCGGGCGGCCCTCCGGGATTTGTACAGACAACCCGCTGGCGAGAGTGCCCTCGACGGTACCCGCCAAGCTTGCGTAGTCGTCCACCCTCGCATAGGTGGTGGCAAGGGTCGGAAGGTAGACCACAGACAAACGGCCGCGTACCCGGCTAACAACAGTGAGTCAAATACGAGCCTGGGTAGCGGCAACTGGGTCGGAGGACGAGCCTGTGGCGTCGCAAACGCAGGCGAGCCGAGGCGCGGTGCGGGGCGGCTCCCATTCGGGCGGGCCGGCGCCTCACAGGCGCCTTTTTGGACCTCGCGCGTTTGGTTACATTGCGCTGCTTGGCTGTTGCCCCTGTCCTCTCGTTCAAGTGCCTAGCGGGTTGCCCGCAGCCCGGGCGACTCGTGGGCACTGACACTCACCCGTCAGCGTAACTCGTCGCTCCGAACATCTGCATTACGAGCTCCAGAATGCCTGCGCCCAATGAAAAAGGGCGGCTCCGGAGAGCCGCCCTTTTCTTCAGATTGCTAGTGCCCTAGAGCCTTAGCCTCAGAGCACTAAGGGGCAACGGTCAGCCCGCCCGTGCTGGGCACCGGGACAGCAGCCGTTCCTCCGTAGCCGGTGTTATGGAGCTGCGTCATCGTCTTGAACGGCCATACCTGGCCTTGGTACGTGACGTAGACCGGACCGGCCACCGTCAGGAGGACCCCGGCGGCCGCAGGCGCCGACTTCTGCGCCGCGGTGACGGTGCCCTTGATGATGGTCGCCTTGTTCGTCTTCTTGATGGTGTTCAGCTGGGCACCGGTCGTGATGTTGAAGGCCCGGCCGGCGGCAAACGTGTAGTAGTCGTTCCCGGAGAGGACGATCGCTCCATCGGCGCTCGTGGCCAACGCGTTCCCGGCCGCCCCTAAGGCGCCCTCGGTGGAGCCGATCTTCAGGCCGCCGAGGTTCGTAACCGTCACAACCAAGGCTCCGTTGTAGCCGCCGTTACCGAACTGCTTTGGCGTGGCGAACCCGTGCAGCTGGCCGTCGGTACCTACCACGTAGATCGTCGCGTTCCCGTTGATCGGGCTGGTGAACATCAGGGTACCGACCCTAGGAGCGACGCTCGTAGGTGGCGTGGCGCCGGATGCAGCGTTGAGGATTTGCGCCTTGTTCACCTTCTGCAATGCGGCCAGCTGTGAGCTGGCGACGCTGAAGGCCCGGCCGCCGGCGAACACGTAATCCGTGCCGGAGAAGTTGATTATGGCCCCATTCGGATAGGTGGCAGTGGCCTGCGGGAACGGCGCAACTGGGATTGGGCCCGGTCACGTTTCCGACCAGGTTGATCTGGTAGGTGCTGGAAGCGAGGCTCGGGTTGATGACACCCAGCACGGTAAAGGTGAGCGTGTCCCCGGAATTGATGCTGTTGGGGACCGTGATGGTGACTGTGTTCGTCCCTCCACCGACCAGGGCAGCAGTCACGGTGCCCGTCCCCGAGGTAGTCGTCGAGTCAGTGACGCTGTAGTCGCCAGGGGAGTTGGGGAACACTGTGCCTGCCGGTCCTGGAACTGGATGGTCGAACTGCCGCCGGTCATCGCCGCGCTGGCCCGCGCGTTGGCGATGGTGTAGGTGGCGATCGACCCTGCCGAATTGGGGTTTGGAGTGACCACTACGCCAGGGCTGCCGTTGGCCCCGATCGTGTAGGCCGCGGCAGTGGCCGGCACATTGTCCGAGGTCGTAGAGACGTTGAAGTCCGATATGGTCTGCGCCGCCGGGTTGGTGACGTTGACGAGGGTGAGCACTATCGCGTCGCCGGCGTTGAGCGTGAAGGGCACAGGGAGCGTGGCCGAGCCGCTGGCCAGAGCAGCGCCCGTGATCACCGCAGTGCGGGACTGGGTGGTGTCGTTGAGCGCTACACCGGTGACCGTTGAGAAATTGGTCGGGCCGGCGACCTCACTCAGGAAGATATCGCCACCGGCAGAGAGTGCGCTCGACGTCCGGAAGCTCACTGTGTAGGTCGTTGCCGCAGAAGCCAGCGCTGATGCCGGGGTAACCGTGACACCGGTGACCGAGTTGCCGAAGGTGATAGAGCTTGTGGTTGCTGCCGTGCCGGTTGCGGGTTGGACCGTCATGGCCGCAGTCGCCGCCACGCTCGGGTTGGTCCCGTTGAAGGTGAAGTTGAGCGTGCCACCGTTGGTTACCGGCGTCGCCAGGGTCAGTGACACCACCGAAGTACTTGTCGGGGTAATACCGGTGACTGTGTCAGTTGCCGCTGTGCCGCCGGGCGGGGTGTAGACCACGGTGTAACTCGCGGCTCCACTGGGCAACACGATCGTCCCGCCGGGGATGACGCTCAGCGTCACTACATTTTGGCTGGCTGCCAGGCCGGCCACCGCCGCGTTGCTAATCGTGTAGGTGGTGTTGACCCCGAAGTTGTGCGAGGCCGCTGACAGAGTTGCCCCCGAAGTCCCGACCGCAATGGTGTTGGATGTGGCCGGCGTGACGTTGCTCGACGTTGTAACAGTGAAAAAGAAAGTGCCCGTCGTAGCTGGAGCGTTGGCGGTGAACGCGACGCGACACAGGGGTGCCGGCGCTGATGCTGCAGCTGCTCATCAGGAAGATGGTGATCCCGCTGGCAGTGGCGGTACCGGCGCCGCCGTTACCGGCCGTGCCTGCTTGTATGCAGTTGCCCCCGATGAGAGATTACGTTGGCACGGACGTGAGAGCGCGATGGAAGATGACGGTCACCGAGGCGTTGCTTGAACCGGCGAGTGCGCCGACGGAGTTGAACGTAAGGGTGAAGCTGGTCGAAGCGGACGCTCCCACAGAGGCCGGTGTAGCGGTGACGGTGCCTACTGAACCCGATGGCGTACCGATCGTGTAGAAGCTCGAGAGCACGTCGGCGTAGGCAGGCAGAGCGGTGGCCACAAGGCCCGCTCCGAGGGCGCCCATCGTCAATGCGAGGGTACCCGCGGCTAATTTGGCACGGCTCCGCCAACGCCGCGGTGCCGTGTTTGAAGGACTTTGTTGATGCATGTGTTCTCCCTCTAGGTAGTGACGCGAGCCTTGCCCGCCTCTGTGAAGCACCCGCCTTAAAAGTGTGAAGAAGCTGCGATTATGTCACAAAGCAGGAGGGCGGCCCCTTTTGGGGCCGCCCTCCTTTTGGTAACTACCGTTCGTCGACCTTCAGGTGCAGGTCAACTGACGTGTCGATTATCAGGAACCGGTGTACGTAAGCACGACGGGCAGCCCACCCACGTTCGGGGCTTGGACTGCGGGCGTGCCGCCGTAGCCGTCGTTCTTCAACTGGTTCAGTGTCTTGAACGGGAAGGCGTTGCCATTGAAGCTGACGTAGACGGTGGCTACGCCGCCCGTCGTGCTCCCCACGCTCAGCAATACACCACTGGCCAAGCTCGCCTGCTTTTGCGTCGTCGAGACGGTGCCGGTCAGGACAGTAGCGGTGTTGTGCATCTGGACCAGGGCCAACCGAGCGGGAGTCGGGATACCCAGGGCACGGCCACCCCCGAAGGTGTAGTACGTACCCGAGGAGTCGACAATGGCGCCGTCAGAGCTGGTGGCCAGGGCAGTGCCGTTGGCTCCCAGGACTCCGATGGTGCTCCCGATCGTCATGCCTCCGGTGGTGTTGACGGTCGTGTTGAGGGCGCCGTCGTAACCAGCCGCCTTGTACTGCTTAGGCGTCGAGAAGCCGTGCAGCTCCCCGTCGGTGCCGACCACATAGATCGTGGCGTTCCCGTTGACGGCGTAAGTGCTGATCAATGTGCCGCTACGAGCTGCTACGACCGGTACGACGGTACCTGTCGCGGCGTTGAGCACCACCGCCGGGTTCACTGCTCTGATCTTGTTCAAGACCGTCGGGGTCGGTATCCCGAACGCGTGCCCTCCGGCAAACACATAGATCGTCCCGGCGAAGTTGATCAGTGCCGAGTTGGGATATGTCTGGTTTGCCTTGGGGAAGGCGGCCACTCCGGTAGCCGCGGTCACCGGTCCGAAGATCGTGAGCTGGTAGCCGCTGCTGGGGGCGTCGGGTTGATTACGGTCGTGACCGTGAACGTGAGCACGTCGCCAGACACGAAGCTGTCGGCGGGACGAAGGTGACGGGTATTGCTACCGCCGTTCGCGGTCACGACGTCGGCGGCTAGATGACCGTGCCAGACCCGGCCGGCGTCGTCGAGTCAGTGATCACGAACGCGCTCGGCGAGGTGGGGAAGACGGTCCCTGCCGGTGCCGTCAGCGTTATGGCATTAGCCGTGAGGTTGCCTCGTTATGGGGTGGTGGCGAAGAGCCCGGTGATGGTGTACGTCGCCAGGCTCCCGACGGTGGGCGGGTTCACAATGACGTTGACTCCGGCGGTGCCCGGCTGCGGTGATCGTAACGACGGGGCGTTAGCTGCGACCGTGTCGATAGTTGTCGTTACCGTGAAGTTGGTGTACGTCCCGGCCGCCGGGTTGGTCACCCGGCGATGGTGACCGTTACTGCGTCACCAGCTTTGATAGGCAGGTGGACGCCGAACAGTTTGTGGCGGTCGAGATTGTCAGCGAGTTGGTGCCACGGTCGGTGTGTTGGTGACGAGTGCCACCCGCCGGTCGTGTCGTGACAGTGCGCCGCTGACGCGAGAAGCTGTGCTCGCTCGACACCGTTATCGAGTGGGGGCCGCTGGCGGCGGTGAAGCCGACGTGTAAGTGGCGACGCTCCGGCGACAGAGGCGAACCGCAGGGTCACGTTCTTGACCGCTGTGCCGAACATAGGGAGTTGGAGGTTTCCGTCGGGCCAACCGGGCTAAACGGTCGTCGTCGCGTCGCCGGCTCAATCGTCACACTTGAGGGCTAGTGCCGGCTGCAGTGATCGTGTAGGACGGAGCACTAGCCGGGACCATGTCGGTCGAGGTTGCCACCGTGAAATCGGTGTACGTCCCGGCCGCCGGGTTGGATACCCCAGCGATCGTGACGGTAACCGCGTCACCGCGTTGATCACGTTGGGCGCCGTACTGATGGTCAGCTTGTTGACGACCGACTTATCGGGGCTGTTGGTCACGACGTGCCAGCCGCCGGTTGTGTCCGTGATCAGCACACCGCTAACGCTCGTGAAGCCCGTGTTGGGCTCGGCGACTGTTACCGAAGTTGGCCGGCCGTTGGGCTCGAGGCCGTAAAGCCGACCGTGTATGTCGCCGACGCACCCGCCACCAGCGGTGAAACCGCCAGGGTAACGCTCTTCACGGACGAGCCGAAGTTGGCGGGGGGGTTCGTGACGTTTGTCGGCCCGACTTGCGAGGCTACCCGCTGCCGTGGTGGGCGTTATGAACACCTGCGACGCTCTGGGTCGGTACCGGCGAAATCGGGTTGACGCCGGAGGCGACGATGTTGACTGTCCCGCCCGGTGCCACCCCCGTCGTAAGTGTCAGGGCCACCCCGGCACAAGGCGGCGCAGGCGGCGCAGGCGGCACAGTCGGCACAATCGTGCAAACCGTGCCGTCGGTATTGATAGGCGTCACAGCTGTGACGGCATCAGTTGCCGCTGTCCCACCGGAGGGTGTGTAGGTGACCGTGTAGCTGGCGGTCGGGTTGTTGGCTGGGCGAAGGTGATCGCGCTGCCCGTTGAGGTCAGCTCGAGCACCGTGGCCGGCGTGGTCAGGTTCAGTGCTGTTCCACGCCCCGCCACCCGGCACCGGCCCCCTGTCGCGTTGCGGCCCCTACCCCCGTAATCGTGTAGGTGGTCGTCTGGCCCGCGGAGAGGGTGCCGGCCGTAAGCGTCGGAGGCGCACTGCGACCGTCACCGTCGGCGAATTGACAGCGGTGGCGTTGGTGCTCGTGGCGACGGTGAAGTTGAAGCTCGAGCTTGGGGTCGTCGCGGTGAACGTAACCGTGACCGTCGTGCCAGCCGCGATGGAAGGGCACAGCGCTCGAATTCAACGTGATAGTGACGCCCGTAGTGCTGCCAATGGTGGTCGGCACGCTCCCGGACTGGAGGCACGAGCCGGCGATCAAGGCGACAGTCGAATTGTTAATGGCGTGCGGGCAGCGCCGTCGAGGTGCCGATCGTAACGGTGTTGCCGGTGGCCAGAGCGTTTACCGCCACGAACGTGACGGTAAAGGTCGTGCTGGTCCCAGAGGTCGCCGTGGTCGGCGTGACGGTGACGTTGTTTACACCACCCGACGGCGCGCCGATGGTGTAGGTGTTGGTCACGCACCCCGGCGCTCCCGTCGCGCTGCCGCAGGCGGGTGCCGCGGAAGCCGGCACTGCACTTACTGCGGCGACACTGCCGAAGCCAGCCAAGGTTAGAGCCAGGGTGCCAGCTAGCAGCTTGGCACGTCTCCACCCACGCCTTGGCGACTTTGCCAAAGGATGTTCTTCTTGCATTTAGCTAGTTTTCCCTCCTAGGTAGGGTGAACATTTCCCGCCGCTAGCGGCGGTTGCTGCTGGTGCCGTGCACCCTTTGGGCCCTGCCAGGTGCCCGACCACCCCGGACGTTAGCCCAGGTCCGGAGCACTGTGGTGGACCTTGGTGCCGTGCCTTAACGGGCTTGCTCCGGAACAAGCCTGTTAGTTAGACG
Source organism: uncultured Acidimicrobiaceae bacterium (assembly GCA_963845605.1). GTDB lineage: Bacteria > Actinomycetota > Acidimicrobiia > Acidimicrobiales > Palsa-688 > Fen-671. Next base: position 7,896 of record CAWJSS010000004.1, read on the forward strand.
CTCGGCACGCTAGCGCGTCACACTTCTGCGGACAAAACCAAACTGGCGGGAGGGTAACGGGGGCTTGAACGCCGCGTGCGCCAGCTGTAGTGGTCGTCTGGGGCCGAAATTGCGGGACGAGTCAAGTCCCGCTGTAGGTGGAAAGCACCGGCGCTCCGCTGGTGGACGGAACGGTGAGGGCAGCCGTGCCGCCGTAACCGTCGGCCCGGAGCTGGGCCATGGACTTGAAGGGGTAAAGGTCGCCCTGGTAGCTCACGTAGACCGTCCCCGATATCGTCAGCAGCTCGCCGCTGGCCAGGACGGCCGAGCTTTGCGCCGAGGTGATGGTCCCTGTCAGGGGGTGAGCCCTATCGGCCTTGTGCACGACCGCCAGCTTGGCCGGGCTCGGGATCCCGAACGCCCGCCCACCAGCGAGGACATAAAAGGCCCGGCCAGAGGCCACTATCGCCCCGTCGGCGCTGGTGGAAAAGGCGTTGCCGGCGGCTCCCTCGGACCCGACGGAGGCACCCACACCAAGCTGCCCGAGGCTCGTAACAGTCACCACCAGGGCGGGATCGTAGCCGTCGGTCACAAACTGCTTCGGCGTGGCGAAACCATGTAGCTCGCCATCGTTACCTACAACATAAATCGTGGCAGTGCCGTCGATAGGCCGGGTGAACAGCAGAGTCCCTGGTCGGGCGGCTCCGGTTGGGGGCCTGGCGCCGGCGGGAGCGGCTTGGGGCCTGGCGTGGTCGACCCTTTGAAGAGCGGCCAGCGCCGAAGCCCCCTGGATCTCAAAAGCGCGCCCTCCGGCGAACACGTAGTAGCTTGCCCGAGAACCTGATGATGGCCCCATTCGGGTAGCTCACATTCGCACCTGGGAACGGGCCGACCGTTGGAGGGCCCGTCACGTTGCCGAGGAGGGTGAGAGTATACGACGGGCTGGCGCTGCTCGGGTTGATGGCGTCCTCAACGGTTATGTCCAGGAGGTCGCCTTGGTTGACCGAGGCCGGCACGGTAATAGTCACATCGTTGGTGCCGCCCCCGCTGAGCGGGGCGGTCACTGACCCTGAACCTGAAGGTGTGGTTGAGTCTTGGACCGTGTACGCATCCGGGTTGTTCGGGAAAACGGTCCCCGGCGGGGCCTGTAGCGTGACCGTAGACGTCCCACCGGTCAACGCTGCGCCAGCCTGAAGGTTGGAAATGGTATAAGTGGCCAGCGCCCCCGTCGTGCCCGGGCTCACGCTGACCAGGACCCCGCGGCTGCCGCTCGCACCTATGACATAAGGCGCCGCGGCGATAGGCACGGTGTCAGCACTGGTTGCCACCGTGAAATCGGCGACCGTCCCGGTGCTCGGGTTCGTCACCCCCACCAGAGTGATGGTGATCGAGTCACCTGGATTTACGTCATAACCAGCCGTGAGGGAGATAACGACTCCGTTGTCTGGCTCGTCACACCCTGGGTTGGCCGGAGGGTTGCCGCCAGGGTAGGCGAGGCTACTGGCGATGAAATGCCATCCGGCCGTGGTGTCGGAGACGAGGGCCCCTTCTCGCCCGAGAACACGGTCGGTCCGGCCGCCTCGCTCAAGCAGATTTGACCTCCGGCCTCGGCGGACAGCCTGGATGTGGCCTGAAAACTGACAACGTACGTCGCCGGCGCCAAGGCCACGCTCGGCGAGGGCACGACGCTCACGTCGGTGACAAGCGTGCCGAACACTAAAGCATTAGTAGAGGTTTCGGGAGACCCGGCGGCACTTAGCGTTCCGACGGCGCCTGTTTCCGGTGCGACCGAGACGTTGTTGGTACTGGTGGACGAAGGGTTGGTCCCTTTGCCGGAGATGGTCACGCGGTCCCCGGCAACCAGCGCCGTCGCCAACGTGAGGGTGACGGTGTCGTTGCTGGTCGAGGTGGTACCCACGTGGACCGCCTGCACCACATCCCCGGCCGGGGTACCTTTCGGCGGCGTGTAGGTGACCAAGTACCCGGACCCGCCGCTGTACCAGGAAATGGTCGTGCCGGCGCTGGCCTTGGCCGTCAGGACGAGGGCGTTGGCGCCGGCGCCGAGGGTGGTCCAGGACGCACCGCTCAGCGTGTAAGTGGCATTGGCGCCGAGGACAACCGACGTGGCCGAGACGGTGGGTGGCGCCGGTTCGACCATAAGCGTGTTGGAGGCGGCCGGGGAGCCATTGCCCGAGGTCGTCACCGCCAGGGTGAAGTCACCGATGGACGAGGGGCCTGAAGCTGTGAAATCGACCTCGACCTCGTCGCCGGTGGCAACGTTGCAGGAAGCGACCAGGTCAACGGTGATCGTCGTGGTCCCGACGAGGCCGCCGTTGGTGCCGGCCTGGAAGCACGCGGGGTTGCTGTCGTCGATAAGGGCGATGCTGGTCGGGGCGGTGGCCAACGTGGCTGACGAGGTAATGGTCACGGTGCTGGCGCCGGTACCAGATAGGGCCGCCGTGGCCCGGAACGTCACTACGAAGGGCGTCGGCGCGCTCTGTGACAACGTGGCGGGCGAGGCGACGACGCCGGCTACGGCATTGGTCGGGGTGCCAATAACGTATGGGGCCGTCACCACTTGGGCATAGGCCGGAGGGGCGGCCGCCCAGAAGCCCGCCGCCATCAGGCCAGCGAGGACAGCCAAGGTGCCCGCTAGTGGTCTGATAGCTCGGCGCCGGCGCGTCATCGCTGCCGGCCACGGGCTCTGTTCTGGCATCTGGTCTGGTCCCCTCCAGGTGGTAGAAAAAGGCCCGGTTTGTCCCACTAAGGACGTTATCGCAGGCCATGGCCCTTTCACTTGGCGCCTGACGCTAGTCGCGCGTCATCAGCCGGTATGCCAGTGAGACGATCTCCGGCCGGGCGCGTCACCTGGAGGGGGTAGGTACACAGGTAACCTCTCCCTTTGTGGCAAAGGGCAGCGGGCAGCGGCACCGCAGTGGAGCACAAACCAAAGTTAAGCCGCGCCGGCCTAGTCCGGCGCAGGTCCGGCCGGCCCGTCCCCCCGAGCCACCACGAGCGGGTGCGCGCCGGGCCACTGTGGGCGGTGCCCGTGTGCCTGAATGGTTGCTGCCAGTTGTGGCGGTGCCGGCCATCATCGGCGTCCCCGGGTGGCCGTTGCTCCTGGGTGTACCGGCCTGGCTGGTTGCCCTTTTGCTCCTGGCTACCGGGGCAGTCAAGTGGAGCTTCGCCCTCTTTCTAGGTGTTCTGTTCACCGCCGCGATTGGGACAAGCTGGGCCGCGCTCGAGGTGGCCAAGGGCAAGGACGGGCTACGAGCCGCCAGGGCCGCCGTGATAATCGTGCTGGCCGCGGCCGTCCCGGTTGTCTTCGACCCTCACAGCGGGGATGTCTTCAACCTCCCGAAGTACACCCTTACCTTGATCGGGGCGTTGGTCCTGATAGGCCTCTGGGTGGTTGCCGGCGTACACAACCGGGCCGTGCCTCGCTGGCAAAACGGCCTGCAGTGGCTCGTGGCTGCGGTCGTCGCCTGGACGGCCATATCGGCGTTCGCGGGTGTCGACGTGCACGTCAGCCTGCTGGGCAACTACGGCTCCTATGACGGGCTATATTCGGCGGCCGCCTTCGGCGTCATCATGATGGCGGCGGCGGAGGCCTTCGACGTAACGGACATCCGCAAGGTGCTCGGGACCTTCGCCTTCGCGGGCGGCGGGATCGTGGTCTTCTACGGGCTCATCCAGCTCCACGACACCGAGTTCCACGGCACGAGGTGGGACTTCATCCTGTGGAACCTGGGCTCGTTCTCGAACGACATTTTCTCGACGCTCGGCAACCCGAACCACCTCGGTGGCTATCTGGCCATGGTCCTGCCCGTCGTGGTGGTGCTCGGCTTCAGTACGAAGCGCTGGTGGTGGCGAGCGGCCGCGGGCGTGCTGGCCCTTTTGATCCTCGTCGAGCTGTTGCGCACCTCGGCCCGGGGGGCGTGGGTGGCGGCCATTGCTGCTTTTATCGTGATGGCCGCCATGCTCGCGCCCGAAATCAGGCGCCGGCCCGTGCTAGCCATTGGGAGCGCAACCGCAGTGGTCGCCATTGCCGTGCTGGGCCTGGCGGTCGAGGGGAAGCGCTTCTTGTCCCACTCGCTGTCGACCCTGTTCCAGTCGGGCGGCAACACCTCGGTCCAACAGCGCTACGACATTTGGTCGGCCGCTCTCCACATCGCCGCTCACCACCCCTTCACCGGGATCGGGCCTGACACCTTTGCCCTGGTCTACCCGCAATACCAGAGCGCGGCCTGGGTGGCCGGCTTGGGACCTAACTACCTGGTCAACGGGGCCCACGACATTTTCATGAACATCCTGGCCGACCAGGGCTTCATTGGCCTGTTGCTCTTCCTGGCCGTACTGGTGTACGTAGGCCTCCGATCAATTGGGGCCTGGCGCCGGCTCCGGTCCCTGGAACGCGGCGACACGCTGGTGGAGACGGTCAAGGACGAAGCGCAACGGCACAGAGTAACCCTGGCCGTCGTAACCGCGTGCATGGTCGCCTACATCGTGCAGGCTGTGTTCAACGTGCAGCAGGTGGGGTTGTCGTTTTCTTTCTGGCTCCTCGTAGGTTGCTCGACGGTCATCGCTCAGGCCGTCGGGGTCCCGGACACACTCAGGCCAAAGTCGCTCGTGGCCGCCTCCCCCGATGTCGACACGTTCCTGGAGGCGGAAGAGCCCGTGACCAGGCCGGTCAGCCCGGCGCCGGCCTGGGCGCCCCGCTCCGCCAGCCGGCGCAAGCGCGAGAGCTATCGGCGCCGCCCGGACACGGTGCCGTGGTGGACCCTCGGGGTCGGGGCGGTGGTGGCGGTGGTACTGGTGTTCCTCGCCCTCGGCGCAGACGGCGCCTACCGGGCCGACCACGACTATTGGGCCGCGTACTCCAGCTTGAAACAGCCGGCGCCCGGTTCAACGGCCGGGGCCAGCTCTACGAGCAAGCCAACTCAGGTGGGCCCGGTCTTTTTCAACGACCTCAAGAAATCCTTCACCTTGAACCCCTGGGAACCGAGCTACCCGGCCGGTGAGGCGAGCATCCTCACCAACGCGGCCAGCCACGCTTCGTCTACGTCAGCCGCCGTATCGGACCTGACCCAGGCACACGCGCTCACAGCCAAAGCCACCCACGCGAAGCCACTCTGGGCGCCCTACCCAGCCTCCGAAGCCGAGATCGACATCGACTTGTCCGAGGTCCAACCGACTAACGCCAAGGCCGATCTGGCGGCGGCGGAGACGCTGGCCCGCCAGGCGCTAAAGGACAACCCTCGTGATACTGATTACAGCAGTTTGCTAAACCAGATCCTGGCCAAAGAGCAAGCGAAGCCAACTAAGTAGGCATAGGCAAGTAGCTCACGGGCACGAACGTGCCCGCACGACGTATATATAGAGGTATTCGGGCACAGCGAACCCGAACTCGTTGTAGCGCACCCTTCCTACTAAAGAGGTGCCATGGGGGGCCGGCAGCGAGCCCGAGACGAAGGCGCAGTCCCTGAAGTTGGGGAACAGCTGGTCGTACCACATGACGTACGACGGCAGGCCGGATACCTGGCGAGCCCGCTTGGCTGCGGTCGTGGCGTGGCTACCAACCCAGTCGAACCCGGCGTCGACGGCGTCAGCTCGGGCGCCGGCCTCGACCGCGATCTGACCGGCGGACCAGCGGGCACCGTCATAAGAATCGGCGTTCAGCGTCACGCTGATGGCGACAGCCCCGGCCACGAGGGTCAGGGCAACGGTGGCCGCCAGCACCGCGATGTCAGGCCTTCCGCCAGACGCGGCAAGTCCGGCCCAGCGTGGGCGACGGTGGGGCGGCATGGCGACGTGAGCCGGAGCGGGGAGAGAGACGGCCGGCGCGTTGATCGCTTTGGAGGCCAGAAGTATGGCGGTGGCAAAGGCCAACGGCCACACGTAGCGGTCGAAGATCGGGCCCTGGACGAACAGCCCGTACAGGACGAGCCCGAACCCACTCAGCCATATGAAAAGGATGACGATGGTGCGTGGAGCGACCTCGCCGGCCCCCCAGGACCGCAACACCGCACGGGAGCCGTAGCTGGCCTCAGCTACCAGGAAGCCGAGCACGGTACCGGCACACAGGCCCACCAGCTCGAGGAGAGTCCAAACAGGGCCCGGGAACAGCACCGGGCGGAAGCCGGGGAGCGTGGCGGTTGTGCTCATGCCCTGCTGGGTCAAGTAGTTACCGCTGAAGAGGGACTTGCCCGTGACTATAAGGACGAGCCCGATGGCGAATATGACCGACGCCGCGACTACTCCCCTCGTCGATGGCCCCCTCCTCGATGGCCGCGACGACCAGGAGCGTCGGGCTGCGGCCGGCAGGAACGGGGCCACGAACAAAGCCAGCGCGAAATAGCCGCCGGCCACCGCCCGTAAGGCGGGCACGGTGGGAAGCCCGAGCCCCTCATGCTGGGCGCCGGAGAGGCTCCAGGTCCACACGTAGATAACGGCGCAGAGCGCCAACAGGCCGGCGCCCACCGCATAGTAAACGGTCAGGCTTCGCGGCGCCGCCCCTTTTGCGCCCCCGATCTCATCTCGGCCAGAGATCCGGTCCTGCATGGCCAAGGTGACGAGCACTGCCACCGGCGCGGCCAGGTCGAACTCGCGGACCGAGAAGCCGGCGCACCCGACGGCCATCGATGCCGCCAACAGGGCCCAGCGAGCCCGGCCCCGGCGCCCGAGGGCGGCCACACCGAGGGCCAAGCAAGTTACCTCCGCCGAGAAGGCCGGCAGGTCGGTCATAAAGGTAGAGGTGTTGACCAAAAAGCCAGGTGCCGCCAGCGCCAGCAGCGTGCAACCGGCTCCCCAGGCCCGCCGCTTGAGCACGGCGCGCGCCAGCCAGTAGGCGCTCCCGATCCCGATGGCAGAGGCGATGCCGACCGAAAATCCCGCCACCCACGGGTGACCGCCGAGGACGATAGCGAACGGGGCGGCCCAGAAGAGCTGGCCCACGAGGGTCATGGCTCCCCAGCCGACCAGCGATATGTGCCCGGTCTGGGCGAACTCCGACTAGCACCCGGCGGTAAGCCCAGTCGTCGTAGCGAGGGATACCGAAGGCGTGCGACCACAGAGCGATGCCGGCGGGAAGAGCGACACCCACGGCCACCAGGGCGACCACGATGACAGTGTCGGCGACGGTCCAGCGAGGGCGGTCCAGGCGGTGCTTCTGCCGCAGCCGACGAGGCCGTTCGTCGCCCGCTTCCCCGCCACCATCAGCGAGAAGCGTAGGCAGCGGCTCGGTAACGAGGGTGCCAACCTCGGCCGGGGCTCTCACCCAGGGCAACTTAGCACCGCCGGTCAGAACCCCCGGTAAATCCTTGCCAATAACGCTCCAGTGGTGCCACCGTGTAGTTATGGCCAACCAGGCCGTGGCCGGGCCGAAGGGCCCTCACTTCGTGGTTCGAGGCTGGGCTTCGGGCCTGGAGAGCTCTTCCTAACTGGTGGAAGCTCGTCGGCCTGTGCGTCAGCGCCAACTTCATGGAGGCCAGCCTGGTCCTCGGTCTTGACCATGGCGCCCGCCCGAGCCTGGCCCCCCAGGCCAGCGCCATCGCCCCGTTCGGGGTCTTCGGCGACCTCAGGTGGGTGAGCGTCTACCACGACTCGTGGCCCGGCCTGGCTGGAGAGCTCCTGGCCATGCTCCTCGTGCGAGGCGCGTTGACAGCCGTGTCTGTCGCCCTCGCCTGGCCCTCCCACCTACCCAGCCCGCAGGCGCGCCGGCTGTTGGTGCGCGGCATCTTCGCCACCGCCCTGGGGGCGGTGCTCCTAGCTCCGAGCGTGGTGCTGCTGTTCGGGGTGGCGGCGGCGCCGGTGTCGTGGCTCTTCTTTGCGGCCGTCCCGTCCGCCCTCTTGGTGGCGTTCATCGCCCACCCGATCGGTGTAACTCATGACTGGTGGCGCCGGCTTATTGCGGTCCGTGCCATCGGCTGGGTGGCCCTTTCCTTTGTGGCGCTGAGCGTGGCCACGGCGGGCATGGCGGTGGCGGCTCCTGTCCTGTGGCCGGTCATCGCCGCCGTATGCGGGCTGTTCAATGCGTGGTCCTGGCGCGGCCTGGTCCGGGTGGTCGTCGACCGGCGCCCGGCGCGCCACCTGGTGCCGGCCGTCCCCGTGGCCACTCTGGCCCTGGCGGCGGTCGTTATTGGCGGCACGGTCATCGGTTTCGGCCATGTGCGGCCGACCAAAGCGGACGCCAGCCCGCTCGTCCAACAGGCCGCGGGCAGCGGTCAACCGGTGTTGGTGGTGTCCGGGTACGGGTCGACCTGGGACGGCAGCACCAGGCACCCGGTGCCTGGCAAGTTCATGGAGGTCCCGTTTTCCTACCGCGGCCTCAACGCCGCCGGCGCACCTCTCCCTTACACCGCAAGAGACACGGTGAAGCCGTTGCCCGAGCTCGACCAGATGCTACTGGCGCAAGTGACGTCCCTGTACACCCGGACGGGCCGTTCTGTCGACGTCATGGCCGAGAGCGAGGGAGCCCTGGTGGCCAAAACGGCGTTGTTGACGCAACCGGCGTCGCCGGTGGCAACGCTGGTGCTGGCCAGCCCGATCGAGGACCCGGGTGGTGTTTTCTACCCGACCAAGGGAGACCAGGGCTGGGGGGTGGCGATGGACGAGGCGATGCGGCTTCTGAGCGACGCGTTCCAGGGGGTGGCGCCGGTCGACCTTTCGCCCAACAACCCGTTCCTGGCGTCGCTGGACGGCAAGGCTCCGCTACTCGAGAAGGCGATGTCCTGCCGCCTATCCGGCACCCGTCAGTTCGCACTGCTCCCCCTGGCGGACGCCACCGTGGTGCCGGTGGCAGAGAAACTCGGCTTCCCGTCAGTGGTGCTACCCGCGTTTCACGGTGGGCTGATCGAGAGCCCGTCGGGGGAGAAAATCCTGTCTCGCGTGTCTGTTGAACCAGCCCGTGAGCGACGACCGGCTCCTCCAGCTGGCGGACGAAGCCATTAGTTACGCGTCAGCGGCCTGGCAGGTACCTTCGCCGGCGCAGTCCGAGATCCCGCCTTCCGCGCTGCGGGCGGGCATATCGCCCAGCTGCCCCCAGGTGGCGGCGCAGCTCTGGGGGGCGGTCCAGAACTACAACCGCTGACAGCCAGTCCCTCCAGTTGGCTTCAGGCGCCGGGGCTGTTTGCCGCTGCCCCTTATGCCCGCCGACGAGGATGTCCGAAAACCGCCAGACTAAGGGCCGCCGGCATGGCACCATGCCAGAGATGGACGATTTCGAGCGGTGTTATCGGGCGGTCCAGAGCCGCGACCCGCGCTTCGACGGGTGGTTCTTCACTGCCGTAAAGACAACCCATATTTACTGCCGCCCCAGCTGCCCCGCGCTCACCCCCAAGCGGGAAAATGTCCGCTTTTATGCTACGGCGGCCGCGGCTCAGCAGTCCGGCTTTCGCGCCTGCCTGCGTTGCCGGCCCGACGCCGCGCCCGGTTCGCCCGAGTGGCTCGGCCGAGCCGACGTGGCGGCCAGGGCGGTGAAGTTGGTGCTGCACGGGATCATCGACAGCGAGGGTGTGCCCGGCTTGGCCCGCCGCCTGGGCTACAGCGAGAGGCAACTGCACCGGGTACTGGTGGCCGAGGTCGGCACCGGCGCTTTGGCTCTGGCCCGGGCACAGCGCTCGCAGACGGCCAGGACTCTGCTGGAGACGACCGACCTCCCGGCCGCGGATGTAGCGTTTGGGGCCGGCTTCCAGAGCGTCAGGCAATTCAACGAGACCGTAAAACAGGTTTTCGGGCGCACTCCCACGGAACTGCGACGCGCCGCGGCCCGGAGGCACCTCGGCCCGGGCGCCGCGCACCACGCCAGCACGGCCAGACCAGAGCTTGTGCTGCGACTGGCGCACCGCCGGCCGTTCGCGGCCGGGCCTCTGTTGAGTTTTCTCGCCGACCGCGCCGTTCCCGGTATCGAGGTCTTCGAACAGGGCGCCTACCGCAGGAGCTTGCGCCTTCCCCACGGCGAAGGCACGGTCGCGCTCACGCCGGCTGACGGGTTCGTTAGCGCCGTGTTCTCCTTGGCCGACCTGCGGGACCTGAGCCTGGCAGTGGCAAAATGCCGTCATTTGCTCAATCTTGATTCCGATCCCGAGGCAGTCGACGAAGCCCTCGGCGCCGACCCCCTTCTGGGGCCGCTCGTGAAGCAGGAGCCGGGGCGGCGGGTGGCGGGCGCCACCGACGGCTTCGAGATCGCCGTAAGGGCCATCCTCGGCCAGCAAGTTTCCCTGGGCCGCGCCTGCAGGATGGCCGGGGGTCTCGTCGAAAGGGCGGGAAGCCCGCTCGAGCAACCCTTTGGGCCCATCACTCACACCTTCCCGGAGCCGGGGGCGTTGGCGGAGCTAGCCGTCAGCGAACCCACGGCGTTCCCTATGCCGGCGTCTCGCCGGCGGGCTTTGCAGTCACTGTCAGAGGCCGTCGCCGGGGGCAAGCTGATCATCGACCCGGGCGCGGACCCCGCCGAAGTTGAAGAAGGCCTGCTCGCTATCCCGGGCGTGGGCCCATGGACGTCCTCGTACGTCGCCATGCGGGCGATCGGTGACCCCGACGCCTTCCTCCCGACCGACCTCGGCCTGCGCCGGGCGGCGAGCCGTCTCGGCCTGGCCACCGACCCCGCCTCGCTGACGCGGTTGGCCGAACGCTGGCGGCCCTGGCGGGCGTATGCGCTGGCTCACCTCTGGTCGGTGGCCGGCGGGGCCGGGCCGGCGGTGCCGGCAGCTGAAGTCGCCGGCATCACCCCTTCGACCTCATCCAATTCGACCTCTTCCAATTCGACCTCGAAAGGAGAAAGCGCCGCATGACCCACCGCATCGCCATGGAGACCCCGATTGGTGTACTGACCATTGAGTCCAACGAAAAGGCGGTCACGCTGATCACCTTGCCAAGAGAGGCGGGTGAGCATTTTCAGGCCGGCGAACGGGCGGAAACCGGCGCCAAAGTCACCGGACGGCCCGGTACCTGAACCGCTCGCTCTGGCCGTCGCCCAGCTGGAGGAGTACTTTGCCGGCCGCCGGCAGCAGTTCGACCTCCCGCTCGAGCTAGACGGGACGGATTTCCAGCGCCGCGTGTGGCTGACCCTGGCCGACATCCCCTACGGCGAAACGGTGAGCTACGCCGAACTGGCCATGATGGTCGGCCGTCCGAACGCCTACAGGGCGGTCGGGCAGGCCAACGGGGCTAACCCGATACCTATCGTGTTGCCTTGCCATCGGGTTTTGGCCAGTGGCGGCGGGCTCGGCGGCTATGGAGGAGGCCTGCCGATGAAACGCCAGCTGCTGGAGATGGAGGGAGTGCAGATCTCGTAGCGCTGGGTTTCTTCCACCCCCTTGGGCGCCGGTTTGGGGGCAGACAGCCGGCTCTCGGCGTGTTTTTTGCTCGATTCAGGCAGAAAGTACGCCGAAAGACCTCATTTGCCCCGAAAGGGGCGCAAATACGATTAGAAATAGCACGTATCGAGGTGAACCGGCCACCTCCAGTGACATAAATCGACAGGACGGGACGGGGACCCTACCGCCGGCTCAGGCCTCACCGCGTAGAAGGTGACGTGCACTGAGCCCTGCCCCGCCGACCACCCTCCTCCCGTGAACTCGAGCTCCCGCATCCCGGGCGGCGTGAAGGCCGGCGGGTACCGGAGCGATGGCGGTACGGCGAGGACATGGGCGTCGGGAGCGGTGCCGGCGATAAACCGGTACTTCTGGGCCACGCCGCCGGTATACCAGGCGGTCAGATTTACCTCTGGCCCTTTCAACGCCGCCGCCTCGACTCGGGCCAGCGCAGGAGAACTGAGAGAAAAGGTGGCTACGACCATCTTCCCTGGAGGGGCGGCCGGCACTTTCACAGCCTCCCCGAAGCGGGCCGTGGACTGCCCGATGACCGCCGACGGGCCACAGCGACCGGGCCCTGGCACCCGCGCCAGCAAGAGCCAGCGTCCCACCGGCCCAATTTGGCGGTAGTGGCAGTACATCGCCTCGAGCGTGGCCGGCGGTTCCCACCATTGGTCGCGGTCGTTTATGGTGACCGGCTGGTAAAGGATCCGATCGGGCGCTCGGGACGAGGAGAGGAAGCCGGCGTCCAGCTCGTCGAGGTAGGAGGTATAGGCGCTGTAGGACTGGAGAACGGGCTCGGGGTCCCAGCGCAAGCCTGGGTAGGCGAAGGTGATGGCGTCCTCGAGCGTCTCGGCCGCAAGCGTGTGGCCGCGAAGCGCGACGACCACGGGCGTGGGGAGGTCGTCGCCGGTGGCCTGGATTTGGTTCCTCGCCGTCTGCTCGACATTGGCCCAGTGCCCGGGGAGCGTAAGGTCAGCGACCTCCTGGGCCAGGGCGGTGGTGTCTTCCACGGGGGAACGCAACGACGGAGGTGGGTGCCCATTGGCCAAACAGGCGAGCAACGCTGCCACCGCGATGGCGCCGGCCTGGACGGCCATCAACGGTTTCGAACGGGGCAGCCGCGCCAGGCAGAGAGCCAGCAACAGGAGGGCGAAGAAGGTCAAGTCGTGAGTGTCGTGGCGGACGAAGCCCTCCTTCACCGCCTCCCATGTCCACCCGAACAGCATCAGGAAAATGGCAGCCTTCTCGAGCCACGGCCGGCCTCTCAGGACCAGGACGAAGATGGCCGCCAGCAATGCCACATCGACCAGGGCGTACCAGTCCTCGACGTGACGGCCCGTAGACAGGCTCATGGCGGGCTCGTAGCCGAAAGCAACCGAAAGTGAGCCCCGCACGTAGCTGGCTACGTTCCCCAGGCTCTGGCCGGCAGAGGCGAGGGCGACGGTGGGGACCAGTACAAAGGGCAGGAGGCCGGCCAGCACGGCCCGGCCCCGGTCACGGGGATCTCCGGCCAGGGCCAGGACCAGCAGTGCGGTCGTAACCAGGCCGACGTTTATCTCGACCAGAAGCTGGAAGCCGGCCAAGGCGCCGAGCACGCCCAGCAGTGCTAGGCGGGCCCGTGGCGCCGTTGGCTCTGAACGACGCCAGCGCCAGGCCCAGGGCAGTGGCCAGGGCCAGCTCGGGCGCCTCTAGCAGGTTGGCGCCGATGCCCAGCGCAGCCCACGCGACGATGCCGGCCGGGACGAGGCCCCATTGCGGGCGCAACGCCGACACGATCAGTGCCGCCAGCCCCCACGTGATGACCAGGAGATAAAGGAACCCCAGGCCGGCGGTTAGACGGGAAAAGGGGAGAAGGTTTTCGACGAAGCCGAACGGCCCGAACGTGAACACCGCCTGTGGCCCCCATTGCAGGTGGTGGGTAAAGCCGAGCGAGAGGGCGGCTTCCCAGGAGTCGACGCCGGCGCTGACCCGGGGCCACGCCGACGTTTTCCAGCCGAAGAGGGTGGCGAATGCGCTGACGAGTGCCACCGCCGGCCAACCCAGTAGGCCGCGCTCGCGCTGCTGGAGCTCGGTCGAGTGACGAGCATGGCGGAGCCCGGGACTACCGGTGCGCCCCGGTGCGTCCTGCCCTGGAGGGCTCGTCGTCAGCGCCACTTCAAAACGCTAGCAAGCGCACTCAGGCCTGCTTGCGGCAGTCTTTGCAAGAGATTCACACCGAAGCGTTCACAGACTCGGCTCTCAGCAATCACGCGAATTATCCTTTGTGGCTCACGTGCTCGACCCTCGCTGTGCGGGGGTAAAGAAAAGGATGACTTGGTTGAGGGTCGCCGCCGTGCCAGTGGTCGTGGCGACGACGGCTGTTATGGGCGGGCTCGGGTGGCCCCGCGACCGCGTGGGCCAGTGGGGCGCCTGCGCCGGCCGGCGTGCCCGTTGTCTTGTCGGCGGGGGCTACGCCTGGCCACCTCTCCGCCGGCGGGGGAGTAGTAGCGGTAGCGGCCACGGTGGACAACGCCACCACATGCCAGCTCCAGCTCCTGTCGAAACAGTCGTTCGCGGTCGTTTTTTCGCATAACTCGAGGTCCTGTTCGGGCGGGAAATTTTCGGCCCAGGTGACCATCGGCCCGAACTCGACTGAGGTACAGAGGTCGGTGGCCTTCGGCCTCGTGGCGAAGAATGGCGCCTCCTCGTCGGTGGGGCGGTTCTTTGTCCTATTGGCAGAGGCCAAGCCCGCCGCGGTTGTCTCCGTGCACCTGACGCCGGCGAAGCTGCCTGCCGCCGGCGGAGCGGTGACTGTGGCCGCCACGGTGGCAAACGCCAGCACTTGCCAGCTCCATCTCCTGTCGAAGCAGTCGTTCCCGGTGGTTTTCTCGCACAACCCGAGGTCCTGCACCACCGGGGCGTTCTCGGCCACGGTGACCATCGGCCCTAACAGCACACCTGTCCCACGGACCATTGCCTTTTCTCTGGCCGCCAACCAAGGCTCATCGCTCGTCGACGACCCGTTCTACGTTTCCCTGGCCGCTGGCTCCGGGTCAGTTACGGCCAAAAACAGTGTGCCTACGACGACCAACCAACCCTCCGTGGCCGCATCGTCGGCGCCCCTCGCTGTTACCAAGAGCTCGAACTGGTCGGGGTACTCGACCACCGGCGGGCCGTTCACGGCGGTAAAAGGGACGTTCACCGTGCCCAGCGTGGCGCCGGGGACGCCAACATACGACCAGGTGGCCGAGTGGGTAGGGGTCGACGGGGCCAACAATAACGACACATCCCTGATCCAGGCCGGCGTCGACGAGTTCAGCGACCCTCTGAGCTCGACGGGCTTCGACCTGCAGGCCTGGTGGGAAATACTCCCCGCCGCCGAGACCGACATCACGACCCTGGCGGTGAAGGCGGGCGACAGCATAACGGTGACGTTGTGGCAGGTGAGCGCCACGACGTGGGAGATCAACCTGAGCGACAACACCAACGGTGAGAGCTACACGACGCCGCCCGAGCAGTACAGCGGACCGGGGTCTACCGCGGAGTGGATCGTGGAGGCCACGACCCGGTGCTCGTTCAGGTGCGTCACGACAGAGTTGGCCCCGTACACCCCGGCGGTTGTGTTCAGCAACCTGGGTATGACCGGCCCGGAGGGCGCCTTGCAGGAGGACACGATGGTGCAGCGGGCCGGCGTGGTGTCCACCCCGACCACGCTTAGCGCTCAAGGCTTCAACGTGGCCTATACGGGCCAGCAACTTTTCGCTCGTCCCACGACGAAAACACCGGGCTGAACGCAAACACCGCTGAAGGACCAAGCCCCGTCCGCTTGCTGGGGCGTCGCCTGAGAACGCCAGATATTTGCAACGGCGAACAGCGGTAATGGCCGCGCCCAACGCTCGCCAACGGTAATGAAGTATGGGAGCGCGGCAAAGCGCGGCATCACAACGTCGAGGTCGAAGCGTGCCTTGGACACGGCACGTCTGTTAGCGGTTGCCGCCCTTGTTACGGGCGCCGGGTTGAACGCACTGGCGGAGCCCAGCACGGCCACCGTTTCATCGGGCCCGGGCTCATCGGGTGCGGGCTTCGCCGAAGTCTGGTCCCGCACCTTGCCCGATGGCGGTAAACCGATAGCTCTGTCGTCACCGAACATTGCCACCCTCGACGGCCGACGCGCCGTCGTGGTGGGGGACCGGGCCGGGCACCTTTACGCCCTTTCCCTTGCTACCGGCAAGGATATTCCCGGATGGCCGGCCAGCACCGGCGGGGTCCCCATCGACTCCACGCCTTCTGTCGCCGCGCTGGGCAACGACCCGTCCGATGACGTCGTTTTCGTGGGCGTAGGTGACGCCGCCACGCCTCATAGAGGTGGCTACGAGGCGTTCAACCCTGACGGCACCAGGCGTTGGTACCGGGCGGTCAAAAACCCGCTCACGAACACGAGTGCCAAGGCCACGTCGGCGGTACGGGCGTCCTTGACGGTGGGGGACTTGCAAGGCGGCACCGATGTTGTTGCCCCTTCCGTCGGGCCAGGAGGAGTACGCACTGAACGCAGATACTGGCTCGACCCTGAAAGGTTTCCCATGGTTCACGTCGGACAGTGACTTTTCTACGCCGGCGCTGGCCGACCTGTACGGCAACGGCCAAACCGAGATCATCGAAGGAGGCGATCAAACCGCCGGGCTGGCCAACTGGGTCCAGTACACCCAGGGGGGGCACCTGCGCATAATCTCGCCCACCGGCACCAGCGGCACGGGGAGCCCGACGGGCGGCCTCGAGTGTGAGTACAACGCCAACCAGGTGATGGAATCGTCGCCGGCGGTAGGGCAGTTCTTGACCGGGGACTCGGTCGGGATCGCCGTGGGCACTGGTACGTATTTCGAAGGCGCCCCCGACACCGACAAGCTGCTGGCCTTCAACGCCCATTGCAAGATGGTGTGGGAGGCGAGGCTCGACGGGGCCACGGGTTCCAGCCCCGCCCTCGCCGCGCTGTCCGGAAACGGGACCCTATCCGTCCTCGAGGGCACGGACAACGGCCACGGCGGTGGGTCCGTTTACGCCCTGGACGGCCCGACGGGGTCGGTGCTTTGGAGGCAACCGGTCGAGGGAGAGGTGATCGGCAGCGTCGTTACCGCCGACCTCAACGGCGGCACCCAGGACGTTATCGTGCCCACTACCAAAGGGGCGCAGGTGCTGAACGGACGCAACGGCCAGCCCCTGGGCACCCTGGAGACCGGGATCGGCCTGCAGAATTCCCCTCTCGTGACCGACGACCCGGACGGGCGGGTGGGGGTCACCGTGGCGGGGTACAACGCTCGCAACCAGGGGGTGATCGAGCACTTCGAGCTCTACGGCTCCAGCGGCGCGGACGTGGAGGGCCTGGGCGCATGGCCGATGTTCCATCACGACCCGCAGCTGACCGGCAACGCCACCGCTCCCGGCGTAGCCGCATTGGCGCCCGGTCCTTCACTACCTCACCTCCGCAGCACGTGTGCTGCCCCCGCCGGTCGCGTGAACGGGTATTACGAAGTGGACACGGGCGGCGGGGTCTTCGCTTACGGCAATGTGGCCTACTGCGGTTCGCTGGCCGGCACCAAGCTCAAGTACCCGGTCATAAGTGTGGCCGCCACCGCCGATGGCGGGGGGTACTGGCTCGCCAATTCGGCCGGCCAGGTGTTCAGTTTCGGCGATGCCAAGTTTTATGGCCCGGCTCGCAGCCTCCATTTGAAGGTACCTGTCATAGCCATCGCCGGCACCCCGGACCGTCGCGGGTACTGGTTACTGGCAGAGAACGGTCAAGTTTTTGCCTTCGGCGACGCCAATTTCTATGGGCCGAAGGCGAAGCTGCACCTGAAGACGCCGGTTATCGCCTTGGCCCCTACTGCGGATGGGCGAGGCTACTGGCTGGTGGCCGAGAACGGAGCCATTTACACCTTTGGCGACGCCGTCGCCCACAGCTCGGCCGAGGCGGTGCATTCGACGCCGATCGTCGGGATCGCCGCTGACACGGCGACGACGGGCTACTGGTTGGTTTCGGCCGATGGGACGGTATACGCGTTTGGCGCCCCGGCGTTGGGCTCGATCGCCGGCCACGGGATAGCCGACGCCATCTCGGGCATCGAGGCCCTGCCTAGAGGCACTGGCTATCGTCTGGTCGACACCGGCGGAGAGCTGTTTTGCTACGGGCTAGCCACGGACCTTGGCTCCGCCGCCACGGCCCCTCTACAGAGCGTGGTCGTGGGGATCGCGTCGCCGTAACAGGCTCCAAACCCGCGGTGAGTGGTGAGCGCCCCACATCCACCTGCGTTCACGTCGCAGGCGCTAACCTGGCGCTCTCGTATGACGAACAGCAATGGCGGCTCGGCGGCGGCCAAGGCTCCTGACCTCGGCCCCGCCACCCTGGTGTACATAGAGAAGGTCCGCCAGGCAACGCGCCGGTTGAAGGCACGAGAGTCCAAACCTGACAACGTCCGTGAGGCTCTGGATGCCTTGCGGGGAGTTTCGAGCTTCGATGTGGAAGTGCCCACGGCCAGCCAACGGCCGGAGTGGGAGTACGTGAAGAAGGCCATAAAGCGGCTGACGTCTTGGTACTTCCGGTTCTTGGCCGCCCAGCTCAACTTGTTCGGCGCCCACGTCCTGAACGTCGGGGATACCCTGGCGGCCCGGACAGACGGCCTGGAGTCCGCATCGGACGAGCTTGCCGTCCGCATGGGAGCGGCCGAAGAGCGTTTACGGAGGCTGGAAGCCTTGAGTGACACGCGGGCAGCCCGGGCGAAGCGCGGCCCGGGCAAGGACACCGCCAGTGAGGCCGACAACTGAGGCCCGATGACGCCGGGCCACGTTGGCCGACTCCTGACCAACGCGCCTGATCAATGAGGCCTATCAATGAGGATTGAGAAATGAGGATCGACCAATACTTGCCCGGTTTCGCACCTCACGACGCCATCGGCAACCACACTCTCCAGACCCGTCGTGTCCTGCGCCAAGCCGGCTTCAAGTCGGACATTTGGGCGGAGCACATCCTGCCTCCTTTGGGCCATGAGGCCAAGCCATACCTGGAAGACCCCCGTCGGCCGGGCGAGGAGCGCGTGCTGCTCTACCAGTCCTCGACCAGTTCGCCAATGGCCACCTGGCTCCGTGCCCGGGCTGAAGGCGGCGAACCGCTGATCGGCCACTATCACAACATCACGCCCGCCCAGTACTTCGCCAGCTGGGAGCCACACATCGCCGCCGCGATGCAAGAGGCCAGGCAGGAACTGGCCATGTTGGCACCCCATGTCGACCTTTCGTTTGCCGATTCGGGTTTCAACGAGGCCGAACTCGTGAATTGCGGCTACAAACAGACCCTTGTCTGCCCGCTCCTGGTCGATTTGGAGGAGTACCACCGCCCACCGGACAAGCAGACGCTCGAGCGCTTGAGGAAACGCCGGGACCGTTCCGGCGCGCAATGGCTCTTCGTAGGCCGGGTCGCCCCCAACAAGTGCCAGCACGACGTGGTCGGGGCCTTCGCCGTATACCGCCGGGTCTTCGACCCCGAGGCTCGCCTCACCCTCGTGGGTGGCGGGACGTCTGTGCAGTACCTGCGCGCCCTCGAACGTCTGGTAGACGAGCTGGAGCTCGGCGAGAGCGTCGAGATCCTCAACGGGGTCAGCGACGTCGAGTTGCTGGCCTATTGGGCCGTGGCCGACGTGTTCGTCTGCCTCTCCGAGCACGAGGGCTTCTGCGTCCCCATTCTGGAGGCGATGGAGCTCGGCGTGCCGGTGGTGGCGTACGCCGCCGCCGCCGTCCCCGAAACGCTCGGGGGGACGGGGGTCCTGGTCGAAGACAAAGACCCGCTGACCGTGGCTATGGCGGTGGACGAGGTGTGCCGGCCGGGGACGTGGCGGGACGGCATGATCGCGGCGGGAAAAAAGAGAGCCGCCATCTTTTCCCTGGAGAAGACCTCGAAGCAGCTCCTGGCGGGCATCGAGGGCTATCTCACGGATTGATCCGGCTCACGGATTGATCGGCTCACGGATTGATCCGGCTCACGGATTGATCCGGCTCACGGATTGAGCCGAATGAGCCCTGCGTCAGCCGTGCCTGGCTTCAGCGGACTGGCGGTACAGCGCCGTGAGCCCTGAAGCACACGCCTCCCACGTGTACCGGGCGGCGCGGTCCCGGCCTCTGCGGGATAGCTCGCGGCGGGCGTCCGCG
Organism: uncultured Acidimicrobiaceae bacterium; assembly: GCA_963845605.1. Taxonomy (GTDB): domain Bacteria; phylum Actinomycetota; class Acidimicrobiia; order Acidimicrobiales; family Palsa-688; genus Fen-671. The sequence continues at coordinate 27,362 of CAWJSS010000004.1, forward strand.
TGGTCCAGGAGGCTTTCCAGCGCGTCAGCCAACGCCCCCTCGTCGCCCACCGTCACCAGGGAGGCGGCATCGCCGAGCACCTCCTTTAGTGCGCCCGTGGCGCTGGCCACTACCGGGGTGCCGCTGGCCATCGCCTGTAGGGGTGGCAGGCCAAAACCCTCGTAGCGCGACGGGTAAGCAAAGATGGTCGCCCCCTCGATGAGTGCGTCGCGTGTCCGGTCGTCGACCCAGCCCATCCGCAGGACACGCTCGCTCACCGGCGAGGCCGCCACGGCGGCGCTGAGCTGTTCGGAACCCCACCCGTCCGGCCCGGCAATTACCAGCGCCAGACCGGGGCGGGGGCCGGCGAAGTGGCCGAACGCCCGCACCAGGCTGGGCAGGTCTTTCCTCGGTTCCACCCTTCCCAACGCCAGTACGTAGGAGCTGACCCAGCCCGGCAGCAGCTGGCGCCATCCCTTGGCCCCGGGCAACGGAATGGGAGCTGTCACCCCGAGGTGCACCGCCCGCACCCTTTCTGCAGGCACACCAAGGGCCTCTACTACCTCCCCAGCCACGAACTCCGAGTCGGCGTGGACCCAGGCACCCCTGCTCACGGCCTTCTTCACCAGGTCGGGGTAGGCCCGAGCCGCCGGCCGGCAGAACTCGGGGAAGTGCAGCGGGCTCAAGTCGTGGACCGTCACCACCATGGCCGCCTTGTGCGTGGGAGGGACGACGAAATTCGTCCCGTGCACCACGTCCACTTTGCCGGTGTACAGCTCGGCCGGGGGCAGAGCCCAGCGGGCCCAGGCGGCGTGGACCAAGCGGGCCGGCACCCCGGGCCCGGTGGCCCCAGTGCCTTCACACCCGGCGGCAACAGGGAAGTTATGCCCTTCCGGCCCTGCCGGCTGACCGAAAAGGCGCCCACGCACAGATCCGGTTCGGTGCCGAGCACCTCGAGGACCCTCAAACAGAACTCCCCGATGCCGGTGTGGGGCCCCTGCAGCGGCGTGGCATCGAGGGCGACGTTCAAGGCCATGGCATCGTACTTGGCTATTCCACTTGAGGGGCGCACTTAGCGGGCCGCACCGCACCCGGTAGGTCGGCCAGAGGTCGCGGGCGGTATGGGCGCCGCCACTACGCTTGGCGTGATGAGCAGCCACGGGGCGTTGCCGGCGTCTCTCTCACGTAGTTCCCGAAGCCTCTGTACATGAGGCTGGCGTTCGTGCCGCCCCGGTTCGGGCCGGGAGTGTTCGGAGGGTCTGAGGCGGTTTCCCGGGAGGCTGCGTTCGGGTTCGCGGCCCGCGGTCATGAGGTCGAAGTCATCACCACCTGTGCCCTTGACCATTACACGTGGGCCAACGAGCTACCCGAAGGCACGTCCGAAGAAAATGGGCTTACGGTGCGGCGCTTCCCCGTCGTCCGCCATCCGAGCAGGCCGGCGCTGCGGGCACAACTTTCCGTACAGGAGGGGAAGATCCCGGACCTCGACCACCAGGTGAGCTGGATGGGCTTCCTGTTCAGCGCGCCCGGGTTGTTCGAATACCTGCTTCGGGCGGGGCGCCGTTATGACGCCGTCATCTTTTCGCCCTACCTGTTTTGGACGACCAGCGTCTGTGCGCCCCTCGTGGCCGAACGCGCCGTCGTCATCCCCTGCCTGCACGACGAAACGTACGCCCGCCTCGACGTGCTTCGGCCCGTACTGGGGGGCACGGCGCTGGTCTGGTTCTTGTCGGGCCCCGAGCACGCCCTGGGTCACCGGCTCGGCCCCGTGGCGAGGCGCCACAGTGTGACCGGTGCCGGTGTCCCCGTCCCCTCGCACTACGACCCCGAGGGCTTTACGAAAAAGCACGGCCTGGAGCGGCCGTTCGTGCTCCACGCCGGCCGGCGCGAAGAGGGCAAGGGCCTGGCTTGGCTGCTTGACGTCTTTTCTGCCGCCGTTATCGATGGGGGTCTCGACCTGGACCTCGTCAGCATCGGGAAGGGGGAGTTCGACAGGGCTATCCGGGTCCCACCCTCGCTGGCCGGCCGGGTAGTGGACCTCGGCTTTGTCAGCGACGACGAACGCGACAGCGCCTTCGCCGCCGCCACCGCTTATATCCAGACCAGTCGGGTCGAGAGCTTTTCCCGGACGATTATGGAGGCCTGGTTGGCGGGCACGCCCGTGATCGCATCAGAACGGAGCGAGGTGGTGGCCTGGCATTGCCGGCGGTCGGGGGGAGGGCTCATGTTCAACGACGGTGCCGAGCTGGCCGAGCAGTTACACCTCGTGGCCGAGAAGCCCGAGATGGCAGAGGAGCTGGCCATCGCCGGCCGGCGTTATGTGATCGAGAACTACACCTGGCCCGCGGTGCTCGACCGGATGGAGGCGAGCTTGCGGGCCGCCTTTTGAGCCGTGCCGACTGGCCCCGGACTTGCCTGATAGCCGGCACCTACCCGCCGGTCCCTGGTCCCCAGGCGGCGGCCACGGTGGCCGCCGTGCGCAGAGCCTGGGCCGCCGGCCAGGAGGTCGTCGTCGCCTCCCCCCGCCCGAGCGCCGCTTCGCTGGTGATGCCGGTGGCCGGCAGCGAGGTGGGCCGGGCGTTGACCCGCCTTCGCCGCCAGCCGGGCCGTCCTGCGGTGGCCGGTGGCGGCGCGGGCGCTGGTGGTTTTGAAGAGGTGGTCGTCTGCCTCGAGCCCGGTTGGCCGCTTGGACGGGGGCACCGGCCCTTGCGCGGCCGGCCCCTCAGCCCGGAGCAGCTGGGTCTGGCCGCCCGTTCGCTGGCTGAGGCGATCTCAGGGTTCGAGCGGGCCGAGCTGGTGGTGACGGGCGACCTTGGCGTCCCTGACGACGTGCTGGCCTGTTTGTGGCCTCCGGTCGACAAGGTCACGGCCAGCTCCGAAGAGGTGGCTACGGCATTACGGAGAGCGGGAGCGCCGGCGGTGTCGGTGGTGGAACCGTATGCGGGGGCCGGGTTGCCTGCGCCCGGCGAAGGGTGGCCCTCGTCGGTGAGCCCGCTCGAGCCGGCCGATTGGCTCCTGGTGGCGCGCGGCCGGCGGCTAATTGGCAGCGTGGCCAGGAAGGTGCTCGGCCCCAAAGCGCCGGCTGTGCGGGCTTATCTCCTGCGGGCCTGGATCGGCGCCCGGAAAAGCCTGTCCCGTGTGCGCTAATGCCGGCCGCATCGGATAAAAGTCATGCCGGACGGCCCATTTTGGGGCGGGGTGTTCAGAGGTGGCCCGTCTCCAGCGCGCCTTCGGACACTGCGTCGAAACGCTCGGCGCATTGCTCCGAGCAGAACGAATACGTATGGTCCCGGCCGGTTCTCTGCGCAGCGGCGGCGTCAACCGGGACGCGCATCCCGCAGACCGGGTCGGTTGCGTACCCCGGGCCCGCATCAGCGCGTTTGCCTTCCCGGTACAACCAGTACAGGACGGCGAAGACCCCGATGAAGATGATGTTGAGGAACGTTGTATAACTCCAGCTGAAGCCCGTACCGACGATCTGCGTGGGCCGGTGCTCGGGCACCAGGCCGGCGGCCGAGAAAAGCGCACCGACGAGAAGGCCGGCGCCCGCCATGACCACCCAGAACAGGCCGACGAGGCGAAACGTCAACGCCCCCCCGTAATACCGCCGGTAGATGAGCACGAGGGGGGCGGCGACCAGGTCGGCGAAAATAAAGCTGATCACGCCGCCGAAGCTGATCCCGCCCTTCCATAGCGCGGCCGCGAGGGGGACGTTGCCTACCGAGCAAACGAAGCTGGCGAAGGCGATGACCGGTCCTACCAGGGCGTTTTCAATAGAAGTCCAGGCCCCGTGGCCGTGGGCGAACAGGGTGGACCACACGTGGTCCGGCACCAGCACGGCCAAGAAGCCGGCCACCAGATAGCCGATCAGCATTTCTTTTCGCAGCATTTTGAGGTCGGCCATGGTGTACCCGGCGGCGTCGGACCAGGCCGGCTTCGAGCGCAGCCGCTGGGCCCAGGGTGCGTCGGATTCCGCCGCTCGAAGGGCCGCCGTGTTGGTGTTCATGCCCGCCGGCCACGGTCCCGGAGTCAAGCCGCCGCCGAGCGGCGGCGATGAGGCGGGGGCTCAGGACGAGCCCCCCAAATACGGCCAGGAGCAGGATCATGATCGGGCCGCCGACGAATTCTGCCGCGGTGAACTGCCACCCGATCAGCACCGCCAGCACGATGCCCAGCTCGATCACGAGGTTGGTGGAGGCGAACATGAAGACCATGGCCGATATGAAGTCCGCCCCTTTTTGGAAGAGGGACTTGGCCATAGCCGCAGCTGCGTAAGAACACGACGACGACACCATCCCGAAGCCGCTCGCTCTGACCACGGCCGCCGGCCGGCGGCTGCCGAGGGAATGTTCCATGCCCTTGGGGCTGGCAAAGGCCTGAACGGCACCCGAAAGGCCAAAGCCGAGCACGAGGGGCCAAAGTGTCTCCCAAAACATGAAGAACGCCTCCCGCAGCGACCGGCCGATGTCGTCGATCACCTGGCCCGAGGTCGTGGCAATGACCTGGTCAAGCACCGAGAGGGTGCCTTTCGTTCCTGTTTCACGAGCGCACTAGCCGCTCGATCGCCTCCCGCGCTTCGCGGAGCTTGGCGTCCGCGTCCGGCCCTCCCTGGGCTACCGCGTCCCGTACGCAGTGCCCGAGGTGGTCCCCCAGCAGCTCGAGGGCTACGGAGTCCAGAGCGTGGGTCACCGCCGACACCTGGGTCAGGACGTCGATGCAGTACGCATCCTCGCCGACCATCCGCTGGAGCCCCCGGACCTGGCCCTCTATACGCCGGAGGCGGCGGAGTACACCCTCTTTGTCCTCGCTGTAACCAACCACTGGTCGACTCCTCGCTCTCTTGCCGCCCGTCGGCGGCCAGCAGTGGCCCTCCGTAGCCTCAGTGCCCTACGTTGAACCATATACCCCTATAGGGTATTCCGGGGTTTTAAAACTCCTGGCTGCCAAGCGCGTGGCCGGTGGCACAAATAGGCTTCCCCGAAGTGCCGGAGGCATAGACGACCGGTAATGTTGAGAAGGGAGGTGTGAGCACGTGCTGTCTACTATTTTTTCGGCCTCGAACGACCTGATCGTGATCCTCATAGCGGTAGTGGTCCTGTTCGGAGGGAGCCAATTGCCAAAGCTCGCTAAGAACACGGGCGAGGCACTGCGGGAGTTCCGCAAGTCTCATTCTGAGGCGGAGTCGGCAAGTGCAGCCGTCAACGCACCCGCTGCGCCGCCGGCCACCCCGGCGCTGCCGGCTACGGCACAGGTCACTGTGACGACGCAGGGCGCCGCCGCACCAGTTGCAGCCGACACCGTGACGCTAACGCAAGCCCAGCTCGACGCCCTCGTGGCTGACCGCGTTGCCCAGAGCCAAGCCGAGGGGCCCAAGGCAGGGAGCTGACCTCATGGTGGCCATGCTCTCCGAGCTGCTGCCCGCGTAGGCCAGGGAGCAAGCGGTGAACCTTGACCCGGAAAAGCTAATAGTGCTTTTCGTGATTGCCATGCTCATCATGGGGCCAAAACGCTTGCCCGAAGCGGCCCGGACCATGGGACGCTGGGTGGCGGAACTGCGGAAGTACACCTCGGGCTTCCAGTCGGAGTTCCATGACCTCCTTTCCGAGCCGCGCGAGCAGGGGGCAGCCATCCGCGACGAGTTGCGCAACGCGTTCTCAGAACCCCGGGCCGCGTTGGAGGCCGGGGCTCGCGATGTGCAAGACGCGGCTAATGCCGCCGGCACGGAGTGGAATGGTCCCGACCCCGCCGTGCTGGAGCCCACCTACGATTTCGATTCGGAGACGGTGAGCTTTTCTCCCGAGACGGTGAGCGCGCCCCTGAACTCTGTTCCCGACGACCCGACGCTCAACTAGTCCAGGCGCTGAGGTTGGCCCCCATGCCGTCACTGGACCCGCTGCCGCAATGAGGTCGCCCGGGCACTTCATGGCCTCCTTCGGCCGGCGGGCGAGAGCCTGAACATGGACGGCGACGAGGATCCCCAGGAGATCCCGGGGGACGATTCTCCATCCGAGCTGCTCAGCAGCGTGATGAGCGCGGAGGAACCAAGTGTGGCGGTGCCAGGGAACGGCGCCTCCCCCGCCGCCCTCGACGACGCCACCGCCAGCCTGAACGGCCACCAGCCGGGCGAGCCCGAACTGGACGAGCCCGGCGGCACGATGACGCTGTTCGAGCACCTCGCCGAGCTACGCAAACGAGTGCTCATCTGCGCCGTTGCCGTGGTGGTCACGTCGATCGCGGGCTACTTCCTGTACAACCCCGTGCTCCACTTCATGACGGCCCCGTACCGGAGCTTCTTCCACCACCACAAGGACATGATCACCTCCCAGCTGGTCATCTCCAGCCCGACGGAGGGCTTCACGACCCGCTTGAAGGTGTCCTTGTACATCGGCATCGCATTGGCGGCACCGGTGTGGCTCTGGGAGCTTTGGCGGTTTATTACCCCGGGGCTGAGGAAGAACGAAAAGCAATACGCCATCCCGTTCGTCCTCTCTGCCTGCATCCTGTTTTCGATGGGCGTGTCCACGGCCATTCTGGTGTGGCCGAAAGCCCTCGATTGGCTGATCAGTGCCAGTGGCACCAGCGTCGCGCCGCTGTTCACCCCGTCGGGCTACGTCCACATCTACGTTCTCATTTGCCTCGTGTTCGGGGCTGTTTTCCTTTACCCGATCCTCGTCGTGTTCTTGATGATCTCCGGCGTGGTGCCAACGAAGAAGTGGCGGAAATGGCGCCGGCCCGCCATCGTCATCCTTTGCGGCGTGGCGGCCGTGGTGACGCCCTCCAACGACCCCTTCAGCTTTATGGCCTTGGCCATTCCGATGGTGCTGCTTTACGAGGCTTCGATCGTCGTCGGTCGACTGTTGAAGAAATAGCCGGCTGGCGGTCCCACCCTGCGCTCCTCTGGCTGACCTGCATCCGCGCCCGTTAACACCCACATCGACTAGCGTCCGTGGCGCGAAGCGCCTGAAGTCCTGTAGTTCCTGGAGGTAGGCACCGTGCTGCGTCGGTACCCGCTCAAAGGCTGGGTGATCGGGATCCTGACGGGTTTGGTAACGCTGGCCGCCCTCGTCGTTGGGTCCACGTACGGGGACGTCCATGCGAAGACGCTCAACCCAAAGCTCATCGCGTGGACCTGTGCCGCCGTGATCGTGGGCGCCGGCATCCTGGCCACCACACGGCTGTCGAGCGCCTTCAGCCATACGATGGCGCGCCGCGCCGCGCCCTCTTTTGAAGGCGCAGTCAAGTTCATTTCGGCTGCTGTCGGATACCTGTTCGTGGCGTTCTCGGCTTTGACGGTGCTCGACGTCTCTGTGGAGCGGCTGCTTGTCGGAGCTGGCCTGGCTGGTGTCGTGCTCGGCATCGCGGCGCAGCAGAGCCTCGGCAACATCTTTGCCGGCTTCGTCCTGATCTTTGCCCGGCCATTTGTGGTTGGCGACCATATCCGTATCCGTTCGGGGGCGCTGGGCGGGATCCTCGACGTCTGGGTACTGGAGATGAGCCTCACCTATGTCACGGTGCGGGCCGATGATGGAGTGCTGAAGATCCCCAATACGGCCATGTTGGCCGCCGGTGTTGGGAAACTGCCTCTCGGACCTGTCGCGCCCCACCCCACCCAAAGTTCTCCCGCTCGAGCAAGTTCGGCCCAGGCCGCCTCAGCAGAACCCGGGCTGGTGTCGAACGACGGAGGGCAGGCCCCCGGGGCGCAAAGCCTCGTGGACCAGGCCGGCGACGACGAGGGCGCCGCCGCTCAGAGCATCCAGGGCGGCGCCAAGCCGCGACGGGCGCGGCTTTCTCGTCCCCGCCCCAGCCGGTCGGCAGCTCCGAGAGTCAAGGCCAACGTGGAGGATCCCGGCCCCTTGCCGCCGGCACCCCCCGGCCGGCCCGAGCCGCCCGCATGACCCCTCCTCGGGTCCGGGCCGAACGTGGCCTTCAGCGCAGCTGCAAGGGGTGGCCCCAGGAGGCGGCCCTGCGCATGCTGCACAACAATCTCGACCCCGAAGTGGCCGAGCACCCGGACAACCTGGTCGTGTACGGCGGTACAGGACGGGCGGCGCGGGACTGGCCCTCGTTTTACGCCATCGAATCCGCCTTGCGTTCGCTGGAGGACGACGAAACCTTGCTCGTCCAGTCAGGGCGCCCGGTAGGCGTGTTCCAGACCCACGAGTGGGCCCCTCGGGTGCTCATCGCCAACGCCAACCTCGTCCCCGACTGGGCCAACTGGGATGAGTTCCGCCGCCTCGAGCGGCTCGGGCTCACCATGTACGGGCAGATGACCGCAGGCAGCTGGATCTACATCGGTACGCAGGGCATCCTGCAAGGGACGTACGAGACCTTTGCTGCTATAGCCGAGAAGCGTTTCGACGGCAGCCTGGTGGGCACGTTGACCGTCACGTGCGGCGCGGGTGGCATGGGCGGGGCTCAGCCGCTGGCCGTGACGATGAACGGGGGCGTAGTCCTCTGTTGCGACGTCGACCCGAGCAGGGTCGAGCGCCGGCTGCAAACGGGCTACCTGGACACCGTGGCCCACGACCTCGACGAAGCATTGGCCCTGACCGAGCACGCTCGCCTCGAGGCCCGGCCTCTCTCCGTCGGGTTGGTGGGCAATGGGGCCGACGTCGTCCCCGAGCTCGTCCGCCGGGACGTCGCCATCGACATTGCCACCGACCAGACCCCGGCGCATGACCCGCTCAGCTACGTACCTGCGGGTATGAGCCTGGAGGAGGCCAGCGCCCTCAGAGCGGCCAACCCGGAAGAGTACGTGAAACAGGCGCGGGCCTCCATGGCCGCGCACTGTGCCGCGTTGGTCGAGCTGCTCGACCGCGGGACCGAGGTCTTCGACTACGGGAACAGCTTGCGGGCTGAAGCCCGTCTTGGTGGCTTCGAGCGGGCCTTTGACTACCCCGGGTTCATTCCGGCCTACATCCGGCCACTTTTCTGCGAAGGCAAAGGGCCTTTCCGCTGGGCCGCCCTTTCAGGTGACCCGCGGGACATAGCCGCCACAGATGCAGCTGTGCTCGAACTGTTCCCGGACAACGACCGGCTGCGGCGGTGGCTGACCTTGGCCGGCGAGAGGGTGGCTTACCAAGGCCTCCCCGCCCGCATCTGCTGGCTCGGCTACGGCGAACGCGACCAGGCCGGTCTTCGTTTCAACGAGATGGTGGGTGACGGCCGCCTCAAAGCCCCGGTCGTGATCGGTCGCGACCACCTCGACTGCGGGTCCGTGGCGTCGCCTTACCGCGAGACTGAGCAGATGCTTGACGGGTCCGACGCCATCGCCGACTGGCCGCTGCTAAACGCGCTGTTGAACACGGCCAGCGGGGCGTCCTGGGTCTCCATCCACCACGGAGGCGGCGTCGGCATCGGCCGTTCCATCCATGCCGGGCAGGTGAGCGTGGCCGACGGCTCGGCGCTGGCCGCCCAGAAGTTGGCCCGCGTGCTCACGAACGACCCCGGGACCGGCATCATCCGCCACGTCGATGCCGGCTATGAGCGGGCGGCCGAGGTGGCCGAGGCTCGAGGCGTGACGATCCCCATGCAACCTGGCCAGAGGCAACCTGGCCAGAGGCAACCTGGCCCAAGGCAGCCTGGTCCCGCGGCGCCGCCCCCCGTGCAGGCGGGCCCGTGAGCGGCCCGCAGGGCCCGGTAGTAATCCACCCCCAGGGCATCACTGAAGACCAGGTGGTGGCGGTTGCTCGCGCCGGCGCGGCGGTGGAAATCTCGCCCGAAGCGCTCGAGTCCATGACCACGCTCGCGCCGGATGGTCGAGAACCTGGCCGTCGGCCCGACCCCGGCCTATGGCATCTCGACTGGATTTGGCGCCCTCGCCACCCGCCACATCCCGCCCGAACTGCGTACCAAGCTCCAGGCCAGCCTCATCCGCTCGCACGCCGCCGGTATTGGCCAACCGGTAGAGACCGAAGTGGTCCGGGCGCTCATGCTGCTCCGCTTGAAGACCCTGGCCTCCGGCTACACCGGGGCCCGCCCCATTGTCGCCCTTCACCTGGCTGCGCTGCTCAACTCCGGCGTGACGCCAATAGTCCCTGAATCGGGCTCGCTGGGTTGCAGCGGGGACCTCGCCCCTCTGGCCCACTGCGCCCTCGTGCTCATGGGCGAGGGTGAGGCTGACGGCCCGGACGGCCAGAGGCTGGCGGGGCCCACGCACTGGCGGCGGCCGGGGTCGAGCCCTTGACCCTCGAGGTCAAAGAGGGCCTCGCCCTCATCAACGGCACCGACGGCATGCTCGGGATGCTGGTGCTGGCGTGCCAGGACTTAGGCCGGCTCTGCCGGGTCGCCGACGTGGTTGGCTCCATGAGCGTCGAGGCGCTGCTGGGGACAGACCAGGCTTTCCTGCCCGAACTCCAGGCGCTGCGTCCTCACCCGGGCCAGGCCGTGAGCGCCAGCAACATGCTCCGGGTGCTGGCCGGGTCTCAGGTCGTGGCTTCTCACCGTGAAGGCGACACGCGAGTCCAGGATGCCTACTCGTTACGGTGTGCGCCGCAAGTGACCGGGGCGGCCCGCGACACGCTCGCACATGCCAGGACGGTGGCCGGACGCGAGTTGGCGTCGGCTATCGACAACCCCGTCGTGCTCGAAGACGGCCGGGTGCGCTCGAACGGCAATTTCCACGGGGCTCCCCTGGCCTACGTGCTTGATTTTCTGGCCATAGTGGTGGCCGACCTGGCGTCGATCTCCGAGCGCCGGACCGACCGTCTGCTCGACCCGGCCCGCTCCCATGGCCTGCCTCCCTTCCTGGCCGAAGACCCGGGTGTCGACTCCGGGCTGATGATCGCTCATTACGCGCAGGCTGCGCTCGTCTCCCAGTCCAAGCGTCTGGCCGTGCCCGCCAGCGTCGACTCGCTACCTACGTCCGCCATGCAGGAAGACCACGTTTCCATGGGCTGGGACGCGGGCCGCAAATTGCGAATAGCCCTCGGGCACCTCACCGACGTCTTGTCGGTGGAGCTGGTGGCGGCGGCGAGGGCCATCGAGATGAGGGCGCCGCTGCTGCCCGCTTCGGCCACGGCCGCGGCTATCCGCGTGCTGCGCCAATCCGTGCCGGCCGGCCCGACCGCTTCATGTCTCCTGAACTCGCGTTGGCCGGCCAGCTGGTGAGATCCAATCGTCTCCTGGACGCAGTGGAGAAAATTACGGGCGAGCTCGAGTGACTGGAGAGCAGTCCGGCGCCGCCGTCGTAGGCGAGGGGACGGTGGACGCCTCGCCCTTCACTGGGCCCCGGGCTGAGTACTTCTGCGACTACGCCTGGCTCGGTGGCCCCACGGTCGAGGCCAACGTGACGTTGCGAGTCAATGGGACGACGATCGAAACGGTCGGCGTGAACGAGGGGCGACCGGCCCGCGCCACGCACCTGGCCGGCCTGACACTCCCGGGTCTGGCCAACGCCCACTCCCACGCTTTTCACCGCGCCCTTCGCGGCCGTTCCCAGCAAGGCCGGGGCGATTTCTGGACCTGGCGAGAAATGATGTACTCGGTGGCGGACCTGCTCACGCCTGAGCAGTACTTTACGTTGGCCCGGGCCGCTTACGCCGAAATGGCATTGGCGGGGTTCACGGTGGTCGGGGAGTTCCATTACCTTCACCACCGTCCCGGCGGCGGCCGCTACGACGACCCCAACGCCATGGGCCGGGCCATCCTGGCGGCGGGCAAAGAAGCCGGGGTACGGGTGGTCCTGCTCGACACGTGCTATCTCGAGGCGGGCCCGGGGCGCGCCCTCCAAGGCGCGCAGCTGCGCTTTGGGGATGGGGACGTAGAAGCGTGGGGAGCACGCGCCGCCGAACTGGCAGACGGGGCGGAAATCGAAGGCGGTGCCCTTGTGGGGGCGGCCATTCACTCGGTTCGGGCGGTCCCGCCTTCGGCCGCTCGCCGGGTGGCCGGTTGGGCGATGGAACGGTCGGCGCCCCTTCATTTCCATTGTTCCGAGCAGCCGGCCGAGAACGAGGAGGCCCTGTCTGCGTACGGTGCCACCCCGGTGCAGTTGCTGGCCCAGGCCGTTGCGCTGGGCCCGCGGTCGGTCGCCGTGCACGCCACTCACCTCGGCGAGGCCGACGCCAAAGAACTGGGTGCGTCTGGCACCGGTGTCTGCATGTGCCCGACGACAGAGCGCGACCTGGCCGACGGGATCGGCCCGGCCCGGCGCCTGCTGGCCCTCGGCTCGCCTCTGGCGCTGGGGAGCGATAGCCACGCCGTAGTCGACCCCTTCGAGGAGATGCGGGCGCTCGAGCTCGACGAGCGGTTGGCGTCCCGCCAACGAGGTAATTTCAGCACCGTTCAGCTGCTCGAAGCGGCAACATGCGCCGGTTACGCCGCCCTGGGCGTCCCCACCGGAGGCCGGCTCCGCCCGGGTGCGCCAGCCGACTTCGTGACCGTCTCTCTCGACGCTCCCGACCTGGCCGGCGCAGCCGAAGATTTCCTCCTGGAGGCGGTGGTTTTCGCCGCTGGCCGGCGCGACGTAACCGATGTGGTGGTGGGTGGCCGGCCCGTTGTCCGCGATGGCGAACATCTCCTGCTCGGCGACGTGGCCGGCGCCCTCAGGTCAGCCATCACCGCCCTTCCGTGGCCGTGAGCCCTTCCGTGGCCGTGAGCCCTCCCGTGGTCACCGGCGCTACCGTCTTCGCCAACATCGGGTTGCTGGTCAGCAACGATGCGGCCATCGGCGACGGCCCGCTCGGGTGCCGGTCCCAGGCTGCCCTCGTGGCCGTCGACGGCCGGGTGGCCTGGGTGGGGGACACGGGCAAGGTGCCTGAGGGCGCCGGCGACAACCTTGTCGACGTCGGCGGCCGGGCCGTCCTGCCCGGCTTCGTGGACAGCCACACTCACCTGGTCTTTGCCGGGGACCGCAGCGCGGAGTTTGCCGCCCGGCTGGCGGGCCGCACCTATGAAGCCGGCGGGATCCTCAACACCGTGTCGGCCACCAGAGCCGCCAGTGACGAGGTCCTGGATGCCACCGTGGCGCGGCTGGCGGCCGAAGCCCTGAGCACGGGGACGACGACCCTCGAGTGCAAATCGGGCTATGGGCTCACCACCGCCGACGAAGAGCGCAGCCTTCGGGTCGCCCAACGCTACACAGAGGAGACGACTTTCCTCGGTGCCCATACGGTGCCGGCCGAGTTTGCCGGCCGGGCCGACGATTATGTGGCGCTCGTGTGCTCGACCATGCTCGACACCTGCGCTCCTCATGCTCGATGGGTCGACGTGTTCTGCGAGGTGGGCGCGTTTGACGCCGACGAGGCGGCCGAGGTGCTGCGAGCCGGCGCACAACGTTCCCTCGTCGGCCGGGTCCACGCCAACCAGCTGGGCCCGGGACCGGGCGTCCAGGTCGCCGCCGGCGCCGGCGCGGCATCGGCGGACCACTGCACGTTCCTTTCCGCCGCCGACGTCGATGCCCTGGCGGCTGGTAGCACCGTGGCCACGCTCTTGCCAGGAGCGGAGTTCTCGACCCGCTCGCCCTACGCAGATGGCCGGCGCCTTCTCGATGCCGGCGTCATCGTGGCGCTGGCGTCGGACTGCAACCCGGGTACCAGCTACACGACGAGCATCCCGTGGTGCATTGCTCTGGCCACGCGGGAAATGGGGATGACGGTGGACGAGGCGGTATGGGCGGCCACTGCCGGAGGGGCGGCGGCACTGCGGAGAGCCGACATCGGCCATCTCGGGGTGGGAGCGCGGGCGGACCTCCTGGTCCTGGACGCTCCCTCCCACCTTTACCTTGCTTACAGGCCGGGGGTCCGCCTCGTAGCTGGCGTGTGGCGCAACGGCCATCCAGCCTGGCCCGGCCCGCTCATGGCGATTTAGGTCGGAGCCCGAGAGCCAGCGGGGTTGCTCGCACTGGTCAGCTATTCGGCGGCGAAGCCGTCCGGGTCATCTAGCTCCAGCCCGAGCTCGTGCAGTTCTTTACGGTCGAGAAGTAGCTGCTCGTCGGGGCTCACGTCGTCATCGTCGATGGCGTCGTCAACAAAGTCCTGTTCTTCGCCCAGGTCGTCCGAATCTGACATCTTGCTTCCTCCTCGCTCGCGTCCCGCAATCTACCGGCTTCTTTCTGCCAGCTGGCCGACCGCTTTGGACCGTTTATTCGCCGTGGCGTAAGAAACCGTCCAAAGCGCGATAGGGCCAAAGCGCGATAGGGCCAAAGCGCGATGCGGCCCAAGCGGACGATGGGCAACTGGGTCACGCCTGGGGCATCCGGTTAGGGTAAGACCGTGAGCCAGCTGGCAAACGGGTTATCGGCGGCTTCGACCGGGCCAGGGGCTGACGGGAGCCCCGACTGGTCGGCGCTCCCCCCGCCGTGCGTTATGCCCGACGCTCGCCCGCAGATAGGGGCGGCGGGTGGGCCAGACCGTCGTCTACTGGTGGTGGACGACGACGCCACCGGCTCTCAGGCCGTTCACGACGTGTCGATTTTGCTTAGCTTCGACATGGAGCAGCTGGCAGAAGCCTTTCGTGGCCCCGGCGCCTGCGCGTTTGTGCTCACGAATTCGCGCAGTCTCGACCCCGGCCACGCCGCCCGGCTCAATCGGGAGATAGGGACGGCCGCATTTGAGTACTGCAATTCGGCGGGTTTGCACCTATCGGTAATAAGCCGGAGCGATTCCACGCTTCGGGGGCATTTGTTCGGCGAGGTCCGCGCACTTAATGACGCTCATAAGGCGGTCATGGGGCGCGACTACGACGCCGTATTGCTGGCGCCGGCCTATTTCGAGGCCGGTCGCGTTACGGTAGGGGATACCCATTGGGCCAGGGTGGCGGGTCAGTTTGTGCCCGTCGGGCGGACGGAATTCGCCGGCGATGCCAGTTTCGGTTATTCGGCCTCCGACTTGCGAGAGTTCATTGCCGAAAAAAGCGCCGGCCAGGTGCGGGCCTCGGACGTCGTAAGTATCGGCATCGAGGACATCAGGGTCGGCGGGCCTGAGCGGGTGGCGGAAATCCTGACCGGGCTACAGGGTTTGCAGTTCGCGGTAGTGAACGCTCTGGAGTACGCCGACTACGAGGTCGTGGCTTTGGCGGCGACCAGGCTGGAAAAGGCCGGAAAATCCTGGCTCTACCGCACCGCGCCCTCATTTGTGCCTGTCCTGGCCGGCCTCGAGGAGAACCCACCGTTGTCGGGGGCGCAAATATGGCCGGGCAAGAGGCGACCTGGTCACGGCCTGGTGGTAGTCGGCTCGCACACCGCGCTTACGAACGAGCAGGTGGAACAGGCCCGGGCTCATCATCCGCTCACCGTGGTCGAGCTGGACGCCAGCAAGGTGGTGGAGGCGGGGCCCGCGGGCCTCACGTGGAGGAGGTCGCCGGCCGGGTGGCGGCCGCGCTCCAACGGACCAACGTGCTGCTGATAACCAGCCGTTCGGTCATCAAAGGAGGGGGACAAGACGACGACCTGGCCTGCGCCCGCCTCGTGTCGGAGGCTCTCACAGATGCGCTGGCGCCACTCGAAGGCCACGAGCCCGCCTGGGTTATCGCCAAGGGAGGTATAACTTCGCACGATGTCGCCGTTCGAGGCTTTGGCATCCGGCGCGCCGTCGTTGTCGGGCAACTGGGCCGGGGCATCATCTCCGTGTTCCGGCCGGTGGCCGCCAGGCCGGGGGCGGTAGGCATGCCTTACGTCGTCTTCGCCGGCAACGTCGGTAACGGGGAGAGCCTTTGGCAAGCCATCGATCAGCTCGAGGCGGAGAAATGAAACTTGTCGCCGCCGGCGCCGATTTTTCGGGCGCCGATATTGCCGGCGACCGGTTTTGGCCACGCCGGCCCCGGCTGCTTGGCCCATGACCCAAGCTCTGAAGGTGGGTTGGGTTGGCCTCGGCGCCATGGGCGCTCCGATGGCGGCCCGGGCAGTGGCCGCCGGCTTCGACGTCGCCGCCTACGACAAAGACCCGGTCCGACTTTCATCTGTGGCTTCGTCCAGTCCTTTGCGACCGTCGGCCACCGCCGGAGAGGCGGCCCGCGATGTCGGTGTCGCCGTAGTCATGGTGGCCACGCCGGACCAGGCCGAAGAAGCCCTATTTTCCTCCGATGGCGTGGTGGCGTCCCTTCGTCCTGACAGCGTCGTTTTGATTATGGCTACGGTGGGCCCGGATGCCATTTCTGGCTGGGTAGGACGCCTCGCCGGGCTGGGGATAACGGTCGTCGACGCCCCCGTTTCAGGTGGTACGGCCCGGGCACAGTCCGGTGAACTACTGGTGATGGTCGGAGGCGACGAAACCTCTGTCCAAAGGGTTTCGCCGTTGTTGAAGACAATGGCGACCAACATGGTGGTCGTCGGGCCGACGCCCGGCGATGGCCAACGGATGAAGCTCGTCAACCAATTGCTTTGCGGGGTGCACATCGCAGTGGCCGGCGAGGCACTGGCGTTTGCCGAGGCCCTGGGCCTCCAGGCCCGGGAGTGCTGGGAAGTGTTACGGCACGGGGCGGCCGTGTCTTTCATGTTCGAGGACCGTGGGGCCCGAATGCTCGACGAGCAGTTCGAGCCCGCCCGTAGCGCGCTCGACATTTTTGTGAAAGATATGGGG
This sequence comes from uncultured Acidimicrobiaceae bacterium, assembly GCA_963845605.1. Taxonomy (GTDB): domain Bacteria; phylum Actinomycetota; class Acidimicrobiia; order Acidimicrobiales; family Palsa-688; genus Fen-671. The sequence goes on from CAWJSS010000004.1 coordinate 43,855, forward strand.
CTGGTCCTGAGGGCAGCCAGCCAATCAGGGTTCTCGGCGCCCTTGGCCAAAGCGGCTGAGCAGATCTACTTGACCGGCCAGCAAGATGGCTTTGGGCGTCTCGATGATTCGGTCGTCATCGAGGTAATGCGCGGCCGGTCGTGACCAAAGTCGCCCCCCGAGCTGGTACTGGTGCCACGACAGGCAACGTTCGCCCCGTTGCCACCTCTCATAATGGCTGTTACGAAGGTCCTTCTTCACAAGGCAACGGGGCGAAGGTTCCTGGAGGTAGCACAAGCAAACGGTATAACCGGCGGTGATCGTCCCCTTTTCAGACCTGCTCGGCCGCGCCCGAGCGTCGGGCCGGGCCGTGGGGGCATTTACCATTTATGGTCTCGATGTGGCTGTGGCCGTGCTCAATGCGGCCGAGAGACGCCGGGCGGGCGTGATACTCCTCGTAAGTGCCGAGACATTTCGCTCTCGAACAGGCCGGGCCCTGGCCATCGGAGCCCGGGGCCTGTGCGAGGAGAGCCCCGTCGAATGTTGCTTGCAACTCGACCACGTCGCTCAGCTCGATTTGGTGGCCGCCGGCTTCTTGGCCGGGTTCGGGTCTGTCATGGTGGACGGGTCGAGGTTGCCGTTCCAGGAGAATGCCGACCTCGTCAGAGCGGCGTCCGACATCGCCGCCAGCCACGGTGGTTGTATCGAGGCCGAGCTTGGGCGGGTGGAAGGCGACGAGGACGCGTCCTCGGGCGCAGACGTCGGGTTGCTCACGGACCCTGGGCAGGCCGAACAGTTCATGGTCAGCACCGGAGCCGACTGCCTCGCGGTCTCGATAGGCAACGTCCACGGCATTTTTCGGGCCCCGCCGGCGCTCGACCTCGACCGGCTCGAGCACGTGGCCCGCAGTGTGCCGCAGCCGCTTTCGCTGCACGGCGCCTCAGGCATACCGGCGCCGTCGCTCCGGGACGCGATCGCGGCTGGTATAAGCAAGGTCAATGTCAACACGGAGCTGCGCCAGAGTTATTTTGCCGCTCTAAGGGAGCACATGGCGGAACTCGAACCGGGGGCGCAGGTCCTTCGTCTGAGCCAGCTTATTTCGGCTCGGGTCGAGGCGACCGTCTACGAGAAACTGGGCATATTTGACGCCGCGGGTTAGGGCGGGGAGAAAGAAGCCGCCGCCGGCGCCGTCTAATGCCTCTCGCCGTAACGCAGGAACAGGGTCAGCGCCACTATCACCGCGGCCACGGCGCCCCCCACCTCGAGGACGTAGGTCCCGGTGGCGGCCTCGTCCACTAGCACCTCGATGAAAGTGGTGGCCGACAACAGCACGGCCATGGCCACCACGCGCGCCTTCAGGTCGTTGAGGTCCCGCATCTCCAACCATTGCGGCAGTGGGGAGCCGGGGCGGCGGGGCTGACCCCCGCGGACGAACAGTTCGTATAATCCGATGGCGGCAATTAGCAGGGTGGCGCCGATCAGGAAAAGGTCGATTATAACGAGGAAATAGCTGATTTTGTCCGTTACCGGGAGGGGATGGCGGACCACCTCGCGAAAGGCCTGGACGAACACATCGGTCCCGTATGCAAATGCCGATAGCGCCGACAGGACGAGGACCACCACGGGCACGGTCATGAGCACACGCGTTATAGATATTCCCTCGTTAAAGCCCCGCTCGATGGCGTTCGGCGGGGGCTCCGGGCCCTCCGTGGTCTCCGGTGGTGGTGGCATTTTCGTTTTGGCCCTTTCCTTTTGGCCTTCTGTTTTATAGTTGCCGTCGCAACGGCGGCCGTCCCGGCCACAGCCGGCGCACACATTCAGGTTTAAGACAATAGTTTTCTTACCTGTGGGCACACGGTACGTCCGGGTCGGCCGGGTTGGGCGCCATAACCGGCCCGGCCGGCCTACAGTCGCTACGTGAGCAGCAATCGCAGCGGGGACGAAGTCTCGATCGAAGCCGCCGGCCGAGAGTTGAGGATCAGCCACCCGGGTAAGGTGCTTTTCCCCGAGCATGGTGAGACCAAGCTCGACCTCGTCAGGTACTACCAGGAGGTGGAGGAGCCGCTGATGCGGGCCATGGGTGGCCGCCCGGTACTGCTGCAGCGCTTTCCCAACGGCGCCACCGGGCCGTCGTTTTTCCAAAAGCGGGTGCCCGAGCAACGACCGGATTGGCTGGAGACCGTGGTGGTGTCGACCCCGAACGGCACCACGTCGCAAGCTTTGGTGGCGCAGGACCTGGCCCATGTCCTGTGGGCGGTCAACCTGGCTTGTCTCGGGTTCCATGTCTGGCCGTCACAGGCCGCCGACCCTGACCATGCGGACCAGCTGCGTATAGACCTCGATCCCACACCCGGAGTGACGTTCCCGATGGTCCAGGAGGCAGCAAAGGAGGTCCACGACCTGTTCGACCAACTGGGCGTGGTGGCCCTCCCGAAGACAACGGGGAACCGTGGCATCCACGTGTTCGCCACCCTGCAGCCTCGATGGACCTCTTATCAGGTCCGTGACGCCGCGGTCGCCGTGGCCCGTGAACTCGAGCGCCGCCGCCCTGACCTCGTGACCGCGGCCTGGTGGAAAGAACAACGTGGCACCCGGGTCTTTGTCGACTTCAACCAGAACGCACCACATAAGACCATTTTCGGGGCGTGGTCCGTGCGAGCCCGACCTGGAGCGCAGGTCTCGACGCCGTTCGCCTGGGACGAGCTGGACACGATCGTCCCCGACGAGCTGAGGTTGGCCACCGTCCCGGACCGGGTGCGCGGGCGGGGCGACCCGTGGGCCGTCATGGAGGACGAACCTCAATCGCTCGAGCCCGTGCTGGCTATGCATGAGCGGGACCGGGCCGCGGGCCTGCTCGACGCTCCCTGGCCGCCGGTGTACCCGAAAATGCCGGGCGAGCCACCGAGAGTGGCACCGAGCCGGGCCAAGAAACCCAAGGCCTAGATGGGCGCCCGTCGAGGAAAGGTCTGGAGGCGACCCGCTCGCCCTTGTGCCGAGGGCCCGAACCCGGGTCAGGGGAGCGGCTTGCGCTCCAGGCCGATCGTCATGCAGCTGCTGTACGGGTTGGCCGTGTAGGCGGCGAAGGGCTCGCACTCGACGAAGCCCAGCTTCGTGTACAGCGAGCGTGCGGGGGCGAAAACCGCCATCGTGCCGGTTTCCAGGCTTACCCGGTCGTAGTTAGAGGATTCGGCAAAGGCCAGGAGGTGAGCCACGATGGCCGACGCCACTCCTTGGCGTCTGGCCAGCTCGGCGGTATGCATCGACTTCAGTTCGGCGTGGGACCCGTCCAGTCGCTTGAGCGCACCCACCCCGAGCAGGACGCCGCCTCGCCGGGCGCTGAAGAAAGTTATTTCCGGCCCCAGCAGCCCGTCTACGTCAAGGGCGTGCACGTGCTCCGGAGGGGTAACTGTCCGGGCAAACGCCAGGTGGGTCTCCAGCAGCGCCCTGATGTCGCCGGACCGGGGGTCCTCTGGGGCGACGACCAGTTCAGGCGTCGCCCCAGATGCCTGAGCCAACTTGTCCGCCCTCATTTGGTCCGCTCTCATTTGGCCCAGTGGGCTAAGTCTGAGACGCCTCTGGAATTTGGTCCGGATCCTTCTGCGCGGCGCGCAGCCGTGCGACCAGGACTTCGAGCAGCGCCCAGGCGACATCAGGATGTTCTTTCAAGAACGGCCGGAACTCCCACTGGGTGAAGACGAGGCAGCGCAGCTTGGACGCGGCCACAACATCTGCCGAGCGAGGAGCACGGTCGATAATCGACATCTCGCCGAAGTAGTCACCGGCCTTCAGACGCTTTATGGCTTTGCCGTTCAGCACCACGTCTGCCTCGCCCTCGATGACGGCGAAAAATGTGACGCCCAGGTCGTCCTGAGTGGCCAAACGCGCCCCGGCCTCGTAGGTCATGTCGTGGGCGGCTCGCGCCAGCACCCGAAGGTCCCTTTTGGGGACCGTCGCAAACAGTGGGACCTTGCTAAGTAGCTCAGTCTGGTCGGGCATGGCCCGAGCGTAGCCGGTAAGGGGCTCGTTCAATGGTTTGGACGGGCCCCTTTCTTGGCTTCTGCCTGCGGTTATCGCCCGGGCCGGGGGCGCGGTCCTTCAGGTGTCAGCTCACCTGGTCCCGCGCAGCTTGAACTCGGCGCCCGACGGGTCCCTCACAGTGGCCAGACGGCCGTAAGGAGTGTCCTCTGGAGCGCTGGTGACGGAGCCGTTCAAGGCTTTGATTTTGCCCGCCACGGCGTCGATGTCGTCGACCTCCCAGTACACGGCCCAATAAGACGACTCGCCCTCGGGCAGGAAGCCCGAGGCGTCCATGACCCCGGCCAGCTCGCCCTCGCCGGCCGGGTTGCGCATGGCCGAATAGCGAAAGTCAGCGGTGTCGCCGACGACGACGGTCTCCCAGGCGAAGGTGGAGCGGTAGAAGTCGAGCGCCTTTTGGTAATCCCGGGTCAGGAGCTCGAACCAGCTCGGAGCCCCGGGCTCGTTCACGACCGTGAAGCCGGGGAACGTCCCCGGTTGCCAGGCGCCGACGTTGGCGCCTGTCGGGTCGATGAGGACCGCCTGGGTGCCGAGGTCGGCCACCGCCATGGGCGGGCTGACGACCTGGGCGCCGTCGGCCTCGGCGGTCTTGACTGCCCGGGCCACATCGTCAGTGGCCAGGTAGACCTTCCATGTGTTGTTGGCCCGTAGTTCGCCCATGTCCCCCATGCCCCCGGCCACCGGGACACCGTTACGGGTGAACATGAAGTAACCGCCGAACTCCGGGCTCGGCTCTTGCGCCTCCCACCCGAAAATCTGGCTGTAGAACTTGCGGCTGCCCTCTACGTCCGACGTCCACAGGTCGGTCCAACAGGGCGCTCCGAGGGGCGCAGTATCCCGCTTTGGCATTGGGTGCTCCTTTGGTCAGGTGTTACCGTTCTTGGTGTTACAACGCCTCCGCGGCGCAAAACTCATCGCCGGCGGCACCGCCCTCGAACCGACCAGCCGGTCAGGGGGTGCGACCGTTGCCATTGGGCTTCCGCGCCGGGCTGGCGGCCCAGGCGGGACAACCTCCCCAGGACGGGCACCCGGCACCCTGCTTAGCCAAGACCGGGACCAGGCTGTCGCCGAGGGGCGGGCCCGGGCTGGTCGCTATGATCCTGGTGTGGCATTTCGCGGGTGGCCCGCAGAGGCGATCGAGTTCTTTGAGGGCCTCGAAGCCGACAATTCGAAGTCTTATTGGCAGGCGAACAATAAGGTTTACGAGGAAACGGTCAAGCGTCCAATGGTGGCGTTACTGAGTGAACTCGAAAGTGAGTTTGGCCCGGGCAAATTGTTCCGGCCCTACCGCGATGTGCGTTTCAGCAAAGACAAAACGCCCTATAAGACCAATATCGCCGCGGCTGTGGGCGCATCCGGGTACGTAACGCTGTCGGCGGACGGGCTGGGCGTTGGCTCGGGGATGTACATGATGGCGCCGGACCAATTAGAGCGGTTCCGTAATGCCGTCGCCGAACCAGAGAGCGGTACCGGCCTCACTTCAGTGGTAACGACGATAAGAGAGCAAGGCTATGCGTGCGCCGTTAACGATTCGCTGAAAACGGCGCCCAAGGGTTATCCCAAGGACCACCCTCGTATAGAACTGTTGCGAGGCAAGGGGATCACGGTGTGGCAATTGTGGCCACCGGCCGCGTGGCTGGGGACGAGCAAGGCCAAAGAGCGGGTGGTGACTGTGCTGCGGACCGCCCGCCCGCTCAACGAATGGTTGGGGGCGCACGTCGGCCAGAGCGCATCTACCCTCCAGGGCGGCTCGTGGTAGCTCCGACCCGTAGCCGGCCGGGATGACAGCGGCGTCAAGCTCGGGCGCCGCCCTCGGGCCGCCCATCGTCGGCCCGGCGTGGCTGGCCGAACACTACGACGAGGTGGTTGTCGCCGACGTGCGCTGGTACCTGGACGGCCGGTCCGGCTATGACGCCTACATGAAACAACACCTGCCTGACGCGGTCTTCGTCGACCTCGACAGGTGCCTGTCCGCCCCGTCGTCGGTCGAGGAAGGGCGTCACCCTCTTCCCGCGCCCGCCGTGTTCGCCGCGGCTATGGCCGCGCTCGGCATCAGCGATACATCGACCGTCGTTGCGTACGACGATGACGGGGGCAGGATCGCAGCGCGATTGGTGTGGCTCTTGCGCGTCACCGGCCACACTGCATCGCTTCTCGATGGTGGGATCGACGCGTGGCCTGGCCCGTTCGAAAGTGGCCCGTTCGAAAGTGGCCCGTTCGAAAGTGGCCCGCTCGAAAGGGCCCGTCCGAGGGCCGTCATGGGGGTGGTGACGCGGCCGGTTTCCGGGTCACGCCATGGCCGACGAACCGTCTGGCCAGCGCGGAAGAGGTCACGTCGGCGACGGTGGTGCTCGACGCTCGCGCCCCCGAGCGGTACAGGGGTGAAGTCGAGCCGGTCGACGTCCGGGCCGGTCACATCCCCGGAGCCAGAAATGCGCCGACGGCGGGCAACCTGGACGACAACGGGCGGTTCAAATCAGGGGAGGCCTTGCGGGCGACGTACCAGGCCCTAGGGGTCGGGCCCGAAGGTTCGCCCGTCGTGTACTGCGGGTCAGGTGTGACCGCTTGTCACGACCTGTTGGCCCTCGAGCGGGCCGGCTTCAACGACGGCCGCCTCTACCCGGGCTCGTGGTCTCAATGGAGCGCCACCACCCCGGCCAGGCCAATAGAAACGGGTGATCCTAAAACTGGCGGATAACAAGTGGATAACGGCACTAGTTGAGACCGGGCAGTAGGTTGACGCATACCCGATTCGAAGGGAGTCAACTTGCCCCACGCCATACACGCTCACAACTTCCCGAGCCGGCTGGCGACCGGCGCCTACATACTTCACAGCGGTCTGACAAAGTGGAACGGGCCCGAGGAACAAGCCGCTGGCGTGCATGGGATGGCGGCCGGCGCATACCCGTTCCTTCGGGACGTGCCGCCAGCCAAGTTCTTACGAATGCTGGCAATTGGCGAAATCGTAACCGGGGCCTTGCTGATCGCTCCGATACCCAACAGAATGGCGGGGTTCGCCCTCACCGTCTTCAGCGGAGCCCTGATCATAATGTACCTTCGCACTCCATCCCTCCACGACCCCGGCAGTTTCTGGCCGACGCGGGCGGGTATCGCCGTCAGCAAAGACATCTGGATGGTCGGTATCGGCCTTGGCCTCCTCATCGAGCACAGGTCGCCGGCCAAGTCGCCCGCAGGTCATGACTGAAATGAACGGTTGGCCCTCCCGACCGGTAATTTACGAGGTAAATACCGCCGTTTGGCTCGACGAGCGGTCACGGGCGACCGGCCGCCACCTGACCCTGGCCGACGTCTCACCCGCCGATTGGGACTCGATCACTCCTGATGGCGCAGATGCGGTCTGGCTCATGGGGGTCTGGGAGCGCAGCCCGGCCGGTTTGGCCGTTGCCAATGCCAATGCCGAACTGCAGGAGTCGTTCCGCCAGGCCCTCCCGGACGTGGGCCCCGCAGACATCATCGGCTCGCCCTACTGCGTGCGGCGCTACGTCGTGGACGAGTCCCTCGGCGGCCGCGATGGGCTGGCCAAGGCGAGGCAGGCCCTGGCCGACCGGGGCGCGCGCCTGGTGCTGGATTACGTTCCCAACCATGTAGCCCCCGACCATCCCTGGACGACCGAGCACCCCGAGAGGTTCGTCCGGGGAGGGCAAAGCGACCTGGACGCGGACCCGGCGGGATGGATCGCGGTGGGCGGGCAGATCCTGGCCCGGGGCCGCGACCCTTACTTCCCGCCGTGGCCGGACGTGGTCCAACTGGACGCTTTTTCGCCCGCCCTGCGCAATGCGACGGCGGAAACCTTGGGTGACATCTCCGACCAGTGCGACGGCATCCGTTGCGACATGGCCATGCTCTTGACCAATGACGTTTTCGCCAAAACCTGGGGCGGGCGCACAGGGCCCCCGCCGGCGGAGGAATTTTGGCCGACCGTCATCGCCGCTTTGCGCCGGCGCCACCCCGAAACTGTGCTAATTGCCGAGGCGTACTGGGACCTCGAGTGGGAACTACAGCAGCAAGGGTTCAATTTCTGCTACGACAAGCGGTTGTACGATCGTCTCCTGGCCATCGAGCCGGGGGCCGTAAAGGGTCATCTGAGCGCAGACCTCGGTTATCAATCGCGGTTGCTCAGGTTCCTGGAAAACCACGACGAACCCAGAGTGGCCGAGCGCATGACCCCCGAGGCCGAGCGGGCCGCCGCCATCGCCATCGCCACTCTCCCCGGGGCCACCATGTGGCACGAGGGCCAGTTCGAGGGCCGGCGGGTACGGCCACCCGTGTTCCTGTCCAGGCGCCCCGATGAACCCTTGGACCAGTCGCTCGCTTCGTGGTACCGCGCCCTCCTGACAGCCGTAGCCGCCAGTGGCATGCGCGCCGGGCAGTGGCGACAGCTCGATGTCACCGGTTGGCCAGACAACCAGAGCGACGCCAATCTGCTGGCCTGGTCGTGGTCCGGCGAGGGCACTGCCGGTGGGGTCAACCGCTTCGTGGTGGTGGTCAACCTGTCTGGGGCTCCGGCGCAGGGCCGGGTGGCGGCCGGCTGGCCAGATGTCGGCGCCCGTTCTTGGCAGTTCACAGACCTGCTCGAGGGGACCGGCTTCGAACACGATGGGGCCGAGCTGCAGAGCGCGGGCTTGTTCGTATCACTGGATCCGTGGAAGGCCCACGTCCTGGCCATGCGCTGACGAGCTGACGGAGCCGCACCCGGGCTGGGCCCCGGCCGGCTTTTACGCCGGAGTTGCGAGTGCACTTCGAGCGCCACTTCCGGTTCATGTGGCCTGGTCGCCACGGTTCCTCTTTTCCCGAGTTGCTCGGGCGCGACCATACCGACCCGGTGCTCTCCGCCCCGACGGCCAACCCCTCCGAAAGGCTGCAAAAATAGTTCGACAGCCGAACTATCCGGCTTACACTGGTCGTGTGACCTCCAGCCCTTCGACTGCCGCGCCGACGACTGCCGCGCCGACTACTCAGAAGACGACTTAAGGAGGTCGGCACTCAGGAGAAGGGCGGCCCGCCGGCGTCCACATCGCGCCCGACGCCCTCGATCGAGGCCATCCGGGCCCTGGCCCGGTGCTCGCGTCTTCTGGAGCGAGCTTCAGGCGAGGTCAACCTGGCCCACTACCGGGTGCTGGCCGCCATCGCCTCTGGTGACGAGCGGGCGTCGCGCATCGCGGCCAAATTGGCGCTGGGCAAGCCAACTATCAGTGCCAGCGTGGAGTCGCTGCGCAAACGGGGGCTGTTAGCGAGTTCTGGGGTCGAGGGCGACCAGCGAGCCTCGGCTCTCCAGATCACGCCCGAGGGAAAGCGCTGGCTGAGCGACGTAGAGACCGCCATGGCGGCGTGGCTGGTCGACGTCTGCGCCAGGACACCCGACCCGGGGCAGACGCTGCAGGCCCTGGTTTCTATGGGAGAAGCCATTGAACAAATGGCCGCGGAAAGCTTCGCCGAAGGGGTTAGGTGAAGGTCGAGACGAACGACGTCCAGAAAAAAAAGGCCGGCCCCGGGTGGGTACGGCGGCTGTGGGGCTACATGCTCCGCCACCGCCGTGACGTCTACGTTTCCTTGACTGCCGCTGTCCTTGGCAGCGTATGCCAGACGATCGTCCCCCTGGTCGAACGCCAGATCATCGACAACGTAATCCTCGTCCCCAAGTCTCCTTTATGGCCCTGGCTGGTGCTCCTCATCGCACTGGCCGTTGGAGCCTTCGTTTTTGCCTACGTGCGCCGCTACCGCGGTGGCCGTGTCGCGCTGGGGGTCCAGTTCGAACTGCGTAACGACATGCACGACCACCTGCAGTCGATGGACTTCGACAACCTGAACCGAATGCCCACCGGCCAGCTCGTCGCCCGGGCCAATTCGGACACGACGCTGGTGCAGGGCCTGCTCAGCTTCTTCCCCATCATGAGCGGCAACGTCCTGCTGATGCTGGTGTCGCTGGTGCTGATGATCTATCTCTCGCCCCTGCTGGCCGTAGTCAGCGTGGTGGTGGCCCCGGCCCTGCTCATCGTTTCCTACCGGATGCGCTGGAAGATTTTCCCGGCCACCTGGGACGCCCAGCAAAGAGAAGGCGATGTGGCCCAGGTGGTCGACGAAGACGTCAGCGGCGTCCGGGTGGTGAAGGCGTTCGGGCAGGAACGGGCCGAGCTGCAACGGGTGGTAGGCCGGTCCAAGACGCTATACGGGTCTCAGATGCGGGCCGTCAGGCTGGCGTCTCGTTACCAACCGTTGCTGGAAGCCATCCCCACCATCGGCCAGGTCAGCATCCTGGCCTTTGGGGGCTGGCTGGCTATACAGGGCGAGATCACACTGGGGACCTTCCTCGCCTTCTCGACCTACATTGCCCAGTTGATGGCCCCGGCCCGCCAGCTGGCCGGCGTGCTCACCATTGGCCAGCAAGCCCGGGCCGGGGTCGAACGGATCTTCCAGTTGCTCGACCTCAAGCCGGCCATCGCGGATCCGGCGGACGCCATCGAACTACCGCCACTAAAAGGGCGGCTGGATTTCTACGACGTCGGTTTCAGCTATGGCCAGGGGCAACCCGTTTTGCAGGACTTCGACCTTCACATCGACGCCGGGGAAAAGGTGGCCATCGTTGGGGCCAGTGGGAGCGGTAAGTCCACCGTGGCCATGCTGGTGTCTCGTTTTTACGACCCGTCCACTGGCTCCGTGCTGGTCGACGGGTACGACGTTCGTGGCGTCGCACTGGCCAGCCTGCGCCGCCAGGTCGGGGTCGTTTTCGAAGAGAGTTTCCTTTTCTCCGATAGCATTCGGGCGAATATCGCGTACGGCCGCAGTAATGCGACCGACGAGGAAATTGTGGCGGCCGCCAAAGCGGCCCAGGCCCACGACTTTATCGAAGAACTCCCCGACGGTTACGGCACTCTGGTCGGTGAACGCGGCCTCACCCTCTCCGGTGGCCAGCGCCAAAGGGTCGCCTTGGCCCGAGCGCTGCTGTACGACCCGCGCATCCTCATCCTGGACGACGCCACCAGTGCCATCGACGCCAAAATCGAAGAGGCGGTACATAACGCGCTCCGGGAGGTAATGGCCGACCGCACCACAGTGCTCATCGCCCATCGCCGGTCTACTCTCCATTTGGCCGACCGAATCGTTGTCATGGAGAACGGACGAGTGGTGGACCAGGGTAGCCATGAAGCTCTTATGGCCCGCAGCGGGACGTATCGAGCCCTGCTATCGGGCCTTGAAGAAGAACTGGCCGCCCAGGTCGGTGATCGCATCGAAGCGTTGGCCACTATCTCCCCCGGTGCAGGGCGTGACGGGACCACGGCGGCAGCCTGGGCTCCCCTCATCGCCGCCAACGGGGACAGCGCCGGCCCCCGCAGCAACGCAGCGGTACGTACCATTGGGCCGCCAAGTATCGGCCCCGGACTGGGCGGTGGAGGCGGGGGCTGGCGCTTGAACCTGGCCCCGACGCCGGAATTGTTGGCCCGGGTAGACGCCCTCCCTCCGGTGAGCGATTTTCCCGAAGTTGACGTGGAAAAAGAGTCCGCCCAAGACAGGCGGTTCAACCTGAGGCGCCTGTTGAACGAGTTCCGCCGGCCCCTCCTGGCCGGCCTGGTGTTGGTGGTGCTGGACGGCCTGGCCGCTTTGGCTGGTCCCGTGCTGGTAAAGCAAGGCCTGGACGGTGGCGTGGCCAACGGCTCGTTATCGGTTTTGCTGATCGTTTCGGGGATTTACCTGTTCGTCGTCCTGGCGGACCTGGTCGTCGAGATTGGTGAAACGTTCGTCACTGGTAGGGCGGCACAACGGATCATGCTCTCCTTGCGCATCCGCATTTGGGCGCAATTACAGCGGCTCTCGCTCGATTACTACGAACGGGAAATGGCGGGCCGCATCATGACGCGCATGACCACGGACGTGGACCAGTTCGAATCTCTAATCGAGAACGGCCTGTTATCTGCTCTGGTGGCCATGGTCACCTTTCTGGGTGTCGGCATTGCGTTGGTAGTTATCGACCCGGTACTGGGCCTCTGCACCCTGACCGTCGTAGTGCCCCTGTCGATCGCGACGGTCGTCTTCCGCCGGAAGGCGGCTCGCTTGTACGACCTGTCCCGAGAACGGGTTGGCATCGTCAACGCAGATTTCCAGGAGAGCTTGTCAGGGGTGCGCGAATCCCAGGCTTTTGTCCACGAAAAGTTGACCGAAGAACGCTTCCATGGCCTGGGCCGCGACTACCTGGAATCGCGGGTAGCCGCACAGCGTTTGGTGGCCACGTATTTCCCGTTTGTGCAGTTCCTCTCCGGGGTGGCAGACGCCATCGTGCTTGGCGTGGGCGCCGGCCTCGTGGCCAGGGGCCAATTGACTTCGGGTGCCCTGATCGCGTTCATCCTGTACATCGACCTGTTCTTTTCACCGATCCAGCAACTGTCGCAGGTATTCGATTCCTGGCAGCAAACGAGAGTGTCGGTGCGCCGGATCGGCGAGCTCATGCAGTTGGAAACGCGCACCCAGCCGGCCGCAAACCCGACCGAACCGGGCCGCCTGATAGGCGCGCTGACCCTCGACGACATCCGGTTCAGCTACCCTGCGGTCCCGGTGCGGCCAGACGAAGATGGCGGGACAGGGCCGAAAAACCGATTCGTCATGAAGCCGCCCGAAGCCCTCCGGGGCATAGACCTGCACATCGTGCCAGGCGAAACCGTGGCGCTGGTGGGCGAAACCGGCGCCGGGAAATCGACCGTCATGAAGCTGTTCGCTCGCTTTTACGACCCCGACGAGGGCGCCGTCCGGGTTGACGATTACGACCTGAGGGAACTGGATCTGGAAGCTTTCCGCCATCAACTGGGCTACGTACCGCAGGAGGCGTTCCTCTTTTCGGGCACGGTGCGTGACAACATTGCCTACGGGCGTCCGGACGCGTCCGATGCCGACGTCGAACGCGCCGCCCGCTCGGTGGGCGCCCACGACTTCATCGCCTCCCTCCCCGGGGGTTACCTCCACGAATTATCTGAACGGGGCCGGTCGCTCTCCGCCGGCCAGCGCCAGCTGGTCGCTCTAGCTCGCGCCGAACTGGTCGACCCGGCCATACTTCTTCTGGACGAGGCCACGTCCAACCTGGACCTCGCCACCGAAGCCCGGGTGGCGGCGGCCATGCACCAGGTGTCCCGTAACCGGACGACCGTCCTGATTGCCCATCGTCTACAGACGGCCCAATCAGCCGACCGGATTATCGTCCTCGGCCATGGGCGGGTACTCGAGATGGGCACGCACGACGAGCTCGTGGAGCAGGGCGGGAAGTACGCCGCCATGTGGGAGGCGTTCGAGTTGGTGGGCCACGGCGCCGCCGGCGCGAGCTAACGCGCCCGCTCCGCCCTCCTGTTCGCCGGCGCGGGCCCTGCGGCACGGCCCTGCGGCACGGCCCCTGCGGCACGGTCCCTGCCGCACGCTCCGTCCCGCCGGCTCCATTTGCCCCTGTTTCGGCGCAATACCCGGCTCTCGGCGTGTTTCAAGCCGGAATTCGACAAAAATCATGCCGAGAGCGCCCAAACGCACCGAAAGACAGGCCTTTTGAATGGATCCGTCACCCCGCTCCGCCCTAAGGAACGCTCCGTCCCGCCGGCTCCATTTGCCCCTGTTTCGGCGCAATACCCGGCTCTCGGCGTGTTTCAAGCCGGAATTCGACAAAAATCATGCCGAGAGCGCCCAAACGCACCGAAAGAGGCACACTATTCCTGGATCCACGCCTCCGCTAGGGACCGCCGGCCGTCGTCACTCCCGCTATTCCACTAGGCCTTAGCCGGCTGCACCCAAGGTCGTCGGGCGCAGCCGGCCCATCGGGCTCTCAATCCCAGCGGAAGAACCGCGCCGCCGCCACAGCGAACACCACGGCGTACCCCGCCAGCACAGCCAGGCCAATCGCCGCCGGCCAGTGGCCGAACATTGTGCCCTGAATGGCCTGCACGGCTGCTCCGAGGGGCGTGTAGCTCCCGATGTGACGCAAAACCTCGGGCATGGTCGCCTGGGGTGTCCACAACCCGGCAAAGAACATCATGGGCAACAACAAGATGGCGCTCACGGCCCCGGCCACCCGGCCGTTGGGGGCCAGCGCCGCGATCAGAAGACCGAGGGCCAGCATGGCCGAAAGCACGAGCATGATGCTGACGACAAAGCCGACGAACTCCTTGGGGAGGGCCACCCCGAAGGCAACCCGGCCGACGGTCAGAATGCCGACCGTAGCCACCAGGGCCACGGCCAGGTTGACGACCAGCTGAGCCCCCAGGACCCGCCCGGCCCCGACCGGGGTGGTGTTGAGCCGGCGCAGGATGCCCCGTTCCCGGTAGCTGGCCAGGACGGTTGGTAGCGCCTGCATGGCGAACGTGGCGCTCACGAAGGCGATCAATATCGGCTCATAGACGGCCACCAACCGGATGCCACCCAGTTTGGGGTCTGGGCCGCCGCCGAACGCGCCCATAATGCTCAGGAGGACCATGGGGAAGGCGATGCCCCAGAACAGGGGCACGGGTTCGCGGGCTAACAGTTTGGCTTCCACCAGCGCCATTTTTTTGAAGGCGTGAGGCACCGGGGTGGAGACGATGGCGGCGGTCATGAGAATTGTTCCTCCTTCTCGATAAATGTCTCAGCGGGATTGTCAGCGGAATTGGCGGCGTGCCTCGTCAAAGCGACGAACACGTCCTCGAGGTTGGGCTGGCCGACCTGGAGCTGGTGGGCGACCACGCCATTGGCGGCCAGGGTGGAGGCGATGGCGCTCACCACGTCGCCGGCGCCGGTCACGGCCACTATGTCGCCGTGCCGGCTCACGCCGGCTACCTCGGGAAGGCTCAGGAGCAACCGGTCGTCAAAGGGGGCCGAGGGGCGGAAACTGACCCGGCGTTCGCCGCCGAGGCGGTCGGTGAGCGTGGCCGGGTTGCCGACGGCCACCACCCGTCCGGCGTCGATCACGGCCACCCGGTCGCAAAGGCGCTCAGCTTCCTCCATGAAATGGGTGACCAGGAGGACGGTAATGCCCTGGCCGCGCAGGTCCTCGACGAGTGCCCAGGCGTCTCGCCGGGCCGCCGGGTCCAGCCCCGTCGTGAGTTCGTCGAGCACGGCCACCCGCGGCCGGCCGATAAGGGCCAGAGCGATAGACAGACGCTGTTTCTGGCCCCCAGAGAGCTTCTTGTACCGGGTGCGCCAGGCAGCAGATAAGCCCAAGCGTTCCAGCAAAATAGCAGCGTCAGCCGGCGCTTCATAGAACGAGCGGTAGAGCTCGATTGCCTCTTTTACAGTGAGTTTGTCGGGTTGCTGGCTTTCCTGCAGCTGGACCCCGACTAGCTGGCGTAGCTCGTCGCGGTCGCGGCGAGGGTCGAGGCCGAACACCCGAACGGTACCTCCGTCGGGGCGGCGCAGGCCCTCGACGCATTCGACTGTGGTGGTCTTGCCGGCCCCGTTTGGCCCCAGGACACCGAAGATCTCGCCCTCTTCGACTTCGAAGCTGACGTCGTCCACGGCCACTTTGGCGCCGTAACGCTTGTGCAGGTGCCGGACGTCTATAGCGGTCATGCGAGGCTCCCAGCGCGTCGCCGTTGCCTGGCCGGCGGCGAGGTCGGCCCACACGTGGCTCGTATGCAAATAGTCATGTCAGCATCGTCGGTGATAAGGGAGGCGCCCGGCATCGGATGGGAGTCGGTTCCTTGTCCGACGAATGTCACCGCCACGTCGACTTTGGTCGGTGTTGTGCCTGGTGCTGGCCGTCTTAGGCTGGAAAGCGTGGAAGCAGTGGCGCAGAACGGCTCGTTCACCGCAGCACACGAGCAACCGGTCGGAGGGGACGACTGGTCGGCCCGGCCGTGTCATCACCGCCTGGGTAGTTATTGCCGTTGGCATCTTGACCGGGCTGACGCTCTGGGGCCAGATCACCTCCGGGATCTCCACCGGGATGCTGGTGCTCGACGTCTCGGTCGGCGTGGCCAGTTGTGCCCTGATGCCTGTCACGTTGCGCTGGCCGGTGGCTGGTGCGCTGGTCCTGAGCGCGTTGGCCGCTCTATCGGGTGCCGCCACCCCGGCAGCGACGGTGGCGGTCCTGTTCGTCGCTCAGCGGCGGCGGTTCGCCGTCGCGGTGGAGGTGGCGGCCGTGGGGGTGACGGCACACGCGATACGAGGTCTCTGGCGGCCGGTCAGCGGCCTGCCGTACGGGTGGTGGCTCGTATTGGACGTGGTCGCCTACGCCGCGCTGGTGGGGTGGGGAGCGCTCACCCAGGCGCGCTGGGCGCTTATCCAGTCGCTACGGGAGCGGGCAGAGCGGGCCGAGGCGGAACAAGACCGCCGGGTAGCTGAAGCCCGTGCCCAAGAACGGGCTCGCATCGCCCGCGAAATGCACGACGTCCTGGCCCACAGGCTCTCCTTGCTGGCCACTTACTCGGGCGCGATGGAGTACCGCCCCGATTCGTCGCCGGAGCAGCTGTCACGAGCGGCCGGGGTGATCCGCTTAGGCGCCCACCAGGCCCTTGACGACCTGCGCCAGGTGATAACGCTGTTGCGGGAGGACGAGCCTGAAGACGACCACGACCCCTCAGCGGCCCCTACCGGGCCTCGACGACCTCCCTCGCCTGGTTGACGAGTCCCGGTCTGCCGGTACCCGCGTCGAACTCCATGACGAGATCGTCCGCCCGGACGCGATGCCGAGCGCTTTGGGGCGGACGGCATACCGGGTGGTCCAGGAGGGCCTCACCAATGCCCGCAAGCACGCCGCCGGCCAGCCGGTCGACGTGGCGCTGGCCGGCGAACCGGGGGGCCTGCTGAGCATCGACATAACGAACCCAATACGTAGAGATGGCGGGGGCCGGCCGGCTGCCCCTGGTACCGGGACCGGCCTGATCGGTTTGGCGGAGCGGGTCGGCCTCGCTGGCGGCCGCATGGACCATGAGACGAACGCCGCGGGGCAGTTCCGGCTGCGGGCTCGGCTGCCCTGGCCGGCGTGACTGGGCCGGCGTGACTGGGCCGGCGTGACTGGACGTGGCTTGGGCCGAACGTGGCTTGGGCCGAACGTGGCTTGGGCCGAACGTGGCTTGGGCCGAACGTGGCTTGGGCCGGGCGTGACTCGGCCCGCGTGGCTTGGGCTGGCGTGACTGTGCCAACCTGGCCCCGGTGACTGAACCCGTCGTCCGCGTCCTGATCGTGGACGACGACGCGTTGGTGCGAGCCGGTCTGGCGATGATGCTCGACGGGGCCGACGGCATCGCTGTGGTCGGTGAGGCGGCGGATGGGGACGAGGCCGGCCGGGCAGCCGACGCCTGTGCTCCAGATGTGGTCCTGATGGACCTGCGCATGCCCCGCGTCGACGGGATCGTGGCTACGGGATGGTTGCGCAGCCGGCCCCGCCCGCCCGAAGTGATCGTGTTGACCACATTTGACGCCGACGAGAACGTCGTTCGAGCCCTGCGTGCCGGCGCCAGCGGGTTCCTATTGAAGGACTCGCCGCCGGCGGAGATCGCCGAGGCGGTCCGGCGGGTAGCCGCCGGCGACCCCATACTTTCACCCCGGGTGGCCCGCCGCCTGATGGACCGCGCCGCCCACGAGGGGGGTGCCCGAGACGACGCCCGCTTGGCGCTCGACGCTCTCAGCCCTCGCGAGCGCGAGGTGGTGCTGGCCATTGCCCAGGGTAAGACGAACGCCGAAATTGCGGCCGAGCTGGCCATGAGCGTGGCCACGGTCAAGGCGCATATAACCCACATCCTGACCAAGCTGGCTCTCACCAACCGCACGCAGATCGCACTGCTGGCTCACGATGCCGGTCTGGCCTGAGGGGACCGTTCGCCGAGACCCCTTTGGCAGAGCGAACGTATGTTCGACTAGGCTAGCCATATGGCCGATGACAGGACGGCCACGATCCTGCACGCCGACCTCGACGCCTTTTACGCTTCCGTCGAGCAGCTCCTCGACCCGTCCCTTCGGGACCGGCCCATCGCCGTCGGCGGCGGAGTGGTCCTGGCCGCTTCCTACGAGGCGAGGTCGTTCGGGGTCTCGGCCGGGATGCCGGGATGGCGAGCCCGCCAGCTGTGCCCCGGCTTGATGTTCGTGCCCGGTCACTTCCGGGAATACCAGCGTCTCGGCGACGAGGTCATCGACGTCCTGGGCGATTTCACCCCGGTCGTCGAACGGATCTCGATCGACGAGGCGTTCCTCGACGTGGCCGGCGCCATCCACTTGTTCGGCCCGCCGGCCACGATCGGGGCCGCCATCCGCGGGCGTGTCCGTGGCGAGATCGGGTTGCCGCTGTCGGTCGGGGTGGCCCGGACCAAACACCTGGCCAAGGTGGCGTCGCAAGTGGCCAAGCCAGATGGGATGGTCGTGGTCCCGCCCGAAGCTGAGCGCGCCTTCCTGGAACGCCTGCCGGTGGGGTTGCTATGGGGCGTCGGACGTGTACGCCAGGCCCAGCTGGCCGCCGCCGGCATTTTTACCGTGGGCCAGCTGGCGGCGGTCCACGCCGATGTATTGGACAATTTGTTGGGTAAAGGTTCCGGCGGCAAGTTGGCCGCACTGGCCTGCAACTTCGACCCCCGGAGAGTAGAGCCGCCCCGGCGGGCAACGTCCATCGGCGCCCAGGCCGCCCTCGGCCGCCGGCTGGCCACGCCGGAGCTGCTCCAATCAACTCTTGGTTATCTCGCTGACCGCGTCGCCGGGCGGTTGCGGGCCGCGGACCGGGCGGCGCGTACGGTGACGGTGCGGGTCCGCTTCACCGGCCTACGGTCAGTCACCCGCTCGGTCACGGTGCGCCCGGCGATCTGCCAGACGTTGACGCTGACAGAGCTAGCCGTCGAGCTGGCGGGTACGGCCCTCGCACAACACCGGCGCGAGCGAGAGGTCACCCTGCTCGGCGTGTCTGTGACCAACCTGGTCGAACCCGCCTTACAACTCGAATTGCCCTTCCTGGGTGAGAGGAGCGGCAGGAAAGCCGGCCCCAAAGCCGGCGGGGAACAAGCGAACGCCAAGGACCCGGCCGGCACGGCCCGCTGGCTTGTGGACCGGTCCGTCGACGGCATCCGGGCCAAGTTTGGCCACCGAGCCGTCGGGTACGCCACCGTCGTGTTCTCCGACACGGACCGGGTACCCGAGGCGTTCCGGGAATTAGCCCAGCGTGACCCGGCCCGCTGACGACCCATGTGACCTGAGCGTCGGTACCCGGAACAATCCCAAGCGGAAAGGGACGGATGCCCGACCTCGGGCCACGCCCCGTTAACCCCCCCACTATCCTCGTGACCGCGTAGGCAATAGCATCCAGAGCGTGCAAGTTGCCGTGGTGGGATTGGGAAAAATGGGCGCCACCCTCGCCCGCCGGCTCCTGTCTGAAGGGTTAGCGGTAACCGTCTGGAACCGGAACCCGGCCGCCGCCGGCCCGCTTGTGAACGATGGCGCCCAGGCGGTGACGGAGCTGCCCGAAATATGGAGATCCGCCGGGACGGCCTTGACTTTCCTGGCCAACGACGAGGCCGTCCTCCAGGTCTACCTATCCGCCAACGGTCTTGTCGATAGTGCTCCTGACGGAGCGCTACTTATAGAAATGAGCACCATTTCCCCGGCCGCCTCATCGCGGGTTGCTTCTGCCGCCGCCAGTCGTGGGTTGCGCTACTTGCGGTGCCCCGTAAGCGGCAACCCGGGGGTCCTCGCCGCCGGCAATATCACTTTGATCGTCTCCGGTGACGAGGCCGCCGTCGACGCCGCCCGGCCATTGTTTGCCCACATCAGTGCGACCCTCTATTACGTGGGCGGACAAGAAGAGGCGCGGGTGATGAAACTGGCCGTCAATTCCTTGCTGGCAGCCACCGCGGAAATGTTGGCCGAAGTAATCACACTTTGTGAGGCGTCCGGTATCGACCGGTCCATCCTGCTCGACGTGGTGTCGGGTTCTGCCATTGGTTCGCCGTTCGTCAAGTACAAGACGCAGGCGTTGGTGGAACGGCAGTACGACGCCACGTTCACCACTTCGATGCTGGTGAAGGACCTGCAACTTATGCAGAATGTGGCCAGCACCGAATCCGTCCCCACGCCCGTCACCGACCTCGTAACCGAGTTGGCCATCGCCAGCTGTGAGGCCGGCCTTGGCGACCTCGATTTCCTGGCCTTACTGCCCCACCTCCAGGCCCGGGCCGGCCGGTCGACCGACGTCCCCGTCCCGTTCCCTAGCCGGGCGGAGTAGGCCCCCGGCTGTTCTCCGTGCTCCAGTCTGTCCCGCCGCCATGCGGGAGCCAGCGGTCAAGCACGAACCAGACGGCCCTGACGGCGACGTCCCCTGCGTTCCAGAAACGATGCGGGGTGGTGGCATCAAAGGCCAAAGAGTCCCCGGCGTTCAATACATATTCCTCGAACCCGATCTGGACGCGCAGGCTGCCCTCGAGGACCAGGCAGTAGTCCCTCCCGTTGTGCCTGATGGCCTGGCCATTGGCGCTCGACTCGCTCCCTGCGGGGTAGTGCACCTCCAGGAACTCGGCGCCCGGTTCAGGCACGGGCGTCAGGAGCTCCCAGCGCACCCCCCGCTCCAGGTCGATAACGCGGCGGTTGTTTTGCCTCAAAACAACGGCACGTTCGTGGGCGCTGGTGGCCGGGTTAAGGCGGGCAGGTGGCAGGGAGACCGCACCCCCACCTGGCTTGACCTGCTCCTGGCCGGCAGATGGCTCCGCGATGTCGTCAGCTTCGGCCACGAAGAGGCTGTCCATGGAGATGTTGAGGGCGTTGGTCAAGGCGTACAGGGTGCTGACCGAGGGGACGACCCGGCCCAGCTCGATCTGGGAGATGCTGCTGGCTGAGATCTCCAGCTGGCGAGATAGTTCCCGCACGCCCAGGCCACTACGGAGCCGGGCCTCGCGTAGCCGGCTGCCGATAAGTTCGTGAGCGCGGGTCCGGGCGTCTGCGCCCCTTGCGTCTGGCCCGGCTTCAGTGGCGGTCTCGACCGGCTCTCCCGCATCAGCGCCCAGTTTGGTGCTGGCGATCAATTCTGGGTGCACAGTCTCGAGGTTCCCGGCCTCGCGGTGACGATGGCGCCCCCGCCGCTGTCCGTTGGGCTGCACAGAGCCGTATCGTACCCGATCACAGCCACAGCCTTGCCGGCCATCTCAGCCCCGATCCCGTCGGCCCCGGCTGAGGCGCGGACGACAGGGCTTCCTGTCGGCCCCAAGCAGGCTGAGACGTCGATCCTCCCACCGGCAGAGTTTACCTTGACCAGTTGGCTCGGGGTGCCGGCCGATTTCGGCCCCCGCCTGCCGGGTAAAGGCGGGTCGTTAGCGCGGCTCGGAAAACCCAAAAAAGGGCGGTAAAACCTCGGGGACTTATAACCACCAGTGGTAAAGCGCCCCTACCGCCACGGCACGCAAGGTCCGTAATTGTACCCACGTAATGATGGCGCGCCCGCCGCAGTCCGCGACGTCCGCCGGGTTTGACCCAACGCGGTCACTCGGGGGGGCCTGCACCGCTCGGAAGCTCGGGTTTCGCGTGCATCACCGCTTAACAGAGTGCTACTACTGTTCAGTGCATAGGGTGTTGCTCGGTGCTACTTGGGAAGCTCCTGCATCGTGGAGGTCGCATGGCTACACGGATGAAAAGCAGACCGTTCCCCGCTGGGCCCGCTTTAGCCACCGGCTCCAAAGGGGTATGGTCGCAGTTCGTGCGCCCGCTAACATCGGCATCGCCAGGGCTCAGGTCGACGGGTGACCAGCGGCTACGTGAGGCCCGCCATCAGTAGCGCCACCGAGCCGGTCGCCCGTTCTGATCGCCCGACCGGGCCGGCCCCCCTGGAATTGCGGGTCGAGATGTACCGTGCCCAGGTCCGCGTGCGCTACTTCGAGAAAGAGGCGTACGACCTTTTTCTCCAGAACCTGGTCAAAGGGACCAGTCATTTGTCGATCGGCCAGGAGGCGATCGCGGCCGGGGTGGCTGCCGTGCTGCGACCAGACGACTACGTGTTCGCCACCTATCGCGGCCACGCCCACGCCCTTCTTCGGGGCGCACCCATGGCCGCCGTGCTAGGTGAGCTGCTTGGCCGGGAGACAGGGCTGATGGCGGGCAAGGGCGGCTCGATGCACCTGACGTACACGCCAAACAACTTCATGGGCTCCTACGCCATCGTCGGTGCCCACCTCACCATCGCCAACGGGGCCGCATGGTCAGCCCAATACCGCGGGACCGACCAGGTAACGGTGGTCTTTTTCGGCGACGGCACCACCAACATCGGGGCGTTCCACGAGGCGTTGAACCTGGCCGCCACATGGAAGCTCCCGACCATTTTCATCTGCGAGAACAACCTTTATATGGAGTACACGCCCATAGGCCAGGTGACCGCTGTCCCCCGGCCCGCCGCCGACCGGGCCAGTGCCTACGGCCTGGCACCGGTCGTGGTCGACGGGAACGACGCCGACGCCGTCTACGCCACGGCCACTGAGGCGGTGGCCGGGGCGCGGGCCGGCGCCGGGCCGAGTTTGATCGAGGCCGTCACCTACCGCCACGGGGGCCATTCGCGGGCCGACCCCGGCAAGTACCGCCCGGATTCGGAGGTGGCGGAGTGGCTGGCCAAGGACCCTATTCCTCGCTACCGCGAAAGGTTACTGAGCGACGGAGCCAATCCCTCGGTCCTGGACCGCGTTGAAGCCGACGCCCGGGCTGAAGTCGACGAGGCCCGCGAACAAGCGAAGGCCGCTCCGTGGGCCGACCCCGCCGGCGTCGAGCGAGAGGTCTTTGCAGACGGAGGGGCCAAGTGGCGCAACTGACAAATGGGCGCCCCTGCCGGCTGCCAGTGGTGAGGTGAGCGTCTTATGGCTCAGGTGATCACGTACAGAGAGGCCGTGGCCGTCGGGCTGGCCCAGGAGATGGAGCGGGACCCGTCCGTGGTACTTATCGGTGAGGACGTGGGCGCCGCCGGCGGCGTGTTCAAGGCGACCGTGGGTTTATTTGACAAATTTGGCGCAGAACGAGTGCGCGACACCCCCATTTCGGAGCAAGCCATCCTCGGTGCGGCGATGGGCGCGGCCATGACGGGGTTACGCCCGGTGGCCGAGTTGATGTTCGCGGACTTCGTTTCCGTCTGCCATGACTTGATCGCCAACCAGATAGCCAAAGCCCGTTATATGACCAACGGCCAGGTGGCCCTGCCCCTGGTCGTCCGGTTCGGCAACGGCGGCGGGCTTCGTTTCGGTGCTCAACATTCGCAGAGCGTGGAAAGCTGGTTGATGGCGGTCCCCGGGCTGAAGGTGGTGGTGCCGTCCACGCCCGCCGACGTGGTCGGTTTGATGGCCGCCGCCGTCCGGGACGACGACCCGGTGATGTTCCTCGAGGAGAAGGCCCTCTACCCCACCAGCGGGGAGGTGCCGGACGGCGAGCACGTGGACGAACTGGGACAGGCCCGGGTGCGCCGGGGCGGCTCCCATGTCACCGTCGTCGCCCTGGGCACCATGGTGCACCGAGCCCTGGCCGCCGCCGAAGAACTGGCCCGGGAAGGGACAGAGTGCGAGGTAATCGACCTCCGTTCTCTGGTCCCTCTGGACGTCTCGACCGTGGCCACTTCGGTAGAGAAGACGGGACGGCTTTTCACCGTCGAGGAGAACCCACGGCTATGCGGCTGGGGGGCCGAGCTGGCGTCGATAATCGCCGAAGAATGCTTTTACGACCTCGACGCTCCCATTCGGCGCATCACGGCTCCTCACGTCCCGCTGCCGGCGGCCGACTCGCTGGAAGACGCCGTCATCCCTTCGGTGGAGCGGGTGGTCGCCTCAGTTCGAGGAGGGCTGGGGTAGTTGCAGGGGACTTAGGGAGGAACGTATGGCTTTGAAAAGCTTTGGGCTCAACGCCGTCGACTGGGAGCAACGGGTCGACTTCGACCGTCTCCGTCGTGATCGCGTGGCCAGGTTACGGGACCAGCTGGACCGCAGCGACCTGGGTGCCTTGCTTTCGTTCGATTTCCATAACATCCGGTACATGACCGCTACGCACATCGGCACCTGGGCTATGGACAAGCTGATCCGCTTCTCTTTATTGCCCCGGGGAGGCGAGCCGGTGATCTGGGATTTCGGTTCCGCCGCCAAACACCATGTGCTGTACAACCCGTGGCTCGATTACGGGAGCGGGTCGGAGCCCGGTTCCCGGCCCGGTATCTCGACCCTACGGGGGGCGTTCAACCCCAAGGCGGGGAGGGCTGAGGAAGTGGCCCGCTCGATCAAACGCGAACTGGACAAGTACGGCCTCGGCGGCGAACCGGTAGGCCTGGACGTGGCAGAAATGCCCATATTGGCCGCGCTGGCCAATGAGGGCATCCGCGTCACTGACGGCCAGCAGGCTTTCCTGGAGGCCCGCCGGACCAAGACCGAAGACGAGATTTCCCTTTTAGTAGCGGCGGTGTCGATGGTAGACGCGGCCTACGACCAGCTGTACGCGTTCCTGCGGCCCGGGGTGCGGGAAAACGAGTGTGTCGGGGTGGTGGCCAAAGCCCTTTACGACCTCGGCAGCGAGCACGTCGAGGGGGTCAATGCCATTTCGGGTGAGCGGTGCTCACCCCACCCCCATGTTTATAGTGACCGCATCCTGCGTCCTGGCGACCCGGCATTTTTCGACATTCTGCATTCGTTCAACGGCTACCGCACTTGTTACTACCGCACTTTCGCCGTGGGCAGCGCCAGCGTGGCCCAGCGCGACGCCTACCGCCGCTGCCGGGAGTTCATAGACGAGGCCATTGACAGGGTAAAGCCCGGGGCCACCACGGCCGACATCGTGGAAGTGTGGCCCAAGGCCACGGATTTTGGCTTCCCGGACGAACTGGCCGCCTTTGCCCTCCAGTACGGGCACGGGGTTGGCTTGTCCATCTGGGAGAAACCCATTTTCAGCCGGTTGGTGTCCCTCGAATATCCAGAAGTCCTGGAAGAAGGCATGGTATTTGCGCTGGAGACGTATTGGCCGGCGTCGGACGGCTGGTCAGCAGCCCGGATCGAAGAAGAAGTGGTTGTCACTGCCGATGGGTGTGAGGTAATCACCAAGTTCCCGGCTGAAGAGTTGCTGGTAGCCGGCCAGCGCTACTGGAGCGTGGACGGCCCGCTGAGCGCCACTCGAGAGGCACAGTCTCATCTCAATACCCGCCAAGCCAGGGACCGCTGACCGGGCCGGCTAGCGCTGCCTCCAGGAACGTTCGCCCCGTTGCCGCAGGAAAAAAAGGACCTTCGTGGCAGCCATTATGATACGTGGCAACGGGGCGAACGTTGCCTGTCGTGGCACTAGCGCACCATCCAGCCGCCGTCAACGAAAAGGTCGACGCCGTTCACCGCGCCGCAGTCCAGCAGGAAAATGGTTGCCTGCACCACTTCGTGCATGGTGATCAGGCGGCCTATCGGGGTCCGGGCCACCACCGCGTCAAGGGATTTTCCCTCCCAGTACGGGCTGTCCCCGACTATCCCGGGATGAAGGGCGTTAACCCGTACCGGGGCCAGCTCACACGCGAGGGTGCGCACGAGGCCCGATACACCGCCGTTCACGGTGCTCACTGTCGTCGAGCCGGGGTAGGGCCTCTCCTTGGCCAGGCCGCCGAAAAGGACGATTGACGCGCCGGGCACCAGGCGCGGAGCGAGCTGGTGCACGACCTCGGGGTAACCGACCAGTTTCAGGGTTACCAGCCGCTGCGCCGCCTCTTTGTCGTAATCGGCAATATTGTTGCTGTCCCGTTCGATGGCGGTGACGACAAGACGCTGCACCTGCCCCACGGAGGCCAAGGCACCGGCGATGGCTTCGGTCTCGGACAGGTCTACGCCGATCCCGCGGGCGCTTTCTCCGAGCTGAGCCGCGACGCGTTCAGCTCGTTTTGCGTCCCGGCCGGAGATAACCACCTTTTGGCCCAGGTGGACGCACTCTCGGGCTAATTCGAGCCCGATTCCGGCGGTCCCGCCGACGATGACCGTGGTCCCTGGCATTGTAAAGTGCCACACTACACCGCCAGGTCGTGGACTGCTGCTTCACAGCCGCCGATCCTGGCCCGGCGATGGATGATGCAAGCCCGCGCGTCAAGAACACAGATTTGCCGGCGACAGCGTATGCTCTGACTGATGGCGCGCGCCGGTGGAGCGACCCGGGGCACGGCCGGCGCCCGGACCATGCTCGGTGCCCGCAACCCACGGGGTAGTCGCCACCGGGACGTCAAAGGGGGGACCCAGCGGGCGGCCGTGCTGGGCGCCGGCGACGGACTGTTGACGAACCTCTCCCTGGTCCTCGGGGTAGCCGGGGCGTCGTCGACCGATGCCGCCACCGTCCGGTTGGCCGGGGTGGCGGGACTGCTGGCCGGCGCTTTCTCCATGGCCGCGGGCGAACTGGTGTCGGTGCGGGCGCAGCAGGAGCTGGTGAAGCGGGAAGTGGAGGTCGAACGCCAGGAGCTGGCCCGGGAGCCGGAGGCAGAGCTGCGCGAGCTCAGCGGGATGTACCGGGCTCAGGGCCTCTCCATCGAGGATGCCGACACCGTGGCCCGCATCCTGTCCAAGAACCCCAAGATCGCCCTCAACACGCACGCCCGGCTCGAGTTGGGCATCGACCCGGACGCTCCTGGAGCGGCCGGCCGGGCGGCCATTTCTTCCTTCTTGGCCTTCGGGCTGGGTGCCATTTTGCCCCTCTTACCCTGGTTTTTTACTGAGGGGACGGCCGCCGTGATCGCGTCCATCGTGATCGGCGGGCTGGCCGCGCTCGCCCTCGGTGCCATGATCGGGTCGTTTGCCGGACGGAGCATTTGGAAGACCGCGCTTCGCCAACTTGCCGTGGCCGCGGTGGCCGCAGCCGTCACTTATGGCGTGGGGACGCTGTTCGGCGTTTCAACCAGCTGAGGAGGTCAAGGGATGGCCAACCGCGAAAATTGCCGTTCGGGCCGAATTGTTCGAAAGGCGGCGCCACTGGTCGCCGTGGGGACAGGGCTGCTGGCGCTCCCCGCCGTTGCAGGTGCCGCCGCCTCGGCTCAAAGCCTGACCTTCAGGAGCGTCTGGTCCCAGACTGTCACCGACGGTCGCCCCATCAGCATTTCGTCGCCGAACCTGGCGGTCCTGAAGCGGCGCCCCGGCGGTGGTCGTCGGCGATCAGGGCGGCGACGTAGACGCTTTTTCGCTGGCGAGCGGCGCGCCGGTGCCGGGTTGGCCGGCCAGCACCGCCGGCATCCCGGTTGGATCGACACCTTCCGTGGCCGCCCTGAGGGGTGGGTCGCCCAACGACACCCTATTTGTGGGCGTCGGTACTGCGGCGGCTCCTCACGAGGGTGGGTACGAGGCCTTCAGGCCAAATGGCCAGAAACTCTGGTCGGTCAGCATTCATAACCCGGGGGCCAGCTTCGTATCGGGCATTGTGGCCTCGCTGGCGGTCGGGCACCTCCAGGGCGGCACCGACGTAGTGGCCCCGTCCATCGGACAGCAAGAGGACGCCATCAACGCCGCCACCGGGAAGGTCCTGCCCGGGTTCCCGTGGTTCGACGGGGACGGCGATTATGCCACCCCGGCGCTGGCCGACCTGTACGGGAACGGCAAGACCGACATCGTCAACGGTGGTGGCCAAACTGCCGGGTTGGCCTACGACGTCCATTACACCCAGGGCGGCCACGTCAGCGTCACCTCCCCGACCGGCAACGCTGGCACCAAAACCCCTAACGGCGGGTTGATATGCACGTACAATCCGAACGAATCCGTGGAGTCGTCGCCTGCGGTGGGGCCGTTTTTGGCCGGCGGGTCAGAAGGTATCGCCGTTGGCACCGGGGATTACTTTCCCGGCGCTCCCGACGCCGGCGTGGTGCTGGCGGTCAATTCGCACTGCAAGTTGGTCTGGGTTAAAAAGCTTGACGGACTGACCGGTTCGAGCCCGGCGCTGGCAGACCTATCCGGAAATGGCAAACTGGCCGTGGTCGAGGGCACCGACAACCAGCATGGCGGTGGATCGGTTTATGCCCTGAACGGTACTAATGGTTCGGTTATCTGGTCCCAGAGGATTACTGGCGAGGTCATCGGCGGGGTCGTGACCGCTAATTTAGGAGCTGGCTACCAGGACGTTATCGTGAACTCTACCGGAGGTGCCTGGGTGCTCGACGGCCGTACCGGGCAAATGCTGGCCATGCTAGAGCGCGGCGTTGGCCTGCAAAATTGTGCGCTCGTAACTGACGACCCTAATGGCGCCATTGGGATAACGCTGGCCGGGTACAACGCCCACAACGTCGGCGTTGTGGAGCATTATGAGGTGACGGGTTCGAAGGGCTCCATGGTCGATATACCGGGTTCGTGGCCGATGTTCCACCATGACCCGTCGTTGAGTGGCAACGCAGCTGCGCCTATTTAAGCAAAAGACCGTAGGGTGGGCCAGAAACGCCCGACCCCTGGCCAACGGGCCGTCGGCGGGCGAGCGTTATACTGCGGCATGACCAGCACCAACCCGGATATGGCGAGGGCCGGCCTCGGGCCTACGGCTGTTGCCTTGGCCCAGGCGATGAGGTCGTTGCGGGTCATCGACCTCTCCCTCACCCTGTCCGAAGACCTGCCGTGCGCTTGGCCCGGGGCCATGCCCTATCGCCATAACATCGACAATTGGTACGAAACGACGAGCGCTGCTAACGGGCCACGGCTCCGGTCCCGCAACGGCGTCCCTTACCACACCTGCTCTGTAGGTATGGACGAGCACACCGGCACGCACTTCGACGCCCCTTCGCACTTCATCCCCGCGCCCGGGTCGGGGCTGCCCAACGCCGGCCCCGCTGGTGCCGTAACGGGTGACCGAGTCCCGCTGGAGCAGTTCATCGGGCCTGCGGCGGTGGTCGACGTGCGGTCCATCCTCGGCCAAGGGGAGCCAGGTTGCAGCCCGCGCATCGAGCCGGGTCTCGTCACCGATTGGGAAGCGGCTAACGGCGCCCTCGCTCCTGGGGACGTGGTCCTGTTCCGGGGCGACTGGGACGACCACTACGTGCCCGGCCCCGCAGGGCGGACTTACGTGGTTGACCCTTTGATGTTCTCGCGCGGGACGGCGTGGCCTGCACCCACGCCGGCCACGATGGAACTTCTGCGTGACCGCGGCGTCCGCTGCGTCGGTACCGACTCGGCCAGCATGGGGCCGGCCGAGGACGCCGTCCCGGTCCACGTGCTCGGGCTCGCCGCCGGGATGGTGTACATCGAGGCATTGAGCCACCTCGGCGAACTCCCGGCCCGCGGCGCCACTTTTATATTTCTGCCCGTCAAGATCGGGGAGGGGAGCGGCGGCCCGGGCCGGGCGCTGGCCTTTATCGACCGATGAGCCGGTCTGTGGCTGCGTCGGGCCGGCCGTCGAAGTAACGGTCCAGGACCTCTTGAAAGACGGGATGATCTGGGCCGGCCCTCATGAACAGTGTCATGGACGAACGCAATTTCTGGGCGTCGATGGCGCCGAAGATCTCTGTTGCCGTCTTGTGTTCTAAGCCTGCCACTGTTCCAGATGACTCGAGGAGCCGGGGGCCGAGGACGGGGTGGCGCAAGTACGCCGTGGCTTCTGCGAGCGAAGATATGGCGAAATGACGTGATGTCGGGCTGTGCCCGAGGCCGGCCACCTGGGGGAAAATGAACCACATCCAGTGACTGGTTTTTTGCCCCCCGCGCAGCTCGTCGAGGGCACGTTGAAAAGTTGCGCCCCTGTCCTGGGCCTCCACAAAACGTTCCAGGTCGTGCGGGTCATCGTGGCCGGGCTCTTCCACCGCTTTACCAACCTTCGCCATCGGTCGCGCACGCGGCCGCATATTGGCGGAGAACGTCTCTAATGGCTTCGATGACAAGCGCTCTGGGAACGGAGGGCACCTCACCAGAAGTTACTCGTGAGTACAGCGTCGGCAGGAACTGGCTGACCAGCGGGGCCGGGATGCCCGTGCTGCCCAGATGGTCGAACAGGCGCTGGACCGCTTGCTCCGCCGTAGGCGAGGCCCAGTAGTAGCGGATACGGTCGCTGTAGCTGAAATGGCGCATTATCCGTTGCGAGTTCGGCTCGCCGGCATAGTAGGGCTCCCAAAAGCCGGGGTGGGCCAGCATCTCTTGTTCCATCACGGTCATCAAAGAAGAGCCCTGCCACCACGGCGTCATCTCCGTGGCCATCCGATCCAGCCCGTAGAGCGCCTCACGCATCGCAAAAGTGAGGCCTGGGCCTACCTTCAGAATGGCAAATCCGTTACGGACCAGTTCGGTCAGGCTTTCGATGGGCTGATAATCGGTAGAGTGGGCTTCGAACACAAGGCCACCCATGTGGCTGAGTGCGCCAATCAGTTCACGAGCCCGCTCGGGTTGGTAGACCACCACCTTCTCGGTGTCGAACTCGACCCCGGGCTGCGCCACCACCGCGATTATCCGCTCGAACGCCCCCTCGACCCCGGCCGCCTCGAACGCCGCCCGATGAGCGTCCAGGGTGGCGAAGACGGCTTGGGGTCGTGTGACCTGGAGACCCCTTATGTCGTGTAAGGCGCCGCCTGGAGCAGGCACCTCTGTGCCTATTACGTAATACGGAGCCGGGCCGGCGTCAGTGGTCGAGTGTTCGGCCACCCGGGTCAGACCGGCCGCCCTCTCAGCCGTGAGCGCATCGCCGAGCTGTTCCGGCTCGTCCTGGCAACCCATGCTGGTGTCCATGTGCAGCTTTTCGTAGCCGGCAGCAGCGTAAGCGCCCACCATCGTTTCGGCCTCCGCCATCGCCTCTTCGGCCGGCCGGCGGCGCCAGGGAGAAGGGCCGAGGTGATCGCCGCCGAGCACGATGTCATCGCGTGGGTAGCCGACCTGGCGAGCGATCTCATGGACCATGTCGCGAAACGCCGATGGCGTCAAGCCCGTATACCCGCCGTGATGGTTCACCTGGTTGCACGTGGCCTCGATAAGCAGTGGCGCCCGGTCGTCCCGGGCTTGCAGCATGGCCGCTTCGATGACCAGAGGGTGGCCGGAGCAAATGGAGGTAATGCCGCTTCGGGGCCGGAGGGGGTGGGGGACGTTGGCGAAAAGCGCCCCCAAACGTCTCGCCGCCGGGGGACTGAGTTGGAGGCCCACCGGGCGCCGCCTGGCGCGGACCTCGTCGAGTTGAGCCCAGGTAGACGTGCCCTCCATAGGCCCCTTGGCGCCGACGGCCAAGGCCCCGGCCGCGTTGGCGTACTCGAGGCTTTCCTCAACGCTGCGGCCCTGTAGGCGACAAGTGACGAACGCGGCGTCGAAACAGTCGCCGGCTCCCGTGGGGTCGACCTCTTCTACGGCGTACCCGGGCGCCGAGAGGTCCGTGCCCGAGGCGTGGTACCTCGATCCGTCACGCCCGTGTTTGACCACAACACACGAGACGCCCATAGCCAGGATCTCGTTGATCGCGTCGGCGCTGTTGTCGGCTTGGGTGAGTAGCGTCAGCTCTGACCCGCTGGGCAAGAACATGTCGCACGAGCCGAGGATGCTCCGCAGGGCCCTGTATGCCGGGGAGCCCGGCTCCACGCCCGAGCGGACGTTAGGGTCGAACGACACGGACCCGCCCCGCGCCTTGACCAGCGCTATGGCTTGGTTGACCACGGCCACCATACGAGGAGAGAAGAGAGAGGAGCCCGACACGTGCAGGTGGCCTGTCTCGTGCAACATCTCTCGGGCGGCTTCTGTCAATTCGACTTTGGCCGCGGCACTATTCCTCAGGTTGAATATGAAATCGCGTTGACCGTCTTCCCGGTAGCGAACAAATGCGGTGCCAGTTATCTCACTATCTCGAATGTTGATGGCGCTGGTGTCCACGCCGTCAACGCCGAGCCGCTTGACGTTCAACCGACCAAAATCGTCGTCACCGACGGCCGCGATAATGCCACAGGAGGCGCCGAGGCGGGCCACCTGGTCGATAAAGATAGCGGGCGCTCCACTAGGGAACGGGCCTACCAGTTCGAGGGGCTCACCAAAACCGGCCCCGGAACGACGGCTATTATCTCGACCAGCACTTCACCCAGAGTTGTGATTTTGCGCAATTTGGAAGTTCTTTCGGCGCCTCTGCGGCCGGAACCTATCGGTCTGAACCGAGGATGACCGAGAATGCCAGGTGACGCGGGTGATCGGGGTCAAGATGGCGGGCGGTGGCCAATTCGACGGCTACCCGCTGGGCCCTGATCAGTTCGGCCAGAGGGTCGAGGGTGCCCACGACGAAAGTGGCGCCCGTGGGCTCCAAATCGGCGGCCAGGTCCACCGGCGGGAGGCCGAGGGACCAGACGACGGACTCAGCGTCGATCACGCTGATGGGGCCGTGACGGAACTCCATGGCCGGGTAGGCCTCGGTGGCCGCTTGAGCGCTCTCCCTCAGCTTGAGGGCGGCCTCGTACGCCAACCCGATGGTCCAGTCGCGGCCCAAGAACGTGAACCGTTTGGCGGCTCTGGACCCCTGCGGGGAGGGCGGCGTCCACGGCCCGGGAGGCGTCGTCAATTAGGGGCGTAACGTCTTCGCCGAGATGAGCGCGCAGTAGGACGAGCAAACTGGTGGCGAACCGCGTTTGCACAATTGACTGCTCGCTGGCGAAGTCGAGGACCACCGTGCTTTGCGCACGGGTGGCCAGGGGTGAATTGGCGTCAGCCGTTATGGCTGACGTCGGGGTCCCGCCGGGGACTTGCTCGAGGGCGTCGAGCACCTCGGTGGTCGTGCCCGAGCGAGACAAGAACAGGAAGCGGTCGTACTGCCGGCGGGGCCGCAGCTCAGATGCGGCCATGGCGTCGGTGAAACCCTGGCCGGCGTCCTCACGCAAATAGGCGTAGGCCAGGGCCATGTTGTAGGAGGTGCCGCAGCCCACGACGGCCACCCGCTCTCCCGGGCGCGGGAGCGAGGTGCGACTGGATGGGGCAAGGGCAGCAGCGGCCGCCCAGCAGCCCGGCTGGCTGACGATCTCGTCTTCCACGTGTGTCATCTGGTTATCGCCCCGTCAGCGACCGTATGATCATCCGAACTGACAGATGATGCGTGAACTTGCGTGTACCATACTCGAAGTGTATAGGAACTCGCAGCCGAGCTCCAGTCGTTGGGGCAGTTGAGGTGGCGAGATGGGCCAGGTTGCCGGCGAGGCGACCCGGCGGCGAACGCTCTGAAAGGCTGACGACCTGCGGTGCCCCGGTATGAGCGCTGGAACGCCTTGATCGACTTGCTCTCCGCGGAGGGCCGGCTCGACGTGGAGGACGCGGCGAAGAGATTTGGGGTCTCCGCGTCGACTATCAGACGCGACCTGGACTCACTTGCGCAACAACAGATACTAACCCGGGCCCGAGGCGGGGCCGTGGCCAGCAATGTCTCGTACGACCTGCCGTTGCGCTACAAGACGGCCCGGCATGCCTCGGAAAAGCAACGTATAGCGACGGCGGCGGCGGCGATCGTCCCGCCGGGGGCGACGGTGTGCCTCAACGGTGGCACGACCACAACTGAGGTGGCACGGTCTATCGCTACCCGGGCTGACCTCCACGGGCCGTCCAACGACCCTGCCGTAACCGTCGTCACGAACGCCCTCAACATCGCTAACGAACTGGTCGTCAGGCCAACTGTGAAGGTGGTGGTGACGGGCGGGGTGATCCGGCCCCAATCATACGAGCTCATCGGCCCGCTGGCGACACCACTTCTGGCCGAGATCTCGCTAGATTTCGCCTTCATAGGAGTGAACGGCATCGACCCCGCCGCAGGGGCGACGGCCCAACACGAGGGGGAGGCAAGCATCAACCAGCTCATGGTGAGCCGGGCCAGGCAGACCGTGGTAGTGGCAGACAGTTCCAAGCTCGGGGTGGTGGCCTTTGCCCGTATCTGCCCCATAGACCGTGTCACCGTGCTCATAACGGACTCGGGCGCGAATGAGCGGGATCTGGCCATGTTCAGAGAACGTGGCGTACGCGTCGTCACGGCTTGAGCCCAGCCCTGACCGGCACCCCGCACGTAACCGAACACTTGGGCCGAACACGGGCGGCGGTCGTACCTGCGCTCTGCGCCGACGCCCGCGTCATTGCTTGGTGCTGCACGAACGCGTTGCTAGAAGACTCGAACCGGACTAAAGTGAGCAGCCGTTAGCGACAGAATGCTCGGAAAGGCGCCATGGGGATCGCCATCGTGGCTATAGGGGGCTAAACACAGGGAAGAGGGGAAATATCAATGAAAGCTAAGAAAAAAACCGGTGGCGTCGTCGCCGCCACGCTGGCCGGCACCTTGGTGCTCTCGGCCGGGGCCTCGACTGTTAGCGCTCAGGGTCTCCGGATAGCAAGTGCAAAAAGCGACGTAACCATTAACGTCGCCCTCGCCTACCCGGCCCCGCCGAAGAGCATGCTGGCCGCGTTCACAGCCAAAACCGGGATCAAGGTAAATTACTCATATATCCAATGGGACAACCTGCAGACCAAGATCGTCGCCGCGGCCGAGGCCCACACCTACTTCGCTGACGTAGCGGACGTGGACTGGTCCAAAGTGGGGGAGTACTACCAGACAAAGTGGTTCCTTCCTCTCAACAAGTACTTCAGACCCGCCTGCGCTTTCTTCTCAGTACCCACAAATGGCTTCCTTTCGTCCGTAATGGCCAACTGCTCGGCATGCCCGCCGACGAGTCCCTCCTGGTAACGACCGTAAACACGAAGGACTTCGCCAAGGCCGGGATCAAGACAATGCCCACCACGCTGGCCCAGTACAGCGCCGACCTCAACAAGGTCAAGTCGGCCGGGGTGGTGCAACACCCCCTCGACGTCCCGCTGGCCGCGGCCGAGGGGCTGTCGACTTATTGGTACGAGCTGACGTCTGCTTTCGGGGGGCAGGTGCTGAGCTCGTCGTACAAGCCGGAGTTCACCTCCGCCAACTCGCCCGGGTACAAGGCGATGGAGTGGCTCGTTTCGGCCTACAAGACCGGCCTGGTCCCGAAGGGCAACCTCGGGCTCCTGGATTCTCAGGGCTTTAGCGAGGACATGGCGCATAACCTGACCGCCAGTGTTTTCTCTGATTATTCCGGCGACGTGGGAACCGTTTATGACGTACCGAGCAGTTCGACGGTTGTCGGGGACGTCAATTACATCCCGACGCCGGGAGCCAACGGGCCGGCGCCCAACCTGGCCAACCCGGATGGGATCGGGATCCCGACCGAGGCCAAAAATGTCAGTGCAGCGGTGACTTTCATCAAATGGTTCGACCAGGCCAGCAACCAAGCGGCTTTCGCTGGAGCCAATGGGCCCTCCGAGGTCATAAGCGGTTTCCCGCTGCCGGCGAACGTCGCCGGCCTCACGGACCTGGTCAAGTCCGGGAAGGTCCCGGGCGCCACCGAACTGGCCAACGCTGGCTGAACACCACTCGCGGGCCATCTTCCCGGCCGGCGCTCCACCGTGGTACCCCGCCTTCAGCAACGCGGTTTATACGAACCTCCACAGCGCCGCTGCCGGCCAGGAATCAGTGGCCAGCGCTATCAGCGCCATCGCCTCACAGGTTTCGTCACTCGGAGGCTGAAATATGGCCGAGGGGGGCGCGGCCGGCGAGAGCGTAAAACCTCGCCTCGCCGCGCCGGCCCCAAGCAACCGGACGGGCCAGACCGGAGACGGCGATAGCCGGGAAGGCCAGAAGCCAAAGCGGGGTCGAAGCGGAGTAGGCCTCAGGTCCCGCGGGAGTTCATGGGTCGGAGGGAGCCAGAGACGGCCTGGGAGCGACGGCGCCTTGCCGTACCTGATGATCGCACCTCTGGTGGTGTTCATTGGTGCGCTGGCCATCTACCCCACGGTGCTGACGACTATCGAAGCCTTCGTCCACAATGACCCGCTGACGCCGCCCAATCACTTTGTTGGTTTCGGCAATTTCGTCAGCATCTTCAATAACGCTCAGCTGCGCACCAGCTTCGAGAACACGGGGTGGTACGCGCTGTTCGGTGTGGTACTGACCGTGGCCTTCGGTACCGGCATCGGCCTTCTTCTGCAGCGCCCGTTCCGGGGGCGAGGGATCATGCTCGCCATTGTCATCCTCCCCTGGGCGCTCCCCGGAGTGGTCGAAGGCGTCATTTGGAACTGGATCTACAACCCGACAGTCGGCGTGCTCAATTCCGTATTGAAGAGCCTTCACCTCATCGGCCAGTACCAGCTCTTCATCGGGACCCACCAGATCGAGACGCTCCTGTTGATATCGCTGGTCCAGGTGTGGCAGATCACGCCTCTGGCGGCGCTGATCGTCCTCGCCGGCCTCCAGTCGATCCCCGATGAGCTTTACGAGGGGGCCAGCGTCGACGGCGCGTCATGGCACCGCGTGGTGAGGAGCATCACTCTTCCCCTTATCAGGCCGGCATTGGCCATCGCTACTGTCGAGGCGCTGGTCATGTCCCTCAACATCTTCGACCAGGTCTACGTCTTGAACGCCAATGCGACGACGGGGTCGTCACTCATGACCACGACGTACTTCATCACGTTCCAGGACCTTAACTTCGGCCAGGGCTATGCCCTTTCGCTAATGGCCACCGTTGTTACTGTTATCGCCGCCGTCACCATCGTGAAAGTGCTTTATCGAAAGGTGGAATATTAGTGAAACGGCGACTGCGAGGGACGGGACGCCTCATCGCTCTGGCGCTGGTGGTCGTCTGGTCGCTGTTCCCGGTGTACTGGGCGTTGAAAACCAGCCTGTCGACGAACGCCGCCGCCCAGCGGGCGCCGGCCCAGCTCATCGTCACTCATCCAATTTGGGCCAGTTACCAGGCCCTCTTTGGCGCTGGCCCCGAGAGCAACGACGCCGCCGGAGGCATAGCCCGTTCACTCATCAACATCGTTATCGAGACTTTGGGGGCGACCTTGCTGACGCTGGTCGTCGCCGTCGTGGGCGCCTATGCCTTTGCTCGTATGCGCTTCCGCCTCAAGGGGCCCATCTTCTACGCCGTTCTGGCCACACTGACCCTGCCCGTGTACGCCACGCTCATCCCGCTTTATCGCATAATGAGCGACCTGCACCTGGTCAACACGTACATCGGGATAATCCTCGTTTACACCTCGGGCTTCCTCCCCCTGGCCATGTGGATCATGTACAACGTCTTCATGGCCCTGCCGGCCAGCATCGAGGAAGCCGCTCGCATCGATGGTGCCACTACCCTTCAGGCTTTCCGCCGCGTCGTGGTCCCGACGGCCCGTCCGGGCATCGTAGCCACCGCTATCGTTACGTTCCTGTTCGGTTGGGGGCAGTTTATTTTCCCCCTGGTACTCAGCAGCAGCAGTGCGACCGAGCCGCTCACGGTACTGCTGGCCGCCATCGATAGCCGCAACGTCCCGTACACCATTATCAACGCGGCTGCCATTGTGGCCGTGGCCATCCCCGCTCTCATCGTATTTTTCCTCAACCGCTGGATAGTGACCGGTATCACGGCCGGGAGCCTGAAGTAGGCGCTCAGCGAATGCCTACTGACATCGTGGTGCTGAACGGGGGGTCCAGCTCGGGCAAGACGACGATCGGCCGCTGCCTGCAGGACCTGCTCCTGGCGCCGTGGCTGATGCTTGGCGTCGACGACCTGATTGCGGCCATGCCCAGGAGGCAAGACGAGGACCTCATCTCCTTCGCGCCCGATGGTGGCGTCCGTACCGGACCGGGTTTTCGCCGGCTGGAGGTCGCTTGGTACGACGGCATAGCAACCATGGCCCGTGGCGGCGTCGGTGTCATCGTCGACGAAGTTTTCCTGGGCGGCGCTGGATCCCAGGTTCGGCTAGGCCAGGCTCTTGTTGGCCTCGAAGTGCTGTGGGTAGGAGTGCGCTGCGATCCTGCAGTGGCAACCGCCAGGGAGGCAGGCCGGCCCGACCGGGTGCCAGGAATGGCCGCCTCTCAGGCCGAAATCGTCCACCGCGGGGTCAATTACGACGTAGAGGTCGACACCACGTCCACTCCGGCCCGGGAGTGCGCGGAACACGTAATGGCCCGCATCGTGCTGTGACGCCTGGAGGTAGTGGCGTGGTGGTGGCTTGCCCTCAGTTTTCTGGCGTGAGCGGTCGGCGCCACTCGGCGAAGTCGGCCTCGATGTCCTGGTGCCAGACCGCCACGTCTATTTCGCCGCTGGTGTAGCGCCCCTCAGCCAGCCTGAGCTTGCCAAAGCGGTCCCGCAACATCGTGTCCGCCGCTTGCTCAGCCACTTCCTCGGCCAGGTGGGGTGGGATGGCAATCACCCCACTGGGCGTGCCGAGGATGACGTCTCCCGGCAGCACAGTGGCTCGGCCCAGACGGACCGGGATGTTCATGCCGGCCAAAGTGACGTCGGCGATCGCGGTCGGGTCCATCCCGCGAAAATAGAAGTTCACGTCTTCGAGCAGGGCGAGGCCCTGGTAGTCGCGGATCCCGCCGTCAATGACGGCCCCCGCTCCGGTGCGTACCTTCACAGCGGTGCCGAGGTTGTCACCTATTACCGTCCCATCCTCCACTTTCCCGAAGATGTCGACGACCATCACGTCGCGCTGCTGGAGGGCTTGGATGACCCACGAGTTCTGACCGCCGCTAGCCGAGCGTCCTTCGGACAGGCCCGTTTGTTGCACGACAGCGTGAAAATCTGGCCGAAAGGGGAGGAACTGGGCGGTAACCGCCCGGCCCACCGTGACCCGGCCCGGATGGGTCTCGCGCCAGCCCCCTTCGAACTGGAAGCGGTACCCCTGATCGTGGAGGGTTTTCCACGCCTGCTCTGTAGTGGCGTCGAGGAGGCGGTCGAGGATTTCGTCGGGAACGCGCGGACGCCCGTCCGGGAAGCGCTCGAACGGGTTGAGCGGGGTAAGCGCTTCGAGCTGCTCAGGTGTGGGCTGGATGTGCACGGGAAGGGGCTCCGTTGCTCAGGAACGCCACACCACGTCGCAGAGCCCCTTGATGTAACCGAGGGCGTAGAGACGGCCGTACGCAGAGTACCCAGGGTGCTCGTTGCTGTCGCCGTCCACGGTCGGGACGTGGTCAGGCCGTACGGGGCCATCGAAGCCGACTTCCTTGTAGGCCTCCATACAGGCCACCAGATCCGTCTGGCCTTCGTCGTGCCAGGTCTCGACAAACCTCTGAACGGTCCCCCGAACGTCGCGAAAGTGCACGAAGAAGATCTTGTTCTGACGACCAAAATGGCGTATTACCGACGGAAGGTCCTCGGTCATCAGGGTGAAGTTGCCCTGGCACAACGTGATCCCATTGCATTCACTGGGGACCAGGTCGAGGAGCCGCTGGTAGTTCTCGACGCTGCGCATGATGCGCCCGACCCCCCGGATGGGTGACAGAGGCGGGTCATCTGGGTGCATGGCCAGCCGCACGCCGGCGCGCTCGGCCACGGGGACGACCTTGCGGAGAAAATACTCCAGGGTTTCCCAGAGTTTCTCCTCACTCAGCGGTCCAAGCTCGGTGGGCGAGGCACCTTCCAGCTTCGAGGCGTCGAACTCGCTGACCAGCGAACCCCCGCGACCCGGCACGGCGGTAGCCGTCCGCACCCAGTTGAAGTCGCTCATCCACTCGTAGCACCACACGGGTATGTGCAATTTCCCCATGTTCTCTATGAGGCGACAGACGGCTTCGATCTCCTCGTCTCGTCCGGGCAGGCCCGCGTTTTGCGTTGTTGAGCGGCGGCCTGGCCTCGATCACGATGAGCTCGAAGCCGCCAGCCCGGTAATCCTCCTGCCAGTTCAGCAATGGCATGAAATCCCACGGTTCGTCGGTTGACGAGGTCGTGCCCAGAGGGGGGAGCCCACCGACGGCGTATTTCACACCAGCTTGTCGGCACAACCGGCTGGTTCGCGAAGGCTCAGATGACCAGAGCGCCTCGGCGAGCTTGATCAACGCCCTCCGACCTCTTGCTGAGGAACCCCCGCTATCGTGGGGGACAAATCCTCGGCTTTGAGCGAGCGTTGGGGCGTTGCCGGGGGCGCTTCTGTCACCACGGCCGCCGGGAGACCGGGATCAGAAGCGAACAAGTTAGTCCGCACCGCCTCGTCGGCGAAGTGGCACGCAACTTCATGGCCATCGGCGACCCGTTCCAGTTTAGGTTCTTCGGCCGTACAGCGTTCCCGGGCGAGGGGGCAGCGAGTGTGAAACCTGCACCCAGACGGTGGGTCTAAGGAGCTTGGCACCTCTCCGGCCACAACCACACGATGATGGAGACGGCTGAGCCTTGGGTCGGCGATGGGCACCGCGGAAAAGAGCGCCTGCGTGTAGGGGTGGTGAGGGCGGGCATAAAGTGAATCGCGGCCCGCCAGCTCGACGATTTTGCCCAGGTACATAACCGCCACCCGGTCGCTCATCTCTCCCACGACGGCGAGGTCGTGAGCGATAAAGAGGTACGAGAGGCCGAGCTTTTCTTGCAGGTCCGAAAGCAGCTGCAGTATCTGGGCCTGGATCGAAACGTCCAGTGCGGACACCGGCTCGTCGAGGACTATCAAGCTTGGTTCGAGTGCCAGAGAACGGGCGATGCCGATGCGCTGGCACTGACCTCCGCTGAACTCGTGCGGAAAGCGAGAGACAGCGTCAATCGGGAGGCCCACGAGCTCGAGTAGCTGCTCGACCCGCTCGCGGCGTTTCTTTTTGGGTACCAGGTCGTGGACCCGGAGCGGTTCGCCGATTAGCTGGCCCACGGTGTGCCTCGGGTTCAAAGCCGCAATAGGGTCCTGGAAGACGATCTGCATATGGCGGCGCAGATCGGTCAACTGGCGACCGTTGAGTGAGCCGAGGTCCCGGCCCTCGAACAGGATGTGGCCCGAGGTCGGCCGCTCCAGCAGGAGTACGTTGCGCCCAGTAGTCGACTTGCCGCAGCCACTCTCGCCCACGAGGCCCAGCGTCTCGTGCGTCCTCGAGGTTGAAGCTGACGCCGTCGACCGCATGTACCGTCTCGTGGCTGCGGACCACCGTCCCCGGTCCCCGGACGTGATAGTGGACAACCAGCTCGTCGACCTGGAGCAGCGGCGTCTCGCCCGAGCTCATCCCTTCGGCCTTCCCGCTCTGCGGGCCGTCATTAGGCGACCTCCGCCTCGCCCACGTATGGGTGCCAGCAGGCAATGGCGTGGCCGGGGGCCAACCTCCCGTGTCGGTGGCGTTTCGGTCCGGCAGCGATCGCTCGCCCGCTCGCACCGAGGCGCGAATGGGCATCCCGCAGTGACCTCCGTCACTCTGGGAGGCAGGCCCGGGATGGAGTGAAATGTCCGTGAGCGTGTGGCCGTAAGGCGGGGCACGCAGCGCAGCAGGCCGTGGGTGTAGGGATGAGCGGGGCGGTCGAAGAGGTCGAAAACATTCGCTGTCTCCATGACCCTGCCGGCGTACATCACGACCACCCGGTCACAGTGGCCGGCGACGATCCCGAGGTTGTGGGTGATCAAGATGGCCCCGAGGTTGGAGCGCGTCACGAGGTCGTCGAAAAGCTCGAGGATCTGGGCCTGGATCGTTACGTCGAGCGCCGTCGTCGGTTCGTCGGCGATCAGGATGCGGGGCTGGCACGCCATCGCCATTGCGATCATGACCCGCTGGCGCTGGCCGCCGCTCAGGCGATGGGGGTACTCACCCATTCGAGTGGCGGGGTCGGGGATGCCGACCGACCGCAGGAGTTCGACCGTGCGCTCGCGACCCTGCGCTTTGTTGAGGCCGACGTGGAGCGACAGCACCTCTTGGAAGTGGTCCTCGACGGTCAACACGGGGTTCAGAGAAGTGAGCGGGTTTTGCGGGATCATGCCGATCTGGCCGCCCCGGAACCGGCGCATTTTTTTGCGCGAGAGGCCGACCAGTTCCTGTCCGTCGAAGAAGATCTCGCCTTTGGTGATCCGGCCCGGCGACGGGACCATCTGCATAATCGATAGCGCGGAAATGCTTTTGCCTGAACCACTCTCACCGACCATGCCGACCCTCTCTCCGGCCCGCAGGTCGATGTCCAGTCCCTGCACGGCGTGGATGGTGTTGTATTCCATCTTGAACGAGACGTGCAGGTCGCGGACTTCGAGAAGGGGAGCCGTCCCGTCAGCCGAGGAGACCGGAGGAGCGCTCTGGGCCGGCTCAGTGTCCACGGCAGCCTCTAATTGGACGTGGGGTCGAGGGCATCGCGCAGGCCGTCGCCCATAAAGCTGAAAGAGAGGCAAGCCAGCGCGATGCAGCCGATCGGGACGAGTACGAGCAGTGGGTCGACCGGCAGGTACGAAACGGCGTCGTTGATCATTTTCCCCCAGTCGGCCGTTGGGTCCTGGATGCCTAGCCCGAGGAAGCTGAAGCCGGCGGCGGTGAAGATCACGTAGGGGATCTGCTGGACGAAGAAGACGATCATCGGCCCAACGGCGTTCGGAAGGATGTGCACACCGATGA
Source organism: uncultured Acidimicrobiaceae bacterium (assembly GCA_963845605.1). Lineage (GTDB taxonomy): Bacteria > Actinomycetota > Acidimicrobiia > Acidimicrobiales > Palsa-688 > Fen-671. The sequence goes on from CAWJSS010000004.1 coordinate 86,068, forward strand.
TACGCCGTTGCGGTACGCCGGCGGCCCGTGCCGCCAGGACGAACTCGCGGTCCCGGAGGGCCAAGAGCTGCGCTCGCATGAGGCGGGCAAAACCCACCCAAAGAGTGATCCCGATGAACAGGGAAAGCTTCCAGATGTTCACGCCGAAAATAGTGATGAAGAGCAGGGCGGCAAGGATGGTGGGGACCATCGTGAACAGCTCGAAGAGGCGCAATGCGAACCAGTCGAAACCGCCGCCGAACCACCCGGACACGATGCCGATTGGGATCCCTATTACAGCACCGATGGCAGTGGCACCGAAAGCGACGGTCATCGACGTCCTTGCCCCCCAGATCACCCTGGTCAGAGTGTCGCGTCCCAGCTGGTCGGTACCCAGCCAATGATGGAGGCCGGCGCCGCTGAGCGTGGCCGTGAGGTCGTTACTGACGTCTCGCTGTACGGGGCGACGAAGGGGGCCAGGATGCCCGTGAGCAGGATGGTTATTACCACCACGCCGGCGGCGAGGGCAAGGCCGTTCTGCCGGTACCGGTACCAGGCCGCCCGCCAGAAACTGGAGCTGGCCCGCCGGCCGGCGACCGCGGGTGCCGGTACTTGCGCTGGCACGGTGGTCATCGTGACAAGCCTTCCACGCGGACTCGCGGGATCGACGAGAACGTAGGCGATATCGCTGGCGATGTAGCAGATACCCCACAGGACGGCCACGATGAGCACCAGCGCCATGATCAAAGGGTAATCCCGGTGCAGGCTGGCCGTGGTGAAATAGCTACCGAGCCCCGGCAAAGCGAACGTCGCCTCGATGAAGATCGAGCCCGTGAGGATGTTCGGGATTTGCGGCCCCATGATGGTAATGAGGGGGATGAGCGACGTGCGCAGGACGTAGCGAAAGACCACGCGGCGTTCTGACAGGCCTCGAGCTCGGCCCATCCGGACATAATCCGAATTGATCACTTCGAGAGTGCTGGCCCGTGTGTAGCGGGTCATCAGGGCCATCGGGTAGAGCGAGAAAGCGATGACCGGCAAGATGACGTCTATCGGGTTACCCCAGCCTCCGACTGGGAACCATCCCAGCCTGATGGCGAACACCTCGATCAGCAGGAACCCGATCACGTAGTTGGGCAAGGCGACACCGATGGTCGAAACTACTGCGGTGATGGAGCGGTCGACCCAGCTGTTGTGGCGAAGAGCGGCGGCGCAACCCATTATGATCCCGCCGCCAAAGGACAGGGCAATCGTAAGGCTGCCGACGATCAGCGTGATAGGCCAGGCTGATGCGATCAGGTGGTTCACGGTCATCGTCGGTTCCTCGAAGGGGATACCCAGATAGCCGTGCAGCAGCTGCCAGATCCAGTTGAGGTACTGCCTCCAGATGGGTTCTGCGAGGCCGTACTTGACCATTATGTTGTGAATGGCCTGAGGGGTCATGTCCCCCTGCGTGAACGAAAAAGGCCCGCCAGGCACAGCGTGCATCATGGCGAAGATGGCAATGGTCGCCAGGAACAACACAAATAGCAGCGACAGTATGCGCTGTCCGATGTAAGCGATCACGGGCTACGCCCTTGCTTAGTTGGAGCGAGGTGGCCGGTGCGCCGACCGGGCCACCGCATGAGGCCCGGTCGTACGATCACCGTTTCATCCCGCAGGCGGGGTTGCCCGTTAGAAGCTCTCGCTCTGGCGGGGGTAATGATTGACGTTGTTGCCGATATAAATCCCCTCTTGGTAGGTGGAGAAGGGGAAGAAGCCAGGCCACTGGAGGCCGTTGTAGCCGAGGTAGTTCTTGGCCAGCGCCGGACCTTGCAGGTAGGGCCACATCAGGTACTTGTCGAGCCCGTGGAAAATAAACACGGCGGGCGCATCGTAAGTGAGCAGGGTTTGCGCCTCGGTGTAAATCTCCTGGCGCTTGGCTTTGTCGAACTCCGCCGCACCCTGCTCCAACAGGTTGTCGTAATGGGCGTTGTCCCAGTCATGGCGGCCGCCGGCCTTGTAGACGCTGAGCATGTTGGAGGCGTCGAAGTAGTCCATGCCGTAGGACACGAAGCCCATCTCTACCTGGGTCGGCAGCGCCTCCATTTTGCTTATAGAACGTCGAGTTGTCCTGCTCTTGGAGCAGCAGCGTGCTGTCTCCGCCGAACAGGACCTTGTTCCAGTTCTGCGCCATCGCCTGGGCGACGAGCCCTGTAGTGGTGGTATCCATGGCGCCGACGCCGGCAGGGTAACTGAACGTCACCGCCGGGAAGCCTTGCCCTTCGGGTAGCCAGCCTGGGCCAGTAGCTTCTGAGCCTTCGCCGCGTCGTAGTTGGTGTCGGGTTCGAGCTGCTCGCTGACTGCGAACGGGTACCCCTCCATGAGGTAGCCGTAGGCCGGGTACGGCCAGCCCGGGGAGCAGGGCGTTGATGATCTGGTCCGGTTGACTGAGTGGGCGAAGGCCTGCCGCACCTTCAAGTTGTTGAACGGCTTGGCTTTGGTCTTGAAGAAGACGTAGTAAACCCGGAAGTCCTGTGGGTTGGTAGCCGGCGTTACCTTGGACAGCTTCGCGGTCTTCTTGGCTACCGCCAGGTCTGTCCGCGAGAGCGCCTGGGTGGCGTTGAAGTCCACCGCTCCGGTCTGGAGGAGCGGGAGGTACTGAGCGCCGGCGAAAATCTTGGCCTTCTGGTGCGTGATGTAAGGCTGGTAAGGAGCCGAGTACTTCGGGTTCGGCGCCAGGACGACCTCGGACGTCGGGTTGAACGTCTTCAGGATGTACGGGCCGCAGGAGATGCAGGTGGCCGGGTTGATGTTGTACAGGCCGTTACCGTACTTGGCCAGTCCCGCAGCAGACAACGGCATCGAATAGAGCATGGCATTGGGGATGAAGGCCACCGGGCCCTCGGTAGTGACCTTGAACGTGTACTTGTTTTTGCCGACGGCTACACCGATCGAGTTGACGGGCGCCTTGCCCGCCACGGCCTCGGTGTAGTTCTTGATCACACCGGACCAGTACCACGAGAAGTCCCAGGCGTGCTTGGGGTCGGCCGAGTAGCGGAACGTCTCCACGTAGTCGTTGGCGGTTAGCTCGTTGCCATCGCTCCACATGATCCCGGGCTTGATGTAGAACTCCCACGTCGTCGGGGACGTCTGCGCCCAGTGCGTAGCCGTACCCGAGACGATCTGGTAGTTCTGGTTGATCCGCACCAGGGAAATCTCGAAGTTGTCTGCCAAGGGGGCGCGCGAGTACACGGTCTCGTAGAAGTCCAGTGCCTTGTACGTAGCCCCGACCGAGTTCTGGTAGGCGATCAGGAACTGCTGTGACGCCGGCGCCGCACCGGACGGAAGTGTTACTCCGAATGCGCTCTTTGCCCCACTCGCCGACGGGGTCTTCAGCGCAGACTTGACCAGGCTGCTCTTGGCCAGCACAAGGCTGGCAGCGCCGACTCCGGTCGCCCCCAAGAACTGCCGGCGAGTCAGATTTGAAAATTTCCCGCGATCTTCGCTCGCGTTCTCGTTCATATGTTTTTAAACCCCTTCCCATAACCCAAGTTGGGCGTTTTCTTGGTTGCGGAATGGTACCGCGGCCCTTAGGGGCTGTCAACGCGCTCGGGGGCCCACGGCAGCCCGCCTGACCAGGGCCGGGGCGGGGGATGCCGCTGACGTGTGATGGGGGTACGTCGGCCTGGTTCTGGGCCGGCCCCTGACGTGCAGTTCCTGCGGGTTTTGCAGCTTACTTGGGCTGAGCGAACGTCCCAATGGGGCTCGGCCATGGTCTCGCAATGCTCCTGCCGGACGAAACAAGACGCGCACCATCCAACGTGCACCTTTTCACAAATGCTCTCAGGCGTAAAAGCCCGGGGCGCCAACGGGACTTATTCAATTATTAAAGAGGGCGGCCGGGACTTCCCTCCTTGAAGTCCAAAAACTCGGAACCGAGCCCAACGCCATGAGCATTTGGCGTCACTTTTATCGACGTCGGCGAGGCCACGAAAAGAACTCCATTCGTCACCGCCAGCGTCCGCGTAGACGCCCGTAGGGGCATCACGTGGCCCACGGATTTTGCTTTGGCTCGAACTCGTCGAGCAGGTCCCACGCCGCTCCGGTAATGGTCGATGCGTCGATGCCAAAGTGGCGGTAAAGGTCGTCGATGTCGCCCACCTGGCCGAAGTCGCTGACGCCCAGGCTTGTAACCGGCGTGGAGTTGACCGTACCCAGGAAAGACAGCGTGTGGGGGTGCCCGTCGAGCACAGTGACCATGGGCGCCGCCCGTCCTACCGGGAAGAGCGTCTCCAACGGCCCAAGCGGCGAGTCGCCCAGCCCACGACGGGCCTGGACAGCCCGGAAAACGAGGTCAGCCGACGTCAGGCACACGACGTCGCACGGGACACCATCGGCTTCCAGCGCCAAGGCGGCGGCCACCACTTCAGGCATTACTGCGCCCATTCCCACGAGACAGATCATCGGGCTTTGCTCGGCCTCATGGAGCCGGTAGCCCCCGGACAGCACGCCTTGACGGCGCCGGGCCCGGCCTTCGGCATCGGTCGGCAGATCCGCCAGGCTCTGGTCAATTGGCCTGGTGCTGAGACGGAAATAGGCCGATGTCCCTTCCGGCGAGCCCAGGTGGGACAAAGCGTCCAGCATGGCCCACTCCAGGTCCTGGGCAAAGGCCGGTTCCCAGGCCGTGCAGTGCGGTTGCTCGAGGCCGATGGAAGGAGTGATGACCGACTGGTGCGCCCCGCCTTCAGGGGCGAGGGTCACGCCCGACGGGGTGCCCACCAGTATCGACTGGCCGCCGGCGTAGATCCCGAACGACCACGGCTCGAGGGCGCGGGTCACAAAGGGGTCGTACAACGTCCCGATCGGCAGCAAGGGCTGTCCATCGCGCGACCACGTGAGCCCGAGCTCAGAGAGCAGGCCGACGAGGTTGACCTCGGCGATACCGAGCTCTATGTGCTGGCCTTTTTGTGATTGCGCCCAATGAAGCAGCGTAGAGCGGTCGTCCTCGAACCAATCCCGGTGCTCGTCCATGTGCCACATCCCGACGCGGTTGATCCAGCCTCCGAGGTTCGTGGAAGACGCCACATCCGGGCTAACGGTCACCACGCGAGCGGCAACTTCGGGAGCAGACCGCGACAGGTCGAGCAAGAAGCGCCCCAGTGCCTGTTGAGTCGACTCCGAGCCGCGACGCGAGACGCCGAGCTCCTGAGGTGGCTTTACCGATGGCCTTGGTTTAAGTTCCGGGGGGATGAGCCGTTTTGCGGCCGTTGCGCAGAGGGAGCTCTCCGGGCTGTCAGCCGGGAAGCTGGCCCAGGGATTATCGGGGTCGGCCCCGAGGTCGAGGCCCAGCTGGCGCCATTGCTCGTCCGACAGGAGCGCCGAATGGTTCCCCGGGTGCCCGGCCGTCGGCAGGCGCCAGGCCTTGATCGTGTAGGCGAGGATAACCGATGGACGGTCCGAAACCCCGTCGGCGGCAGCGAAGGCGTCGAGCAGGTCGCCGATGTCGTGGCCGCCGAGGTTGCGCAGCGTAGCAGCGACGTCGGCATCATCGAGATGACGGAGCAGGCGGGCGATATCGGCACTGGCCGGGCCGGGCCGGCCAGTGCAGTGCGCAGTTCACTTGCAGGCAAACGCAGGAGGTATTGGTATTCCTCGTTGCTCATCTCGTCGATCCGGCGCTCGAGCAGCTCGCCATCCTCCAGTGCGAACAACTGCCGAAGCCGCGCACCGTACTTCAGGGTGATGGTGTTCCACCCCACGGCGCTGAACATGTCCCTGATACGGCTGGCCGCGATGCCCGGGACCACCCTGTCGAGGGACTGGCGGTTCAGGTCTACGATCCAGAGGACTTCACCGAGGCGGGGCACGACAGGGTCCATCACGGCTTCCCAGACGGGCCCTTCGTCCAATTCAGCGTCGCCCACAAGCGCGATCCGCCGTCCTATCCCGGGGTGTTCGAAATGGTTTGAAACATAACGCTGTGCGATGGCGCTCCATATCGAGGCCGTGGCGCCAATCCCAACGGATCCGGTGGAAAAATCCACGGGGTCCGGATCTTTTGTCCGGCTTGGATAGCTCTGGAGGCCGCCATAGGCCCGCAACTCAGTGAGGTAACGCTCGTCGAGCCGGCCCAAGAGGTAGTTGATGGCGTGCAATACGGGCGAAGCGTGGGGCTTCACCGAGACCTGGTCGCCGCCTTTGAGGTGCTCGAAGTAGAGCGCCGTCATTATGCTCACCATGGACGCCGACGACGCCTGGTGCCCGCCGACCTTCACGCCGGAGCCTTTGCCCCGCACGCTGTTGGCATGATGGATCATGCTCACCGCCAACCAGAGGACGCGCCGCTGCACCCTGTCCAGGGCCTCTAGCTGCTCCTGGGTGTAGGAGGCGGTGGCGCGCACTTCGGTACCGGCGCTCATGGTGTAACGATAACCAGGGCCCGAAGCGGCCGCAATGGATCGCAGGTGTCTTGCCCAGCAGACGCAACAGATCGACGCTTCGGCCGGCCGTCGGCGTTAGAATGTTGCAGTGCCTGGTCCTTTGAACCCCGTAGATGCAACCGACGAGCGGATCCTCGGCCTGCTCCAGCAGAACGCGCGTCAGACCTTTGGCGAGATCGGGCGGAAGGTCGGCCTGTCGGCGCCGGCGGTAAAGCGGCGCATAGACCGTCTGGAGGCCTCCGGCGTAATCCGGGGCTACACGGCGATCGTTGACCGGGGCTACCTGGGCCAGTCGGTGGAAGCGTTCGCTGAGTTGCGCTTCGCCGGAAGCACCAGAGTCGACGACATCGAGGACATCGCTCTCGATGTCCCTGAAATCCAGGGGATTTTTACTGTCGCTGGCGACCCCGACGCTCTGGCGTGGATCCGCGTTAGCGACGTGCAAAACCTGAAGCGGGTAATCGACCGGCTGCGCAGTAGCGGGAAGGTGACGGGAACGAAGACCCTTATGGTCCTCAGCTCCTCGGTGCGGGCTCCCGCCTAGTGCTGGGCTGAACCGTATCTGGCCACCCTCACAGCACTTGCCAGGCTAGGCCTTGACGGGCACGTCTCCGGCACTGCAATAGGAACCGGGGGTGTGCACGAGGTGCGGCACTCGCAGTGCCGTTGCTTCTGTCACCTGGGGACGGAACCCCGGATCGGCCCGCCACGTGAAGCCGGGCTGACCGGGGTTGGCCTTCGCGTAGGCCTCGAGCGCCAGAGGGAGCAGGCGTAGCCGCTTGTCGACCCACGAGTGGTCCCACGGCCCCTCTTTCAAGATTTGCTCCGCCGGCCTGAACTCGTAATAGAGCGTGCGGCGCAGGGCATTGCCCACGGTCGGCGCCGACCCATGCACCAACATGACGTCGTGGACCAGCACATCGCCGGGGCCCATCCGCACTTCGAGAGAGCCCGGCACGTCCCATGCGTATTTCTCTTCGATTTCACACACGTCGACCTTGCCCGCCTGCGACCCTGGCACCACCCTCAGCGCACCCTGGCCCGGCAAGGCGGCGTCCAGGTAGATATCGATGTTGAAGATGCGGTACCGGCGGGGGTGAGTGGCGTCCTGGTGCCAACGGATGGGTGCTCCGTTGCCCGAATCCTTGAACACCATGGCCTCATACGTGGGGACCATGTTGTGCCCGGCCAGGCTCTCGGCGATCCCCAAAATCTCCGGGCTGCCCAAAAGTTCGAGGGAAGCCGGACGCCCCTTGTCGTGCACGTAGTCCACCCGGAACATGACTTCGCGGCCGCCGCGATTAGTAAAGCGGTAATCGTCACCGGCATGGCCGGCGTCATGGGCCGTCTTCCCGAAGGTTACCCAATCGTTGGCCGCGTCTTGGAGCCGCGCCAACATGGCGGGCGGGATCCGCTGACGAAGGACCAAGTAGCCCTGCCGGTCGAACGCCTCAACCTGCTCGCTCGCCAGCCCGTAAGGCGGCACGGGGGTCTGACTGTAGGTCTCTGTCATATAGGCCTAAGAATACCTGCTAGTTCAAGCGTTTTCTACTGGCAGACGCCAGTGGGTGGCCGGGTTGGCACGAGGTCGTCCCCGCGCGCTTAGCCGAGGACGGCTGGTAGCATTCCGCCCCATGTTGACCGCGGAAGTAATGCCAGGCGAGCTGACCGACACGGACCGGTTCATTTTCGAATCGTGGGGCTACTTCATCATCCCGGACGTACTATCCCGGGACGAGGCCGAGGAATGTTATGCAGCTTCAGAGCGACTGCACTCCCGCCGCGACCACGTCTTCGGCCAGATCGGGCGGGGCTACGAGACGGAACCGGCGTTGGAACGGCTCATCGACCACCCGGCCGTTCTGCCCAAAGTCCGAGGCCTCTATGGGGACCGCTTTATCCTTCAGGCGTGTTGGAACACGATGCAACCCGCCCATGCCGGCGTCGGCGGCTGGCACCAGGACGGCTCCAAGGCTTATGACTTCAAGCAGCTCGGCTTTCCCGTCCCCCTGGTCCAGCTCCGGGCGTCGTACCTGTTGACCGATCAGACCGAGCCGGGCATGGGGAACATGGAGCTGATCCCTGGGAGCCACCGAAGCCAGGTAAAGCTCCCGGCCGACGTCGTGGCGTCGAGGGAGGACGTGCCCATCGGTCACGTGATCTGCGCCTCAGCTGGATCGGTGCTCGTCTTCCATAACGCGGTTTGGCACCGGACCTACAGCCATAACGGGGACCGTGACCGCTATACCGCGCACTACATTTACAGCCCGCCATGGGTGCGCAGTGCGGACAGGTTCGACAACTCATCGGAGTTCCTAGAGCGCACGACACCCGTCCGGCGAGCGTTGATGGGAGACTTCACTCGTCCCGACGCCCCGTACGGAGCCAGCTACGAGGCGCCTCCGTTCTCCGCCTGACGGAACGGTGACGGCAGCGAGCGTTCGTTGCTCAGCCCGCCAACAAGTCGCGCACGCCGGTGGCCATCCGCTCGTAGTCGGCCGGGCGGTTGTACACCTGGGCGGACAGGCGGATGCGGCCGTGGCCTTTCCAGGCGCCGATTGACATCTCGACCCCGCGGGCGGCCATTTCCTGCCTCACCCAATGAGCCTGCTCGCGAGTATCGGCTAGGCCCGGTGGCAACCTGACCAGGGCCATGCTGAGGCCGGCGTCGCGCCTGAGCTCACCCGGCGGGGAGCCGAGGATTTCGCTCATCCTTTCTTGAGCCCAGCCCACGAGGGCCTCGTTGTGCGCTCTCACCCGGTCCCAGCCCAACGACGCCAGCACGTCCAGGGACGAAGGAGCGGCGACCCACGCGGTGAGGTCGTCGGTACCGACCCGCTGGAACGAGAGAGGGAAACCCTCGGCCTCTCCCCACGACACGATCAGGGACAGCATCTGCTCCTGCCATTGCGGGGCCACCCAAAGTGCCCCCGTGCCTACCGGGGCGCAGGCCCACTTGTGGAGGTTGCCCACCCAGAAATCGGCCCCGATCTCGGGGACCTGGAGAGGGAGCATGCCGGGGGCATGGGCGGCATCCACCAGCGCGGCGGCACCGAAACGGTGGGCCAGGTCGGCTGCCGCCGCGACCGGGAAGCGCCGCGCCGTTGGCGACGTGACCTGGTCTATGACGACGAGGGCCGTCCGTTCAGAGCAATGCGCGGCCAAAATGGCGACCACTTCCTCGTCGGTGCTGTCTATCGGGACTTCCGCCACGACCCGGGTGGCGCCGGTCCGGGCGGACAGCCGATCGAGGGCGGAAGAGACGGCGCCGTAGGCGTGGTCTGTTGACAGAATTTCGTCCCCTGCTCCGAGGGACAATGACTGCGCGACGGCCGAAACCCCGGCGCTGACGTTGTTGACGAAGCCCACGTCCTCGGGCCGGGCCCCGATGAAGTGGGCCACCCGGGTACGCGCGTCGTCCAGGAGCTCGGGCATCTCCCGGTCGAACCAACGCATCGGGTTGACTGCTATCCGCCGACGGAACTCGTTTTGAATTTCGAACACCTGCGCCGGCAACGCACCAAAAGAGCCGTGGTTGCAATGGGCTACCTCGGGGTCAAGAAGCCAGAGCCGCCGTGCCTCCTCCCAGTCGTCGCCCCAGATGGGGTTGGACCAGGCCGAGCCGGCGCCGGCGTCACCTCCTGGCGCCGCGCTTGCCGGCTACCTCAGGCCCGTCTCCTGCCAGTTGGCTCTCCTTATGCAACCGGACCTCCTCGTCCCCGTTTAGCCGGCGTAGCCTTCGCGTGCCCTGGGCACTGTAGCCGCTCGCGTGCTCACTCAGGCAACGTCGACAACCGACGCCGGCACGGGTGACGGCGCGTTGAAAAGTCATACCAGGCCCACCATTCCCACCCCGCGTCGTGTGCAGTTTTCAATCGGCGAGCCGCGTCTGTAGTGACTTTTATCGTTTATCCGGGCAAACCTGCACCAGACGCGGCTCCTCGCCCGGCCAAAGCGTGGTGGCGGCCGGGGCCTGCTCCGCCCCCGCCCTGACCTACCGGCGACCGGAACCAGCGATCAAGTTCGTAGCGCTCCCGCTGGCCGCCTCGAGGTGGCGAAACTAGTCTCGTCGCGCTAGGCCTATGCGGGAAGCCGGGCGTTCTGGGACGGGCACGCTGAAAGGTGCCCGTATTGGAGCCGTATTGCAGCCGTATGGGAGAGGAGCCGAGTGCCAGGGACAGGTCCGCTCGTGAAAATCGGAAGCATCAAGGTCATCATGACCAGCCCAGGACGAAATTACGTCACCGTAAAGATCGAGGCAGAGGACGGCACCTACGGGATCGGCGATGCCACTCTCAACGGACGGGAGCTGGCCGTTGCGGCTTACTTGTCAGAGCACGTGGTCCCCCTGCTTGTCGGGCGTGAGGCGGGCGACATAGAGGCAATCTGGCAGTACCTCTACCGGGGCGCGTACTGGCGGCGTGGCCCCGTGACCATGGCCGCCATTGCCGGTGTTGACATGGCTCTGTGGGATATCAAGGGCAAGCTGCTCGGTACGCCCGTCTGGGACCTCCTGGGCGGGCGTTGCCGCCAGGCGATCCGGGTCTATACCCACGCCTCGTCACGCACGCTAGACGGAGCGGTCGACGAGGTCCGGCGGGCTCTGGCTGAGGGCTACGAAGCGGTACGGGTTCAGTGCCTGGTGCCCGGGATCGACGAGATGTACGGGGTACCCCGCGCCGCCGGCACCACCGAGCCCGAGGGCCTCCCCTTTGTGGAGCAAGGCTGGTCGTCCGACGCCTACCTGCGCTTCACCCCGAAGTTGTTCGCGGCCGTGAGGGAGGCCGTCGGCCCCGAACCCTTGCTATTGCACGATGCTCACCACCGTCTGACGCCGGCCGAAGCCGGTTGGCTCGGCCGGCGGCTGGAGGAGTTCCGGTTGTTCTGGCTCGAGGACGCCGTCCTCGAGGAGCTCCAGGACGGTTACCGGCTCGTCCGTCAGCACACGACAACACCGCTTGCCGTCGGGGAAGTCTTCAACAGCATCTATGACTGCGAGCGGCTCATCCGGAAGGGCTGGGTCGATTACCTGCGGGCGTCAGCTCTGCACGCCGGTGGCCTCTCCCACCTGAGAAAGCTGGCCGCATTTGCCGAGCCCTACCACGTGCGGATGGGCTGCCATGGAGCGGCTGACCTGTCTCCTGTCACGATGGCCGCCGCCGCCCATTTCGGTATTGCCGTCCACAATGTCGCCATCCAGGAATATGCCGCCCACTTGGACGATACCAACAGGGTGTTCCCGCACGAGTGGTCGGTCCGAAGAGGGTACTTGAGCCCCGGCGATAAACCGGGCCTGGGTGTGGACATCGACGAACAACTGGCCGCCAGTTTCCCTTATAAGCGCAATTATCTACCGGTTAGCCAGTTAGCTGACGGGACGGCGTGGAACTGGTAAGTTCCGAATCGCTCCGGGCGAACGATGTCAAGTTGCTAAAGATAAAGGAGATGGTAAAGGCCAATGGTGGCACGGGTAGCAGTGACGGGAGCGGCCGGCCGCGTTGGCCGTGGGGTACTCGAGTTGCTCGGCGCGCGGGGGACGACCGTAGTCGCCATCGACTCAGTGGCGCCCGGTTCACAAGACCCGAATGACGGGGTGACTTGGGCACAAATCGATATTACGGACTACGCCGCCCTCGTAAAGGCACTGGACGGCTGCGATGGGCTGGTGCACCTGGCCGCCATACCGAGCCCAAGGCGTTCAGAGGACGTCGTAGTCCACTCCAATAATGTGGTTGGTAGTTACAACGCCCTTCGCGCCGCAGCAGAGGTGGGCATCACGCAGGTCTGCCAAGCCTCGAGCGTCAATGCGATCGGCTGCGCCTACAGCCGTTCCCCCCGCTATGACTATTTCCCCCTTGACGAGGCTCACCCCTGTTATGCCGAGGATCCGTACAGTTTGTCGAAGTGGATCTGTGAACAGCAGGCAGATGCTATCGCTCGGCGCTATTCCCCCATCTTCATCGCCAGCTTTCGGTTCCATCTGGTCGTCCCGGAGCGGGAACAGGCCGTCGCCGTTTACGGCCAGGCCCCAGACGAGGTGGCGGTAAAGAACTTGTGGGGGTACACGTCCCTGGCCGCGGCGGCGGGGGCGTGTTGGCTGGCGCTCGAGAGCGAATTAGTTGGCCACGAGGTGTTCCATATCGTGGCCCCCGACCAGCTGGGGGGAGCCTCGTCGGCCGAGTTGTCAGAACGGCATTACCAACCGTGCCCCGGCGCCATTTGCTGAGCGAAAAGGAGGGTTTCTTCGACTCCTCGAAGGCAGGCCGACTGCTCGGTTGGCAGCACCAGGATTGGTGAAACGCAAAGAACGGACGTGCCCTGGCCCAAATTGAAAGTGGCGTCCGTCGCTTCGCCCGCCTCGAGCACCCATGGGAAATCTCGGTCCGCTGGGTCTCGGCCCACTCTTCACTCGAGAGGATGTCGAGGTGGGCCTGGTTCATGTGGTCCCTGCCTTCTCTCCGCTCGTTCTAATCATGGTCGTCAACTCCTCGACCGTGGGCAGCGCCCCGGTCGCGCCGATGGCCCTGGTCGATAGCGCCCCCGCTGAGCACCCATAGGCCAAACAATCGGGTAACGGCAGTTCGTCAAGCCAGCCGCGTAAGAAACCGGCGTCGAACGCGTCGCCAGCGCCTGTCGTGTCCACGCAGCGGACGTCAAACCCGGGGTGCGTCGAAATGGTCCCCTGCCCGGCCGCGATGCAACCGCTCTCACCGTCTTTGACGACAACCAGGTTCCCGTTTTGGGCTAGCTGTAAGGCGGCGGCGGCCGTCTCGGGCGTTGCCGCTTATGGCCCGGGCTTCGGCCGCGTTCGGGAGGAAGATATCGACCGCCCCCAACAGCGAGACCAGGCCGTTATCCCAATTGCCGGCCGGGTCCCAATTGGGGTCAAGAGAGATGGTCACGCCGTTGGCCCGCAAGTGACTGATCAACCCAGGCAACTGTGCGGCGATCCCTGGTTGGAGGAAATAGGAACTTATGTGCACATGCGGAGCGCGGGAGAGTTCGTCAAGCGGCAAACTTTCCAGGCGCAGGCCGTCAATGGTGCCGGTGTGGGTCAGGATGGCACGGTCGACCCCCTCGGAGAGGACAACGCTGAAACCAGTGCCAATGTCGCCGATGACGGGGCAAAGCGTGGTATCTACGCCCCAATCTCGTAGCTGTGCCAACATGAAATGGCCAAAAAGGTCGTCACCCGTGGCCCCGACGAACCTGGTCCGAAGGCCGAGGCGGGCGCAGGCGCAGGCCGTGATGGAGCCGGACCCTCCTATGACGACGGCGGCGTCGGCCACCAGCTTTTCGTGTTGGCCAAATTCAGGCCGAACGTCGTGCCCCCGCATCACGATGTCGGGGTTGCAATCACCCATGACAATAATGTCGAAATCCCGAGCCTCTGTCCCGGCGCGGTCCCGGGCTCGGGCCGCAGAAGGTCCGGGCAGGTCATAGCCCTCGGTCCGGGTTGGCATGGCACCATTATGTCGGTGCCGGGGAGATGAGCTGGCCCAGCGGGGGAACCTCGGGCCAAACCACCGGGTTGGCTGGACATGGGCGCACGGAGGGCACGGGTCCTGGCGGTCTTGCTCGCCACCTTCGCGGTTTTTACGCCGGCCTGTGGAGCCAGGTCCGGCGGCTTAAATTCGGCCGCGCCCCCCCGATCATCGCCCGCCGTTCCGAGCCAGGCCGGGACCGATCGTCTTCCCGTTGTCGGATTCACGGCAGGCGGTCGATCTGGCCTTCCCCACCCCGGAGGTCGGCTGGCTAGCCGTAACGGGGTCGCCGGTCTCCGGTGAAGAGCCCACCATGACCGAAGTACTGCGCACCCACGACAGCGGCGTCGATTGGCGGCCCCAGTGGAGCGGAACGGGATCGCCTGTACAGTTCGTGGCGGTCGGAGTGCGGCAAGCGTTGCTGGTCCTGCACCCCAATACCACCTGCCCCGGAGCTTCCCCCTCGCAGTGCGCCACCCGCCAGTTGGCCACCGAACTGCTCTCCACCGGGGACGGCGGCCGGTCCTGGAAGCGAATTTGGGCCAGTTCGGCCCAGCTTTCTGCCATTTCGTTCGCCGCGCGGGGCGTTGGTCTCGGCGTTATCGTGCGCAAGCCGTGCCCGGACGAGTCATCCAGCGGCAAGGCTCCCAGTTGTCCCGGCGATCTGGTGCGTACGGTCGACGGTGGGCGGCAATGGTCCACCGTGTTGCGCACACCCGGGCCACTTCTGGCGGTAACACACGAGGGCGCAAGGACCTGGTGGGCCGTCCAGAGCGTGACGTCTTCGGGCGGGAAGCGGCCCCGGCCCATGGGCCGGTTAGTGGTCTGGGGAAGCCACGATGGCGGCATTAGCTGGGCCGAACGCGGGAAAATAGAGGAGCCGGCGCTGGCCTTGCTAAGCGCCCGGGCCGAAGCACAGCTACGGGTTGGGCGGCAGGGCCAACTTTGGTTGAGCATGCTCGACCCTGAAAGCTGTGCCATGCATGGCTGCGGCACCGTAGGGGTGTGGTACAGCGACTCGGGCGGCCGCACTTGGGCCGTCACCCCCGCCATGTACCGCGAGGCCGGGTGCGGGCCGAGCGGTAACCTGCCCCTGGCTGTTTCCCCGGGAGGAATGGCTTACGTTGCCACCGGGGCCAACCTCGCCGCTTGCTCGCCGCCCGCCGGCACACTGGCCCGGTGGGACGGTGAGGGCTGGCAGAAGGTCCATACGTGGTCTTTCGCCGCGGTCAGCGCCATCAGCTGGCCCTCGGTCACCACCGGTTACGTATTGGCCGGCGGTGCCCTGGCCCGCAGCGTTGACGGTGGCCGCACCTGGTCGCAAGCGTGGCCAACCGTGGCGCCGCTCGGCTCGTTAGCCCCGTTGAGCGCCGAAGTAGCCATCGGGGCCGGCGACACCATCGATCCCGGCGTTGTCCTGTGCACCACCGACCGCGGGGCCACGTGGCGTCCTATTGCCGACCTCAGGGGGTACGTCACCGCCATCGACTTCCCGACCATCCGCGACGGTTTCGCTGTCCTGCTCGACCCCGTTCGCAGTACCTGGGACCTCGTGGCCAGCGACAATGGCGGCCGCAGCTGGTCAGTGAGGGCAGTCCTTCCGGGCCGCGGCCGCGGTCCCGGAGCGCCTCAGGGTGTCAGTGGTTTGTGGATGGTGTCACCGTCGAAAGGCTTGGTGCTGACCACGTCTGGCGCGTCCGAGTTCGGCCTCGACGGGGTGGCGCCGGCCACGTTGTGGTCCACCGGGAACGGCGGGCGGTCCTGGGACCGGGTGGGCGCAGTACCGACAGCACCGTACTGGGACCTATCCGCGGCCGGCTTTGGTTGGTCGAGTCAAGACCAGTGGTGGGGCGTCGTAGAGGGCAGCGCCGCCTCTACTCAGGAGACCATTGATACCCGCGGGACGTGGCGACATGTACGCCGTTTCCCCATGTTGAACGAAGTGCAAGTGGTAGACCCGCATGTGGTTGTCGGGTGGCAAGGAAAGGACAATGGGACGGCCTACACCGCGCTGATCAGTGTCGATGGAGGAGCTCATTGGCGGCGCCTGGCGCTGCCGCCAGCGGCCGTCAGCCCGGCTGTCGGGTCGATGCCGAGCCTCGCCTTCGTCAACGCCCGCTCGGGCTGGTGGTCCGTGGGCGGTTTTGTGTGGACGACCACCGATGGGGGCGCACATTGGAGGCGATGACGTCGCTCTCCTCTGTACTTTCAACACCCATAGGCGCGAGTGCAAAAATGATGGGCTTGCCGACCTAGGGGAGAGGACCGATGACGATCTTTTTGAGAAGTGAGGACGTGCGCCGTGAGCAGTTCGATTGGGGTGTTATCGGCTGGCGCTGCACTCCCGAAGTTATGGGGGCCAAGCAGCTAGTCGTGATGGACGTCGAAATCGAGCCCGGTGCCGGCCACGATTTCCATCGTCACCCGGTGCAGGAGGAGCTGATAACGGTCGGCTCGGGAAAAATCGAACAGTGGGTCGCCGAAGAGGTGAACGTCCTCGGCCCGGGAGACTCGGTGTACGTCTCTGCCGGCCGCGTGCACGCGTCGTTCAACGTCGGTTCTGAGACGGCGCACTTGAGGGTGGTAATAGGCCCTGCCATCGGCCCGGGATCGGGTTACGAGTTCCAGGACGTATCCGGGCAGGACCCGTGGGCCTCGCTTCGGTCCCGGCGGGACGCCTAACCTGCTGGCCGTACCCTGCTAGCGTAACCTGCTGGCAAACCGAGGAGGACCCGTCATGTGCGCTGATGTGATGAGCTCCGCTGTACCGCCAACGACGCCCGAGCCGCCGGCCGTTCCGCAGCCAGGCCCGCCGGCGGCCACCATCGATGACGTCATAGCTCGCATGGGGTCAATCAATTCGGCGCTTCCGGCTGACGATGGCGTCGCTTGCTTTAACCGTATGTACCTCGAAGTCACGCAGGGTGTGGCCCAGGAAGTTAGACAAGGTTCGTTTGGTGATGCGGGTTTCGTATCGCGCCTGGACGTCGTGTTTGCCAATATCTACTTCGCCGCTGTCGACGCTCTTTCGGGGCCGTCGTCTGCCTGGCCGGTGGCATGGCAACCCTTGCTGGCCGCACGCAGCCACCCCGGTATCGAGCCCATTCAGTTCGCTCTCGCCGGCATGAACGCTCATATAAACCATGACCTGCCGATGGCAGTGGTGACGACGTGCACCGAACTGGCCACGGCGCCCGACGATGGCACTCACCATGCCGACTATCAAAAGGTCGACGCCCTCCTCGACGCGTCCGAGCAGGCCATTCGGGAATCGTTTGAACCGCCCGACGTACGCGACGTCGACCACCACGTAGCCGCGGTCGCCAACCTGGTTGGTAACTGGAGCATCGGAGAAGCACGAGACGTGGCCTGGGACATGGCTGTCGCTCTCTGGGACGTCCGTGACCAACAGATCGCCACCCAGCTCCTGACCGCGTCACTGGCGCGCACGGTGGCCATGGCCAGCAAGTGCCTGCTGCTTGTCGTGTAGGGTGGGTTGGCTCGGCCGCGAGGTGGCGATGGCCGGCCCGAGGCACGCGTCATCGGGCTCGTGGTCGCGCCTGGCGACCAGCGACGCTGAGAAAGCGCTGAGGGAAAGCCATCCGTATTCGGGCCGCCCGGGCGTAGCCCGCCATGCCTGGCGGCTAGCGGTCCAGTAGTTTTCTCGCGGTGCGCATCCTCTTCATCGAGGACGAGGACCGTCTACGCGACGCACTCTGCCGTGGCTTGAGGGAAGAAAACCACGAGGTTGTGGCGGCCAGTACCGGTAGCGAAGGGCTGCATTTGGCGACGGAGCAGAGTTTCGACGTCATTGTTTGTGACATCCTGCTGCCCTACCTCAACGGCTTTCAGATTTGCAGGCGGCTACGAGAGCAGGCGATCTGGACGCCCATCCTCATGCTTACAGCCAAAGACGGCGAGTGGGACGAAGCCGAAGCCCTCGATGCCGGCGCTGACGATTACCTCACGAAACCGTTCTCGTACGTGGTGTTACAGGCTCGCTTGCGTGCCCTGGTGCGGCGAGGGGCGAAGTCCGTGGCCGGAGACTCCGATGTCCTGCGGGCGAGTGACCTCATCCTCGACCGGCGCAGCCATCGCTGTGCGCGAGGCAACCAGGAGATCGATCTCTCCAGGCGAGAGTTCGACATGCTGGCCACACTGCTGATGCACCTTGGCAAAGCCATGAGCAAAGAGGAGCTGCTGAGGAAGGTGTGGGGACCGGAATTCAACGGGGATCCCAACATCGTCGAGGTCTATGTGGGTTATTTGCGCAAGAAGATCGACACTCCCTTTGACCGCCGTTCGATCGAAACGGTGCGGGGGCTCGGGTACCGGTTGGTGACAGATGAGCGCCGGTTCTGATCCTCGCCGGCTCCGTCCGTTTGCATGGCTCGGCGCAGTCCGGGTGCGGGCGGCCGTTGTCTCCGTGTTCATAGTGGGCGTCGCCTTCGTGTTGAGCGCGTCAGGTGCCATCTGGCTGCTGCGCAACTCGTTGTACCAGAGCGCCACCAACACCGCTAAAGCCGAAGCTGTGACGATATCTTTCCTGATTACGACGCGAGGCTTCGTCCCCGCCCCGCTCCCTATCTCCACGGACGAGATGGCGGCGCAGGTCATAGGCCCCAACGGCAACGTCGTCCAGTCGAGCCGGGATATTGCGGGACAGCCGGCTATGGCAGATTTATTGCCCGCCCCCGAAAAATTCTCCGTTTCTACGGGCGTTGTACTCAAACTCAGGCGATTTACTCATGTGCGCCTCGATCTTGACAACCGCTTCGTCGTGGCCGCTATCGGGCTAAAGGGCACGGGACCTTCGCGTTCCGTACTTGTGGCCTATTCGCTCGGCGCCGCTGACAATGCGATCGATCTGGTCGAGCTCTCGCTCGGTATCGCCTTCCCGGTCCTGGCCCTGCTGGTCGGAGCGCTGGTCTGGGCCTTGACGGGCTGGGCTCTCAGGCCGGTCGAAGGCATTCGCGCCGAAGTGGCCGAACTTTCGGCCACGGACTTGCGCCGGCGCGTCCCGGAGCCAGCCGTGAACGATGAGATCGGGCGATTGGCCAGGACGATGAACGCCATGCTCAAACGGCTCGAAGCCTCGAACGACAGGCAGCGTCAGCTGGTGGCCGACGTTTCCCATGAACTGCGCAACCCGCTGGCGTCGCTGAAGGCGCAGCTCGAAGTGGCAACGGCCCATCCCGGGGCGGCCAGCCAAAGCATGTTGGAAGGGTCGGTCGTCGAAGTCAACCGCATGAGCCAGCTGGTTGAGGATCTCCTTACCCTGGCCCGGCTCGACGAGGGTATGCTGCGGCTGCGTCCAGCCGATGTCGACCTGGACGATCTCGTACTGGTCCAGGCCGACCGGCTACGAGCTCAGGGTAAGGTCGATGTTTCGGTAAAAGGGGTCAGCGCCGCCCGCGTGCGAGGTGACGAAGCACAGCTGGCCCGCGTCGTGGCCAATTTGTCGGATAATGCTCAACGCTACGCCCGGAGCCGAGTTGAGTTCGCCACCGCTCAGAGGGGGGAGTTCTACCACCTATTGGTGACGGACGACGGCCCGGGTGTGCCGTGGTTCGAGCGCGAGCGCATATTCGAACGTTTTGTGCGCCTCGACACGGCCCGTGCCCACGAGGGCACAGGGGCCGGCCTGGGACTGGCCATAGTCCGCGAAATAGTGAGGGCGCACGGCGGCGAAGTCTGGGTCGAAGATGCTCAACCAGGGGCCAGAGTGGTGGTCAGGCTGCCAGGCACCGGCGAAGCGAACCCGGAGGGTACCCGTTCGCGTCGCCCGCGCCCCGAGCCCCGGGAGATAAAGGCGGCGCCACCGGTGACGCCGGTGGCCACATTTCCCGCTGACGGCCGAAGGCTTTGAGAGCTCCGGAGCCGCCCGTCAAATCCGGAGCTCTCGGTCCCGTTCCCCCGGTTGCGGTCAGTGAAGACCTACTTTTTTTCCCACTTGTACTTGCCCTTGACGTCCTTGCAAACCAATTCCGTCTTGCCCACCTTTTCCGTTTTGCCTTTTTCGGCTTTCGTACAGCTGGCCCCGACCTTAGCGGTAGCGGACGATGACGCGAACGCCGTCCCCGCGGTCAACCCGACGCCACTCGCTGCGATGCCGAGCGCGAGAACAGCGGGAGCCAAGCGCTTTCCGATCGAGAACTTCATTGGTCTTCCTTTCGTCGGTTGCTAGGAGACCGCCGGTCCTCGACGGCCTCGTGGTGCACGTCACCTGTGCCCCGTTCCCCATTGCTATACAGCGCAGGGGCCGACGATTTGTCGTCCTGAGAGACCTCTGAGACCAATTAGCGCCTTACTTTGGACCAGGCGGGCCCTGAGGTGCGCTGATCAATGCATTCGACTCTGAGAAGCCGCTGAGATGTCAAATGGCAAATAGGACTTCTTTAAGCGCCGGCAGAACCCTGGCCTGGGCGCTGCCACGGGTTTGATTTAAGCGCGTCGGAGGCGATCGAGGTGGTTTTGCCTTCCTCCGGGACGATGGCCCACATCAGAAGGTAGAGGATGGGGCCGCCGATCCCTCCTAACAGGAACGAGGCGACCACAAAACCGATCCGCACCGCCACCGGGTCGACGTCAAGGTACTCGGCCAATCCGCCGGCGACACCGGCCACCATGCGGTCTTTCGTGCTGCGGGTGAGGCGGTGTCGGCTGTCCGAGGGACCGGGAGGCGGCGTTTGCGAGGAGTAGTCAGTCATGTTTTCATTGTGGACCGGGCGCCGATGCTTTCCCATCGGGGAAGACCCGCAGCGCACCCTGGGCTGTCCCTGGGCCGCCCTCGTGCATGCTCATGGATGGCCGTGCCGGGACCGCCAAGCGCCGGGCCGGCCGTACCCGTCCTAGAGCCCGATGCCACCGTCAGGTGGCTTCCCGGACCTCCTCGAGCTCGATGCCCGGCCACAGGCGGCGGAGCTGGGCCGCTACCGACCCGCGCGTCAGCTCAGAAAGGCGCGACCGGTGGCGGGCCACCACCACTCTGGAGGCGCCGCGCCCCCGAGCCAGGTTGACTATGGCCGGGGCGGGTTCACCGTCGACCTCGGTGTAGCTCCCGCCCATCTCCTCGGTCATCTGACGAAAATGGTCGAGCGCGTCCTTGTGGCCATGATCAGGGCGGTCGGCTCCTTTGGCGTGGACAACGATCAGGTCGGCGTCGTCATCACAGGCCAGTTCGACCGCCCTGCGGATTACAGGGCCACTCCACTCGGAACCAGACACGCCAGCGACGACGACGGGGCGGGGTCGTTCGTCCGCCAGGCCTCGGCGAGCCAGAAGTTCGGGCCCCACCTGGTCCAGCGTGCCCGCCACCCACGCCCGGCCGAGTTGGCTGAGGGCCTCGAGGTTGGGCGCACGGAAGTACTCCGCCAGAGCACCGCCGACGCGCTCGGTGGAGTAGACCTCACCGGAGGCGATCCTGCGGCGTAGTACGTCGGCGGGCAGGTCTATCAAGACGACCTGGCCAGAGTGGACAAACTCGTCAGGCACGGACTCGACAGTGCCGGCACCGGTCAGGCGGGCGGCATAGTCTCGGGCAGCTACGAGGTTGGCCACGTTGACAGTGGTCAAGACATCGGCCCCGCTGTCCAGGATGTCGGCCACATCTGCCCACCGAGCCCGGCTGCCGTCGGGAAGGCTGTGAGCCAGCTCGTCCACGATCACCACGTCCGCGCCGGCGGCCAGCACCGCGGCCACGTCCATTTCGGCAAAGGCGTGGCCCCGATACTCCGCCTGACCTGGGCCGATCACCTTCAGGTGACCGACTTGTCTAATGGTCTCAGGCCGGTCGTGATGTTCGACCCAGCCGACCACCACCTGCTCGCCTGCCGCCGCCCGGCGCTGGCCTTCCGTCAACATGGCGTAGGTTTTGCCCACCCCTGGAGCGGTCCCCAGGTATGTAGTCAGCTGGCCGGGACCTGCCATTGGTTCCTCTCAGGTCGGTCCGATGTCATCGCGCTGGCAGAGACAGCTGAAACTACCTCCGGACCGAGGGCAATCGGCGCCGCCAGCCAGGATCGGCAGCCGCTCCGACCAGGAGTTGCCTCGGTACCCCTTGCGGCGGGTTTCCGCCGGGGTAAGAGTTCTCTTAGAGAGCGCATACATGAGGAGGGTCCAAATGCCCGAGATGACGCGTTACGAACATGGGGTCCCGTCCTGGGTTGACATAGGGACTCCCGACCCGCAGGCTGCATTATCTTTTTACGCCTCGCTGTTCGGTTGGCAAGGACAGGACATGGGCGAGGAGGCGGGGCACTACACCATCGTTTCGAAGGGCGGCAAACAGGTGGCCGCCATCAGCCCGGCGCAGGACGCGGGGCCACCCCGGTGGACGACTTACATCAACGTCGATGACGTTGACTCGGTGACGAAGAACGCAGAGTCGGCTGGCGGTGCCATCATCGTCGCCCCGATGGACGTCATGACCGCGGGCCGTATGGCTATTTACAGGGACACGACCGGCGCCTTCATCGCTGCTTGGCAGCCGGCCGACCACATCGGGGCTCAGTTGGTCAACGAGCCCGGGGCTGTGACCTGGAACGAGCTGTCGACGTCGGATCTGGCCAAATCGAAAGCCTTCTACTCCGAAGCCTTCGGTTGGGGCTGGGGGGGAAGCGACGAGTACGCCGAGGCACAGGTGTCGGGCCGGACTATCGCCGGAGTCATGCCCCGTCGCCCCGATATGCCGTCGGACGTGCCCGATCACTGGCTGGTCTACTTCGGTAGCGCCGATGTAGACGCCGATGCCAAGAAGGCGGGCGAGCTTGGTGGAAAGGTGGCTGTCGAGCCCACTGACATCCCCGGCATGGGCCGTTTCGCTGTCCTGCTGGACCCTCAAGGAGCGGCGTTCGCTATCTACAAGGGATAGCGCCTTTACTGGCTGCGCTTAGAGGCTGCCCCGCGTTTCGTCGGCCGCCAGCGCTTCTGCGGCCGTCAGTTCGGCCGCGGGGTCAGCCTCGAGCCGCTCGTCCGGTATCGGTCGGCCGCTCAGGAGCGATCGCCCGTAGGTCCCCTCGTCGAGCCGGCGTTCAGCTCGAGCGAGGGCGGCCAGGCGGTCGCGCAACTGCGCCTTGACAGCGTCGTCGCCTTCTTCGTCGGTCAGGGGACCGGCCGAATCCGTCCAGTCTCCCGGCTCGTCGGCCGCGGCTCTGTTCTCGTCGGCGGCGGCAGTCGTCGAAGCGAGCAGCGCCTCGACCCGGGTTGTCTCGGCCTTCAACAAGGCTCGGGCTTTGGTCTCGTCCATCATGCCTCCCGGGGAGTCGCAGTGCCGACCGGTCGGGGTGGCACACCTGGCGGCATACCCTACCTCTCTCGACGGGCCCCGTCGATCTGGGCTGAGTTTCGGCCAAAATCGGGCAAAAAACGCACCAAGAACCGTTAGCGGCACCGGAAGCGGCGAACTGCACCTGAAATACTCGACCGGAGGCAATCCAATTATGGAGCGCTCTTGCTTAGCGGCTTCGGCGCCGGGTCAGTCCCCCGGGCTCTACCCCCGAGTTCGCTAACGTTTGGGCCGCGTCTATCAGACCGAGGTGGGACAAGCCCTGAGGGATGTTGCCCAAGAACTCGCCGCTACTCGGGTCGATCTGCTCGGAAAATAGACCGAGGTCATTGGCCAGCCCGACCGATTCGTCCATCAAGGTGCCGGCCCGGTCGAGTTGGCCCGTGTGGGCCAACGCCGATACGAGCCAGAAACTACAAGCCACAAAGGCGCCCTCTTCCTTATCCGCGCCCGAATAGCGGTAAAGGCACGGCCCCCGGCCGAGCTCGCCGACCACGGCTTCGATAGTGCCGGCCAGCCTGCGGCCACGGTCGAACCGCGTCCGGCCGGCCAGCAGCACAGCAGCATCGAGGTCCTCGGTACCGGCATAGAACGTGTAAGCACGCCGCGCCGGCGACCAGCAGTGCTCTTGCGTCCAGCGCTTTATCGCTCTGGCCTCCTGCCGCCACCTGCCGACGTGGCGCCGAGGCAGCTGCCCGCGGTAGGCCAGGTCAGCGGCCCGGTCAAGCGCCACCCAGCAACCGATCTTGGAAATGGTGTAGTGCTCCAGCTGCGGCAATTCCCAGATCCCCGAGTCCTTCTGCTTCCATTTGGCGCAGCATTCGTCGGCCAGTTCGGTGACGAGGTCTCGGGTGTCGTGGTCCAGAAAATGGCCTGCGTCCACGTACCGGTGCACCATATCGATCAGATCACCGTACGTGCCGAGCTGGGTCTGAGTGGAAGCATTGTTGCCCGCCCGTACCGGCCGGCTGGCGCGGTAGCCGGGCAGGTCGAGTGGCGTTTCGCTCCCGGCCATTTCCCCCGAGAGGGTATAAAACACCTGTAAGTGCGGGTGGCTGAGGCGCAGGGCAGAGAGCATCCATGACACCGAGGCGTGGACCTCCTCGTGCAACCCGAGATTTATAAAACGGTCTAGGGTAAACGAAGAATCGCGCACCCACGCAAACCGGTAATCCCAGTTTTTGGGACCGCCCAACCGTTCCGGCAGTGAAGTGGTGGCGGCGGCGGCGATAGCTCCTTCAGGTTCGTACAACAGAGTCTTCAGGGCCAGAGCCGACCGGGTGACGGCCTTCTGCCACGGGCCGTCGTAGGAAATCAGGCGGCTCCAGCGCCGCCACGACTGAATCGTGGCGTCGATCCTGGCGTTTATAGCGTCGGGCTGAGGTACGAAAAGCGGTTCATTATTGGTTACGACGGCGGCCATGAGCGCCCTCGTCCCTACTTTGCACTGGAGACGACCCTTTAGCCGCCCGCGGCTGGCCACGTCTATGGGGCCACCGTCTACGACCAGGGCCAACATCTGGTCTCCGATCGTCACCACCGCTACGTCACCATGCATTTTGGCCTTTGGGGCGCCTTGGCCGAACCGGTCGCCGGGCACGAGCTCCCAGGCCATCTCCAATTCGCCCTCGAGCCCATCAACCCGCCGGGCCAATTCGGTCCAGGGCAATCTCCCGGCTGCCCCGGTGTTCAGAGAGTCCGTTACCCGTACTCTGCCGCTGCCCTCGCTGTAAACGGTCTCGATGACGTTGGTGTTGGGTAGGTAGCGCCGCTTTACCTGGCAGGGGGCCGTCGGGTAAAGGGCAAAAAAGCCCCCAGACTTGGCGTCCACGATGGCGGCGCAAATCGGGGGGGCGTCGATCGTGGGGACCGGCCACCAGTCGACGCGGCCGTCCGTGCCGACCAGTGCCACCGAGCGGCCATCGCCCAGAACGCCGTAGTCGCGGATGGGCGCGTACCCGTCGACACGGTGAGCACTCCTCATTTTATTCGAACCTTGCGAGCGTTATCGTAATTTGCCAGGTGCTGGTACCTGGCTGCCTTTGCCGGGTGCCTTTGTCGAATGGCCCGCTTTGGCGCCGGCGATGGACAGGTAGCGTCGGCCGTTTTCTGCAGTGGTGCGCGATACGGCGGTAGCGAACGTCTTGGCGATGGTCGGCAGGCTCCCCAGGAAACTGGGGTCGAAGAAGCCCCCCGCCCGGTCATCGAAGCTGCCATGAGCGCCATAGTCGGTGTCCGCGTCCACTGGCTGATAGAGGTTTACCGGTTGCCCGGCCTGGTCGGATCGAGAGGCGAGCTGCGAGTTCCACGCGCCGAGGGCCGCGTATTGGTTACCGAGGCCGGGGAACATCCGCCCGGCCGCCACGAGCACTTTGTTCCACGAGCCGACGACTTTGGTGCGGCGACCATCTAGCGCCGCTTCCAGTATGAACTTGGCCGCCACTTCAGGTTGGTAGATCGGCGGGACGGGCTGAGGATGACGTTCGAAAATGGTTTCACACCAGTCGAACTGCGGGGTGTTCACGGCCGGAAGGTGGACCATGCTCATCCGGACATGGCTATCGTCATGGATGAGTTCTGCCCGAACGGACTCGAAAAACCCGAGGCAGGCAAATTTCGACGAGCAATAAGCGGACTGCAAAGGGATGCCGATGAAGGCGAGGGCAGAGCCCACGTTGACGATGCTGCCCCGGTCACGCCGCCGCATCCGCTTGAGCGCTGCCATCGTCCCCCATACCTGCCCGAGGAAGGTCACTTCGACGGCCCTCTGGAAGTCGGCCGGCTTCACCTCCCACGTAGGTGCGAGGACGGTCGTCATGGCGTCGTTGACCCAGACATCGATCGGCCCGAGTTCGTCTTCGACCCGTTCGGCGGCCTCGTCGACCTGGTCGAAACTACTGACGTCGACCGGCAATGGCAGGGGACGGCCGCCGGCCTCCTTTACGTCTATGGCGGCGCCGTGGAGCCCGGCACCACCCCGGGCCAAAAGGGCGACGTCGAAGCCGGCACGAGCAAAGGCCTGGGCCGTGGAACGGCCCACACCAGCCGATGCGCCAGTGATAACCGCCACGGGGCGGTGGGCCACAGTCTTCCTCCTTGCTGTTGTTGGGGCGCTCTTCAGGGTTCGGGCTGCTAGCAAGCCACTCCGTTTGTGACCATGTCCGTTTCTTGACCATGTCCGTTTGTGATCGTGGCGGATAGCGGCCGGACGTCCGTCCGTCCGGGCCGCGATAACCGGAGCGGGAACCCTTAATGCACTTATACCCATCGCGAACCGGTTCCTCACCTGCCACCCAGGAGCAGGTGAGGGCCCTGGTGGCGGGTGCCAAGCGCGCTCAGGGCGATGCCATTGGGCCAGATGTGGGCGCGTGTCCTCTGTCACACTGCCCATCGGCTGATGTTTACGCCGTAGATATCAAGGGTAACTCCTCGGCGTACCCGACGGGCGAAATGATGCCCGAATAACTAAGTGAGGACGCAAATGTACAGAGGAACGGGAACGGGCCTAATCGGGCTCGGGATCGTCCTGGTTGTTATCGGGGCGATCCTGGATTTCGCCGTCACGGCTACCACCAGTGGCCTGAATATAAACACCGTCGGAGCAATCCTGTTAATCGTAGGGATTTGTTGCGTCGTTATCGGGGCCATCGTCTTCGGGGTGGGTTCGTTCCGGCAAACGACGGTGCGTGAGAACGTCCGCATGACGCCGGACGGCGGCCAGGACAGAGTCGTCCAGCAGCGCGAAACTCTCTGACACCAGCGCAACTTCAAGAGCTCCCCACATTGGCCGACGGCTCGGTACGAGCCGTCGGCCTTTTCGCGCCTTTGTTAGTGCGCTCTGAAACGTCTGCCGTGGCCACGTCGACCAAGTACGTTTTCCGGGTCAGCAGTAGCAGGACGCCCGCACCCAACAGGGGCGCGAGCATGATTATGAAGGCGTACTCCAGCCCTCGCCCGGTACTGGCCTCGACGTGGGGGTTGGTGGAAGTGGCCGCCCCCGCGTGCGGCCCGCCGAACGACGAGGATACAAAGCCGAACAGCAACGGCGCGAAACTCTGCAGTATGTTCCTGAAAAATGTGCGTACCGCCTCAGCCTGGCCCCACAGGCGCGACGGCACGACGTCCAACCGGGCGGCGTCGAGCGGTGGGTTTGGAGCGGCCACACAACCGGCAGCGATGGCGAAAAAGGGGAGCGATACCAGGATGTGGCTGCTTACGAGGCCGGGAAGGAAAGCGACGGCGCCGGCCACGAAGGCGATGCCGGCGACCAGTAGCCGGGCGTCGGCCACCCCCTTGCTGACCAGGCTGTCCGCCAGCCGACCGCCGAACAGGGTGCCTACGACGCCGCCGGCGCCCGCCGCGGCCAGGACGAACACCACCAGGCTCTGGCTGATCCCGTAATGAGTCTCGGCAAAAAGGACGGCAAAAGCCTGCAAACCGGCCAAGAAGAAATAGCCCAAGGCCGAGGTGGCTATTAGCACCAGGTTGCTCGGGATGCGCAGGACATAGGTGGCCGCCGCCTTGGGTGACATCCGGGCGGCGTCCTGCCTGAGCACCAGTTTGCTATTGGCGTGGACTCCTTTCAGCTCTCGCGCCCGCCGCCGTACGTCAGCGCCATCGGGGGAAGCGTCGCCTTGGGGCCCGTGTTCTTCGACCCGCTGGTTCACTGGGCCGGGCCCGCCGCCTCTACTTCCTCGGCCGGCTTGATCTCCTCGTCTCCTGGGTAGAGCCAGCTTTGGCCGCCCCGAGCAGGCTCAGGTAACAGTCGCCATAACAGGATGGCCAATACGGCGTTGGGGAGGGCGAGCACGAGCAACGGAGCCCGCCATCCGACGAACGCGCCCAGTTCTGCCGATACGACCAGGCCGATGCCGGTTCCCACCAGTTCTCCCGTCAGGACCATCCCGAATATCCGGGAACGGTCCTGCGCCGGGAACAGGTCACCGGTGAGCGACGCTACGATCGGGCCCGACGCGGCCGTAAACGCTCCCAACGCGAAGCGAATTAATAGCAGCATCACGTAACCATGAGCCAGACCGGAGGCAAACATGCACAGCGCCCCGCCGGCCACGGCCCAGGATAGAAGCCTTACTCGCTTGGCTCGGTCCGCCAACACGCCAAATGGCAGGCAAGCGACTGCCGCCACCAGTGCGGTCACGGTCGTAAGCAGGCCGAGCTCGGTATTTCCTATCCCGAATGCCGTTTCCAGCTGGCGGGCGAGGGCGCCCACACTGCCGATGTTGGCTCCCTGGACGGCGAGGACGCCGGCCAGCAACAGTACGACGCGAAGACGCGCCGGTCCGCCGGCGCTCTCCGTTACGCGGTCAACGAGCGTCGAGAGGTCAGCCTGGGCGGACTCGAGGGGGCGCAGGCAATATTCATACCCACAGGCCAGGTTTGGCGAACTGGCGAGGACAGCCACACGCTCTCAAAGCCTGCCGTACCGGCGCCGCAAAGCCTGGCTCAGGGCCGGCCGATCATGACGGGCCGATTATGGCTGGTCCTTCATGGCTGGCCGTTAGGGGCCGTTCATGGTTGGCGAACGGCGAACCACACCATTTTCCCGGTTTCGCCGGCCTGGGGGACGATTCCCCATTCGTCCGCCAGTTCTTTGACGATCACCAGCCCACGACCCCGGAGGTCAACCGCCGCTGGTTGGCGAAGTACAGGAAGGCCGAGACCGGTGTCTCTTACTTCGACCCGGAGCATTTCGTCGGCTATCACAATGCAGACCTGGAATTCGGCCGCGGTGTGCTGGACACAATTAGACGCCAGTTCGGACACCATCAGCTCGATGGCATCGAGGAGCGGTTTCGGCACCTGTCCCAGTGCTTCGACCACGAAGCGTCTGGCACTCGTTACAGATGTCAGGACGCCAGCAAATATGCGGCAATCCCTCTCAGTCCCGAGCGCAGCGGCGTCGACGGCCGGCATCCCTCATGGTTCGGTCGGTAACGTCTCGGAGAGCCCAGTGACCTCCACGACCCGACGCACGATATCTGATGGGTTGCGCAACTGCACGGACGGCACCTTTTGAGCGGCGGTCAGTAGCACCGCCAGCCCCGAGCTGTCGATGAACTCGAGGCCGCCGAGATCAAAGATGAGGTGTTTGACGCCCGTCCCAGTGACCTGGTCGACGACCTCTTGAACGGTGGCCGCGTTCGACATGTCAACTTCCCCGGTGACTCGCACCACCAGGGCGTCCAGCCCTCGCGCCACTGGTCGACAGCGGCCTCGGCCCCCTCCAGGTGCGAGGTCTTGTCGTCTTCTAGTTCTTCCATCGCAACCCCAGGATGGCGGTGTCGTCCGGGTAAGCGTCCGTCATCACTTTGTCCACAACCTTCGTGAGCAGGTTATCAAGTGGGCCGTTATCGCCGGTGGTGGCGATGCGGAGCCGCTCCAGCCCGACGTCGAGGTTCTCGCCCCGGCGTTCGACCAGGCCGTCGGTGAAGGTCAGGAGCGTGGCGTGCGGGGGGACCGGGAACGTCACTTGCCCGTAATCGCTCTCATTGGCCACACCGATCGGCGCTCCTATATCGGTGTCGACGAATTCGCTGCTTTCGGGGGTCACGAGCAGGGGAGGTAAGTGCCCTGCGTTGGCGAGCGTAACCTGGCGCCGGTCGACGTCGACGGCGCCGCACAGGACAGTGGCGAATTGGCCGCCCGTAGACACGTGGAGCAGGCCCGACAGCTTGCTGAGAATGACGGTTGGGGAATCTCCCTGGGACGCGTAGGCGCGGATGGCGTGGTGCAAGGAGGCCATCGTTGTCGCCGCCTGGATACCACGGCCCGAGACGTCCCCGATGGCGAAAATAAAGGTGTTACCCGTCTCGGCGGCGATGACGTCATACCAGTCCCCGCCAACGTCGACTCGTTCAGTCCCGGGCAGGTAACGGGCGGCGAACTCCAGGCCGCGGACGTGGGGGAGTTCGTCTGGCAGCAGCGACCGTTGAAGGGTCTGAGCGATGGTCCGCTGCTCACCGTAAAGGGCCTCGTTCTCGAGCGCCAGCTGCTCCGCCAGCCGGCGTCCCCGGACCAGCTGTTCGGCTGCGAGTGTGGCCGCTAGCGTAGAAACGGTGCCGAAGATGGCGACGATCCAGGGCAGGTCGTCCAACAACGCGCCCCCCAGTTGCCCCGCGGGCGTAGCCACCAGGTAAAGGTCGCTATCGCCAAGCGGCCTGGTTACCGACGCCGTCCGGCCGGTCAAGGGGAGCCGGGAGATGTCGGTGGCCCCCAGTAACTTGCTGGATTGGACGGAGCTGCCCAGGTAGAGGGCGTAGTCAAGGTCCGCGAAGGCCGAGTTACTAGCGACCTTGAGCGGCTGGTGCGGGTGGACAGCGCTCTCGGCGTAGACGACCAAATGCATGTTCGACGACACCAGTGCATATGAAATGTGCGGGCGCGTGGTGTCGAAGAACCCTCTGACATCCATTACCGGCTTGACGCTGGCCCGGTGCAAGGCCACCCCTACGCCTGGGGCAGCCAGCGAGGGCGGAGGCCATGTCCCGACCGCAGCCAGCATGCTCGCAGAAGTGCCGTTCACGCGCCACAGCGACACCGAGGCAAAGGGGCCGGACGGCCCGACATAGGGGGCAACGTAAGCCGTAAAACTGGCGGCATTGCCGTTGGTGGCGCTGGCGATAGCGGCCGCGGATGCGAGCGGGTTCTGCACGTTCGGTACGTCAGCCGCCAGCACCGCGCCGACCTCGCGTGCCTGAAGCCGGAGCAGCCGATCTTCGTTGTGGTCATTGACCGTCCAGCAGATCCACGTCAGGATGCCCGTGATGGCCAGGCCGAGCACCAATACCAGCGCCGGGACTACGTGACGGCCTGCGTTTCTTCCTTGGGCAATGGGCAGGGACGGTTCGCCTGCTGAGCTCACCGAGCTCGGCTAGCGGCGCTGTGGGGTGGCCATCCGGCTCCCCGTGATTTCGGGCTGCACTGCAGAGATGCCCGGCAATCCTAGGGGCCAGGAGCCAGCCGGGGCCGTCGCCTCACACATGGCGCTCGTTTGTTTGTCCCCCCGGTGAAGCGAACAGTCTTCCTGGCCCCCATTGGTCGCGTCCGGTTAGGGAAGAGAGACCGGGTCGCTCGTCCTACAGTGAGCACGACCACACAGGGAAAAGTTCGCCCCGTTGCCGCATTGGGGACCCTATAGCAGGTCTGTCCCAAAGACAACGGGGCGAATGTTGCTGAAGGTAGCGCCACCATTAGTTACGGACGAGCCGTAATGCACTTAACGCTCACCAGTAATACCAGCGGCCGCGGCCACTCCCGGCCCGAAAGGCGAAGCCCGCCAGCCAGAAAACAAAGACTATGGCGGCAATGATCCACAGGAAATGAAGGGTAAAACCTAACCCCAGGAACAACAGGGCCAGCAGCAAGACGAGCGCGAGCAGCAACATCGAGCCATCCTTTCTCTTGTGGGTAAGCCATTCCTAGTCCGGAGCTTCCACTGATGGAACGCTCACGGCTGGCTCATACCCAGCCGACACGTGGTTCATACCCTCGTCAAGCCGATGCCACACCTAAACCGTGGTCCCGCTCGTTTTCGTGCCTGGTGGCTAATAGAGAGCCAGAAATCCGCGGCGCCGCGTGCGTTATCACCGGCACGCGTTTATAAGCCCGGCCATGGGGGGTATGGGTGCAAATCAGTGCCCTGCTGAGCCGCGAAAACGCGTGCGCTGGCGGGACAGCAGGGCACGACAAATTGCCAGCACGTCGGAAACCTGTAAATCGGACGGGTGCACAAGGGTAGGTGGGAATAGATGAGTACGAGCGTGGCCGTCGCCGGGGGGACCGAGCGAAATACGACCGAGACCACGGTTCCCGGCCGCCTCGACCGCTTACCGTGGTCGCGCTGGCACTGGTTGGTGTTGATGGGCCTCGGCACCGTCTGGATCCTCGACGGGCTCGAGGTCACCATTGTGGGCGCCGTAGGGAGCACGCTCACCAAAGCGGGCAGCGGCATCACCATTTCTACGGCTCAGATCGGGGATGCGGCGGGTGTCTACGTCGCTGGTGCGTGCGTCGGCGCGCTCTTGTTCGGGCACTTGACGGACCGTTTTGGACGCCGCCGCCTTTTCCTGGTGACGCTCGGCCTCTACCTCATCGCCACGGTCCTGACGGCTACGTCGCAGGACGCCTGGATGTTCTTCATATTCCGTTTCTTGACGGGTATGGGGATCGGTGGGGAGTACTCGGCCATTAATTCGGCCATTGACGAACTGATCCCGGCCCGGGTGCGGGGCACCGTCGACCTGTTGGTCAACGGGTCCTACTGGCTCGGGACTGCAGCCGGGGCGGCGGCCACGCTGGTCCTGCTTAACCCCGCGGTATTGGCCGAGAACATCGGCTGGCGTGTGTGCTTCTTCATGGGTGCCGCATTGGGGTTGGGCGTCCTGCTGGTGCGGCGCCATTTGCCCGAAAGCCCGCGTTGGCTGTTCACGCACGGCAAACCCGACGAAGCGGACCGGATCGTTGACGACATCGAACGGCAGGTGCGCGACTCGACGGGCCATGAACTGGACGACCCGGGCCCACCGATCAAGGTCCACGAGCGCCCCCCGGTGAGCTTCGTCGAAGTGGCCCGCGTGGTCTTCGGCAGTTACCCTCGCCGCTCCGTCCTCGGGCTCTCCTTGTTCATCGGCCAGGCTTTCCTTTATAACGCCGTCTTTTTCACCTATTCGCTGGTACTTACGACCTTCTATAACGTGCCGTCGTCATCGGTGGGTTACTACTTGATCGCATTTGCCGCGGGTAACCTGCTCGGCCCGCTCGTCCTGGGCCGGCTGTTCGATGTCGTCGGCCGTCGGCCCATGATCGCGGGTACGTACCTCCTCTCCGGGGTGATGCTGGCCATAACCGCATGGCTGTTCGACCAGGGAGTGCTCACAGCAGGCACTCAAACGGTGGCGTGGGTCGTCATCTTCTTCCTGGCTTCAGCCGGGGCCAGCGCCGCTTATCTGACCGTCAGCGAGATTTTCCCCATGGAGACGCGGGCGCTCGCCATCGCCTTCTTCTACGCCGTTGGTACCGGGATCGGGGGGATCATCGGGCCCGTTCTTTTCGGCCAGCTCATCGCCACCAAACGACCGGGCGACGTCGCCATCGGCTACGTGATCGGTGGCTGTCTCATGGCCGGCGCTGGCTTGGTCGAGGTCTTTTTGGGCGTCGATGCCGAACAGAAGAGCCTGGAAGACATCGCGTCGCCGTTGTCGGCGGAGGATACAGAGGAGGGCGAGGAGCATGATGGCGAGGGTCGGCAGGGTCGGCCGGCATCACCGAGGCCGGCACTGCCGAGCCCCACTGGGCCATACCCGCCTCCGCGTCGCCACGTCGGGCGGGCGGTATGGTCGCCGCGGCCCCAGGCGTCCCTGTACCCACGTAGTGACCCGTACCTGGCCAGTGAGGTGGACGCCGTCGTGGCTGCCGTGGACGCCGCCGGCGTAATGTCGCCATTGCACCTTTCCCGGGCGGTCGGCGCTCAGTTCTGGGGACCCGGGCGGTTCCGCACCGCAGTACGCTCGGCGCTGGCGTCAGGTCGCATCCGCCGGCTGGGGCCTAACCGCCTGGCCGCGGCGGACGTGGCCGGGGTGCCGGCGGGAGGGCGCGACCGGAGGAAGTAAGGGTGTGGGGCACGGGGCTTGTTCGTGCGCTTTTGGCCGCCCTGGGCGCTCGCTGGCGCTCTGGGCCGCTCCGCGCTCCCTCACTTTGGTGTTTCCTGCCCGCCTTCGGGCAATTTCGGCGCGCTCCGGCCGGTCGGGCGGTCCCGCCCTTCGCCATTTCTGACCGCCTTTCGGCGCGCCTCATCTCTTTCGGGGCGACTTGGCGCTCTCGGCGCGATAGATGCCCGATTTCGACAAAAATCGCGCCGAGACTGGATTGTTGCACCGAGAATGGCCAAAATTACTGCGCTTTAGCACCGCGGACAACACGTTCCGTGGGCCATTGAACGCCGATAATCGCACATGGTACTGGGCCACACCTTCCCACCACTCATCGGGGCGCGGGCGCTCCTGGCCCAAGCGCTTCCTCTTTCACGGTGAGAGCGACCGATTATGGTTTCGGCATGGACGATGTCATCACGTGGGACGACTTTGCCAAAGTAGATATTCGCGTCGGCCGGGTCGTCGAGGTAGAAGAATTCCCGGAGGCTCGGCGGCCGGCGTGGAAACTGCAAATCGATTTTGGCCCCGGTATCGGGCTAAAACGGTCCTCGGCGCAAATAACCAACTACACGATGGCTGAACTGATGGGTCGCCTGGTCCTGGCTGTAGTCAATTTCCCGCCCCGTCAGATCGGGCCGTTTTGGTCCGAAGTATTGACTCTTGGCACTTACAGTGAAAAGCGGGTACTCCTCGTCGCCCCGGAGCCGGAGGCCCAGCCCGGCGACCGCTTGGGTTGAGAGGCGTCAGCCGTCGTCGCCCTGACCGTTGCCGTTTTTGCCCCCGTGACCAAAGCCATTGTTGTCCCCTGCGTCGTGGCCGTGCTGTTGGCCGCGGGCATGGTCGTTAGTGGTGCGCCTGTCTTATCTACCCACTCGCACCGGTATGGGGCACCGGGCCTCGTAGCACTATGGGGCGCCGGCGAACCCGCGACCGCGTGCGGTCAGCCACCTGGCCACTCGTGCTGGCTGAGGCGGGCGGCGCTCCACCGGAACCGGAGCGCTCAAACGGCGGCCGTCACGCCGGCGAGGGCTCGACTTGATCGGGTTGGCGTTGATGGCCCTCCGCTTGATCCGCCCCCGTTTTTGCTCTGCCCCTGGAGCCGACGACGTTGTAAACGAAGTCGCGCTGGCGGACCAGGACAAGAGAGCACACGGCGCCCACAAAGGCGATGATGGCGCCAATAACCATCAGGAGGTTGAGCGTGTGCGAGAAGCCAACCCGATAGGCCTGCAGCAATGCAGCCTGGGCCTGCGGTGAGCGCAAAGCCGCCGCCGCTTGACGTACGCCGCCCGCCTGCATGGCGCCCGCCAACGCGGCGCCACCGCGTCGCAAGACCTCTTGCCCGGTAGCCGTGGCACTGAGCACGGCGGTTGTATGTTGCCGAATCTGGTCGGCGAACACGGCGCCGAGACCAGCGATGCCAGTGGCGATCCCCACCTGGCGAAAAGTGGAATTGGCGCCCGACGCCATCCCGCTGCGCTCCACCGGTGCGACGGCCACTGAGGCGGAGGCCAGGACGGGATTGACCATGCCGATCCCGATCCCGGTCAGCACAAACCCGGGGAGCAGCTGTGTCCAGCCGGACGAAGGACTGGTCGTGCCCATCAGCAGCATGCCGCCCGCGCACAGCGCCAGCCCGATACTCAGGGGAAAACGGCTTTGGATCCTGACGGTTAGTTTGCCGGCAATCGGCGCCACGATGAAAGACAGCACCGTGATGGGCAGGAAGCGCAGCCCGGCGGCGAAGGGGCCGTAACCAAGCCCGTCCTGGATGTACAACGTTATGTACAAGAACAGGGCAAATATCGACGCGGCGAGCGTGAACGCCGTAACGGAAACGCCTATCATCGCCGGCCGCCGAAATAGGCCAAGGTCGAGCATCGGGTGGCGCACACGCAGCTCGGTAACGATGAAAAGTGCCATGGTTACGGCACTCACGACAAACAGTACGAGGATCTTCGTACTCGTCCAGCCGTCATCGTTTCCCCTGATGAGCCCCAGCACCAGGGTGAACAGGGAGACCGAGAAAAAGGCTACGCCTATCCAGTCGATCCTGCGGCTGCTCGGGTCGCGCGACTCCTGGACTTTGGCCAGCGTCAAGATCACGGCCACGACGCCGATAGGGACGTTGACGAAGAAGATCCAGCGCCAGCCGACACCGCTCGTAAGTGCTCCTCCTACCAGCGGTCCCACGGCCACCGCCCCGCCCAGGACGGCCCCGTATATGCCAAAGGCGGTGCCCCGGTCGCGACCCCGGAAGGCCGACGCGATTAGGGCCACAGAAGTGGCGAACATCACCGCCCCACCAGTGCCCTGCACCGCCCGGGCGATGTTGAGCATCAATGGCGTGGTTGACAGGCCGCAAACCAGCGACGACAGAGTGAAAATGGCGAGGCCGATGGCGAAGACCTCGCGCCGGCCGCGGATGTCGCCAATAACCCCCGCCGTGAGTAGCAGGACGGCCAGCGTGAGTGAGTAGGCGTCGATCACCCATTGCAGGTCGCTGAAAGAAGAGTGCAACGAGCGCTGGATGGCGGGAAGAGCGACGTTTACCACTGTTATGTCAAGGAGCAGCATGAAAGTGGCCGTACAGACGGCTAGCAGCGTCCACCATTTGCGTTCGAGAGCCAACATGGTCTGGATGCCTTCCTGACCTGCGCCGCGTCGGCCAGATCGCGTCGGTTTGGACCGTGTCCAGGTCGTTAGGACCCGGTCGTTAGGACCAGGTCTTTCGGACCGGATCGTTCGGAACAGAAGATCGGTTCGAGATGCAACGTACCCGATGCCTGGGACAAAAAAGCCCGATTGGGCACCGTGGAGTCCCGCATGGGGGTCGCCCACCCCGGTGGGTGACCGAGTTACCATTGGGCGGAATGAAGGCCCCAGTGGGCGGGCGTCGTGTGGCGGCGGCGGTAGCTACCTCAATCTTGGCTTTGTTGGCCAGTGCATGCGGTGGGCATGCCAAACCCGCGGCCGTGAAGTTGTCGACGACCAGGTCCAGCACGCCCTCCTCCACCAGCACCACCACCACAAGGGCGAGCACCAG
Organism: uncultured Acidimicrobiaceae bacterium; assembly: GCA_963845605.1. Classification (GTDB taxonomy): domain Bacteria; phylum Actinomycetota; class Acidimicrobiia; order Acidimicrobiales; family Palsa-688; genus Fen-671. The sequence continues at coordinate 122,955 of CAWJSS010000004.1, forward strand.
TACCACCGTGCGGAGGCGGCCCCGAAAGCCCGACCCCGCCTTGAGAGGTGCTCACCGGCGCAAGGCGGTCCTGGTGGCCCATCGCGACCCTGTTTGCCCACTCACTGGCCTGCAACCGCCCGGCGGCAACGTCCCTAAGCGGGCGGCCCTGGCTGTGAAGGTCGAAAACCTGCCGCAGGCGCGACCCCAATGGGGCCTGGAGAAGGCCGACATTGTTTTCGAAGAGCCCGTCGAAGGCGGCATAACGAGGTTCGTCGCGGTGTACCAGTGCCAAAACGCGGACCGCATCGAGCCGGTGCGTTCGGCGCGCCTTGTGGACCCGAAGATCCTCGAGCCGCTCGGCCGGATGCTGATCGCCTATTCCGGCGCCATCCAGCCCGCTGTCGGCGAGATCAATTCGCGTACGTCGCTTCTCAGCGACGTGAGCGATTACAAGGCCCCGGGCGCCTACTGGACCGATCCGGGCCGTTACGCCCCACACAACCTGGTGACGTCCACTTCCGCCCTCTACGCGGCCGCAGGCGCTCTTGCACTACCCCGAGAAGCCGCCCACGGCTATCTTCAGCTTCGGCCGTCCGGTTGCCGGTGGTCATCCAGCCGCCGCCGTCAACCTTGACTTTCCGCTCGATACGACCACCTGGACCTGGCAAAGGGACACTGGGCTCTACTACCGGTCCTACTCGGACACAGGGCCAGCCTTGATGGGCGACGGTACCCAGATATCAGCCTCCAACATCATCGTTATGTTTGTCGTGGAGCGCCCGACGCCCTACATCGAAGACGAGACGGGAGCGCACGAGAACGACCTGGCCCTCAAAGGGACAGGCCCGGCCTTCGTGGTACGAGACGGCGCCGTGTTTTATGGCCATTGGGAGCGACCGTTGCTCGACCACCCGACCGTGTTCATCGATTCCAAAAGCGGTGCGACGATAACCCTTACCCGGGGGAACACCTGGGAAGAGCTCGTCCCGTACGGCGAAAAGGTAACCATCACCCCCTGACCGGCCTGCCCTCTGCGCCCGGCGGCGCCGCGCCCGTCGAAGACAGGCGAGGGCGGGGCGGGTGTTTGCTGTGGCTGACGACCGGGTACGTCACCGTCACAGGAAGACTGCAAGCGCTTGCGTCCACCGGTGATTGCAGTACGGGGTAAGTGCGGTCAGAGGTACAAGCGGTGCCCGAGCGAGTCACGATATTCGAGGTAGCCCGGCGGGCGGGCGTGTCGGCTTCGTCCGTGTCGCGGACACTGGACAAGAAGCCGGGCGTATCGCCCTCCAACCGCCAGCTGGTCCTGGCCGCGGTAGAGGAACTGGGGTACGTACCCAACGGCTCGGCCCGCGGGACTGGCCACGAACCGCCATGGGGTGATCGGCCTGTTGTTCCCCGATATCGGCGACCAGAGCGCCGAGGTCGGGCACGAAGTCCTTCTTTATGCCGACCAGGTGATCCGGGGGGCCGAGAGGACAGCGCACGAGGCCGGTTACGCCGTGCTGATCGCCAGGACCCGAGGCCCGGACAGCTCGGGGATGGTGCGGGCCGTGGCGGGAAGAGTCGACGGCCTCGTCGTCTTGGCCCGCAGCATCCCCCAGCCAAAACTGGTGGTCCTGGCTCGACAAGCCCGTGTCGTACTGCTGGCCGCCAGGCGCCCAGCCCCTCCCGCCGACCTTGTGGCCGCGGACAACGAGGGCGGCGGCTATGCCGTGACAGAGCACCTCCTGACGGTGCACGGTTACCGCGACATCATTTTCGCCGGTGGGCCGCCGGAGTCGCCCGATAGCCAGGCGCGGTTTGCCGGGTTCCGTCGGGCCATGCGGGCGGCCGGATTGCCTTCTCCGGCCCGGCCGGCGTTGTACGACGACTTCTCGGAGGCGGGGGGCGCCCGCTTCGCCAGCCGGCTGCTGCGCAGCCGCCACTTGCCGAGGGCCATCGTGGTGGCCAACGACCAGATGGCGGTCGGTCTTGCGTCCGCCCTGGCGGTCAAAGTGGCGGTACCGGGCGATGTGGCCATAACCGGCTTCGACGACATCGAGCTGTCCCGCTTTTCGTCGCCGCCGCTTACGACGGTCCACCAGCCGATGCGACAACTAGGGAGCGGGTCCGTTTCGCTCTTGCTCGACCGCATTACCGGTGCCGTTCAAGGCGGACCGCGGACGGTGCTGTTGCCCACGACCCTGATCGTCCGGGAAAGCTGCGGTTGCCCGGATGCGAGGCCCGGTAACGCCACATGATGGCCAAAAACCCTGAGGCCGAAGAAACCCCGAGCCAAGCCGGTTGCCAGCGCCGGTGGCCCGCGACAGTCGCCCCCAACGTAGAAGACAACTGGAGGCCTCGCCCACCTGGATAGGCCTCTCCTATGGTCGCGGGCCTATAGTCCCGGGAAATGGTCGAACGTGCAGTCGAACATGAAAAGGTTGCGCTGGTTACCGGAGGAGGCAGCGGCATCGGCAAGGCCAGTGCGCTCGCATTGGCCCGCCTCGGGTACACCGTTGTCGTGGCCGGCCGGCGGCGGGGTGCTATCGATGAAGCTGTCCAGGAGGGGGTAAGCGCCGGGCTTCATATGAGAGCAATCCCGGCCGACGTTAGCGACCCCGCCTCGGTGGCATCTCTGTTCGCGGAGATAAACGGTACGCTCGGGAGATTGGACTGTTTGTTCAATAACGCCGGCGTGGGGGCGCCGTCGCTCGGTATCGAAGAGTTGTCCTGGGACCAGTGGTCCTCGGTTATTAGTACCAACCTCACCGGTACCTTTTTATGCACCCAACAAGCATTCCGGGTTATGAAAGCCCAGCGGCCTCGAGGCGGTCGGATAATAAACAATGGTTCCGTGGCTGCGTATGTGCCGCGGCCAAATTCGGCGCCCTATACCGCTTCCAAGCACGGGGTAACGGGCCTTACGCGGACCACGGCGCTCGAGGGTCGGGCATACGGTATCGCCTGCGGGCAGATCGACGTCGGCAACGCCGCCACCGACATGTCGGCCAATACCGACCCCCAACAGCGACCCGGGGGGGCAGTTGACGAGCCCCGGATCGACGTCGAGCACGTCGCTCAGGCCGTGGCTTACATGGCCAGCCTCCCCCTCGATGCCAACGTCTTGTTCCTCACCGTTATGGCCACCACCATGCCGTTCGTCGGCCGTGGCTAGTGCAGACCGGGGACAGCCCCTTGCCAGTCGACCGGCCCCCCAGGTAAGAATTCTCTAACTGTGTTAGCTTGCGCCCGTCCTGCCCCTGAGCTAGCTGGCATTATGGAGCAGGTCAACCGTGGGCCGGACCCGCCGGCAACCAGCTAGTGGCTACACACATCCTGCTGATCGAAGACGACTCCAACATCCGCGCCTCGCTCGGCATGCTCCTGCGCCAGGAGGGGTATGCCGTATCTGAAGCTGAGAGCGGAGAGGACGGGCTGGAGAACTTCAATGAGAGCGGCGCGGACGTCGTACTTGTCGACCTCTTGTTGCCCGGCGTGGACGGGTTTGAAGTCACCCGGCAGCTGCGCCGGGCCAGCGACGTCCCGGTGATAATCGTGTCCGCGCTGGCCGGCACCAGGGACATCGTCGAGGGCCTCGAGGCGGGAGCGGACGACTACCTCACCAAGCCGGTGATGTCGAAGGAGCTGTCAGCCCGTATCCGGGCGCTGATGCGCCGAGCTCACATAGGGTCGCGCGACGGCGTCGCCCTGGTCTTCGGCGACGTGGACATCCACCCGGAGGCGGGGACAGTGCGAAAGAGCGGAGCTGAGGTCTCCCTAACCGGCACCGAGTTCCGGCTGCTCTGCGAGCTGGCGGCGAAACCCGGCTGGGTCATGAGCCGGCCTCAGCTCTTGAACCGGGTGTGGGGTTATGACTACTTCGGCGATACGCGCCTTGTTGATGTCCACGTCGGGCGGCTGAGGGCGAAGATCGAGACTGATCCGTCGAAGCCGGAACTGCTACTGACCGTCCGGGGCCTGGGCTACAAGCTCCAGGCTCCATGAGCTGGTCCGCCATGGTTGCCCCCGTCGCAACGGCCAAGCCGGGCCGTCCCGCGCCCGGTAAGGCTGCGGCCCGGGTTGACGCTCCACTGCCGAATGAACCTCTGACCCCGCCGGCGGCCCGGCCAAAGCGCCGGTGGCAACGTCCAAGGTTCCGGTTCGGGCTGCGGCCGCGGGTGACGCTCGCTTTCGCGGCCGGCGCGGCCGTGCTCTCAGCCGCTTTATCGCTCACCACCTACGGGTTGGTGCACCACTACCTGCTCGATGAGCGGGAGTCGAACGCCGTCCACGAGACGTACGCTCATGCCAGAGTCTTGAAGCGGGACCTGGCGTATGCCGGCGCCAACCTGGGCGAGGCCCTGGCATCGCTCATCGACTCGCAGGGGACGGTTACCCTGGCGTTCCGTAATGGCGAGTGGTACTCGGCGTCCGTATCGCTGGGTGAGTCTTCGGGCACGTCCAGACCAGCCGCTTTGCCCCCCTCGCTGGTGAAGCTGGTAAGCGAGGGCACTCCGGGCCGCCAGCGAGTCATCACCCAGGGCCAACCGGCCGTCGTGGTGGGCGTGCCCCTCCAGTCGGTCCACGCGGACTATTTCGAGATACAGTCGCTCGGCGAGCTGGACCGTACCCTGGGCCTGTTGGCCGTCGTCCTGTTCGGCTGTTCGGTGGCGACAACGGTGGGCGGCCTGCTGGTCGGCAGGTGGGCGAGCGGCCGGCTGGTGAGGCCGCTTCACGGCATCGCCGATGTTGCCGCCGCCATTTCCGGGGGAGCGCTCGACCAGCGGCTTCCCCCTACGGATGACCCGGACCTATCTGTGCTTGCAGCATCGTTCAACGAGATGGTGGGCGCCCTGGAAGAGCGGATCAAGAGGGACGCCAGGTTTGCCTCTGACGTCAGCCACGAGCTGCGTTCCCCGCTGACCACTGTGCAGGCGACCGTAGAACTGCTGGAAGCGTCGCGGGCCAGTCTCCCGCCCGACAGCCGGCGGGCGCTCGATCTCCTGAGCGCCGAGATCCATCGCTTCTCGGACATGGTCCAGGACCTGCTCGAAATCTCCCGCTTCGACGCCGGGGCGGCGAACCTCGACCTCGAGGAACTTCCCCTCGACGACCTCGTCGTCAACACGGTCTCCGCCTACAGCCGGGACGAGGTGCCCGTCACGGTTACGCCCGAAGCTAGCGGGACCTGGTTGATGGGGGACAGGCGCCGCCTGCAGCGGGTGCTGGTCAACTTGCTCGACAATGCCAGAGCCCACGCCGGTGGGGCCGTGGGCGTGCGGGTCGACCGCCACGGCGATGAAGCCGAGGTGGCCGTGGAAGACGTAGGCCCGGGCGTCCAGGCTGCTGAGCGAGGTGCCATCTTCGACCGGTTTTACCGTGGGGCGGCGGCGGGTCGAAGGTCCGGCAGTACCGGGACCGGCCTGGGATTGGCGCTGGTGGCGGAGCACGTGAAGGCGCATCACGGGAACGTGGAGGTTACCGATCGCCCTGGCGGCGGTGCCCGCTTCGTTGTCCGTTTGCCCGTCTCTGTGGTGATGCCCGATGGTGCGTAGGCGGGCAACGGCGGCTGCCCGCGCCGCCGGCACCGTAGCGGCGCTGGCGGCTCTTGGCGCCGGGCTCGCTGGCCTGTGGGGTCGGTGCCCAGGGCGCCCCCGAGGCCCTCGACCCCAAAGCGGTGCCGTACGGGCTGCTAGAGCCGGCCTCGTCGCCCAGGACCTCTGACCCGGGCACATTGACCGCCAGAGTGACGGTGTACATGGAAGCGGAGAACGGGCGGCTCGTCGCCGTGCATCGGGACGTGGCCTGGCCAGCCACGATCTCCGCCATCCTCGGTCAGCTCGCCGCTGGCCCCACTGTCGGAGAGTCAGGTCATGGTTTAGCCAGCCCGGCGTCGTCTGTCGGGCACTTCCGGGTCGGGCCCGTTCACGGAGGCGTCGTGTCCATTGAGCTGCCCATTTCTTTTGAGAGCCTGGGCGGCCAGGACCAGCAGGTGGCGGCCGCGCAGATCGTGTTCACCGTGACGACCTTCACCGGGATCAAGGGAGTGCGGTTCCTGGTGGGAGGGCAGGTGGCCCACGTCCCGACGGGGGATGGCAGCCTTACACGGGGCCCGTCAACGAGGGGGGAGTACGCCGCGCTCGAGGGATAGGCCCAAATCCGGGGGGTCGCTGGGCGCCGGCGGGCGAATCGTTACCTAGCTGTTACACGCCTTTAACCACCGGATCAGGGGAAACGGAAAGAATATAAGCGCAGGCCAAACGAGGTCAGCATAAGAGGTCCCGCAAACGACAAGCGCGCCCTGTCCAGGACGAGCCAAGGAGCGAAAACAATGAAAGTTATCGGAGCCGGACTACCTCGGACCGCAACCCTGACCCAAAAGGTGGCGCTGGAAATGCTGGGTTTTGCGCCGTGCTACCACATGGTGAATGTCCTGGGCAACCTCGACAATGCACCTCGTTGGCAGGAAGCGCTGGAGGGCAGGAACGAGTGGGACGACATTTTCGGTGATTTTCAGGCTACGGTCGACTGGCCGGGGGCGTACTTTTATCGTGACCTAATGGAGGCCTACCCGGATGCGAAGGTATTGCTCAGCGTCCGTGACGGCGAGGCGTGGGAGCGCAGCATGGGCGAAACCATCTGGGGGATCTTCTACGGCGATATGTTGATCCACGACCTGTCCAGTGCGTGGTCCCGCGTCGACCCGAAATGGGCCGGTTATATCTCACTAATGAAGACAATGTGGGAGAAAAGCGGGCTATTAGGCAGCGAAAACGAAGGCCCGGGCGGCGGGGCCATGGCACGGGCCATGGAACAGTACAACCGCGAAGTCATAAGTACAGTGCCGGCCGACCGCCTCCTGGTATGGTCCCCCGCCGACGGTTGGGGGCCTCTCTGCGAGTTCCTCGACGTTGCCCTACCGGACGCTCCGGTCCCCCACATCAACGACGCCAAACAGTTCAGCGACAGGATCGTTGAAGCCGCGGTGGACGCGTTGAACCGGTGGCGCCAGCAAGAGACGCCGGTCGGTGCGCACCCGTGAGCCTGGCTGAGGTCGGTTCGGGGCCGAGTGCCCCGACCGGGTCAGCCAAGCCAGCCGATCCCGGGCACGGACGGGGTCAGACGGCGGGGAACAGCGGCCAGGGTTGGCTCCTGGCCGTCTGCTGCGTTGCCCAGTTCATGGTCATCCTCGACCTCTCGATCGTCAACGTCGCCCTTCCATCGATCCAGTCGGCCCTGAATTTCTCGAGCACTCAGCTCCAGTGGGTCGTTGACGCGTACGCCATATTTTTTGCCGGCTTTTTGATGCTCGGTGGCCGGGCCGCCGACTACATCGGGCAACGGCGCACCTTTGTGGCCGCGCTGATGTTGTTCTCGCTCACCTCGCTGGCCGGGGGCCTTTCAGTGAACCACCAAATGCTGGTGGTGGCCCGCGCCGCACAGGGTATCAGTGCGGCTCTCATGGCAGCCACGTCGCTTGCCATCATCACCTCTTCGTTCGCGGCCGGCCCGGCCCGTCATCGCGCCATCGCGCTGTGGGGGGCTATGAACGGCGCCGGCGGCGCCGCCGGCACGGTCCTCGGTGGCGTCATCACTCAGGAACTGAGCTGGCGCTGGGTGCTGCTCATCAACCCCCCAATCGGGATCGCAGCTGCGGCGATCGCCTACCGGGTGGTTACCGAGCGGCGCAGGGACGACCGCAAACCACAGTTCGACCTGGCCGGCGCCCTGACCCTGACGCTGGGCCAGCTCGTGCTCATTTACGGGATCGTGACCGCAGCGAGCAACGGCTGGACGTCTCCCGACGCCATCGTGCCCATGGTGGCCGGTGCCAGTCTGTTGGCCCTGTTTTGCCTGGTCGAAGGGCGCGCTACGGCTCCCCTGGTGCCCTTCAAGGAAGTGACCAAGCCCTTGCAGGTGGCCAACGTCATCGTCCTCCTCTTCAGTGCTGCGTTGTTCCCGATGTGGTACGTGAGCTCGCTGTACCTGCAGCAGGTACTGGGCCTCTCGCCTCTGGTGACGGGCTTGGCCTTCTTGCCCATGGCCCTTGTCATCTTCCTGATTGCGTCCCGCGCCGGCAAGCTCGTCGGAAAGTTCGGGGTGCGGGCCGTCCTCGGCAGTGGCCTCGTCATCATGTCGAGCGGGATGTTGTTGCTGGCTCGTATCGCGCCTAGCGGCAGCGCCCTGACCTACGTTGTGCTGCCCGGCGTCCTCACCGCCATTGGGATCGGGCTCTCGATCGTACCGTCGACCATATTTGCCACCCAGGGAGCGGGGCCGGCCCAAGCCGGGCTAGCGTCAGGATTGGTCAACACGTCGCGGCAGGCCGGCGGTGGTTTGGGCCTGGCCGTGTTGATCTCGCTGGCCACCGCCTATACCAGTCATGCCATCGGTCGCAACGTGGCAGTGCCACTGGCTCTGACAAACGGGTTCCGCCTCGCCTACCTGATCGCCGCCGGGTTGGTGGCGGCGGCGGCCGTGGTGACGTTCGCTCTCGTGCGAGCGCCGGCAGCCCAGCCCAGCGGTCAACGTTGGCGGTTGGCGGGCTGTGTCGTCCTCGTAGTCGCCCTCTTCGCCGGCCTCTCGTTCGGGGTCTCCAAACCGGCGGCCCCCATCGGTGCTTACACCACCGCTGGCGCTTACACCTTTGTTTCGGCCCCGGGCCTCCACCCGCCCAAAGTCACTGCCACCACGCCCACGTCGGTCGAGCGACCTCGCCCCTGGTTACATCATGGTGGCCAACTTCTACAACCTGACGACCACCCCGATGGTTGGCCAGAGCGGGCCCTTGATCCTCGATAACGACCTCCAGCCCGTCTGGTTCGAACCGGTACCGACGGACTTGGTGGCCTCGAACTTGACAGCTCAGACTTACAAAGGCCAGCCCGTGCTCACGTGGTGGCAGGGGGTCATTTCCGACACCGGCGCCACCCAAAGCGGCGAAGACATCGTCGTCAACCAGCACTACCAAAAGATCGCCACGTTGACGGGCCAGGACGGCTGGGTCCTGACTCTCCACGAGCTGATTATCAGCGGCGACGACGCCTGGGTGACGGCCAACAAGGACATCCCGATGAACCTGTCGAAATACGGCGGCTCATCTGATGGCGTCCTGGACGACTCGGCCGTCCAGGAATACGACCTGGCCACGGGGAAACTGCTTTACACCTGGGATGCGCTCGACCATATCCCCCTCACCGCAGCGAAAACCCAGCCGCCGCCCAACGGTTTCCCCTGGGACGCTTATCACGTCAATTCCATTGAACTGATCGGGAGCTCCGGCTTCCTGGTCTCGATGCGCAATACGTGGGCGGCCTACATGGTGGACGGCAAAACTGGCGCATCGACTGGCAATTAGGGGGGAAAGACTCCACTTTCCAGGTGGCCAAAGACGCTTCGTTCGAATGGCAGCACGACGTGCGGATGTACCCCGGCTCCATCATCACCATGTTTGACGATAATTGCTGCCAGATCACCGGTGCCGGCACCTACCTGGCGCCGGCCGGGCCATCACGAGGTTTGGAGCTGAAACTCAATGCGACCACTCATACCGCCACGTTGGTCAACCAGGTCACGCACCCAGACAATTTCTCGGCCGCCTACATGGGCGATTACCAGAGGCTGCCCGGCGGCAACGTTTTCATCGGGTGGGGTTCTCAACCTTATTTCTCCGAGTACACCAAGTCGGGACGGCTGGTGCTGGACGCGTCGCTCCCTTATCCCGACCTTAGTTACAGGGCAACGGTAGAGACGTGGGTCGGCTTACCGGCATCCCCGCCGCAGGGTGCGGCCCGGTCTGGCGCGGGCGCCACTGCTGTTTATGCCAGCTGGAACGGCGCCACCCGGGTTTCCTCGTGGAAGGTGCTGGCCGGCCCCAACGAACAGGACCTGTCCGTCGTAGCGCACGCACCGAAGTCCGGATTCGAAACCGGGATCAACGTCAAGGGTCACTTCCATGTCTTCGAAGTACAGGCGGTTGACGCCGAGGGTCACGTCATCGGCACGTCAAAATCATTTAGTAGCATAAGAAAGCGAAGTAATGAACAGTTCCAGGAGAAGCCTGGTCAACCCGCGCAAGTCAACGCTTACGATTTGGGGCCGCCGTCTGGCCGTCGTCGTGGCCATGGCGGCACTGGCCATCGCCCCCAGCGCATGTGGTTCCAGCAGCGGCGGCGGTACCACGACGACTACGGCTCCAAACGGGTACTGATACCGGCCAGTCAGATAGTTTCAGCCGCCCGCCGTTTCATTAGTCAACGAGCGGCGGGCCCGGTCTAGGCGGAACCGGTCCTCGACCGTCCCGTGGCCAGCCGCCAATTTCGCCGCCTGGTCGCCGAGCCAGGGGGCGAACTTGGCGCCGTGGCCAGAGCAGGCCGAGCATACGATTATGGGGCCACGCTGGTCGAGTACGAAGTCCTCGTCCGCAGTACTGGTATAAAGGCAAGTCGTTTCGTTCAGCGGGCTCGAGACCAGCCCGGGCAGCCAGTCCTGCACGTACCCGACCAACCGCGACCTGGCGGCCGGGTCCACGATGCCATCACGACCTGTGGCGGTGGTGACGGTACCGCTGTCAAATTCAGCCACTTTCTGTGCGTTGTGCTCGCCACCGTCGCGCCCGCCGGGAAGCCCGTAGACGAACAGAGCATGGCGGTGAACGAATATGGGCCAATCGATCGACGGGTCTCGGCGAGGGAAGTGGAACACCTGCTGCTGGGTCACCGTCACCCGCGGAAATGGCACAATACCGCTCACTAACGCCTCCACCCATGCACCGGCGGCTACGACGACGCGTCTGGCCGGCCAATAATCTTCACCTACCCTCAAAGTTACGCCACTATCACGTGGGATTATCTGTGCGACCGGCGTACTGTCCAGTATTGCCGCACCTCTTCGTCGGCTGGCGTCGACGCAGGCACGAACGGCGGCGTCGGCGTCTATCACCCCGGCTTCTGGATGGAAGACAACGGGGGATTCGAAACGCATCCCGGGCCAGCGGCGCCCGGCTTCTCGGGCGTCGAGCACCTCATGAGGGATATGGGCGGCGCTCAGGTAGTCCTCGATGAGCGCCAGGCTGCGTTGCGCACCGTGGTCGACGCCACCCGTCGTACGGAGCAACGTGGTTTCCGTATCGACCTCGAGCTCTCGCCACAGCTCCCCCGCCTCGCCCGTGAGCCGGACATACAGGTCGTCTTCGTAGGCGCGTCGGAAAATTCTCGCACTACCATGTGAACTGCCGCGGTGGTGCCCAATGGCGAACTGCTCGAACAGGGCCACTGACAGGCCCCTCCGCGTGGCGGCCCATGCCGTGGCTGCGCCGGCCAGCCCGGCGCCGACAATGGCCACGTCGACCTCGGCTGGTGTGTGGCCGACTGGCACACCGGGGCTCATTTCCCAAACAATAGGCACTCTGGGAGTGGTGCACCGAGGACGTGACAAGTGCGCGGTGGCCGGAGTTTCGAGTACGAAGGAGCAATGAGTATGGCGAGCGGTGACGGGTTGCGGGTGGGCTGGATCGGCACCGGTGTTATGGGTTCGCCCATGTGCGGCCATTTGCTGGCGGCCGGTTTCCCGGTGAAAGTGTTCAATCGCACCAAGGAGCGGGCACTTTCGCTGGTCGAGCAGGGGCCCAATGGTGCGCCTCGCCCGCCGCCACGGCCGAGGGCGTCGATGTCGTGGTGACGATCGTCGGCTATCCGGCCGACGTCCGCCAGGTCATGCTGGGGGAGCAGGGGGTGCTGGCGACGGCAGCCGAGGGCACCACGATTGTCGACATGACCACGAGCGAACCGCAATTGGCACAGGAGATTTTTGACGCCGCGGCAGCCAAGGGCGTCAATTCGCTCGACGCCCCGGTCTCAGGGGGCGACGTCGGGGCTCGCAACGCTTCGCTTGTGATCATGGTGGGCGGGCGGCAAGAGGCCTTCGACAGGGCCCTCCCGGTCTTTCAGCGGCTGGGCAAGGCGGTGACCTACGAGGGTGGTCCGGGCGCGGGGCAACACACCAAGATGGTCAACCAGATCGCCATCGCTTCGGGCATGATCGGGGTATGTGAGGCACTGCTTTACGCGTCGCGCGCCGGTCTAGACGTCGCCAAGGTTATCGAGACCATCAGCCCGGGGGCCGCTGGGTCCTGGTCATTGGCCAATTACGGACCTCGCGCCCTGCGGGGTGACTTCGAGCCCGGGTTCAAGATCGACCACTTCATAAAGGATCTGGGCATCGCCCTGGAGGAGGCTCGCCGCATGAAGCTGGCTCTGCCCGGGCTGGCCCTGGCCGACCAGCTCTACATTGCGGCCGCCGCAGAAGGGCGGGGGCAAAGGGGAACGCACGCTCTGCTGCTCGCTCTCGCCCAGCTCTCGGGAGTCGAGTGGAGATCCGGCTCGGAGGAGACGGCTTGAGGAACTGCGCTCAGTCCGCGTTGCCGCCCACCGAGCCGGCCGCGAACGAGGGAGCAGGCGCGAGGTCATCGGCCACCGTTGCCTCCACAGACGGCTGCGCGGGGGCCTGGTAGAAATATTGCTTCCCCAGCATGGCTGATGCGGCCGCCGCCACCAGGCAAGCCGTCAGTGCGAAATCGAGGGCCTCGTGCAACCCTTGGCCGAATGGGACCGCGATCAGCTTGGGGAAGAAGGATCTGCCCGTCAGGAAAGACACCTGGGCTGGCCGCAAGTGAGCGAGGACGCCCGTTGGAGCCAGCATGCTCTGCACCGGGTTGTAACCCAGAAAAGCGCTGAAAACCGAAGAAGTAGGCGGGAGGTCGGCCACTTTGCGGGCCGCCGCCGCGGGCACCCCGTGCGCCGTGAGGCCGTGGTACAGGGTCGTGGGCAGGTCAGCGGAGAGGCCGATGATTATCAATGTGAAGAATATGCCGATGGACAACACCATGGCTGAGTTCATGATCGTCGCCCCCATTCCCGAGCCCTGGCCGCGTTGTGCGGGCGGGAGCGAGTTCATGACGGCAGCCCGGTTGGGTGAGGCAAACAGGCCCATGGCCAGCCCGTTGACGTAGATAAGGAGGGCAAACCAGATATAGGAGAAATTGATCGGGAGCAGCTCCAGCAAGCCAAAGCTGAAAGCGGCTGCAAGCATGCCGGCCACGGCGAAGGGGCGCGCCCCGAAACGGTCCGACAGGTGCCCGGACACGGGGCCGGCCATGAGGAAACCCACAGTCAATGGCAGCATGAAGATGCCGGCCCACAAAGGTGTTTGGGCGAAACTGTAGCCGTGGCTGGGCAGCCAAATGCCCTGTAACCAGATGATGAGGATGAACATGAGCCCGCCCCGGCCGAGCGCGGCCATGAGGCTGGCCACGTTGCCGGCGGCGAAGGCGCGGATCTTGAACAATGAGATGCGGAACATCGGGGACGGCACCTTGGTCTCGATCCATACGAACAGCGCCAGCACGGCCGCTCCCCCAAGGAGGCAGGCCAGGACCCACGGGTTTGTCCAACCCATCGTGTGACCGTTGTAGGGCTCTATCCCGTAGACGATCCCGACCAGTAGGGCGATCAAGCCGACGGCGAAGGCAGCATTGCCAAGCCAGTCGATCTTGGCCGGGTTGCGGACGCCCTTGTCCTTCAAGTTGATCACGCCCCAGACGGTGCCGATCACCCCGACCGGCACCGAAACCCAGAACACCAGCCGCCAGTCGATTGGCCCCAGGATCCCGCCGAGCACGAGGCCGATGAACGACCCGGCGATGGCGGCCACCATGTTGGTCCCGAGCGCCAGCCCGCGCTGGTTGGGCGGGAAAGCGTCGGTCAGTATGGCGGCCGTGTTAGCCATGATGAAAGCGCCCCCCACACCCTGCATCAGTCGCATCACGATCATGAACAGGGCGGCCTCCTGGCCGTGAAGCCACGTAACCGACAGCAAGATGGAAAACAACGTGAAGATAGCGAAACCCATGTTGTACATGCGGACCCGCCCGACGATGTCGCCCAGCCGTCCGAAGCTCACGACCAGGACGGCCGTCACCAGCATGTAGCCCATTAGCAACCACAGGAAGTAACTGGTGTTGCCGGGGGTGAGCGGGTTGAGCTCGATACCCCGGAAGATATCGGGGAGGGAAATGAGCACGATCGAGGCGTCGATCGTAGCCATCAACATCCCCAGGGTCGTGTTGGAGAGCGTCGACCACTTCCCCTTGTACGGGTCGACGATCGTCTCGCTGAGAGCGTCGGGCCGAGTGAAGGTCGCAGTGGCCAAGAACCCTTACCCTACTGAGCGCGCCGCCCGAGCGGGCCTCAATTTCGCGTCAGAGAGCCCTAGTAAAACCTTTTTTCAGTGCGAGTCGTGGCCGGCGTCGAAGAGAGCCAGCTGCGCCGGCCGGTCCGCTCGGGGCTCGGGCGGCACCTCGGCTGGCGCGGTCAAGGGCTGCATGAGTGCCGTGCCCGGCGCCAATCGGTGCCCCATCACCTGGCTCACCAAGCCAGACAGTCGCTCTTGTTCACGCCGCGGCTGATAAGCGCCGCGGTTGAAGCGCCGGGCGTAAAGGGTGGTCAGGTCCGGCCGCACCGAAGCCAGCCAGGAAAGGTAATGTTCCCGGACGCCCGGGCGTAGATGAAGCCCGACCACGCTGACCCCCACGGCCCCCGCGTCCCGGCAGGCCTCGACCACGGCGGTGACCTGTCCGTCGGTGTCGGACAGGCCGGGGAGGACAGGGGCGACAAGAACCCCGCACGGGATCCCGGCGTCGTTGAGCCGCCGGACGGCATCGAGGCGTTTGTCCGGAGGAGGGGTACCCGGTTCGGTGAGGCGCCAGACATCGCGGTCGAGCGTCCCGATCGAAAGGTTGACCCGTACGTGCGCCCGGCGGGCTGCCTCCGCCAGGAGGGAAAGGTCCCTGAGCACGAGCGTCGACTTGGTCAGGATGCTGAAGGGGTTGCCTCTTGCGCTCAGGACCCCGATGATCCCCTGCGTCAGATGGTACTTGCCTTCGGCGTGCTGGTAAGGGTCTGTGTTCGTGCCCATCGCGATCAGCTCGCCCTGCCAGCGAGGAGAGCGCACTTCGGCGCGGGCGCGCTCGACGGCATTGACCTTGACGACTATGCGGCGCTCGAAGTCCTCGCCGATGCCGAGACCGAGGAACTCGTGCGTGGGGCGGGCAAAGCAGTAGGTGCACGCGTGGGAGCACCCGCGGTAGGCGTTGATGGTGTATTTGAACGACATTCGTGACGACGCCGGCACGGTGTTGATAATGCTCCGGGCGTTCACGTGCAGGAACTCGAGGCCCCGGTACTCTCCTCGTCCGATGTGGCGCTCCGGCCAAGGCCCGTGGAAGAGGGTGCCAGAGGCGTTGTCGTCCTCAATTGGCCACCGGAAGCCTTCCCTGTTGTCGCTTGCCACTGGGTGTATCGTACATACGTTCGAGGGGTTCTGTCGAGGCCTGACGGGACCCAAGCCCGGTGGCACCCAAGCCCGGTGGGACCCAAGCCGGGTGTAACCCAGTCCTGCGTAGGCTGATCCCCGTAAATCTCCCTGACTGAACAGAGCGAGCTGGAGGCCTGATGGCGATCTCGACGACCAACCCTGCGACCGGGGAGGAGCTGCAACTTTTCGAGGAGATCTCCGAGAAGGAGCTCGAATTATGCCTGGAGCGGGCGGCGGCGGCCTTCTTGCGCCAGCGCCTCACCAGTTTCGAGGAGCGAGCCACCTGCATGGTCCGAGCGGCTCAACTGCTGGACGACGAGCAAGAGATGGTGGCCCGGATCATGACCACCGAGATGGGCAAGACCATTAAGTCGGCCCGGGCCGAAGTGGCTAAGTGTGCTCGTGGTTGCCGTTATTACGCCAACAACGCGCAGGCTCTCTTGGCCGATGAAGTGGCGGACCCTGCCGCCGTCGGGGCGGTGGCGGCCTACGCCCGGTACCAGCCGCTGGGCGTGATCCTGGCCGTGATGCCGTGGAACTTCCCGCTTTGGCAAGTGATGCGATTTGCGGCCCCCGCCCTCATGGCCGGCAACGCCGGGCTGCTCAAGCACGCCTCCAACGTGCCGCAGACAGCCCTGTACATTGGGGACCTCTTCCAGCGGGCCGGGTTTCCCGACGGCGCGTTCCAGACGCTGCTGATCGGTTCGGCCCGGGTCGAGCGGCTTATCCGTGATCCGTCGGGTTGCCGGCGTAACCCTGACGGGTTCTGGCCCGGCCGGTGCCGCCGTGGCGCGCGTAGCCGGCGAGACGATCAAACCGAGCGTCCTCGAACTGGGCGGGAGCGACGCGTTCATCGTCATGCCGAGTGCCGACCTGGAGGCCGCGGCGCGGGTAGCGACGACGGCCCGCTGTCAAAACAACGGGCAATCCTGCATTGCCGCGAAGCGCTTTATCGTGCATGAAGACGTGGCCGACGAGTTCGAGCGGCGCTTTGTCGAGAACATGTCGGCCCTCACCGTTGGAGATCCTCTGGAGGAGACCACTGACGTCGGCCCCCTGGCCACGAAATCGGGGCGGGACGACGTGGAGGAGCTTGTCGCCGACGCCGTGGCCAAAGGGGCCAAAGTGCTCTGCGGTGGCGAACGGCTCCCCGGCCCGGGTTGGTACTACCCGCCGACCGTGGTCAGCGAGGTGGTCCCCGAGATGCGTATGTACAAAGAGGAGGTCTTCGGACCTGTGGCCACTCTGTTCCGTGTGAGGGACATCGACGAGGCCATAGAGCTTGCTAACGCTACGGAATTCGGGCTGGGGGCGAACGCGTGGACCACCGACGACCAGGAAAGAAGCCTGTTTGTGCGGGACCTGCAGGCGGGCGCGGTTTTCCTGAACGGCATGGTCACCTCCTATCCGGAGCTCCCTTTCGGAGGGATCAAAACCTCGGGTTACGGCCGGGAGCTGTCGGCCGAAGGTATCCGGGCGTTTTGCAACCTGAAAGCCGTCTGGGTGGGTGGTTCATAGCACGGCCAAATTCATAACATCAGCAAGGCCGTTCAGCGTCGCGTCCAGGGGTACTCAGCCAGCGCGTGAAGCTGAGCGGGGCCACCGGTTTCGAGGTCGTAAAGGCTGGCCCCCACCGAACCAAGGCGGTGGGCGACGTCGAGGAACCGCCAGATTTGCTTTGGCGGAGGCAGGCCGGCTGGGCCACCTTCGGGGCCCATGTTGTAGTCCTCCCCGATGGGGGCCACCGGCCTCCAGTGCGACAGGATGCTCACGGCTTCGCCGACCGCCGCACCTGGTTCCGTGCACGACCAGTAGACCATGGGCGCAAACGCGTCCACGAACGGCGCTTCGGCGGCGTAGGGGTAGTTGTCCAACCAGTACGCGGTCGGTCGCATCACCGTGGCTATGACCGGCCTGTTGCCGGCGGCGGCCCGGACTAGGGACAGGTAGTACCGAACTCGGCGAGCGGTCAGGTGCGTCCCCTCGGAGGCTGTCTCGATGTCCGGGCTGAAGGCGTCGGCGCCAGATCGGAACGCCAGCGCGGCTCGGCCGGCGTCGGCGGCCGGGTTGGAAAGGGTGGGGAAGTCCCACGCGATGACGGAGATACCGGCGGCGTGGGCGGCCGGCATTAGCGCCCGTAGAGTCGCCGCTCCATAGAACCCGTTCTGGCTGCTACCGGTGCGGAGCCACAACTGGCGGAGCCCGGACGAGCGGGCGGTGGCCACGATGGCGGGGACATCGAGGCGCCCACCAGGCCAAACGGTTAGCCATATACCCTTCCCCGAGATGACCGACAGGTTGACCCGTCGTGGCGGGGGAGCGCCGACGAGGGGTACTGCGGCCTCTTTGACTGCCGGCGGGCCAAGCGGCGGCGGGGGCGGAGGAGGTGGGACCTGCGGAGGCGGGCACGGTTTGGGCTGGACTGGTCCCGCCGGCAGCGGGTAGAGGGGTGCCCCGGCCGCACCAGCCCCTACGACATGGTCTGGCACCAGTGCCCCAGCCTCGGCGGTAGCCGGCGCCGTAGCCGCCATGACCGCGACCAGAGCCGGGATGGCCGTCAACGCCCGAAGTTTTGCCACCGGGGCCATTCTGACCCCTCCGATGGCGGCCAGAAGGTCACCCTCCTCAGGGGTTTGAGCAAGGCGTTGGCCGGGAGGGCCACGTCGTGAAGCGTTGAGAGGTACCTCTATCTCGGCGACAACGACGAGCCCGGATGCCGCCGCGTTTTCGAACGAATCATCCACCAGCACCGGGAACAGGCCAGCACCCGACAGTACAGAGGTCGGCGATGGCGGCGCGAAAACCCGACTGGCAATGGACCCAGATTTCTTCGTCTCCGGAGAGCGTTTGGTAAGTGCCCGCAACTTCGGGGAGGGGGACATTGCGAGCGCCTGGCACGTGCCCGCGCCTCCATTCGTACGGGAAACGAACGTCCAGCACGCTGGCCTGCGGTCCCTCATGGGCACGCCGGGCCAGGTCGGCAAAATTACGGGTTTCGTAATGCTCCGGGGGCTCGTCGGACGACGTGGGCAATGAACTGGCCAATGCCCAGCCGAGCGGGCTGTCCCGCCCGATCCTCGACAGGAGGTGACAGGCCTCGATGGTTTCGTCAGCCGTGTCGGACACGAGGACGAACGGGGCCACGAACGGCACGAGCCAACCAAAATAGGTTGGCAGGTCAGGGCCAAGCTCGATATTGAGCGCCCCGGGGCGGTGGTGCCGAGCGAAAACTCGTCTGCCACGTACGTCGACGACCACCGCACCGGTGCGGACCAGGCCGGCCAGGTCGTCCGGAGGAAATCGTCGGGGGGAGACCAGGCCGGGGCTCGGCGGCGCCGGCCCGGTTAAGCGGCGCCATGTACCGGTAGTACGCGGGAATGGGCAGATCTTGGTGAAGCAGGCTCTCGACGAAGGCCGGCAGACCGAGCCGGGCGACAGGGTTGCGGCGCCGTTCTTCGCCCACCGTGAGGGTGTGGACGTCGGAGCCCCCGTGGGCGCCGGAAGAGCAGAAACTGCCGAACCCGTGGGTGGGTAGCACAAGAGCGTTCGACGGGAGTTCGTCGAGTAACCGCCGGACGGAGTGCCATTGGGCCTCGGCGAGCTCGGCGGCCCGGTCATCTCCTGAAAGGTCTGTCCTGCCGGTGGCTTCTGCCAGCAGCGACCCTCCCGTCATCACGGCCATCGTCCCCAGGCTGTCTTCGGCCAAGAAGGCCAAATGGTGAGGAGTGTGGCCCGGCGTCCAGAGCGCCCTGAAGGTCAAGGAGCCCGCGGTGAGCACGTCGCCTTCAGCCAGCGCTCGGCTTTCGGCGGCAAAATCGACCGCCTCTCCTGCCGGGACGCCGTAAGTTGCCTCCGTCCGGCGCGCCAGCGCCACGCCTCCGCTCACGTAATCGTTGTGGATGTGGGTCTCGAGGACCGCCTCGATTTTCACGTTTAGTTCGGCCGCCGCCGCCACGTATGGGGCAGGGTCGCGCTGCGGGTCGATGACGGCTGCCTTGTCACCATCGTGGACCATGTAGCTGCGGTCGCCCAGGCCGGCCGCCTCGAACGGCACAATGCTAAGGCGTCGTGCCGTCGTCAGTGGCTCAGTCATTTGCTTTCTCGTGCCGTCCAGCATGGCACGGGTGCACTGCTCACCACCGCTTACTACCGGGCAAGTGATTTCTCTAAACATTTAATCAGATCGTTCGTCTGATTAGTACCGTCGGTTAGACTGCCACCGACCGATGAGCCCTCGCCCGTACCAGCTTGGCCGGCGGCAAGACCAGGTCGACGAGGTCAGGCAGCGAGTGATCTCGTCGGCTCGCGATCTCCTGGGCGCGTCCACCAGCTACACGGCCTTCACGGTCGATGCGGTGGCCAAGAGGGCCGATGTGGCCAGGGCGACCGTGTACTACCAGTTCGAGTCCAAGGCCGGGCTGCTCGAGGCCCTATGCGATTCCCTGGCCATGGAGGGCGGCCTGGCTGAACTCGAAGGTGCGTTCAGGCAACTTGACCCCCATGAGGCGCTACGAGGTTTTGTGCACTGCTTTGCCCGCTTCTGGGCGGTCGACCCGCCGGTCATGAGCCGGCTACGGGCGCTCGCCACCCTCGACCCTGAGGTGGGCGCGGTTATCGCAGAGCGAGACCAGCGGCGCCGGCAGGGCCTCGAGGTACTGCTCGGGCGTTTTTTCCCAAGCAAGCGCGGCAGGCACAACGCCAGGCTCGAACATGTTTTGACGGTGCTGTACACGCTGACCAGCTTCGAGACCTTGACTCCTGTCGGTGACTCGCTGTCCGGTGACTCGCTGTCCGGCCGCCGCCGTCAAGCGGCAACGGTGGCAGGTGAGGTAGCCGAGTTGATGGAAATGGCCATTGAGCGTTACCGGGCCATTGTCAGCCAACGAGCCCGTTAGCGCCCCGAACCGCTGCCTACCGGGCCGCGCCGGGCTGTGAGCGGCGCCAAGCTTGACCGCCATGGGCCCGGGCCGTATAATTAGTCAGACATAGCGTATGACTGAATAATTAGAGGTGGGCGGGGCTCAGGACCGCAGGTACAAAGGAGAACTGACCATGGGGCCAACCTCACCGACCGGGTAGCGCTCGTGACGGGGGCGAGCCGGGGCATCGGTGCTTCCGTAGCTCGGTCATTTGCAAAGGCCGGGGCGGCTGTGGCCCTCGCCAGTCGCGACGAAACGGCGTTGGCGGGAGTGGCGGCTCAGATCCGGGACGATGGCGGAACGGCGTTGGTTGTGCCTACGGACGTCAGCGACGAGGCGGCTGTGGCCAGCCTGGTCGAGGCGGTGCTCACGCAGTTCGGTCGCTTGGATTTCGCCTGCAATAACGCCGCCGGCGGAGGTCATCGGCCCACACCGCTGGCCGACGTCCCGGTCGAGGCGTTCGACTCCGGGCTGACGGTCACTCTCCGGGGTGTGTTCTTGGCCATGAAGTACGAGACCTCTTACGTCACCGGCGCCGCTGTCGTCATCGACGGCGGGAAGCTGGCCGGGACCCCGCCCTTTCAGGTGCAGCTAAGCCCCGAAACCTGAGCCGGACATCAGGCCGCTCTCCCTCCGCACCTGGTCAGCCTCGCTCGGTGCTTCCTGGACCGGGGTGCTATCGTTCGGCGTTCAGGCCGGCATGTCGTAGTTTTACTAGTTAGAAGGGGAGGACTGCATGCCTCGTTTAGGTGGAAGAGTTTCTTTGGCGACGGCCACGGCGGTTCTGCTGGCGGCGGGGTTAGTGGCCGAGCCCTCGGCGACGGCCCAGGCGCCCTTGGCAGCCAGTGGCCAACCGAGGACCATGATCGTCGTGCTCGGTGGTTCGTGCACACCGGTGGCGGCGACGTCATCAGGAGCCAGCGCTTCTTGTGCCGAGCAGGAGCCTGTCCTGGCCCAGCTGCAGGCCGCCGGCGCCACCGTATTGTCGACGACGAGCTTGATCGACACCATTACTGCTTCCGTCTCGCCCGCAGAGGCGCAGGTGCTGTCCTCGATCCCGGGCGTGTCTCAGGTGGTACCCGATGCGACGATACCGTTGCTGCAGCCCGTTGTCCCTGGCCAGGGGCGCTTTTCCCCGCCAGGACCGGGGCGCGGGCCTGGGCCAGGTGGGCACGGTGCCGCATCCGCGATATGTGGTACTGAGCGGGCGCCCGAGCTCGACCCCCAGGCCCTCCAGACGATCAATGCGTCGGGGGCCTGGTCGCTCGGCATCGACGGCGCCGGAGTGACCGTGGCGACGATCGCCGACGGGCTGGACACCACTAACCCCGACCTGCAGCGCAACCGGGCGTACGGCCGCCCGGGCCTGCCGGTCGTCCAGCAGGTCGACTTTTCGGGTGACCCGGCCGGCACCCCCACACCGGGCGGGGAGATGTTCGGCGACGTCAGCTCGATCGCCGCTCAAGGTAACCAGGAGTACAACCTGTCCCAGTTCGTCAACCCCGCTCAAGCCGCCAGGCTGCCCGCCAATGGCTGCTGGGTCAGGATCGTGGGCGCCGCCCCCGGCGCCAGCGTCCTGGCGGAGAAGACCTTCAGTGAGAACAACGACACCACGAATTCCGCCTTCATCCAGGCCATCCAGTACGCCGTTCAGCATGGTGCCAAGGTCATCAACGAGTCCTTCGGCTCCAATACGTTCCCGGATACTGCGCTCGATATCACCCGTGAGGCCGACGACGCGGCGGTGGCTGCGGGGGTAACGGTGGTCGTCAGCAGCGGGGACGGTGGCGTTACCAACACGATCGGCTCTCCGGCTACCGACCCCAACCTGATCAGCGTGGGGGCGTCGACCACATTGCGGCTTTATGCCCAGTCCAACTTCGGCGGGTTCGTCAACCCCGCCGTCGGCAACGGGCGCTGGGTGGACAGCAACATTGCGAGCTTTTCTTCGACGGGTTTCACCCAGGCCGGCAATACCGTCAACCTGGTCGCGCCCGGGGACGGCAACTGGGCCCTCTGCTCGACTAACCCTGCCCTGTACACGGAATGTGCTCGGACGTTTTCGGCGGGACTAACATCGGCATCCAGGACTTCGGCGGTACGAGCGAGTCAGCCCCGCTGACTTCGGCCGCCGCCGCGGACGTGATCCAGGCGTACGCCGAGACCCACGGCGGTACCGATCCGACGCCGGCGCTGGTCAAGCGAGATCCTGGTGAGCACGGCCACGGACATCGATGCCCCGGCTGACGAGCAGGGCGCCGGCCTGCTCAACGTGGGCGCGGCGGTGAAACTGGCCGAGTCCCTGCCCGGGCCAATGCGCCACAACGAGCACCGTGCCCCGAGCGGCGGTGGGCTTCTTCTTAGCCCCAGCCAGGTGAATTTCGTCGGCCAGCCGGGAACGCCCCAGTCGCAGCAGCTATCGTTGACCAACAGCGGGCGGTCCACCGAGCGCGTCCAGCTGTCCACTCGAGCCCTCACGCGTGAGGTCTCCGACAGCGGTGTCCAGACGTTCACCATGGACCCGAGCAGCCTGACGGCTAATAGCGGCACCATGCCGATCTGGAGCGGCATTGACCGAAGTGTTCCAGACGGAGACGTTCAACGTCCCGCGGACCGACCCCCGCTCACCATCGCGGCTGCTGTTCTCGGCGGACTACCAGTTCACCGGCCAGGGTTCTCTGCTGCACGTGGCGTTGTTCGAGCCAGACGGGACGTACGCCGACTACACCGACCCGCAGGGTCTCGCCGACTTTGCCGAAGTGGAAGTGACCGACCCAGCCGCCGGGGCGCTGGACGGCGCTGTTCTTTACCGAGCTAGATGGCGCCACCGGGCCCGGCTCGTTGGGTACTAGCGGTCCTATCCAGTGGGACGCCCAAACCTGGCAGTACGCGCCCGCCGGCTCGATCACGCCGTCGTTCTTGGCCATCCCGGCCGGCCAAGCGGCGACGGCCACCCTCAGCCTGACCACGCCGACTGCGAGTGGTGACACCGACCAATCGGTGGTCGTCTCGTCGAACGAAGGTCAAACGACCATTCCCGTAACCGTCCGGAGCGTCGTCCCAATTGGCCCCGACGGCGGGACGTTTAGCGGCGTGCTCACCGGCGGCAACGGGCGTGCAGGCACCCAGGCCCAGACCAACACCTACTTACTTCCAGGTTCCATCCGGGGAAACGGATCTGGATGCCAGCATCGTCTTGGCCAATAACCCCAGCGCTGGCCAGGTCCCGGGAGACGTCCTCGTGGCCTCTCTGGTCGACCCCAACGGCCAGACGGTCGGGTACTCGAGCAACTTCACGCTCGAACCCACAAGCAGCGGGTTGGAGGCCGTGGCATCGACGTTCACGCAGCTTTACCACGTGGCGCCTATCCCGGGCCAGTGGGAAGTGGTCCTGGGGTGGTCCAACCCAGTGGTCGGCGACGAACTCGAGGATCCGTTCTCTGGGTCGGTCGCCTTCAACCAGGTGAGCGTCAGCAGTAACTTGCCTGACTCCCCCTCGGCCAGCGTCCCGGCTTTGACGTCGACAGCCTTCGACGTCCACGTCAAGAACACCGGTGTTGCGCCGGAAGGCTTCTTCGTCGACCCCAGGCTGAACAACCAGACGGAGACCGTCAACCTGCCTAACCAAAACCCGGCTGTCACGGCGACCGCGTTTACTATCCCGCTTCCAGCGGCCTTTCCTTCCCCTTCTACCAGGTCCCCACGCACACGACCCAGCTCCAGGCCAACGTCTCCAGCGCCGATCGGAGCACGCCGGTTGCCTTCGACATGTCGTACTCTCCTGGTGACCCTGACCTCAGCCCGGCCGTAGCATCACCCGGGACTACCAGTTGGTTCGGGCCGGGCTCCGCCAGCTTGACCTATACCCAGAGCCCAGAGGTCAGTCCCGGGGTCTGGTTGATAAATCCCGATGAGATAGGGCCATACCCGCCCAGCGGTATCCCGACTGACGCCGCTTCGGCCACCCTGTCGGCAGTGACCGAGACATTCGACCCGGCCGTCACCTCGAGCACCGGCAACCTCTGGGACGGCAGCCTGGGCGACTTCCTGTACTTGCTGCCGGGCCAAAGCGGGACCATCCACGTCGAAATGGCCCCGACGGGGACGCCGGGGACGGTTGTTACCGGGACGCTTTACGTCGATGACTTGACCCTCGGCAGCCTGGCCGGTGTGGCTGATCCAGATGGCGACGAGATCGCCGCCATCCCCTATCAGTACACGACCGGGTAAGCGGAAGAGGCAGGCTAAGACCCGCACAGAGCCCCAGTTCCCGACCGGGAGCTGGGGCTCTGATTCTCATGTGCTCGGCGTTTCACAGGCCGGCGGTCACCGATCTAAAAACGAGGTCGCGCACAGCTCAAGCGGCATGGACCACCGGCTGTGGCACACCCTTTCCCGGTTGCGGCATAGGCCTATGCGGCCCACGAACGATCACTGTTACTTTCCAGGCGAGCATGGCGTCGCAGCTGGCCGATCCTGACGCGGGCGCACACGCGCGTCTCTCCGAGCTGAGTTTGACGATGCCTTGGCGCCTAGCCAGGTAGGCGCTCCCCGTAACCCCGGCGCGCACAGGGCCGGGTATCGGGGTCTTGGCCAGGATCCCGCCTGGCGCAACCACGACGCCTTGCCACGCGAGGTTGGAGGCGGCCGGCGCTGACAGCGAGACGACCAACTTCTCGCCCAGTACCAAGCAGATGGTCTGGCCATTTTGCAGGTTGCCGATCGACGCATAGTGGCCATGCGAGGCCGGCATCGGGACCAGGCACGGGAGCGCGATCGGCGTTGTCTCCGCTGCGGCCACGTCGCTGATGGTGCTTGGCCACAAGCTGCCGGCCAGTACAGCTCCGGCGGCCACCGCCCGGAAGGTCACGGTCCTGAAGGTTAGGGTAGTGCCCACCTCGGCCTCCTCGAGGGCATCCTACCCCCCACGGCCTGCAATTATCGTGGGCGGGTGCAGGCCAAGGCCACCCTGCGGCGTCGCCACCCTCCGCGTCAGACGAGCGCAGGCGGGCGGGACTCGCCAAGGAAGTGGCGCAGTTGTTTGCGTCCCTTCAGCCCGAGCTTGACGTAGATATTGCCCAGGTGGTACTCGACGGCCTTGGGGGTGATAAACAATTCGGCCGCTATTTCGGCGTTGGTCAACCCCCGCTCGATCAGGTGAGCAACCTCTGTCTCCCGGTTGGTCATCTCCAGCACAGAACGGGTCTTGGCCGGTGCCTGGGCCAGGCCACAGGCGCTCAGCTCCTCTTCCGTCCTAGTCATGAACGGCGCCGAGCAGCGTGTACGTGCCTGCCAGCCGGTTGGCTATAACGGCCACCAGAGGGCGGTTATCCTCCGTGGCCTCGGCCTCCTTCAGAGCTTCGCTAAAGCGCCTCTCCGCCTCTCGGAGCTGGCCTCCAGCAAATGCCATCGTCCCGAGTACACAGTCACGGAGTGGCGATGGCGCGGCCGCCTCCACCGCTTCGCGCAGGCTTAGCCCGCGGGCTTCCTCGGCCAGCATTAAGTGCATGGCCGCGGTCTGCAGCCGGCGTTCGCGGCCCTGACGAGCCGGCGAAACGTCGGACGCCCACAACAAGTGCGTTGCCGCCAGAGCCAGATGACCTTGCGCAGCTTCCGTTCCGGCCAGTTGTTCCAGCTCGGCGGCCAAGCTTTCGTCGGGGCGGTCGACGGAGGCGACCCGGTGGGCCCATGCGGCGCTCTCGTCGACAAGGCGTATGGCGCGAGCGTGGAGCTCCCGGCGCCTTTCGGCGCTGATACTGGCGTAAATGCCGTCACGCTGAAGCGCATGGCGGATGACCACTGACCGGCTCGGGCCTGCTTCGGAGATGTCCACCAGGCCCGCTCTTACCGCCGGCTCGATGGCAGCGCTCGGAGAGGCCACCCCGGCCGTATCGCCAAGCAAGGCCAGCGGCACCGGAGCGTCCACCACCGCCAGCAGCTCCAGCAGCGCCCTGGTCGCTCCGGGCAGGACGGTGAGCTGGTCGCCAATGGCGGCGGCCAGTGACGGTGGCACAGGTAACCGGTCAGCCTCCAGCCGGCCCGGGCCGTCAAGGTCGGAAAGGACGGTCGTCAGGTACAGCGTGTGGCCCGCGGTCCCGTCAAAGAGACGTTGAACCG
Source organism: uncultured Acidimicrobiaceae bacterium (assembly GCA_963845605.1). Taxonomy (GTDB): domain Bacteria; phylum Actinomycetota; class Acidimicrobiia; order Acidimicrobiales; family Palsa-688; genus Fen-671. The sequence continues at coordinate 149,330 of CAWJSS010000004.1, forward strand.
CATCCGGGCGCAACGGCGGGGCGCCGATCGCCGACGCCAGCTGAGCTACGTCATCGACGCTCAAGCCGCTCAGCGTCAGCTGCAGCCGCTGCTCGATACCAAGCAGCATCCGGCGCGTGCTCTCGTCCAGGTGGTCGCGATCGCCGCGGATAACGCTAACGACCAGGACCGGTTCAACGGAGAAGCGGCGGAGCATGAACGACAGGGCGTCAACCGAGGCGCGGTCCGCCCATTGCACGTCGTCGATGACGATCGCCACCGGTTTTACCCGCAGCTGCTCACCGACCACGGCTAACAGTTCTGCTCCCACGCCAAATGGTGAGGATCTGGGGCCGTCGCCGCCAAGCAATGGGTAGCGACCAAGGAGGCGGCCATCGACCCCCCGCGACAGCTGCTCGACGATCCCGTAGTCGAGGTCGGACTCGGCCGGGTCGGCCCTGGCCGACAGGACGCTGAAGCCAGCCGCAGAAGCCAGGCTGCGCCTTACCAAAGCGGTCTTGCCGATGCCCGACTCGCCCTCGATCGTCACCAACCAGGGTTGGCCCTGTCGGCCCGTGCCATAACGTCGGCGAAGCCGGCCAGTTCCGCCTCCCGACCGACAAAGATTCTCGTCTTTTGGCCCACCTGCGAGCGAAACCGTCACGCCACTCGATCCTTACCGATCTGGCCGGGTCTAGTGGACGTACGGCCCGGGGACTACTGTCGCATGGAGCTTGCCCCTGGCCGCAGCGCCGTCCGCTCAGGTAGAGGCGAGCCGATCGTGCGGGCCACACGGGCCGGGCCCGCGACCGAGCGACGGGGTCCGTGACAGGCCGCTCAGAGGGGGTTGCGATGAAGGTTCCGTTGACGGTAGGCGACTTTTTGGACCGCGCCGCCCTCGTCTTCCGTGATAGGACAGCCGTCGTCGACGAACCCGACGTCCCCGCCGGCCTCGGTGTGCTCACGTATGGCCAGCTGGAGGCGCGGGCGAGGGGAATGGCGCTCGCTCTCGAACAGATGGGCATCGGCGAGAGGGAGCGAGTGGCGATCGTAAGCCCGAACGCGGCTCGCTTCCTGATCTCTTTCTACGGTGTCAGCGCCTACGGCCGGGTCCTCGTACCGATCAACTTCCGCCTTTTGGCCGAGGAGATCCAGTACATCGTCGACCACTCCGGCGCGTCGGTGTTACTCGTCGACCCTGAGCTCGAGGAACCGCTGGCCGGTGTGACCGTGAAAGAGCGAATTGTCCTCGACGGGCGGGCTGACGCCGCCCTGTTCGCCGAAGCCCGGCCGGGACAGATCCCGCGCCAGTGGGAGGCCGACGAGGACGGTGCCGCCAGCATCAACTACACCAGCGGGACCACCGCCCGCCCTAAGGGCGTGCAGCTGACTCACCGGAACTGCTGGCTCAACGCGGCCACGCTCGGTTGGCACACGACGGTGACAGACCGGGACGTTTACCTGCACGCGTTGCCCATGTTCCATTGCAACGGTTGGGGCATGCCATACGCGATCACGGGTATGGGCTGCAAACAAGTCGTGTTGCGCAAAGTGGACGGCGAGGAGATCCTGCGCCGGGTGGACGAGCACGGGGTGACGTTGATGTGCGGGGCCCCGGCGGTGATAGCGGCGGTACTGGACGCCGCCGAGGCGCGCCGCCGGCGGGGCGACCCCGTCCCGGGGCGGGGGACGGTCCGGGTGATAGTCGCCGGCGCCCCCCCGCCATCGCGGACCATTCAGCGCATCGCCACCGAACTGGGATGGGAGTTCATCCAGATATACGGGTTGACCGAGACGGCACCGCTCCTGACCGTGAACCGGGCCCGCCAAGAATGGGACGGCCTGGACGAGGGGGAGAGGGCGCGGCTCCTCTCTCGAGCCGGGGTGCCCGCCGTGGGCGTCCGCGTGACGCTGGCCCCGGGAGGCGAAATCCTGGCCCGGTCGAACCACGTATTCGGGGGTTACTGGGAGCAACCGGAGCAAACTGCCAAAGCGGTCGAGGACGGATGGTTCAAGACTGGCGATGGAGGGGAAATCGACGAGTCCGGCTATTTGACCATCACCGACCGCAAAAAGGACGTCATTATCACGGGCGGTGAGAACGTCTCTTCCATCGAAGTGGAGGACTGTCTCTACCAGCACCCGGCCGTGGCCGAAGTTGCCGTTATAGGTGTGCCCGACCCGAGATGGGGGGAGACGGTCAAAGCACTGGTCGTCCTTGGCCGCGGGACGTCGGCCACCGAAGAAGAGCTCATTGAGTTTGCCCGGTCCCGCATGGCCCATTTCAAGTGCCCGAGTTCCATAGAGTTCCGGAGCGCTTTGGCCCGGACGGCGACCGGAAAATTGCAGAAGTTCAAGCTGCGAGGGCCGTTCTGGGACGGGCACGACAGGCAGGTCTCCGGCGGCTGAGCGCCTCCAGGGCGGCCTGGCCCTCCCGGGTGCCCTGGCCCTGCTGGCTGGCCTGGCCCTGACTGTCCACCCGTCGGCCGCGGCCCTGGCGCGAGCCCCTGTCGCCCGGTACTTGACCTCAACTGCGCTAGAGGTCATACCCTCGCTTGGGTGAACGCGCACCGGCCCGACCCCACTCCCGCCGCCCCGTCTGGGGCAGGAGGCGGTGTATGGGCGCCGGAGCGGCGAGCCTTGACGGTGGGGTTGGTGCTCGCAGTCACGTTGGTCGCGTTCGAAGCATTGGCCATCGCCACGGTGCTGCCCGTCGTGAGCCGCCATCTCGGCGACCTCCGGCTTTACGGGTGGGTGTTCAGCGCCTTCATGCTGACCAGCCTGATCGGCATCGTGCTGGCGGGCACCCTGGCCGACCGCGGCCCGCTCGGGCCGCCCATGCTGGCCGGGCTGGCCCTTTTTGCCGCCGGTTTGGTGGTGGGGGGGACGGCGCCGGATATGCCCATCCTCGTGGCCGGCCGGGCGGTTCAAGGCCTTGGTGCCGGGTTCGTGCCGGCCGTGGCCTACGTAGCCATCTCCCGCGGTTACCCCGAGCAATGCCGGCCCCGGATGTTTGCCATCCTGTCCACGGCGTGGGTCATCCCGGGGTTGATCGGGCCGGCCATCGCCGCCCTCATCGCGGCAGCTGTGGGCTGGCGATGGGTGTTCCTGGCCCTGGTGCCATTGGTCGTCGTCACCGGGGTGTTGGCTGTCTTGTCCATGAAGCACGTGCCCTCTCCCGACCAGCCGCGCCACTCGTCAGTGCCATACCTGCCTGTGCTCGGCGTGGTGGCAGGAGCCGCCGCCGCCCTGGCCTCTATCAGCTCGGGCAACCTGCCCGCCGTCGTCGGCGGCGCTATCGCCGGCGGGTGCCTGCTGGCCGCTTGCCTGCGGCGGCTGACGCCCGCCGGGACTCTGAGCGCCAGAAGAGGTTTGCCGGCGACGATCCTGAACCGCGGGCTGCTCACATGTTGCTTTTTCGCCGGCGACGCCTACGTCCCTTACGCCATAACGACCGTCCGGCATTCCTCGACCGCATTGGCCGCTCTCGCCCTCACCGCCGGGACGCTGACCTGGACCGCCGGCTCCTGGGTGCAAGCCCACCGCATCGCCCGGGAAGGCCCGAGGAGCCTGGTCCGCTCGGGCGAGTGCCTGGTACTTGGCGGCCTCGGTCTGATGGCTCTGGCCCTGGTGCCGTCCGTGCCTCCGGCGCTCGGAGTGTTGGCTTGGGGCGTGGCCGGGGCCGGCATGGGGCTCGCCTACGCCCCCCTGTCGGTAACCACTCTCGACCTCGCCGCGTCCGGCGCTGAGGGCAAGGCCACGGCCAGCCTGCAACTCCTCGACGTGCTGGGCCAGGCGCTCGGGACCGGGGTGGCGGGAGCGTTGGTGGCGGCCACGGCAGAAGGCATCGGGCACCGGTCGGGGGTGGCGCTGGCGTTCCTGTTCGGCATCGTGGTCGGCATTTTTGCCGTGGTCGTGTCAGCGCGGATCCCGGCCCGGCTGACGGCGTCCAGGAGTGTTGTGGTACCGGCCGCCGGCGCCGAGCGGGTGCCGGAGCCGGCACTGGGTAAGGAGCAGCCGGCCACGGATTAACCTGCGCCGGCTCGAGCTGTCGGAGATTGGCGGGGCTAGGGGAGCGGCCGGGGTCTCGTCGTCGAGGACGGCCAAGTCGAGCTGACGCAAGCGGGCGGGGTCGGCGAGGATATCGACGGCCGCCACCTTCCCACCTCTAACCGTAAAGGCACCGACGGCGAACGGTTTGCCATCGCGCATCGACACCCCGCCGGGCACCCCGTTGACGAGGGCCGGCCGCAAAAGCAGCCCAAGGCGTGAGTAAATTTGCGCCTGGCTGGCCACGGCTGCCGCCCCCCGCACTTCCCGCCAGCCCGCCAGCCCGGCTCCCATGTCTGCTCGCAAGACGACATCCGGGTCGAGCACGGCGACGAGGGCGTCGAAATCACCGTTGCGAGCGGCGGCCATGAAGGCGTCAACCACCTGACGCTGGCGGTCGAGGTCCGTGTCTGGCAAGGTCGTCTCGCCCTGCACCCGCCGGCGGGCCCTGCTGGCCAACTGCCGGGCCGCTTCCGGTGAGCGCTCCACGATCGGTGCGATCTGACCGAACGGGATGGCGAAGATGTCGTGCAAGACAAACGCCAGCCGCTCGGCGGGAGGGAGCGTCTCGAGCACGACCAGGAGGGCCAGGCCGACTGAATCAGCCAACAGGGCCTCGTGCTCAGGGTCCGTGCCCTCCGCCCGGTCGATGATCGGGTCTGGCATGTGCGGCGCCAGCGGCTCTTGGCGCCGGGTATTGCGTGACCGGAGCATGTTGAGCGACACGCGAGCCACCACCGTCGTGAGCCAGGCGCCGAGGTTGACGACGTCACTGCGGTCGGCCCCGCTCAGGCGGAGCCATGCCTCCTGTACTGCGTCGTCGGCTTCACTCAGCGAACCGAGCATCCGGTAGGCCACAGCCCGCAGATGTGCCCGCTGCTCCTCGAAGCGCTCCGCCAGCCACGCCTGATTGTCCATTGGCCCACATCCCTCCAGCCCAAATCCCTCCAGCGCCGTTCCTCATAGTGCTAGACCCGCCGGACCGCGACGGTGTGACGCGTTGGCCTGGAAATTAGGCCTGTGGTCGGTCTGCCGGCTCTGGCGGCCGTGACCAAAGCGGCCGTGACCCAAGCGGCCGTGGCCCAAGTGGGCGTGACCTGGTGACGAAATGGCGACTTGGTTGCCGGCGATGTCGTCCTCCAGCACTTCCGGCAACGAGGTCACCAAAGGGCCGCTAGATGTGGGAGCAGTTTGGCGGTCGCTGAGGCCAAACTCGGGGGAGCCTTCACACGTGTGCACGGGAGGCGAGGATGTACTCCATGACGGAACTCCCCCCGCCGAGAACCCGCGCCGAGGCGGTCGAGGCCGACCGTCTCGACCCGTTGGCCAGTTTCAGGTCCCAGTTCTTGATAAGCGCCGCCGGGCCTATCTACCTCGACGGCAATTCGCTGGGCCGCCAGCCCCGCGCTACCGCGAAAGCCGTCCATGACCTCCTTGACGAGTGGCAGCGGGACCTGGTGAGCGGGTGGGGCCGTTGGGTCGAACTGCCCACCGCGGTGGGTGACCGCGTTGGAGAGTTGGTAGGCGCTGGCCGCGGACAGGTGGTGGTGAGCGATTCCACCACAGTCAACCTGTACAAGCTGGCCGTAGCGGCCATGGACGCCAGACCGGGCCAGCCCGCCATCGTCGGCGACGCCAACGATTTCCCGACCGTTCGTTATGTCCTGCAAGGGATCGCGGCGCGACATGGCCTCCAGCTCCGTCTGTTGGCAACTGACCCCGTCGAAGGGCTAGGGGCTGACGCCATGGCGGAGGCGCTGGACCACGACGTCGGCCTGGTGTGCCTGTCAGGGGTCAATTACCGGTCCGGGCGCGGTGGTGGACATGGAGGCTGTCAACCAGGCCGCCCACAGCGTGGGGGCACTGATCGCTGTGGGACCTCAGTCACGGCGCCGGAGCGGTCCCGGTACACCTCGACGCCACCGGCGCTGACCTGGCTGTGGGGTGCGGGTACAAGTACTTGAACGGCGGCCCCGGCGCGCCCTCCTGGTTGTACGTCCGCTCCGCCTTACAGAGCTCTCTCCGCCCGCCGGTGTGGGGGTGGTGGGGACAAGAGGACCAGTTCGCGATGGGCGAGGCCTATGAGCCGGTGGCCTCCATCGGCCGGTTCCAGCCCGGCACGCCGGCCATAGCCGGCATAGTTGCCCTCGACGCGGGTATTGCGCCCCTCTTGGCCGCCGGGGTACCGGCTCTCTGGGCCAAGACCAAGCGCCTAGTTAGCCTGCTGGCCGACCGGGCCGACGAGGTGTTGGCCCCGCTCGGGGCCAGGAGCGCCAGTCCTTCCAACCCGGCCCGTAGGGGAGGGCATTTCGCCATTAGCCACCCGGACGCCTGGGCGGCGACCAGAGCACTGATCGAAAGAAGCCTGGTTGTGCCCGACTTCCGGGCGCCAGCCGTCATACGGCTGGCGCCGGTAGCCCTCTATACGACCTACGTCGAGGTCTGGGACGCCATCGGCCACATTGCGGGCGTGCTCGCTGACCCGTCGCTACGCGCTCGCGTACCTAAACGAAGGATTACGTGACCCTGGCTGGTCCTGCGCTGGCCAGGTCGCTCAGGGTGTCGAGCGCGATCCCCGCTTGCGCGGAGGCGTCGTACTGGCTCTGACGGTCGATCCCGTTGGTCATGGTGGCCGCTACATACAACTCGGCGGCGAAACCGGCTGTTGTGCACGTCCCCAGGAGCGCGGCTACCGAGTCGCTGAACGGAGCTGTCGCCGGTACCGGCGCGTTTTGCGGGCCCGCGAAAGTCTGCGAGGTGCCGCGGGTGATCGAGAACGAAAAGCGGCCAAAATTTGCCGGCTGGGTAGCGGTGAAAGGCACGGTGACGGTTAGAGACTTGTTCCCACCGTAATTGACCGTCCCGCACTGCGCGCTGGCCGTTTGCAGCGGGGTCGTGTTGATCGTCGGAGGCGAGATCACGGCCACGCAGGATTGGTTGTTGACCAAGATTTCCAACGGCAGGCTGACCACGCCCGGCATCTTGTGGCCCGAACTGTTCACGAATTGCAGCTGGATCTTGTGGAGCCCATTACTGAGAGCAGCGCTGTTGAGCAAATAACCGAGGGCCGGTGGCTGGAAATCAAATAGTTGTGCTACGGGGTGCACCGGGAAGCAACCGGTCGTTCCCCCCGGGTTGACGGTCTGGGGCGTAACGGTTATTTGCACGTTGCTGGTCCCGTTCCAGTGGAACACCGTCCACGCCCCGGTCTGGACGACGCCGTCCACGAGGACCTGGTAAAAAGCAGCGCCGGCACTGTCCGCTGATTGGTAGTTCACCATTATGGGCAACGTCCCGCCAAACGGCGCGTTGGTGACGGGGCAAAGCGAGTTCGCCGGCGTGGTGGCCAGCCCGGTAGTACTGCTGACCTCGTCGGCGGGGATATTGCCAATGCCCATCAACAATGGCCCGTCCGCCAGGAAGGGGGCGAATATGACCTCTTCGATCACGGAATCGGAACAGACCAGTAGCTCCGTCGAGTTGGGTACCGCCACGCAGGAGGGGCGGACCGGCACGCCGGAAACGGCCGTGGTTGTTGCCCCATTGGTCACGTTGACGATGAGGATGGAGTTGGCAGGGTCGCGCTGGGGGACGTAAAGGGCGTCTTGGGACGGGCCCGTCCAGGTCAGGAAGAACGGGTTGGTCAAGCCTTTGGCGATGGTAGTGCGCAGCCCGCTGCTCACCTGGATTTTGCTGACCCGACCTTGGTCCGGGCCGGCTGTCTGCTCGGTGACGTAGGCGTACTGCCGGCTCGAGTCCACCACGACGCCGATGGGGTTGTCGAGGCCCGACGCTATGACTGTTTTGGCCCCGCTCGTGAGGTTGACTTTGAGGAGGCGGCCAGGAGTGGAGAACTCGACCACGTACGCGGAGTCGTGGGCTTCGTCGAGGAACATCTGTTGCGGAGCGGTAATCCCGGAGGTGACCACGGTGGCCGCACTGCGGTCCGGCGTTTTCAAAGCCAATCGGACGAGGTCGCCACTTCGCTCCGTAATGTAAGCGTGAACCCCGTCTGCGCTGAGTTTCACGTCCTCAGGGTTGTTGTACCCGGTGCCGAGCACATCGAGGACGACCGGCGCTGGGGGCACGGTAAGAGAGGAAAGGCTGCCTGTATCGAAAGAAACAAAGAACAGCTTGCTCTCGGACGCCATGTAGTCGCACCCGATCGCACCGCCTAAGCCAGTTCTGAGTTGTGTCTGTGTTGGCGTGGACATTTGGGTTCCTCCATGTTTGGGCGCTTCGCAGCCCTGCGGGCCAGGTGCTGGCAAGCGCTTAACTTCAGTTTCTTTGTCGGCCTGGTCGGTAAAGACCGTCAGCCTGGCGATGACCTCGTCCGCCGTCAGCCGTCAAAGCTGATCGCAATTACGTCAGCCCATGGTGCGGGAGATAAGCTGCGTGGTTCATAGTTGACCCGCGTTATTATTGACTAATCCAGCGCGTCCGACGATATTACGATTAGATTGCCGACGACTGCGTGACGGGTACTCGAATTGAGCAAAGCTCACGCCCTAACCACAGTAGCCCCCACCACCTGCACAGTCAAGGGCTGGACAGGTGGTGGGAGCCGTTTCATTTTGTACGCCTCAACGACAATGCGAATTATCGACTAGCTCACGGATTGGCCGGTCGTCAGTTAGGAATTAGATACATTGTTCGACTGGCCATTTGGCCAGTCGAACGTATTTGCTTCCCGTCGAGAAGGGCGTAGGCCCCGAGCCCGGAAGTGCGTGGCCAGCCCCCCGGACGCTAGGTTTTGAGCTGCATGAAAGCTGACGGCGGAGACGAAGCGCTGATGGCGCCGCTGTGAGGGTGAGCCCGTACGGTCCGCCTTATCGTCGCCGGCCCCCAGCTCGTGTGCTCGTCTGGCGCTGGTTAGGCGTGCTTGTCGTGGCCGTGCTCGTCGTGGGTGGGACCGCGGTGGCGGTGCGGCAAATGGCGGGATCGGTCGGAGCGCCGAGCGCCGCCGCTTCTACCGGCCCTCACCCAAAGGCGAAGGCGCGAGGCTCAGTGCCTCCGGCCGCCCCAAAGCGCCTCACGTCGACGACCAGGGTGCCGACGCCGGTAACCATATCTGTCGTAGGTGACACCGAACTCGGGAACACGCCGTTGTTACCGCCTAGCCCGGCTGCCTACTTGGACCTCGTCCAGGGAGCGTTGGCGGCACCCATCGTGTTCGGCAACCTCGAGGGAACGCTCACGAACTCGACGGGCTCGAAGTGTGGCCCTGGTTCAACGGAGTGTTTCGCCTTCCGCACGCCACCCGGGTACTCGCAATACCTTCGTCATGATGGGTTCACGGTCGTGAATAGTGCCAACAACCACTCGCATGACTTCGGTGAGCAAGGTGTGCTTGACACCAGCGCCGCCCTGAAAGGGGCTGGAATTGCACAGACGGGGCTCCCTGGTCAAATTGCCATTGTCCACGATGGTGCCACTTCAGTGGCGTTCATCGGTTTCGCGCCGTACACGAACACTAATAACATGCTCGACTTCGCAACCGCCAAGACCCTTATCGAGAAAGCACGCAGTGAGGCCGACATAGTCGTGGTCTACATGCACGCGGGGGCCGAGGGCAGCCAGGCGGACCACGTAACGGGACAGGAAGAATATTATGTAGGCGAAGACCGGGGAAATGCAGAAGCGTTTGCCCATGCGGCTGTCAACGACGGGGCCAACCTCGTCATCGCCAGCGGGCCGCATGTCCTGCGCGGTATGGAGTTTTATAAGGGCGACTTGATCGACTACAGCATGGGCAACTTTGCCGGCTACGGCAACTTCGCCACCGACGGCGACCTCAGTTTATCGGGCATCCTCAGGGTGACCCTAGATGGTCGTGGCCACTTTCTCAGCGCCCGGTTTATCTCAACCATCTTGGACACCAATGGCCGGCCCAGTCTGGACCCGACCGGCCAGGCGGCGCGGTTTGTGGCCCAGCTCTCCGGCGAGGACTTCGGCGCCGCCGCTGCGGACCTGAGCACCACCGGCACCATCTCGGTTCGCTCCAACTCGTCGGCCTGATTGGGTTACGCCGTTATCCCAGAGGGATTTCCCGCAGCCGGCCGGTTTCGACTTCGTACACGAAGCCACGGATGTTCTTTTTCGGCACGAAGGGGTTGGCCTTGATGCGGGCGGCCGTCTGTTTGACGTCTTCTTCGGCCTTGGGGAAGGCCTCCAGGGCAAAGCTCGGTCGGAGCCCGGTATCGGCGCGGATCTGTTCCTTCACGGCGTCATCGCTGAACGTCTCCATCCCGCAGTCAGTGTGATGGACCAAAATGATTTCCTCGGTACCCAATAAACGCTGGGAGATCACGAGGCTGCGCAGGGCGTCTTCTGACGCTACCCCCCCGGCGTTGCGGATCACGTGGGCATCGCCCTCTTGCAACCCCAGAGCTTTGGCAGGGTCGAGGCGGGCGTCCATGCAGGCCAGAACGGCCACCTTTTTAGCCGGTGGCAGCGGCAGATCCCCTTTTGTAAAACCCGCGGCATAGCTCGAGTTATTGGAGAGCAGCTCGTCAGTTGAACTCATGCTCAAGCCCCTTTCGGCTTTCTACCCGATTGTTCCCATCATCTTTGTAGGAGTTAGGTTAATACGGCTCCGATGGCGGGGGCAAAAGGCGCGTCTGCAACTGGGCCTCCTATACCTCCGCCATCGTCTCTTTCCTATCTCGGCCGACGAGCCAGCCGACAGCCCAGATGACCGCTGAGGCCGCCGCTCCGTACGCGACGGCCTGGACCAACGCGGCCGCCGGGGGCCAGTCTTGCAGTTCGAAGAAGGTGTTTATCCCTGGTACCAGGAAGGCGCCTACGAACAGCGCCGCCATGGCGCCTATCAGCCCCAGCTTCCACGGCTGGAGAGGGCGGGCCTGCAGGACGAGCACGGTCAGGGACACGGTCGCCGCGACTATGACCGCGGCCGCCCGAGATTCGGCGGCGGTGGCACTAAGTGCCCGGGCACTGGCATAGGCCAAAAGTATGGCGATGGCGGCCATCGCCCCTGCTGGTACGGAGAACCGGAGCACTCTGCGCAAAAAGCCCGGCCGGAACCGCTCTTGACTGGGAGCGAAGGCCAAGAAGAAGCCCGGGATACCAATGGCCAGCCCACTAATGAGAGTGAGCTGACGGGGCAGGAACGGGTACGGCCAGGCGGCCACCGCCACGGCCACCGAGATAATGAGCGAGTAGACGTTTTTCACCAAGAACAGCGAGGCAACGCGCTCGATGTTGTGGAGGACCTGGCGCCCCTCGCCAACGACAACGGGGAGGGTGTCGAACTGATTGTCGAGCAGGACGAGCTGGGCTACTGCTTTGGCTACCGAGGAGCCGCTTCCCATGGCGATCCCCAGGTCGGCGTCCTTCAGTGCCAGGGTGTCATTGACGCCGTCGCCCGTCATGGCGATGACATGACCCTGGCGGCGCAGCGAATCGATCAGGACGCGCTTCTGGTCAGGGGTTACCCGCCCGAACACGGTGTGCGTGCGCACGAGTTCATCGCGCTCGGCCTCGTCCTCGGGCCAGGAGCGGGCGTCCACAGGGTCCTGGGCGCCCGCCAGCCCCACCTCGGCGGCGACGGCGCCGACCGTCGGGGCGCTGTCGCCCGAAACGACTCGAACCGTTACGTTTTGGGCGGCGAAATACGCCAGAGTGGCCCGCGCGTCCGGCCTGAGCTCTTCTCGCAGCTCAACCGCAGCCACCAGCTGCAAGTCCGCGGGGAGGGCCGTCCCGGCCAGGGCTTCCCGTCCCTCTGCGATCACCAGCACTCGCCGGCCGGTTGCGGCCAGGTCGTTGGCCACCTTTCTAATCCCGCCCGGGTCACTGGCCGTTACCATTTCGGCCGCTCCGAGCACCCACGTTCCCTGTTCTCTGAACGTCGTCCCACTCCACTTGCGGGCCGAATTGAACGGCACCGTCTCCAGTGGTTCCCAGCCGACCGGCTCGTGGATCTCGGCCGCGCCGCGGATCGCCGCCATGGTGGGGTTTTCGTCCTGTACGGCGGCTAGAGCGCCAAGGGCGGATTCGATCTGCGTTTGGGGAGGCAGAGACCGCCCATCGTCGGCTCCGAGCGGCGGCAGCACCAAGCCACCCCACGCCACCCGCCCCTGCGTGAGCGTCCCGGTCTTGTCGGTGCACAGTTCGTCGACCCGGGCCAACGATTCCACCGACGGGAGTTCCTGGACCAAGACGCGGCGCCGGCTGAGCCGCACGGCGGCGCTGAAGAACGCCAGCGTGGTCAGCAGTACGAGGCCCTCAGGCACCATTCCGACCAGTCCTGCCGTTGTGGCGCGGACCGCGGCCCGCCAGTCCAGGACCTGTAGCTGCCGCCACAGTAGGACCGGCCCGATGAACAGCATCAGGATGGACAACCACCGGAGCACGAGGTTGACGGAGCGGACCAGCTCCGACCCGGTCAGTGAGTACCGGCGGGCCTCACTGACGAGCCGGCTGGCATAAGAACCTGCGCCCACCGCCGTAACCCGGGCGACCACGGCCCCACCAACCAGCCAGGTCCCCGAAACCAGCGGGTCGCCCGGGCTCTTCGGGACGGGGTCGGCCTCGCCTGTCACCAACGACTCGTCTACTTCGGCGCGACCGGAGGCCACCATTGAGTCCGCCGCCACCTGGTCCCCGGTCCTCATCTCGATAATGTCATCGACGACGAGTTGCTCTATGGGCAGGCTCGCCACCTCACCGTCGCGACGAGCCCGGGCCGTAGGGGCGTTCAGGAGAGCGAGCCGGTCGAGCGTGCGTTTGGCCCGGACCTCTTGTACGGTGCCGACCACCGTGTTGATGACAGCCACCAGCACAAAGGCGGCGTCAGCCAGAGAGCCTGTGGCCAGCGTGGCCACGCCCAGCGTGACCAGGATCAAATTGAGCCACGTAAAAACGTTCCGCGCCAGTATCTCTCGAAAGGCGCGGGCCGGCGGTGTCCCGGCGTCGGTGGGCTCACCCTGGGCACGTCGGGCATGGGCCTCTGCACTGGAGAGACCGGCGAGCCCGCTGTCCCGTGAGACGTCTACAGCTGTCCCGGTCTTCTCTTTCACGGTCGAGGCCTGCTCGGGAAGCGGGGTCATGAGGGTGAGGGGCTTTTCAAGCGGGTAGGCGCCACCACGTCCGGTTCGATCGGCGTTCTATGTGCCCAACCTACGCTCCAGGGGAAACCAGTGTGGGGTGCCGCTAGACTGCCGTCGGGCGGGTGCCGGGCCAGCCCGAATTAGTTCACCGGTTGTTTTGGGCGGCCGAGACGGCCACGTCCCCGCCAGACAGCGGCACCGCCTCCGCTTGGGCGTTCTGGGCGAGATCTTCGAGGACCCCGAAGTCGAGTTCCGTAACCACCGGAAGGTGGTCCGACGCCACCCGGGCCATTTCGTTGTCCAGGATGTACGAGTCGGCAATACAGGGGCCGAGCGACGAGCTAACCAGGATATGGTCCAGGCGGCGTCCATCTCGCCCAATCAAAGTTGATTCCGCCCGCCCGTTGAATGGGTGGCGCGCCCGGTAAGAATCCACGAACCCCGCGTCGAGGATGGCGCCGATGACGCCTCCTCGAACGGCGGCCAAATGGTCCTCCGGGAGGCTCGTCCCCATTGAGCCTGCACCGTCGTGCCCGGCCTCGCCTGGCGTCATCGCATTGAAGTCGCCCATGGCGATAACCGGCCCTTCGGCGTCACCGATCGCGGTCAACAACGACCCCAGTTCCCTGAACTTCAAGTACGGCTCACGCGGGTCGATTACGGCTCGCAGGTGCACCGTGAACGTCGTTATTTCCGGGCCTCCTGGCGGCTGCAGGCGGACCTCGAGAACGGGACGGAACATCGCCCTGCGGTCGCCCCGGTGGACTCGGACGGCCCGGGGCGGTAAGTGAGTGAAGACGACCAGGTGTTCGAATACGGGCTGGCCGTCCCGGTAATCTTCAGGGCCGTTGGCCACACCCCACGTGGGGAGCATGCCCAGCTCCCGGCACAAGGCCATCATGCCCCCGAATGTGTTCACTTCCTGACAGGCCAAGACGTCCGGGCCGACGGCCTTGACTACGTCGACGAGCGGGGCCAGCCGGTCACCCGGAGCGTGCAACATGTTGTAGGTCATGAGCCGCAACCGTGTCATCTAAAGCCTCCTTTGGGTCCCGTCAGCCCACATCCGTATTGAAGCTAATTCCCTTCAGGAAGTGCTTATTGCCGACGAAAAAGACAATGATCAAGGGCAATGTGAACACCACAGCCGCCGCCATCATGTAGTTCCATTGCGCCGAGTACTTGCTCAAGAAGGCGGTAAGGCCCAACGAGAGCGTCCACTGTGAGGGTTTGTTGAGGTAGATCAAAGGGCCCAGGTAATCGGTCCACGCCTGTACGAAGGCCAGCACCGTGACTGCGGCGATCACGGGCCGGCTTACCGGCAAGATGATGGTGGCGTAGATCCGCAGTTCGGAAGCCCCGTCAACCCGGGCCGCTTCACTTATTGACTCGGGGACCCGCAGAAAGAATTGACGGAACAGAAAGATATAGAACGGCGTCCCCAGGAACGTTGGCACGATCAACGGAAGGTACGTGTTCACCCATCCGAGGTCCCTGAAGATCACATAGGTGGGGACCAGCGTCACGATGCCGGGCAGGAGCATGGTGACGATCAGCAGGCCGAACAAAGGGCGTCGTCCCGGCCAGTCGACCCGGGCCAGCCCGTAAGCCACAAAGCTACAGGAAAGGACCGTGCCAATTACCGTCGTCACCGATAGGAAGATGGTATTGCCAAGTTGGGACCAGAACGGGATCAATGAGAGGGCATGGGTGTAATTGTCGAGATGGAGGGGCCAGACCCACCATTTGATCGGGATAGTAAACAGCTGTTGATTGGTTTTGACCGACGATAAGAGCATCCATGCAAACGGCAGTAGTATCAAAAACGACAACGCGCCAAGCACGATATAGGTCGTGGTCTTCGGCACTACCCGGCGGGCCAGGCTCTTTTTCATTGCTGCCGCCAGCCTTCATAGTGGACCCACCTGATCGATGCCTTCAGCAGGATAGCGATGAAGACCAACATCAGGGCGAACAGGACCCACCCCATCGCCGAAGCGTAACCAACCCTCAAATCCTCGAATGCCACCTCGTACAGGTAAACAACTGCAAACTGGAGGCTATTGCCGATCCCCATCGACGTATCACCCGTATCGCCACCGCCCATGACGAAGGCCTGCGTGAAGTACTGCATGGCTGCGAGGATCCCGATGACGGCGTTGAACAGGATCAGTGGAGATATCGCCGGCAGCGTCACGTGGCGAAAGCGGTACCAGAGATTGGCACCGTCCACTCGCGCCGCATCAATCAGAGCGGGGGAAATCCCCTGGAGCCCGGCCAGGAAAATGATGGCGGCACCTCCGATGCCCCATATGTTGAGCAGTACGATGGCGGGTTTTGACCAGGATATGCTGTTCAGCCACAGCGGCCCCAGGATGTGGAACCACCCCAGAACGGTGTTGACAAGCCCGTACTTTGGGTTCAAGACCCAAATCCACAAGATTGCACTTGCCACCGTCGGCACCATCTGGGGCAGGTAGAGCACGGTACGAAACGTGCGCTGGCCGTATACCGGTAGATTGAGGAGCAACGCGTAGCCGAGAGAAGCCAAAAGGCTGAGTGGCACCATAACCACTACCAGGTACAGAGTATTGCCAAGTGCTTGGCGGAACTCCGGGTCGTGCAGTAGCTGCTGGTAATTACTGAGCCCGACAAACTGCGACGGGCCAACGATGTCGTAATTGGTGAAGCTGTAGTAAAGCGAAAGTGCCATCGGGTAGAGGACCAGCCCGACGGTGCCAATCAGCCAAGGGCTCACAAAGAGCAGTCCCCACAGGATGCGCCGTCGCCGTAGTGTCAGACGACGTTTATGAGGTGCCCGTGTGGCCGGCCCTGCCGTCGGGCTCCCTGGGCCGTCCTGGTGTTGGGGCGGGGGCGGCTCCGTACCAGGCGCCAGCCAGGGCCCTGGCCCCGGCTGGCCTTTCCTACCCGCTGTACCTGTGATCACCGCCCGTTGCTGCGGGCCGTCTTGATCTCCTGGGCGATCAGGGGGGCGTATTGGTCTTGGACCTGCTGCAGGGCCTTCTGGACACTGACGTTGGACACCTCAGCGTCCTGTACGGCACTCGTGATGGCGTCGAGGTACGAAGTGGCATCCGGGACCGGCGGGAACGGTTGAATGTTGGTCTCGCCGCTGTACTTCCAGAAGAAAGCCATCTGGGGGGTCGGGGCCAGGTTAGCGTCGTTCACGAGCGATTTTAGAGCCGGTACGGAGTAGATGTCGTGGAACAGACTGGGGTTTTTGGTCGCCATGACCTGCCCGGTAGTAGCCAGCCAGTCGATCAAGGCCCACG
This sequence comes from uncultured Acidimicrobiaceae bacterium, assembly GCA_963845605.1. Lineage (GTDB taxonomy): Bacteria > Actinomycetota > Acidimicrobiia > Acidimicrobiales > Palsa-688 > Fen-671. The sequence continues at coordinate 165,720 of CAWJSS010000004.1, forward strand.
ACGCCTTGACATCCTGGGCGCCTTTCAGGATTACAAGCGGGTTGCCTCCGACGGAGCCCGTGTCCGCGTACTGGGGTTCTCCGTCCGGGTACGGTATTGGAGCGGCACCGAAATTCAAGTGGGGCGACTGCTGGATGATCGTCGGCATAAACCACTCACCGGAAACGTCCATGCCCACGGTGCCGCTGGCGAAGGGGTCGAGGGAACTAGCGGCTCCGCTGGCGCCGGCGAGGAACCTCTGGACCTTGCTCGGGTCGAGCATTTTCTCCATGCTGACCAACCATTCCACGCCTTTTTCGGTCCGCGGGCTGGTGGCTGTAACCTGGCCGGTGCTACTGGCCCAATGCCCCCCGAAGAGGTAACCCTCGAGCTCCTTCGGCATGGTGGGCTCGAAACCCAACTGTGTATATTGCCCGTTGGGGCCGGTTATCGTTAGCTTCTTCGCGTCTGTCGCCAATTGGCTGAGGGTCGTAGGAGGACCCGCGATCCCTGCCTTTTGGAACAGGGTCTTGTTGTAATAGAGGCCGTACGTGTCCTCGAAAAACGGGAGGGCGTACTGGGCGCCGAGGTAGGTATTGCTGTAAAGGGAAGCAGGGGTGAACTGAGTGAGGTTCAGTTTACTGCTGGAAATGTAGGGCTTCAGGGGCAGGATGGCGGCCGTGGTAGCCATTGTGGCCACCAGGTTGGTGGTGTCGAGCATGGCGACGCTAGGAGCGTCACCAGCGGCTTCTTCGGCCAAGAGCTTCTCCTCGGTCACGTTCTCCACCAGGTTCCAGTGAACGCTCGGGTTGGCCTTGTTGTAGGCCGCCAGCAGCGGGGGCACGCCGGCGGCCTGAGTGCCCGTCCACGCTATGGCCATGGTCAGCTGTTCGGGGGCCTTGGACGGGCTAGCCGCCCCGGCCGGGTCGGCCAAGCTGCCATAGGCGGTCAGGGTAGAGGCGAGTAAGGCGGTCGAACCGAGGGTGGCCACGCAAGTCCGATATCTTCTGGGTCTTTTGAGGGCGCTCATGCTTGGTCGCTCTTCCTTTCGGCTAGAGGGAACTGCAGGGTGACGAGGGTTTCCCAGATGGCACACGCCGGCTGGCGCGACGCGTTAGGTGTCCGTTTTGAGGCTCGAGGAAGGCTTCACCATTGCCAGCGCCCAACGTTGATCGTCAATCAATAACCTTTTAGATAACGCACTCGGCTGAATGTCCAGAGACAAAGAGGTGAATGGCAACCGTCAGCCGGGTGAACTTTCGCTCACCGCCTTGACCACTTGTACTGGCGTACGCTCAGACGAGCGAAGAAGCGCCGACTGACGCTCTAGGTCATCCGGGCGAGCCGGTCCGCCGCGGCACCGGGCCAGGTTCTTGCCCGCCACCGCCGAACGAGGGCGGCACCGACGCGCCCAAGGAGCTCATCACGTTCGGCTAAGGGTGTGTCATGGAGCCGTCCTGCCAGGTCGTCGGACATGACGGCATGGGCGACTGTGCGCAGCGCGGTCCAGAACGTACCAACCCACGTCAGGCTACGACGACACTGCCTTCGAATGGTTGTGGCGCGCCGGGTGGGTGAGCCGGGTGCGGGAGCCGGCACCGGCTGGGGGCCACTGCTTTTGCAGCGCCAGGTTGACCTCGTCGCTGAGGAGGGGGGCTAAATAATCCGCATATTGCACTGTTAGGTGGCTGTTATCGCGAAACACCAGGAGGTTGTCCACGATTACAGGGCACGTAGTGGGGGCACAGAACCAAGGTTTTACATCGACAAAGGCACCCCCACCGCGTACGACGGCAGAGCGTTCGGCGATTATGCCCGCATTGTCGTAGCCAACGAGCCCGGGCCCGTCATGTGTCTGCCTCGGGGTGACGTTGCAAGCCGGTACATCGGAGATGTGTGCGGACAGGCAGTCGGGGACCACCCAGTCCGGCGATTCGACCGACCCCAGGACCAGCACCCTCGACCCGCTGGCGCGTAGCGTCCTGACCGAGCTTTCCAGGCCGGCCAACCAGGCCGGGCCGTCTTGAACGACATCGTAAGGAGCGTCGTAATTAGGAGCAACGCCCAGCACTACTAAGCGAGGGTGCATGGAATGAATGAGAGAAATGACGTCTGCCCGCCACTCGCTGCATTCGAAATAGCGGCGACCGAGGTCGGGGCTGACCAGGGTGACGTCTACCGGCGGGCAAGTGGCTTTGGTCCACACGACCAAGCGCCAGTGGCGGTCGTTGGCCAGTGCATCGAGAGCGGGGAACCACATAGCTGCGTGCGAGTCTCCGAACAAGACCACGGTGGTGTGCGAACTGATGTCGCCGAACACGCACGGGGGTACAGCGGTGGCGGTAAAGCCCAGCAGACAGCCGTCCAGGAAGGGTGGTGCTTCACTGGCGCTGGCGCTCATTAACGATGGCTGCAGGTTGCTGGGGACGTCCCTTGTGTGGGCTGAGTCCTCAAGGGCTACGGCGACCTGGCGCTGACCGGCCGCCAAACGCGCGTCAGCGAGGATGACGGCCGCCGATGCATATCGCCGCCCGCTCATCGCATCAATAGAAGACGGCAATTTCGAGTTCGAGTCAAGGATGCCAATGGGAGCTTTTCCGTGGCCGATTAAGCTGGGAGGGAGAAGCGCTATCAGTAAGCAGATAGCCACCCCCCCTGCACTCAAAGTCAACCCGCCAGCGACGGTGCGGCGGGCCCGCTGGGCCATCCATTGCCAATGGCGCGCTGGTTCTTCGATCGTGCGATAGGTAACCCACGCCAGCACGCCACTGGCGGCCACGAGCGAAACGGCCATTCCTTCCGAGAGTGAACGCCCTATTACGAACGGCGCAAGTACCAGAACGGGCCAGTGCCACAGGTACCACGAGTACGAGATGGACCCAATAGAGCAGGCGGGGCCCTGTCCAAGAGCGCAGCTGGTCCCCAGCCGCCCACGCTGAGGCCAGCAGCCAGGATGGCAGCCGCGCCCAGAACAGGAGCGCCAGCGGCCAGGCCGGGAAAGGCAGTCAGGGAAGTAAAGGTCATGGCCGAAAGGGCCACTACCGCCAGACCCGTCCAGCCTGCCACGGCCGCGATGCCTGCGGGCGCGAGGCGCAACACCGGGGCGCCTAAGGCCACCAAGCCGCCTGCCGCCAGCTCCCAAGCTCGGCTGGGGAGGGAGAAAAAGGCCCAAGGTTGGTCTGCCTGTGTCAACCACAACGAGAAAGCGAAGGAGCCGACCGCGATCACTCCCATTGCGACGAAGGCGGCCAGCCGTGAAGGGGGCGTCACCCTGGCGTGTGCGCGACGTTGCTTCGTGCGCCCGGCGGAATAGGCACTACGCCCGGACAAACGCCAAATTGCGGCCGGCGCCGCTAATAGTAGCAGCGGCCAAAAGAGGTAGAACTGCTCCTCAACGCCGAGTGACCAGTACTGCTGGAACGGGGACGGCGGCGCCGACGACATCAAGTAGTTGGTCTGGACGGCGGCGAAGCGATAGTTGCCGCCGTACAGGGCCGTCGCCAACCCGTCCTTCCAGACTGAGCGAAGTTCGAGGGGCGGGAGCCAACGAAGAGACGCCACCATGGTCACAATTAGGACCAGCATGGCCATCGGAAGGAGCCGGCGCAGGCGCCGGCCATAGAAGGAAGAAAATGAGAAGCGTCCCGTGCGCTCGAGCTCTCGCCACAAAAGATCGGTGATAAGGAAACCCGAAATGACGAAGAACACGTCCACTCCTATGTAGCCGCCGCCCAGAAAGCCAACATGAGCGTGGTAAAAGACGACGGCCAGCACGGCTAGGGCGCGCAGGCCCTGTATGTCACCTCGAAAAGCGCGGCGCGACGAGGCTTTGCGACTTGGCTGAGAGTTGTCGCCCGCTGCGCTCGTCATAGGTGCAACGTGGCGTCAGGACCTAGAGACGAGGGTACTCCGCAGCGAGGGCGCCGCGGTTGTTCCTTATTGCGTCCCGAAAGTTCCTGTAACGACGTGCATGACAAAACATGGTTCACTGGCAGTCCATAAAGCTGGTACGCGCCGCGGGTCTTGGCGCTGGGCTGAATTCTTACTCACCGAGCGCGCCAGTTGGTGCATCCACCTCTGCGGCGGTGAGACAGGGCGAAAGGGACTAGAGCCACTGGCGAATGGGGGACCGGCCCTTAAGAGGCACACTTAAGTGGTTGCTTGACTTTTCTTCCATCGGCACTATACTTAAGCATATGGTTAACCGTTCCGACGAGCTTGACCGGGTGTTCCACGCCATCGGCGACCCGAGCAGGCGAGCAATGGTCGAGCGCCTGGTACGCGGCCCGGCCACGGTGAGCCAGTTGGCCGAGCCGTTGGCTATGTCGCTGCCAGCGGTGGTGCAGCACCTCGGCGTGCTGGAATCGGCCGGAGCGGTAACCACTGAGAAGGTGGGCCGGGTGCGCACCTGCCACCTGCAGCTCGAGGTCCTTCGTCGAGCAGAGACCTGGCTTGTCGCGCAGCGCACCGATTGGGAGCGCCGTCTTGACCGGCTCGGGGCTGAGCTCGCGGGACTCGACGTCGAGCTGCCGGGCTGACTGCGCGTCCCGGCCCGCCCACAAAAGATACCGAAGCAACTCTAAGCACAAGGAGAGGATCAATGTCTGACCACAGCATCGTCCATGCCACGTTCACCATTGAGCGGACGTACCCGTTGCCGCCCGACCTGGTGTTCAGCGCGTGGGCCGACCAGAAGGTCAAGGCTCGCTGGTTCGCGGGTAACCCGTCCGACTATGAGCTGGATTTTCGTCCGGGTGGCGTCGAGCACAACCGCGTCGTCCTCGGGGACGGCAAGCGCATCACCTGGGAGTCCCTCTACAGAGAGATCGTCCCGGACGAGCGGATCGTGTACACGTCGGTGCTGGCCGAGGACGATCTAGTCGCCACCGCTTCGCTGACGACGGTGGAGTTCGTGCCCGATGCAGACGGGACCCGTCTCGTGTTGGTCGAGGCCGGCGCCTATCTCGACGGACGAGAGCAACCGGCGTGGCGAGAGCATGGGACAGGTGACTGGCTCGATGCCCTGGGCCGGTACCTGTCTGAATAGACCAGCGTCCCGGCCTATTGCCCCTCGCCGGCCGGGGGCATCAGCACGAGATCGGCCGTCTCCTGGCCCAGATCCTCGATCCGCAGGATGCCTTCCACGTTTGCCACCGCCACCCATGGCAACCAGTTGCGGCTGAGGCCACGGCCGCGTGGGATGGCCACGCACCAGTGCTCCTGCTGCCAGCCGGGGCCGCGAAGGTCGAAAGTCCGGCCCGGGAGGGCCAGCATCGACTTGGTCCCATGGGTCACAACGCGCGCCACGTCCAGGAAGTGCTCGTCGCCGATGAGCAAGTAGAGACGGGCGAAAGCAGCCGCGTTCATGGCCAGGAAGCCGTCACAGGTCGAGACCCCGGTCGCTATCAATTGCATGCCAATCGTGGAGACGCCCGGCTTCCAGTCCAGGTCAGCCCCGTCTGCGTCCACCGGCATGGCCAGGTCCCAGGCATATATCCAGGTTTCGGCCATCGATGCGGCAATGACGGCCCGGTTCAGCCAGACGGTGTCGCCGGTAGCCCCGTGTAATTCCAGAAAAGCCTCGAGGGCGAATATGGCCGCCTCCTTGTCAACCACATCGGGGTTGTCAAGGGTGGCACCGGCAAAACAGCCTTGGTCCCCGCCCGAATTCCAGCAAAACTCGGCCGCCCGAAGGGCGCTCTCGAGGTACACGGACTTGCCCGTTGCGCCGGCCAGTCGGGAGAGAAATGTGACAGGGAGGTGGCTGGCCGTTTTAGAGCTCTCGAGCACCACGCCGGTGCCCGCCTCCCACGCGCGGGGGAACGAGCCATCGGGCCCCTGAGCCGAGACGATCCAATCGCCGCCGCTCTGTGCCCAAGCGAGCCACCGGGGCCGGTCGCGGCCGCTAGCACTCTCGCACTCCCAGGCCTTCAAGGTCCCGGCGCAACCGTCTGCCAGCGACCGTAAGTAGACCGCCGGCTTGCCCCGAAGGCGTCGGTAGGTCGTCGGGCGGCCCGAGGCGAGGTCGAAGCCTTCGCCTACGGGCGGCTGCAGCTCGAGCCGGGCGAAAGAGTCGAGGATCCGTCCGGCGAGGGAAGCGTACCTCTCCCCGGTTGGCCCACCCACGCGCTGTCCGACCCGGAGCAACACGTAGGCAGCGTCGGTGTTGGCCCCAACGAATCCCATCACGGCAGGGCCGTTCGCCTTTCGGCGGCCCGTTACGGCGTCGACTTCTAGAGGCACACCGGCCGCGGACCCGTTCACGACCACCTGGTCAGCCAAAACTGAGGTGCTCGACATAACCACCTGTCCCGCCTCCACCGGAGGGGCAACGGGGGCCAGTTTGTCCCACGCCCACCGCCACGAGGCGGAAAAGAACTCCGCCTGCGTGGCCGCCGTGCCCCAGGCAAATGTGAGTTTGTAGTGGTGCCGGACGCCCTCGGCCAGCGGATGAAAGCGCCGGCGCCAATGACGGTGTTGACGAAGGGGGGCCTTGCCGGTGCTGTAAGTGACGGGCCCTCCGACCCCGGGAAAAACGCGCCCAGGCTGGCCCGGCCGTGCCGTTCAACGCCGCCCAGAGAGGCAAAGTCGAACCGCCGGTCGATCAGGGCTTCGCCGCCCGCCACCTTGCCTCGATCGGCCACCGTTGTGTCGGCGCCCGAGGCGTGGTGGAAGACCGCCATCCATTTGCCGTCGGTGTAGCGGAGGGCCATCATCGGCGCGGCCAATCTGTCTTCGCGGCACAGCAGCTGACGTATGCCCTGGCGCCGAAGTTGCGGGCTTCCGATGGACCATTTGGGCACGGGCTCGTCGTCACCGTAGATGGCCCCGGGAGCGAAGGGCACGACGAGTCCCCCAGTTTGCCGGTTCAGTGCGGGCCAGGGTGAGTGAGCTCATGAAACCCCCCTCCTCGCCTCCACGGACGGCGATTTCTCGTGAAACCGTGACTTCGTGCCCAATTGCGGCCCACATATCTGTGACTTTCAATGAGGTCTGAGGGCTCACATATATGTTGGCGATTCCGATAAAGCCATGGTCTGTCCGGCTTACTAAGTCATAGCCCCGCCACCGGGCGTCCCCTCGCCCTTCCGAGAGAAATAGCCCTATCGGCCGGCTCTGGAACCACTCGGTGCCTCCGGCCACAACGTGTACTCCGTACGGCCCGGTGCCGGCACGGACGGCCCCGGCACGAGCGGCAGGGTCCTGGTATAGCGGTTCTACGACGGCGCGTGAGAGGTAGACCTGGGCCCAAGTGAGGTTCCCGCCATCGGTGGAGAGCTAACCCCTTATGCCAGCTGTGGCGAAGCTGGGCACTATAAGGCGTTGGAAAGCCACGAACATCAGGACTATGGGCACCGTAAGCAACACGACCCCAGCCATCTGGACCGTCGCCAGCGTGTAAAACTGCGATTGAAGGCTATTAAGGCCCACTGTCATCATGTAATGGTTGGGGTCAGTCGTAAAGGTGACCGGGATCATGAAGCTGTTCCAGGTCCAGGTGCCCGCCAGTATGGCCTGCGTCGCAATGCCGGCCATCGTGAGGGGGACGGCCACTTTCAGGAACGATTTGATCCGGCCGGCGCCGTCGATGGCCGCCGCGTCTTCCAGGTCAGTCGGTACGTTCATAAACGACTGCCTCATCAAGAAGATCAGGAAGGGGTTGGCTATGAACGGGATGATGAGAGCCTGATATGAGTTCAGCCAACCTAGCTGGGCCACAAGCAGGTACAGCGGGATCAGGATGGCCTGGAGCGGGACCATCAGGATGATCAAGACGATGAGGAAACTGACCGCCCGTCCCGGGTAGCGGATACGGGCCAGCGCATAGCCGGCCATCGTGTTGACCACTACCGCACCGACAACAACGCCAAAGGTAACGAAGATTGTGTTCACGTACCACCGCAGCACAGGGGCGTTGTCAAACACGTAGCGGTAGTTGTACAGCGTCAGCCGGGTAAGAGGGACAATTCGAGGGTAGTCAGCGGGGAGCTCGAACGAGGTATAAAGGGCGAATAGTACCGGCCCCAGGGCGATCACGGCCCCAACGGCCAGGACACCGTACTTGAGCACCTTGGCCGTCATTTGCCAACTCGGCGCGTTCATGAGCGCTCCGGGAGCAACCTGCGGGTCAGTACGGTGCCGGCGAAGACAATGGCCAAGAGCACAACCGCGGCGGCGCTGCCGTAACCCAGGTTGTTGAGACGGAAGGCTTGCTGGTAAAGGAAGATAACCAATGTGGCGGTCGCTCCGGCCGGGCTACCCAGGATGGCGCCGTTCGAGGCGATCACGTAGGCCTGGTCGAAAATCTGTACCGCCTGGATAAAGCCGGCCACGATCACGAACAGCACATAGGGCCGAACGCCAGGTACCGTCACAAACCGGAACCGCTGGAATGTGCCCGCCCCGTCCACTTTCGCCGCCTCGTGCAGTTCGACGGGTACGTTCTCGATACCCCCGACGAACACGATGACATAGAGCCCGATGTACATATACACGTACACGATGACCAGGAAGGGGAGGGCGTAGCTCGGTTCTGCGTACCAGGTCGTATCGGGCACGCCGAAGACGCGAGAGATCGACGCTGCCAGTGGGCCGCCTTCCACAAACAGCTTCATGAACACCGTTGTCACCGCCACCGTCGAGGTCATGTAGGGGAGGAAGACCGCCGTGCGGAAGAAGGACTTTCCGCCGCCAACGCTTTGGAGGACAGCAGCGAACAACAACGCCAGCACGGTCTGGGCGGGGACGACCAGCAGGACAAAGATCATGGTGATGAACAGGGAATGGTGGAAGGCAGCGTCGGCCCACAGCTGGTGGAAATTGGTAAGCCCGACGTAGGTCCGCTCCGAAAAGTGGAAGAGGTTGACCTGCTGGAAGGAAAGGACCACCGTATCGATGATCGGGTAGATGAACCACACCCCGAGCAGCGCCGCCGCCGGCGCCAGCAGCACGTACGCTGCGCCCCAATCGCGCCGCACGCGGGCCGGTGATCGCCGCCGGCTCTTGGTCATTAGCAAGGGAGCCGCTCCCGGACGACCAACACCCTGCACCATATTGGATTGCCCTTCCCAACACTATCCGACGTGACAAAGAAAGTTGGGCGCCCGGCCGAGCCTCCTGACCGGCTCTCCCGGGCGCCCAATCCTCTGTTTACCTGGCAGCGCCGCCGTTACGGCGGCCCAGCGCTACTTCGTACCGTACGTTTGTTGCAGCGTATTGAGCAGAGAGCGTACGTTGCCGCTGTGCCTCAGGATGATACTTTCAAAGCCGCTAACCAGTGCGTTGCCGAACTGGATGGTGCTGGGCGGGTAATCGAGGGTTAGGCCATTGGCCAGGACGTTGTTGGTGATGCCACCGTACCTGGGCGTCAGCTTGCGGTACAGGTTTATGTACTGGCTCGTGGCGGGTACGAAACCGAAGTTCGAATCGATCGCCACATAGTGCTCGGCGTCTGCATCAGTCAAGTACTTGATCAGTTCCATGTCGGCGGCCGGGTTTTTGGAGTGGGCGGTGATGGTGTAGGCGCCTCCATAGGTGACGACGAACGGCTTGCCACTCGAACTTGGTATCGGGGCCAAGGCGTAGTTCACGCTGGGGGCACTCGAGGACATGAAACCGATATACCAAGGTCCACCGTCTGACATGGCGGCTTGATTATCGCCAACGGCCACGCCGTCCCACGAGGCCCCTACCTGGTCGGGCAAGACGGCTGCGTGCCGGTTGAACAGGTTGACCAGGAATTGCATGCCGGCGATGTTCGCACTCGAGTTGATCGTCTTGCCGAAGCCCCACCCGCCGCCGAAGGCCAGGACGTACTGCGTCAGGTGGAAGAGGTTGTCGAGGATGGTGAGCCCGGCCTTGCCTGTTTTCTTGTAGACGGTTAAGGCGTCTGCTCCGACCTGTTGCATCGACTTGGGCAGGGTGGTAATACCCGCCGCTTTTAGCATGCCCAGGTTATAGACATAGGCGGAGTCCTGAAGGTACAGCGGGATACCGTACAGGTTGCCGTTTATGGTCCACGCATTTACCAATGCGCCCGGATCCCCGCTCAAGTTGACCCGAGCGGATTTGACCAGCTTATTGAGGCTCGTGATGGCCCCTTGTTGGGCGTACTGCCCCACCGGCGCCGAATTATCCCAGACGATGATGTCAGGGATAGTGCCTGCGGCCACCTGCGTCGGCATCTCGTTTAACTGGTCGTCATATGTCGCGTAGACCACCGGCTGCACCTTGATACCCGGTAGGGCGTTCTCGGCCGACTGGATGACGTGGTCGTAGTACGGGTCGATGTTCGTGCCCCCGGCATAGCCGAGGGTGATCGTCACTGTTTTGGTGGAAGCGGCGCTGGCTCCCGGCAATGGGCCAGCAGTTGCTAAGAGTGTCGAGGCCAAAGCCGTCGTCCCGATGGCGGCGACCACCTGGCGTGTTCGAGTCCGAAGAGGCCTGGCGGCCACCGGCGTTTGTCGTCCCCGGTTGAAAGTGACACTCATCCGGATCTCCTTTCCCCTTTCACATCGCCAACGTTTCCGCCTCCTGCGGAAACTGGCGGTCGGTTCCTACTTTGCGAGCCGGAGGAGAGCCCTGTCGATTAGCGCTGCCGGGCCGGCTCCCAAGTCGTCAGCCCGTGCAGCGTCCCCCATGAAAAGCTTTTCCTTAGCCTCATCAGCGTAGATCCCGGTTTAAAGCTTGTCAATGCAACTCCTGTCGGTCACTACGCTGGAAACTTTGCCGCTATACTAGGAAACAGCCATGTCAGACAGAGAAACTAGTGCTCCCAGCCGGTTGGCGGACGTGGCCGCCCGGGCCGGCGTATCGCTCGGGACTGCCTCCAAGGTCCTCAACCGCCGCGGCGCCCTGCGCCCCGAGACTCGCGCCAAAGTCCTCTCGGCGGCCGAAGAGCTTGGTTTCGTCCCGAACGCGCTGGCCCGCAGCCTTCTAAGCGGGCGGAGCTTTACAGTAGGAGTGATTGCGTCCGACGTCGTGGGCCGGTTTAGCATCCCGGTCATGCTGGGGGTGGAGGACACCCTCGGGGCGGGTCGGATCGCGGTGCTGTTTTGCGACGGCAGGGGCGACCCAATCCGCGAAGAACACTATCTGCGGTCGCTGCTTTCACGGCGGGTGGACGGGATCATCGTGGCCGGCGGTCAGACAGACCCGAGACCGCCCATTGGTGGAGGCATCCCGGTGCCGGTTGTGTACGCGTGGACCCCTTCGACCGACCCGATGGACACCTCAGTGGTGCCGGACCACGAGGCCGGAGCGTACGCTGCGGTGCGACACCTGTTGGGCACGGGGCACCAGAGGGTCGGTCACGTCACCGGCCCCCGGCAGTTCCGTGCTGTGGAACTACGAGCAGCCGGAGCGATGAGGGCCCTAACCGACGACGGCCTCGAGCTCGCCCCGCCAGGGGTTCTGTACGGTGACTGGAGCGAGGCCTGGGGGAGGCAGGCCGCCGCCATCCTGGCTCGTAGCTGTCCAGAGGTCGATGCTGTGTTCTGCGGTAACGACGAGATCGCCCGGGGCGTAGCCGAGGGGATGCGGGACCTCGGCCGTCGTATCCCCGAAGACGTGGCTCTCGTGGGGTTCGACAATTGGGAGATCATGTCCGCCCACGCCCGCGTGCCGCTATCGACCGTGGACATGGACCTGCACGAGGTTGGTCGCACCGCCGCCCAGCGGTTGCTCGAAGCCATCGACGGGCACCGGTCGCGCGGTGTCGAGTTCCTGCCCTGCCGGCTGTTGCCCCGGGAATCGACAGACTTGAGGGCGGCCTCCTCCCGCTAGGCGTGCCTGGCGGGACAACTTCAGCTGCGGACCGTGGCGTTCGCCCGCTCGCGCTCCGCTAATGCCGAGAGCAGTTTTCTTGTTATCGAAGGTGATACATCTAATAATCGGCTGAACTCAGCCCCGTCGAGGACGAGCAATTCGGCCTCTCCCTGGACGACCACCGTGGCGTGGCGCGGACCGCGGTCTAACAGCGCCATCTCTCCGAAGAAATCGCCAGCAGCGAAGGTGGACGCCAGCTTGCCATTTACGAAGCAGCGAGCACCGCCGCTCATGAGCAAGAAAAACTCCCGGCCCGGCTCGCCCTGTTCTGTAAGCACGGTGCCGTCGGTCACGGTCACCCGTGTGCCCAAGTTGGCGATCAGCCTCAGTTCCTTCTTGTTGCACGCCGACAGCAGCGGGACAGAGTGCAACATTTCCACGACCTCTTTGGGGGCTCCCCGTGCCATACGGCGGCGAACGCTTACGTCCGGTCCGGGCCGAAGAGGTGGTCCTCCACGGATGAGATCTGTCTACGCAGGTACAGAGGCACGATCGATGTCAGCCGATCGTCGTCGTACCGGTCCCGACGCACTCCGTACCGATCTTCTGCTGGGCGCCGCTGGTGACTAGCCGCCATGTCACGGCACAGTACGTGCCCCCCGGTACAGCGCCGCCGGCTAGCCAGGTGCTTCCGGTTCCGCCCCCAGGGCGCACGTAGCTGTAGGCGGTGCACTGGAGCCGGGCGCCGTTGCGCCTAAGGCACGAGCGGATAGTACGCCCCGTCGAGATCACCGTCGCGCTGGTCGACACCGTCTTCGAGCCGAGGCTGACGCAAGTACGGGTGTTCCCACCCGATGCTCCGTACCCGCACACGCTGGTACCGGCGGCCGATGCAGCCTGGGAAGAAGTGAACCCGAACGAGCTGCCGGCCACGACGGACAATCCGACGATTAGCCTCGCGAGCCTGTGCGCCATACCCCGGACACTATTCGAATCTCCGGTGGTTACGAGCGGAGGCAATTTATAGCCTTCGGGCCTGCGCCACTAGGTAAGGTCCGTTGTACTCGCTCGTCGGGAAGGTCCTGAGGTCGTGAAGGCTGTCGTATACGAGCAGTATGGGCCTCCGGATGTCCTGCACGTAGCCGACGTAGACCGGCCCACGCCGAAGGGCGACCAAATCTTGGGTAAAGGTGCACGCCACCACCGTCAACCGGCTGGATTGTCACACCCGGGAGGCCAACCGGCCGAGCGGACTGGCCGTATCGTTGCTAAGCCGGGCCGTTTCCGGGCCGCGCCGGCCGCGCCAACCGGTCCTCGGTAGCGAGTTTGCCGGCGAAGTCCAAGAGGTCGGCCCCGCCGTCACCGAGTTCGAGGTTGGTGAGCAGGTTTTCGGCAATACAGGGTTGAAGTTCGGTTGTCATGCCGAGTACTTGTGTGTGTCAGAACGCGCTCGGGTCGGGACGATACCGGCCGGCACCGGTTTTGAGGAGGCGGCGCCGTTCACCGATGGAGCCTTCAACGCGCTGTGTTGCCTGAGGCAGGCGGGGGCCCTGGAGGGCCGAAAGGTCCTCGTTTACGGTGCCTCGGGAGCCATTGGTACGGCTGCCGTACAACTGGCTCGATATTTCGGCGCTGACGTTACCGGGGTGTGTGGGACGACAAACCTCCAGCTCGTACATTCGCTCGGTGCCGCCCAGGTCGTCGATTACTTGCGCCAGGACTTCACCAGTACCGGCAAGACGTACGACGTGATCTTCGATGCCGTAGGCAAGCTCTTTTTCGGGTACTGCAAAGGCTCGCTCGAGCCGGGCGGTTGTTATCTGGCCACGGACGGCTTCCGCAACATCCCATTGGCCCTCTGGACCAGGTGGTTCGGTGACAGGAAGGTTAGGTTTGCGTTGCCGCCGCGTTACCCGAGGAGCGACGTTGCGTTGATCAAGGAGCTGGTGGAAGCGCGTAAGTTCCGCGCTGTTATTGACCGGTGCTACCCGCTGGAAGACGTTGTCGACGCCGTCCGCTATGTGGAGACGGCCCAAAAGACCGGCAACGTCGTGCTCACCATGCCTTCCTGACCCTTTCCACCAATTTCTCGACGGGCACTGCGCGCGGCTGACGCATTTTCGGCCGATGGCAGAGGAGCTCGGACCTTTATTACGCCACCCGGTAGTGGAGGTAAACGACGCCGTTTCGGAAGCGACGCTCGGCCAAGAGATCCAGCTGGACCTGAACCTCATCGGGAAGGGCACGCTTACCTCCTCCGACCACGACCGGGCCCAAGAACAGATGGAGCTCGTCAACGAGCCCTGCAGCCATCGCTTGACCGGCGAGCTCGGCACCGCCTACCGATATATCGTTGGCCGAGGATTCCTTGAGCAGCCCGACCGCTGAGGCGTTGAATTCGCGCTCTACGCGCGTTCGCATGCTCGACGGGGTGTGAAGTGTGCGGGAGTAAACGATCTTTTCGGCCCCTTGCCAGATCTCAGCGAAATCTCGGCTAACTGCCCGTTGGTCGCCGCCGGTACTTCGGGTGTCCCAGACCACCATCGTCTCGTACATCCGGCGCCCATAGAGGTAGGTGCCTATAGGTCGCTCGAGGTCGTTGACGAAGGCATGCACCTCCTCATCCGGCGCCGCCCAATCGAACTTGCCCTGGCTGTCCTCGACGTACCCATCGAGCGATGCAAGGGCCGAATAGATCAGTTTGGCCATGTGAAGTGCACTCCTTGCCTAAGTCGCGACAACCATCCGCACCGCCGGTGCGTACCCATTACGAAAGTATCGCGGCGCTGGGCCGGAGAATTAAGAGTGATGACAGGCACCCGTCCGGTTCCCCGCCCCCTCGTGAGCATGAGCCTGAACCACAACAGTGCCAAATCCAACCTGGCGACTGTCGTGTGATGTGAACGGAGATCCCTCTTTGAGTGTTACTATAGCATCTATCTAGATAGTAGTAACACCGAGCAGGACATCAAGGAGGTGGAAGGCGTGCCCAAGACCGTGGCTGCGATGAAGCGGCTAGAGGTCGTGGCCTATGACGCGGATGGGCTGGGCGACCGCAGCTACCTGCTCCATGATGGCGGCAAGGCCTTCGTCGTCGACCCCCAGCGCGACCCGTGCCCCTACCTCGAAACCGCTAACGATCTCGGTGTGGACATCGTCTTGGTGCTGGAGACTCATGTCCACAACGACTATGTAAGTGGCGGACTGGCCCTTGCCCGCCGAACAAGCGCCACGTACGGCGTTCCCGCCGGTGTGACGTTCGATTTCGCGTCAGAAAGCTCCGCCCTGGAGGAGGGCGACCTCTTGGGTGTCGGCGACCTGCGAGTGAGGGTCATATCCACGCCTGGCCACACTCCCCACCACCTCGCCTTCGTGGCCGAGGATGCATCAGGGAGGAGCGCCGTTCTGACCGGAGGCTCACTACTTTCCGGGGCCACGGGGAGGACCGATCTCCTGGGCCGAGAACAAGCACCTCGTCTCGCCGAGGCGCAATGGCGGTCAGTGCGACGTCTGCTTGGTGACCTCGACCCCGCCACGGAGGTGCTCCCTACACACGGGTTTGGGAGCTTTTGTAGTGCCGGGCTCGGTCTTGTCACCACGAGCGACCAGATCACGATCGGATCAGAACGTGGTCGCAACCCGGCCGCCCGGCTCGACTTCGGCCCCTTCTTGGAAGAGCTCCTCGACAAGTCATTGCCGATGCCCACGTACTACCGGTACATGGCCATGTGCAACCGGGCCGGACCAGAAGAGCCGGAGTACACGCCCGTGCCTATGGTTGACGCCAGAGAATTGGCGGAAATGCTTGTTTCGGGGACGCCTGTAGTTGACCTCCGTCCTCGGCGCCAATTCGCTGACGCCCATTGTCGGGGCGCGTTGAACATTGAGCTCGGTCCCAACCTCCAGACCTATTTCGGTTGGCTCGTCCCTTTCTTTTCCCCTTTTGTGGTGGTGTCACGCAGTTCGGACGAGTTCCTGGAGTGCAGGCGTCTGCTCTCGAGGATCGATCGGGAGGTGCCAGCAGGCTGGGCCCAGGCCGACCATGTCGGGCGCCCGCCGGCCCGGCTGTTGGGCCACTACGAAGTGGCGAGTTTTCGAGCATTGGGGCAGCGTTATCGACGGGGCCGGCCGCCGCATGTAATTGACGTGCGTTTCCCCCATGAATGGCAGACGGGGCACGTTAGGGGGGCGCAGAACATCCCTCTTCCGGACGTCGCCTCGGCCACCGCTTCGCTGCCTACGGACGAGGAAACGTGGGTGCATTGTGCGGCGGGTTACCGAGCCGCCATTGCTGCCTCCATATTGTCCGCCCACGGGCTTCGCCCCGTTTTGGTCGACGATGCCTTTGACAATGCCATAGGCGCCGGGCTCGAAATACTGTGAGCCGCTCGAGAGCTAGCGAAGATAGGACGGACGCTGCGGGCGCCTGGTCCTCCTCCGGGCTCGGCTGGCTGCAGCGCTTCTTATCGTTCCCGAACCCTGTCAATGAAGTGTCGGCGCGCCTGGTGGCAGCGGGCGTGGTTGTGATGACTGTCGTGACGGTAAGCCTCGACTTGCGATGGGTCACGGCCGTTATCGCCTATGGCTTCGTGGCTCGAGTGCTTACCGGCCCGAAACTGAGCCCGCTGGGGCAGTTTGTGACCAGAGTCCTGACACCTCGCCTCCCCTTTGCCGAACGTCCGGTGCCGGGACCTCCGAAGCGCTTCGCCCAGGGGATAGGTGCCGCGTTCTCTCTGTGCGCTTTCGTGCTTACCCTTTCCGGGAAGTGGACGGCGGCGGAGGTCGTTTTGATAATGCTGGCGACGGCGGCTTTCCTCGAGTCTGCTTTCGCGATCTGCTTGGGCTGTAAGGCCTTCGCGATATTGATGAAGGCGGGTGTTATCCCCCCCGAGGTATGCGAAAGCTGCAACAACATCTGGGCCGCTCGCCCGGGGACATCATGACCACAGACAACGACGCCCGGCCCTTTCCCAGCGTGCGACCGGTACTTGGCGAACTACTCGATGTGCCGTCGTGGTTACGGGTCGACATAGAAATGTTGCTGTACGGCCACGCGCCTTCCAACCCATCGGAGTGGAACCTCGAGATTGAACTGCGCCTGGCCACATCGGGCAGAGTCGAGCTCTTCTTACAAGAATGTTTGATGGCCGTAGCTCAATACCAGCATACTGTCGATGGTTTGCTGGACCACCCAACAACCTGAACTGCCACAGAGCCCCACCGGCGTCCGCGACGACGGCGCTCCGGGGCCTGACCCGTCACCTTGGCGCGACGGGAGGTGGTATTGACCGCTCGCGATCAGCCGAACTACGGCTGCACTCGATAGTGCAGACCAGTGTGAACGATGACTAGGCGGGATGGGCTCGTCTCGACACCAGTGCGACGGCAGCGAGGATGATGGCCGTCACGAGGACGGCGTATTGGGCCTTGCGGAGGCCGGACCGGGCGCGCTCGACTGCGCTCTGGGCCTTTTCGGCTGCTTCCAACAGTTGGCCCACTTCGTCCAGCACCGCCTGCACCTTGTCGAGGCGCTCTTCTGTTCGGTCGATTCGCTCTTCTGCCAGCTTTATGTGAGCGGTCGAATCACTCATGGTCAGGGTCCCTTCTGGTTTGGTTGCGCCGCTTCCGTCTATGACAGACCTTTGGGCTCCGGATTGCAAGTCCTAGGGCGCATTTGCCGGGTGGCCCCGTCATCTAGTGCCGCCGGTCTCGGGGCACTTCACCGGTCTCGGTGTGTTTTTTGTTCGTTTCGGTCATTGATCGCGCCGAGAGCTGAAGAGCGCGCCCAAGGAGCTGGCTAATTTCCCGCCGCCGCCCTGTTCCGGGCGCGCTGTACCGCCCCATTCCGGCGCGCCCTAAGATCGTGGCTGTACCCTTCTGGCCACGACTTCAACGCTGAGTTGGAGGTGGCGTCCAGCCCACCCCTTCGCCTTCGTGACGCCAAAGTCGTGGCGATCGACCTGGCTGGCGGCACGTAAGCGGAGGCCGGCCATCGTCGCCTCCAGGTCCCCTATCGTCAGGTCTAGCGGAGCCGTCGTGCCACAGACCGTATGTGGCCGTGGAGCTCCCACGCTTCGTTGAACGAGCCCGGTCCGAGCCCTGGTGGGGCCGCCGCGGTGGAAGTAATGAACGGGTGCCAGTAGGCGTCCAGCAGCCGGCTCGATAGGACGGCCGAATCGCGTGCCGAGTTGCCTGTCCGGAAACTGGCGGTGCTAATCCGCGCCTCGGCCCATGAGCCGCTTACCGGGTCAGCGACGCGGATCTGTCCGTCATGGACCTGGAAACTGCTCCCCGCCTGGACCTGGTTCTTCGCCCGCGGCGTGGGAGCCGCACCGCTGATGCTCCCAGCCGGCCGTGCAGGGCGACTCGGCCCGCTGCCTAGACCTAAACTGCAAGAAAAAGCCCAAGGGGATCGTTGATGCGCCTAGAGCAAGCGTCGACCCAGTCGGTGGATGTTCCTCGGCCTGGTCCACGGAACTACGGCCTGACCGGGTCTGAGGGGGCGGCTGCTATCGCCGCCGGCCTCGTTGACGCGGAGTGGTACCGGCCGCCAATTGACGCCGACCGGTTACGCAGTTTGATGGAGCGCACTAATGGGCGAGCGGCCCGTGATACGGCGCTGTGGTTCTTTCTGTTGGTGGGGACAGGGACCCTGGCCTTCATAAGCCTCGGCACCTGGTACGCCATCCCCGCGTTTGCCGCCTTCGGTGCGCTCTACGGCGGGTCGGCGGACGCGCGGTGGCACGAGAACGGGCACGGCACTGCGTTCCGGGCCAAGTGGGCGAACGATGTGGTCTACAACGTCGCATCGTTCATGCTCCTGCGTGAACCGACGTTGTGGCGTTGGTCCCATTTCCGGCACCACTCCGACACCATCATCGTCGGACGCGATGCCGAGATCGGCTTTCCCCGTCCGACGCGGCGTTGGAAAGTAATCGTGGCGTACGTCAACCTGATAAAAGGGCCGCAAATGCTGTGGGTCACAGCCCAGCACGCCATGGGCCGCATTGACGGGACCACTCGGGAGCTGGTGCCCAAAGAGGACTTCCGGCGGCTCAAGTGGGAGGCGCGGATCTTTATCGCTGTCTTGCTGGGGGTTACCGCCTGGGCCATCGCCAGCGGGTCGATCGTCCCGCTGCTGTTTGTGGGGCTGCCTTCGTTCTACGGGGCGTGGTTGGTGGTGTTTTTCGGCATAACCCAGCACGCCGGTCTGCGTGAGGACGTCCTCGATCATCGCCTCAACACCAGGACGGTGTACATCAACCCTGTTTTTCGTTTCCTTTACCTCAACATGAACTACCACGTGGAGCACCACATCTTCCCCACAGTGCCCTACTACAACCTCCCGGCCCTGCATCGAGAGATAAAGGCGTACTTACCCCCGCCTAGGCCGTCGATGTTCGCGGCCTACCGCGAGGTGTTCCACGCTCTGCGGGAACTACGGCGCGACCCCGCCTGGGAACTCCCCGTGCCCGATTTCCGGGACGGTCCCTACGTTCCCAAAGCCCAATCAGCGGCACAGTCGGCCACTGCTCGAGAGGGGGCCACTGCTCGAGAGGGGGCCACTGCCCTAGACGGCGCCACGGCTCGAGACGGGACGGACCTCGGCCCCGTGAGTTCCCTCGCCGTGGGCGAAGTGCGGCGCATTGACCACGAGGGCAATACATACGCTCTTTATCGACTGGGAGAAAACGAGTTTGTCGTGACGGACGGGCTGTGCACCCACGCCCAGACGCATTTGGCGGAAGGCCACCTCGAGGGGGGCATCATCGAGTGCCCGAAGCACAACGGCCGGTTCGACGTGCGCACGGGGGAGCCCGTGCGTCGTCCCCCGAGGCTCCCTCTTTGCACGTACGCCGTAGAGGTAAACGGCGGCAGGGTGATCGGCTACCTGGCGCCTTCGACCTTGGCGAGCGCCACAGTCGAAGCGGCGTCGAACTCCACGCAGGAGGCCCGATCTCTGTGAGGATGAACACGACGTTACGCCTCCGACGCCGCCATGGCAGTTGGCCGCTTACGTTGATCGCCCTTTTCATTTAGTCATCACCGTCGACCTCCGGACGCCGTACGGGCGCTCGTCCGGTCTGTCGTCATGTGGCGCAACGCGGCCACTCGCCTAAGCACTTCGAATGCGGTCTAATAGCGCCGGCTGCAGAAGGTCTAGCGGGATGGTTTCGGGACCGGCGAACACACCTAGCATCAAGGGGGAAACGCCCGGGTCGCGAGCTGCTATCGCCTGGTCAAAATACGCCCGTCTAGCCCGCAGGTTTTCGGCATCCTCGATCCTGGCCACGGCAATTACGTCTGCCACAAACCGTACGCGTTCCATTCGTAAAGCCCGCTCGGCGCCGTAGGGGGCAAAGTCGGCTGGCTGCCGCGCTCCGTCGATGATCAAGTCGCGGACGGTACGCGCATCCCGGAACGCGATGGACAACCCTTGGGCCAGGACAGGGTCGTTATAACCCGCCGCGTCCCCTATCAGGACGACCCCGTCGGTGTACGGAGCGTCAGTCCACGTGTCGTCGCCAGGGTAGGTCGCGCACGGACCGGCCGGGATGCTGTTGGAAACGAGGTCCCCGCACCGGAGGGTATTGCAGGCGGCGAGGAAACGCGGCACAGCGTCGCGCCCGGAGAACTGGTGCCGGCCGGACTTGCCCATGAAAAGGTAAACGCGGCCCGACCCCGACCCTGATGGAACAGGGCAAACAGGAAGTCGCCGTCTGTTGCGATGACGTCCTGCTCAGCAGGTACGTCGTCCAGACCGTCGACCAGCAGGCCTGACGAGTAGCAGATCGCGTCCTGGCGCTGAAGGGGTATGCGGGATTGTCTGCGCACCGTGGACGTGCGCCCGTCAGCCCCCACGACAAGCGGCGCGGTCACCTGGTGATTGCCATCGACGTCGTAAGACACCGTGACCGAACGCCCGGCGGTCAACCTAACGCCACGAACGCCACGAACGACGGCCGCGCCGGCCTTGGCGGCGGCCGTAATAATCGCCTGGCACGCGTCGGGGTGGCGCATGTTGACGGCGCCCGGTACCCCCTCGATCACTTCTGACATCAAGATCTCTGCAGGTTGACCGTTGTCGTCCGTGTACTCCTTCCATACCGACGAGACGCGGGCGCCAGCGTCCAGCAGTACTTTGTCGACGCCCAAAGCGCTGGCTTCTTTGACGCCCCACGGCATGATCGCCTCACCCCGGACGCGGTCGGGATAGTCCAACGTGGGTTCGAGAGCGACGACGCCCAACCCTCCGCTAGCCAACCCAAAGGCGAGGGAAGCGCCCGCGATCCCACCGCCGACCACCACCACATCGGCAACAGCGTTCACGAGGGCCCTCCCTTTGCTGCCGCTTGGAGTTATCGGTATTAGCGGCAGCTTTTCTCGTCCACCGGACGCAACAGGTGAAGCGCGAAGCCCGGTGCGGCCGTGAGACAAGCATAGTCACGGCCCGATAGAAGTTTCGTCCTGTCATTCGAGCCCGGCGCTTGTGGCCGTTGCTCCAAACCGCCGGGAACATTCCGCTAACAAGGCGCTACTAGAACCTTCGGGCCGAGAACCAAAACCGGCCGCTGAAAGGAGCGCGCATGAAAAAACGTAGCATTGGTGCGGGCATAGGAGCCCTCCTGGCGATGGTCTTCGGGTCACTGACGGTGGTCGAGGCCAGTACCGCCTGGGCCACCGTGATGCACCGGGCAGACCAAACCGAAGCCATTACGATCGAGTCCTGGTTATACGCCGTCCCGAGCGAGAACCTCCTTTCGGCCACCGTTTGGGACTGTTTCAGGATCACCGGCGCCATCGACGACCAAGGTGGCGGGCCCACGTGGGCGAATGACACCGCCTACCACGCGCCGAACACGATGACCTCGGGAGGCCCGGCTGCCGCAAGCCAGGAGTGTTCCAACAAAGTCCCGGCGGGCGGGTTCCTGCTCGTGCCCCCACCCGAGGCCGGGCAGTACCAGTTCGCTACTTATACAGCCGCAGCCGGTTCGCCCGGCGGGCTCAGCACCCTTTACGCCCTGCACACGTTGGTGGCGCAAAAGGGTGACATCTACATCACTTTCGCCGGAACGTACAACATGACCAACAACCCCGTACCTGTGAAGCTCCCCTCTGGCTCGACTGTGGAGGTCCAGCCCCTCACGACCGGCCCCCAGTGCACGTGGCTCATAACCGGGGGCACCGGCGCGTACTCCGGGATACAGGGCAGCGGTACGTGCTTTGGCAATGGCGGGAACACGTTCCCGTGGATAAATCACACCGAGCAGGGGACGGTCTGGTTCGCGAGGGCAACCCACTAGGCCTTCAACCCAGCGGCTTTTGCGCCCCGGCGAGGGGCGGCCGGATGGGCCGGTCCCTCGCCGGGCGATGCTAAATGGCGTGATTGACAGCGGAGCCCGTGAGATAATGCGTCCGTGCTCCCGCCGGATGGCGATGCTAACTGCCCCCGCGTGGCGTCTCTGCGGGTCACGCTGCTCGGGCAGTTCTCTGTCAGTCTCGGACAGAGAGTGGCCGGGCCCTGGCGTCGGCCTCCAAGCAAGCGTCTCTGCGAGCTTGTCCTCTTGAGACCTGGTCGCCGTGTTGGCAGAGAACCGGCCATTGAAGCGCTTTTTCCCAGGCTCGAGCCGACCACCGGAAGAAGAGCTCTCTCGCAGGCCCTCTCGTACGCCCGAGAGGCCTTGTCGGCACTGGGCGACGCAGGGGCCGCCCTGCTCCAATCCGACCGGGCTCTTATTTGGGCCAACCCTGAGATCGATCTCGAAGTTGATCTTCAAGTCGTGCAGGGCAGGCTGCGTGACGCTCTCGCGGCCGAGCCAGGATTGGAGCGAGACGACAGGTTGCTCGAGGCCTTAGCGGACCGGTCCGTATTGCTAGAGGATGAGCCCTTTGCCGAATGGGTGCTGGGCCCGAGGGAAGATCTCGAGCGAGCACGGCAGGATGCGCGTTTGGAGATGGCGCGCGACCGCTCTAGCGGTTCCGGGCGCTCCCGTCCGGCCGCCGTTGTGGACGCTTGGGAAAGCTGCTTGGCCTACGACCCCACCTGCGAAGAGGCGACGGCGGCCCTGATGCGTATCTATGGCGCACAAGGCAGGTATGCCCTCGCCCAAGACACGTACGCACGTTGTCGGGTCGCCCTCGAGGAGCTTCACTTGCGCGCGTCGCCCGCTGTCGAAGAGATCCACCGGACTATTCCGCGTCAATCTCGCCACCGTCCCGAACCAACGCCTCGCTTGTTACGAAATGAACGCCGCCTCGTGACCATGCTGTTTGTCGAAGTGGCGCCCGCTCGAGGCAGCGCAGAGCGCGGGCTGGAAGAGTTCCGCGAGCTGGTCAGTACCGCTCTGGCCGACGTCTTGGCCCAGGTGGAGATCCTCGGGGGGACGGTCAGCTCTGTGTCGGGAGCCGGGCTGGCGGCCATTTTTGGAGCTCCAGAGACCCATGAGGACGACCCGGAGCGGGCGCTCCGTGCCGCTTACAGAGCCGTCGCCAGGACAAACGCCGACCGTGGCGACGTGGTCCTGCGGGCCGGTGTTGAGTCAGGTCAGGCGGTGGTCGGTGCCCTGGACGGGGTTCCCGGCGTCCTCCATAGTGCTCTGGGCGAGGTCGTTAGCGTGGCTGCGACCCTGCAGGCCGCGGCCAGACCCGCGTCGGTCCTGGTCGGACCAGCGGCCAGAGCGGCTTCCGAGGGGCTGTTCGAATGGGGCCCAACAGAAGAAGTGGTCACGTCAGCGGATGCAAAACCGCTCGCCTGCTGCTACCTCGGACGTCCTCGGCCTCGCCCATCGGGTCAGGCTGGCAGAAGGAGCCTGGCCCGCAGGGCCCGATTGGTGGGCCGAGAAAATCATATGGGGATGTTACGGGGCGTGCTCCAGGGCGTACTTGCGGGCGAAGGCGCCAGCCTGGTCATTGCCGGCGACCCAGGGCTGGGAAAGACGCGCCTCATCTCCGAGTGCCGCCGCCTGTTCATGACTTGGGTCGGTGCCGCCTCAGGACGGCTACCTCTGTGGCTAGAGGGCCGCGCCGCTTCGTATTCGTCCGCCGCCCCGTTCGGTCTGTACCAACATGTCCTGGGCTCGTGGGTTGGAGCGGCCCCGGACGAACCCGAAGAGATAGTCAACGCGGCTCTGGGCCGGGCCATAAAGGCGCTCTTCCGAGACGAGCCCAGCCAGGCCCATGTGGAACTGCTGTCCAAGGTCATATTTGGCTCGAGCAAAGAGAACGACGCCACGGCCATTCTGACCCCGGAGCAAACCCAGCGAGCGATCTTTGGAGCGCTCCGAGAAGTTGTTTCTCGCCTGGTGGCTCACGGCCCCACTGTTGTGGTGCTGGAGGATCTGCATTGGGCCGACCCCACCTCCTTACACCTCACCGAGAAGCTGGCCACTGTTGCCTACGATGGGCCGCTGCTCTTGCTCATGACGCGACGGCCTGAGCCTGACCCCGGCGTCTCTGCACTCGAGGACGCCCTCGCCGTCGGCCAAGGTGCCAAGTTCTTGCGGCTCGACTGGGCCCTCTCAACTTCACCGCCGAGCGGGAACTGGCCCGGGCTCTGCTCGGGGAGGGCGCCCCCGACGACGTCGTCGACCTGACAACCCAAGG
The DNA here is from genome assembly GCA_963845605.1 of uncultured Acidimicrobiaceae bacterium. Classification (GTDB taxonomy): domain Bacteria; phylum Actinomycetota; class Acidimicrobiia; order Acidimicrobiales; family Palsa-688; genus Fen-671. The sequence goes on from CAWJSS010000004.1 coordinate 190,068, forward strand.
CACCGACGGCAACCCGCTTTTCTTAGAAGAACGTCTTTCTTCTTTGGTGGACAGTCGCGCCCTAATACGCGCCGGAAATAGTTGGGAAGTCGGAAAGAGTGGCGAAGCTGAGTTACCCGAAGCGCTCGAGCGCCTGGTCCTTTCGAGGGTTGACCGGATGCGACGGCCCGCGCGGGAGGTGTTGATGGCCGCGTCGGTGCTCGGCGCCGAGTTTTCATTCTCCTCTCTGGCCTCGTTGAGCCCCGTCGGCCAAGAGTTGCGGACAACGCTCACGGACCTGTGTTCTGCCGGCCTCATCACCGAGGTGAGCGGTGCGGCCGACCCCACTTACCGTTTCCGCCACGCGCTGATCCAAGACGCGGCCTACAAAGGACTTCTGCGAGAGGAGCGCCGCCAACTCCATGGCAGAGTGGCCTGGGCGCTGGAGGAAACTTCGGCCGACCGCGGCGAGGAGGTGGCCGGTCAACTTGGGCACCATTTCGCCGCCGCAGGCGAGGTTGACCGGGCCAGTTACTACTTCGAACAAGCCGGCGACAATGCCGCGACCGTTTTCGCCAACGAAGAGGCGGTGATGTCGTACCGGGCCGCGCTGTCATTGGCCGATGACTGCAATAATCGCCAAACACCTAAAGACCGGCGCGGAGTGCTGCTGCGGACCAAGCTGGTGGAGGTCCTTTGGCATGCCGGTCGATCCTCTGAAGCGGTGGCGGTCGCCGCAGAGGCCATCCGGCTGGCTGCCGGTCTGGAACCCTCCCTGACCGCTCGCCTCTACTACCTCTCGGGGAGGGTTGAGACATGGCGGCGCCGCTTCGGGCCTATGTTGGTTGCGTTCCAGGCGGCTGACGAGCTGCTCAAGGGAAACCCAGAAGATTTCGACCAGACGACTTTCGACTTATGGTTCGACCTTCAAATGGAAGGCCTGGCGGCGGCTCACTACTGGCAGGATGAGCCGGAACAGGTGGAAGCGGTCCTCGAGAAAGTCCGGCCCGTCCTAGGGGCGCGGGGCGGGTCCCTCCAACGGCAGTCGTACGAGAACGCCGTCGGCCTCTGGCTGGCGACCAAATATCGTCACGGCCCTAATGACGAGATGTTGGCGAGTTACCGCCGCGCCTTGGCCCAGGCCGAAGGGTGCTGCGAGCCGTACGAGATCGGCTGGAGAGTCTTCGGCGTGGGTTGGTGCCTGTTTTTGCAGGGGGAGCTGACCGAGGCAGAGGAGACGCTGACCCGGTCGCTCGCCATTGCCAGCCAGATCGGGACCCCGGCCCTGGAAGCTCTTTCCCTTTGCTATTTGACCCTGACCGCGCTCCGCCGGCACGACGCGGCGCAAGTCGAGTCCCTCGCAGGCCGCGCCATATTGGCCACCAAGGCGGCAGTGCTGCCCGACTACGAAGCAATCGTCCGAGCCAGCCTCGTCTGGTTGGCTTGGAACAAAGGCGGTCTTTCGGATGTCGAGCCAATGGCCGAGGAGGTATTGGCATTGTGGAGGGACACGGCCTGGCACCCATTCCATTCGATCTGCCTGTTCCCCCTCATAGACGTTCGGCTGGCCCAGGGCAGGACGGCTGAAGCGGTCGAGGCCAGCCGTGAACTCCTCGAGCCCCCCCAACAGCGCCTTCCAGACGAGCTGGCGTCCGCCGTGCAAAGCTCGATCGATGCCTGGGATAACGCAATGCCAGACCTGGCCTCACAACGGTTGAAGGCGGCGGTGAAACTGGCAGAACAGCTTCGGTTCGCTTGAAGCGGTACAAGCGCAGGGACACCGGCCCGAGGACGTATACGTTTCCCGTGTCCCGCCCTGGCCCGGCTGTCTGAATGTGGAACGCGGCTCTGGGATCGCTATATTCGCGCCAACAACGATCAAGGCGGTGTGGGTATGGCTAAGCCCTTCAAGGGAGTTATCAACGTCGACGTCACGCAGTCCACCCCTGACTGGGAGCCGTACCAGCAGCCGGTCGCCCCGGAGGGGACACCGAGCGTGCTGTTCATCGTGCTCGACGACGTCGGCTACTCGGCCATGGAGCCCTTCGGCGGGTTGATCGAGACGCCCAACATCAAGCGGATCGCCGAGCGCGGCATTACCTACACCAACTTTCATACCACCGCACTGTGCTCACCCAGCCGGTCCTGCTTCATGACGGGGCGCAACCACACCACCAACGGGATGGGCACCATAACTGAGGCGGCGTCGGGCTTCCCGAGCTCTAACGGGCACATCCCCTTCGAGTGCGGGACCATCCCGGAGGTCCTCGGTGAGCGAGGCTGGAACACCTACATGGTGGGCAAGTGGCACCTCACGCCCGAGGACGAGATGAACCTGGCGTCGATCAAGCGGCAGTGGCCGCTCGGCCGAGGGTTCGAACGCTTCTACGGGTTCCTCGGGGCGGAGACCAACCAGTGGTACCCGGACCTGGTCTACGACAACCACCCCGTCACACAGCCCCGCTCGCCCGAAGAGGGTTACCACCTGACCACCGACCTGGCTGACAAGGCACTGGAGTTCATCCGCGATGCCAAGGCGGTAGCCCCGGACAAGCCGTTCTTCTTCTATTTTTGCCCAGGGGCCTGCCATGCCCCCCACCACGCCCCCAAGGAGTGGGCTGACCGCTACAAGGGCAAGTTCGACATGGGCTACGAGGCCATCCGCGAGATCGTGTTCGAACGCCAGAAGAAGATGGGCATCATGCCCGAGCACGCCGAACTAACGCCCATCAACCCGTACGCCAGCGAAAAGAGCCCGGACGGTACGAAGTCCTGGTCCGAGCTGGATGTAGTGCGGCCGTGGGCGTCACTTTCCGACGACGAAAAGCGCCTGTTCTGCCGGATGGCCGAGGTGTACGCCGGCTTCCTGAGCCACGCCGACCACGAGATCGGCCGCGTGCTCGACTACCTCGAGAAAAGCGGCCAGCTGGACAACACGATGATCGTACTGGTCTCCGATAACGGTGCTTCGGGCGAAGGAGGCCCCAACGGCTCCGTCAACGAGAACAAGATGTTCAATGGGCTCCCCGACCTCATCGAGGAAAACTTGCCCTTCCTCGAGGATCTGGGCGGCCCTCGCACTTACAACCACTACCCCACGGGGTGGGCCCGGGCGTTCAACACCCCGTTCAAGCTGTGGAAGCGCTACTCCAACTGGGAGGGAGGCACGGCCGACCCGATGATCGTCTCTTGGCCGGCCGGGATCGCGGCCCGGGGGATATGCCGCCAGTACACCCACGCCGTCGACATCGTGCCGACCATTTATGAGGGGCTCGGCATCGAACCGCCAGAGGTGGTCAAGGGCTATACGCAGTACCCGTTGGAAGGGGTCAGCTTCGCCGCCACCTTCGCTGACCTCGACGCCAGCACTGGCAAGCAGACCCAGTTCTATTCGATGGGCGGCACCCAGGGGATTTGGCACCAAGGCTGGAAGGCGGCCAGCGTGACGCCGTCGGCCCCTGATATGTGGGGCGACTACGCCAACTTACGGTGGGAACTGTACGACACTGACAGCGACCCGACCGAGTGCCACGACCTGGCCTCCGACCACCCCGACAAGCTCAAGGAACTGATCAACTTGTGGTGGACGCTCGCCGGCCAGTACCAGGCCCTGCCGCTGGAGAACCGCGACGCCCTGCAAATCCTCCTAACAGAGCGGCCCCAGATCGCCAAGCCCCGCAACCGTTACATTTACTACCCCGGCGGCGCCGAGGTCCCTGAGTCGGTGGCTCCCAACATCCGCAGCCGCTCTTACACCATTGCAGTGGAAGTCGACATCCAGACCCCGGACGCCAGCGGGGTGCTTTTCGCCCAGGGGTCGCGCTTCGGAGGCCACGCCCTTTATATAAAAGACGGCAAGCTGAAGTACGTCTACAACTTTGTCGGGCTTCAAGAACAGATCGTCGAGTCCACCCAGCCCATCTCGACCGGGCACGCGGTCTTCTCCGCCTCCTTTGCACGCGAGGGGGACAGCATGCCTGCCGAAGGCACGCTGACCCTGCACGTTGGTGAGAGCAAGGTAGGCGAGGGTGGTATAAAGACCCAGCCCGGCAAGTTCTGCATTGGGGGTGAAGGCCTCAACATCGGCCGAGAAGGGGCCGAGCCTGTGACCGACGATTACCCGGGCGAAGCCCCATGGGCCTTCGTCGGGGGCACCATCGAGCAAGCCGTCATCGACGTGAGCGGCCAGCCCTTCGTCGACCTGGCCATGGAGGCCAGGGCCGCCTTCGCTCGAGACTGACCGGTCAGCCGCAACCTGGCAGGGTTGGCGCAGGACAACGGAGTTCCGAGGACCTAATGGGGATCTTGTGGCCTGCGCCGCCGGTTCGTGGAGGTTCCCGGTTCAGGGTGGCGGGTGTACCACCAATACGGGGAAGTTCCCGCGAGCGATCACGGCGGCGGCGACGTTGCCGTGAAAGTGACCCACGAGGCCGCCATGGCGGTGGGAGCCGACGACGATCAGGCTGGCCCGGTGCTCCTCGGCGGTTTCGATTATCCCCTTCCAAGTCGGGGCAGCCTGGACGGTCGTTGCCTGCGCCCGGAACCCGGCCTCCCGGGCCAGCGACGCTCCGTGCTCGGCGGCCTCCGCCGCCGCCTCTTGTACCTGGCTGGCCTGGTCCGCGTCGAAATGGCGTTTGCTGACGGGCACGAACCCGACCTCGACCGGCTGCCACACGCACAACACCAGCGCCTCTCGCCCAGTCTTTAGCTGGCTCGCGGCTTGCCCGATCGCGAACCCCGCCAGATCGGAGCCGTCGTAGGTGAACAACACCGGGCCGATCGGCTCCAGAGAGCCAGATGGAGTCGACACGATGTCAATGAACCCTTTCGGGTTCTAGCACCCGGTCGGACGGCCCCGAGCCAAGTCTGGCCAGGAGGGGTGGGGAATACCATGCCGGCGCTTTGCCTGAAAGGAAACGGTCAAGGTCGGGCGCCTGCGGTCGCGCCCCGCTAAGCGCGTAGATGGCGACCCCGGAGGCGGCGCCGGCGATTGCGAGCCCAATACCGACCAGGAGCATTATGCCGACACCTTCGTCGAGACTGCCAGAGATGGTCGAGGCGAAGTATATGAAGATCGGCGCCAGCATGAACGCGGCGACCGCTCGCAGGAGTTCGACAATTGCGAACACCCGCTGCAGGTTGGCGGACGCCAGCGAAAAGCCAGCGACGAAGAGCGCCGGCGCCACCGTCGCGCCGAGGCCGATGCCGGTCAGGCTCGAGCCGACCAGCGTCAGCGCCTGGCTCGGGGGCACCTCGATACGGAAGACGGCAATGCCGGCCGCGAGCACGATCATGCCGACCAAGGGGAGGTAGTGGATGGCGCGCCTCTGGAGGACCAGGCCCAGCACGATCGCCGTGACCACCGCGCCCCCGACCTCGGGGAGGAACAGCACCCCTATGCGAAGCGGGCTGTAGTGGCCCGTAAGAACCTCGACCGTGAGTGCTGTCGCGGATACCGACGCCGCCGCAGCAAACAGCGCCAAAGTGATGCCTGCGACAGGTATGGAGCTGGTCATCATCGTGCGGATGGTAAGCAGCGGCCGCTTGGCCCGGTACTGGTAGACGACTAGAGCGACAATCGTCGCCAGTCCGCCCACCATCGGCACTATCACCACAGGGTCCAGGAAGTGGTGGGTGGTGAGCTGTGAGGCACCGAAGAAGGCGGCCACGCAACCGACGGCGGCCAGCGCGATCGCCAGCAGGTCTCGAGGCGAGTCGAGGTTGGCCGGCGGCGCGTCATCGAAGGTCAACACGGCTAGTAACAGCGCCGCGGCCGATATCCCGGAGACGATCCAGAACAGGGGTCGCCAGGCGTTCGCTTCTGCCTGCAGGCCGCCGATGAACGGCCCCAGGGCGACGGCTCCGAAGATGCACAGGTTCATGATCACCGCGGTGTCGCGGAGCTTGTCTCGCGGGTACCCCAGGGCCAGCGGAGGAACCGCGGCGATAAGCAGCAGGCTGGTGCAAAGGCCCTGGACTACGCGACCCACGATGAACATGCCCGCGTTCTGAGCGGCGGCTGTGAGCACCGATCCGACGACCAGGAATACGGCGTAGGCCAGCATTATCCGGCGCTGCGGCAGATGTTGGGCCAGCTGGACCGCCAGCACGGTGCCCACCGCATAGGCGGCGTTGGCCAAGCCGGCGCTAAGGCTCATGGTCTGAAGGCTGGTGTGGAGCTGGTTGGCGATGATCGGCGTGAGTGGGTTGAGCGCAGCAGATAGCGCCAGGTAGGGGATCAGGGCGAACATGACCATCGCCGCCACCGCGGGGTACCGGCCGGCGAGTGGGCCCTGCCGTATCAAAGTCCCCGACCTGTCTCTGCGATTGGAGACCACGTACGTACCCAGGTGGCGGGGACGGTGGAGTATGCCCGTCTACGCCAGCCAGACAGCGCCCCGGAGCACGGTGGCCGGGCGGGCGTCGACCCGGGAACAGACAGTCGGCGTGAACGGTGCATCGGTCTCCTTCTGGTGTCGGACAGACGGAGGCCCATCCCTGCCGATGCGGCTTGCTCCGGTCACATCGGGTTTAGCAGCACATGGACAGAGATTTCCAGTTCATTTGCTGGCAACGGGCTTGGTCTTTGCGTGTAAGCAGATGGGGGAGCCGCGGCGAGACGGCGCGTTGGACCCTGGCTCCGCTACCAAAAAAGCCCCACCGGACGGGAGCTCGTCCGAGCCACGGCTGGAGGAACGTCGTGGGGGGCGTCGCCGCCCAACACCGCACAGGTCTCTCGGCGTCTGGGCTCATCGGAAGCCCCGCCAGCTCGTCTGGCTGAAGCGATCGCCCTTGCGGAACCCCAGGCCTCGCACCGGGCGCACCCGGAACACGATGGCGCGACCACCGGCGTCCCGGTCGCTGAACGCCCCGTCGCGCACAACGAAGTCCCACGGACCATTCGGGTACTTGACCGCGAACGCGGCCGCCACTGGCTGGAGCTCGACGTCGTCGGTCACCTGTTCGGCCTGGCCCTCGACCACGACGTCAAACGCTCCCTCGATGAGGTCGCTGCGCCCTGTCGTCAGCACGCACGACGGGTTCTCGGCCAGGTTCCTCGCCTTTCGCTCCTCAGGCCCGGTGGTGAACCAGAGCGCCTCCGCGTGCCAAACCGCGATCAGCGGGGTGACGTGCGGCCGGCCGTCGGGGCGAACAGTGGATAGCCAGAAGGTGTCCGCCGCCCGTAACTGCTCGAGTCCCTCCGCCCATGGCGTCGGCGTCGAGCCCGGCTCGCTGAACCCATGGATCTCAGCTATCACGCCCTCCGCTGCCATCTCATTCCCTCCGTCTCCGGATCGGCACAACCGGTTGCGATCCGCAAGTGACGTCGTCGACCTTATCGAGACGACTCGGTGTGCCCCCCTCGTGGGGGCCGTTCTGGCCCAACAACACGAAGACTGGCCTGTCCTCGTTGGGGCTCCGGTCACGCAAGTGATCGGCCCCCCACGAAGGGACATGAAGTGCTTTAGGCCCAGCCTCCGTCAAGCCTGCTGAGATAGCGGGGCGTTTGATATGGCCCCGTGTCATGGAA